>NZ_JACLBZ010000002.1 GCF_019748715.1 Sporosarcina aquimarina | reverse complement strand
AAGTACTTTCGTTCATTAGAGAAGAAGTTAGCGAAAGCGCAACGGATTCTCTCAAGACGGAGAGAACTAGCTATCAAAAGAAAATGTAAGCTAAGTGAAGCGAGAAATTATCAAAAACAACGTGTCAAAGTTGCGCGTATCCAGGAAAGCATTGCGAATAAGCGAAAGGATTACTTGCATAAACTCTCAACCGATATCATCAAAAACCACGATGTAATCGGAATAGAAGACTTGCAAATCACTACTATGCTTAAAAATCAAAAATTGGCTAAATCAATTAGCGAAGTTAGCTGGTCACAATTTCGTACAATGCTTGAATATAAAGCGAAGTGGTACGGCAAACAGATTGTAGTCGTAGGAAAAACATTCCCATCGAGTCAACTTTGTTCGAAGTGTGGAGATCGAAACAAAGACGTTAAGAATCTGGCTTTGCGTGAATGGAGCTGTCTGAAATGTGGAAGTCATCACGACCGAGATCTTAACGCAAGTATAAATCTTGAAAAGGAAGCGAACAGACTTCTAACCGCAGGGGCTGCGGGGATAGCCTAATCAATAACTGGCGGTTACGCCGGTGATCTTAGGAATCTCTCACTTCTAAACGTAGTGAAAGTGGTAGTAGTTCAATAATGGAACAAGTAACATATTCCTCTTAGGCGAATTTGATTCAGTGATGAGAGTAGTACCTTTTGTTGCATTTTTGCCTGCAATAGTTTGAGTAATCCCATTTATTCAGTGAAGTCTAATCACATAAAAAAGAGGCTGGTTATGTCCAAGCCTCTTATCTTGTACGCTATTATATTGATTCAAGATTCATGGAGGAGTCTACCCGACTTGCCAAGGACGATTTGTTTTTACCTTTGTTTGCTTCTGTTTTGCACCTAGTTCATCCCGAGTCATTCGTTGCGGTTCCATCCCTTTCTCGATCTTCGAGCTGAGCTTACGAGAAAGGGTGAAGAGGTGAGGCGCAAAATAAACTCTGGCAGCTTCTGATTTACAAGTAGGACATTCTGTATTCTCCCTGTTGCCGGACATGGAATTGAAGAACAGCGTGAATTCTCCACAACCTGGACAACGAAATGTGTAGTTTGGCAAGATTTACCCTCCTATTATTTCGGCATAATGTCTTGATCAAAGATTTGTGTTGGGATCGCAATCGTGCAACAGGCATTTGGAATATCCACGATGCCGTTAATTCGACCTTCCACAGGTGCTGAGCTTAAAAGCATAAAGGCTTGTTCACCTGTATAGCCAAGCGTTTTTAAATACTCAATGGCATTTAAGCAGGCCTTTTTATAAGCGAGATTAGCATCCAGATAATGTTGTTTTCCTGTACGATCGTCTACGGAAATGCCTTGGAAAACTAAGAAATCATTATAATTCGGTTCAACAGGTCCTGGTTGGAATACGGGATTTTCCTTGATCTTATATTTCTCCATACCCCCTTTAATCACATCCACTTTTAATTCGATCCAGCCTGACATTTCGATGCCGCCACAAAATGTGATCTCTCCATCGCCTTGAGAGAAATGCAGATCGCCGACGGACAGTTTGGCGCCGTCCACAAATACTGGGAAGAAGATTCTAGAACCTTTGGAGAGATTCTTAATGTCGCAGTTTCCTCCATTTTCACGAGGCGGGACTGTACGTGCCCCTTCTTTTGCGATCCGGTCAAACTCCGCACCTTTCAAATGCCCTAACACTACACTTTCTTCGGAGGGTGGATTTGCAAGTGCGGGAACTCGATGTGGATCCGTATCGATTAAGGCTTGTTCGCGTTCGTTCCATTTTTGTAATAGTTCCATTGAGGGAGCGACTCCAATCAAACCTGGATGAATGAGACCCGCAAATTTGACACCAGGCACATGGCGGGACGTCGTATAAATGCCTTCGAAATCCCAAATCGATTTGGCGGCCTCTGGATATTCATCTGTTAAGAAGCTGCCTCCGTTTTCTTTCGCAAAAATCCCATTGAACCCCCATTCTGATTCTTGATGGGCTCCGACATCCAAAATATCAACGACGAGCAAATCACCAGGCTCCACGCCATTGACGTAGACAGGACCGCTTAATACGTGGACACGAGTAAGATTGACGGTGCGAAGGTCTTCTGCACTGTCATTATTATGGATCTGTCCATCGGTCCATTCTTTACAATCCATTCGAAATGCGGTTCCCGGTTCTACTGAAAAAACAGCAGGAATATCAGGGTGCCAACGATTGTGTCCGGGTTGCTCTTGTTGTTCCATAGGTTTGCTTAAATCGAGTCTGTACTTATACTGTGCCATTATCAAATTCCTCCTAATTAAATAAATTGCGCAAGCATTACCATGTCAACATATGTGAAGTTGTCCCACGTTTATGACTGCAATAGTGAGAATGACTGTGGTGGAGGAAATATGCGGCATGCGGTTACTTCGTTTCAATGCTTTTCATTCTCATCTGCTATTTATTCCCCAAGAAATACTCACCTGTATGTTTACGAGTGTGTTTCTATTAATAAGTCCTTCAAGTATAGTATAATTCAATACAAATCATGTAATTGCTTCGAGGGGTGAGGTGTATCGATGTTCTTAAAGATAAATAAGCAATACTATATCCGGGCTGCGGAGCATACGATGGAAAGCCCGCATACAGAAGAGTTGATTTGCCGTGTCGTATGAGAAAAAACTTATGGCCATGAAATCGCTAGTGAAAAAAACGACAGTCGTGCAAGAGTCGGTTGAAACGTTTACGAAACCGCCGGCGCCATCATATGAAAAGAGATGGCTGACGACGGGCCTGGAAAAAATCGAAAATGACTTGGGTATTGTTTATAAGCGTGTCATTCATTATCCGCTTACCTATATGCATGGCGATATTTGCTTAGGGGACATACAAGAGAAGTTGACCAATTGGACGGAGACTGGATATGCTCATCCGCTTGCTCCTTCTTCTGATCAGCTGCTCTTTTTCGATACCGAGACAACGGGACTTAAAGGGGCGGGCGCGGTAATTTTTTTGATTGGGTTATTGGAACTGAAATCGGATGAATTCATCATGACACAGTACGTGCTGCCGAATCCAGATCACGAAGCAGCGTTTCTCTATGCATCAAAACTTTGGCAGGAAGGGCTGACGCTTGTCACTTATAATGGAAAGAGCTTTGACTTTCCGCAATTGCAGACACGTTGGTCGCTGCATAGAAAACAGCTCCCTAAGTTGCCGGTTCCAAAGCAAATTGATCTGTTGCATGGTTCACGGCGTATTTGGAAAGGTGAAATGGACTCTTTCAAACTTACGGAAATCGAGCGCAAACAGCTAGGCTTTCATCGGAAAGATGATATTCCAGGGCATATGGCGCCGATCATCTATCAGGATGCCGTGAAGAATGGGCGGGCTGAAATCTTGATGAAGGTTATGTGGCACAATGAATGGGATATTCTTTCCCTCGTCACGCTGTTCAGTCTTTCTTCTGACATGATCATGCAGGAGGAGAGTAAACCAACTGCTCAAGTCGCAACGAATATCGCCAAATGGTTCAAGGATCTTGGTTTGACTGAGCGGAGTTTTGCCGAGCTGGAAAGAATCGCAGAAGTGTACGGATCGAGTTATCCGCTGACACATTTTCATTTAGGGTTTCTATTGAAGCGATATAGAGAGTACGATCGTGCGGTCCAATCATTTGAAATCGTAGCATCGAGTGGAGAAGGCCGGGAACAAATACTTGCCTATGAAGAATTGGCGAAATTATATGAACATAAGCTGAAAGATTTCCCGCTGGCGGTTGATCGAATTAACAAGGGGAAATCATTGCTCGAACAACAAAATAAACTATCCAAACGCTTTATTGATAGCATGCAGAGCGCCTTTTCCAAGCGGGAAATACGCGTGAAGAAGAAACTATTTCCCGGGCAAGCGCAGAAACCGACAAGAGAGTCTTAAGGACCTTCTCAATTAAGACAAAGAATGACATGATATGCTATAATGACCGTATGGGATCACAGACGGAGGGACGTTTTGTCATGGAATTAAAGTTAGATTCAAAGAAGATTTTAGAGAAAGAATTTAAAACAGCAATGCGCGGATATAAACAAGAAGAAGTGGATTTATTTTTGGACGATGTTATCCAAGATTATGAGACTTTCAAAAAAGAAATCTCGCAACTTACAGAAGAAAACGAACGGTTGAAAGCGTCAGCAAGTACTTCGCAGCATAGAACGTCTGCGCCGACTCCTCAACCAACGAATTTTGATATCTTGCAACGCCTATCCAACTTGGAAAGACAAGTTTTCGGCAGCAAGCTGTCTGATAACTGATTTTCTTTAAATTGGAAATGACCAGTTTGAACGAAATCATTGATAGCCGGGATGAATTGATGTATACTAAAGAGTACCATAGAGTCTATTCAGGTAATCGCTGCAATTTTATTGTAGAGGAAAGTCCATGCTCACACGGTTCTGAGATGACCGTAGTGTTCGTGCTCAGTGAAAAAATAAGCCGGGGCAATGCTTTTGCATTGATGGCGAGAATAAATCCTAAGTCTTCGGATATGGATGAGATTCTCTGAAAGTGCCACAGTGACGTAGTTGGCATGGAAACATGTCAAGTGGAACGGGTAAACCCCACGAGTGAGAAACCCAAATTATGGTAGGGGCGCTCTTCCGAAAGAATTCAATGGAGGAAGGGACAGGCAATTGTCTGTAGATAGATGATTACCGCTTCAAGTACGAGGTGCAAACCGTTTGAGTACTGAAGAACAAAACATGGCTTACAGAATATTCTATGGTTTACATCACAATTAGCTCTCCTATAGTATTGGGAGAGTTTTTCTTTTGTACAGAAGGTTTGCTAATCGCATTTATTTGACATAATACTGAGAAGAGACCGATTGAAAAGGCGATACATAAGGAGGGAAGGTAATGGTAAATGAGTCTGATTTCTTTAAAATAAACCCTGCCTTCCCGCCAACAATTTATAATACAATTATTGAGGAAATGAAACAAGGCGTTTTCGTTACAGATGAAAGTAAAAACCTGCTTTTTGCTAACTCTGTTTTCTTTACACTGACCCAATACAATAATGAAGATCCGTCCATGCTTCAGCTTTTTCCGGCAACATGGCAACATGATATTTGGGAAGAAGCTGAAAAGACAGGGTATTGGGAAGGCGGTCTGCCGTTTGGTGAAAATGGAGAAGATGGAGACGTCAAATTGTTCTTCCATTTGGATACCACCAATGACCAGGCATATTATTATGGAATTTGCCGACCCGCTTCCATGATAAACCAGCCGACATCAAAAGGCGATGGCTGTACAGATCCTTTGACGAAAATTGGAAATCGTAACTATTTGACGAGTCAAATGGACAAGCTATTCTGTGGTGATCCCGAAAGAAAGAAAATGCACGCTGTGTTATTTTTAGATTTGGATCGTTTCAAACAAGTCAATGACACGATGGGACATTTCGTCGGAGATGAATTATTGAAAGAGTTCACACGAAGAGTGAAGAAAATTCTTAGGAAAAATGATTTGTTTGCCCGGTTAGGCGGCGATGAGTTCGTTATCGTTCAAACAGACATTAAGCATGAAGGGGAAGCAGTGCTCTTAGCGGATCGGATCTTTGAAGCGATTGAGCAGCCCTATCACAGTGCCTCCTATGAAGTCGGGATGTCGACTAGTATCGGAATTAGCTTATATCCGAAAAATGGTACCGACAGAGAGAGCTTAATGAGAAAATCAGATGTCGCCATGTATGAATCCAAGCGAAAAGGCCGTAATCGACAGACGCTGTTTGAGCAAGATTTGGAGGAGCGCATTGCCAATCTTCAAGAGCTGGAACAAGATTTGATTGGCATGGTCGAAAATAAGGACTTTCAGTTACTGTATGAGCCGAAACTTCATCTTGGGACAGGTATGTTCCGCGGTGCGGAGATTTCGTTGCGATGTGGCGGATGTAAACAATCGGTTACTACACTGAGGGATTCCTACGAGGAACTGGTAGAGATGGGTCTTGATATTCCGATTACCAACTTGGCCATTGAGAGGATTTGCGAGGACCTTTCCCGTATGCCGGAAGCTGTACGTTTGCGCACAGTGATTGCCGTTGATATTTCGAGCATGTACTTCACGCATCCTCAGTTCATCCAAAATGTTTGTGGAATTCTCGGACAATTTGATGTTAAGCCTGAAAATTTTGAATTAGAATTGGATGAAAAGGTTATTATGCTAGATGAAGAGCAATCCATCCATAAGTTAAGGACCTTGAAAAAGTTGGGGTTTCATCTGCTGATCGATCATTTCGGTTACGGTTATTCATCAATTCCTTTGCTGTCAGATAGCTCTATCGGGCATTTGAAACTAGATCGTAATCTAGTGAAACGGCTATCGACTGAAGAAGATCAATGGAAGATTGCTCAGGCGATTAAAGCGATGGCTGGTGCTTTAGAGATTGACTTGTCTTTTGAGGGTGTAGATGACGTTAGCCAATGTGAGCGGTTGCGCGCGTTAGGCTGCAGCTATGCACAAGGAACATATATAAGTAAACCTCTGGAGTTTGATGAATTTCTTCATCTGATCCAGTAACGGAGAATGGAGTTTTTATTGTGAGTGAATATAAATTGATTGCTACAGCCGCAATGGGGCTGGAGTCGATTGTAGCATCTGAGATAAAAGATCTTGGGTATGATTGCCAGACCGAAAACGGAAAAGTCTTCTTCAATGGAGATGCAGAAACGATTGCCAGAGCCAATATGTGGCTTCGTGTGGGAGATCGGGTTCGCGTGGTGGCTGGTGAATTTAAAGCTTATACATTCGATGAGTTATTTGAGCGGACGAAAGCGATTCCTTGGGAACAGTTCCTGCCGGTTGATGCCGCTTTTCCGGTTTCAGGAAAGTCGGTCAAATCGAAGCTGTTCAGTGTGCCGGACTGCCAAGCGATTGTGAAGAAAGCAATTGTGGAGCGGTTGAAGATCGCGTATAAGCGCATTGGCTTCTTGGATGAATCAGGTCCTCTCTTTAAATTGGAAGTATCAATTTTGAAGGATAAGGTAACAATTACGATCGATTCGAGCGGTTCCGGATTGCATAAGCGCGGCTATCGATTAGGACAAGGAGATGCGCCTCTTAAAGAGACGATGGCTGCAGCACTTGTGAAATTATCGAAGTGGAGTCCGAGTCGCCCGTTCGTGGATCCGTTTTGCGGTTCGGGAACGATTCCAATTGAAGCGGCGATGATTGGACAGAATCTGGCGCCTGGCTATAATCGTTCATTTTTAAGTGAAGAATGGCCTTGGATGAAAGCGCAAGTATGGGATCGCGTCAGAGAAGAAGTGGAAGACGTAGCGAAGTACGACCAAGAGCTTGACATCCGTGGTTACGACGTCGATGGAAAAATGATTTCAATAGCTCAGCAAAATGCGGTGGAAGCCGGTTTTGCAGATTTGATTTCATGGCAGCAGCAAGACGTCCGGGATTTGCACATTGAAGGACAAAATGGTGTCCTCATTGCCAATCCGCCATATGGAGAGCGACTTGGCGAAACAGAGGAAGCGGAAGATATAGCAGAAATCCTTGGGTCAATTATGGAGCATCACCCATCCTGGTCCGTCTATATTTTATCTTCACTCGAAAACTATGAGACGATGTATGGGAAAAGAGCGACGAAAAAACGTAAACTATTTAACGGCTTCATCCGCACTGATTATTATCAGTTTTGGGGACAGCGCGTATAACCATATCGAAATCGATGGGAAGAGGAAAGCACTCCTCTTCCTTTCGCTTGCATTCAGGGAGGAGTCAGTATGAGTACAAAAATTCCATTTCAATTAGTGAAAGACCAAACGTTCTTTGAATCACTGAATGATTGGTTGGGCGATACATTATATGATGATTTGACGGAAAAAGGGTTCGAATGCCGGGATGAGCAGATTTATATGGCTTTTCAAATCGAACAAGCACTTAAGGACAAAAATGTGTTACTGGCGGAAGCGGGTGTGGGTACAGGGAAGACGATTGCCTATTTGCTTCCAGCCCTTGCATATGCACGCTATACAGGAAAGCCTGCTGTGATTTCTTGTGCAGATGAGACGTTGATCGATCAGTTGATCAAAGAAGAAGGCGACATTCAGAAATTGAGTCAGGCACTCGATTTATCGATCGATGTACGATTGGCCAAAGCGCGAAATCAGTATATTTGCCTAAAGCGTCTAGAAGAGACAAGTAATCGAACAGACGAAGAGTTTGTTGATTTAGTTGAAGATGAGCTGCCTGATTTTATCTATGCCGATCGTTCGTTGCAGTCTGTTTTTCCATATGGAGTGCGTTCCGACTATCCATATTTGAAAGATGAAGAGTGGGAAATGATCAATTACCATCCGATTCAGCAATGTGCGGCGTGTGATATCCGTAATCGTTGCGGACAGACGATTCATCGTAATCACTATAGAGAAGCAGTGGATTTAATCATTTGCTCGCATGATTTTTATATGGAACATCTGTGGACGAAAGAATCGAGAGTGCGTCAAGGACAGTTGCCATTGCTGCCAGAAGTATCGATGGTGGTCTTTGATGAAGGACACCTGCTTGAGTATTCGGCGCAGCGGGCATTGACTTATGAAGTGCAGGAGCAGACGATTGTCCAATTGCTTGAGCGCATCATGGTCGATGGCATTCGGGAGAAGTCTCTGCAGTTGATGGAGCAATTATTGGATGTCCATGAACTGTTCTTTAAGCAATTACGAGAGCATGCGACGCAAAATGATAATGAGCGTTTGACGATTAACAAGAACGATGAAATGATGAGACTAGCTAAGAAAGCCGTCTCTTTATCGAACGAACTTCTTGAGGAATTCGTCTTTGAGGGTGAATTGTACGTCATTCCAGAATACGATCTGAAAATAGTGGAGGAGTATTTGGAGCAGTATATTTATTCGATGGAATTATTTGCTGATCAGAATGACGCTGTAGATTGGTTGGAAAATCGACGTGATGAAAGCACTTTGCTGATCATGCCGCGACTCGTGACGTCTATTTTGAAAGAAAAGTTATTCACTGGCGAAATGCCGATCGTTTTCTCTTCCGCTACGTTATCTGTTGAGAAATCGTTTGATTACTTGGCATACAGTCTCGGAATTGAGTCGTATCAGTCGTTTTCCATTGAATCGCCTTTTGATTATGAGAATGTGATGAAGATCCATTTGGAACAAGGTGTACACGAAGACAACATCGAGCGCTTGTCAATGCTTCTTTCAGAGGAAGAGCAAACTTTAGTATTGTTTAACTCTAAGCAATCGATGATGGAAGCCTATGAAAAACTGCCGTTAGAGCTTCAAGTGCTAGTTGCTTATGAAGGAGAGCGTTCGCTGTCTTCATTGGTGAAAGACTTCCAGCAGCGCAAGGTCCAAGTCTTTTTCTCCTATCATTTATGGGAAGGTTTAGATCTTCCGAATGAATCCCTGACGCGTGTCATCATCTTTGATCTGCCGTTCCCGCCGAAAGACCCGTTGTTTGAAGCGAGAAGACAATACGCGGAAGATGCATTTGATGAAGTGGATCTACCATTCATGCTGTTGCGGCTTCGTCAAGGAATCGGCCGGCTGATCCGGACGAGTGAGGATGCGGGTTCTATTCATTTATTCGTTGAACCGGAGAGAAGTGAGTTACTGCCTGTGATAGAAAGAGTTTTACCTGTACCATTTTCATGAAGAATAGCAAAAGGCACAGACGTTGAATAATCAATGTCTGTGCCTTTTTTATTTAATTTACGACGCAGTCAGCTCTCGTCATCTATCGTCAGTAAAAGATTCAATACCTCGCCATCTTCAAATTTCACGGGAATTTTAAAGGCTTGTTGGAAGCCATAAAACTTCGTATGCCCGGTTAAAACAGTGGGCGGTGAAATGTCGAGTGTCAATTCATCGTTTTCCAGTATTGTACAGAGATTGCCGGCAATCATATTCCCGAGTTCTCCGGTAAAAGACTCGGCCATTTCTCCTTCAATATTCATACCAAACATCGCTAGGCCAATTTTATCAATAATGCCATGGGTAGGTTCTACAATAAGACGCCCTTTCATATCTCCGATCAAACCAATGAGCACACTGATTTCGCGCTGTTCATAGGGTTGCTTGATCAACGAAGGAGAGAGGACATCGAATTTTATCGGAACGACAGTAGTCAGTGAAGAAATAGTAGCGTTTAAGACTTTTTGCACGTTATTTGCAGTGCTCACGAATAAAGACACCCTTTCAGAAAATAGTAGTAGTTCAATCATATCATTAAAGGGTCGAAAAGCCTACTTAAAAGTTGTAGACTCAAATAAAAGTAAGCTTCTATTTTTTCAATCATTAATGGTATGATAGGGTGAGTTATAAGTGAAAGGACGACGATTATGTCTACAAACCATGTATTTCTACAACAGTCTGCCACCTATGGACAGATTTTCTCTACCAATGAAGATGATGAACGAAAAGGAAAAATTACATTACTCGCAAATAAAATAATTGAGAAAGAATATACGATTGCGTTCGCAGGTCATTTTTCAGCAGGCAAATCATCAACGATCAATGCCTTGACCGGTGATGATCTATTGCCTTCAAGCCCGATCCCTACAAGTGCAAATATTGTAAAGGTACATAAGGCGGATGAAGATTTCGCGATCATCCACCGTGTAGATGGGAGTGCTGTGAAATTCAGCGGGCACGGTTTCTCAGAAGCCGTCAAAGAATTCAGTAAAGATGGAGCGGCTGTTTCATTGGTGGAAATCGGCCATACCGAATCCAAATTGCCGGAAGGAATCACAGTAATGGATACGCCTGGGGTGGATTCTACAGATGATGCACACCGACTATCCACGGAATCTTCTTTGCACTTGGCGGATCTAGTGTTCTATACGATGGACTACAACCACGTACAATCCGAAATGAATTTCCGTTTCACGAAAGAATTGATGCGCTATAACGGCAACGTCTACTTGATCATCAATCAAATCGATAAGCATCGGGAAAGTGAATTGTCTTTTGATGCATTCAAGAAATCAGTAGAGGATTCGTTCAAGCTGTGGGGCGTGGAGCCGAAAGGGATTTTCTACACGTCATTGAAAGAGCCTGATCATCCGCATAATGATTTTGAAAAAGTAAAAGCGATCGTGGATGGCTCAATTGAACACCGCGAGGAGAATTTTGAACAAAATATCGATCAATCCCTTCGTAAGCTGAAAGACGAGCATATGAGTTTCTTGCAGCAACAGCTAGATGACGTTAAAGAAAACAATCGCGATATCGTTATGGACAATGAATGGAATCAATTCGAGGAGCTTAATCGAGAGTTGAAGGAAGCAAAAAAACGGATGGAGCTTCTGTCTGGAGATGAATTCTACGTCAATTTCGAGAAAGAGCGCAATGAATTATTATTAAGCGCCGGGCTCGGGCCATTTGAAACAAGAGAATTGCTGAAGGATTACTTGGAATCAAAATCTCCGAAGTTTAAGGTAGGACTTTTATTCGGCGCGAAGAAAACTGCCGAGGAGCGCGAAAAACGCCGTCAAAAATTGAAGGAAAATATCACGGGACTGGCCCATACACAAATTGAAATCTATATGAAGACGTTGATGAAAGACTCTTTGAAGCAAGCGGGAATCTTGACGGATGAACGGTCAATGGAAATCGATTCCATGGATCTGTCATTGCCTTTTGATGAGGTAGATGAGCAGCTTCATGTGGCGGAAGTCATTACAGGAGAGACCATCCTGAATTATACGGAACAAATGAAGCGTGCAATCCATTTAGTTTATAAACGTAAGACCGACGCATGGAAGGAAGAAATGTCCGTCATTGCGAAATCAGCTGGAGGCGAACAGTCTGCACCGCTTGCTCTTGCAATCCGGTCACTTCAGGAAAAAGTCGATGCGATCAACGAAATGAACAAGTGGCAAGAGCGTATGCAGTGGGTGGATAAAGAGATCGGGAATCCGTCTGCACCTACACGCATTGGTAGAGACAAATTGCTGGAAGAATGGGAAAAGCCAAAACAGATTGAAACCATTGACTATGTGGCGGGTTCGGAAAAAGAAGAATCCGTATCGACTGAAGTAGTCGAACAAGAAGAAGAGGAACGCCAATTTGTCGATTCCGAAAAAGCGATCACCTACGCCCAACATATTGCACAATCCGTTGAGACGATTCCAGGCTTTGCGGAAACGGCGTTATACTTGCAGACGAAAGCCGCCCGATTGAAAGGGCAGGAGTTCACCGTTGCGTTATTCGGGGCATTCAGTGCAGGGAAATCTTCATTTTCCAATGCGTTGATCGGGGAAAAGGTGTTGCCGGTGTCACCGAATCCAACAACAGCGGCAATCAACCGAATCCGTCCTGTCAGTGAAACGCATCTGCATAATACAGCGGACGTTCATTTGAAAAATGCTGCAACGATGACGGAAGACGTAGCATTGTCATTTGAAGCTTTGGGTATTCATATTTCGACTCTTGAAGAAGCGTTCGCGAAGACGGATGAAGCATTGAAACAGCCGCTCGAAAATGAAAATTTGCATATCCATAAGTCATTCATCCAAGCGTTCAAGAAAGGCTATCCAGTGTACACATCCGCACTTGGCACGACGTTGACTGTAGAGCGTGAGGAGTTCACGAAGTTTGTAGCACAGGAAGAACGCAGTTGTTTCGTAGAATCGATCGATTTCTTCTACGATTGTCCGCTGACACGCCACGGCATCACACTCGTTGATACGCCTGGAGCGGATTCAATCAACGCCCGCCACACCGACGTGGCGTTCGAATATATTCGTAATGCCGACGCGATCTTATTTGTGACGTACTATAATCACGCATTCGCTCGCGCAGACCGTGAGTTCCTGATCCAGCTCGGACGTGTGAAAGACGCGTTTGAACTCGATAAGATGTTCTTCATCGTCAATGCTATCGACCTGGCGTCGAACGAAGAAGAATCCGAAGAAGTAAAAGGCTTTGTGGCCAATGAACTTCAGAAGTTCGGTATTCGTAACCCGCGTGTTCATGGGATTTCAAGCCTTGAAGCGCTTGAAGGTAAATTGAATAAACAGCCGAATCCTTTAATGCAGCATTTTGAAGAGAAGTTCTATGCATTCCTTGAGCATGATTTGCGTGCGCAAGTCGTTCAGGCACTGGAAGAGGAAACGACGAAGACGATTGACCGTCTCGCTTCATTGATCGACCGGACAATTCAGAACCGTTCACGTAAGGCAGAACGATTGGAAGAGTTGGCAATTGCTGAACAAGCGATCAAGCAACGCTTTGAGAAGAGCGCCAGCGAAGTGTTAGTGAAAGCGACACAGGATGAATTGAGCGAACTCGTCTACTATATTTTACAGCGTGTGTTCTTGCGTTTCGGGGATTTCTTTAAGGAAGGGTACAGCCCATCGACATTCGCTAAGAATTCTTCCGACCGCGCGTTGAAAATCGCTTTGGCGGAAACAGTCGAAATGGTTGGGTTTGACTTGACTCAAGAATTGAAAGTGACGAATTTGCGGATTTTACAATATATGAAGAAGCAATTGCTGGAACGTCAACGTATGGAAGTTCGTTCATTAGCGGACATGGATCAGTCCATCGTACCTTCTCCATATGAGCCGAACGACAAAGAAATGCTATCGTTTGAAACGCCTTATGAGAACCCGACAGTATACAACGCGGCCAATAAATCATTCAAGAATCAAAAAGCGTTTTTTGAGCGCGGGGACCGGGATGTACTGAAAAACAAGCTGGAAGAGGCATTGAAGAACGATGCGTCGAAGTATTTAGGTGAACAGAAAGAACGTATAGAAAAATGGGCGGATCTATGGATTGAAGATGAAGCGGAAGCATTACGTCTTCATCTGTTGCAGGAAAGTCTTGTGCAAATTGAATCGGAACGCACGTTGCTCGACGGTTCGGAGCAACTGGAACAATGGCAAAGTATTTATGAAAAAATACGTTTGGAGGAGCTGGCTCAATAATGCATGTATTCGTATCGGCTAAAGATGTTGACGTGGAGCAAGTGAAATGGATCGATGCACGGTTTTCCCTTCAAAATCCAGACTACGGAATAGATGAATATAATAAGGAGCATATCCAAAATGCCGTTCATTGGGATTTAGCAGAGAACCTCTCCGCTGAATCTGTCTCCGGCGGTCGGCATCCGCTGCCGGCAAACGACAAATTGACAGAGCTGTATCGTGCAAGCGGCCTACAGTTAGAAGATACGATTCTGATCTACGATGATGGGGGTGGTCCATTTGCCGCACGTGCTTGGTGGATCTTACAATACGGAGGATTTAAAAATGCCCGTATTTTGCTTGAAGGCTATGACCAGCTGAAGGAGATAGGTTGCGCGGTCGATCGGGAGACGTTTGTATCGCCTGCACAGTCATCTGTTCAGCCGGAATGGCAAGATCATCTATATGCGAGCAGAAGCGATGTAAAACAAGTGGTTGCTAGAGAACAGGACGCAGTGCTGCTGGATGCACGTGCTCCTGAACGGTACCGCGGTGAAAAGGAACCGATTGATCATAAGGCAGGGCATATTCCGACGGCCCGCAATTTTAATTGGGAAGATTTAAAAGAAGATGGCCGTTATGACGTGCAAGCTGCAGAAAAACAGCTCCAGCAAGTGGCAGCGCCTGACGATAAAGTGATTGTCTATTGCGGCAGCGGCGTGACGGCGTCTCCTTTATTCGCTGCACTTACAGAGCTCGGTTATTCGGACGTCCGATTGTACGTAGGCAGTTTCAGTGACTGGATCTCAGAAGATGACGCCCCGATCGAAACGTCGTGAAGATGGGAGTTGACAAAATTGCAGTATGCATTACTAGGTGATATCCATTCATCGATCGAAGACCTGAAAGCCGTGTTAGGACATATTTCAATTGAGGCACCGCATGCTGAGGTCATTGGCTTGGGTGATTTATATGAATGTACAGTTAGCAAGAAAGATCTGCGCGGGCAGATTTATCCGTCTGTAAATGAAGTGATCAAACATCCGGAAGGCTTCGATAAGTTATTAACTTTCCCGTCTGTCTACGGCAATCAAGAAGAGCGGATTTTGTTGCTTACGGAACATGCGGAGCCGCTGCGTGATTATCTCCATGACCTGTCCGAGACTCTTTCGGCAGGGGAAGCCGTCATCATACACGGGCATCAATGGAACTCAGACGAGAGAAATGCCTGGCTGAACGCGCAAATACCAGACAAAACAATCGTCTTCCACGGGCATACACACCGCGCCGGCTACACGCGAGATCAGCAAGAAATGTTGATTTCAGGACGCGGCAAAATTTCGCTGTCTGGAAAGCGAAATATTGTCAATGTTGGCGCTGTTGTCGGGTCAAGGGAATGGGTACTGTTTAATGCGGAAGAACGTACGGTGCGGTTTATGAGAGCACAAAGAGGATAAGGGGATTAGGCAGTGGAAAAGAATTGGGGGAGTGGTAAAGGCGCCGTTGATCTACGTTCCAGGCGGACGCTTTCCGCGGGGCTCGCGGTGAGCCTCCTCGTCGCTTCGCTCCTGCGGGGTCCCACCTGTCGAGCTAATCCCGCAGGAGTCGCCGCCTTCCACTACGATCAACTTGCGTATTTTCCTAATGTTAGTGGGTTGCAAGTCCATTTAGAGAGAGGTAAAAGGGCAAGAAGTAATATCTCAAAAAGAATGCTAACTTCTTTGTCTATGGTTACAGATACACATACTTTATACAGCGAGCTTTACTATGTGCTAGAACGTACTGTTTTGGGATTTGTGCGGAAGACGGGGCGACTCCGAGAGGATCAGCGTGAGTCTTGAGACCCTGGACTGAGCGAAGCGAAGGAAGCGGCTCAAGCCACGCCCTCCGGAAAGCATCCCCGTCTGGAGCGCAAATCCCAGGACCGCAAGCCCATGTTTCTCCCATGCTAAATCATTCTGATGCTTGTCTTTAAGCTAGGCTAAGGACCTTAACCCTTAGCCTTTTTTTGTTGGAGAATCGCCTGCCGAGCGAGGACATCTGCTGTTTTGTTTGTGTGATCGGGGATCCACTTGATGAAAAAGAAATCAAACTGCTCCGTGAGTTTCATTGCCTTTTTTAAATAAGGAGCGTACTCCTCGTTCTTGATAAACTCCTTTTCCATCGCCTGAACAACGACATTGGAATCCGACCTGACAGACACCATGCCGCTCGTCAGCTTCACTGCTTCTTCCAAACCTCTTAAAAGCGCTTGGAATTCTGCATTGTGATTGTTCGTTGGTTCGATTGGTTCACTGATTTTCACATCGTGTCCTTCGCCTTTAATGTAAACGCCAATTCCGCTCAATCCTGGATTTCCTGCGCTAGCGCCATCTATGTATATTTCCAACACGGTCTTCATCGCTCCTCTCTGGAAATGAATGGGGAAGACTCAGTAAAAGGTTGCAACATTCCATAAGCCCACCTAAAATAGAAGAAAGAAAGGTGGGAGTTCTTTTCTAATGAATAAAGTAATGGTCATGAAAGATATCAATCAATTGCTCGATATATATTGTGAAGGATGCTATGTCAAAAGACAACTGATAAAGGAACGCGGAAAGACAGGAGCTCACCAATTTTGCATATCCGAATGTACAATCGGCGACCAACTGAAGTTTTTAGGGTCAGAAATCAATAAACTTGGTACATCTTCCAAATGATTAAATAGAAAAAGCATCCCGCATTTTACGCGTGGATGCTTTATTTATCTTCATTCAGCTGAAATTCCATAATGATTGAGTGGAATTGCTCTGCCTGCCGAGCTGTCTTTAAACTTCTTCTTCGAGTGTAGATACATTTGCCGCCTGTGGACCTCGGTTCCCTTCAATTACTTCGAAAGAAACAGTTTGACCTTCAGCAAGTGTCTTAAATCCATCTGTTGCAATTCCTGTGAAATGGACAAACACGTCTTCACCATCATCTGCTTCGATAAATCCATAACCTTTGTCACTGCTGAACCACTTCACTTTACCTTGGTGCATGTAAATTCCTCCTCGGCAATTCAGAAATTCATAGCGGCCATATAAAAGTATTGGAAAGCAAAATAGCCCCAACATACCTATATAGCTCCCTACACTATACATGAACAGTTACATCAGGTCAACGATGTAAAGATAAATTCCGAAGAATTTTCAATCGATTTGTACTATTTGGAACAAGGTATTGGTTTTTAGGCTTTTCACCACTATAATGAATAAGTGTTCATTGACTAGGGAAGGAGAGCAATTAAATGAAAATAGTCAAAACGCTTATTCAAGTGGTCTTTCTATATCTATTTTTCATGCTAGGAAATTTTTTGCGTCAGTGGCTGTCGATTCCTCTTCCTGGAAGCATAATTGGATTATTGATTTTATGGGGATTGCTATCATTCCGAATCATTCCGCTTAATTGGGTGGAAAAAGGTGCATACGTTTTTTTATCCACATTGCCGCTCTATTTGATACCTGCAACGGTCGGTGTGATGAATTACGGTCATGTCTTTAAAGGGAAAGGCCTGCTACTTGTTGTCATCACAATCGTCAGCACGTTTATCACAATGGCTATGGCTAGCCTGGTGAGTCAATCGATGGCGAAACGTAATGAGAAAGATGAGGTGGAGCTGTCATGAATTCATTTTTATTGGCACTCGCGATGATCCTCTTGACGGTGATAATGTATTTCATAATGAATGCATTGTATGTAAGGCTACGATCACCTTTTTTGGTGCCGATCCTAACAACTACCATCGCAGTGATAGTCACTTTAACGATTTTCGATGCTTCCTATAATACATATATGGTTGGAGGAAAGTGGATCGATGCACTTCTCGGACCAGCAATTGTTTCTCTTTGTATTCCATTATTTAAACAGCGTGATTTGATTAAGAAAAATTTATTGCCGATCGCAAGTGGAGTGGTCGTTGGGGGAGTCGTCGGAATGGTGACAGGCGTTTTAGCAGCGCGGCTTGTCGGGTTTTCAAATGAACTTCTCGCTACAATTTTGCCTAAGTCGATCACTTCGCCAATCGCGATGCAAATTGCCGAAGGACTCGGTGGCGTTCCTTCGCTCGCTACGGTTTTTGTCACTATTGCCGGCTTGGCTGGAATCCTAATAGGCCCGCAATTGAATCGACTGTTGAAGATCGATACGGCGCTCGGACAAGGCATCGGTCTTGGTGTGGCAGCGCATGCCATCGGTACTTCTAAAGCTCTCGAATACGGCGAACAGGAAGCTTCTATGAGCTCGGTTGCCATGACGTTATCGGCGATCATCGGTGCGTTGGTGGGTCCGTTGTTTGGTTTCATACTGTTCCCATAAAAAGCGGAATTCCTATTCGACTAGGAATCCCGCTTTTTTCAATGCTTGCTCTGCTTCGATGAGTTGCTCTTCTCGGGGAGCTGAGATAGTATGCAAATGAATGCCACTTTCATCCAAATTCAGTAAATAGGGTGCATTCGCTTGTTGAATCTGCTGGATGAACGCCTTCACTTCCTGGCGATTGGAGACCATGATGGAGGCACGGACATCGCCATATACGAGATGCTCCACACGAACATCTTTCACTGTTACTCCGTGATCTACGAGAATATTCAATTCCTCTTCCGTTGCTTCAGGTTCATGACGGCAGACGATGATCTTTTCATACTCTTCTGCTGTTTCAGGCAGGGCAGTGTAGAGATATCCTTGATTCGTCGCGATGATCGGCTGTTTTTTCGCCTTCAGTAAGTTAACGTCGCTGACAATGACCTGCCGGCTGACATTCGTCAGTTCTCCTAACTCGCGTCCTGTAATAGGACGTCCTGCTTCTTGTAACGTGCGCAAAATGAGTTTTCGACGCTCTTTTCCCAATACTTTTTCTTTATTTTGCAATTAAATCACCTGCTGTCAGTGTTTTTTGTTTTGTTCTTTCGCAATTTCCACCAAGCAATCTGCCAATTGTTGAACAGTTTTTCCGGTGGAAGACTGTCCAAATGAAATACGGACCAATCCTTTCGATAGATGAACTGGAATCTGCATAGCATTCATCGTGGTCGAAGACTGTTGTTTGCCGACCTGGCAAGCACTTCCTGTCGATACCGCAAATCCGCGTCTATTCAATTCTAACATAATCAGCTGGCCTTCCGAATGATTGACACGCAATCCGATAATATGCGGCAACTGTTCTGCAGCTTGATCCGAACCGAAAAAAGTAAAAAATTCTTTATGCGGCAACAACGCATTGAAAAATATAGTCCGGAGTTTTTGGTAATGGGCGAGGTTTCCCGTTTCTTCTGCCAATTGTGCTGCTATCAGGAATGCTACAATACCGGGAACATTGACCGTCCCCCCTCTGAAGCCTTTTTCTTGGACAGTCCCTGGGAATAGCGGCACAGCACGCAAGCGCGGATTGATATACAGTGCACCAACGCCTTTTGGACCATAGATTTTATGACTGGAAACAGAAAGACTGTCAACATATGGTGTGATGTCCTGCACATTCAACTTGCCGAATGATTGAACGCAGTCACTATGTAAGAGAATCCCTTTTGGCTGCAATGTCTCATAGATGGAGCGGATCGGCTGAATGGTTCCGATCTCCGGGTTGCAATGCTGTACAGAAACGACGATCGTCCGCCCGTTGATGGCGTTTTCCAATGCTTGCAAGTCTATGAAGCCGTCAGCGGTAAAAGGAATGGTCGTAATGTGGAACCCTTGATCTGCAAGATACGCTGCTGCGGAATGAAGAGAAGGATGCTCTGCGGCAGTCAAAATAATATGATTGCCTTTATGCATATTAGCCTGTGCGAGGGAAAGCAGAGCAAGTGAATTACTTTCGGTCCCTCCAGACGTGAAATACAAACCTTCCGAATGAACACCTAAAATAGCGGCCAGTTGTTTCCGGCACCGTTCCAGTACGTTTTGAGCCATGCCGCCCGCGTCATGGAGACTCGTCGTATTGCCGAACTGATGCTGTGCTGTAGATAAATAAACTGCGGCAGCTTCCTTGTGAAGGGGAGTCGTAGCTGCGTAATCGAAATACTTCAATGTACATACCTCCTAGTTTAATTGTTTTATTCATCTTGTCATAGTTCTGTAAATGTGTAAAGATAGATGTAAAGACACATAAAATTGAAGGTTAGTAGGGAGAATGCGTATGAATAGAATCAAACTGAGATCAATGCTTGAGCAATTTTTCATTGAGGATATAGGGGATGGCGATTTGTCTGTCGAGACGTTGTTTCCTGATACTGCTGTCGGAGAATTGCAGATCATTGCCAAAGAGTCAGGAGTCTTTTGCGGAACCGACATCATAAGAGAAGGATTTTTAGTCATGGATCCTTCCGTTGAAGTGATTTGCTTTATTGAGGATGGAGAGAAGATGGAAGAACAGCAGGTTTTGGCTGTTGCTATAGGCTCTGTGAAGAATTTACTGTCAGCAGAGCGTGTTATCTTGAACTGTATACAAAGGATGAGTGCAATATCCACCAAGACTTCCCAACTGACTGCATTTCTGAAGGGTACGAAAACAAGGGTTTGTGATACGCGGAAAACAGCGCCTGGTTTGCGGATGCTGGATAAATATGCAGTCCGTACTGGTGGCGGATTTAATCACCGCAATGGACTCTACGACACGGTGATGTTGAAGGATAACCACCTTGCCTATGCCGGATCAATTACTGAAGCCGTTAAGCAGCTGCGAAGTCGGCTTGGGCATACTGTGAAAATAGAAGTCGAGATCGAAACGCTTGCGCAACTCAAAGAAGCAGTAAACGCAGCACCGGATATTATCATGTTCGATAATTGTTCGCCCGAGCAAATCAAAGAGTGGCTTCCCGTTGTGCCGAAACAAATCGTGACTGAGGCATCCGGCATGATTTCGGAGGAAACGATCGCTGCGTATGGATCGACAGGCATTCAGTACATATCGGTTGGTGCGCTGACACATTCAGTGAGAGCTGCAGACATCAGCGCAACTATACAAATTAAAAAAGCAGGGGGAATCAGACAATGTCCATACTTGATTTAACGAAAGAGCATGCAGATGTAATGTTGCCTGAAAAATATAAAACACTTTCTGTCAGTGAAATGGAAGACAGAATTCGGAAAATAAAAGAATCTCTCGGGGACAAGTTATTTATTCCAGGCCACCATTATCAAAAAAATGAAGTCATTCAGTTTGCAGATGCAACAGGAGATTCACTGCAATTGGCTCAGATCTGCGCTTCCAATGAACAAGCAGAGCATATTGTGTTTTGTGGAGTGCATTTCATGGCAGAAACCGCTGATATTCTGACCACACCTAACCAAACAGTATATTTGCCGGATATGCGTGCCGGATGTTCGATGGCAGATATGGCAGATATTTTTCAGACTGAAAGAGCGTGGGAACACTTACAGGAACGTTTTGGCGATACGATACTGCCTTTGACATACGTCAATTCGACTGCCGCGATTAAGGCATTCGTCGGCCGAAATGGCGGAGCTACCGTCACTTCATCGAATGCGAAGAAAATCGTGGAATGGGCATTCGCGCAGAAGAAACGGATCCTTTTCCTGCCGGATCAGCATTTAGGACGCAACACGGCATATGATATAGGGGTTTCGTTAGATCATATGGCAGTCTGGAATCCGATTGCGAACGTTTTGGAATACTCTGGACCCGATGACGACTGCGAAGTGATTCTTTGGAAAGGCCACTGTTCCGTACATGAAAACTTCACGGTCGAAAATATCCGCCATATCCGTGAAAATGAACCGGATCGACAAATTATCGTCCATCCTGAATGTCCTCATGAAGTCGTGATGCAATCGGATGATAATGGATCGACGAAATATATTATCGACCAAATCACCGCCGCAGCGCCCGGCACAAAATGGGCAATCGGAACGGAAATGAATTTAGTGAATCGATTGAAAGAAGAACATAAAGAGCAAGATATTATTTCTTTGAACCCGCTTATGTGCCCTTGCTTGACGATGAACCGCATCGACTTGCCGCACTTGCTTTGGTGTTTGGAAAGTATTGCAGTAGGAGCTGCGCGCAATATCATCGCCGTAGATAGTTCGACTTCTGCGGAAGCAAACATGGCACTCGATCGCATGCTTCATTCTCCTCGCAAACAAACATTGAACGCTTGACAATCACCGCCAATATTGTATGATGGGTGAAATGAATGTTGAACGTTGATGAAGGAATAGTAGACAAACAGCGTGTGCAAGAGAGCGGGGTTCATCGGCTGAAAAATCCCGTCACATGGCAGTTGTTGAACCTGCCTTTGGAGTCCTATGAAAACATAGGCGCGTACCTCGGCGTTATGGGGAGAGCGGGATTCATGAACTGGATCCAATGATGGTGGCACCGCGGAAGCAAAGTCCTTTCGTCCTGATAACTTCGGGACGACTGGGCTTTTTTGTATCTAAAGAGGAAAACGCCGTCTAGCCTCGATAGGCGTTGGAGGGCTTGCCGGCAAAGGTGCGGTCTTTGCACCTTTTCGGAAAGACCGAAACGACCCGAGAGGCTGGCGTTTGGAGCTGGATGGGTTCAAAAGTGAAAGATGCCGTCTAGTCTCGACAGGCGTTGGAAGGAAAGCAGTAAAGGCGCTTTTTGTCTTTACTGCTTTCCTGAAACGTCCCGATAGACTGGCATCTGGAACTGGGTGTATCAAAAGCGGAAAGCGCCGATCAGCCTCGACAGGAACTAAATTCACAAAAGATTTAATTATGAATTACAGAAATGGCAGGCGAAATTAAAATGAAGAGACAGCGAATTGTTGTGAAAATAGGCAGTAGTTCTTTAACAAACGACAGCGGGGAAATCGATCAGCTAAAATTGAATGACCATGTCGATGCGTTGGCAATGTTGAAAAATGCCGGTCATGAGGTCATCGTCGTATCATCCGGGGCTGTTGCTGCAGGCTTTGCGCGGCTTGGATACCCATCGCGCCCTGTAACCATCAAAGGAAGACAGGCAGCAGCAGCTGTTGGTCAAAGTCTTTTGATTCAATCGTATATCGAACGATTCGGTGAGCATGGCGTCGTGCCGGCTCAAATCCTTTTAACCCGTCAAGATTTTTCGAACCGGGACCGTTACCGTAACGCGTTTGCGGCGATGTCGGAATTATTGGAGCGAGGCATCGTGCCGATCATCAATGAAAACGACACTGTCTCCATAGATGAATTGACATTTGGCGATAATGATATGTTATCTGCGTTAGTAAGCGGATTTTTGCATGCGGATCAATTGATCATTTTGACGGATGTCAATGGAATTTATACGAGTAATCCGAGAAAAGATCCTGACGCTGTTCGTTTGACGGAGCTCGATGAAATTACGGATGAGTTGCTTGGCGGTACAGACGATCTCGGTTCGAAAGTCGGTACAGGCGGCATGCGCTCGAAGTTACTGGCTGCAAAAACTGCACACACTTTGGCAGTCCCCGTCTTTATTGGAACAGGCAGCGGCTCTTTTAAACTTTTAGAGATTCTGCAAGGTAATGGAGACGGTACGTATATTTCAAGTCCGCTCGGCAGTGTCATCAATACGAAGCGCCAATGGATCGCGCTGCACTCTGAATCCACCGGCCGTTTGTATGTCGACAAAGGTGCAGAAGAGGCAATCTTACACAATGGCCGTAGTCTTTTACCGGCTGGTGTTTTTAAAGTAAAAGGAAGTTTTGAAGCAGGGGAAGTCGTGGAAGTGTATGGTGTGGATGGTTTGATCGGTAGAGGAGAAGTGACGTATTCATCAGAGCAATTAGAAAAAGTCCTGACCGAGAGAGACAAAAATGAGGAAGTGTTAGCACCGATGATCGAAGTGATTCACAGAGATCGTTGGGTACAATTAACTTAAAGGGGAGATTGGGCAATGAGTGAGATCAGACGTAAAGGGAAAGCGGCTAAAGAAGCGAGTTATGTGTTGAACACGGCAACGACGGAAGAGAAGAACGAAGCACTTCGTTTGATTGCGGATCAATTGCTGGAGGAGCAAGAACATCTTCTTGAGGAAAATAAGAAAGATATCGAAGAAGGCCGTGCAAACGGTATCGAGGCAGCTGTGCTCGATCGGATCTTATTGACGCCGGACCGCATTGAAGCAATGGCTGAAGGCGTTCGTTTACTGATTGATTTGAAAGATCCAATCGGGGAGACCTTGGAAGAGATCGAAAAGGAAAATGGCTTGCACATCGTCAGAAAGCGTGTGCCGATCGGTGTCATTGCGATGATTTATGAAGCGCGTCCGAATGTTACAATTGACGCGGCATCTCTCGCTTTGAAGACGGGGAATGCAGTCGTATTACGTGGTAGTTCGTCAGCCAAATATTCAAATCTCGCGCTATGGCATGTCATTCAGCGAGGACTGGAAAAAGGTTCCTTGCCAGTCGATTCCGTGCAGTTGATTGAAGATACGAGCCGTAAAACTGCGAAGGAATTGTTTACGTTAAATGACTATTTGGATGTGTTGATCCCACGTGGCGGTGCAAAATTGATTCAAACAGTTATCCGTGAATCCACTGTTCCGGTTATTGAAACGGGAGCTGGAAACTGTCATTTATACATTGATGAATCAGCGGATTCGCAAATGGCGATCGACCTCGTTGTGAATGCAAAAACTCACCGACCTTCAGTTTGTAACGCAATTGAGACGGTGATCATTGATCAGAATTGGTTACAGCAACACGGTGAAAAGCTGATCGATAGTTTGCGTGAAAAAGATGTCCAGTTAGTGGGAGACGAGACAATCCATCAATTTGATCCTTCGATTGCTGAAGTGGAGCAAGATGACTGGTCGAGCGAATTTCTGGATTTGAAATTGCGGATGAAAAATGTACAGAACTTCCAACAAGCGCTTGATCATATTAAGCAATACAGTACAAAACACTCAGAAGGTATTGTTACGCAAAGTGATGAGCATGCGGAAAAGTTCTTGAATAGCGTGGATGCGGCGGCTGTCTATGTTAATGCATCGACTCGTTTCACAGATGGCTTCGAGTTCGGTTACGGTGCAGAAATTGGGATCAGTACGCAGAAGCTACATGCACGGGGGCCAATGGGATTAGAAGCGTTGACTTCATCCAAATTTGTCATCCGCGGCACTGGCCAAATCAGATAAATATTCAGGAGGGTATAGATATGACAGCGAAGAACAAGATAACAGTCAAAAGAAACGCACAACCGAAAGAAAAACCGGCAACCGATCAACTGGCTTTTGGCACAGTATTTACGGATCATATGTTTGTAATGGATTATACGGAAGGAACAGGCTGGCATGATGCACGCATTGTACCGTACGAGCCGTTCATGCTTGACCCGGCAGCGATTGTTTTGCATTACGGTCAAACTGTTTTTGAAGGATTAAAAGCCTATGTAACTGACGATAAAGAAGTCGTGCTGTTCCGACCGGATGAAAACATGAAACGCCTGAACCGTTCCAATGAAAGATTATGCATGCCGAACTTTGATGAAGAATTGGTGCTTGATGCATTAAAGGAATTGGTCTCTTTAGATAAAGAATGGATTCCTGATCGGGAAGGCACTTCACTGTATATCCGTCCATTCATTTTTGCGACACAGCCTTATTTAGGTGTTGCGCCTTCGAAGACGTATCGATTGATGATCATTTTATCTCCGGTAGGTGCCTATTACAAAGAAGGTATGAACCCTGTGAAAATTGCGGTAGAATCAGAGTTCGTCCGTGCTGCGGTAGGCGGGACAGGAAGTGCGAAGACCGCAGGGAACTATGCGGGTGCGATGAAAGCGCAAGAAGTAGCAGAAGCTGCGGGTTATTCGCAAGTGCTTTGGTTGGATGCAAAAGAGCATAAATACATTGAAGAAGTCGGCGCGATGAATGTGTTCTTCAAAATCAATGGAGAAGTTATTACGCCAAGTCTGAACGGCAGCATTTTAGAAGGGATCACACGTAAATCCGTCATCGAATTGCTGCAATCATGGGGATTTCCAGTAACGGAACGTAAAGTATCCATCCAAGAAATATTCGATGCCAATGCGGCTGGAACTCTGGAAGAAGCGTTCGGCACAGGAACTGCTGCAGTAATCTCGCCGATGGGTGAATTATCTTGGGGCGGCGAAAAATGTGAAATCAATGGTAATCAAATCGGAGAATTGTCTCTGAAATTATATGAAACAATTACAGGAATTCAGACAGGTAGAGTGGAAGATCCGTTCAATTGGGTTGTCAAAGTAGATTGATCGATCTTCCTCTTATAGGAAGATGGAACGGATACCGAATCATTCGTGACAAGTGCGCTCCCGTGCAGTACACTGTAAATAGTTTTGATTGATTTGATTGAAAGGAAGTTTCTTGATGAACAAACGATATTTCGTTCTTTTCCTGGCAGTCGTGATATTTACGATGGCAGGATGCGGAAAAACATCTTCGGCACCATCTAGCCCTGAAGATGTGCTGAAGAAAGCAGATGCAGCGATGAAGGAGCTGAAATCTGTACATACGAGCATTGTCTTTGATGAGAGCAGCGTCACTTCTGATCCGGTTGAGCGCGACAGTAAAAAGCTGCATATCCAATCGAATGTCGAACTGGATCCTGTGAAAGTTTCAGAAGAAGTAGTTTTACAGATTCCGAAACAACAGCCAAAAAACCTTCATATTTTCCGACAGGATGATCAATTGGCAGTACAGGAAGAAAAGGGCGACTGGCAAGCGATGACAGAGGAAGAACGCAAAGAATTACTGGATGTATGGGTGCCATTCACTGCTCCTGCTATGGACCTCTCTCTACTGGAGCCTTTCATAGAGAGCGCAGAGTTGGAAAAAATCGATTATGGTTATGCTCTTCAGTTTTCATTAACGCCGGCCGAGTACCGACGATTCATGAAAGAAGTGGCGGTGAACAGTCCGATGCCTGAACAGTTCATACATACCCATACTGGTTTTCCAGTCGTTGAGAAAATGGATCTGGAATTGACTGTGAATGAAAAAACATTTTTCGTTACAGGTATGAAGCTGTCCGCAAATATTACAAGCTATTTCGGTCGCGACTATATTCGCTATAAACAAAAACTAGATGCCAACTACAGTTATTTCAACGACATCGATCCAATTCAAACGCCTGCGGGCTTTGCAGAATTGCTGAAATGAAATAAAAAAATCCACGAAGCCAATAGCTTTCGTGGATTTTCTCATATAGACAAATCCCGAACTAATACAGTTGGGAAGTCAAAGTGTTAAACATAGCAAAAGAAAATAGGTTTGTGGTTCGGGGATTTGCGCTACAGACGGGACGCTTTCGAATAAGCCGCTTCCTTTACTTCGCTCAGTCCAGAGTCTCATCATTCTCGTTAAACCCTACAGAAAGCGTCCGCCTGGAACGTAGATCAACGGTGCCTTCTACAATAGCAAGTTTTTTCTGCAATTTAAATCCACGAAGCCCTTAAGCTATCGTGGATTTTTTTTGCCTTTAAACGAGAGCAGTCGTTTATAGATGGCGGCCATTCTCGTTTCATCACCTGCTTCAACTGGGGAATAAAACTCTGTGCCTGCTAAGCTGTCGGGCAAGTATTGCTGATCCGTCCAGCCGCCGAATGAGCCGACTGGCGTATCGTGCGGGTAGACATATCCTCCGTGGCCGAGCTGTGCTGCTCCGCCATAATGAGTATCGCGAAGGTGCATTGGGATTTCGCCGGTTGGTTGCTCGTGAAGAACTTTGGTCGCTTGATCGATTGCCCGATAAGCCGAGTTCGATTTCGAAGCCAAACACATCTCCACCGTAACGACCGACAAAGGAATGCGGGCTTCCGGCATACCTAAGCGCAAAGCGGCATCCGTAGCGGCGACGACATGCGCACCGACATCGGGAGCAGCTAAGCCGATATCTTCATAACTCATGACGAGCAATCGTCTCGTGACCGCCGTCAAATCCCCGATTTCGAGAAGTTGTGCCAAGTAGTAAAGCGCCGCATTGACATCGCTGCCTCGCACGCTTTTTTGCAGTGCGGATAACAAATTATAATGATGGGAGCCTTTTTTGTCGCCTAGCAAACTGATTCTTGTGAGCAATTGTTGCAGCAAATCATCTTTAACAATGATCTGTCCGTTTTCTTCATCGCTCGCAGCGAGCAACGACTCGAGGAACGTTAGCGCTTTACGTGCATCTCCATTGACCCCTTCAGCGATTTTCTGAAGCTGCTCAGTCGTTATGACGATGTCTTCCTGTCCAAGGCCTTTCTTTTTGTCTTCTAATGTGCGTTTCAATAAATTTAGCAAATCTTCCGGCTGCAGTCGTTTTAACTGCACGATTTCACCGCATCGAGAGCGTATCGCCGGATTGACGTCATGAAAAGGATTTTCTGTCGTCGCTCCGATCAAAATGATCGATCCGCTTTCTACGTGGGGCAGCAGCGTATCTTGCTGCAATTTATTGAAGCGGTGTATTTCATCTAAAAATAACAATACTTTTCCTGTCATTCTTGCTTCTTTGACGACATCTTCTACATCTTTTTTCCCTGCCACTGTCGCATTCAGCGCAATGAATGGCAATTTGGAAGTTCCTGCGATGGCATAGGCAAGGGAAGTCTTACCTATGCCAGGTTCACCATATAATAAAAGAGATGGGACATGCCCATTTTTGATCATTCGATAAAGGGGGGTCGTCTCCCCGATGACGTGGTCTTGTCCAATGACTTCATCTATCGTTTCAGGCCGCATGCGGAAGGCCAAAGGTTCGTTATGCATGTATATCAATCCTCCGTACATCTGTTCTTTCATTATATCGTAAAATCTGAATGAAGTCATTTCGAAGAACGAACGCTAGAATTATGCTATACTAACGACAGCAATTTTAGTAAAGGACGATGCCAAAATGAAAATTTCCACCAAAGGTCGATACGGCCTCACGGTTATTGTAGAATTAGGACGAAAATTTGGGGAAGGCCCTGTGCCGCTGCGGAAAATTGCAGAAGAGCAAAATCTTTCCGAAGCGTATTTGGAGCAATTAATCCCCCCTTTACGCAACAGTGGACTCGTTAAAAGTGTTCGCGGAGCATACGGAGGTTACAAACTAGCTAAAGATCCCTCACAAATTACAGCGGGGGAGATCATTCGTCTGCTTGAAGGACCGATCCAGCTCGTGGAAGGACTTGAGGATGATGAAATTCCACAGCGCGAATTATGGAAACGAATTGGTGACGCAATCCGCGGAGTACTCGACCATACGACAATTAAAGATCTGATCGAGTATGAAGACACGCCAACACAAGATGAATACATGTTCTATATTTAAAGGAGTTTACCAGATGAAACAAGCCATTTATTTAGATTACGCTGCTACGACTCCTATGCATCCAAAAGTCTTGGAACGTTTTACTTCCGCGTTGTCAGATACGTACGGCAATCCGTCGAGCACGCATCAATTCGGCAGGAACGCGAAAAAACTGCTAGAGGAAGCGCGTAAAACGTTAGCTCTCTCAGTCGGTGCTCTGCCGAATGAAATCATCTTCACTTCAGGAGGCACCGAAGCGGATAATTTAGCGATTTTCGGCTCTGTGCAAATAATGCAGCCACATGGACGTCATATCATCACGACAGAAATCGAACATCACGCGGTGTTAAATCCGTGTAAACGACTGGAGTCACAAGGCTATGAAGTGACGTATTTGCAACCTGACCGAAACGGCCTTATTTCTGTGGAACAAGTTCGGCATGCATTGACAGACGAAACCATTCTTGTCTCGATCATGTATGGAAACAATGAAGTAGGCACGATACAGCCAATTGCCGAAATTGGCAATCTTCTGGAGTCGCATCAAGCGATCTTCCATACAGATGCAGTTCAAGCGTATGGAACTTCCTTGCTCGATGTAAATGAACTGCAAGTGGATCTATTGTCGGTCTCTGCACATAAACTGAATGGTCCAAAAGGAATCGGTTTCCTCTATCAGAGAAGCGGAAAATTACTGGATGCTCAATTGCATGGCGGTGAACAAGAGAAAAAACGGCGTGCTGGTACGGAAAATGTTCCGGCGACAGCAGCGTTTGCACAAGCTGTGTCCATCGCGGAACAAACAAAGGATGAGACCGCCGAAACCTATCAGTCATACAAGCGGACGATGAGTGAAATTTTCAAACGAAATGAAATAGAATTTTTGCCGACAGTACATGAATCAATTCCGGTACTGCCGCATATTTACCATGTTTCGTTCCCGGGGACAGACGTGGAAACATTTTTGATGAGTTTGGATTTAGAAGGAATTGCGGTTTCTAGCGGTTCCGCTTGCACAGCGGGCTCGTTTGAACCGTCGCATGTCGTGACGGCTATGTTCGGTGACGACTCCGATAACGCTCGAAACTCGATACGCATCAGCTTTGGATACGGTCTGGAGCAATCCATGATTGAAGAAGCCGCAGAGAGAATCTCCGCTGTAGTGAAAAGACTAGTGAAATGAACCAGCAAAGGATGAAGTGGAAATGAGAACGACAAAAGCCCCAGCAGATACACGGGTAGTCATTGGAATGTCTGGCGGAGTGGACTCTTCGGTTGCGGCATTACTTTTGAAAGAACAAGGTTATGAAGTGATTGGAATCTTCATGAAAAACTGGGATGACACAGACGAATCTGGACATTGCACAGCGACAGAAGATTTTGAAGACGTAAGAAGTGTCTGCGATCAAATCGGCATTCCCTACTATTCCGTTAATTTTGAGAAGCAATATTGGGATAAAGTATTCACGTATTTCTTGGATGAATACAAAGCAGGACGCACCCCGAACCCAGACGTAATGTGCAATAAAGAAATAAAATTCAATGCATTTCTAGAGCATGCTAAAAGCTTGGGAGCAGATTTCTTGGCGACAGGTCATTATGCACAAGTCGTAGAACGTGAAGATGGCGTCGCGATGCTTCGTGGAGTTGACAACAATAAAGATCAAACGTATTTCTTGAATCAATTAACACAGGAGCAGCTGCAGCAAGTTATGTTCCCGCTGGGTCACTTGGAAAAATCAAGCGTTCGAGAAATCGCGGAAAAAGCAGGACTGGCGACAGCGAAGAAAAAAGATTCTACAGGCATTTGTTTCATTGGCGAACGGAACTTCAAAGAATTCCTGAGTGAATACTTGCCTGCGATTCCAGGGGAAATGCAAACTATGGACGGTAAAGTCATGGGGAAACATGATGGGTTGATGTATCATACGATCGGCCAGCGCCATGGACTTGGGATCGGCGGTTCAGGGGAGCCTTGGTTCGCGGTTGGTAAGGATCTGGAGCGCAATGTCTTACTAGTGGAGCAAGGGTTTCATCATGATGCCTTGTATTCGACCAGCTTAAAAGCGACAGATATGAATATTTGTACAACAAAGGAATTGCCGAAGACATTTTCTTGTACGGCAAAGTTCCGTTACCGTCAGCCGGACACACAAGTGACTGTGGAACTGTCAGGTGAAGGGGCCATCGTTACATTCGCGGAGCCAGTACGTGCGGTTACCCCGGGGCAAGCGGTCGTCCTGTATGACGGCGAGGAATGCTTGGGCGGCGGAACGATTGATGAAGTGTTTAAAGATGGCAAAAAGCTGACATACGTTGGGTAAGGAGGGTATATGATGTCGTTACAGAATGAAGCAATTCAAGAAATGCAAGAAGGCAATTACGAAAAAGCAGTCGAGTTGTTTATGCAATCCATTGAGGAAAATCCTGAGGATGCAACCGGCTATATTAATATTGGAAATATTTTCGCTTCGCTCGGAGACACAGAGCGTGCGGAACCATTTTTCCAAAAAGCATTGACTCTTGACGAAAAGGCAGGCACAGCATTTTATGGCCTCGCCAATCTGTACTACAATCAAGAGCGTTTTGAAGAGGCGGCCAAACTTTATGAGAGAGCCATCCAGACGGGACTGGAAACGGCAGACGTCTATTTTATGTTGGGGAAAAGCATGGAACAGGCAGGCAATGACCGTCTGGCATTGCCTTACTTGCAGCGGGCTGTTGAATTGAACGAAGACGATCAGGAAGTTTTATTGTCTTACGGCATTTTACTGGCGAAACTGGAACTGTTTCCAGAGGCACAGCCGGTTTTTGAGACCATTTTAGAAAAGGAACCGGAACATGCGGACGCCCATTATAACCTAGGCGTGTTGTTTGCAGTCTCCACGGAGGATAAAAAGCGCGCATTGTCCCACTTGGAGCAAGCCTTTACGGTCGAGCCGGAGCACACACAGGCGCGATATATTTACGATATGATCCAGCTCGGCGACGAACAAAGCGAATAGCAGAGAGAAGGAGGTGAGGGCCTGATGAATGAATCTGAACAGTATATAATCGGCAGACCGATTGTAACGATCTTTCATAACGCAACGAACTTATTTTCCATAGTGAAAATGAAAGTCACATCGACCAATACAGATTATCGGGATAAAGAGATCGTCATCAAAGGCTCCTTTCCTCCATTGATTGCTGAAGAGGATTATAAGTTTACCGGTCGTATGGTGAACCATCCTGTCCATGGTCAGCAATTTGACGTCCAAACGTTTTCAAAAGAGCTTCCGGCAACCGAAGCCGGGCTCATTCATTATTTATCAGGTGATTTATTTCCTGGCATTGGGAAGAAGACGGCAGGAGAAATCGTAAAGATTTTAGGCAATAACGTCATACAGAAGATTTTGGAAGATCGGTCCGTCCTCGATCAGGTCCCGCGTTTGTCAGAGGAACGAAAAGATACGCTTGTAGCAGTTTTACAAGAAAACTTAGGTCTTGAACGAACTATGGTGCAACTTAATGAATGGGGCTTCGGACCTCAAATCGCCATGAGGATTTATCAGACTTATCAAGACGATGCAATCGACATCTTGACGGAAAATCCTTATCGGCTCATAAAGGAAATCGAGGGGATCGGTTTTCAGCGCGCAGATGATTTGGCGAAACAATTGGGATTAGTAGGCGATCATCCCGCGCGAATAAAAGCTGCTGTTTATTACAGTGTACATAGTGAAGTGCAGTCTTCAGGTCATGTTTATTTGGAATCTGAAGAGATCTTACCGCAAGCGAAGCAATTGCTCGAAGCAAGTCAGCCTCATGACATATCGTATGAATCCATCTCGGAAGCGGTTATCGAATTGGTTGAGGAAGGGACGTTGTCTGCCGAAAAGCAAAGGCTTTATTTACCTTCCCTTTATTATTCGGAAATCGGAATCGCTGCAAAAGTACAACGCATTCTGGAAAATGAAGTGGATGAACAGTTCCCTGCTTCTGAGATCAGAAAAGCGATTGGCGAAATTGAAGAACGTTTGGAAGTGGAGTATGCGGAAACGCAAGTGGAAGCAATTGAGCGGGCGCTGCATTCTTCTTTGCTCGTTTTGACGGGAGGACCGGGGACGGGGAAAACAACCGTTATCCGAGGTCTCGTTGAAGTATATGCAGAATTACATGGACTCTCATTGGATCTTGAAGAATACGCACGTAAGAAAGAACTGTTTCCAATTATATTGGCGGCACCTACCGGACGGGCAGCAAAACGTATGTCAGAAGCCACAGGATTGCCCGCTATGACGATTCACCGCCTTCTCGGCTTTACCGGTCAGGAATCGGAAGAAGAGACTGAGCGGGAAGTAGAGGGCAATTTAATCATCATCGATGAAACGTCGATGGTCGATACGTGGCTGATGCATCAATTATTGAAAGCGGTCCGAAATGATGCACAGCTTTTATTCGTCGGTGACCAAGATCAGCTGCCGTCTGTCGGACCAGGCCAAGTACTGCATGATTTTATGCAGTCAGGCAAGATTCCGGTTGTTGAATTGACCGATATTTTCCGTCAAAGTGAAGGCTCTACTATTATCGAAATGGCGCATATGATTAAGCAGAGGACATGGTCGATGGATGTGACGAAGAAGACGTCTGACCGATCATTCATACGGGCTTCCAGTGAGCAAATCCTCCCTGCGGTCAAACAAATCATTCAAAGTGCGACATCTAAAGGACATTCGATCAAAGATATCCAAGTGCTAGCACCGATGTATAAAGGTCCGGCTGGCATAGACGGTCTGAACAAAATGATCCAGGAAATCACCAATCCGCCCGCTGCGGGCAGAAAAGAAATGACTTTTGGTGAAACGACGTATCGGGTCGGGGATAAAGTGCTGCAGCTTGTCAATCAGCCGGAAAGCAATGTTTTTAATGGCGATATGGGAGAAGTTGTAGCCATCATGTTGGCCAAAGAGACGACTGATAAAAAAGCGATGTTGGTCGTTTCGTATGACGGCAATGAAGTGAACTATGAACGCGGCGATCTGAATCAAATCACGCTAGCCTATTGCTGTTCGATCCATAAGTCTCAGGGCAGTGAGTTTCCGATCGTTGTCATGCCGATTGTACGAAGTCAACGTAAAATGCTGAGACGCAATCTCCTGTATACAGGCATCACGAGAGCCAAAAACTTCTTGATACTATGTGGTGAGGCGGAAGAGTTCAAGGCAGGTATCGAGCGAACGGATGAAACCGAGCGTCAAACGACATTGAAAGAGCGGATTGCTGGTTTTATTGATATAGAAGAAGCGGAAGAAACAGTTCAGTTGACTGGCTCTGAAGAGGCGAAACAACCAATTGAGCAGGCTGTGGAAACCACACCCGCAAAGTTAACGATGGACAATTTCAGTATGATTGATCCGATGATTGGAATGTCAGATGTGTCGCCATTCGACTTTCTGGAAGCGGCCGATTGACAAAGCAGTAGAACTTTCCTATAATTCGTTTAGAAATATTGAAAAACGTCGAAGGAACGAGTACTCGTGTATTCTGTGTTTAGAAAAGAGCTTCCAGGCTGAAAAAGCTCTCGCAGGACTTGAGGAACGCTATTCCGAAGTTGCAGCTAATCCCTGCCGTCTTTGCTGCGTTAAAGCAACTCGAGATACCGCAACTTGCGGTAATTAGGGTGGTACCGCGATTCTTTAACCTTCGCCCCTTTATACAGGGGTGGAGTTTTTTTAATTTTAGGAGGAGTAAACGATGAAAAAACTAACGGCATCTGAAATTCGCCAACTTTTTTTAGACTATTTTAAAGAGCATGGGCATAAAGTAGAACCATCGGCCGCTTTAGTGCCTGTCGATGACCCATCGCTTCTATGGATCAATAGTGGCGTTGCAACGTTGAAGAAGTATTTTGATGGACGAGTCATACCGGAGAATCCGAGGATTGCCAATGCACAAAAATCGATCCGTACGAACGATATCGAAAATGTTGGCTATACAGCGCGTCATCATACGTTCTTTGAAATGCTCGGAAACTTCTCGATCGGTGATTATTTTAAAGAAGAAGCAATTATTCGTGCGTGGGATTTTCTGACGAACGATAAATGGATCGGTTTTGATCCGGAATTGTTGTCGATCACCGTTCATCCGGAAGACGAAGAAGCATACTCCATTTGGAAAGACAAGATTGGAATCCCTACAGAGCGGATCATTCGTTTGGAAGGGAACTTCTGGGATATCGGAGAAGGCCCAAGCGGACCAAACTCAGAAATTTTCTATGACCGCGGTCCTGCTTATGGAGACGACTTCTCCGATCCTGAATTATATCCGGGAGGAGAGAATGATCGCTACTTGGAAATTTGGAACTTAGTATTCTCTGAGTTCAATCATAATCCGGATCATACGTACACTCCTCTTCCTAAGAAAAATATTGATACAGGGATGGGCCTCGAACGGATGGCTTCAGTCATCCAAGATGTCCCAACGAACTTCGATACAGATCTGTTTTTGCCCATCATCGAAGCAGTAGAAGACGTTTCAGGCAAGAAATATGGGGAAACAACGGTAGCAGATACTGCATTTAAAGTAATCGCGGACCATATTCGTACTGTTGCCTTCGCGATAGGGGACGGAGCGCTACCTTCCAATGAAGGCCGTGGCTATGTCTTGCGCCGACTACTAAGAAGAGCGGTCCGTTTCGCTAAGCAATTAGGAATTAATAAGCCGTTCATGTACATGCTCGTTCCAATTGTAGGAGATATTATGAAAGACTTTTATCCTGAAGTGCATGAGAAACAAGCGTTTATCATGAAGGTTGTAAAAAACGAAGAAGACCGTTTCCACGAAACATTGCATGACGGAATGGCGATTCTTTCAACAATCATCGAGAAAGCTAAAGCTTCTGAAGTGCCTGTGGTTTCAGGAAGCGACGCATTCAAGTTGTATGACACATACGGCTTCCCGTTCGAATTAACCGAAGAATTCGCACTGGAAGAGAATGTTGCAGTCGACCGTATCGGCTTTGATGAAGAGATGGCAGCACAAAGAAATCGCGCACGCGCTGCGAGAGCGGACGTAGATTCCATGCACATCCAATCCGGTGTGCTTGGTGAAATCCATGTTCCAAGTGAATTTATCGGCTATCAGCAGTTGCAAACGAATGCTTCGGTTATCGTACTTTTAAAAGATGGCCAGCGTATCTCACATGCTGCTGAAGGTGAAACTGTGCAAGTGATCTTAGATCAGACCCCTTTCTACGCAGAAAGTGGCGGACAGATTGCAGATAAAGGGAAATTGACCAATGAGGCATTCATTGCAGAAGTCCAGGATGTCCAAAAAGCACCGAATGGCCAAAACTTGCACACCGTTTTCATCAGTTCCGGAGAAATGAATGGGGGCGCTGCAGTTACTGCCGTGGTCGACGAGCATTTACGTCAGCTGACGGTCAAGAACCATACAGCTACTCACTTGCTGCACCGTGCATTGAAAGATGTCCTTGGAGAGCATGTCAATCAAGCAGGTTCTTATGTAGGCCCCGATCGACTGCGATTTGACTTCTCGCATTTCGGCCAAGTGACGAAAGAGGAGCTCGAACGTATTGAATATCAAGTGAATGAACAAATTTGGGCAGGAACTCCTGTCAATACATCACTTGCTCCAATTGCAGAAGCTAAAGAAATGGGTGCAATGGCCCTGTTTGGTGAAAAATATGGAGACATCGTCCGAGTGGTGCAAGTAGGCGACTACTCTATCGAACTATGCGGCGGCTGTCACGTAAACAACACATCTGACATCAATGTCTTCAAAATTGTTTCGGAGAGCGGAATCGGAGCAGGAACACGCCGAATCGAAGCATTGACAGGCGGACAAGCATTCCATTCTTTTAAAGAAGACCAAGCCGTCATCGATCAAGTAGCGACAGCGACGAAAGCAACACCGAAAACGGTCGTAACGAAAGTCGAATCTATCTTGGCGGACTATAAAGACTTGCAGCGTGAAAACGAATCATTAGCTGCAAAAATGGGCAACAGCCAATTGACGGACGTCATGGAAACAGCTCGACAAATCGAAGACATCACAGTTATCTCAGCCAATGTAGAGGTAAAAGACAACAATGGCCTTCGCCAGCTGATCGATGAACTGAAACAAAAAACATCCAAAGGCGTCATTGTATTAGGAACCGTCACAGACGGCAAAGTAATGCTCGCGGCTGGCATCACGAACGACTTAAAAGGCAGCGAGTATCACGCAGGGAAAATCGTCAACCACGTCGCATCCCTATGCGGCGGAAAAGGCGGCGGCCGTCCCGACATGGCAATGGCCGGAGCAAAAGACGCGTCTAAACTTGATGACGCGCTCCAATCCGTGTATGATTATGTAAAATCTGTTTAACCAATTTCAGCAATCGTTCTACTGATATACACTATTGAAATAGGCTTATTATTTCACATCTCTAGTTGATTGGAGCGTAGGGCGGCGACTCCTAGGGGATCAGCGTGTGTCTTGAGACCCCGCAGGAGCGAAGCGACGAGGAGGCTCAAGCCACGCCCCCTGGAAAGCGTCCGCCCGAAGCGGAAATCAACGGTGTCTAGGAAGCGAAAGAACGATTGGTTGGTATACACATAATGGAATCGGAAAGCGGGGTGTCGAGTATGAATTCATCTGATGAAACGATGAAATTCAACTTTCCAGAGGAATCAATGGAGGAAGAAGTCAAAGCAGTCATGCTCCATGTCTACAAAGCATTGGAAGAAAAAGGTTATAACCCGATCAATCAAATCGTCGGCTATTTACTATCCGGAGATCCAGCCTATATTCCGCGCCACGAAGACGCTCGCAGTCTAATACGAAAGTTAGAACGAGATGAAATTCTCGAAGAATTAGTGAAGTTCTACATTCGAGAGAATAGAGGAAAAGCAGAATGAGAATAATGGGATTGGATGTCGGCACGAAAACAGTCGGCATCGCAATTAGTGATGGTCTCGGATGGACTGCTCAAGGCATCGAGACGATCAAAATCAACGAAGAAGAAGGTCTTTTCGGTCTTGAGCGGATCGAAGAACTAACTAAAGAATACGAAGTACATGAATTTGTCGTCGGCTATCCTAAAAATATGAACAATACAATCGGCCCGAGGGGACAAGCCTCTGAACAATACGCCGAAAGTTTACGCGAGAAATTTGGTTTTCCAGTTGTTCTTTGGGATGAGCGGCTGACGACGATGGCTGCCGAACGTGTCTTAATCGAAGCGGATGTAAGCCGTAAAAAGCGGAAATCGGTGATTGATAAAATGGCAGCTGTCATGATACTTCAAGGGTATTTGGATTCAAAAAAAATTTAGAGGTGATTAGAATGGAACACGGACAAGAAACAATGACAATAGTTGACGAGAACGGTGAAGAGCATGTTTGTGAAGTGATCTTAACATTTGATTCGAAAGAATATGAAAGATCGTATGTACTTTACCACATTTTAGACGGTGAAGAAGTGGACGATGACGAAGATGTCGAAATCCACGCATCTGCTTTCATTCCTACGGAGGAAGGCGAAGAAGGCGGAGAATTACTCGAAATCGAATCCGATGAAGAATGGGATATGATTGAAGAAGTATTGAATACTTTCCTTGAAGAAGAAGGCGACTGAGAGTTCTATTCATGTGACGGACGGAATGGTGCGGACCGTTCCGTCTTTTTTAACTTAATTCAGCAGTAGTGAAAAAGAGGTGAGGGTTATGGAAAAAGAGCCCCAAAGAAAAAAGGAAGTTATGTTTCAACGGATGCTTGAACAAAAGGAAGAAGTGAGGACAGTTCGAAAAATCGTGTTTTGGATCGTATCCGTCATTCTCGTGATTGGGATAATTGGCGGTTTCTCTATCTATACATACATAAAAGGTGCATTAAAGCCAGTTGATCCGGACTCTGAAAAAGTCGTAGAAGTGGTCGTACCGATTGGTTCTGGGTTGGATACTATTTCTGAGATTCTGGAAAAAAAGGGCGTTATCAAAAGTGCTCGAGTGTTTAAATACTATGCAAAAGTAAACAATGAAGCAGATTTCCAAGCTGGAACATATGGTCTTACTAAATCTATGACGCCTGATGAATTACTTCAGAGTTTGAAAACAGGTGTGGTGTATCGAACGCCTGCCTTCACGCTGACGATACCGGAAGGCTTGACGCTAGATCAGATCGCAGAAAGGACAAGCGCAAAGGCATCGTTCACAAAAGAGGAATTTATGGATTTTGTAACGAGTGAAGACGCCGTTTTGCGATATATGACGAAGTATCCCGATATTATTACCGAAGAAATACAAAAAGAAAACATTCGCTATGCTCTAGAAGGCTATTTATTCCCGGCCACGTATCCATTTTATGATGAGTCGCCGTCAGTGGAAGAAGTAGTGGATACGATGGTGGATGCAACGGTGCAAAATATCATTCCGTTCCAAGGCTTTTTAGAAGAGAAAGAAAAGTCCGCGCACTGGCTATTAACGTTTGCTTCCCTGCTTGAAAAAGAAGCAACGAGCAAAGCAGATCGTGAAACCATCGCCAGTGTGTTCATTAACCGAATGGATGAAGGTATGCCTCTGCAAACAGACCCTACTGTTTTGTATGCTTTAGGAGAGCATAAAGACCGTGTATTACTCGAGGATCTAAAAGTGGAAAATGCATACAACACCTATCAAAATAAAGGATTGCCACCGGGTCCTATCGCCAATGCGGGAGCCGCGTCCTTACAAGCAGCTGTCGAACCTTCCAAAACAAAGTATTTATTTTTCTTGGCAGATAAAGATGGTGTGAATCATTTCGCGAAGACTTATGAAGAGCATTTGGAAAACAAAGCTGAGTATATTGATAGTCAGCATAAATAAGAAATAAGAAGGTTCTATAAAGGAGAAATTATATGGCGGATTACAGTGCCTATATTAACGGTTTTGCCAAAGAGAAAGAGCCGCTCATTCTTGAAATGGAGCGCTATGCGGCAGAACACCGCGTACCGATCATGGATGATACAGGTTTGAATACGTTGATTGGACTGCTTCAAATACAGCAGCCAAAAAGAATTCTAGAAATCGGCAGCGCAATTGGCTACTCGGCAATCCGAATAGCTCTAGCGTTTCCTGAGGCGATAATTTATACAATTGAAAGAGACGCGGAACGTTATGCGAAAGCTGTCGAGCATATTGAGCGAAGCGGTTTACAAGAACGTATTCAAATCATCCAGGATGATGCTTTGGTATTTGACGAAAAGAACTTGCCAAAGCAACCATTTGATACCTTGTTCATTGATGCGGCAAAAGGACAATATCAAAAGTTCTTTGAAAAATATAGTCCATTGATCAGCGCAAAAGGTGTAATTTATTGTGATAATATGTTCATGCATGGTATGGTGCTGTTGAAAGATGCAGAAGTACCGAAACGAAATCGCACGATGATTCGCAATCTGCAAAAATTCACTGATTGGGCAATGAACCATGAACGTTATGAGACGTCTCTTCTGCCCATTGGAGATGGAATTTTGATTGGGGTCAAGAAAAACGAATTAGAAAGCAGCAAAGGGGAATCGCTGTGAAGAATAAGCCTGTTGTGATCGGCATTGCCGGAGGTTCCGGCTCCGGTAAAACGAGTGTCACCAAAAAGATTCATGAAGTGTTTCAAGGTCATTCCGTTGTAGTCATCGAGCAAGATGACTATTACAAAGACCAATCACATTTAGCATTTGAAGAACGGCTGCAAACGAATTATGATCATCCGCTGGCATTCGACACTGATTTATTAATTGAACATATCAACCGGTTATTGGAAAGACAATCGATCCAAGTACCGACATATGATTATACATTGCACACTAGGTCTGCGGAGACGAATTGCGTGGAGTCACAGGACGTGATCATTTTAGAGGGGATTCTCGTGCTCGAGGATGAACGTCTGCGTGATTTAATGGACATTAAATTATTTGTCGATACGGATGCAGATATTCGGATCATCAGAAGATTATTACGCGATATCAATGACCGAGGTCGAAATGTGGATTCGGTCATCGAACAGTACTTATCCGTAGTTAGGCCAATGCATAATCAATTCATTGAACCAACAAAAAAGTATGCCAATATAATCATTCCTGAAGGCGGAGAAAATGCGGTTGCTATCGATTTGATGGTAACTAAAATAAAAACAATTCTTGCTTCTGCAGACGAAGTATAATATGATGATGACATAATTTTAAATTAATTCAACGTAGACCTTGTCGCTATAAGCTATTGGAAGGATGCACGGTCTACTGAAATTCAGTTAGCCTAAACTGAATTGGAGTAAGGTAAACGTAAACAATAATAGTTCCACTATGTCACATACCTGAAGTTGGTGTGGCATAGTATTTTTTATGAACAGAAATTTGAGGAGTGTTGTTTAAATGGTTTCAGAAAAAAAATTCCCTATGACGGTATCGGGTAAACAAAAGTTAGAAGAAGAGCTAGAATATCTTAAGACGGTAAAGCGTAAAGAAGTCGTTGAACGTATCAAAATAGCACGTAGTTATGGCGACCTATCGGAGAATTCCGAGTACGATTCAGCGAAAGAAGACCAAGCATTTGTTGAAGGAAAGATTTCTTCATTGGAATCTATGATTCGCAATGCAGTGATCATAACAGAAGATGAGTTGAACAACGATGAAGTGCAATTAGGCAAAACGGTGACGTTCAAAGAAATTCCAGATGGAGAAGAAGAGACGTACACGATTGTCGGTTCCGCGGAAGCGAATCCTTTGGAAGGACTCATTTCGAATGATTCTCCTATCGCTAAGGGATTGATTGGACGAAAGAAAGATGACAAAGTAAAGATTTTAACTCCCGGCGGCGAAATGTCAGTTGAAATACTCGAGATAAAATGACAAATGTACCGTCTTCTCACTGGCAGAAGACGGTATTGCTTTTTTTGAAACCAATTGGTCGGCTAAAACGTCTGATTGGACAAGAGTATATGCTGTGTTTAAGGAGATGTGATAAATGGCAGATCGAGAACCTAATTTTTCCAGAATGTCACGTAAAAAAGGGAATAAGGCAAATAAGATATTAAACATTTTAATCGGCATCGTTGTATTGCTCATTTTAATTGTCGGCGTCACATTTATTATTGGCGATGACAAGGAAGAAGCAAGCAAAGATCAGAAACAGGAGCCGCAACAGACTGAAGAGGCACCGGATGACAATGTGCTCGTGGAAGAGCAGCCGACTGAAGACGACACAGAAGAAACAAATCCGGATGAAGATACCAATGTGGAGGACGAAGAGGAGGAAGGCGGCAAGATCGTTGACGAATCCGAATCCCTTACCGTCACTCCATCTAATGACAGTGCTGTTAAAGAGACGATAGTGAATTCAAATTGGAAACCAATCGGAACAAAACAAACAGGTGAGCACGTTTCTAAATATGACGGGGAATCTGATGATTGGCACGAGAAAAAAGCAGCGATTTCATACGCCACAGGCCTTCCTGAAGACCAACTGATCTACTGGCGCATCCAAAACGGTGGAAGCCCCCAAAAATCAGAAGGCATCGTCTCAAGTCTGGACAAATCAGAGAAATACAAAGTCTACATAGAATGGGTAGACGGCGAAGGCTGGACACCAGTAAAAATGGATGTTCTGAATACATTGGAGACGAAATAGACCTACACTATTTATTATGAGTGGCTATGGTTTGTTTTTATTTCAATACCAAAAAGCGTTACTAGTTGATTGGAGCGGAGGGCGACTCCAGGGGGATTAATGTGAGCCTTGAGACCCCGCAGGAGTGTAGCGACGAGAGGCTCAAGCCGCGCCCCCCCCGGAAAGCGTCCCGCCCGCAGCGCAAATCAACGATGCCCTGAACATACACAATGTTTTAGGTTTTATTATTTTAATGGAAACAAACTTTCGAAGGAGAGAGAACAATGAAAATAGCTATCGTTGGAGCCATGGAAGAAGAAGTAGAAATACTGCGCCGTGAAATCGGCATTGGGAAAATTACTACTATCGCCAACTGCGAATTCATCGAAGGAAAAGTTGGCAAACATGAAGTCATCGTTACAAAAAGTGGTATTGGTAAAGTAAACGCTGCTATGGCTACGACCATTCTTTTGCAAAACTACAAGCCGGACATCGTACTAAATACAGGTTCAGCAGGCGGTACACATCCCGACCTCGAAGTAGGGACAATTGTAATTTCCGATTACGTCCTTCACCATGACGTAGACGTCACGGCATTTGGCTATGAACTCGGCCAAGTACCTCAACTTCCTGCTACGTTCCCTTCAGATAAGGAATTGATCAATCTGGCAAAGGAAACAGTTACAGAGTTGGATACATACAAGCACGCGGTAGGAACGATTGCGTCTGCTGACGTATTTATGTCTGATGCTGATCGAGTGTTGTCAGTAAAAGAGAAATTTCCGCGAGTCATCGCTGTCGAAATGGAAGCAGCAGCCGTTGCTCAAGTGTGTTATCAATTCAACACAAAATTCGTAGTCATTCGTGCGCTCTCCGATATCGCAGGGAAAGAGTCGTCTATCAGTTTTGATGAATTTTTACCACTTGCAGCAAAACATTCGTCACAGATTGTTTTACGCGTCATCTCGAAACTTTGATTCGGTTATGGTAAAATTAATTAGTAGACAAAGCATATGATAGTTTCGTCGAAAGGAGGGACAACCGATGGGATTCCTTATGGGTGGTGCATTTGTAGTAACAGCAATTTTGGCGGCAGTAATTTTACGTGAGGTCAAGGCGGACTGACAGCTGCCGAAGGCTATATCTTTGTTCAGTGCGTATTTGTACACATGCTGAACAGGATATAAAACCTTATTCCTCTCTCTATTTACAGGGCGAGAGGTTCTGCTGAATAAAGATAAACAAAGCGTTTCCGATGTGCAGGGACCCCCGGAACCCCGGGACCCTGGCCAGTGGAAACGCTTTTTAAATTCAAAAGCTGCAAACGCCGTGTAAGAGACGACAGGCATAAGGCTAAACAGCGAAGTGGCGACCTTTGGAACACCCAGCTGTTTTGACTTATGATCCTAATCTCTGGCGTTTGCAGCTAGCCGAATCAGAAACTCATTGATACTCATGCTTAAAAGATTGATATAATTTCACAATGGCTCTTTTCTCAATACGAGAAACATAACTACGGGAAATATTCAATTGTTTGGCAATCTCTTTTTGGGTCATTGGTTTGTCGTCGAGCAAGCCATAGCGTCGTTGGATAATCTCCAGCTCTCGGGCATCGAGCTTACCCAAATGCTTATACAAGCGCTCTTTTTGCTCGTTCTGTTCAACTGTGGTTTGTGGAGGAATATCATCTGTTTGGAGAAGATCCGCGATTTCTAAGGATTGGCCGTCTTTATCGAGGCCGATGGGTTCATAAAGGGAGACATCTTTCTGGACTTTCTTCTGTGTTCGCAAATACATAAGAATTTCATTTTCGATACAGCGAGCGGCATACGTTGCGAGTTTCGTCTTTCGGTCAGGTGTGAAACTGTTGATTGCTTTCATCAAGCCGATGACGCCGATGGAAATATAATCGTCCAACAACTCATGTTTCGGCTGAAACTTCTTCACGATATGAGCTACTAACCGCATATTGTGTTCAATCAACTCATCGCGCGCACTTTCATCGCCTTCAGCTAATCGTCTCAGGCACTCTGCTTCTTCCTTTTTTGAGAGTGGGCGAAGGAACGCTTGCCCTCTGATATAGCCGAGTAATGCGGGGATCTCTAACCACAATTGCACGACGGCCATGAAAAACCCGCTCATGTGACCACCTCCGATTCTTAATACTTCAACATATGCGAAGATGTAAGGGACTATCACCCGACAAGAAAACCGGGGAATTTAGACATAGGAGTGCGTGTGGAATACGCAACTATGTTATAATCAGACAAGAATTTGATGCAGGGCGGAGAGGATAACGTGTTAAAACATTTTTTACCGAGTGAATATGTCAAATCGGTGTTGCATATCAAGCCGGAAAAGCTTGTGAAACAAGGCATTAAGGGCATCATTACCGATCTGGATAATACACTTGTTGAATGGGACCGTGCAGATGCTACGCAGGATATTATGGCGTGGTTCAAGTCGATGCACGATGCAGGTTTACAAATTACGATTGTTTCCAATAATCATATAGAACGCGTGAGTCATTTTTGTGATCCATTAGGCATTCCGTTTATTTGTGAAGCACGGAAACCACTGAAACAAGCATTTCATCAAGCAATCGCGACATTAGGATTGCCAAAAGATGAAATTGTGATGATTGGTGACCAGCTGTTGACAGATGTCTTAGGTGCGAACCGGGTCGGTCTGCAGACGATATTGGTCGTTCCTGTAGCAAGCTCTGATGCGCCTATTACGAAATTCAACAGAGCGATTGAACGAAGGATTATGGCAAGGTTTAAAAGAAAAGGATTGATCACGTGGGAGGAGTAAATTTGGAATCGATCAAATGTATTGGATGCGGGATTGCGATCCAGACGACAGATAAAACAGCAGAAGGCTTTGCACCGCCTTCCTCTTTAGAGAAGGAAGATGTCATTTGTCAGCGCTGTTTCAAATTACGAAACTATAATGAATTGCAGCCGGTGTCCTTATCGGGAGATGACTTTTTAGCGATCTTGAACGGTATTGGTGAAAAAGACGGACTGATTGTCAAAGTGGTCGACATCTTCGATTTTAACGGCAGCTGGATCAATGGGCTGCATCGTTTCGTCGGCAAGAAAGACATTTTATTGATTGGCAATAAATCCGATATACTGCCGAAGTCGATCAATCCGAAACGTGTGACCAACTGGATGAAAGCCGAAGCGGCAAAATTAGGATTGAAACCGATCGATGTCCTGCTTGTATCTGCAGTGAAAGGTACAGGGATGTCGGAAGCGCTCGACGCCATCGAGACCTACCGTAAAGGCAAGGACGTCTACGTCGTGGGCTGTACGAATGTCGGGAAGTCCACATTCATCAACCGCATTATAAAAGATGCGACAGGCGTACAGGATGTCATAACAACGTCCTACTTCCCGGGTACAACACTTGATGTTGTGGAGATTCCGTTGGATGACGGCAAGTCCTTAATGGATACACCAGGCATTATTAACGATCATCAAATAGCACATGACCTGGACGCCAAAGACTTGAAACTCATCACACCTAAAAAAGAGTTGAAGCCGAAAGTTTATCAGTTAAATGCTGAGCAAACTTTATTCATTGGTGGTTTGGCTCGCTTTGATTTTATCGCAGGAGATCGTTCGTCATTCAATATCTACGTAGCGAACGGTCTGCCGCTGCATCGGACAAAATTGGAAAATGCGGATGAGCTCTATCTCAATCATCTGGGGGACATGCTGTCTCCGCCGAGTGCGGCTTCACTTGAGAAACTGCCGCCACTCGTTCGTCATGAATTTTCAATTAAAGAAGCGAAGACGGATGTCGTTATTTCAGGTCTTGGCTGGATTACGATTCAGCATGCGGATGTACAGGTAGCTGTGCATGCACCTAAAGGCGTGAATCTGATTATACGACCTTCATTGATTTGAGGTCCGCAAATAGCTTATGAGACGGAAGGGGATAGCAATGAAGAAATGGTATGCTGTTTTAGGCGACCCGATCGCACAATCGATGTCACCGACGATGCATGATCAGTGGTTTGGACAGAGCAATCTGAATGCAACCTATGTGCCGATCCATGTAGAGCCGCAAAATCTTGAGCAGGCGATTCAAAGCTTACGTACGCTCGGCTGCAGTGGATGGAATGTCACGGTGCCGCATAAGCAGGCGATCCTTCCGTTCCTAGATGAAGTGGACGATTCAGCAAAACTCATGGACGCAGTCAACACGGTCTATCAAACAAATGACGGGAAACTGATTGGTACCAACACGGACGGTGCAGGCTTTGTGAGATCGTTGGAAGAGTTTGCGGGAGACGACGGTGTAGATGCACCTGTGCTGATCATAGGAGCTGGAGGTGCGGCGAGAGGAATCGCATTTGCACTGCAATCTGCTGGCTACGGTCCTCTCTATTTTGCAAATCGGACAGCTTCCAAGGCGGCAGAACTGGCTGCACAAATGCGGAATGCGTACGTTTTCTCGATAGAGGAAGCGGAACAACGGCTAGGCAAATTTGGTCTCGTCGTCCAGACGACTTCTGTCGGGATGAATTTTGCGCAGGAAGGTGTGCCGTTAAATCCTAAAAACATAGCAAGAGATGCAATAGTGGCGGATATTATTTATAATCCGCTGGAAACAGAATTTCTACAGGCGGCAGAACAAGCAGGCGCGCGTATTATGAATGGTGTCGGGATGTTTGTACACCAAGGTGCACTCGCTTTTGAAAAATGGACAGGCGTCTATCCCGATACGAAAAAAATGATTGAAACGATTACAATGAAAGTTGGCGGGTAAACATGTTAACAGGTAAACAAAAAAGATTTTTGCGCAGTGAAGCACATCATTTGCAACCATTATTCCAAATTGGGAAAAGTGGTTTGACAGAAGCGATACTGGCGCAAATTGATGAAGCGCTGGAAGCACGTGAACTATTGAAAGTCAGCGTCCTTCAAAATTGTGAGGAGGACAAGAACGAAATAGCAGAACGAATTAGCGCGTTCAAAGGAATCGAAGTAGTGCAAGTCATTGGTAATATCATCGTCTTGTACAGAGAATCGAAAGAGAAGAAACGCATACTACTACCATAAGGAGAGTCGGATGAAACGAATCGGCATTTTAGGTGGAACATTCAACCCGCCTCATACAGGGCATTTGTTGATTGCAAACGAAGTACGGTATGCAGGTGATCTAGACGAAGTGTGGCTGATGCCGACTGCGGTTCCACCCCATAAAACTGCGGCTGGAGACGCTACAGCGGAGCAACGTTTGCACATGGTAAAATTGGCAGTGGATGAGATAGAAGGATTGCGTGCTTCGTCTTTTGAGATTGAGCGCGGCGGTGTATCTTACACATACGATACGATGTCGCAATTGATCCAAGATGAACCGCAACATGAATTTTATTTCATCATCGGTGGCGATATGATCGATCAGTTGCCGACGTGGTACAAAATTGACGAGCTGCTGCAAATCATCAAGTTTATCGGCGTGAAGCGTCCTGGCGCCGTGAGTGCATCTGATTTTCCGGTCCAAATGGTGGAGACGCCACAGCTTGATTTATCTTCCACTTTGATCCGCCAACGCTTTTTAGAGGGAGGAACAGTTCAATTGCTGCTCCCTCCTGCTGTCGAGGCATACATTCGAGAGGAGAGATTATATGGATCTTCAACAAGTTCGAAATGATCTGAAGCAGCGTTTACCGCAAGAACGCTATGAACATGTCCTGCGTGTAACTGCGACTGCTGTGGAGTTAGCCAAAGAGGTAGGCGTGTCGGTAGAAAAAGCAGAAATCGCCGGACTATTCCATGATTACGCTAAGTTCATGGATAAAGAGGAATTACATGATTTATTGAAACAAGATCAAGAGTATGATTTGTATTCACAATATCATGCCGAGTTATGGCATGCGCCAGTAGGAGCATTGCTTGCAAAAGAGCGATATGGAGTAGAAGATGAGGACGTTCTTCAAGCGATTCGTTTTCATACGACAGGTCGGGCAGGAATGTCACCTTTAGAGAAAGTCATCTATATTGCAGATTTAATCGAACCGGGCAGGAAGTTTCCTGGGATCGAAGACTTACGGAAACGCATCAACGGTCAATCATTAGAAGATCAAATGACGGAGTGTATTCAACATACACTTAAATTTTTAGTTCATCAGTACGCAGTCATTTTCCCTTATTCATTTGATTGCTATAATGAACATGTACGCAGAAGAAAGGAACAGTGAAATATGCCAACTTTATTGGAATTAGCTTATCAAGCAGTAGATAGTAAAAAAGCAGAGGATATTGTCGTGTTGAATATGGAGGGCATTTCATTAATAGCCGACCAATTCATCATTTGCCACGCAAACTCTGAGCGGCAAGTACAAGCGATCGCGCGCGAAGTCGTAGATCAGGCAGCAAAAGAAGGTTTTACTGTCAAGCGGATGGAAGGATTTGATTCTGGACGCTGGATATTGGTCGACTTATTGGATGTAGTTGTACACGTATTCCACAAAGAAGAACGCGGCTTCTATAATCTTGAAAAACTTTGGGGAGACGCGCCGTTATTAAACGTGGCAAATGAACAATGAGTTCTTCCTATCAAGAGTTCGCTCATATTTATGACGAATTAATGAATGATATCCCATATGACGCCTACATCGATTTGCTCGATTTGGCGTCTACTGGCGTTGTGGGGAAAAAAGTTTTGGATATTGGCTGCGGTACGGGTTTGTTATCCGCGATGCTATCAAAAAAGGGTGCGAGTGTCACTGGTGTCGATCTATCCGCAGATATGTTGGAAGTTGCTTCGAACCGTGCCAGGTCGCTTGGGCTCGATATTGAATTCATTCAGCAGCCAATGCAACAACTGGAAGTGGAAGATACATACGATATTGCGGTCATTTCGATTGATTCGTTAAATTATGTCATCTCTCAAACTGATGTGAGAGAAACATTCCGCCGAATTTATAAAGCGCTTGGCAAGGATGGCGTCTTGCTGTTTGACGTTCATTCGATTTTCAAAATGGATGAAATCTTCTTGGAAGGGCCGTTTGTTTTTGATGATCAGCGCATCACATATATGTGGCAAACTGCTCCTGGTGACGAAGAGCATTCTATTTATTCGCAGCTTGCATTTTTTGTCAGACAGGAAAATGGATTGTTCAAACGATTTGACGAAGTACATATGCAGCGCACGTTCTCGGTTACCGAGTATGTTGGGATGCTCAATGATGCCGGCTTCCAGATCGAAAGGATTTTTGCAGATTGGGAAGATGAACCGCCGACGGATGAAAGTGAAAGAGTATTCTTTCAAGTGCGTAAATAACCCTTCCAAAGTTTGAGAAAATCGTTTATAGTTAAGGGGACTCCATACGGTGCTGAAAGAAAGGATGTTGAACTATCCGTTCATTCATTACCGAAAAATGGCGTAAATTGATCATTCCTATTGCAGCACTCGCTGTACTTTCCTTCGTTCTGTTCTTTCCCCGAGAACAAATGGATTCAGTATCCGTAGAACAAGGACAATCCCTTTTTGAAACGTTAGAAGTTGTTGAACCAATTGAAGAAGTCGTACCACCTGTTGAATTAGTGGCAGAAGCAGTGTCTGTTGCGATTTTGGTTGATGTTAAAGGTGCTGTGAAACATCCAGGTCTCTATTCTTTGCAAGAAGGAGATCGTTTGCTTGATGCTGTGCAAAAAGCAGGCGGTTATACGGAGGAAGCAGATACTCGTTTATTGAACCATGCACAGAAATTGTTGGACGAGTCAGTGGTCTATGTACCCGTTGCGGGAGAAGAACCGCCCGCCTATTCGCAGCCCGCGGCAACTGCGGTTTCCGCTACTGGCGGCACACAGACAGCACAGGTGAATATCAATACAGCCAATGAAACGGAATTTCAAACGCTGCCTGGCGTAGGTCCGTCAAAAGCGGCAGCAATCGTCCAATACAGAGAAGAGCATGGTGCTTTTAAGCAATTGGACGATTTGAAAAATGTCTCAGGAATTGGCGATAAAACATTTGAGAAATTAGAATCATCTATAACACTTAATTGATGGAGGCGACCGTATGGAGCGAATTACTTGGGACCAGTTCTTCATGGCGCAAAGTCATTTGCTGGCGATGCGCAGCACATGTACCAGGCTTTCAGTCGGGTCCATCTTGGTGCGCGATCAACGAATTATTGCAGGGGGTTACAACGGATCAATATCTGGCGGTGACCACTGTATTGAGCATGGATGCTATGTGGTAGATAATCATTGTGTACGGACGATCCACTCTGAGATGAATGCCTTGCTGCAATGTGCGAAATATGGCATACCAGTTGCGGGAGCATCGATCTATGTGACACATTTTCCTTGTTTGCAGTGCAGTAAGGCATTGATTCAAGCGGGGATTCAGCGTGTCAACTATGCAACGGATTATCGCAACAGCGAATATGCCTTGGAGCTATTTGAGCAAGCTGGAGTAGAAATTGAAAAAGTTTCGTTTGATGAACGTTCGATCGACTTCGCGAGTGAAGATAAGTTTGCTTTGTTCAGTGAAATGCTGACAAAAATGCAGGCGCTTGGCGCCGACGATGAAGAATTGGATGCCCTTTCGCAAAGGGTGAATCATTTATTTGGCAACTGATCCGATCGATACGATGGATGTATATAGCGATCCTTATAGCGATTTCTGCATTTGCAGCTGAGCTCTCAGGGTCGCTTTTATTACTGAATTTATTATTCCTCATTCCATTCCTCTTTTTGCGCAGAGATTTTCTGCATCTCTTTCTTTGCACTGCAACTGTATTTCTTTCATTTTATTATTTCTCCCATAAGACATCATCTCTTCCAGACCACTCTTCAACTGTTATTTTTCAATGGAAAGATCAAGCGAAAATAGATGGCGGCAAAGTAAAAGGTTTCGCACGTTTGGTAGATGGCACGGTTGTGTATCTGATGTATCCATTTGAGTCAGAACATGAGAAGGAACGTTTCCAGTCGATAAATTTGGCGGCTTACCAATTTACTGCCGTGGTGCAGCAAAAAGATTCGGAACCAGCGGCGCATCCGTATGCGTTTGACATGCAGCGCTATTTACGAATGAATGGGGCTGCAGGTATTCTAGAAGTGACAGAACTTCAATCAGGAGAACGTTTGTCCACTGTCCGCTCAAGATTATCCTATTATCGACATGATATAAAAAAGCATATTGAGATGAATTTTCCACAGTCACTCGTTACAGAAGCGGAAGCTTTGCTGATAGGCGATCGTTCAGGTATGACGGAAGCGTTGCAAAAAGAATATCGGACGCTCGGGATCACACATTTATTTGCCATTTCAGGGCTGCATGTAGGATTGCTGACTTTTTTCATCCGGGAAATTTTGCTGCGTCTTGGTTTTCGCAAGGAATGGGTGACGTATTGTCTGTTGATCTTTCTTCCTATCTATGCGTGTATTGCGGGTGGGGCTCCTTCGGTATGGCGTGCAGTGACAGTGACGATGATTCTCTTGCTCGCTGCATCGGGAAGGCTGAAGCTGCGCCTCGATGATGCGCTTGCATTGAGTGCGATGGGTTTTGTTTGGTTGCATCCGTTTATCGTCTTTCAGCCAGGTTTCCAACTTTCTTATTTAGCCGCATTTTCGCTGCTCTATTCATCTAAGATTCTCACAAATGCAAAAAACAGCCTGCATGTCTCGTTTTTAGTGACGGTCATCACGCAAGTGGCATTGTATCCTGTGCTCTTATACCACTTTTTCGAACTGTCGATTTCTTCGTTTGTGGCCAATTTACTTTATGTACCGCTGTATTCTGTCGTCATTCTGCCTGCAAATCTCGTTCTGCTTGCTTGCAGCTACTTGTTACCTCCTTTGTCAAACACACTCTTCATTGTGTATGAACCATTTCGCCAATGGATTGGAAGTATGACGTCTTGGTTCGCTTCATTGCCTTGTCAGGTCTGGACTCCCGGGCAACCGGACGGAATCGGTGCAGCTTTGGCCGTGGTAGGTATTTTACTGTTTTTGGTCTGTCTTGAAAGGAAGAAATCGATTGTTTTTGGCGTGATTTGCTTGCTCATGCCAGCGGTTTATTTAGAATTCAAGCCGATATTGCATACAGATGTTATTGTTTCGTACGTAGATGTCGGGCAAGGGGACAGCACGATCATTGAAATGCCTTTTCGGAAAGCAGTTTATGTAATCGACACAGGGGGAGTGATTCATTTTGGCGAGAAGAATTGGAAGACGCCTGAACAGTCATTCGAAGTCGGCAGGAACATTGTCGTTGCGTATCTGAAGGCGAAAGGCATCACGACGATCGATAAGTTGATCATTACACATGCAGACCTCGATCATATGGAAGGAGCGGATGAAGTTTTAGAGGAACTGCGGGTACGGAAAATTCATATTCCACCCGGGAGCGAGCGAGAGAAAACGATGGATGAAGTGCTGCGATTGGCGAAGCAGAAAAATGTCCCGGTTCAGTTGGTTGGTGAAGGGGCGCATTGGAAACTCGGGACTTATCATTTTCAATACCTTGCACCTGAAGAAAGAGAATATGATGGGAATGATAGCTCGTTAGTGATGATGATGGCAACAGAAGACTTGTCATTTATCTTTCCTGGAGATTTAGAGTCGGATGGAGAGCAGCGATTTTTGCGCAGATATCCAACAACGGATTTTGGGCGAGTAGTTTTAAAAGCCGGGCATCACGGCAGCAAAACATCGAGTACTGAGCCGTTCATTCGTTTCTTAGAACCGGAATTCGTCGTAATTTCTGCAGGTAGAAATAGCCGTTACGGACATCCGCATGCCGAAGTAGTTGAGCGGTTTGATGAACATGGAATTCCATATTGGTCAACAGCGGAGAGAGGTACAATCGAAATTCGAGTGAAAGATCAGTCATACAGTGTTTCTTCCAGTCGATAGAATCCTTAAAATGCAAATAGACACAGCCGCCAAGAGACGGTTGTGTCTATTTTATCCAATATTGATTAGCGGGCGACGATATCGATGATCGTAGCAACAACAAAAATTGCAGAAAAACCGATAAACGATACTATAAAGCCGATGCCTGAATCAATCGCGTCATTCCGTTTTGATTGGACATCATGTTCAAATTCATTCATTGCTACACCTCCTAATTCCATACTAAGTATAGAGGAAAGTGAATGAAAAATCCATAAAAATTGCAGTTTAATGGCGGTTCATTGACGGATGACACAATTTGTTCAAAGACTGTATGGCTTTTATCCGTAGTATTTATCCTTTTCAGCAGTTTCTCGATGGTTCGGTGTCATCGGTTCATGTTTTGGCTGTAAGTGACCCAGTTCAGTCAGCTCGTTTGAAATTTCTTCTCTTTCATTCGTTTTAGCTGGTGCACGATGGTCTGTTTTCTTTCGTTTGTTTTCTGTCATCAATAAAACCTCCTTTTGAAGTTAGTATGGAGAACGTATTGATTTTAATGTATAGTGGACAAAGGTTTTTGCGTAAAGCTTTTTACGTTATACTAAAAGATAGTTGTCAATCGAGGTGAAGAACATGGTCACAAAAATATGGAATGAGATTGAAAAAGGTAAGATCCAGTCCGTTTATCTGCTAACCGGGACGGAACAGCATTTGATTGATGAAACAGTGAAAAGGTTAATCCGTGCGGTGCCGGGAATGACTTCTTCTGAAGTGAATCGTTTTGACCTGGAAGAGCTTCCGATTCAGGCGGTGCTCGAAGTAGCGGATGAACTGCCTTTTTTAGTCGAACATAAATTAATTGTTGCGAAGAACTGTTCATTTTTGAAAGCTACCGATAACTCGAAAGAGAAACAACCGCATCAACTGGAATTATTGGAAAAGTGGTTGGAGAATCCATCTCCTACTGCGACGGTCGTCTTTGTGGCGCCTTATGAAAAGCTCGATGCGCGCAAAAAAATCACTAAGAAGATTAAGAAGCATGCCGTTGTAGTGGAAGCGGAGACGCTGCAAGGTCAGGATCTGACCACTTGGATTATGCAGCAAGGAACAGACAAAGGAATTAAAATTGATAAAAAAGAAGCTGCTTTTCTACTTGAAATGGCGGGTACAGATTTGCTGACGTTATCGACGGAAGTGGAGAAATTGGCCGCATACTTGTCTTTTGATGGGATCGTGACGATTGAAATGATCGAACAATTGGTGGCGCGGACTCCTGAAATGGATGTATTTCGTCTGACTGACTCGTTTGTAAATGGCAGAAAATCGGAATCACTATCGGTTTATCACGACTTGCTTCGTAACGGAGAAGAGCCTATTATGCTGGCGTCATTGATTGCAAGCCAAGTCCGTCTAATGATTCATATAGTGAATTTGCGTAAAAAAGGCTATCAGCAACAGCAAATTGCTACTACGCTTCACGTTCATCCGTATCGGGTCAAACTGATGATGCAGAGAAATCTGCCTACTTTGCAGATCCTTTTAAAGGCATTGGATGATTTAGCGACAATCGATCTTCAATTGAAGACGACAAGCGGCAATCGGCAGAGAAGATTGGAATTGTTTTTACTGAACGGATTATAATAAAGAAAAAAAGACTGCCCACATAGGCAGTCTTTTAACAGTTCATTATTGAGCTTTTTTAGTTAAGCGTGATTTTTGACGAGCAGCAGTGTTTTTATGGATAAGACCTTTACGGGCAGCAGTATCCACTTTTTTCACAGCGTCTTTCAAAAGCGCTTGTGCGTTCTCTTCGTTATTAATTAGAGCAGCGTCCGCTTTACGGATTGCTGTACGCATAGCAGCTTTGACATGAGAGTTTTGCTCATTAGCAGCGCTACTTTGTTTCACGCGTTTAATTGCACCTTTAATGTTTGGCATTTCATTCACCTCCAGCTTTCAGGTAAGGCAAGAGTGTTTCCACAATCATCCGGACATCTCTTTACAACAAGCATAATTTTAACAAAGCTTCTGTTAGATTGCAAGAAAAAAAGGTAAAGCTTATTGGCTTTACAGCAATTACTTTTAGAATAAACGTCCGGATTTTGCACAAGCTTCAAGTAAAGAGGTGAAGACAATGGACAAGATCAATTACTATCGGACCGATTTGATCGATGAGAGTGATGAATTTGTCAAGCATCAATCGGATCGTGAAGAAAATAAACTAAAGAAAATGTCAGGCATTAAAGTAGAAGAACAAGTGATCGGAAGGATAAAATCCACCACCGTAAAAGTTACTGCTGAAGGGCAAGAAGAGATTGGGAAAGCAAAAGGAACATACGTTACGCTGACCATTCCAACACTCGCTGTCCATGAAACGGATGAATTACAAAAGCTCTGCAAACTGGTTGTAGAAAAAATGGACGCTTTGATCAAGGAAAAAGTGCAAGGAAAAGTCGGGAAGCTGTTATTTGTCGGACTAGGCAATCCGGATATCACCCCTGACGCAGTAGGACCAATCACGATGGATTCTGTGAAGGAAATCATTCCGGACTATTATGAAGCGGATGATAGTGGTGTAATGGTTTATGCACCGGGTGTTACGATTCAGACGGGACTCGAAACAGCTTCTTTTGTCAAAGCGATTGTGGACGAAGGGAAACCTGATGTCTTAATTGTCGTGGATGCGCTGGCTGCTAGGAGCAGTTCACGTCTATGCCGTACGATTCAGTTGACAGATACCGGCATCCATCCGGGCTCTGGAGTAGGAAATAGCAGGAAAGAGCTTTCGGAACAAAGTCTTGGGATCCCTGTCATTGCGATCGGTGTCCCGACTGTTGTGGATGGTCCGGTGCTCGTAGCGGACGCAATTGATACAATGTTCGGTTATATTGCTGCGAAAATCGAGGAGGAAGGCATGCCGTCGTCTAAGCTTGCGACTGGTCGTTTTCCACAGCGGTCGACGAAAGATGCAGACCGTACTTCATTGGCACCTATATTTGGAGATTGGTCTTCTTGGACGCATGATGAGCGTATTCAATTATTTGAAGAAGTGCTTACAAGTCAAGAACTGTCTACATTTATTTCGCCAAAAGAAATTGACTCGTGGGTAGCGCAATATGCCTCTGCCCTGTCGTCTTCTTTGATGGACTGGGTCCATAAAGTAAAAGCCTAGTCCAGTCATGGTCCTTTTTTCTTCTGCATAGAGTGGAAGATGGAGGGATCATAATGAAAAAAACTTTAAAAATCTGGATGAGCATCATTTTTCTATTGTTCATCTTCCCTGTAGTTCTGCAGTTCCTACCCAAACAGTCCAATATTCCATCCACCCTCTCTTTGAAGGAGCCCAGCATGATTGTCTACGCATCCAATGTGCTAGAGGAAGACATTCAGCCGAAAGCAGAAGGCAATGTCCTCATTTATTCTACCCATACTCATGAAGCGTACGAACCTATTACTAAAGCGGTCGATGGAAAAGTGGCAGCCTCTCATCATTCAGAAAATATTGTAAAAGTAGGCGGCAAACTGAAAGATAACCTACTTGTCAATGGAGTGACGGCCGAACAGCTGGATATCGATATTGTGAAAATTATGCAACAAAAGAAAATTCCCTATCACCGCTCTTATGCGGCCATCCGTCCCTATGTTGAGGAAAAAGTGAAGAGTAAATCATACGACTTGGTTATTGATCTGCATCGAGATTCTTTAGGACCTTCAAGGACGACAATTACACATAACAACCAACGATATGCAAAGGTCGCGTTTGTTGTCGGAAGGGATCATCCTTTTTTCGAAAAAAACTTAACTAAGGCAAAACAATTAAAAAGTGAAATGGATAAGCGAGTACCCGGAATTACAAGGGAGATTATTGTTAAAGGCGGCCGTGGAGTAGATGGCAAATACAATCAGGATTTGGACACGAGCATGATCTTGGTCGAGCTTGGCGGTGTGGGAAATAACGAAGCAGAGCTAAATCAGACAGTTTCGATTATTGGAGAATCCGTATCTGCTTTACTGACTGTGCAATAATCTTTCAAATATTGAAGTCTGCACGGTTCACTGCTATAATTCAATTAGTCTAAATAGGTTCGTAAACGTAGGAGTGAACAGGGATGAATCAAGAACAAAGATTGGCACGTCAAAAGAATATACGAAATTTTTCTATTATCGCCCATATCGACCACGGGAAATCGACGCTGGCTGATCGGATTTTGGAGAAAACAGAAACAGTAAGCTCACGAAAAATGAAATCACAAACATTGGATTCCATGGACTTGGAACGTGAGCGCGGCATCACGATTAAATTGAATGCCGTCCAATTGACATACAACGCTAAAGATGGAGAAGAATATACCTTTCATCTAATTGACACACCAGGACACGTCGACTTTACCTATGAGGTATCGAGAAGTTTGGCTGCCTGTGAAGGTGCAATCCTAGTAGTGGACTCCGCTCAAGGAATCGAAGCTCAGACATTGGCAAACGTCTATCTGGCACTCGACAATGACTTGGAAATTTTACCCGTTATTAATAAAATCGATCTTCCGGCTGCTGATCCAGAGCGTGTCAAACAAGAGATTGAAGATGTTATCGGACTCGATGCGTCTGAAGCAGTTCTTGCATCAGCAAAAGCTGGTATCGGTATCGAAGAGATCCTTGAGCAAATCGTCGAAAAAGTACCTGCACCACAAGGAGATCCTGATGCTCCATTGAAAGCGCTAATCTTTGACTCTCACTATGATCAATATAAAGGCGTCATCGTCAATATCCGGATTGTTGAAGGAAGAGTAAAGCCTGGCGATAAAATTCGGATGATGGCGACAGGGAAAGAATTTGAAGTCATTGAGACGGGTGTCTTTACGCCCACCATTTCCCCACGAGAAGAATTAACAGTTGGAGACGTCGGGTTTTTATCGGCGTCCATTAAAAATGTAGGGGATACACGCGTAGGGGACACGGTCACAATTGTTGACAATCCTGCAAGTGAGCCGTTGCCAGGTTATCGTCGGATGAATCCGATGGTTTTCTGCGGTCTTTATCCAATTGACACATCAAAATACAATGATTTACGTGAGGCTCTTGAAAAACTGGAGCTTAATGACTCTGCCCTCGAATATGAAGCGGAGACTTCACAAGCACTTGGATTCGGTTACCGCTGCGGTTTCCTAGGTTTACTGCATATGGAAATCATCCAGGAACGGATCGAGCGCGAATTTAAAATCGACTTGATCACGACGGCACCAAGTGTTATCTATAAAGTCAATTTGACAGATGGTTCTTCCATTAATGTAGATAACCCATCCATGATGCCGAGCGCACAAAAAGTCGACTTTGTAGAAGAGCCATACGTCAAAGCTTCCATTATGGTACCGAATGATTATGTAGGAGCTGTAATGGAATTATGCCAGCACAAGCGCGGCGACTTCATTACGATGGATTATATGGACAGCACTCGCGTCAATGTGATTTATGAGCTTCCATTGGCTGAGATTGTTTATGACTTTTTTGATCAATTAAAATCGAGCACGAAAGGTTATGCATCTCTTGACTACGAGCTAATCGGCTATAAACGTTCGAAACTCGTGAAAATGGATATCCTGTTGAACGGCGAACAAGTCGATGCTTTGAGTTTTATCGTCCATAATGATTTCAGTTATGAACGCGGCAAAGCAATCGTAGAAAAGTTGAAGTCCTTAATTCCAAGACAGCAATTTGAAGTGCCGGTACAGGCAGCGATTGGTCAAAAGATCGTTGCACGTTCGACAATCAAATCAATGGGTAAGAACGTCTTAGCTAAGTGTTACGGTGGAGATATTTCACGTAAACGTAAACTTCTTGAGAAACAAAAAGAAGGTAAGAAGAAGATGAAGCAAGTGGGCTCTGTAGAAGTTCCGCAAGAAGCATTCATGGCGGTACTGAAGATGGATGAGGATTAACTAGCGTAGGTATGCGATTTGTATATTGTGTGGGTTGTTAATATAAATGATTTGCCACCGTGTTGCCATCATATAAAAAATACGGTGGCAGTGCAAAATAGTGAAAACTGTGTTTCATTTTAAAGCTTGCATGAATTGTTCAAAGATATCAAGCGTTTCAGTTTGCATCTTTTGCGTTAAGTGTGAATAGGTGCCGATGGTAATGGCTGATCTACTATGACCGAGTCTTGCTTGGACAACTTTCACCTTTGCACTATTTTCCATGAGTATTGTTACATGGGTATGACGCAGTGTATGGAAGTTGAAATCAATACTTGGAGTATCTTGCATCTCCCGGGTATTATATTTAATGACACTAGCGTGATAATGCTACCAAATTTTTCACTCAGACATGTTTGATTTTGTATAATGGGCACCGTACTTGAGCTGATTTTTCTGAATCCAAGTGCGGTGTTTTTTTAATGTCTGGACGATTGTAGTGCTCAATGAAATCTGACGTTCAGATGATATCGTCTTAGTTGTGTCGAATACCCACTGACTGTTTTCGTTGATCATAGCTTGCTCTACATGTAATGACCTCTCGCTAACTCGATATATCCCCGCAAGCCCACACTTCACTCACCTGCAAACCTGTATGCAGTCCAATATGGAAAGGAAAGTATAGCGGATGATCTTTTTTCAACTGCTCGCTAATCTTCTTTAAGTCCTCTATCGGTAAAATCTTTAATTCCTTCTCAGAACGCTTTCTTTCGTCATAAGATGGATTAGCATAGGATTTTTCTTTGTTTAAGCCCCATGGATGCACAGCGCGTCGTAGTGCGTGGTTAACGACATTTCCAAAGATACTCAATGACTTTTTGGCATAACTTTCTCTATATAAATCATTCGCAAATTGTTGCAAGATAGCGTGAGTCAAAGACCGCAACCGAAACCGGAACTTTCCAATTGCCGACTTAATTTGAAAACGAATAGCCTTTTCAAAGTTCAGCTGCGTATTATCCTTAAGACTCACTTCTGTGTATCCTTTGAACCGGTAATCCATAAAGTCTGCAACGGTCATTGTAGTTGGCTCGAAATACATACCCGTGTTTTCATATTCTGTTATTGCTTGTCTCGACGCTTACTCTACTTCTTTCTTGTCAGGCACTACCACGTGTTCAATCCTATGCCGTTTGCCATCCGCCATGCCCAAGTCAAAATAATAGAAACAGTTTTTACCTCTCTTACATAGTCATCCATGTATGATTTCCGCTTCCTTAAAATTATTCAAATAAACAAATGATTAAAATTTCATCCCCGCTTTCAATATTTGTAGGAACAGCAATACAAAGTGTTGGACGGGCGTGTCGGCTCACTGGAAGACACCATGTGGATTGATGGTTCACCAGGATAAAAGATTAACCGTAAATGGAAACGAAAGGTCATGGAATGTTTACGCTAAAATCTCATGACAAACAGACCGCAAAGCGCGGTCTACACTCACCATTTGGTGTAATTACAGTCTCAGCAAGTAGGGCTATTAATAAACATAGTAAATTTGGGACAACAGGAGAAGAGCATGAGCAAAATTTCGATTTATGAAATCAACACCATGCGGGAGCAATTGCCGTTAGAGGTATTGCAAGACATACACCTACACATAGATGATTGGCGTGCCAACGGCGGCAATCATGATGATCAGTATGTTTGGCAGCAGTTGAGATATCGGAAAATATAGTGGGGAGGAATCAGGATGAACAGTGAAGAGTTTTATATGAGGATGATACACATGAATGTACACCCAAGTCTTTTTAAAAAAATCATAGTTGTGCATGAGGAAACTACATCGAAACGTCAAGAGTTAGAGTTTCCTTCAAATATTGAAACGACAATAACCGATAGAGACATGTTGTTGATACAGATTGACCATGCGTTGGATTTGTGGGGACGCAGATCGTTTTATGCAGCTGACCAATGCGTTAAAAGGAACGGAGGTTTTGGTATGACAACTGAAACGAATGCGGCACGGTTGCAGGAGGTAGTGCGTTAGGTCGAATCGATACGGAAACTATCGTTAAATGACATGAGATGGCTCATCCAGCAAGCAGAACGATCGCAGGATGCGGAAATGCTAAATGAATCCCTGTCGGAAGAATCAAGAGGAAACTGTCAAGCGGCTTTAAATTATAAACGGGAAAACGCCTGTCTGCGGGAATTGGTAAAGATATTGAAACTACTTGCTACACATTGCGACGCTGATGGAAGAACGATACAACATAAGTGGTCAGCGTTAGGTATGAGCCATTCTACGTATTGTTAGAGGATGCGACAGTCAAGTGGAAGTGGAAAGTGAGCGAGCTGTTCCGTTTCCCGCAGATGTGGAATGCTGGCGCTGATAACAGTGAGCCGGCGAAGGAATTTAAGACGAATAAGCGCAGCATTGCGCTCGTTGTGATGGATCAGGCAGAGCGGGGCAAATTGAGCAGCGGCGGTTTGGGTTGTTTGGAAACTAAAAATCGGGGAGTGATTGGAATGGAAAATGTAAATGTGTATCAATTAGAAGTGCAAGCCGTTTATTGCATTATCGATGGAGTATTAAGACATAAAAAAGACAGGATTTCTCCCATCATGGCTGACATTATTATAACACACAAGGAGGGGTCCTTTGGGTGTTATTCAAGAAGATGTATACGTTAAGAGAGCAGGCAAGTTTGTAAAAGTGAAAAACGCGGTTTATCGAGTGATGGATAAGTTCATAGATGAGTCGGACAAGCCGGGAGAGGGATTCGGGAAGCAAATCTTCAACTGGCAGGATGATAAGCCGTTGTTTTATGAAGTTAGTTATACAAAAAGATTAAAATCAGTCCCTCGAATAGGGACTGACCTCACTTAATTATTCATGTCTTGTATACCAGGGCTGTGCTCATTAGGCATGTCAGGCATAAGTGGGACCGGGAAGCCAGCTGGTGGAAGGGTTACGTTAAGTTCTTCCTTATTTCTACTAGGAGACTGGCCTTGGAAAACTTCACCGATTCTAGTCGGGTCTAATCTGAAATTGAATTGTGCATTATGATAACCTAATTCAACATATTTTCTACATTCAGGATATTTATTAATATCGTAATTCGGGACTGGGAAAAGCTTGCCCCATTCAACGCCTAGAGTTTCCAACGCTTTAGCGAATGCATTTTGATGTGCATTATCTCTGACAATAAGAAACGCTAAAGTTTCACGGAAAGTTTTATTGGAGCTCATTTCATAAATTCGAGTTTTTTGTAAGACGCCAGTTGATTCCAATACTAGGTTATCAAGCAAATCACCAATCAAATTGCCGTGGCTATAAACCCAAGAACCGTTCCAAGGATTTCCTGCGGCGTCAACGGGAAGAGAAGCTTGAGCGCCCATGATGAAATGATGAGGATTTGCGTGTCTTACCGCATCTTCTAGTGGTGCATGATCTCTTCCGCTATTACCTGGTAAATCGGTATCACCAGAGCCATTTAGTAATTGATTGATTGTATTTTGCACAAGCTCAACATGAGCGATTTCTTCCAAAAATACACCGCGGAGTAAATCTCGATATTGTGTGTCTTTTCCGCGGAAATTAGAACTTTGAAAGAAGTACTGCATCATGGTTCTCATTTCTCCATAATGACCTCCTAGAATTTCCTGCAGCACCTTCGCAGCTGCAGGGTCTGGTTGATCGGGAGGAGTGATAGGGTTAATCAATTCTTCTTTGTAGTAATACAAATTTAGCACCTCATTTATTGTTTGTAATACTCAGTATCAGACAAAATGAAAAAAATATTCTTATTTTATAAAAGTCTACTGGAAAAACCGGGGACAACATTTGATTGCAGCATAGAGCTGCGTCATTTGTTGTCCTCTTTTTTTATTTCGCAAAAAGGGAGTGAGGTCATATGAAGTGCTGTTTCATTTAAAGAAATACCTGTCCTTTTCATAAAGCTATGTACATCAAGCTTGAATTGATAAGAGTAAACTTCCTTACTTTTCTTTCTTTCTAAATACTCCTTTAACACCATACTTCTCGTAAGACTTCCCCCAATTTCTAATTTGTGTATCAGCCTTCACGCCATATTTTCTGGCTAATGTCTTATATCTAGAATTACCATCAAGATATTCATGAATAATTATCATCTTAAATTCATTACTATACTTAGCCATAATAAAACACCCCAAAAGTTAGGTTTTGAAACTCTAACTTTTGGGGTGTACATCATATCCTTAATTGGACGGACCGCTTTTTTCCAATAATAGAGGCATCTTTATTGTTTAAAGCCGTCTTTATAAAAAGGAATAAAAGTAGTTAATTACTTTTTAATTATGTTGAGATGTTAATGTGCATCAGGGAATACTCGTTTCATTGCTTCTGAAAACTCATCAAAGAATCCTTCTACTGGCTCTCCCGCTCTAACTTTTTCCCTATAATCGGTCATTCTTTCGACGAAATCTGGATTAAGGGAAACGTAGACATTCTCGATAGCAGAATTAGAAGATCGGACTTTTTCTGCAACTTTATCCTCCAGCTCTTTTGTTGCTTCTTCCACTGCCTTATCCTTTAAGACAACAGCAACATAAGCGTTATGATCAGTAACCAGTACAGTGGCATTATCCACCTCTGTCAGTTCAGTGATTTTGTCTGCAGCTTCATCAGCAGTCTCTACCTTGGTCTCGTTAGTACTAGGGGAAGTAGCATCTTCGTCAACTGTATCATTTGATGTTTCATTCGTAGTAGTATTTTTTTCAACGGGAGTTGTGTTATCCTTTTTTGTTCCGCAACCCATCACGACCAGTGCAACCAAAAGAACAATCATTAAAAAACTTGTTTTTTTCATATACTTTCCTCCTTATAGCGTATTCACATCTAGTGTGTCCATATAGAAGATTTTTAATGTGTCTAATACCAATAAAAATCGTGACCCTTTAATAAGAGTCATGAAATCACTGCATGGATGCTTGAATAGATTTTTCCTCCTATTGCCATCCAGCCAAGCGAACAGCGAAAATTTTACTAAGCGACCCTAAGTAACTTTGTGTTAAAACAAACCTTGACAAACACGCATGGCTAAAACGTTTGTATAGTATCTCGCGATGCTGTATGATACAGTTTGTTAAGTCTAATCAGCAAGTAGCATTCATGGCGGTTCTGAAGATGGATGAAGATTAACTACGACTTTAAAGAGAGGGCAGAAGCGCCCTCTTTTTGACGTTTACATATTGAATTAAGATAGAAGGAAGTGACCGCATGCGGGGTGTGTATATCCATATACCGTTTTGCCAGCAAATTTGCCATTACTGTGATTTTAATAAAGTTTTCTTAAAGAATCAGCCTGTCGATCAATATATTGAATCGATCGGAAAAGAGTTTCAATTGATGAAGGAGGCAGGTCATTCATTTGAACAAGTGGAAACGGTCTTTTTAGGCGGGGGAACACCGACCGCCCTTTCTGTTCTGCAACTCGATCGATTGTTGACAATAGTCGGGCAGTACATTGATGTCCCGTCGTTGCGCGAATTTACGACAGAAGCAAATCCGGATGATCTATCCGAAGCACAACTCTTCATTTTAAAGGAGAAAGGGGTCAATCGTTTATCGATTGGCGTCCAGTCGTTTAATGAACGCTTATTAAAGCAAATCGGTCGAACGCATTCTGTCGAGGATGTGGAACGCGTGATTACTACTGCCCGATCCATTGGTTTCGAAAACATCAGCTTAGATTTAATGTATGGCTTGCCGAACCAAACAGTTTCGAAGTGGCAAGAAACGCTTGACCGGGCCCTAGCTCTCGACTTACCGCATTACTCTGCTTATTCCTTAATCGTCGAACCGAAAACTGTATTCTACAACCGAATGATCAAAGGAAAGTTGCCGTTGCCTGGAGTAGATACCGAAACAGAAATGTTTGAAATGGTCATTGACCGGATGAATGCAGCAAATAGACAACAGTACGAGATCAGTAATTTTGCCATTCCGGGCTATCCTTCGTTTCATAACTTGATTTATTGGGAAAACTCTCACTATGCAGGTATTGGTGCAGGCGCACATGGCTATTTAGGGACGAAACGTTATGCCAACGTAGGTCCGCTAAAACATTATATCGACCATTTGGAAGAGGGGATATTACCTCTTAAAGAAGTACATGAAGTTACAGCAGGCGAATCGATGGAAGAAGAAATGTTTTTAGGTCTGCGAAAAATCGAAGGTGTTTCCATGGAGCATTTCGCACGGAAATTCGGGCGGCCGATTCAAGAAGTATTTGGACAATCCATTGAAAAGTTGCAGCAGCAAGGCTTACTGCAAATGAAAGAGGATCGTCTCTGTCTGACGAAAAAAGGTGTCTTTCAAGGAAATACTGTATTTGAACAATTTTTACTTGAAGAGTGAGCTTGATTCATTGACAGGTAAAATGTAATTTGATAAATTATGAGTAGTATTAGCACTCGAAGTTAATGAGTGCTAACAGGAGTGATGATCATGTTGACAAACAGACAATTGCTCATACTACAATTGACGGTGAAAGATTTCATCGAGTCTGCTCAACCCGTAGGCTCTAGGCAACTGTCAAAGAAACCGGAGGCGCCGTTTAGTTCGGCCACTATCCGGAACGACATGGCGGACCTCGAGGATTTGGGGTTTCTTGAAAAGACTCACACTTCATCCGGAAGAGTGCCTTCTGAAAAAGGGTATCGATTCTTTGTGGATCATTTATTGCAGCCGCAAACTCTAGGCTTGGAAGACAGTCTGCAGCTGCGAACACTGTTTCAGGAAAAAGTAGGGGAATCTGAAGAGCTAATACGTAAGTCTGCAACGATTTTATCGGAGCTGACGAATTACACTTCGATTCTGCTGGGACCTGATACTTCGACGCACGCCGTCAAAAAGTTTTCAATTGTTCCTTTGGATCAAAAGAAGGCAGTCGCCATTATCGTTACAGATAATGGCCATGTGGAAAATCGGATCTTTGATGTTCCAGAAGGATTGACTGCTTCAGAAATTGAAAAGACGGTCAATATTTTAAATGAACGCCTAATAGGCACCTCGCTTGTACAGCTGCAGCAAAAGCTGTTACAGGAAGCAAAGCATGTTTTTGAACAACATATTCATCATGCCGAGAAACTCTTCAGCTCGCTGCAGCAAGCGGTTGCGGTAGAACCCGAAGAACGTCTTTATTTCGGTGGGAAAATGAATATGTGGAAGCAACCGGAATTCCATGACTTTCAAAAAATGAAGTCCTTCTTTGAGCTGATTGAAAAAGGCAATCCTGCCATGGCTATTTTTCAGAAGAACGAACAAGGGATTCAAGTTCGAATCGGTTCTGAGAACAAAGTGATCGACATGGAAGATTACAGTGTTATCACATCCACATACTCTGCAGGTGAGAATATGGAAGGTTCCATTGCAATTATCGGTCCGAAACGAATGGATTATGGAAGAGTGATCACGCTGCTCGATATTTTAAGCAGTGATTTATCTTCTGCACTTCATAGATTGACGATCGGACAAGACGCAGATAGGAGGCAAGACACGTGACTGAAAAAGAAGAACTCAATGAAAATGAACAACTTGAGAATGGTTCTGAAGAAGAACAAGATGCAGAACATACGACAGATCAGCCAGAAGAACAAGCTGAAGAAGTCACTGAAGAAGACGAACTAAAGAAAAAAATAGATGAATTGACAAAAGCCCTTGAGGAAGAAGAGGGTAAGAAATTGCGTGTATTGGCAGATATGGAAAACGTAAAAAGACGAGCTTCCCTCGACTATCAAGCGTTGCAGACCTATCGTGCACAAAATGTGATGGTCAATATTTTGCCTGTATTGGATAATTTCGAACGCGCTCTATCTGTTGAGGCAACAGAAACAGAAAGTCAGTCGATTTTGACGGGCATGGATATGGTCTACCGCTCATTGGTCGAAGCATTGAAATCCGAAGGTCTGGAAGAAATCGAAGCAATTGATCAGGAGTTTGATCCGAATTTCCATCAAGCAGTTATGACAGGAAATGATGAAGAGAAAGCTTCCGGCATTGTTTTGGAAGAACTTCAAAAAGGGTATAAGCTGAAAGAACGTGTGCTGCGTCCATCCATGGTCAAAGTAAACGAATAAAAACAGACAAAACTAACTTGCGAATAATTAGGAGGCAAATTGAACATGAGTAAAATTATTGGTATTGACTTAGGTACAACAAACTCAGTAGTAGCGGTATATGAAGGCGGAGAAGCGAAAGTTATCCCAAATCCTGAAGGTAACCGTACAACTCCTTCAGTCGTAGCATTCAAAAATGGAGAGCGCCAAGTAGGGGAAGTTGCAAAGCGCCAATCCATCACGAATCCGAATACGATCATGTCCGTGAAAAGACATATGGGAACGGACTTCAAAGTAAAAGTAGAAGATAATGAATATACACCTCAAGAAGTTTCAGCTATGATCCTTCAATATATGAAAGGTTATGCGGAAGACTATCTAGGTGAAAAAGTAACGAAAGCGGTAATTACCGTACCGGCTTACTTTAACGATGCACAGCGTCAAGCTACGAAAGATGCAGGCACAATCGCTGGTCTTGAAGTAGAACGTATCATCAACGAGCCGACAGCAGCGGCACTTGCATACGGTATGGATCAGACGGATGAAGACCAAACGATCCTTGTGTACGACTTAGGTGGCGGTACATTTGACGTTTCTATCCTAGAACTTGGTGACGGTGTATTCCAAGTACGTTCTACAGCGGGTGACAATAAGCTCGGCGGTGACGACTTCGACGACATCATCATCGATTATCTTGTACAAGAATTCCGTAAAGAAAATGCAATCGATCTATCAAAAGATAAAATGGCAATGCAGCGCTTGAAAGATGCAGCTGAGAAAGCGAAGAAAGATTTGTCGGGTGTAACTTCCACTCAGATTTCCTTGCCGTTCATCACTGCTGGAGAGGCTGGTCCACTTCACTTAGAAATCACGTTAACACGTGCTAAGTTCGATGAGTTGACAGCAGATTTAGTAGAGCGTTCAATGGTGCCGACTCGTCAGGCGCTTAAAGATGCTGAACTGTCTCCGTCTGAAATCGATCGTGTTATCCTAGTTGGTGGTTCTACTCGAATTCCAGCTGTACAAGAAGCGATCAAAAAAGCGACTGGGAAAGAGCCGTTTAAAGGCGTTAACCCGGATGAAGTCGTTGCAATGGGTGCAGCAGTTCAAGGTTCGATCTTGACAGGAGACGTAAAAGATGTTGTATTGCTTGACGTTACACCTCTTTCTCTAGGTATCGAAACAATGGGCTCGGTCTTCACGAAATTGATTGAGCGTAACACTACGATCCCGACTAGTAAGTCACAAGTGTTCTCCACTGCAGCGGATAATCAGCCAGCAGTAGACATTCATGTATTGCAAGGTGAGCGTCCAATGGCAACTGACAATAAAACGTTAGGTCGTTTCCAATTGACGGATATTCCACCGGCACCACGCGGTGTACCGCAAATCGAAGTAACATTCGACATCGATAAAAACGGTATCGTTAACGTAAAAGCGAAAGATCTAGGAACACAGAAAGAACAAAACATTACGATCCAATCCTCTTCAGGTCTCTCTGATGAAGAAATCGATCAAATGGTAAAAGACGCAGAAGCACACGCTGAAGATGATAAGAAGCGTAAAGAAGAAGCAGATTTGCGCAACGAAGCAGATCAGCTAGTCTTCATGGCTGAAAAGACACTAAAAGATCTTGAAGGCAAAGTAGATGAAGCTGAAGTGAAAAGTGCAGAAGAAGCATTAGAAGAGTTGAAAACTGCAAATGAATCTGGAGATCTTGATCAGATCCGCGAGAAGAAAGAAAAACTCGACGAATTGGTACAAGCGCTTTCCGTCAAGCTTTATGAACAAGCTGCAGCAGAAGCTCAAGCTGCTCAAGGTGATGGGCAACCAGGTGAAGCAGACGATAATGTAGTCGATGCAGATTTTGAAGAAGTAGACGACAAAGACACGAAATAATTGAATTGAAATAGATGTTGACGGAAAAGTCAAAGTCCGAAATTCCGGCTTTGACTTTTTCGTCTGTTATCATAACAAAAATCATTTCAACATGTTACAATGGACCACAGGTAAAATGCGATGAGGGGTGCAGTGAATGAGTAAACGAGATTATTACGACGTGTTGGGGGTCTCTAAGTCCGCCACAAAGGAAGAGATCCGCAAAGCGTATCGGAAGCTTTCCAAACAATACCATCCAGACTTGAACAAAGAAGCGGATGCTGAAGTGAAATTTAAGGAAGTAACGGAAGCATTTGAAGTGCTAAGCGATGAAAACAAACGTGCCAGCTATGACCAATATGGTCATGAAGGTCCGAGCCAAGGATTTGGCGGTTTTGGCGGCGGCGGTGCTGAAGGCTTCGGTTTCGAAGATATTTTCAGTACATTTTTTGGCGGCAGTGCGAGAAGAAGAGATCCAAACGCTCCTCAAAAAGGAAATGACCTTCAATATACGATGACAGTGGATTTCATGGATGCCATCTTCGGCAAAAAGACTGAAATCGAAATTCCACGTGAAGAAGTGTGTGACACATGCGACGGAACAGGTGCCAAAAAAGGTACAAGTGTCAAAACATGTACAGAATGTAATGGTTCCGGCGAAATTTCAGTGGCGCAAAATACTCCGTTTGGCCAAGTAGTGAACCGCAGAACATGCTCCACTTGTCAAGGAACAGGAAAGATCATTCCTGAAAAATGTGAAACATGTCACGGTAAAGGCCGAGTCACTAAAAAGAAGATTATTGAAGTTTCAATTCCGGCAGGAGTGGACCAAGGCCAGCGTTTACGCGTAGGAGGTCAAGGTGAGGCAGGAATTAACGGAGGACCTCCAGGAGATTTATATATCGTCTTTAACGTCCGTCCACACAAACGTTTTATCCGTGAGGAAGACGATATTATCCTAGAATTGTCCTTAACATTCCCGCAAGCTTCACTCGGCGATGAACTCGAAGTTCCAACCGTACATGGGAAAGTAAAGTTGAAAATCCCAGCTGGTACTCAAAACGGCACGACTTTCCGTTTGCGCGGTAAAGGGGTACCGAACGTACACGGACATGGAGTAGGGGATCAGCACGTCATCGTCAAAGTAATTACTCCGAAAAAGATGACAGAAAAACAAAAAGAGTTGCTGAGAGAATTTGCCTCAATTGAAGGCGAAACACCTGATGAATACTCCAGCTCATTCTTCGACAAAATCAAACGTACTTTCAAAGGCGAATGAAAGGATTGAAAAACTGTGAAATGGTCAGAAGTCTCCGTCCATACCACGCATGAAGCAACCGAAGCCGTGGCCAATATACTGCATGAAGCGGGAGCTAGTGGTGTCATCATAGAAGATTCCACAGAGCCGGATAAAGAACGGATAAACCAATACGGTGAACTCTATGCGCTGGATAAACAAGATTTTCCGGGTGAAGGTGTCATCATCAAAGCCTATTTGCCGGTTAATAGTTTCATCAATGAAACGGTTCAGGAATTAGAATTAGAAATCGAGGGGCTCCGTCAATTTTCTCTCGATCCAGGGCGCTTCACAATTGGAATTACAGAGGTCGACGAAGAAGATTGGGCAAACTCTTGGAAACAGTATTATCATCCGGTAAAAATCTCCAAGCGTTTTACAATTGTGCCTACTTGGGAAGACTATACACCGGTGGAAACGGATGAATTAATCATTGAACTTGATCCGGGGATGGCGTTTGGTACAGGAACTCATCCGACAACAGTTCTTTGCCTGCAGGCACTCGAGAAGTATTTGCTGCCTGATCAAAGTATTGTAGATGTCGGAACAGGCTCGGGCGTTCTGGCGATTGGTGCCGCTCTTCTCGGTGCGAAACATATTACCGCGCTGGATTTAGACGAAGTTGCTGTCCGGGCGGCGCAGGAAAATGTTTCATACAACCATGTGGATGATCGGATTACAGTTTTGGAAGCGAATTTGCTGGATGCGATAGAAGAGCCGCCTGACTTGATTATCGCGAATATACTTGCGGATGTCATCATGTCCTTTTCGAAAGATGCATTTAAGCTGATTAAGCCGGGCGGGCTATTCATCACATCTGGGATCATACTTCAGAAACGTGATGAAGTACGTGAAGATTTGATCGCGCAAGGTTTTGAAATTGTGGAGACGGTGCTCATGGAAGATTGGGTAGCAATTATTGCGCGCAAAGGGCGTGGATAATTTTGCAACGTTATTTTCTTGAAAAGCCTTTCGATGGAGAACAGCGGGTAGCGATCAGCGGAGACGATTATAAGCATATCGTTAAGGTTATGCGAATGACATCCGGCGAACAGTTACTGACAGTATATAACGGAGTCGTCTCATTGGCGTCTATTGAAGAGATTCTTGATGATGAAGTCATCGTATCTCAGCTAGAGGAACTCGATCAACACAATGAGATGCCTATACATGTCACGATCGCCTGCGGTCTTCCAAAAGGCGATAAACTGGACTTGATCACGCAAAAAGGGACGGAGCTCGGCATGAAGCGTCTAATTCCTTTGGCGGCTAGTCGATCAGTCGTCAAATGGGACCTTAGAAAAAGCGATAAGCGAGTGGAACGTCTCCAAAAGATTGCAAAAGAAGCGGCAGAGCAATGCCACCGTAATCACATACCCGAGATTCTCCCTGTCCAATCTATTAAGCAACTTGCAGAATATGCGGCTTCCTTTGACGTCAAGCTTTTCGCTGATGAAGAGGATGCAAAAAGCGAAGTGCCGCATAAGATTGCAGATCGTCTGAAAAACGTGTATCATAAACAATCGGTATTGGTTGTTTTTGGACCCGAAGGCGGCTTAGCCAGGGAAGAAGCGCATTTTTTGAAAGATGCGGGATTCCTTCCGATGGCACTCGGGCCTCGAATCTTACGGACGGAAACGGCCCCTTTATATTTATTGTCCGCTATGTCTTATGAATTTGAATGAAAGAGGTGAGCGACTGATGTCTTCGGTTGCTTTTCATACGTTAGGCTGCAAAGTGAATCATTACGAAACAGAAGCGATTTGGCAGCTGTTTCAGGAGGCAGGCTATGGTCGGGTTGAATTTGAAAAAAACTCAGACGTCTATGTGATCAACACATGTACGGTAACGAATACAGGAGATAAAAAAAGCCGCCAAGTCATACGTCGTGCGATCCGTCAAAATCCGGACGCAGTAATTTGTGTGACAGGCTGTTATGCACAAACTTCTCCTGCTGAAATTATGGCGATACCTGGCGTGGACATCGTGGTAGGCACGCAAGACCGCACGAAGCTTTTGGGGCTGATTGAACAATTCCGTGAAGAACGGCAGCCGATAAATGCTGTGCGGAATATTATGAAGAACCGTGTCTACGAAGAACTGGATGTACCTTCATTCACGGACCGTACACGCGCTTCATTGAAAATCCAAGAAGGCTGCAACAACTTCTGTACGTTCTGTATCATCCCTTGGGCAAGAGGCTTGATGCGCTCACGTGACCCGCAAGAAGTCATACACCAAGCGCAGCAGCTTGTTGATGCAGGCTACTTGGAGATCGTCTTGACGGGGATTCATACAGGCGGCTATGGGGAAGATTTGAAAGACTATAATCTTGCACGTCTATTGCGGGATCTCGAGAAGAACGTCAAAGGACTCAAACGTCTTCGAATCAGTTCAATCGAAGCGAGCCAATTGACTGACGAAGTAATTGATGTATTGAGAGAATCCAAAATTATCGTCCGTCACTTGCATATTCCAATCCAGTCAGGTTCCAATACAGTCCTGAAACGAATGCGCCGTAAGTATACGATGGAGTTCTTTTCTGAACGTCTCGTCCGCTTGAACGAAGCATTACCGCAGCTTGCGATTACATCAGATGTCATCGTCGGTTTCCCAGGCGAAACGGAAGAGGAATTTATGGAGACATATAATTTCATCCGCGATCATAAATTCTCTGAACTGCATGTGTTCCCTTATTCTAAGCGAACAGGTACACCGGCAGCTCGTATGGAAGATCAAATTGATGAAGGCGTTAAAAACGAACGTGTACATCGTTTGATTACATTGAATGATCAACTGGCGAAAGACTATGCGGCTCGATTTGAAGGCGAAGTGCTGGAAGTCATTCCGGAAGAGCGCTATAAACTAGACCCTGATAAAAACTTGTTTGAAGGCTATACAGACAACTATTTGAAAGTGGTCTTGCCGGCAGATGAAACGATGGTCGGCCAAATTGTCCGTGTGAAATTAACGAAAGCCGGGTATCCTTACAATGAAGGACAGCCGGTACGAATTATTGAAGATCAAGAAATCTTGATCTGATGAAGGCCACCTGTATGGGTGGTCTTTTTCGTGCAAGCAAAATGAAGCTTTGCTATACTAAAAGAAAAGATGTTAAAAAAGGAGCGCTTTCAGTGACGAAAAATTATGCCGCGTATATTGATCATACGCTATTGAAGGCAGATGCTACAAAGCAACAAGTAATTGAGTTATGTGAAGAAGCGAAAAAGTACGAATTCGCTTCTGTTTGTATCAACCCGACATGGGTTAAGACAGCTGCGGAAGCATTAGAGAATACAAATGTCAAAGTTTGTACCGTGATCGGCTTTCCTTTAGGTGCCAGCACGACGGAAACAAAAATCTTCGAAACGAAAGATGCCATCGCAAACGGAGCAGGAGAAATTGATATGGTATTGAACGTCGGTGCTCTTCACAGCGGATTAATTGAATATGTTCAAAAGGATATAGAAGGTGTTGTTGAAGCGGCAAAAGGAAAAGCGATTGTAAAAGTAATCTTGGAAACGTCATTGCTGGACGCTATGCAAAAACGTACTGCCTGCGAACTGTCAGTACTTGCAGGTGCAGACTTCGTAAAAACTTCCACAGGTTTCTCAACAGGAGGCGCTACTTCTGAAGATGTCAAGCTGATGCGCTCCGTAGTAGGACCGAAAATCGGTGTTAAAGCATCTGGCGGTGTCCGTAGCATCGAAGACGTCAACAAAATGATCGAAGCGGGAGCCACTCGCATCGGAGCAAGTTCAGGCGTCGCAATAATGGAAGGTCTCGAATCTACATCGGACTATTGATCTCAAGAGTGCAAAGCGCAGTCTAGTCTCGACAGGCACTTGTTTGAAATTGGCAGCCAGCGGTAGAAATTCTTATTAATATTCTAATAGTTTTTTATTGACCGATCGGAAATTCTACGTTATAATTTTCTAGTACATGGCAAACAGCTATGTTTCGAAGTGTGCTCGGAGGGAGGGACAAGAGATATGACTAAGACAGTCGTTCGCAAAAATGAATCACTTGAAGACGCTCTTCGCCGCTTCAAACGTACTGTATCCAAAAGTGGTACAATACAAGAGGTAAGAAAGCGCGAGTTCTATGAAAAGCCAAGTGTGAAACGTAAAAAGAAATCAGAAGCTGCTCGTAAGCGTAAATTCTAATTTCTGCCTACATTGAATTTTGAGATTAACTATTAATGTAATTTCGTATAAACCGAAAATCCATCAAAGGATTTTCGGTTTATTTTATTTTTACTCAGCGGGTGCCTTCCGCTCTTTAAGTGGCGAGATGAGTGTGGCTTTATCTTTGTTCAACGGGTGTTTGAAAACTCGCTGAACAATAGAAGTACGCAGGTTAGGATCGCCACATCTTGTGGCAACACCTGCATGACCTACTTCCTGTAGGCCTAAGCCTCCGGCGGATGTCACAGATTTTGAGATGGGCTTTAAAAGATGAAGTTAGCCAAAAGTCGCGGCTTCTTGCGACAAAGGCTAACTGACCTGCGTCATGCCGGCCTAAAGCTCGATACAAAATCTGGACACAATTACGCCTAGGCGTAATTGATATTTTTTTTTCGATAAAATGAAACCAAAAAGGTTTTCAAACGTAAATAGTTAGTATAATAGGCAGTAGAGAGAGGTGAGAAAACAATGACTAAAATGATTAGGTCTATTTTTCTGCTCATTTTATTCATCGGAACAATCGCTTTGCCTTTTATACACACGGCGGATGCAGCTGAAAAGAAAGTATATCGGGTGCCGCTCCATCAAGAGGTAGAGAAGGGACTGCATGCATTCCTGCAACGTTCATTTAAAGAAGCGGCTGACGAAGGTGCAGAGACGATTGTATTGGATATAGATACTCCCGGCGGATTTGTGGATGCTGCGGATCAAATCGCGAAGCTAATGACATCGACTGACGCCAAAATCGTCGCATTCATTAATGATCGGGCATTATCAGCAGGTGCGTTCTTGGCACTCTATGCGGATGAAATCTACATGACGCCAAATGGTTCCATAGGTGCTGCTCAAGTCATCGATGGATCCGGAAATGCAGCAGAAACGAAAGCCAACAGTTACTGGCTTGCACAAATGAAAAATGCTGCGTTGCACAACGACCGAAAACCTAAGTATGCTCTCGCGATGGCCAATCCGGAAATTGACATGCCGGAGCTTCGTGCCCCTAAAGGTGAACTGTTGACACTCACTGCAGATGAAGCTGAGAAAGTAGATTATAGTGAGGGGACGGTTGCAACATTTGATGAATTGTTGCAGAAGCTGGACTTGGAAGAGGCAACAGTCATTTCTACGACAGAAACATTTTCGGAAAAAGCGGCTCGGTTCATTACGAATCCGATAGTTGTCCCGATTTTACTTTCTGTTGCGAGTCTTGGACTGATTGTGGAATTGTACTCACCAGGCTTTGGTGTACCGGGAAGTATGGGGCTGACTGCCTTATTCTTATTTTTCTACGGTCATACAGTGGCTGGTCTGGCGGGTTATGAGACCTTGATCTTGTTCCTTTTGGGTGTAGGACTCATCATCGCCGAATTTTTTATTGCAGGTGGGATAGCGGGAATCTTCGGAGTCTTGGCTATCATAGGAAGTATTTTGCTGGCAGGCACAAACTTGGCATTCATGGCGGTTTCAGTGCTGATTGCGATGGCCGTGGCGAGTATAGGAGCGGTGGTTATTATGAAATTCTTCGGAAAAAAACTTCATCTGTTGAATAAAATCATTCTAATGGATACGATGGATACGGAAAACGGTTATGTATCCAACGAGAACCGTACGGATCTATTGCAGAAAGTTGCGACAACGCTTACCCCTCTTCGTCCATCCGGTGTCGCTGATTTAGATGGCGAGCGGATTGATGTTGTATCGGAAGGGCGCTATATTGATCGTAATAAAGAAGTAGTGATCGTGGCGGTGGAAGGCTTTAGAATCGTTGTTAGAGAAAAGAAGAATGAGGAGGAACAAGGCTTATGATGGGACTAGGAACAATAGGACTGGTAGCAGCAGTCTTTATCATCATTATCGTATTAGCGATATTCTTTACATTTGTTCCTGTGACGCTATGGATTTCCGCCATGGCGGCAGGGGTACGAGTAAGTATTTTCACATTAATCGGGATGCGTTTGCGTCGGGTAATCCCGAGCAGAGTCGTTAATCCGCTGATCAAAGCACATAAAGCGGGTTTGACTGTAACGATCAATCAACTGGAGAGCCATTACTTGGCGGGCGGTAACGTAGACCGTGTCGTGAATGCGTTAATCGCAGCACAACGGGCGAATATCGCGCTGACATTTGAAAGAGCACAAGCGATTGACTTGGCGGGACGAGATGTGTTGGAAGCAGTTCAAATGTCCGTTAACCCGAAAGTTATTGAAACACCATTCATTGCAGGTGTTGCGATGAACGGTATTGAAGTGAAGGCGAAAGCCCGGATTACGGTTCGTGCCAATATAGACCGACTCGTCGGGGGGGCCGGTGAAGAAACGGTTGTTGCCCGTGTCGGTGAAGGGATTGTCAGTACGATTGGTTCTTCCGTCAACCATGCCAAAGTGCTGGAAAATCCAGACATGATTTCTCAGACGGTCCTTACGAAAGGGTTGGATTCCGGAACTGCTTTCGAAATCTTATCCATTGATATTGCGGACGTAGATATCGGTAAAAATATCGGTGCCGAACTTCAAACGGAACAAGCAATGGCAGATAAAAATATCGCCCAAGCGAAAGCTGAAGAACGTCGCGCAATGGCTGTTGCCAATGAGCAAGAGATGAAGGCGAAAACACAGGAGATGCGCGCGAAAGTGGTGGGTGCAGAATCCGAAGTGCCTTTGGCAATGGCGGAAGCACTGCGTTCAGGAAACATCGGTATTATGGATTATATGAACTACAAGAACATCCAAGCGGATACAGGCATGCGTGACTCCATCAGCAAAGTTGGCGGAGACCAGCAGCCACCGCAACAGAAGAAAGACTAAAGTAAAACAATGAATTCCCGGGAAGGGGATGCATAATGGAACAGCTCATTATTTTGGTAATCATGGCGGCGTTAGGCTCCCTGTTCAGTAAAAAGAAAGAAAAGCCTGAACCGAAGAAAAGGCCTAGCGAACAAAAACCTGTTCATACGCAGACGGTATATGAGCCGGCGAGAAAGGAACCGCAGCGCACGAAGGCGGAACCGACGAATAAGCCGCGCACATTGAAAGATCTATCAAAAGATCTTTTTGAAGATATCCAGAAAGAGTTCAAAGAGTTGCAGCAAGAAACTCAGCAACCAGAAGCTCCACAGAAGACTCAGGCGCCGCAAACGGAAATCTTCTACCCGGAGCCTAAGGTTGAAAACAAACGTCCTGAACGAGCTGCAAAGCCGGTTTCTGTACCGAGATCTGAACGTCAATCCGGAAGAGGAAGACTCCAGACGGAACGACAATCGGTCATTCAGGAAGACCATCGTATCTTACAAGAAGATTTAATCCCGACAACTCCGCAACAGGTCCTGCAGGGAATTGTGTATTCGGAAATTTTAGGACCACCGAAAGCAAAACGGTAATCATGCGACCCCCATCTCCGTCATATGTTGAGATAGGGGGTTTTTTCGTGAAAAAATTATTCGCACTTCATCCATCTATTATTTTAGATGAATTCAATTCATTACGGATTACGGGCTTCTACCAATTGAAGGCGTTAAGCGAACAATCCGTGTCCTTTCAAACAGACGACTTTTTTTTAACGATCCAAGGTGAAGAAGTGACTGTACTTGCATTAACTGAACAAAATGCCCATATTTCCATCATAGAGCTGAAAGATTTATCAATTCGATATAAACCCAATGAGGGGCCGATGTATGAGTCCTAAACGTTTTGAGGTTCAATTGACTGCAGTTGGTGGAACATCTTCATTCCTTGGAAAATTGCAAGTAGAGCAAGTCAAAATAAAAAATTTGTATGTGGCAGGACGTTCCGTGTATTTTGAAACAGACAGTAAAGGGATTCAAACGATTCGTCGTTTCAGAAAAAAGTATCATGTGAAAGTGAAAGTTTCACATATAGGAAACGACACCGTCAATTATCGGCTTTTCTCATCTTTTCTATTTATCATCGGGTGTATGCTACCCCTCTGTGCTTCCTTGTTTTTGTGGAACATTGAAGTAGAGAGTGAGGTTCCTGAATTAGCTGAACGCATGGAGCTGAAAATGGAAAAAGCGAATATTAGGGTTCCATCTCTTCTCTCCAAGTTACCTGAAGAGGATGAGATTCGCCGACTGCTCATGCAAGACGAGTCTTCCTTGTCGTGGATCCGCTTTAAGAAAATGGGGACTTCTTTAATTGTTTCACCTATGTTGGCTCCGTTATCTGCTGAAGTGAAAGAAGATAAAAAAGAAAAACCATCTCATTTAGTAGCTAAAACAGGAGGGGTGATCACTCACTTTGCGTTGACGAGAGGTGAGCGTGCGAGTATTGTTCACCAAACTGTAAAAAAGGGAGATATGCTCGCTACAGGTATTCTGGAACAAGGAGAGAAGACGACAGTTGTAGGAGCGGATGGAGAAGTTTTTGCGGATTATTGGTTAGAATATCATTTTGAATTACCGCGAACCGTCAAGTATTCAACGCAAGGCGAAGAACAAGTCAATATTAATTGGAGAACTCCATGGCTTGAAAGTAAAGAAGGGGTTTTTCGTTTCAGAAACCCAATACTTTTCAAAGAGTCACGGGAGGATCCGATTCATACTGTCCGTTTAGAAAAAGGAATGGAGGAGACCGTTATTCTTCCGCTTTTGAAGCACGATCTATTATCAAAGAAGACGAATGAACTTGTAATTAAAGAGGAAAACATTTTACATGTATCGTTCACTAATGATAAAGTTAGTGGGACTCTTTTATTTTTGATTAATGAAAACATTGCTGAAAAACGACCGATAACTCAAGGAGACTGAATATATTGAGCGAACAAATCATTCAACTGCATATTGAAGAACCGAATGAAGCGATTATGCTTCTTGGAATTTCCGATCAAAATATGAATTTAATTGAAGAAGAATTGAATATCTCCATTAGAACAAGAGGAGAAACAATATCGATCAGCGGGGAAATCGAGCAAAGTGAAGCAGCGAAAGCACTGCTGGAACAGTTATTGAAAGTAATTCGTAAAGGCATCAACATCAATTTGCGTGATGTTGCCACCGCGATTGAAATGGCGAAAAACGGTACAATTGAATATTTCTCATCTTTATATGATGAGGAAATCGCACGCAATACTAAAGGTAAAGTGATTCGTGCGAAAACAATTGGCCAACGGGAGTATGTACAATCGATCCGCTCAAGAGACCTGGTTTTCTGTATTGGCCCGGCTGGAACGGGGAAGACCTATCTTGCAGTCGTCATGGCAGTGCAGGCAATGAAAACAGGCTCAGTGAAACGTATTATTCTGACTCGTCCTGCCGTAGAAGCAGGAGAAAGCCTAGGTTTCCTACCAGGAGATTTAAAAGAAAAAGTGGACCCATACTTGCGGCCACTGTACGATGCACTCCACGATATACTGGGGGCAGAGCATACAGAGCGTCTAATTGAGCGAGGCGTGATTGAGATCGCTCCGCTGGCTTATATGCGAGGCAGGACACTCGATGACGCATTCGTTATTTTGGATGAAGCTCAAAATACCACAAAAGCGCAAATGAAAATGTTTTTGACTCGTCTCGGTTTTGGTTCGAAGATGGTGATCACCGGAGATAAAACACAGATTGACCTGCCGCGCGGCGTGGACTCCGGCTTAAATGTAGCGGAACACATATTGAAGAAAGTACAAGACATCGAATTCATTTACTTGGAACAAGGGGATGTTGTACGGCATCCGATTGTAGCAAAAATCATTGATGCATATGACAAAGAACAGAAATCGAACTGATGACTGCTGAATAACCCTCAAGCCTTTATACTAAAGGCTTGAGGGTTTTCGGTTTATAGTACGGATTGTTTAAGCGTCTGCTAAAAAGTGAAGAGAAGTTCATTTGGATTTCTATTCACAGGCTCTCGTAAAGGTCGGGATCGCTTGAAATACTTCTAAATTTAGAATTGAGTAATGAATTAGGCTAAGCAACCAATAGTTAATCTCATCCTCAGATTTTCAGTGTCAGGAAAATAAATGCAGTTTGACCCTCTAATAAGGTATAATGGCTAACATAGCTGTATTTACTAGTACAACGTATGATTTTCATTATCGGTCTCCATTCATTAAGCGGTCTAAGTCATCCAGTAAATGACTGCTTTTTTATGAATTAAATATATATATACATAAGGCAAGGCGGCAAAAATTGTCGAGGGGGGCAAGAAATTTGGCGGACTTAAAGGGGTTATTTTCACAAATGAGGAAGGTGAAGTTTACATTCCTATTGCTCGTTGTCATTAGTCTTTCCAGTATCCTTTTATTCGTATTAATGTATGGCAACAGTACAAATGAAACCTATGAAATCTCAGCATATGAGATCTCTCCAAAAACGATACGATCACCGAAGACGATTGAAGATACTGAGAAAACCGAACTTGAACGTGTTCGAGCTGAGCAAGCGGTCCCGGCTTCCTATCGTTTTTCAGAAGATATCATGAAAAATAGACAAGCCATTATCAGTTCGATTTTCACTGCTGTCAGCGAAGTGAAAATGGAAGAAAACAAAGAGACTGGTATGACGGCCGGTAAGAAACTGAAACTTCTCAGGGGAAAGCTGGAAGGATTGGAGAAAGAACAATCTTTTTTACGCTTATCAGATGACCAATTGAAACAATTATTGACATCCGATCAGACTGAAATAGACAATCTGCATGAGCAACTGCTTACGATTATTGGTGAAGAGCTGTCCAAACCTTTCAAGGCTGACCAATTATCCACCCATCGATATGAAGTGGAAAGACAGATTCGTCAATCTAGTATATTACCAAGTGGATTACTGGACGTGGCGTTGTCCTTAGGTCGAACGGCTGTTGTAGAAACAGAAGTGATAGATGAAGAACTGACTGAAAAAAATAAAGCCGATGCGCGTGAGTCGATTGAGCCGATTCGTATTCTTCAAGGACAAGTCATTGTACGCGAAGGGCAGTTGATTGATCGTGATATTTATCAACAATTGAAATTAGCGGGTGTCCTGACAAATCAGTCATCTATTAAACCAATCTTAGGGATTGGGTTATTCGTACTCTTTATCTCAAGCCTGATTGGGATTCATTTTTCTACATGGTCAGAAAATAATCAGTTCAAAAAGAAAGCTGTATTGATGTTTTATGTCATAATTTTCGCAGTTGTTGTCCTCATGAAGATCATCAGTTATATCGATAATGAATTTGACGTGCAAATTGCGTTTTTATTTCCGACTGCGCTGGCGCCTATGTTGATCAAGCTGCTGATTAATGAGCGAACGGCCATACTATCTGTAATTATAACCGCAGCAACCGCGGGCATTATGCTGCAGGAAGGCATTGCCGCCATCTTGCAGATGGAAGTCGCTTTGTATATTTTATTTGGTGGGATCGTCAGCATATATGTTCTCAGCGCACATGGCAGGCGCTCAACGATTTTACAATCGAGTCTTGCAGTCGCGGCTTCTAATACGATCTTCATCATATTTTATCTGTTAATGACACAAACTAGTTATACATTACCGGAGCTGACTTTTTATGCAGTAGCAGCGGTTTCATCAGGAGTACTGTCAGGTGCGTTGACGATCGGACTATTGCCGTTTTTCGAATCTGGCTTTCAATTGCTTTCCAACATGCGGTTGGTTGAGTTGTCGAATCCAAACCATCCGTTACTGAAGAAAATTTTAGTGGAGACGCCAGGAACGTATCATCATAGTGTGATGGTTGCGAATTTGGCAGACGCTGCATGTGAGTCGATAGGAGCGAATGGCTTGCTTGCACGCGTAGGGAGTTATTATCATGATATCGGGAAAACGGTTCACCCTGGTTTCTTTATTGAAAATCAGCATGCCGGACAGAATTTACATGATTCCCTGCCACCTGAGAAAAGTCGTGATATGATTATAGCTCACGCTGAAGATGGTGCGAAAATATTGGAGAAGCATCATATGCCTGCAGAGTTAATAGCGATTGCCAGGCAGCACCACGGAACAAGCTTACTGAAGTTTTTCTATGTAAAAGCGAAAGAACAAGGTTCAGATGTGGCGGAGGATCAATTCAGATATCCGGGTCCAAAGCCGCAAACGAAGGAAATCGCTGTTATTATGATTGCGGATAGTGTAGAAGCAGCGGTACGTTCCATGAAAGAGCCGACACCCGATAAGATTGCGGCACTCGTCGAAGCGATCGTTCGGTCAAAAGTTGAAGATGATCAATTTGAAGAATGCGAATTATCGATGAAAGAAATCAAACAGGTGAAAAAAGTGATATGTGAGACTTTGAATGGAATTTTCCATAATCGAATCGAATATCCGGATTAAAAAAGGAGTATGGGCAATGATAGACTTTTATTTTCAAGATGATACAGATGCAGTTGACGAAACGTCGGAAGTGTTAATTACCGATCTATTGAATCACGCAGCGAAAATGGAAGATTTGGAAGGTTTATACGAGCTTTCAATCACTTTTATGGATGATGATGCGATCCAAGCAGTAAATGCAGAATTTCGAGGCAAGGATAAACCGACCGATGTCATTTCATTTGCCTTAGAAGAACTGTCTGAAGGGGAAGTGGCGATCGTACATGAAGGAGATATGCCAGTTGTGCTTGGTGATATCATCATCTCTATTGAAACGGCGCAACGCCAAGCGGTTGAATACAATCATACCTTTCAACGAGAATTAGGGTTTTTGGCGTTACATGGATTTCTTCATTTACTCGGATATGATCACATTGAAGAGGATGATGAAAAAGAGATGTTCGGAAGACAAACAGAAATCTTAACTTCTTTTGGCTTGGAGCGACAGTGATCAGATGAAAAGATTTTTCAAATCTTTTGTCTATGCGTGGGAAGGGATGAGAGACGGTTTCGTCAATGGACGCAACATGAAATCTCATGCCCTGTCAGCCATCATCGTCATCCTTGCTGGCTGGTTCACTGGTCTTTCTATGACCGAATGGCTGATTGTTCTTTTATTGATCAGCGGAATGCTGGCATTGGAATTGATGAATACTGCTGTTGAGTACGTCGTAGATCTCGTAACAAAGGAATACCATCCACTAGCAAAAAAGGCCAAAGATATCGCGGCTGGGTCGGTACTGATTTTCGCTATCGCCAGTGCAGTCATTGGCTGTTTGATCTTTTTTCCGAAATGGTTTGGCTGAATTATATGAATTGGAGTGAACTAGATGAAATTTGAACAACTGAAAAACGAAGCAGAATCAGCAATGAAAACTGCATATGTCCCGTATTCTAAGTTTCCGGTGGGTGCTGCCTTAGAAACAGAGGACGGTACGATTTTCCGAGGGTGTAATATCGAAAACTCTGCTTACGGACTTACGAATTGTGCAGAGCGGACAGCGATTTTTAAAGCAATCTCTGAAGGCGTTAAATCTTTCAAGTCGCTTACTGTTATCGGGGATACAGAAGGACCGATTGCACCGTGTGGCTCATGCCGTCAAGTGATCGCGGAGTTTTGCGCACCGGGCATGCCGGTCTATCTAACGAATCTTAAAGGAGACGTTCAAGAGACGACCGTTGCAGAACTATTGCCAGGCGCTTTTTCTAAGGAGGATTTAGACTATGCAGAAGAACGATAAACCATTCAAATCAGGCTTTGTTTCAATAATTGGTCGTCCGAATGTCGGGAAATCGACATTCATCAATCGGATGGTCGGTCAAAAAATCGCCATCATGAGTGATAAGCCGCAAACAACGCGAAATAAAGTACAGGGCATTGTGACAAGTGACACATCCCAAATGATTTTCATCGATACGCCAGGCGTCCACAAACCAAAGCACCGTCTAGGCGATTTCATGCTGAAAGTGACGCGCAGTACATTGAGTGAAGTAGATGTCATCATGTTCATGGTGAATGCAGATGAAAAGATCGGTACAGGGGATCGCTTTATTATGGAATGGCTTGAAAAGTCCGAGACTCCTGTATTCCTGGTCATTAATAAAATCGACCTTGTGCATCCCGATCAATTACTCGAGATCATCACGACGTACACAGATGAACTGAAGTTTGCTGAAGTCGTTCCGATTTCAGCTTTAAACGGCAATAATATTGAACGTTTAGTGGAAACGCTGGAAAGTTATTTGCCGGAAGGTCCTCAATATTATGCTGCCGACCAAGTAACCGACCATCCTGAGCGCTTTATCATTTCAGAAATGATTCGGGAAAAGGTGCTGCATACGACACGTGAAGAAATTCCTCACTCCATTGCGGTGGCCATTGAAAGCATTGAACAGGATACATCCACTGGAAAGACGCATATACGAGCTACGATTATAGTGGAAAGAGATTCACAAAAAGGGATTGTCATTGGCAAAGGCGGTAAATTGCTAAAAGAAATTGGAACGAAAGCACGAAAAGATATTGAGATGCTGCTTGGAGAAAAAGTATTTCTTGAATTATGGGTAAAAGTTCAGAAAGACTGGCGCAATCGACCAAGCCGCCTAAAAGAATTTGGATTCAATGAGGAAGATTATTAATTCTTCATCTATCCAGTATGTTTGATTGGGGGAGAGCACTTTGTTAAACAAAGTGGAAGGATTTATTATAAAGAGCATCCCTTACGGTGAAACAAATAAAATCGTAACGATTTATTCAAAAGAGGCAGGTAAAATAACCGCGATGGCAAGAGGTGCGAAAAAGCCGGCGAGTCGACTAGCTGCCATTACGCAAACGTTCACACATGGTTTTTTTATGATACGGGCAAGCAGGGGAATGGGATCTCTTGAACAAGGTGAGTTGATCAGCAGTGTACGGCATATTCGCGCCGACCTGGAGACAACTACATATGCGGGACTGGTCGTTGAGTTGATCGATCGCTTAACCGAATCGGAGCAACCGAATGCAGGGATTTTTCGACTGTTGGAAGAGGCGTTCCATGCCATGGAAGAGGGTTATGATGCAGAGGCAATTTCGTTATTTGTTCAATGGAAGATGCTGCCCATCGCTGGTATTCACCCCATCCTTCATGAATGCGCCAATTGCGGGGCGACGGAAGGGGAGTTTGCTTTTTCATTTCAGCAAATCGGCTTTCTTTGTCATCGTTGTTTTGGAGTGGATCCATACATTATTCGCTTGTCTCCGACTCAGATCAAGTTGATTCGGATGTTTTATAATGTGCCATTGGATCAGATCGGTAAGCTGGAATTAAAGAAACCGACGAAAACCTTTATGCAGAAACTGGTCTCGACGATTTATCATGAACAAGTGGGGATTTACTTGAAATCCAGAAAATTTATCGAGCAGTTGGAACGGACACCAGAATTACAAAAACCAAAAGAAAACCCGGAGAATGAAGGCTAATGCCGATTCTCCGGGTTTTTAAAATTAAAATTGTAGATGTTTTTCAATATATGCTTTAACGTCTGCAATTGGCATACGCTCTTGTTCCATAGAATCGCGGTGACGGACAGTCACTTGCTGATCTTCTAATGAATCAAAATCGTATGTGATACAGAAAGGAGTTCCAATTTCATCTTGGCGACGGTAGCGACGGCCGATTGATTGGGAATCGTCATACTGTACTGGGAAATGCTTCGCCAGTTCCGTATACACTTTATCTGCATCGTCTGCAAGCTTTTTAGATAATGGCAAGATCGCAGCTTTAATAGGAGCAAGTGCCGGGTGGAAACGCAACACTGTACGTGTATCGCCGTCTTCCAACTCTTCTTGGTCAAATGCGTCACATAAGAAAGCTAGTGTAACACGGTCTGCACCAACAGAAGGCTCGATGCAGTAAGGAACGTATTTTTCATTCGTTACAGGATCTTGGTAGTGGAAGTCTTCGCCTGAATATTCCATATGGCGCTTCAAATCGAAGTCCGTACGGTTGGCAATACCCCAAAGCTCTCCCCAGCCAAACGGGAATTTATATTCGATATCTACAGTTCCTTTAGAGTAGTGGGAAAGTTCGTCTTCATTATGCTCGCGAAGACGGATATTCTCTTCTTTCAATCCAAGGTTCAACAATAGGTTCTTGGATTGGTCGCGCCAGTATCCATACCAATGCTCATCTTCACCAGGCTTACAGAAGAATTCCAGTTCCATTTGTTCAAATTCACGCGTACGGAACGTGAAGTTACCCGGCGTGATTTCATTACGGAAACTTTTACCGACTTGCGCAATTCCAAATGGTACTTTCTTTCTCATCGAACGTTGAACGTTTTTAAAGTTGACGAAGATTCCTTGTGCTGTTTCAGGACGAAGGAAAATTTGGTTTGCGGATGAATCCGTCACTCCTTGACTCGTCTTGAACATTAAGTTAAATTGACGGATTTCTGTATAGTCCATCGCACCGCAAGTCGGGCACACGATGCCGTGTTCTTGGATTAGTTCGAACATCTTTTCAAATGGCAAGCCGTCAACTACGAGTTCAATCCCTTTGGCATCTAATGCTTCTTCGATTAATTTATCCGCACGGTGACGCGTCTTACATTTTTTACAGTCGATCATTGGATCATTGAAGTTCCCGATATGACCAGATGCTTCCCAAACTTTCGGGTTCATCAAGATGGCTGAATCCAGCCCTACGTTATAAGGCGATTCCTGAATAAATTTTTGCCACCAAGCACGTTTGATGTTGTTCTTCAACTCAACGCCGAGCGGACCGTAATCCCATGTGTTCGCCAAACCGCCATAGATTTCAGAGCCTGGGAACACAAAACCCCGTTGCTTTGAAAGATTCACTACTTGTTCCATAGATAACATTATAAATCCCTCCAATTAAAATAAGCACTCGTCTCCGGACATAGACATGTCCGGGGACGAGTGCATGATGACCCGCGGTTCCACCCCGATTGGTTTTTCAACCCACTTTCATAATGAATGGTTCAACTCCCGGCTGCCGTCTTCGTGTAGTACAGGCTCTCACTGTCCCTGTTCGCTCATCTTTACACTACTTATTGACCGTTCTTCGCTTACTTCATTCAAAATTAGTTTAGCATGGTTCTCCTTTCTTCGCAATAGTGAGCGTCTTGTTATATAATTGGTTAGTAAATACTACTTTGAAGTGTGAAGGCGGTGACATGTTTGGAATTAAATACACGTCAAAATGAAATCCTTGACATCGTCAAAGAAAACGGACCGATTACAGGAGAGCAAATAGCTGAGCGTCTACACTTAGCGCGTGCAACTATCCGACCTGACTTAGCAATTTTGACGATGGCGGGTTATTTGGATGCACGACCGCGTGTGGGTTACTTCTATTCTGGCAAAAAACCTATTCAATCGGTAGCGGACGGTATGGTAGATATGACAGCGGCGGATTTTCAATCAAGACCGGTCGTGATCACGGAGAATCTATCAGTTTATGATGCGATCTGCCAATTGTTTCTGGAGGATGTCGGAACCCTTTTCGTAGTGGATCAGCAATCCTTATTGACAGGTGTACTATCCAGAAAAGATTTGTTGCGGACAAGTATCGGAAGAACGGAATTAGATAAAATTCCTGTGCATGTCATCATGACAAGAATGCCGAATATTATGTATTGCAGGAAGCAGGATACCCTCATTTCAGTAGCAAAAAAAATGATGGACAGTCAAATTGATTCATTGCCAATCATCAATGAGAAAGAGGGCGGATTGGAAGTAATCGGGCGGATTACAAAGACCAATATAACAGCCGCATTTCTTTCATTAGCGGAAGATCATGACTTATGAGGAGTGACGGTATGCCGAATTTTACATTATTCATCGTCTCTGATTCTGTCGGGGAAACAGCTGGCCTTGTTACGAAGGCGGCTGCTAGTCAATTCCGGCATGATTTGGAGAGCGTTTCCATAAAGAGATTCTCCTATATTGAGGAGAATTCACAGTTAGAGGAAATTGTGTTTTTAGCTAAACAACAGCAAGCTTTGATTGTCTTTACTTTAGTCAAAGAGTCAATGCGCGATCATTTGCGTATTCTTTGTGAAGAATTGGACGTAAAGTCCGTAGATCTGTTAGGACCGCTTATCGACGAAATTGGAAATCAGTTAGGCCTAGAACCCTTTGAGGAACCAGGCTTGGTCAGGCAGTTGGATGCTCATTATTTCAAAAAAATCGAGGCTATTGAGTTTGCGGTAAAATACGACGACGGAAGAGATATGCGCGGTGTATTGGAAGCAGATATTGTACTGCTCGGTGTATCGAGGACATCCAAAACACCGCTGTCACAATTTCTGGCGAATAAAGGATATAAAGTGGCTAATGTGCCGCTTGTCCCTGAAGTCGATCCGCCAGCAGAGATATTCTCAATCGATCCAACTAAATGTTTCGGACTTTATATATCAGTAAATCAATTAAACTCTATTCGAAAAGCGCGTTTGGAAACGTTGGGCTTGAAAGATGACGCAAACTATGCGAAAATAGCACGTATTCAACAAGAAATAGACTATTTTAATGAGATTACGACAAAAGTCGGCTGCGAAGTCATTGATGTGACCAATCGCGCAGTTGAAGAAACAGCCAATACGATTCTCAAAACATTTACAGCAAGGAAGGCCAACTAACGGATGGTTAGGTCTTCTTTTTTCTGTGTCTAGTTGGATAGTAGGCCGAAATGTAGCAACAGAGTATATGAATTGATCATTATTAGCAAACTATAGGGGGAATTGGAAGCAGCTGTTTGGAACAGCGGTCAACTGTGTTGGGAAGTACATGTTTCCTACTTGAATACTCAATTCATGCGAAGTTAAAAGTTTTCGAGGCGAATGATGTCGATAAAAAAGGGTTTTTGAGAAAGTCCTCGAATTTATGTATATAGAGTGGAAATGGTGATAGAATGACAAGAATATCTGACGACACGATTGAGGAAATCCGCTCAGGAACAGACATTGTCGATTTGATCAGTGAATATGTCCAATTGTCGAAAAGGGGAAAGAATTGGTTTGGACTGTGTCCGTTCCATGAAGAAAACAGCCCATCCTTCTCTGTTTCCGAAGACAAGCAACTATTTCACTGCTTCGGATGCGGAGCAAGCGGGAATGCCATCACCTTTATGATGGATATGGAAAACCGTTCGTTCATCGATTCCATTCTGAAACTCGGAAGTCGTATTGGAATGGAGCTAGAAGCTTCAACAAACGATGCGCAAACGACGAAAACCTCTTCTAACCAACAAATGCTTAAAGCGTATACGCTTGCCGCCAATTTTTATAGCCATCTGCTCTTAAACACCATAGAAGGCGAAAAAGCATTAGAATATCTAGAAAATAGAGGGTTTACGCGTGATCAAATCGAACAGTATGAAATAGGATGGTCTCCTGTTCAATCAGATGCTTTGTCTTCATTATTAACTAGGCAGGGCTTTGATCTGAAAGAAATGGAAACCGCAGGACTTTGTTTTCAAAAAGAGGATGGATCGGGATATTTCGACCGCTTCAGGGGAAGAATCATGTTTCCAATTCAGGATGATAATGGCATGACCATTGCCTTCTCTGGAAGAAGATTGGAGGATTCGTCTTCAGACGCTAAATATATCAATAGTCCAGAGACTCCGATATTCGAAAAGAGCAAGGTTTTGTTTAATTTTCATCGGGCACGTCTTAATGTTCGGAAATCGGGTAAAGTAATACTATTCGAAGGTTTTATGGATACGATTGCTGCAGACCGTGGTGGAATCGGGAATACGGTCGCAGTCATGGGTACTGCTTTATCATCACATCATATCGTGAAACTGAAGCGAATGGCAAAGAAAGTGGTCATTTGCTGTGACGGAGATTCTGCTGGCTGGGGGGCCGCCAAACGATTTGCCGACAGTTTGATTGATAGTGGAATGGATGTGCTCGTGGCCACTCTGCCAGATAGAATGGATCCCGATGATTTCATCGCCCAACAGGGAGTCGACGCATTTACAGAGAAAATCTTAGATCAGCCACTTTCGTATATTTCTTTTGTCGCTGCCTATTATAGAAGAGACAAAAACTTATCGATTGATCATGATATTAAGCAGTATGTTCATGAAGTTTTCAATGAACTTGCTCACCGTTGTTCTCCTATTGAAAAGGATTTATTGATTCAACAACTCCATAGTGAAACAAATGCTTCCAAAGAGTCACTCGGACAGGAGTTTACAAAGTCTATAGCACGAAAGGCGAAACAGACACGTGATGCAGATCCAGTGGAAGAAAGCCGATCGGTAAGCTTAACCAGTGCTACAGCGAACAGAACGGAGACAGATCGCGCGGAACAGCTGCTCCTTGCTCACCTATTGATGGACGCCGACTTGTTTGAAGAAAAGCGTGCAGAACTTCAAGATTTATTTGTCAGAGACGACGTCATCAAAATATTTTTCAAGTTGGCCGCGTTTTATGAACAATATGACTTGCCCAACTATCAACGATTTGCTGAAATGTTGGAAGACCGGCAATTGAAGAAAATCGTCATGGAAGCTATTTTGACAGAACGTTCACAAGAGCATACAGGGCAAGAAGTAGAAGATTGTATCCGTCACTTAAAACGCAATCAACTAAAACGTTTGATTGAACAAAAACAACATGAATCAAAAGAAGCAGAAAAAAAGAACGACCTACTAAAAGCAATGGAGTTGGCCACAGAGGTAATCCAACTTGTGAGATCGTTAAAGGTTCTGTAAGGAGGTATAGTCGCTATGACAAAAGAAGAACAAACGGGAGAAGTAGAATTGACTATTGAAGAAGCAAAGGCAGCTATTATAGAGGCTGGTAAAAAAACAGGCGAACTAACACTAGAGGATGTAACAGAAAAACTGGCATCTTTTGAAATGGAACCTGAACAATTTGAAGAGTTTCTCGATCAGATAGAAGCACAAGGTATCGAAATGGATAGAAAAGAAGAAGCAGATGCCAAGAGTGATGCGGAAGAACAATTCGACTTAAATGATTTGAGTGTGCCGCCAGGAGTCCGGATCAACGACCCCGTTCGTATGTATTTGAAAGAAATCGGGCGTGTCGACTTATTGACAGGTAAAGAAGAAGTTGATTTGGCGATTCGGATTCAAGAAGGTATTGAAGCGGAAGCAGAGTTGGCAGAAACAAACGAAATGACACCTAAAATAGATGCAGCTATTATTCGTGGAGAAAATGCCAAAAAGAAATTGGCGGAGGCGAATTTGCGATTGGTTGTCAGTATCGCTAAACGCTATGTCGGCCGTGGTATGTTATTCCTTGACTTGATTCAGGAAGGGAATATGGGTCTGATTAAAGCTGTCGAGAAGTTCGACCATACAAAAGGCTTTAAATTCAGTACGTATGCTACGTGGTGGATCCGCCAAGCAATTACACGTGCGATTGCAGACCAAGCCCGTACAATTCGTATTCCTGTGCATATGGTAGAAACGATCAATAAATTGATTCGCGTACAACGTCAACTCCTGCAAGACTTAGGACGAGAGCCTTCTCCAGAAGAAATCGGAGAGGAAATGGACTTAACTCCTGAAAAAGTACGTGAGATCCTGAAAATCGCACAAGAACCTGTCTCTTTGGAAACACCGATTGGAGAAGAAGATGATTCTCATTTAGGTGACTTCATCGAAGATTCAGAAGCACAATCTCCTTCAGATCATGCGGCGTATGAATTATTAAAAGAGCAGCTCGAAGATGTCTTGGACACATTGACAGACCGGGAAGAAAATGTCTTGCGTCTGCGTTTCGGTCTGGATGATGGCCGTACACGTACGCTGGAAGAAGTAGGTAAAGTCTTCGGCGTCACACGTGAGCGGATTCGCCAGATTGAAGCCAAGGCACTTAGAAAATTGCGTCATCCATCACGCAGCAAACGCTTAAAAGACTTTTTAGAGTAATAGATGCATCGGCTTCAAATTAGCCGATGCTTTTTCTTCTGGATCCATAAAAAGAACAATTTTATTGATTGGTATTAATGGGGGAGAAAGGATGACAAAAGAAAAGAAGCAAATAATCATTTCAGAAATCCGCTATTGGAAACAGAATAAACTTCTTCCTGAACACTACTGTGATTTTTTGATTACACTGTACGCGCAAGGAGAAGATCCTGACGAGATGGTCATAAAGGAATCTTCCGCTCTGCACAAAGAGAAAAAACAGTTGCGAACAAAGCAATTGATGATTCTGCTCATCAGTTTGTTGCTGGCAGGCTTGGTATCTGTCGCCATGTTTTTACTGAAAGAATATCCGATAGCCACGTTACTTGCAGCCACGGTCCTTTCGCTGCTTTTTCTCGTGATTGCCTCAGGAAAATCGTTCATCAAGAGAGGCTTTGCTCCTTTCCTATACATATCGATGGCCTTTCTGTTGCTGATGATGTCCTTGAAAATCTGGACAGCATTTTTTAATGGTGAGACTACATTATTAATTGGATTACTTGTTTTGAATTGCAGTCTGTGGCTATTTACAGGCAGACTAATGAACTTACTATACTTTACGATTTCCGGTTCTTTAGGCTTGTTGACGATCGTCGGCTTTTTAATTTTATCATTTTGATTTAAATCAATTACACCGCGGTGTAATTGCTTCCAGATTTTGAACTGTGCTTAGGCGTACGTGCCGCAGGTTGTGGGGCGATCTTAGCCTGTGTACTTCTATTGTTCAGCGGGCGTTTAAACATCCGCTGAACAGATTAATAAACCGCATTCATCTCACGACCTATAGAGATGGGAGTTGTCTGTTGAATAAAGATAAATAGGATGAAGGATAATATATTCATTGTTATATTTCATCCAATCTCTATATAATGTTATGTAAGGGCTTTCATAGAGAGGATGATCAAAATGAACTTTGATTTAACTCAAGAACAGCAGATGGTTAAGAAGTTAATGAAGGATTTTGCGAATGAAGAAGTCGCTCCTGGCGCGGTTGAACGAGACAGATCAGGTACATTCCCTATTGAAATTTTTAAGAAGTTGTCTCAAATGGGCATGATGGGCTTACCGTTCCCTGAGAAATACGGCGGGGCTGGAGCAGATACGATCAGTTTCGCCATTGTGACAGAAGAATTGAGCCGTGCGTGTGCATCAACAGGGATAACGTATTCAGCTCACATCTCGCTTGGAGGTGCCCCGTTGCATCTGTTCGGTACAGAACAGCAAAAACAAGCGTATCTGACACCTATTTGCACAGGGGAATCATTTGGAGCATTCGGACTGACGGAGCCGAATGCCGGGTCAGATGCAGGGGGGACAGAAACGACAGCACGATTAGAAGGCGGAAAGTTCACGATCAATGGTTCCAAGGTTTATATTACAAATGCAAGCTATGCAAAGCACTTAGCTATAACAGCCGTCACAGGTCGCACGGACGGTCAAAAAGAAATAAGTGCAATTATGGTGCCGACAAATTCAGAAGGCTTTACGGTCATGGATAACTATGAAAAAATGGGTCTTCATGCGTCTAATACGACAGAGTTGTTACTTGATCAGGTTGTCGTACCGGAAGAGAACTTGCTTGGTGCAAGAGGGAAAGGGTTTCAACAATTTTTAGTGACATTGGACGGCGGACGTATCGGAATCGGCGCAATGGCGGTTGGGATTGCTCAGGCAGCATATGACCGAGCGTTGCGTTATTCAAAAGAACGTAAGCAATTCGGAAAGACCCTATCTTCATTTCAGATCACCCAATTTAAACTTGCAGATATGGCTATGAAAATCGAATTGGCGCGGAATATGGTTTATAAGGCAGCTTGGTTGAAAGACCAAGGCAGGAAATTCACGAAAGAAGCATCGATGTGTAAATTATATGCATCTGAAATCGCCATGGAAATTGCCAACGAAGCAATTCAGATACACGGCGGTTATGGTTATATGCGTGAATATGAAGTCGAACGATATTTGCGGGATACGAAGCTGCTCGAGATAGGGGAAGGTACTTCAGAAGTACAGCGTATGGTGATTGCCCGACAAATTGGTTGCTGAATGTTGAATTATGTCCAATCTGTCACAAAAGGTGAAAAGTCGTTCAATAACACTTTCAGTTTTCTCATAGATACAGTACAATGTTAATTGTGTACTGTATCTTTTACAGAATAGATTCTGATGAAGGAGGGTAATCCAATGAATAAAAATCCTGTTGTACCTTATCTTTTGATTTTTGCGCTAGGAATTGGACTGATTTTCTTCATGTCACTTTATGGTTTAGATCAAAAGAAAGAAATTGCTGGACCAGATGAAGAAGAAGCCACTACTGAAGAAAATGCAAATACCGGCGAATTTGACGCAGAAGCTGTCGCACAACAAAAGTGCGTAAGTTGTCACGGAGATAACTTATCAGGCGGAATGGGACCTGCTCTAAACGGACAAGCATTCCCTGCGGAAGAAATGCATGACGCAATCAAAGATGGCGTTCCAGGAACTGCTATGCCAGCTGGACTTGTTCCGGACGAGAACATAGATGAAATGGTTGAATACATTTTATCGTTAGACTGAGTATCTACTTACTAATAGAGCCATTAAACCAGGAAGGGAACCACTCTTCCTTGGTTTGATGGCTCTTTTGCATTGCATGTACGGTTTGTCAAATATACAATAGAATGGAATGAAAGGCGGGGACTTATGAACACCAACCAATTATCCAAACGCCTTGCAATGGTCGCAAGGTTCGTTCCAAAAAACACTGTGCTCGCTGATATCGGCAGCGATCACGCCTATTTGCCATGCTATTTGATGAATAAAGGCGTTATTCAACGAGCGATTGCAGGGGAAGTCGTGAAAGGTCCATTCGAATCAGCAAAACGCAATGTACAAGCGAATGGTTTTGCCGATCGTATTGAAGTGCGTCTAGCGAATGGTTTACTGGCCATTGAAGATGCAGATGAAGTAGAAACCGTAACCATCGCGGGAATGGGCGGAACGTTGATCACATCGATTTTAGAGGCAGGGAAAGAACGTCTGCGTCATGTAAAACGAATTATTGCTCAACCGAATTTGCATGCGATTGCCATTCGACAATGGGCGATAGAAAACGGATTTCAACTTGTGGATGAAGAGATTTTAGAAGAAGACGGTAAAATTTATGAAATTCTGGTATTGGAAAGGGGATCAGCAGAGTATTCGCCAACAGACCTTCTGCTGGGACCCATCTTGCGACAAAAATCTTCACCCGTTTTCCGTGCGAAATGGGAGAGGGAAACACGGGAATGGGTACGTGTATTAGAAGCTTTGGATAAAGCAGAACAAACAAACGAAATTCGACTGAAAAAGCAATCAATCCAAACCAATTACGATTTAGTCAGGAAGGTGTTAGCTGAATGAAAAAAGTAAATGGATATCAGATTATTGAGGTTTTTGAAAAGTGGTCACCTAAGAAGCTCGCATTTGAAAGAGACCCGATTGGTCTGCATATTGGTCAACTAAATCGACATGTGAATAAAGTGCTTGTGACGCTTGACGTTAACGAACAAGTAATTGACGAAGCGATTGAACAAGAAGCTAATCTCATCATCGCGCATCATCCGCCCATTTTCCGGCCATTGAAAACGATATGGACAGATACACCGCAAGGAAAGATGATTGAAAAGTGCATCAAGCATGATATAGCCGTTTATGCGGCACACACCAATTTAGATATCGCAAAAGGCGGTGTCAATGATATGCTGGCAGACCGTCTCGGCATTACGGATACAGAACCAATCGAGGAAACGAGTTCTGAGCACTTAGTAAAACTGGCTGTATTTTGTCCGCAGACAGATGCAGATCAGCTCCGTAAAGAGTTAGCGGCAGCAGGTGCCGGGGCTATTGGAGACTATGTCGGATGCAGTTTCAGCTCGCATGGAATCGGACGTTTCACGCCGGTTGACGGAGCGAATCCAACAATTGGAGAAGTGGGAGAGCCTACTTCAGTGGATGAAGAACGAATCGAAGTCGTTTTTCCGGAAAGTCTTCAGCCGAAAGTCATTAAAGCCTTGTTTGCAGCGCATCCATATGAAGAGCCGGCATTTGATTTGTTCAAAATGCAACAAAAAATAAATGTGCATGGCATCGGAAGAGTCGGTCGCATGTCCGAAGAGATGACACTAAAACAATTTGCAGAGCATGTCAAAAACGCTTTTAAGGTGCCAGCTTTACGCTTTGTCGGGGACCCGGAAACATCTATTCGCAAAGTAGCGGTGTTAGGCGGCGACGGCAACAAATACATCACAGCAGCTAAGCGTAAGGGCGCGGACGTGCTGGTGACCGGCGATTTATATTACCATGTCGCACAAGATGCACAAAGCTTAGGACTGGCTGTAGTCGACCCTGGACATAATATAGAGAAGATTATGATTGAGGGAGTCGCCCGAAACCTATCCAAACTCTGCAACGAAATGAAATACGATATAGAATTCATCGAATCAAAAGTGAATACGGAGCCTTTTCAATTTTTATTCTAAAAAACCGGCGAGAGATTTATTCTCTCGCCGGTTTATTCGTACGTTGCGTTTAAGGTTCAATCCGAATGACGGGACTCGGGTTTTTGATTTTCGGTAAGATTTTCTCCAACTTAAATTGCCGTTCTGGTTGATGTGTCGAAGGATCTGCTGCATCAAACTTGTTCAAGTAGGCAATAACTTCTCTAACGATTACAGTAGGCGTCGAAGCACCTGCCGTTACCGCAACTGTCTCGATATCCATCAACCATGCGGGATCGATTTCTGAAACATCGGAGATACGGTAAGATGGCGTATTGGCAATCTCCACAGATACTTGCGTCAGGCGGTTCGAGTTATTACTCTTCGGATCTCCTACAACGATTAATAAATCCGCTTCTCCAGCCTGTTCCGCGACTGCTTCCTGTCTCACTTGAGTCGCCAAACAAATTTCCTGATGCACTTCAATATGAGGAAACTTGCGCTGCAGTTCTTCCATTAAATGTGCGACATCCCATTGACTCATCGTCGTCTGATTCGTCACCAACAGACGATCATTCTCGACTTCCAAGTTTTCGATATCTTCCAGCTTTTCGATTAAATGAACCGACTCTGGCGCCACACCGATTGCCCCTTCAGGCTCGGGATGGTGTTTTTTTCCGATGTAAAGTATGTCATAGCCTTCTGCCACTTTTTCCTCAATCAAATGATGAGTGACGGAGACATCCGGACACGTAGCGTCAATCGCGACGAGACCTTTTTCTTTTGCCAGTTTACGCACTTCAGGAGAAACGCCGTGTGCTGTATAAATAACGGTACCTTTGTCGACTTTACGCAAAATATCTAAGCGGTTTTCCCCATCCAAGGTGATGATCCCATCTTCTTCAAATGCATCTGTAACGTGTTTATTATGGACGATCATGCCTAATATATAAATGGGTCTCGGCAGGGATGTATCGAGAGCTGCGTTTCTCGCAATGACCATCGCATCAACCACACCATAACAATAACCTCTTGGTGAAATCTTGAGTACTTTCATTTATTCCACTCCACTCCTCTACTAACTTCTCTTTCATTATAGCGGAGATTGGCGGGTGATTCAAAGAGTTCAGAAGGGAGGCTGGAAAATACGCGGTGCGGAAGGCTGGCTGACAGGTGCAGCGCTTGCTCGGGCACTAGGCGCGGGTGAACTACCTGGTTGTGCAGTAGGTGTTGCTGCAGGTGCATTTGGCATAGACTGGAATCCTTTATATAATCTCCACATGGCGGGTAAATTTTGGAGCATAGGTGCAAACTGTTGTACAAGCGGCGCGAATTGCTGAGCGGTATTCAAAAATCGATTGGCAGTCTGCATGTATTGATCTGCTCGTGAAGGCCCGCCAGCCCCACCAGCGCCGGCTTGCTGTCCGCTTGCGCCTGCTTGCGGGAACCCTGAAGTCGGCGGCATGCCGGAAGAAAATGGCTGCCGCATCCCGCCGCCAGTAAATTGCGGGGGAGGAGTACTGGGCCTCATGGCTGACTGTTGATTACTGAACGGATAAAATGATTGATATCTCATCACGAACTCCTTTCTAAACGTTTTGAGTACTTCTCATAGTATCCTATGCGAAAAAAACTACTGATGGCACCGAATCATGGTACAATAAGAAATACGCTAGAGGAGGAACGATATGTCGAAATATACAGATTATCAATTCAAACCATTTTTGAGGGAAGCGATTCAAAAATTGGGTTTTGAAGAACCGACACCCATTCAAAAAGAAATGATCCCGCTTATAATGAAGAACACAAGTGCTATAGGACAAGCACATACAGGTACAGGGAAATCACATAGTTTCCTGATCCCGCTCGTCGAAAAGATCGATACAGCACAAGATGAATTGCAAGTAGTCATCACGGCACCGACCCGTGAATTGGCGACGCAGCTCCATACAGAATTAAAGAAACTAATCGAAGAGACAGATATTAAAAGTGCCATCTTGATTGGTGGGACGGATAAGAAAAGATCAGCAGAGCGCTTGAGAAGTACTCCTCATATTATCGTGGGCACGCCAGGCCGTATTCGAGATATGGCGGAAGTAGGAGCGCTGCCGATTCATACAGCTACTCAGCTTGTAATCGATGAAGCGGATCTCGCTTTTGATATGGGGTTCATTGAGGATATCGATCAATTTGCCTCAAGAATGCCTGATAAGCTTAGCATGTATGTATTTTCAGCGACCATTCCGGAGAAATTGAAACCGTTTTTAGCTAAATATATGAATTCTCCTGTTCATGTGCAAATGGATGATAAAAAACCACTGACAGAGAATATGCATTATTCATTAGTACCAGTCAGAAGTATGGACAAAAAGAAAAAGTTGCTTCACGTTATGGATGCCATTCAACCGTATTTGGCGATCATCTTTACGAATACCAAACAAAATGCAGATGAACTTGCAGATTATTTAGCAGAGCACGGTTATAAGCCGGGCCGGATTCATGGGGATTTGACGCCGCGTGAACGGACAAGAATGATGAAACAAGTGCGTGACCTTGAGTATCAATATATTGTGGCAACAGATCTTGCTGCGAGAGGGATCGATATTCCGGGCGTAAGCCATGTAATCAACTTCGAATTACCGGAGGACCTAGAGTTCTTCATCCACCGTGTAGGGCGGACGGCACGTGCGGGTCTCGGCGGTATGGCCATCACGCTATATGCTCCATCAGACGAAGATCAAATCAACCGTATTGAAAAACTAGGCATTCCATTTGTCCATGAAGACGTGAAAAATGGTGAGTGGATCGAAGTGAAAGAACGACAAGCCCGGAAGAAACGTATAAGAGAAGTCGACGAAATTGATAAGAAGGCTGCATCTATAATCCGTAAGCCGGATAAAGTCAAGCCAGGCTATAAGAAAAAATTAGCTGAAGAACAAGAAAAATTCAAAAAGAGACAAAGGAGAATGAAAAAGAAATAATGACAGCAAATGACATCCTTTTGGGCTCCCACGTATCGATGAGCGGCAAGAAAATGCTTCTCGGCTCAAGTGAAGAAGCATTAGGATATGGAGCGAACACCTTCATGATCTATACTGGAGCACCTCAAAATACGAGACGTAAACCAATCGAAGAATTGAATATAGAAAAAGGAACGGCGCATATGGAAGCTAATGGCCAATCCAAAATCGTCGTCCATGCACCGTACATCATTAATATTGCGAATACGACGAAGCCTGAAACGTTTCGTCTAGGCGTGGATTTTCTGCAGCAGGAGATAGAGCGGACAGAAGCACTCGGAGCTAATCAAATCGTACTGCATCCAGGAGCACACGTCGGCGCTGGAACGGACATGGGTATAACAAAAATCATAGAAGGTCTGAATGAAGTGCTCTCTAAAGACGCCAATGTCCGGATTGCCTTGGAAACGATGGCTGGAAAAGGTACAGAATGCGGCAGAAGCTTTGATGAAATTGCGAAAATTATCGACAGTGTGACACACAATGAACGTCTGTCGGTCTGCTTCGACACGTGCCACGTCCACGATGCAGGCTACGACATTGTCAATGACTTCGCAGGCGTACTCGACGAATTCGATAAAATCGTCGGCCTAGACCGAATCTCCGTTATTCATGTCAACGACAGCAAAAATGTCTGCGGCGCCGGAAAAGACCGTCACGAAAACATTGGCTTCGGCCACATCGGTTTCGACCCTCTTGCATACATCGTCCACCACCCAACATTCAAAGACATTCCAAAAATTTTGGAAACACCTTTCATCGGGACGGACAAAGCAAACAAAAAAGCACCTTATGCAGTTGAAATCGAAATGCTGAAAAATAAAAAATTCACACCTGAGTTACTGCAAGAGTTGAATAACTAACATACCTAATTAGCGCTGCTAGTTTGCAGCGCTTTTTCTATTGCAACTTGTATTGATCTAAATAAAGCATCGTTTGTTCGTATCCGATGACAGAAGATACTTTCTCTAGAAAAACAGATGGAATACCAGTGAACAGCCAAGACAACGACACCTCATCCAATAAAGGGCGCAACTGCTGAATTTGCTTCACTGACAACTGCACACCATGACTTGCCGCATACTGTTGCGCCTCATTATCGGACAACTGTTTGATCTCCTGAATCAACTGTAGTAAATCCATTCTCCTCAAATCCTTTCAATTGGTTGTATCCTTTAACATATTCCGCTATAATTTATTAAGTAATCGTAATGATTACGAATTACAGGAAGGGATATGTATATGACAAATTCCATTATCAAATTAGATCATATTACACATAAGTATCACCACTCCGTTGCACTTTCTGATGTCAGTCTAGAAGTGAAACAGGGGGAGTTTTGGGCGTTAATTGGCCCGAATGGTTCCGGTAAATCCACGTTGCTCAGAATCATTTTAGGCTTGCTGAAACCGACGGAAGGTACAATTCAATTATTTGGAGGACCGATCGATTCGTTCAAGCAACAACAGAGAATCGGTTATGTTTCGCAAAAGTCCAATGCCTTTACGACAAGGTTCCCTGCTACGGTCTTGGAAGTCGTGAGAAGCGGCTTGACGAGTAAAAAAGGTCTCTTCAAACGATTTACTAAAGAAGACGAACAACGGGCATTAGATGCGTTACAGGTCGTCAAAATGGCGGACTATCATGGAAAAAGTATTGGTGATCTGTCGGGCGGCCAACAACAGCGTGTGTTTATCGCGAGAGCATTGGTGAGCAAGCCGGATCTTCTTATCATGGATGAGCCGACAGTCGGAATTGACCGTCAAAACGTCGAATCCTTTTATTCTATGCTTAGTGAATTAAATCGTGATTATGGTATTGCGATTTTATTGGTAACACATGAAATTGATCTGGTGACACAGCTTGCGACGCATATAGCTTGTTTAAATCGCACCATTCATTTCCATGGCGTGCATGCAGATTACGAGAAGATGAGTGAGTCGGAGTTGTCCGGCTGGTATGGACATCCAGTTCGCCGGCTTCATCAAAAAGAAACGGAGCGTGCCAGATGATTGAAGCGATTTTCACTTATGAATTTTTACAAAACGCAGTCCTGTCCGGGCTGATCATCGGATTGATCGCGCCTATGCTTGGATTGTTTATCGTCGTTCGGCGCATGGCGATGATATCAGATGCGTTAAGCCATGTTGCTTTGGCGGGGATAGCAGGTAGTTTGTATTTAAGTCAGCAAGTATTGTTCTTTGCAGCATTGAATCCTGTATATTTAGGGATGGGAGCGGCTGTCGTTGGTTCATTGTTGATTGAACGATTGCGCAGAGTATACCGCAGCTTTGAAGAATTGGCGATTCCGATTATCCTGTCTGCCGGTATCGGTTTTGGAGCGATTTTTATTTCGTTGGCAAAAGGCTTCGGTACGGATTTAGTTGGCTATTTGTTTGGCTCAGTCTCAGCTGTTAGTCGTCAGGATTTATATATTGTGCTATTGATTGCAATCATCGTTATAGCGTTCTTATATTTTCTTTACAAAGAGTTGTTTTCATTGGCGTTTGATCCTGAGTATGCTAGAGTATCAGGCATTAATGAGCGGATCATTCAAGCGGCATTCATGGTTATTACAGCGCTTGTCATCGGAGCCTCGATGCGGATCGTCGGGATCTTGCTCGTGTCTTCGCTGATGACACTTCCCGTTGCTGCAGCCATCCAACTTGCAAAAAGTTATAAGGGAGCGCTTGTTTATTCAGTAATCTTCGGTGAAATTGCCGTGATTATCGGACTTATTTCTGCTTATTATTTAGATATCGCACCGGGCGGAACAATAGTAGTGACTTCAGTTTTCATCTTACTGATCGTACTATTTTGGAAAAAGGTTCGCGCGTAAAGAGTGAGAAAGGAGGCGGTTCAGGATGACAATGGACGAAGCGTGGAAAATTCTTTTGAAGCATGATTATAAACGTACGAAAAACCGTGACATCCTGTTACGTTTTTTTGATCAAGTTGATCGTTATGTTACAGCAATGGAGGTTCGAAATGCAGTTGAACAGGACAATCCAGGTATAAGCTTCGATACGATTTATCGTAATCTGGCGGTCTTCTCTAGATTGGGAATATTGGATGAGACAGAACTGAATGGGGAACGTCTTTTCCGCATGCAGTGTGCTTCAGATAGTCACCATCATCATTTTATTTGCACAACCTGCGGAAATACGAAATCCATTCCTAGTTGTCCGATGGATCAGGTGACAGTAAATTTATCGGATTATGAAATAGAGGGCCATAAGTTTGAAATTTATGGGAGATGTCCGAGGTGTATTGAATAAAAACAGGCAGTCCCAAAAGTCGGGAAAATCGACTTTTGGGACTGCCTTTTTGTGTCGAGGAGTTAAGCAAACAATCGTTGAACTTGCTGATTTGCCTCCTGCCAATCCTTGACTCGGATTACGCCTTTAGGGATCGGATTCCGGTTATAAGGGGTATCAAACAAGAATACCGGTATGTCCAGCTCTTCGTGGATTCCTACCGCATTGTCATGCTTGTCTTCAAAAAAAGCATCAACAGAAAATTTTTTCGCTGTTTCGATTTTATGATGTGTTCCGATCAATTCTACGTGATCAAAAGGAATTTGATGCTCACGGAACCAAGCGGTCGTACATTCCAACACATTTTGCCCGCGGGCAGAAATATAGAACAGCTCATAATTTTTTTGCCAATTCGTTAATATTTCTTTCGCGTACTGCTGTGCAGGAGACGTTTGGTATATCAGTTCCTCTGCTTCCTTATACCAATTTCCGAACTGCACAGGATCTACGTCAAATGCTTTTGTCAGATCGTATTCTTTAACATCGTCAAGCGTCAGGTTTGAGCCAAAGCGCTTATTGATATGGGGCAATAGAGAAGTAGGGCATGTTACAGTTCCATCAATATCGATGCCGAAACGAAGTTGCTTCATTCGGCTGCGCCACCTTGGGCAAGTGCTTCCTCTTGTCGTTTTTTTTCAAAATATTCTTCTGCTAAAATATCGATTTCTTTCTTCAGCTCGTCGACCATTGTTTCTTCCGGAACCTTCCGAACCGTTTTACCGTGCATGAAGAGCAACCCTTCGCCACGAGCTCCTGCAATCCCGATATCTGCTTCTCTAGCTTCTCCGGGACCGTTTACCGCGCATCCCAGTACTGCGACTTTAAGAGGAGCCTTAATAGTGGAGATATATTCTTCCACTTCATTGGCAATTGAAATTAAATCAATTTCGATCCGACCGCATGTCGGGCAAGAAATAAGTGTTGCAGCATTCGAAGAAAGACCGAATACTTTCAGAAGTTCTCTCGCCACTTTAATTTCCTGAACAGGGTCCGCGCTTAATGATACGCGCATCGTGTTGCCGATACCTGCTGATAGCAGCGTACCGAGTCCAGCTGCACTCTTGATGGAGCCTGCAAATAGCGTACCGGATTCCGTGATACCTAAATGCAACGGATAATCAAATGCAGCTGCAGCCAGCTTATACGCTTCGATCGCCAAGTTGACGTCAGATGCTTTCAGCGACACGATAATATCATGGAAATCCAAGTCTTCTAGGATCTTAATATGATGCAAGGCACTTTCTACCATGCCTTCAGCTGTTGGATAACCATACTTTTCAAGGATCTTCTTCTCAAGTGAGCCAGCGTTAACGCCGATTCGGATTGGAATGCCTTTCGCTTTGGCGGCATTGACGACCGCTTCTACTTTGGATTGGCGTCCAATATTTCCAGGATTGATACGGATTTTATCTGCACCTTGTTCGATTGCGATCAAGGCTAGTTTATAGTCAAAATGAATATCTACGACGAGTGGAATATTGATGCGTTTTTTTATTTCGCCAATCGAATACGCTGCACGCTCATCTGGGCATGCTACACGTACAATTTGACATCCTGCTTCTTCCAAACGATTGATTTCAGCGACAGTTGCCTCCACATCGTGAGTTTTCGTAGTCGTCATGCTTTGAATAAATAGTTCATTGCTTCCCCCGATCGTTAAATTACCGACTTTAACGGGACGGGTGTTCGCACGATGAATCATTTCGGTCATTGCTTTTCTCTCCTTCAAATAGATAAATACCATCATAGATGGAATGGTAAATTAACGTTCGTTGCTTTCCTCGCATTCCGTATCCGGCTGTTCGCCAAGCGGCAGTTTGATTTCTTCGCCGGCCAGGAACTGCTGTCGTTCCAGATGAGGATTCAAGGAATAAAATTTCTCCAGCCTCTCTAGAAAATTAAGCGTGGGATCTGGATATAATGCAAATAACGATTCTATTGTATCACCTTCAACGGCCCGAATGACAATTGAATGATTAACGGTTTCCTCTATACAGGACGATTCTTCATCGAAAAAGGCTGCAAGAGGGATTGTCCCATCTGTTAAATCCACACGCACAAAATGAACAATGCAAAATACAGCGAGTGCCAACAAAAATATTCTCATAGATCATCCCTCCTGCATCACACTATGCAGGCAAGGACAAGACTATTCATTTTGTCGGCTTTTTTGGATAATAGGTTGCAGCGCGCCAAACATAGAGTAAATGGACAAGTGACGCAACCAAGAGGCCGTAAGATTGCATGTCTGGTATGAATTCAAAAATCATTGTCAATAAAATAGGCAGCGTGGCAGCAATTGCCGCAGTGCGCCACATAAATCGAAACTCGCCGCGACGGTGCAATAGTTTCAGCAGCAATACTCCTATAATACCAAAAATACTGACCCGAATAAATAAATACGACGTGATAATCACAAGTTGCAAAACGAATGCAAAAGGATATATTAAGATACCGATTGTTTTTCCGATTTCTGCTACTTCAGGTGTCGATTGAAAAAGGGAATGATCACCAAATAAAAAACGGGTAAACGATACAGCAGTGTAAAGAAAGACAAAAATAAATATGTATTGAATGACTTTTCCGATCGGTAGCAAGCGAAATGCAGCCAATTTTTTCGGTTCATGCAAAGAAGCTTTGAATATTTGATGGAATTTCACGAAATAGGCCTCCCTTTCTACTGTATAGTCTATCATTTATGTGAAACCTGCAGGATACGTGAAATTTCGACATTCTTATGACAAATTATTGCGGCTTTGTAAAGGTGATGTAAAGATTTGTGTTCAGTACTTTACAATTGGTGTATGGTCCGAACATAATAGGGTGAAACTTCACATGAATCCATGCGGAGGGGCAACTGTAAGACTATACATAATCGTTTGATGGAGGTTGACAATTAAATGGAAGTGAACTGGCAGGAAGTGCTGTTCCAATTTCTTGGAGGCTTAGGTATTTTCCTATTCGCAATTAAGTATATGGGGGATGGATTGCAAAAAACTGCAGGGGACAGACTCCGTGCAATCTTAGACCGTTTTACAACTAACCCATTTATGGGCGTTCTTGTCGGTATTATTGTAACTGTTTTAATCCAATCCAGTTCGGGTACTACAGTTATTACTGTAGGACTGGTAAGCGCAGGATTCATGACGCTCCGTCAGGCAATCGGTGTCATTATGGGTGCCAATATCGGTACGACGGTGACTGCGTTTATTATCGGTTTAGACGTTGGGGCTTATGCATTGCCTATCATGGCGATCGGTGCGTTTCTTATTTTCTTCATTAATAAAGCTAAAGTCAAAAACTTGGGAGAAGTTATTTTTGGTTTTGGTGGCTTGTTTTTAGGTTTGGAGTTAATGAGTAACGGAATGAAACCTCTGCGTTCGTTGGAAGCTTTCTCAGACTTCACGCTGGCGATGAGTGAACATTCGTTGTTAGGTGTAGTAGCCGGAACAATTTTTACATTAATCGTCCAAAGTTCCAGTGCGACTGTCGGGATTTTACAAGGTCTATACGCGGAAGATTTAGTTACAATGAAAGCGGCATTGCCGATACTTTTCGGTGATAATATCGGAACGACGATCACGGCCGTTCTTGCTTCTATTGGTGCATCCGTAGCGGCTAGACGGGCTGCTGCTACACATGTTTTATTCAATATTGTCGGTACAATCATCTTCATGTTGCTGCTCATTCCGTTTACGGCATATGTGGAATGGGTGTCTGGCGCCCTGAATTTAGAAAGTAAGATGCAAATTGCATTTGCTCACGGCTCATTTAACATTGCGAACACAGTACTGCAATTTCCTTTCATTGGTGCCTGGGCGTATCTCGTCACCCGTTTGATTCCTGGGGAAGACGTGACGATCGAATACAAACCGAAGCATCTTGACCGGCATTTCATTACACAGTCGCCGGCAGTTGCGATTGGACAGGCAAAAGAAGAAATTATCCGAATGGGAGATTTCAGTGTGCAAGGACTGCAGCAATCATTCGAGTATTTGAAAACAGGACAGAAAAAACACGCTGAAATGGCTTATCAGATAGAAGATGCCATTAATAATCTCGATCGGAAAATCACAGATTACTTAGTCGAGATTTCAGCTGTAACCGTATCCCCAGCGGAATCCGGCCGTCATGTTATGTTGATGGACAGCGTACGGGATATCGAACGGATCGGTGATCACTTCGAAAACATTATTGAATTAATTGATTTGCGTGAGACGAATAAATTAAAACTAACAGATGGTGCGATCGATGATTTGACAGAGATGTTTACTCTGACGATCGAAACGGTCCAAAAAGCTATTGAATCTTTGGATAAAAATGATACTGGATTAGCGCGGATGGTTTCCGAGAAGGAAGATTTGATTGATAATATGGAACGTCGTTTCCGTAAAAATCATATCGTTCGTTTGAACGGAGGCCAATGTAGCGCACAAGCAGGTATGGTATTCGTAGATATCGTTTCTAATTTGGAACGGATCGGGGACCATGCGGTGAATATTGCGGAAGCGATCTTAGGAAAGCACGCATAATGAAGAAGGAGTGACAGTTTATGATATGGATCGGTTGGATCGTAGCTATTTTGATGTTTTGTATAGCATTCGCCGGACTTATCTATCCGGTCATTCCTTCTGTTGTTTTTATACTGGCCGGTTTCTTGTTGTATGGCGTCATTGTTTCATTCGAAGAGCTTACGTGGCTGTTCTGGGTAATAGAGGGGTTGTTTGTGATCTTGCTGTTCGGAGCAGATACGGTTGCGAATCTCGTAGGTGTCAAACGCTTTGGGGGCAGTAAGGTAGGGATGTGGGGCAGTACGATTGGCTTGCTGATCGGTCCATTTGTTATTCCGGTCGCTGGTATTTTAGCTGGCCCATTTCTTGGGGCGATCGTGGCGGAATTACTCGTTACGCGCTCGGGTCTCAAACAAGCGTTCAAGACGGGAGTAGGCTCTGTTGTCGGTTTTCTGACATCTGTGGTAGTAAAAGGGACCGTGATGGGAATCATGATTGCTATTTTTCTGTTTTTTCTCCGTTAATAGTCCATTTTCTTTGAATGCTGACTCATATTTTGATAATGTGAATAGGTAGGGCAAAACAGATATAACTAGAGGAGGAATGGAAAATGGCTTACAAATTACCAGAACTACCATACGCTTATGACGCGTTGGAGCCACACATCGACAAAGAAACGATGAACATCCATCACACAAAACATCACAACACGTATGTAACTAACGTGAACAATGCACTAGAAGGTCATGACGAACTTCTTAGCATGCCGGTTGATGAATTGGTTGCAAACTTGGACAAAGTTCCAGAGGACAAGCGTACAGCAGTCCGCAATAATGGCGGTGGACATTCTAACCACTCATTCTTCTGGCAAATCCTTTCTCCAAATGGTGGCGGAAATCCTAAAGGGCAGGTTGCTGAAGCAATCGACAAGAAGTTTGGTAGCTTTGACGCGTTTAAAGAAGAATTCGCAAAAGCTGCAACAACACGCTTCGGTTCAGGTTGGGCTTGGCTCGTTCTGAACAACGGTGAGCTTGAAGTAACTTCTACGCCAAATCAGGATTCTCCTTATATGGAAGGCAAAACGCCTTTACTAGGTTTGGATGTTTGGGAGCATGCGTACTACTTGAACTACCAAAACCGTCGTCCTGATTATATTTCAGCATTCTGGAACGTAATCAATTGGGATGAAGTTGAAAAGCGTTACCAAGACAATAAATAATTGAAACCTGACACACATCTGATTCGTCAAGATGTGTGTTCTTTTATGGGTTCATGATATACTGAGGCATACATAAAAAAATATAGAAAGGAGATTCCCGTTGAAAAAGACAACAAGAAAAGCAGATCAGGCGAAAGCCCGGCAACGTAAACATATTGCTTTTCGAATGAACTTTCTTTTCGTGGCAATTTTCGTCCTTTTCTCCTTGCTCATATTCCGGCTAGGTTATCTGCAAATTGTAAAAGGGGAAGATTATACACGGATGCTTGAGCGAACGGAAGAAATTGCCGTCAATACGAGTACGCCGCGAGGAAGAGTTTACGATCGAAATGGTCAAGTACTTGTAGACAATGAACCGAAAAATGCAATTACCTATACGAAAACTTCATCTACTTCTACTGCAGATATGTTGGAGCTCGCAAGGAAGTTATCGAAGTTAATCGATCAAGATACAAAGCGAGTGACAATGGGAGATAAGCGTGATTTCTGGATCTTGCTCAACCCTGAGAAAGCTGCTGAGAAAGTATCAAAAAAAGAACAAAGCAGTATTGGTAAGGACGATAAAAAATCTAAAAAAGATATCCAGAGGGAAATCAACCAATTGACGAGAGATCGGATCACAGACGAAGAAATCAATTCGTTATCGGATGAAGACATCAAGGTCCTGGCAATTTATCGAGAAATGATGGCAGGATATGCCTATTCGCCTCAAATTATTAAGAGTGATGGAGTGACCGATAAAGAATTTGCGGTCGTTTCGGAACGGCTGAATGAATTGCCCGGCGTCAATACGACGACGGATTGGGACCGTGTCAAGAAATCGGATAGCGCAATTCTCGGTTCTACAACGAGTCCAGTAGAAGGGATTCCACGTTCCCATTTAGATTATTTCCTAGCCAGAGGTTACTCTCGTAACGACCGGGTCGGCAGAAGTTATTTGGAAGCTTACTATGAAGATCTATTAAAAGGGCAAAAGACCATCGTAAAAAACATTAAGGACCGCACGGGTAAAGTGATTGAAACCAAAACGGTGAAAGAAGGAGAGCCTGGTAAAGATCTCATCTTGACAACGGATAGTGAACTGCAAAAGGCACTGGAAGAAGTCGTGTCCAATAAATTATTGAAATTGAAGCGGAATGCAAGTGCAGGTGCACTGGAGTCTGCCTTTCTTGTCATGATGGATCCGAATAATGGTGAAATCTTATCGTTGGTGGGCAAAAAAGTCGTAAGAGACGAATCGACTGGCCAATGGGCAATTCAAGATTATACTTTTGGCACGTTCACTTCTGCTTATGAAGCGGGCTCAACTGTAAAATTGGCTACCATGCTAACAGGCTACAGTGAAGGGGCTATCCGAATCGGAGATGTCAAAATTGACGAACCGATCCGAATCGGCCGCACGGTAAAACGATCCCTATTTAATCAGAACGGCCGGGTCGCACTAAATGATATTCAAGCTATTGGGCGTTCGTCTAACGTCTATATGTTCCGGATTTCTTTTGCATTAGGTGGTGCAAGTTATCGACCAGGTCAGGCGCTGCCGATTGACAAAAAAGCGTTTGACACATTCCGTCAAAATTTCGCTTCATTCGGCTTAGGCGTTAAGACGGGTATCGATTTGCCGGGAGAATACACAGGTGTGACGGGTACTGAAACAATCACAGGTAAACTGATGGACTTTGCGATCGGTCAGTTTGACACCTATACGCCGCTGCAACTGGCGCAATATGTTGCCACAATTGCAGCAGACGGTAATCGAATCGCCCCGAAAATTTTAAAAGAAATTCGCGAGCCTTCACCAGACGGAGAGTTTTTTGGAAATTTGGTAGAAGAAACTCCTGTAAAGGTTCTCAATCATATTAACAATACACAAGCTGAAATCGATCAAGTGAAAAAAGGAATGCATTATGTATATTATGGTTCGAATGGAACAGCTTCAGGATTATTAAAAGGGGCTTCCTATGATGGGGCGGGGAAGACGGGAACGGCACAGTCGTTTTATTATACTGGTAATAAATCAAATCCAGTCATTCCGACAATCAATTTATCCCATGTTGGCTATGCACCTGCCGAGAATCCACAAGTTGCTTACTCTGTAATGATTCCATATATTTCAACGAATACAAGACGCTATCCTTCTGCGACTGCCAGTGAAATCGTCCGAGAAGCACTCGATATATATTTTGACCTGGAAAAAGAGAGAAACTCAAAAATCCCCAATTCTTCTCCGGATATCAAAATCAAGAAAGCTCCAGAAGACGAATAAAAAACAACCTCCTGTACTCACAGGAGGTTGTTTCATTTTGTCAATACATCGGCCATCTCTTTAAAACTCATGTCAGAGTTCAATTCAAATGTGCCGATCTGGATTTTTCCGGCATAACCGTTTTCTTTCATATACGTATCGAATTTCGATGCATCTTCTATTAAATGGGCACGTTCGAGCGTCCCGGATAAATCTGCTGAACTGGATCCAGCTTGCACAGCAATTTTCTTTTTGATGACGGTTGTTTCAACTTCTTTCTTGGGCTCTTGCTGATCAACTGGTTTAGTTTCCGAAGCAGTTTCTTTGTTTGGTTCACCTTCAGACGTCAAGGTTTGGGATATGGCCAATTCTTTCTTAATAACTTCCAATTCTTTTTGAGTTGCCGTCAATTCTTGTTGTAAGGATGCTTCCGTTGTTTTCGGTAAATTGTCAACGGTATATAAAATACCGCCTGCCAGCAAACAACCGATGCCTACCGAGCGAAATGCTTCTTTGATCATGTGCGCACTCCTTTTGAACGGAGTACAGCAGCCACTTCATCTTCCTGCATGGAAGCTCTTTGTGCAATCTCAGACATTGTATAGCCTTGACTGTGTAAAGAAGTGATCTGATTGACGATAATTGCGTGAACAGGTTTTTTCGGGGAAGCCGTGTAACTTTCTGTCATAGGCGGGGCAACCATCAACTCATCTTCGAGCACCCGCACCCTTTTCTTTAGATTACTTGTTTCCTGATGAAGACTGACGGAAACCTTTTCCAATTCATCTTCATATGTACGAGTGGGGTTCCCTACAAAGAAAGAAGCCAAGACAGCCAGCAGCCCGATAATGAGTAAAATTAAGGCGATATCCATTTCGTTTCCCTCCAAAATAACTAGAGTTTCCTTCATAATACCATAGCGACCCGGCGAATGAAATTTCAATCTTTCTGCTGTACAATGAAAGAAAATATGCTATAATTTATAAGTCGTATAAATCATGCTCATATTTAATCTTATATCTATCGCTAATGAGTGGGAGGGACAGTAATGCGCGTAAATATTACACTCGCTTGCACGGAATGTGGAGAGCGCAATTATATTTCAAAGAAAAACAAGCGTAACAATCCAGAGCGTCTTGAAATGAAAAAATATTGCTCACGTGATCAAAAACAAACTTTGCACCGTGAAACGAAATAATTAGTGAAACCAAAACCTGCTTCGGTTTTGGTTTTTTCTTACGGGAGGTAAAGCAGTGGAAAAGCAAAAACTTCGCGAACAGGTTTTAAAGCAATTACATCAATTAAGTCCATCTGATCACGAACAGAAATCTGCTCTGATACAGAAACGCGTTCTTGCTTCGGATGAATTTAAGTATGCCAAGACGATCGGGATCACGCTTTCTAGATTTCCGGAAGTGGCGACGCATCATTTGATTGAATTCGCTTGGCAGTGCGGGAAACGAATTGCTATCCCGAAGTGCATCTCTTCGACGAGGGAAATGGACTTTCGCTTAATCGACTCCTTTGACCAGACTGAAGTCGTCTATATGGATTTAAAAGAACCGTGCGTCGATCTGACGGAATCTGTCCCTCCTGAAGAGATTGACTTGCAAATCGTACCGGGTGTTGTCTATTCACCGGAAGGTTACCGTATTGGTTTCGGTGGCGGCTATTACGATCGGTATTTGGCAGGATATCCATTTCAAACGATATCACTAGCATTTGAACGACAAATACTGGATAATGTAATTAGGGAGCCGCATGATTTTCCTGTATCATATCTTTATACAGAAGATCGTATCATAGACTGTCAGAAAGCTCGTGAGATGAATGAATAGTTTCTACGATGTCCTCCAATTGTTAAAAAGATTCGGAGTCATTATCTATACAGGCAATAAGAAGCAAGACAGCATACTAATGGAGTCTGAAATAAAAGAGTTATTTGATCATCAATTTATTGATCAGCAAACATATATGCAAGCTGTTTTAGTATTGCGAAAAGAACAAAAAAATGATAGTTTCCCTAACAAATTATAGGAGGATCGACTCATTCCCGGTGGTATTTGAAACTTTTCTTTCAGTCAACCGTCTATCTGTTAGGCAACTATCAATTATGCTTTTGCATAAATGGGACCGGATTATATTCGAGCTTGCCTGAAAAGCTCCTGTAAAAAATCCGTAATGTGCGCCAAAGGCTTTATCTGAGTTCAGCAAGCGTTTGAGCATCCACTGAACAGTAACAAAATCGCATTCACTTCATTACCTATAGAGGTGGGAGTTTTCTGCTGAATTTAGATAAATAACACTACAACTCTTTATTAGATATGAAAGGAAGAGAAGGAATGAGAAAATTCGAATGGCCAAAGCATTCCGTACTCATTATCGCCGTGATTGCAACTTGGTTGACTACTTATATCGGGTATCTCACCAGTTTTAATATGAAGATCGATAATGCGATGCAACAGTTTATATTATTTATTAATCCACTAACATTCCTGTTGTTTGTGTACGGAATCGCCTTGTTTATCAAAAAAACTAAGACAAGAAATCGATATATAGTAACAGTTAGTTTGCTGACATCGATTATTATGTTCAGTAACGCTGTGTTCTATCGCTTTTTCACAGACTTTATTACACTGCCATTGCTATTCCAAACGAATAACTTTGCAGATTTGACTTCATCAATTACAGAGAACATGAGATTTCTAGATGTGTTCTTCTTCACAGATGTCATCATTGTCTTGCTGGCAATTCGCTTCATACCACAAGAGCCGGTTCAAGTAACAGGGCGAAAAGTGGGGCGTAAAGTCTATTTCGCGGCGGCAGCTACATTGCTGATGTTCAACTTGGCGATGGCAGAAGCACAGCGTCCACAACTTCTGACTCGAAGCTTTGACCGTGAGTTGCTTGTGAAAAACATCGGGACGTATAATTATCATCTCTATGATCTATTTGTCCAATCGAAATCACACGCACAGCGAGCTTTCGCAGATGGAACTGAGTTGACGGAAATAGAGAACTATGTAAAAGCCAATCACGCGCAGCCGGATCCTGAAATGTTCGGCGTGGCAAAGGACCGGAATGTTATCATCGTTTCACTGGAGTCCTTGCAGAACTTTGTGATCAACAATGAAATGGACGGCCACGTGATTACGCCGTTCTTAAACGAATTAACAAAAGACAAAGACACATTTTACTTTAATAACTTCTACCACCAAACAGGGCTTGGTAAAACATCTGACTCTGAGTTTATCGTAGAGAATTCACTATATGGTCGTAACGGAAGTGCAGTATTCTTCACACACAGCGGCAATACGTACGATTCCCTATCCAATCGCTTGGGTGAAAATGGTTATTCCACAAGTGTTATGCACGCGAACAGCAAAAGCTTCTGGAACCGCGATATCATGTACAAAGCAATGGATATTCAAAAGTTCTATGACGTGGAGAGCTACTCAATCGAAGAAGGTCAAGCTGTTAACTGGGGTATGAAAGATATTCCGTTCTTTGATCAATCTGTAGAGTTGATGAAAGATATGAAGAAGCCATTTGCTACACGAATGATTACGTTGACGAACCACCACCCGTTTGACTTGGATGAAGAAGATAAGTTGATTCCTGAATACACTTCGAATTCCAATACATTGAATAAGTACTTCCAAACTGTTCGTTATATGGACGAAGCAGTGAAAGGGTTTTTTGAGGACTTAAAAGAAAATGGCTTGTATGATAATTCCATTATTATCATGTACGGAGACCACTACGGAATCTCCGAAAACCATAACAAAGCGATGGGTATGTACATGGATAAAGAAATTACACCTTTCGATAATGCGGAGCTGCAAAAAGTTCCTATGTTCGTTCACATTCCAGGTTACGGAAAAGGGAAAGTAATGGATGAACTTTCAGGGCAGCTCGACTTGCGTCCTACAATTCTTCACTTATTAGGTATCGACACGAAAGCAGATATGCAATTTGGATCTGACGTGTTTTCACCAGATCACGAACCGTTTGTCATATTCCGTGATGGCCGATTTGTGACAGATAAAAACATCTACACTCAGGAAGTCTGCTATGATATCGAAACAGGAGAGCCGACAGATGAAGCGCAATGTGAGCCGTATGTAGAGCGTGCCACAACTGAGTTAAATTACTCAGATACGGTCATCAATGGCGACTTGCTTCGTTTCAAAGATCAGAAAGATGGCAGTCCGGAGATGAAAGAGAGAGAATAAGTTGATGGAGCTGCGCGGTCGCCTATGCCGCGCAGCTTTTTTCATTTTCATTTTCATTTAATACATCTTGAAAAGGGGAAACGTTTTGAAGCAGACAATCATAATGATCTTACTAGCTCTTTTTCTGGTGGGCTGTGAGCAAAATGAAATAGAGAAAACGGAAGAAAAGAACCCGCTTGTGGTTGATGAAGAAGTATTGTCTGTTAAAACATTGAAAACATCCGAGGAGAACTTGCGGTTTGTGGCGGGCTGGCTTGACGATATGAATATAGCTTATGTAGATCATCATGATGCAGAAGACCGTCTTCAGGTATTCAACTTAAAGACGGGAGGAATACATACGATCTATACGGATGCTTCGATAATTTCTGAAGTACTGATACATCGATCAAAAAAACAACTGCTTGTCAAAACATCAGATACTTCTACAGAGGCGAATATGACTGTGATAGATACAGAAGGCCAAGTGCTGGATGAATTAACTGTCGATTCGTCGGAACTTGAGATTCAGTGGAACGATGCAGAAGCGTCCAAACTGTTGATTTCTGCTTTTCGAGAAGACTGGAGTTATCAGGTTTTCCTATATGACATGAGTGAAAAATCTTTAGAACCTATCGAATTGACTGATCCATTTCCACAATGGATGGGAGAAGATCAGCTCGTTTACCTAGAAGACACTACTATAGTAAAGGAATCGCTTCAAACGAGTGAGAGAAGTGAGCTAGTCACCGAGGTTAATCGCTTTCATGCTTCATCAGAACAACTAGTTGTGGAGATACCTGACGAAGAACAAACACGCTTTACAGTTCTCGATGCAAATGGGGAAGAGAAGCATTCATGGCAGGCTGAACATCCATCGGAAACAATGGAGGATGTTGAATTCACAGATGACGATAATATTATTATGTCAACTAATCTTTCGTCCGATGATCAAGATGGTATGTCTACAATGGTTCAAGTCATAGATGGGGAAGCGATAAAGCGATATGATCCTGAGGTGGAAGGCGGTCTGCTGAATTGTTCACCAGACGGCGGAACGTGTCTTGTAGGCTACCGTATGGATACACTGATTGATCTAGAGACGGGAGGAACCACACAGTGGTTGCAACTCAATGAAGAGGAACCGGTGATTGAAACAGCAGAAGCAATAACGGAAGAATAAAAAATAAGGACATCCTCCAGTATAGAGGTGTCCTTATTTTTTGGAACTGATTATTTGTGTAGCTGTGGCGGGTATCCTGAATATATAACGGTAGCAATTGTAAAGCCTCCGATAACGACAACAGTTACCACATTGAAAATTATACTTAATACATTCCGCTCTTTAAAAGCTTGGACCGTTCCAAAGACTGCTAAGATTGCAATCAATCCAAAAATGACGACCAATAAGTTCATTGAGTAGACACTCCTTTCAACATTGAAAAAATGAATGCCGTATAGCGATATTCCTCCTCTATTGTACTGTTAAACAAACGTTTTGTCGAGATTAAATAATGACGATTGTTTGAAATATGAGCAAGGTTTCATTAATATTAGAAAAAGAGGTGAGTTAATTGAAGATACATATACATCCATTAGGTCCAATTCAGACAAATTGTTATGTAATTGAAGATGAAGAGAAAAATTGTTTGGTGTTTGATCCGGGTGAAGAAGGCGAGGCATTGCTTTCTGAACTGCAAAAATTATCACTAAAGCCTGTCGCGATCATGCTGACCCATGCACATTTTGACCATATTGGTGCAATCGAGACGATTCGAAGTGCATACGATATCCCGGTCTACGTGCATGAAGCTGAAAAAGATTGGCTAGGCAACCCGCAGCTGAACGGATCAGGGAAATATCCGATGTTCCCGGACGTGATTTGCAAACCGGCCGATATTTTATTGAAGGATGAAAAAAACCTGCAAGTGGGGCCTTTCACGATGGAGGTCCGCCATACGCCGGGCCATTCGCCTGGGAGCGTGTCCTATGTCTTTGCAGACGAGGGATTCGCCATTGTGGGGGATACGCTATTTAGAGGTAGTATAGGGCGTACCGATCTTCCGGGAGGTCATACAGAAACGCTTTTGTCTTCTATCCACAACGAATTATTATCATTAGATGAAGAATTGATGATTTATCCGGGACACGGCCCGGCGACGACACCTGGGATCGAACAAGATCAGAATCCGTTCCTGCATGGATTTTAAAGCAAAACAAAAAACAGCTCTCGTGATGAGGCTGTTTTTTGTATGTACGGATTAGTGTCCTCCACCTGGTACATGAATAAATATGGAATAGTAACTGAAACCAACCATGAAGATCATTAAGTATGCTCCGAATAAGTACATGTACATACGCTCTGAAAGTTTCAAGTATCCAAGTAGTACGAAGAAGATAGTGCTTGCGACTAGCAGTAAAGAAGCAGGAATCATGTGTCCAACATAGAACATGACCGCAAAAATACCTGTCCAGAATCCGCAAAGTTTGAACATATTATCCATCTACGCGTCCCTCCTTCACAACAATACAATAAGCTCTTATCCATTATAATAGAACGTCAGCCTAAAAGTAAACTCCAATCAATTTCACATTGTGACAAAAAAGTGTACTTGTTTCGGTGACTTAGACATTAGCTATCCTCAGTATAGCAGAACAATCCAATAAAAATAATATGAAAATTCATTTTCTCTGTGATTTTGAGTTCTAAAAATACATTTTGTCCTCTTATTCACGATGATAATTAAATTATCTTAAATGAATACAATTTTCCAACAATTCATTTCCAATGTATACTCCTGCGTAAGATGAAAAGTGGTCTTTCATCATACGGAGAAAGGGGAGAATTATGGAAATTATAGCGAATCCAATAGAAAAAACGTGTTTTCAGTTACTGGAGAAAGCAATTCATTTAGAGGCTACAGATATCCATTTTGTGCCGACCGCTGAAGGTTATGATGTGACCATTCGCAAGCATGCATTATTCTCGAAAATTGGCCAATTCCCCCATACATTAGGCGGCCGTTTGATTTCGTTTTATAAGTTTTTATCTTCGCTGGATATTAGTGAACAACGCCGGCCTCAAAGTGGCTCCTTTCATCGGTCGTTCTCTGACTACAACTTTTCTTTTCGTATATCAACCATTCCGTCTATTCAATTGCGGGAAAGTGTCGCCATCCGTATCCAGAAACATGACAAGGTTGTACCCCTTCAAGATTTGTGTATAAATCCCCAGTGGAGTAGACAATTATCAGAAGCTGCTGCTCATAAGCAGGGATTATTTCTTGTCACCGGCCCGACTGGTTCAGGCAAAACGACGACATTGTATTCACTGACGGCTCATTGTGTGAACGAGTTAAAGCGCCATGTGATTTCATTAGAGGATCCAGTGGAGAATAAGCACAGCCATTTACTGCAAATCCAAGTGAATGAAAGATCCGGCATTACATATTCTGCCGGATTGAAAGCTATTTTACGGCATTCGCCTGATGTCATCATGATTGGTGAAATACGGGATGCAGAAACAGCCAAAATTGCGGTAGAAGCTGCTTTGACAGGGCATCTTGTACTCAGTACGATCCATGCGAAAGATCCGGTAGGCTGTCTTTATCGATTGCTTGATCTAGGAGTTCACTTAGAAGAACTTAGACAAACGCTCATCGCGATTTCCGCCCAGCGCTTGATTACAAAGCAAACAGGCGAAACAGCCGCCATTTTTGAAATTTTGCAAGACCCATACATCGAACAAGCGGCAGAAGCAATCTCGAAAGGACATCGTTTTTCAATGCCATCTGAACGAAAAATCGATATACAGTCAGCTTTCTATGAAAGAGTGCTAAACAATGGTGTCTAAACTTCTTGGCAGACGTTCGCCTAAGAAAAAGCTGGTGAAGCCTGCAGAGTTTTTGCATAGACTATCTGTTTTGCTGCGGGAAGGTTACACGTTTCATGAAGGACTGATTCTTATCTTGCCTTATCATTCAAAAGAATACGAAAAGAAATTGGCGAAAGTTGAATCCGAATTAAAAATGGGTTTCGGTGTCTCCTATATATTAAAAAGCTTGGGATTCAGCAAAAGTATTATGTTGCCGATTGTCATTGCAGAAGTCGATGGAAATTTAGTTCGCGCTTTGGACGAAGTGGCAATGCGTGTCAACCGTACCGCTGAAAAGCAAAAACAACTACGTAAACTGCTAGCCTATCCCGCTGTTTTATTTTCACTTTTATTCGCGTTGTTGGTTGCTTTTCGCCAGTTTTTCCTGCCGAACTTTGAAGCATTAACTTTGATGCGTGCTAGTCAAGAATCTGGTGTGGTCCGGTATTTACCTCGACTGGTTTCCTCTATACCGGATTTAATTTTGCTCCTGATAACGACAGCAGGTATTGCAATGTTGGGCTTGAGAATCTGGTTGAAGAAACTGACAGCTGAGCAAATGCTGAAGCAGCTTTTACGTGTTCCCGGGCTTGGCCCTTTTTATAGTGCGATGAAGACGAGAGATTTCGCTAACGAGCTAGGCAGTTTACTACAATCCGGTTTGTCGCTGCAAAGCGCACTGAATGTCTTGGTAGAGCAAAAAGAAGATCCTATTTTATCTGCAATATCAGGACAGCTGAGTGCCCACGTCATCTACGGGGAACCATTGCATGAAGCCATTCGGTTAACAGATGGTCTCTCCAGTAGCTTAGCGGATTTTGCGAAACATGGTGCAGACAGTGGATATTTACCGAAGGAGTTACTGATTTACAGCCAGCATACAAGCGAACAGTTAGAAGAGAAGATGAACAAAGGAATTGCTGTTTTGCAACCAGCCTTATTTGGCATACTGGCCGTTTGTATCTTACTATCCTATTTGTCGATCCTACTTCCTGTTTACCGCATGATCGATAGTATTTAAAGAGGAGGAAATAGAAATTGGTAAAAAGATTTTTAAAGAACGAACAAGCTTTCACTCTAATCGAAATGATGATCGTTTTACTTATTATTACTATTTTAGTTCTTATTGCTATACCAAATGTCACAAAACATTCGAAATCAATAGATGAAAAAGGCTGCGGTGCTTATGTAAAAATGGTGGAAGGACAAATACAAGCGTATAAGATGGACGAAAAGAAAACTCCTAGTTTAGCAGATCTCACGTCAAAGGACTATTTACCCGAAACTCCGGTTTGCCCGGATGGTAGCTCATTAGAAATCGATGCGGAAGGTAAAGTGAAGGTTGCAAAGGCAGGAGGATAAACGCATATTGCAAGGAGAACAGGGTTTCACATTCCTGGAGCTTTTACTCGTTCTTTCCATCATCGTTATATTAACTGCGGTCATTCTGCCGTTCAGTGAAAAACGTCTCCTCCAGGTGACTGAAGAAGACGCATTGAAATCGTTTATGGTGGCAGTCCATGAGACGCAGTTGTATGCCATTACGCATCAAGAAGCTACTCGAGTTGAGTTTAGGGATGAAGGAAATGGTTATAGGGCGTATAGAAGTGATAGGACGATATTATTAGAAGGCAAATTTCCAGAAGGAATGATGAAAATCCCGAACGATGGTTTAAGAGATTTGAGTTTTAGTCCTTCCGGGAATATGTCTCCGACAGGCAAAATCAAGATTCGAACAAAAAAATCCGGGCAGAAAACAATCAGTTTTCAGTTTGAAAGGGGAAGGATGATGATCAGTGGATGAAAAAGGACAATCTTGGCCGGAAGCGATGCTGTCCTTAGTAATTATCCTGGTGATTTTTAGCTCGCTCTTGCCTATGGCTACGAAGTTAACATCCTCTGTCCTTATCAAGAAAAACGCCATGATTGCCGCCGAAACAAGCTTTCAGGCTGCCATTCATTTTCGGGCAAACGGCCAGCTTTCAGGCAGCAGAACGCATGAAGGCCGTGACTATCATTGGACGGTGTCTGGCGGAGAAATCTGCGTAACGTACGAAGAAGTACGAGGACTTGGCAGTAAATGTGTGAACCTATGAAGAATCTGGATGAAAAAGGGTTTTCATTATTCGAGAGTATAATTCATTTGATGATTTTTTCTATCCTTATCCAGTTAACGGTTCTTTTCTTTTATTGGAAAGCACCTATTGAAACGAGTTACCAGAATGATTTTCTAGGTGAGTGGGAGTTATTCTCTTTAGAACTCCAGCAATTATTGGAAGAAGTGGAGTTTGTCGCAGTACCTACAAGTACTAGTGTCTCGTTTGCAACGGAGAGGGGGTTGGTTACCATTCAAGTATACCAGCGGCTGATTCGAAAGCTCGTAAATGGACAAGGCCATGTACCTTTATTGATTGGTGTGAAATCATGTGAATTTATAGTGGATGGCAATCGCTTGCACGTATCTGTAGAAAAGGTTGACGGGACCAAGAAAGAAAGGACGTTTGCCATTGGATTATATACAGAATGAAAAAGGAGGGATGTTTGTTTTTGCCATTGTCCTATTATTTTTCGTTAGCCTCTTTCTTTTCTCCCTCGTTTCATGGCATGATAGTCTTTATGGAATATACGATTCTCTCGAACGCTATTATGAGCGAGAAGCAGTCGAATTAATGAAACGGGATGGATGAAAATGAAAAGGATTTACTTAGTAGGATTCATGGGGTGCGGGAAAAGTGCGATTGGTAAAAGACTTCATACGCTCACAGACATTCCATTCTATGATATGGATCATGTAATTGCAGATCAGATGCAATTGACGATACCTGAAATCTTTAATCAATATGGAGAACCATACTTTCGTCAATTAGAAACTGAGTTTTTGCGCTCGTTTCCTGAAGAGTTTTGTATCGTCGCAACAGGTGGGGGCGTGGCAGTAAAAGAAGAAAATATACAGCTTATGAGAGAAACCGGCATGGTGTTTTTCTTAAATGCCTCGTTCCGGGATATTTGGCGAAGAATATCGACTGATGTCAATCGGCCAATTGTTCAACAATCTTCGCGAATGGAGCTAGAGACATTGTACAAGAAACGAAAGCCTAAATATTTGCAGGCCAGTCATTTCACAGTAGAGACGACTGGGAAGTCATTGACAGAAATTGCAGAGTATATTATCTTTCAAATAGAAAGATATCAATAATTATTAAGTTAGAAGGCGAATAATGATTGGGATATTTTGATTATCATTCGCCTTCTGCGCACTTTCAGAAATAGATTGCGCTTTCTTATAATTAATGTTAAGATATCAGTGGCAAGTAAGTTAATTAAATAATGCGAATGATTGCATGGGGAGAGCGCGCATTGGGCGCCGCCGAAGGAGCAAGTAACGAATGTTATGAATCTCTCAGGTAAAAAAACGCATGCAGGACGCATCTCTGGACAAGACCGAAGAAGTTTTCAGGCAAAAGGACAGGGGTTCTCTTATCACAGGGGACCTCTGTCCTTTTTGATTGAACTATTACATACTGATCGATCATCTTAACATCAGCGTCGATCAGACAATGAAGGAGGAAACAGATTGACGAATCAATTATTGCGCACCCCATTATTTGAAAGTTACAAAAAGTATGGAGGTAAGACAATCGATTTTGGAGGTTGGGAATTACCTGTTCAGTTTTCGAGCATTAAAGCTGAACACGAAGCAGTTCGTACAAAAGCGGGTTTATTTGATGTTTCTCATATGGGTGAAGTGCTGGTCAGCGGAAGCGGAGCTCTGGAGTATTTGCAAATGCTCGTCACAAATGATGTATCGAAACTAGCGATTGGTCAAGCTCAATATACAGTGATGTGTAATGAACAAGGCGGCACCATCGACGATTTTTTAATTTATAAGTTAGCGGAAGATCGCTATTTGTTAATTGTCAATGCTTCCAATATCGATAAAGATGTTGCTTGGATGGAACAGCAGAAAACAGAGGATGTTGTCATTGACAATCAATCCACGGATTATGCATTATTGGCATTGCAGGGTCCGGAGGCTCAGACAGTGCTGCAAAAACTGACAGATCAAGCTTTAGAAGAGATTAAATTTTTCCGATTTAAAGAGCATGTACAAGTGAGCGGAGAAGACGTACTCATTTCACGCACAGGCTATACCGGGGAGAATGGGTTTGAAATCTATGGGGCACCACAAGCCATTCAAGCATTATGGCCGAAGATTTTACAGGCGGGTGAAGCGGAAGGTGTCGTGCCTGCAGGACTTGGCGCCCGGGATACTTTGCGTTTTGAAGCTGGACTTCCATTGTATGGTCAAGAACTGTCGGCTGATATTTCACCTCTGGAAGCCGGACTTGGTTTCGTAGTGAAATTAAACAAAGAGGTTGATTTCATTGGAAAAGATGCATTAAAGATGCAGAAAGAGCACGGCTTGCTTAGGAAGCTTGTGGGACTTGAAATGATTGATAAAGGAATTCCGCGCACAGGTTATAAAGTTTTTTCGGACGGTCTGGAAATCGGTCAGGTGACGACGGGTACTCAATCTCCTACATTAAAGAAAAATATCGGATTTGCATTGCTGGCTATCGATTATACAGAACTTGGAACTGAGGTAGAAGTCGAAGTCCGTGCAAAGCGGTTGAAAGCTAAAGTGGTTGAAACACCTTTCTATAAAAGATCATAAGGGAAAAGGGGCAGAAATATTATGAAGCATCGTTATCTTCCAATGACGGAGCAAGACCAGAAAGATATGCTGAACGTGATCGGAGTCTCTTCAATCGAAGAATTGTTTTCAGCTATTCCTGAAAAAGTCCGATTTACTGGGGAGTATAATATAAAACAAGCCAAATCTGAAACTTCATTGTTAAAAGAACTTAGCCGCTTGGCTGCTAAAAACGTGAATGCACAGGACTATGCTTCTTTCCTGGGGGCGGGTGTCTACGATCACTATAAGCCCATCATTGTCGATCATGTCATTTCGCGTTCAGAGTTTTATACGGCTTATACACCTTACCAGCCGGAGATTTCGCAAGGGGAATTGCAGGCGATCTTTGAATTTCAAACAATGATTTGCGAATTGACGGGTATGGACGTTGCGAACTCTTCCATGTATGACGGCGGAACTTCATTGGCTGAAGCGGGAACTCTGGCGGCTGGGTATACACGCAGGAAAAAACTACTCGTTTCTTCCACTGTTCATCCGGAATCTCAAGCTGTCGTCCAATCGTATGCTAACGGGCAATCTATTGAAACTGTGACCATCCCAAATACAGACGGCGTAACAGACATTGAGAAACTTACGGAATTGATTGACGATCAAACGGCTGCTGTGCTCGTTCAATACCCGAATTTTTATGGGCAAGTGGAAGATCTTCAGAAAATGAGTGAAATCGCGCATGCGAACGGTGCTTTGTTCGTTGTATCTGCGAATCCGCTTGCACTCGGAGTTTTAACGCCTCCAGGAGCTCTTGGTGCGGATATTACTGTAGGTGATGCTCAGCCGTTTGGGATTGCAGAATCATTTGGCGGCCCGCATTGCGGCTATTTTGCAGTATCGAAGAAGTTGATGCGTAAAGTGCCGGGCAGATTAGTCGGAGAAACGACGGACGATCAAGGACGCAGAGGCTACGTATTGACTTTACAAGCACGTGAGCAGCATATCCGTCGCGATAAAGCGACTTCTAATATTTGTTCGAATCAGGCGCTAACAGCACTTGCAGCATCCGTTGCAATGACGGCACTTGGCAAAAAAGGAATTAAAGAAATTGCTTATCAAAATATCGCTAAAACAGCTTATGCCCGTCAGGCGTTTGAACAGGCCGGCTTTAAAGTGAAATTTGGTCCAGCACACTTCAATGAAATCGTCATTGATTGCAAAGCACCTATTAAGGAAGTTAATAAGCATTTGCTCGGATCGGGCATCATTGGCGGGTATGATCTCGGTTTGGTCGATGAAAAATTGGCCAATCATGCGTTAATTGCCGTAACAGAACAACGTACAAAAGAAGAAATCGATGCACTCGTGCAAGAACTGGAGGCTTTCCATGCATAACGAAAATCAACCACTCATTTTTGAAATGTCAAAAGCTGGACGTGTCGGTTACAGTTTACCCGAATTGGATGTACCTGAAGTAGATGTAGCGTCTATTTTGCCACAGCCACTCATTCGTCAAGTAGACGTTGAACTTCCGGAGGTAGCGGAACTGGACATCATGCGCCATTACACAGCGCTATCCAGACGGAACCACGGAGTAGATTCAGGATTTTATCCGCTCGGTTCTTGTACAATGAAGTACAACCCGAAGATCAATGAAGCCGTCGCACGTTTCCCTGGTTTTGCACGTGTCCATCCACTGCAAGATGAATCAACGGTACAAGGTGCTTTGGAAGTAGCGTATGATCTGCAGGAACATCTGGCTGAAATTACCGGTATGCCGGCGGTCACATTACAGCCTGCAGCCGGGGCGCACGGTGAATGGACGGCATTGATGATGATCCGTGCTTTCCATGAAGCAAACGGCGATACGGAGCGGACAAAAGTGCTTGTGCCTGACTCAGCTCACGGTACGAATCCTGCTTCTGCCACAGTGGCTGGTTTTGATACGGTGACAGTGAAGTCGAATGACAACGGACTGGTGGACCTGGAAGATTTAAGGTCTAAAGTAGGCAGCGATACGGCCGCGTTGATGTTGACGAATCCGAATACGCTTGGTCTGTTTGAGGAAGATATTCTAGAAATGGCGGAAATCGTTCACGGAGTGGGCGGCAAACTGTATTACGACGGAGCGAACTTGAACGCCGTTATGTCAAAAGCACGGCCTGGCGATATGGGCTTTGATGCGGTTCATTTGAACTTGCATAAAACATTTACGGGTCCACACGGCGGCGGTGGCCCAGGTTCTGGTCCAGTTGGCGTAACGGAGGAATTGGCCGCGTTCATGCCGAAACCGATTATTGCGAAGAAAGAAGATCGTTATGTTCTTGATTATGATGTACCGCAGTCAATCGGCCGCGTGAAACCATACTACGGTAACTTCGGTATTTATTTACGCGCTTACACATATATCCGTACGATGGGTCCGGATGGCTTGAAAGCCGTGACGGAATACGCTGTGTTGAATGCCAACTATATGATGCGTCGTCTGGAGCCTTATTTCGATTTGCCGTATACACAACATTGTAAACACGAATTTGTGTTGTCGGGTCGTCGTCAAAAGAAATTAGGCGTGCGCACGCTCGATATGGCGAAACGCCTCCTGGATTTCGGTTACCATCCGCCAACGATTTATTTCCCGTTGAACGTTGAAGAGGGTATGATGATCGAGCCGACGGAAACAGAGTCTAAGGAGACACTGGATGCGTTTATTGAGGCAATGATTCAAATTGCGAAAGAGGTAGAAGAGAACCCTGAAATCGTCCAGGAAGCACCGCATACGACAGTAATTGGCCGCTTGGATGAAACAAAGGCAGCTCGCAAGCCGGTATTGCGTTACACGAAGGAAGCTTAACCAATAAGAAAAGGAGAGACGGAATGACTCGTCTCTCCTTTTTTACGCGAACATTAGAATCCGATAGAAGAATCGGTATCCCAATCATTTCGAGTGGCTTGCCTATGTTGTTTTTGTAGTTGCCGGATGCGTTCATCGTAAATAATAATGCCTTCGTAATGGTAGGTTAGAGCAATCGACATATACAATTCATTTAATTGAGAAATCGATAAGCCTTTTGTTTTTTTAGCGATTTCATTCGTTGCGTTGTCATTTAATAGTTTCTTACGATCAAGTTTTTCGATATATTGTTTGCGTACATCTTCAATAGGAGAGACGATTTCATACGTACTATCGAAGCGTCCTGCCCGATTGATTAAAGCAGGGTCAATCCGTTCGGGGTAGTTCGTCGTGCCAATGATGAATAAGCCGTCTCTGACGTGCACACCGTCTAATATATTCAAAAAAGTACTTCGCATATGTTCAGGCATGGAGTCAATATCCTCAATAACGAGAATTGCAGGCGCCAGCCGTTCCACTGTAGAAAACACTTCCTGTACGGAATGACTGCCTGTGAATTCCGTGATTTGCCAATAAACAACAGGTGCGTCGGTCGTTCCGGTAATCGAGCGAACAAGTGTCGTTTTGCCGTTACCCGGAGAGCCATAGAGCAAAATCCCCCGTTTATACGGCAATCCGTATTCTTTGAAAAATGCACCGTCGTCATGGAAAAATTCATCGATTGAGCGGTAAAGCTCGTTTTTTAAATGCTCATCCAATAATACGTCGCTTCGTTCAATTTGTTCTCCTAAGCCGTAAGTTTTCTTTTCGATTCCTTCTTCCGTGTCGACTAAATACGTGATATTCGTCTTCATCGACTCGCGTTGCAGATTATTCAATTCTTCAATAAAGTTCTTCACATGCTCTGCCGACGGAGCAAAGACCGTATGTTCCGACCATGTAGAACCAGTGGCGACATAGTAGCTAATATTAGCTATTGCTATTTGATGGTCAGGAAAAAAGATCAACTGATTGTCAATTGTTTCAGCGCTTTGCAAGGCAAAACCACTTGTAGATCCATCTTGCTGAATCTTTTCTGTGGGCAGTGTCTCATAAATGTGGCAAAGTGATTGATAGGGCAATTTTTTACGATGAATCAGTTCAGGGAGCATCGTCTCTGTATACGAAGCGAATTCATCTACTTGAACAATCCGCCAACCCGCAGCGGAGTGCTTGTTAAGTTTGTTTATAATGGCCTGGATGATGACGCTGTAATTTTGGTAATGAGGCAATTTTTCATAGTGGTCCGAGCTGAGAGAGATTAAAAATTCCTGTTTCATGGATTGTGTAATTCTCCTTTAGAAATAGTAAATCCTCCCGATTAAGGAGGATCTAGTATTATTATTTTGTTTTGATCTTGCCTGTCCATTGCTTGAACCCGCCACGTAGTTGATAGATTTCCGTACAACCTTTTTTCTTAAGGAATAAAGCTGCGCGGCCTGTACGGCTTGTGTTTTGGTCGTAAAGATAAATCGGCTTATCAGGACGTATTTCTCTATAGCGCTGGGTGAACTGAGTGAATGGAATATTTCGTGCACCTAAAATATGTCCAGCGTCGAAATCTTTTGGTTCACGGATGTCAATCAATTGTGCTTTTCGGTATCCTTGAATGAATTCTTCCTGTGTTAAAGTGGTAAGAGCTTTTCCCACCCGAACATATGTAATAACGAAATAAAGAATGATCGCGAGCACAATGGCTCCTAAAATATAATACGTCAAAAAAACTTCCCCCTTTTATCAATATCTCTAGTATAAAGATTTTCTAGCATCAGTTCAATCGGAATGATAAAATGTAATGCGTTATTGTTTTTTTCGTTCACGATTTCATATAGCATAAATGCAGTACGATAGACGAAGGAGAATGAATATGACAAAAGCAGTTTGGCATTATATGGATTCGGGTAAGTGTACACCTTCTTTCAATATGGCGCTGGATGAAGCGCTTCTTGACTTACATAGCCGCGGGGAAATCGGGCCGGTTTTGCGTTTTTATGAATGGTCTCCCGCAACATTATCCATCGGTTATTTTCAGCGTATAGAAAAAGATATCGATATGGAAAAGGTAAAAGAACTGGAGTTGGGCTTTGTCCGCAGACCGACGGGTGGCAGAGGCGTTCTGCATGAGCATGAATTGACTTACAGTGTGATTGTCAGTGAGCACTATAAAGGAATGCCGGAATCCGTCACAGAAGCATATCGTGTGATCTCAGGCGGTCTGCTCCAAGGCTTCCGCAACTTAGGTTTGCAGGCGGAGTTCTCCATTCCGGATAAAGACGTGACGGACCAATTAAGGAACCCTAAGAGTGGGGTTTGCTTCGATGCGCCAAGTTGGTATGAATTAGTGGTGGAAGGAAAAAAAGTCGCGGGCAGTGCGCAGACACGTCAAAAAGGAGTGATTCTCCAACACGGTGCCATACTGATGAGTCTAGATGTAGACAAGCTGACGTCTATTTTTAAATATTCATCTCCGGAGTTGAAGGAACGTGTGCGCAGAACATTGCCAGACCGGGCAATTGCAATTGATCGGCTGACAGATCGAGACATCACAGTCGATGAATGCAAAGTGGCCTTTTCACAAGGCTTTGAAAAGGCACTGGATATTTCATTGGAGCCACTCGAACTAACGGAAGAACAAATGGCATTGGTGCGTCAAATTGAGAATGAAAAATATGCCAATGATGACTGGAATTACAAAAAGTAAAGTTAGTTCTTTTGCTTTATTTTTTTAAAGGAAGGTTGTTGTATCAATCTTTTTAAACTCGAATAAAAAATTTGTGGATTGACAAAGTTTCAAGATATAGTAGATTAGGGAATAGAAAGAACACAACATGTTGTGTTCTATGAAGTCGAAGGAGGATGTTATATGGTTACGGTTTCGAAACAAGGCGAGCCATTTCTGGACAAAAAGCAGTTAAATGAGGACATTTCACAATTTCATCAAGTGCACCCGATCACTGAGGATATGAAACTGACGCATAGCGGGGTGTCGCGTCTCGTGATGATCGATCGCTATTCATTTAAAGACACTGAAAAAAAGACGTTGAAGGTAGGAGACTTTGTTGTCTTGACAGTTAGGGAAGATCCGAAATTCCCTGCACGCGGATTGGGATATATTACAAAGTTGGACAAGGCAGAAGGGAAGGCGGAAATTTGGATCGAAGAAGAATACCGCTCTTCCATTGACGATCCTGAGGAACAACACAAAGGAATCATCTCGCGGCCGTTAGATGTGCTAGAGAAACCTCTTGAAGTGTATTACGAACAAATCGCAAAACGGAATGCGACAGGCTTAGCTACTGTAGAGAAAACAGCGGACAGAAGAACGCAATCGTATGAGATGTTCTACGAGCAGTTGAAATCATTAAATTTTGTTCCAGCTGGACGAGTTCTGTACGGAGCAGGTTCGGAAACGGATGTTACATTCTTCAATTGTTACGTCATGCCTTTCGTTCCGGATTCTCGTGAAGGAATTTCAGATCACCGCAAGCAAGTGATGGAAATCATGAGTCGTGGCGGCGGTGTAGGAACGAATGGTTCGACATTGCGACCGCGCAACACACTGGCACGCGGAGTGAACGGAAGATCTTCTGGTTCTGTTTCGTGGCTGGACGATATTGCGAAATTGACACATCTTGTTGAGCAGGGTGGATCAAGACGAGGAGCACAAATGATTATGTTAGCTAACTGGCACCCTGACATTTGTGAATTTATCATCTCCAAGATGCAGAATCCGCGAATTTTGCGTTATTTGATCGAAAACACGGAAGACGAGTTAATTCAGAAACTCGCGAATGAAAAATTGAATTTCAAACCATTGACACCGCAAGAAGAAGCGATGTATCAAGGTATCACGAATTATAAGCAAATTCCTGGCCAAGGCGGCTTCAACGATGCAATCATTCGCGATGCAGAGCTGAAATTGCAGGATGGCGGAACATTTACAGTTCATAATCCGGAATTTTTAACAGGTGCGAATATTTCCGTTACATTAACGGATGATTTCATGAAAGCAGTGGAGGAAGACGGCGATTACGATCTTCGTTTCCCGGCAGTTGAAAATTATTCACCTGAAGAAATGGCGCATTACAACGAACAATGGCACGAAGTCGGTGATGTCCGCGAATGGGAGAGACTTGGTCACGAAGTCCGCGTGTACCGTACGATCAAAGCCCGCGCGTTATGGGATCTTATCAATATTTGCGCAACGTATTCCGCGGAACCGGGCATTTTCTTTATTGATAATGCAAATGACGAAACGAATGCGAAAGCGTATGGACAGCAAGTTGTAGCGACGAACCCGTGTGGTGAACAACCACTTGCACCATATTCTGTCTGTAATTTAGCAGCTGTCAATCTTGCTGAGATGGCAGATAAAGAAACGAAGACAGTGAACTTCGAGAAGTTAAAAGAAACCGTTCGAATCGGTGTGCGCATGCAAGATAACGTTATCGATGCAACGCCGTATTTCTTAGAAGAAAATAAAGTACAAGCCCTTGGCGAACGCCGAGTAGGACTGGGAGTAATGGGGCTCGCAGATCTTCACATCTATTGCGAAAAAGAATATGGATCGCCTGAAGGCAATCAATTGGTGGATGAAGTATTTGAAGCGATCGCAACAACTGCTTACCGCGAATCGATTGAGCTTGCGAAAGAAAAAGGCAGCTTCCCATTCTTGATTGGCAAGACAGATGAAGAAACAAAGGCATTGCGTCAGGCATTTATTGAGACAGGTTATATGAAACGTATGCCTGAAGATATTCGAGAAGCGATTCTAGAGCATGGTATTCGAAATTCCCATTTACTGACAGTTGCGCCAACTGGGTCTACTGGAACCATGGTTGGAGTTTCTACCGGCCTTGAACCTTATTTCTCTTTCACGTATTACCGCAGCGGCCGTCTCGGTAAATTCATCGAAGTGAAAGCGGAAATCGTGGAAGAGTATTTGCAAAGCAATCCAGATGCAGATCCAGAAAATTTACCGAATTGGTTTATTTCATCAATGGAGCTTGCACCTGAAGCGCATGCGGACGTACAATGCATCATCCAGCGCTGGATCGACAGCTCGATATCTAAAACGGTCAACGCGCCGCGTGGCTATACTGTTGAGCAAGTCGAGAGCGTCTATGAAAGATTGTATAAAGGCGGAGCAAAAGGCGGCACCGTGTACGTTGACGGCAGCCGTGATTCGCAAGTCTTGACTCTAAAAGCGGAAGAAAATATTCCGGATACGGAAGAGTTAGTAGAAGTCATTGAACAGCCGAAAGTCGTGCTCGTCAATACAATCCAGGCATTGCGTTCAACGAATGTCACGATCGGTTCAGAAGTAGGCGATACATGCCCGGTCTGCCGACAAGGTACAGTAGAAGAGATCGGTGGATGCAATACGTGTACGAACTGCCAAGCGCAATTGAAGTGCGGGCTGTAAAGAAGAGACATGTTGTTAATTCAAGCACAATAAAACGTAAAGACCGCTAATTCATAATGGATTAGCGGTCTTTACAATGTGTATATACATAACAATCAGAAGTGCTGACGTTAGAAGAGATACAACTTATTCAATTGAGTTGGCAATCTCAACCAGTGTATCAGCAGTTACTTTAGAAACTCTTTTATCAATTCCGAGCACGTATTGCCAATGATCATGTTCAAAAATCAAAAAATTAAATAACGGATGCTCAATATAGAAGGCTTTTTTTCCATTTTTAAGTGTGTAATCTTTCTGATTGGCACTACTTTTAAAAGTCAATTTTTTTTCTAAAGGTCGGACAACAATTTTATAATGGTTTTCTACAATTTCACTATTAATAAACTTGATTTCCAAGGATTCATTGAGGTTGTATTCGGTGTCTTCAGAAAATCTCCCCAATTGATGTGTGAAAGAAATAGAAGGCTTGATCTTTGGCAATTTTAAAACATAGTTAAAATGATTTTCAAATTTTTTTACTGCTTCATCCGGGGATGTATATCCAATTCGAGTGTATACTTCCTCAAGGGAGGGCGGAGTATTGGATGAATTTGCTTTAGCTGTTCCATAAATCAATCCAGAAACTACTACACCCAATAAAGTCAGTAGAATCGAAAAATTCTTTTTCAATTTCATCACCCTAAATTAAATTTGAGTATAGTATGTCCCGCACAATTTCAATCATGCTTTCACGGTAAAGCTCCGGTTTATCTAGAATCAAAAACACCCCAAAAGTCAGAATCCTAATCTGACTTTTGGGGTGTTTTTTAAGTTATGACAGAATCGTTACAGGTTTCTGTTCATCTACTGCTTCTTTTTCAACCGCCACTTCCGGGTTCAACGCGCTGACACCGTACTGTTCCACTTCCAATAACTTCTCAAAAGAAGCAATCGCTACTTCCACTTGCTTATCGTCCGGCTCTTTTGTTGTCAGTAATTGCAACCAAAGTCCAGGATAGCCCAGGTAACGAAGGACAGGTACATTTCGTACAGCATTGGTTAGCTGAAGTACTTCAAAAGAAACACCCAACACAACAGGAATCAATAAAATCCGGTTGACGACACGCAGCCAAAGCGGATCGGTCGGAACTAGGAAATAGATGAGCATTCCAACGATGACTGTAAACAATATGAAACTGCTGCCGCATCGATAATGCAGTCTGGATTGCGACTGGACATTTTCAACCGTCATTTCCATATGGTTCTCATAATTGTTGATCACTTTATGTTCCGCACCATGGTATTGGAAAACACGTTTGATGAGCGGGGTCATAGAGATAAGCCCGATGTACGTCAGCAGAAGGACCAACTTGAAAAAACTTTCCAACATAATCTGTGCGGTTTTACCAGGCGCTATCGACTGGAATAATTCAGCCAAGAAGACTGGCACGAGCGTAAAGACGAACTTGCTGAATAAAAATGTCAGCACTCCGACTGCGGCTACACCTAAAACCATTACGAGCTTCGATGTTTCTTCTTCTCCTTGCTGTTCATCTTCTTCTCCTGGCATCACATCATAGCGGTCACTCGCAAATGTTAGATGTTTTGAACCATTCCCGGCAGATTCGATCAACGCAACAATTCCTCGAATTAAAGGGATTTTCTTGAGTTTTTGACGGACGGGATGTTCTTCCCTCGGTACATGAAAATATTCAATCGTATCATCTTTCCTGCGAATGGCGGTTACCGTATCCTTTTTACCGCCAAACATTACACCTTCTATAAGTGCTTGTCCTCCGTATGCAGGAGGAGTTTTAGGTTTACCCATTACATACCCACACTTTCTGTCGTTAGAAACGATATCTATAGTGTACTAAAAAAACTGAAAATGCACCATTGAGATGTTTAAAAACAGCAAAAAAATCCGACACTGTAGCAGGAGGGATTATTATGCGAATAACTGCAACACACTTCTGGACAGCTCTGATGGCTGCTGTCTTATCTATCTTTTCATTAAAATTTCTACGAGTCTTCAAATTTATCGATTGGTCTCCGGTCGGTTGGTCAGAACGATTACACATATTCACTACGACTCCGGGTTGGTTCAAGTGGACTTTATTAGGAATTGTCTGCTTCGTACTTTTTTTTCTTTTATATATGATCACGCTCTTTACATCCAAAATTCCACCTTCAGTATCGTCTCTGATCATCACCATCATTGCGCTGATTTTCATTGAATGGGCAATCTATGTAAACGCAGAATTAACAATGAAGCAATTTTTGAAAAAACTATCTATTCCATTTGCTTGTCTACTCGCGATGGTCATCCGATTTGTTATCGGCACATCCGTCTATATGAGAAAAACGTTTTAAAATCGAAATAGAATTAGTTTGTCAGCCTAACTCATTGTGCTAAAATAGGAAGGAAAATGAGTGGGAGGGAATTAGATGGAACTGTTACTGTTAAATGGTCCGAACTTGAATCGTTTGGGCAAGAGAGAGCCTGATATCTACGGGGCGGAGACATTGGCAGATATAGAAGCAAGAATTCAGCGGTTGGCTGACGAATCAGATATAGGACTGTCTTGTTTCCAATCCAACGTAGAAGGAGAACTCATCGACCGGATCCACGATGCAGAAGATGCGGGAATTGACGGAATCATCTTTAATCCAGGTGCGTTCACACATTACAGCATTGCGCTCCGGGATGCCATTGCATCCATATCTGTTCCAGTAATCGAAGTCCATATCTCAAATATACATACCCGCGAAGAGTTTCGTCATACCTCTGTCATCGCGCCGGTTGCGGCAGGGCAGCTTTGCGGATTTGGTACAGCAGGATATGATCTCGCCTTCCATGCATTTCTGCTAAAACGAGGGGGGAGAACGTCTTGAAAATTGAACAATTGCGCAAACTGTTGGACGAACAAGAATTGGATGCATTACTCATTACGAGCCCTTATAACCGCCGCTATATGACCAACTTTACAGGTTCTGCGGGATCCGTGATCATTTCTCGCAACGACGCCGTTTTCATTACAGATTTCCGTTATATGGATCAAGCGAATACCCAGCTTACGGGCTATCGTATCGTTCAGCATACAGGAACGATGATTCAGGAAGTCGCCCATCAAGTGAAAGAAATGAAAATCAGCAAATTAGGGTTCGAAAAAGAACATCTTACCTACAGTCAATTCGAAATGTATGATAAACATGTAGATGCACAACTAGTCCCTGTGGCCGGCCTGGTGGAAAAACTTCGTCTGATTAAGACACCGGGAGAAATTGAAATATTAAAGCAAGCTGCCGCCATTGCGGATGCGGCGTTTGTTTATATTTGCTCCGTCATCAGAGCAGGAAAAACAGAACTGGAAATCGCCAATGAACTGGAGTTTTTCATGCGCAAGCAAGGCGCAACATCCTCTTCATTTGACATCATTGTCGCTTCGGGCGAAAGAGGGGCTTTACCACATGGGGTTGCTTCTGATAAAGTGATTGAGAATGGTGATTTTGTTACAATGGACTATGGTGCGCTCTATAATGGATATATTTCTGATATTACCAGAACAGTATCTGTAGGCCAGCCTTCTGCTAAACTAGTAGAGATTTATGATGTGACATTGACCGCACAGCAATTAGCGGTTGAAAATATCAAGCCTGGCATGACAGGGATTGAAGCAGACGCAATTGCTCGCGGTTACATCAAGTCAAAAGGCTACGGAGATGCATTCGGTCATTCAACGGGTCATGGGATTGGCATGGAAGTCCATGAAGCACCCGCCTTATCGTACCGCTCAGAAACGGTCTTGGTGCCGAGCATGGCCGTGACGGTGGAGCCGGGGATTTATTTGCCTGGGATCGGCGGTGTTCGGATCGAGGATGACATTCTGATCACTGAAACGGGCAATGAACGATTGACTAAGTCTACAAAAGAACTGCTTATTTTATAATCGATTAATTGGAGGAATACGAATGATTTCAGTAAACGAGTTTCGTACAGGATTAACAATTGAATTTGACGGTGATATTTGGCGTGTTATGGATTTCCAACACGTAAAGCCAGGGAAAGGCGCAGCATTCGTTCGTTCGAAATTGCGTAATCTTCGTACAGGCAACGTCAATGAAAAGACGTTCCGTGCAGGTGAAAAAGTAGAAAAAGCACAGATCGATAACCGTCGTATGCAATATCTATATGCCAATGGCGATGAGCATGTTTTCATGGACAATGAATCGTATGAACAGCTTGAACTTGCTTCTTCACAGCTTGAATATGAATTGAAATTCTTGAAAGAGAATATGGAAGTGCATGTCATCTCTTATAAAGATGAAGTGCTCGGGGTTGAATTGCCGAGTACTGTAACATTGGAAGTAGCAGAGACTGAGCCTGGTATCAAAGGCGATACAGCGAGCGGTGGTTCCAAGCCGGCTAAAATGGAGACTGGATTAGTTGTACAGGTTCCGTTTTTCGTCAATCAAGGCGATAAGCTGATCATCAATACAGAAGAAGCAGAATACGTTTCACGCGCATAAAGCGATCAAACATACCCGAAACACACGAGAATAGCTCTCGTGTGTTTTTTTGCGTATTGTCATATCGCCCGCACGCTATTCATACAGTGGACCATGGAGGAGGCGTAGCGGGATGGAATTGAACGATTTATTGCGCATCGCCGGCGTCGGATTGGTGATTGGTGTTTTGCATGTGTTTTTTGAGCAGACAGGAAAGAAAGAATTTTCATTTTTTCTATTTTTCCTAGCGTATCTTTATATTTCGATTGAATTGCTGATGTTTCTTCGCGTGTTTTTCACGGAAATTACAGAATTCTTCAGCTGGTTGTCGATGGCGATGTAATGGCGGTCATCTTTCAACTGTTTATTGTCTACATCTTGTTGCTCTTATTATCTTTTGCCGCTCCCGCATTGCATCCGATTCTCTATACGACGCTATTTTTGCTTACGGCAGTGTATGTTCTATTTACATTTTTAGTGCCTTTTGCTACTTCTGTCCTGTCACTAGTCGAGAAGGTGCCGGTCCCTTACACCACCTTATTAGTTGTCAGCGCGGGACTGTACTATATGGGTGAGCTACTGGCACTTCAAATGAAAGATGAGGGATACGGAGCGTTTGCGCGGTTATTTCAGACGGTCATGAAAATCGTGATTCTGACGCTTTGGTTTCCGTCCATTAAACAATTGATTGAAACCATTCACGCTTTGATTCCTTGGTAGGAGGATCGGAAACTACTACAACGAATGGACGAGACGTCTATGCCTGATTTTCTGAATTCCATAATCGCCGAAGTATTAGGACCTTTTTTCCTGCTAATGGTCATGTTACTGATCACGTTACTAGTCGATTTTTTTCTGCCGGCGTTCCAAAAATGGACGAGGTTTGTGCTGCTTCTCCTCGTTTTACTTTTACTGATGGAACCGGCAACCGAAAGCTTTCGACAAATCCAACTCATCACCCACTCGATCGCTTCTTTATTTCTCGGAATGTATCCACTTATCGCAGCAATGATTTTAGCATCAGGCGCTACGTTCAGTGTGGTGAATTTCCAGCCTGCGATGTTGTTGTTTGCTCAAGGTGCTGTAGTCTTTGCGGAAAAGTTTTTGCTGCCGATTTTATCGACGGCGCTGTTACTGGATATCCTTACTCGGTTGATGCCTGAAATCGTTTTTACTAGGATGGCAGATTTACTGAGAACATCGTTGCTTGCGATAGTCTCTGCTATGGTAGCGGCCTATTCGATTTTTATTACAGCTGGCGGTGCGTTGACTTGGACATTGTCCGGTACATTAAATGAACCGATAAAGGAGTTGATCCGCCAGAATATCCCGCTGATCGGTTCACTTTTGACGGATACACTCGGCTCAATCGGCCGCTATTCTTCCGGTGCAACCGCCTATATAAGCATCTGGCTGTTGCTTTCCATTTGGACAGTAGCTTTGTTGCCGGCATTGAAGATATTATGTACTGCTTTCTTATTCAGATGGACTGCGGCGTTAATCGAACCATTTTCTCAAAAAGAAGTATGCGGATTACTTGATGATATAGGACGTACTCTTTTTGTTCTCTGCGCTATATCTTTTCTCATTTCATTTGCGTTCATCTATACGACGATCTTTATCGTAACGTTTATTAAAATGATGACGCTTGGGAAGTGAGGAGGGGGTACTCTGATGCATCTGTTTCTAACCGGTCTTGCAAACCTGGTGTTGCTTGCGTTGATTCTCCAATTGGTAGCATCGGAGGAAATGGAGAAAGCCTTTGTTCCGTTAATTAAATTAGCGATTGGATTGTGGATCTTACAATTTTTTTTACAGGCTGCAGGTCATAAGTTGTTTTAACTCTACATACTATGCAAATGTAGAATCCCATTTGGTAACTGAATGAAAGCCACTATGAGATGGTGATGGAAACATGCAAAAAACAAAGAAAAAATCCCAAATGTTGTTAGTCGGTCTTATGATGATTGTATTTGGCATCTTGTACATCACCAGCACGGAAAGTCTAGGAGGGGAAAACCGAAAAAAAGAAGAGCAGCGTCTGCAATCCACATTAGAAGAAACGCTTGAACAAATGGAGGGACTAGGGAAAGTTACGGTTTACTTTCATTATGACGAGAGAGAAGTCGAGAGTTCATTGGCTGGGTACTTTTCGATCTCCGACACTCAGGCTAAAAATGAATCTAAGTTAAAAGGCCTGCTCGTTGTGGCGGAAGGAGCCGAAGATCAGGCTGTGCGAAACGAACTCTCACAATTACTAGCCAACGTCCTTCAATTGCCTGAACATCGTATTGTTATCGTGGAAATGAAGAAAAGGGGGAATCATCTTGAAAGCAAATAAACGAACAGTTTGGTTTTTAACATTACTCAGTCTTGTAGCAGTCATCTCCATCTACTACGTCAAAAAAGAGGCACCTATGCCGTTTGATGGAATCGCGATCTTCACGAAAGAAACAAAAGATGCGACGAAGTTACTGGAGAAAGAAGGTAAAACGGATGAAGTGAAACCAGTCTTTGCCGAATCGTATATCTTCCAGGATATGCGAATGGAAGTACGAAACGAGCGCAGTGAAATGGTGGAGCAGTTAACCGCAAAAATGACTTCCTCCGACTTTACAGCAGAAGAAAAAAATGAAATCTTTGATGAGATTGCAGAATTGCGCAAAGTAAGCTCCACAGAAGCTTTGATGGAAATGCAAATCAAAGCACTGGGCTACCCGGAAGTATTTGTCCGAGGAGAGGAAGAACGTGTAAACGTTACAGTCCTATCAAATGAAGAGCATTCACCTCAAATGGCGGATGAAATCACTCAATACATCATGTCAAGCTGGGATGGCGCGCAAACTGTCAAAGTGGATTTTGCTGAATCAAAAGAATAAACAGTTCAACCAGGGGCCTCGATGGCTTCTGGTTTTTATCTTTATTCAGCAGAAAACTCTCACTGAACAATAGAATGCAGGATAAGATCGCTACATCCTGCGTCACGCAGACCTAATCACAATTCAAAAACTGAACGCAATAAAGTCACGATGTTATTGATCATTTAGTAAAGTGTATGTTAGAAATAATTGGGACTTTTCTTTGATTAATGAATAAAATACGATTTTACTATTCCAAATTTATAGTAAAACGTCTATCATAGTAGAAGATAGGAAGAATAAAATAGTCAGGAGAATCAGTTATGTTGAAAATTCAAGAAATTCGAGAAATTATCAAACTAATCGATCAATCATCCATCCAAAAGTTCACGTTCGAATCGGACGGTGGAAAAATTAAACTAGAAAAAAGTTCTGGGGAAACGCTTACAGTGGTTTCTGATGCTCCGTTAGCAGCTCCAGCTCCACAGGCAGTACCGCAAGTTGCGGCTCCAGTTGCAGCGCCAGCAGCTCCGGCTCCTGCAGAAACACCAGCACAAGCATCAGCACCTGTTGAAGTAGCAGAAGATGCATCATTGCACAAAATTACTTCGCCAATGGTTGGTACATACTACCAAGCTTCTTCACCTGACGCTGCTCCATATGTTAAAAAAGGCGATAAAGTCACAGCTGAATCCATTGTTTGTATTGTAGAAGCTATGAAACTATTTAATGAAATCGAATCCGAAGTATCCGGGGAAATCGTTGAAGTGTTAGTGCAAGACGGTCAACTTGTAGAATACGGACAACCTTTATTCCTTGTTAAAGAGAATTAAGGGGGACTGACAAATGAAAAAAGTATTAATTGCAAACCGAGGAGAAATCGCAGTACGGATTATCCGTGCTTGTAAAGAACTGGGCATTCAAACAGTGGCAGTTTATTCAGAAGCCGATCAAGAGGCGCTGCATGTCCAACTGGCCGACGAAGCTTACTGCATCGGACCTCGCTTATCAACTGACAGCTACCTGAATTTCTCGAATGTCATCAGTGTAGCGAAAGCAACTGATTGCGACGGGATCCATCCAGGCTATGGGTTTCTCGCGGAAAATGCCAGCTTCGCAGAATTATGTGAAGAAGTGAATATTGAATTCATCGGACCTACATCTGAAGCAATTTCGAAAATGGGTACGAAAGATGTAGCGCGAAACACGATGCAAGAAGCAGGCGTTCCGATTGTTCCTGGTTCTGACGGAATCGTGGATGACGCAGATCACGCTTTAAAAGTTGCAAAAGAAATCGGCTTCCCTGTTATCATCAAAGCTACAGCTGGCGGCGGGGGGAAAGGAATCCGTGTCGCACGCGATGAAGAAGAACTTGTAAAAGGCGTGAACATCACGCAAAAAGAAGCTGCTGCAGCATTCGGTAATCCAGGGGTCTATCTTGAAAAATACATCGAAGTTTTCCGTCATGTAGAAGTACAAGTATTAGCAGATAAATTCGGCAACACGATTCACCTCGGAGAACGTGATTGTTCGATTCAGCGCCGTATGCAAAAGCTAGTCGAAGAAGCGCCATCTCCAGCTTTGACTCCGGAGTTGCGTAAGCAGATGGGGGAAGCTGCTGTCAAAGCTGCTGAAGCCGTCAATTACCGCGGTGCAGGTACAGTAGAATTCATTTTCGACCATATCAATCAAACGTTCTATTTTATGGAAATGAATACGCGCATCCAAGTGGAACATCCTGTTACAGAGATGATTACTGGTGTCGATTTAATCCAACAACAGTTGAAAGTAGCCTCTGGCGAAAAACTATCGATCAAACAGGAAGATATCCAAGTGAACGGCTGGTCGATCGAATGCCGTATAAATGCTGAAAACCCAGAAAAGAATTTCATGCCTTCACCTGGTCAAGTGACTATGTACTTGCCCCCTGGCGGTTTTGGAGTACGTGTGGATTCAGCTGTTTATCCAGGGTATGCGATCCCGCCATTTTATGACTCAATGGTCGCGAAATTGATTGTACATGCCGATACGCGCGAGCAAGCGGTCGCTCGGATGAAACGTGCATTGGATGAATTCGTAGTTGAAGGTGTACATACGACGATTCCATTCCATTCTAAATTAATGGATCATGAAGTATTCCAATCCGGTGACTTTGATACGAAGTTTTTAGAGAAATATGACGTCATGAATTAATTGGAGGAGAAGTGTAATGGCTGATAAAACAAATCCATCGTTTGTCGGAATGACACCGTCTGGAGATGCTGCACTTGGACGTGTCCAACTCGCGCCTGAAGTACTTGAAGTCATCATAGGCATTGCCACGGCGGAAGTCGGTGGTGTTGTTGCCACTCAAGGGAATTTTGCGACAGGAGTTGCGGAAAAACTGGGTAAAGTGATGTATGGTAAGGGTGTGAAGACCGAGTGGGCAGATGAAGGACTGAAGATCGATGTGTATTGCATTATCGAATATGGCCATTCAATTCCTGCAGTTGCGGCAGAAATTCAAAATGAAGTTCGCCAAGCGATCTATCATATGACTTCACTTACTACTCATGAAGTGAATGTTCATATTACGGGCATTCAATTCGATGAATAATCTATAGAAAAGTAAAAGGGGCTATCCTGAAAGAAATATCTTTCAGTGATAGTCTTTTTTATGTGATTCAGAAGAGTAGGTAGCGCAACGCACATTTCCTGACGATATCGACTGTCACGAGTTAGTTGTAAAAAAGCATTTCTTGCAGCCGGAAAATAGCCGTCTGCAAGTCAGGTGAACATATCGGGCAGCCTCTTTTTTCCTTGATCTGCATCTATTCAAAGTTCTTTGTCTCTAAATCGCAATGGTTCGCACAAAATCACAGGATTCTACTAGTTCTTTTCGTGGCTTTTGTGCTATCATTAGGTTTTGAAGATGCGCGGCAGAGGAGATAAGAAATATGAAACGACGAGAAGCACGTGAAAAGGCAATTCAAACGCTGTTTCAGCTGGACAATAGTGAAATGAATGTAGACGAAGCCATCGGATATGTAGTCGATGCGCCTCTTAATACGTTTTACGAACAATTGGTTCGAGGCACAGCGGAAAACTTGACGGAAATTGATAACGAAATCACAAATAAATTGGAAAACTGGTCGATTGACAGACTGCCGAAAATAGAACGTACGGTTCTGAGGCTTGCTGTTTACGAGCTCCTGCACAATAAAGAAGTTCCTGACCGAGTGATCCTAAATGAAGCGATTGAATTGTGTAAAACATTTGGAGACGAAAAGTCCGGTCGTTTTGTCAACGGTGTATTATCTAAATTCAACTGATTTCGGCTCACTTCCCATATGAAGTGAAGTATGCACGTTAGAGCTCGATCAACTTTCAATACAAATAACAAAATGTTTGGTGGGAAAATCATGTCTAGTAAAAAAATTGATGGAAAAGCAATTGGACAAGAAATCCGAGAAGAACTGAAAGAACAAGTGGCTTCTTTAGTGAAACAGGGCTATCAACCTGGACTAGCTGTTATTTTAGTTGGAGAAAATCCGGCATCTCAGACGTATGTTAAAAACAAAGAAAAATCCAGTATCGAAGCAGGCATGAAATCTGAGCTGATCAAATTGCCTGATACGGTTTCTGAAGAAGATCTTTTAAAAGAAGTAGAAAAATTGAATCAAGACGATTCGATCGATGGGATTCTTGTACAACTTCCATTACCGAAGCATATCGACGAAAACAAAGTCATTCGCGCCATCAGTCCTGAAAAAGACGTCGATGGTTTCCATCCGATGAACGTCGGCAAAATGCTGATCGGTCAACAAACGTTTCTGCCATGTACACCATATGGCATCATGCAATTGCTCGAACGCTCAGGAGTAGAAATCGCGGGCAAACACGCTGTCATCATCGGAAGAAGTAATATCGTAGGCAAGCCGATGGGACAGCTGCTGTTGCAAAAAGACGCCACTGTCACCTATTGCCACTCACGCACAAATGATCTTAAAAGCTTCACGAAACAAGCGGACATTTTGATCGTTGCCATCGGCATGGCAAAATTTATCACAGGCGATTACATTAAAGAAGGTGCTGTTGTCATCGACGTCGGCATGAACCGCGACGAAAACGGCAAACTTTGCGGAGACGTAGACTACGCATCTGCAGAACAAGTAGCCAGCGCCATCACTCCAGTCCCAGGCGGAGTAGGCCCGATGACCATCACTATGCTATTGAAGAACACAGTAGAAAGTGCAGAAAACAAATTGAATTCCCGGACTAAGAACTAAGAATCATGTAGTTTTATTGTCTTTTCTTAAATCAAAGGTGCATAATCAAAATAAATCAGCACTCATTTCAGTAACTTTAACCGAGAGACGCCAATCCCAGGCGCCTCTCTATACATAAAAGGGCAGGTGACAACAACATGTCCAATCAAACTTTTTTAACCGTTCAAGCGCTAACAAAATACGTCAAACGCAAATTCGACGCAGATCCACATCTGCGAAACGTCTATGTAAAAGGAGAACTCTCCAACGTCAAGCTCCATCCATCTGGGCATATCTATTTTACGTTAAAGGACGACAAAACGAGAATTCAGGCAGCTATGTTCCGCTCGCGTTCCAATACACTCCAATTCAAACCTGAAAACGGCATGAATGTATTGATAACAGGAGATGTCACGGTCTATGAAACTGCCGGGTCCTACCAATTATACGTTCAAACGATGGAGCCAGATGGGATTGGGGCTCTTTATCTAGCCTTTGAACAGTTGAAAAAGAAGCTGCAGCAAGAAGGACTCTTTGAAGCCAGGTTCAAACAACCCATCCCACAAACCCCTCAGACGATCGGGATAGTCACTGCAGAATCCGGGGCGGCTCTGCGAGATATGTACTCTACGATCACCCGCCGCTTCCCGATGACTAAGATGTACTTGTTTCCTGCATTAGTTCAGGGACGTACTGCAGCGCCATCTATCGTGCAGGCAATCGAACAGGCAAACAGAACAGCGGATATCGATGTATTATTAGTCGGCAGAGGAGGAGGATCCATAGAAGATCTATGGGCCTTTAACGAAGAAGAAGTCGCACGGGCGATCTTCTCCAGCAGAATTCCGATCATCAGTGCGGTAGGACACGAAACAGACACGACAATAGCGGACTATGTCGCAGATCTTCGTGCACCGACGCCGACTGCTGCTGCTGAAATGGCGGTTCCAGATCAATTGCAATTATTTCAGCATCTGAAAAATCAGCAGCGTTCCATGTATCTAGCTGTCCAAACATTACTCAGACAGCAAAACAAGCGTTTAGAAACCGCACGGTCTGCCTATCCTCTACAATATCCTGATCGATTGTATCGGCCATTTATAGAAAAAATGGACAATCTGGAAGAACGACTACGGCGCAGCGGCAACACATTGATCCAGGAAAAGCGTATGGTTTTCGATAATTTATATGCTGGTCTGCAGTACTACACACCTATTCGCCGCATCCAGCTCGAACAACAACAGACAAAACAGTTGGCAATGCGAATGAATCGTGCCGCCGAGCAGAACGTCAAACATCAGCAACAACGTTTTATCTCGCTCACACGCATGATGCAAGCACTAAATCCACTGCAAGTAATGGAAAGGGGATTTTCGATCGCCTATCAGGAAGATGAAGTCGTCAAATCGATTGAAAACCTTTCTGTTGGTGAGAAAATGACCGTACAAATGTCAGATGGGTCAGTTCAAGCTGTTGTAGAAAACATAATTCCGAAGGAGGTCAAGTAGGGATGGCAGAAGAAAAAGAAATGCAATTTGAACAAGCAATGCATCAATTAGAAGAAATTGTGCAAAAGTTAGAGGCTGGGGAGGCTCCCCTGGAAGATACAATTACATTGTATAAGCAAGGGATGGAGCTCTCTGCCTATTGTCAAAAGAAATTGCAAAACGCAGAGAAACAACTGATTCGAATGATTGATCAAGATGGAAAAGAAGCTCCATTTGATCCGACAGAAGGTGAATCGAATGAATGAGAAATTAAAAACATTTATGGATGAAAAAATCCCTGAAATCGAAAGAGAATTGACGAATCAATTGGCAAAGTCGGATATTCCCGATATTTTGCATGAATCGATGACGTATTCCATACAAGCAGGCGGTAAAAGAATTCGGCCTTTACTAGTCCTAGCTGTTTTATCAGACTTACATTTGGATTCTGCAGATGCATTAAAAGTTGCTGCTTCTGTTGAATTGATACATACATACTCATTGATACATGATGACCTGCCTTGCATGGATGACGACGATTTCAGAAGAGGGAAGCCGACCAACCATAAGAAATTCGGAGAAGACGTGGCTACATTGGCAGGCGATGCGATGCAAGCTTTGGCATTCCAAGCATTGGCAGACCTGCGGGAAACACCGCCAGCTGCCGCAATTGAATTGGTCGGTTTATTGGCAAAAGCTTCCGGCGCTCAAGGCATGGTAAAGGGGCAAGTTCTGGATATGAAGGGCGAACAGCAAGTGTTGCCTTTAGCTGATTTAGAAGAAGTACATCTGCATAAAACAGGTGCATTGTTGGCATATTGCATCGATGCGGGTGCAGTTTTAGCCGAAGCGACGGCTGACCAAAGATTCCAGTTGGCTCGTTTTTCTCGAAATATCGGTCTTGCCTTCCAAATTCAAGACGATATATTAGATGTCACGGCTACAACTGAACAGCTGGGTAAACCTGCAAACAGTGATATGACGAGTGAGAAATCGACCTATCCATCCTTACTTGGAATCGAAGGCGCACAAACTCAGTTAAAAGCACGTCATGAAGAAGCAATCAATGCCTTGCGTTCGATTGATTTGGAGCATTCTATATTGCATTTGTTGGCGGACTATATTATTGAGCGGAATAAGTAGAACGAGACCATTATATTTGTCACCGGCGATCTTACTGTTATAATGTAGAAAACAAACAGTAAACTCAATGTCTGGGTAAAAAAAGTTCCCTTTTGGAAGTCGCACGCAACACGTATAAGACGGTTCATGCGATTGATTGTGCAGGAATAGAAAGAATTACTTACTTGATGAAGGTGTGTGATCACGATGGATCTTACAACGATTACAAATCCATCTTTTATTAAAGAGCTCGATAAAGAACAATTACAGGGATTGGCGGCAGATATCCGCAGTTTCTTAATTGAAAATTTATCGGTGACAGGCGGTCATATCGGACCCAATCTAGGTGTCGTTGAATTGACGATCGCCTTACATCGGATTTTTGACAGTCCGACTGACAAAATTTTATGGGATGTTGGGCACCAATCATATGTCCATAAAATCTTGACAGGTCGTGCCGGAGAATTCGATACTCTTAGAAAATATAAAGGATTGAGCGGTTTCCCGAAAATGTCGGAAAGCATTCATGATGTGTGGGAAACCGGTCACAGTTCAACATCTTTGTCTGCGGCCATGGGAATGGCTGTTGCGAGAGATATTAAACATGAAAAAAGCTATGTAATTCCGGTCATTGGAGACGGAGCGCTTACCGGTGGTATGGCACTGGAAGCATTGAATCATATCGGTCATGAGAAGACGAATATTACCGTGATTTTAAACGACAATGAAATGTCCATTGCTCCGAACGTTGGTGCGTTGCATTCCATTTTGGGTAAGTTACGTACGGCTGGAAAGTACAACAATGTTAAAGACGAGCTGGAATTTATTTTGCGGAAAATTCCTGCGGTTGGTGGAAGAGTTGCAACAGCTGCAGAGCGTGTAAAAGACAGCTTGAAATATTTGGTCGTCAATGGTGTGTTTTTCGAAGAATTAGGGTTCACCTATTTAGGTCCGATTGACGGACATGACTTTACCGAATTAGAACGTTCACTGCAGTATGCAAAGAAAATGGAAGGACCGGTCCTGCTTCATGTGATTACGAAAAAAGGAAAAGGCTACAGTCCGGCTGAGATGGATAAAATCGGTACTTGGCACGGCACGGGTCCTTATAAGATCGAGACGGGTGATTTCGTAAAGTCTCCGGCGAAAGGTCCAGCATGGAGCGCGTTAGTGTCTGAAACCGTTCGTAAGCTTGCGAGAAAAGATCGACGGATTGTTGCAATTACTCCTGCTATGCCTGTAGGTTCAAAACTTGAGTCTTTTGCGGCAGAATTTCCGGATCGCTTTTTTGATGTCGGAATCGCTGAACAGCACGCGACGACAATGGCGGCTGGACTTGCAGCAACAGGAATGAAGCCGTTCTTGGCTATTTATTCTACGTTCCTGCAACGCTCCTATGATCAGATGCTGCATGATATTACAAGACAAAAATTGAATGTCTTCATCGGAATTGACAGAGCCGGTTTAGTCGGTGCAGATGGTGAAACACATCATGGGGTCTTTGATATCGCATTCTTGCGTCATATGCCGAACTTGGTCATTATGATGCCTAAAGACGAAAACGAAGGTCAGCATATGGTGAAGACGGCGATCGAGCATAATGAAGGTCCAATCGCTATGAGATTCCCTCGTGGAAACGGTTATGGCGTTCCAATGGATGAAGAACTCCACACCATTCCAATCGGTACATGGGAAGTGTTGAAAAAAGGTGAAGACGCGACCATTTTAACATTCGGTACGACAATTCCAATGGCGTTTGCAGCAGCAGAGCAAATGAAACAGCAGGGGAAAAATGTATCGATCGTCAATGCGCGCTTCATTAAACCACTTGATACCGATTTATTGGATGAATTATTTAAACAGGGCAAGCCGATCATCACAATTGAGGAAGCAGTGCTTGCGGGCGGCTTTGGCAGCGCGGTCCTTGAATATGCGGCAGAAGTGAATCACACATCTACGATTATTGAGCGAATTGGTATTCCGGATGAATTCATTGAACATGGAAATGTCGATGACTTATTAATGGAGATCCACATGACGCCGGAACATGTCGCCGAAGTCACGATGGAAGCTATTAAAAAGGCTGCAGAAAGAGAAACCGTATGAACCCTTCGATGAAAAAAGAACGTGTAGACATTTTACTGGTGGAACGCGGCTTGATCGCATCTCGTGAACAAGCAAAACGTTCCATCATGGCAGGTCTCGTCTACTCCGATTTGACAAGAATTGAGAAGGCAGGAGAAAAAATTTCTGTCGATGCGCCTTTGACCGTTAAAGGACCTGTTATCAAATATGTAAGTCGGGGCGGCTTGAAATTAGAAAAGGCATTGGAGTCTTTTCCTATTTCTGTGAAAGGAAAAATCGTTTTGGACATCGGCGCTTCCACTGGCGGTTTCACGGATTGTGCCCTACAGAACGGTGCCGCTCATTGCTATGCTTTGGATGTCGGCTATAACCAGCTTGCTTGGAAAATTCGACAAGATGAACGAGTGACTGTTATGGAACGAACGAACTTCCGCCATGCAACAGTTGATTTATTTTGCGAGGGCTTGCCTGAATTAGCTACCATCGACGTATCGTTTATTTCTTTATCTCTGATTTTGCCTGCGCTAAAGAAAATCATTGTGCCGGGCGGTCAAGTTGTTGCTCTCGTGAAGCCACAATTTGAGGCGGGGAAAGAGAAAGTTGGAAAAAAAGGAATCGTACGTGAAACGGCTACACATCTAGAAGTTCTTGAAAAAATTGCGAATATGGCGGTTGCTGAAGGGTTTTCAGTAAAAGGAGCGACGTTTTCTCCTGTTACGGGTGGAGAAGGGAATATAGAGTTCTTGTTTTATTTAGAAGCAGAAGATCCCTCTACGTCACTTTTTACATCAGAAAACTTCCATCAATTAGTCAAAGAGGCACATAACGAATTAACATAACGCGCAGAGAGTTGCGCGTTTTTTACATGCTATGTATAATTTTAAGTTAGGTCAGGTCAGGCATGTTGGTTAACCAATAATTCACATAGTTATTTTTGAAATATGCATAGTAAATGCAGCAAGTGAGTCCTTTTAACAAGTGAGTACAGCATGGGTGTAGCTGTGGGATTTGCGCTCCAGACGGTACGCTTTCCGGAGGGCGTGGCTTGAGCCTCCTCGTCCGCTGCGCTACCTGCGGGGTCTCAAGGCACACGCTAATCCTCCCGGAGTCGACCGTCTTCCGCTCCAATCCCTAAATTGCATAAGCTAGGCAATATTATTTTCATTTGTAATTAGGAAAAACCTGTTCATATACTTGTCGTGCCTTTTCCAAAACAGCACACGAATTAGTTTGCTGAATTCGAAGTGAAGGGCCTTTAAAATAGTTGATCAACATGTTAGAAGTTAGGTATAGAAGAGAATCGGAGTGATTGAAAATTGAACAAAGGACAGCGCCATCTTCGGATCAGAGAGATTATTACGAATAATGAAATCGAGACGCAGGATCAACTGGTAGACAGTCTGAAACATGCAGGAGTAGATGTGACACAAGCGACTGTATCTAGAGATATAAAAGAATTACATCTAATTAAAGTACCTTCGCCTTCAGGCAATTACAAATATAGTCTCCCGCCTATTCATCGGTACAACACAGAAGAAAAGTTAAAACGAATGCTGGAGGATGCATTTGTCGGTATCGACAGCGCAAGTCATTTTATCACGTTGAAAACGCTTCCCGGCAACGCGCAAGCTGTCGGTTCGTTAATTGATAATTTGGATTGGGAAGAAATGCTTGGGACGATTTGCGGCGATGATACATGTCTGATCATTTGCCGGGAAGAATCGATGACCGATTACGTAAAAGATAAATTATTAGCAATGCTATAAGTGAGGTGAATAGTTCTTTGTTAAGCGAACTTTCGATAAAAAACTTTGCCATTATAGAACAACTTGAAATCACATTTGAAGAAGGCTTGACCGTTCTGACAGGTGAAACAGGTGCCGGAAAGTCAATCATTATTGATGCAGTGCAATTATTGGCAGGTGGGAGAGGCTCGCAGGAGTTTATCCGACATGGGACGACAAAAGCTGAACTTCAAGGGATGTTCACAGTTGATGTCAATCGACAGGCTGTGATGGACAGATTAGAAGAATTCGGTATAGAAGCAGAGGAAGGCGTCGTCATTTTGCGCAGAGACCTGAACGTAAATGGAAAGTCAGTTTGTCGTGTCAACGGCAAATTGGTGACCATAGCAATCTTGCGTGAGATTGGTGGTATGCTTATTGATATTCATGGGCAGCACGAGAATCAGGAATTAATGAATGAACGCCGCCATATTCATTTACTTGATTTTTATATTGGAGAACCAATTGAGCGTGCTCTGTCTACATATACCGAGATTTATGATAAATATAAAAAACTTCAACAGCTCATCGCTGCGAAAACACAGGATGAACAGCAAATCGCTCAGAAAATTGATCTTTATTCATTTCAACTGGAAGAGATCGATGCTGCAAATTTGGTTATTGGAGAAGAAGAGGAATTAGAGGCTGAACGCGTGAAATTGCAGCATTTCCATCGACTCTTTGATCGCTTGAATACTTCCTATGAGGCAATTGCCCTGGAATCTCATGGTTTGGATTGGGTTGGTAATGCGATGAGTGATCTGGAAGAAGCAGCATCGATTGACACGGAATTGGTACCGTTGTCGGAGACTGTGAATTCTTCATTTTATTCACTGCAAGATGTTTCGCATGATTTAAAACGGCTGATCGACAGTATGGAATTTCAGCCAGATCGTTTGAATTTTGTCGAAGAGCGTTTAGCGTTATTTCTGACATTAAAAAGAAAATATGGAAAATCGTTAGAAGAAATTTTGTTGTATCGGGATAAAATTGCCGATGCACTTGATCAATTGGTGAATCGTGACGAAAGATTGCATCAAAACCAAGAATTATTAGCACAATACGTAAAAGACTTGGAAATAGAAGCGAATGAATTATCGATTATTCGAAAAAAAGCTGCGCTTCGTCTTGAAAAAGGAATAGAGGAACAACTGAAACAACTTTATATGGAAAAAGCAACATTCAAAGTGCAAATTCAACAGAAAGAGCCGAAACAATTTGATGCGAACGGTTTTGATGAAGTGGTTTTCATGATCTCCACCAATTTAGGAGAACCGTTAAAACCACTTGTAAGAGTAGCTTCAGGCGGCGAATTATCACGAATGATGCTGGCGTTGAAAACCATATTTTCTCAGCATCAAGGCGTGACGTCCATTATATTTGATGAAGTCGATACGGGTGTAAGCGGAAGAGTAGCACAATCCATCGCAGAAAAAATTGCAATGATTGCCAGTCACTCCCAAGTCCTTTGTATTTCGCATTTACCGCAAGTTGCCGCGATGGCAGATCATCATTATTTAATTAAAAAAGATATCCATGACGGCCGAACAACAACAGCGATTCATGATGTCATGAAGACAGAGCGGACAGAAGAATTATCTCGAATGTTGTCGGGTGCTGAAATCACACCTTTGACACTTCAACATGCAGATGAATTATTGACGTTGGCCAGCCAAAGGAAACAAGCTTTTCGTAAAGATATTTAGTTAAATTATTCCCTAACCAATTCAATTTACACGCATTGTTTATTTTACCCTTTCATACTTTCCGGGCGATCGGACATACCAAAGGTATCTTTCGTTGAGGAGGTGAATCATGGGATGGAATAAATCAATTAAGACTTTTTTGGCCACACTTCTGATGCTCTACATGCTGCCTGTAATTGCCAATGCCGAAGAGGAATTCCTTATTCCGATGGGGGATTCAATCGGAATCGAGATGGATTTAAGTGGGATTTACGTAACAAGCGACATTTTGATTGGTCAGGAACAATGGCTGAAAAAAGGGGATATCATTCAAGAATTGAATGGAGAAGAAATAAAGCAACTCGTCCATTTTGAACGGTCGGTGCAAAAGCATGATGCTGCTACGATGAAGATAAGCATTATGCGTAATGGAGAAAAGCAAACACTCCAGGCAGATTTGCAGCTCATTAAGCGCGTCACGCCTTTTTTGAAAGACCGGACTGAGGGGACAGGTACCCTGACGTATGTGGATCCGAAAACCGACACATACGGAGCGCTAGGCCATCAAATTATCGACAGTACGCTCGAATCGCCTCCTGCTTTTGAAAAAGGCGCGATCTATTTATCGGAAATTAATCAAATCAAGAAAAGTTCGCCGGGTTCCCCAGGTTATAAAATCTCTTCGATTGTAGATCCAAATAATTTGCTTGGGAATATTCGGATCAATAATGTCTATGGGATTTTTGGCAGTTGGAAAAATGCTTACAGTAAAGTGTTGGCAGAACCACTTGAAATTATGCAGCCTCTTGACCTAACGGTAGGTCCTGCAGAAATTTATACGACTGTACAAGGGTCGACCGTAGAAAAATTCACTATCCAAATCACGAAGATAGAAGAAGAACAATTCCAAATCCTGATGACAGACCAAAAGTTGTTGAAAAAGACTGGCGGCATATTACAAGGCATGAGCGGAAGTCCTGTGATCCAGAATGGAAAATTTGTCGGTGCAATCACTCATATGTTTGTCGATGAGCCGGAAAAAGGGGCCGGTTTGTTTCTTAAAACGATGAGAACGAACGAAAAGTGACAAAACTGCCTATGCAAAGTTTTTGCATAGGCAGTTTTCCATCCTATGTGCTGCCTGTTGAAAATAAAAAAGAAAAACGTCGAAATACATAGAAACCATCGTACAGAAGTATCAATTTGAACGAAATTAAAAGTTAAAGTAGAAATTGCCAGAAATTTCACTTACGATGATAAGAGGGATTCAACGAATGCTAGCATTTTTGCTCAGATATTATTTCAGGGGGAATGGATAATGGATAACGTTAAAATTGCGATTGTGGATGATAATAAAGAGTTGGTCAAAACGATGGTGTCTTATTTTGAAAAACATCCGGAGATCGATGTGATTTGGACAGCGAATAATGGACAAATATGCTTATCGATGTTGGAGCAAGAACGCCCGGACATTTTATTATTAGATATTATCATGCCTCACTTAGATGGTATTGGAGTATTGGAAACCATACATGAAACCGGCGGCATGGGGAATATGCAGATTATGATGCTGACTGCTTTTGGTCAGGAGAATGTCATGACGCAAGCAGCTGGATTAGGTGTATCCTACTTCATGCTAAAACCTTTTGAATTTGATAGATTGATTGGACAAATCTTGAAAATTGCTGGAAAACCAAAAACGACTACACCATCATACGTTGTTCAGGAATCAACACAGCCGACAGGAGCAGTCACTCAAAAAGTATTGGACACTGCCATTACATCCATGATTAAAGAAATTGGCGTACCTGCGCATATTAAAGGCTATGCATTTTTACGTGAAGCCATTCAGATGGTATATACCGACGTAGAGCTTTTAGGTTCTGTCACTAAAATCTTATATCCGGATATTGCAAAAAAATACAATACTACCCCTTCTCGAGTGGAACGAGCAATTCGACATGCAATTGAAGTGGCTTGGAATAGAGGGAATTACGATTTAATTTCCAAAACTTTCGGTTACACAGTGCATCATCTAAAAAGTAAACCTACCAACAGTGAATTCATTGCAATGATTGCTGACAAAATCCGTCTGGAGCATATGGTGAGCTAAAACATTGAAATGATAGCGCTTTAATTGGTTGGTAAACTGAAATATTCACAGTAGTATACTGCACTTCAATAGTGAAGCCATAGTCTTATACTTAAAAAGCTGATGAATAGTTACATTCATTGGTTTTTTATGTTCAATGTGAGAAAGAGCAATAAAGACAAAAAGACTCTTCTATTGATAAGACGGGCCATGGGTGAATCGTCAGGTTGAAAATATTTTATTAGAATAAAGATTATGTGAGTGAGTGGAAATGCTTATTTGCAAATAGTTCAAGCAGAAAGACCTTTCCCCCGGTCTGTTAATCTTCTATACTAAGGGAGAGTAGGGGAGGGATTTTGTTGTTAGTAGAAAATGAACATTTTATCCTTTTTGAAGAAAATAATAAAGTCATCATGAGAACAAAAAAAGAAGGCTTTCCTATCAAGTCCTTAGATACAGTAACATCTGGTTTCCCGAGATTGAAATTGCACTCATTCAAAGAATTAATGAAAGCGCTACAAAATGAAGGAGATCATGAAATAGGGCTTTATGCCGCTCCTTGTGAGTTGTATATTTCTCCTAGTAAACTGAAAGTCGAACTGCATATTTATGCGACAAAAGAAGAATTTGCAGAAGGTAAAGAGCATTTCTTGCTTCAGGCAGAGGAACTATTAAAGCAAAATGGAGTGGTATATCAATCTGAACAACTCCGTACAATCCCTTTTGTTCCCGGCAATCCAATGACGGCTGCTGTCGGTCAAGAACCTGTAAAAGGGCAAGATGCCGTTGTCCGCTATATCGAAATGCCGGATCGCAAGCCAATTATCCGGGATGATGGCTCGGTTGATCATTATGAATTAAACTTTGTTACCTCCATTGCGAAGGGTGATTGGATAGGAGAGAAAGAACTTGCACAAGAAGGCATCCCTGGATTTAATGTATTCGGAGAAGTGATTGCCGCTAAAAAAGGCGAAGATGTGAAGTTGTTCTATGATCGCAAGTCCGTCGGCGAGTTTGAAGAGGACGGGAAAGTGATTCTTCGTGCTCTGCACGGCGGGGCATTGGAACAGACGAACGGCGTAATCGGGGTAGGCAAGCAGCTGGTTATACCGGACGATGTCGGGACAAAGACAGGATCCATTACATTTGATGGTTCTGTCCAAATCTATGGAACTGTTTTGGCGGGTTTTTCCGTGAATGCGACCGGTGATATTTCAATCGAGGGCAAAGAGGGGATCACAAACGCTAAAGAAATCCGTTCAGAAGATGGGGATGTCTATATTAAAGGCGGTGTGTTTGGAGCAGGAGAAACGGTTATCGAAGCGAAAAATAACGTATACGTCAAACATGCAAACAACTGCAAAATTTATGGCAAGCAAGTGAATATCGGATTGTATTCATTAGGCTCTGAAATATACGCCGATCACATCAGCATCGACCCTCATAAAGGAAAAGTGATTGGGGGTATTACGGAAGCACTATTTTCGATTGAATGTGCGTTTGCAGGGAATACACACGAACGATTGACAAAACTCACTGTAAAAGGTGTCAATAAAGAGATGGAACTTGAAGAGATTCAGAGATTGGCCGAGCAATTGAAGAACGAACATGAAGATTTAAAGAAAATAGAGCTTACTTTGAAGAAGATGGAAGGAACCAGGGCAAGTTTGACTGGTGAACAACTCAACATGTTGGAGAAGATGAAAACGACCATGCAAGCAAAACAACAACAGATCATGGATCTAGATCAAATGATCAAAACAAAATTGCAGCTCGTACAAACAGCAAGCTCTCCAAAGATCAACATAACGAAAGAAGCTTATCCTGGAGTGAACATCCAAATTGGAAAGATTTCTACGATGTTGAATCGTGTCACAAAAGGGGTTTTTGAACTAACTAGCGAAGGAGTATTGAATGTCTAAAAGTCAGGTGTTTGCACATCGAGGTGCATCTGGGAGTCATTTCGAGAATACGATGAGTGCTTTTCAGGCAGCAGCAAAAAAGGGAGCAGACGGCATTGAATTGGATGTTCAGCAAACAAAGGATGGACAATTGGTCGTCATTCATGATGATAATCTGCTGCGCCTGGCAGGGATTGATCAGCAGGTTGATAACTTAACCGCAGAAGAGCTGGGGCAGATCAGGATAGGGAAAGGTGGAAGTAGATTTCTTTTCGGGCATCCTATCCCGATTTTATTTGACGTAATTTCTTTTTGTCAGCAAAACGGCTTATCATTAAATATCGAGCTGAAGGAAACTGTCTATGGGCAGCCAGCTGTCATCGAACGAATTTTGCATTATATCGAGGGAGTACCAGATGTTCATATATCCTCTTTTGACTATCCAACGCTGCAGCTGGTCAGACAACAAGACCCTTCTGTGGAAACGGCCCTGCTTTTGAAGAAAGCAACAGTGGATTGGGATTGCTTACCTGCATATGATGTGGATGCTTTCCATTTCCATAAGCGTTTATGGAAAGAACCTTATCTGACGCCTTTGTTGGAAAGTCAGAAGACGCTGCGAATGTATGGCGTGACGGGCAAGGAGTCGTTCTTAAGTCAGTCGCCCCAAATAGAGGGATGGATCACTGATTACCCTGCGCGTGTTCAGAGAAAAATAAAAGGATCAAGGTAGTTGAAATACCTTGATCCTTTTATTTCATGTCTTTTTTAAATCGGTCAGCCACTCTGCCGTTTCTCCGATCGCGTCGCAGCAAAAATCCTGCAAAGAATCCTAACCCTGCTGCGAATAATAGAAAACCGCCTAAAAACTGCAGCCAGATGAATGGAAATGGCTGAAAAAGTTGCCCGAACAAAGAATCACGCATTAATTTAATACCGAGCGCTGCTGCAATTCCTGGAATTAAAAGAACGATAAACGCAGCTAGACGTGCCATAAGATTCAACCCCTTATCCTATTTAATTTTACCGTGTAAGGATGGATTGTCAAGGCTTGCGGCATCATGTAGGATGGAGATATAGACATTGTGTTAACAAGCATGAAAAGTATATTGATATTTGTCAAAGTTGCTTTCTTGCGGTAAGAAATCTAAAATTAATTACATACAAATACTATTTTACTAACTTGGAGGGATATACGAATGGAAATGTTTACTTACATGGAAGATCACGACTACGAACAATTGGTGCTTTGCTATGATAAAACATCTGGATTGAAGGCGGTCATCGCGATTCACGACACAACACTTGGGCCTGCATTAGGCGGTGCGCGTATGTGGACGTATGAGAGCGAAGAAGCAGCGATTGAAGATGCGTTACGTCTAGCAAAAGGAATGACATACAAAAACGCGGCGGCCGGTCTAAATCTAGGTGGCGGAAAAACGGTCATTATCGGCGATCCGAAAAAAGATAAAAATGATGAATTATTCCGTGCGCTAGGACGCTACATCGAAGGTTTGAATGGTCGGTACATTACAGCTGAAGACGTAGGAACTACTGAATTCGATATGGACTTGATTCACTTGGAAACAGACTATGTAACAGGCATTTCCTCCGGTCAAGGCACTTCAGGGAATCCATCTCCGGTCACGGCTCTTGGGATTTACAAAGGGATGAAAGCTGCTGCCAAAGAAGCTTTTGGCGATGATTCATTGAAAGGCAAAACGATTGCGGTCCAAGGTGTCGGAAATGTAGCGTATACTTTATGTGAGTATTTACATAATGAAGGTGCTCATCTGATCGTTGCTGATATAAATAAGCAAGCAGTTCAATGCGCAGTAGAAGCATTCGATGCAAAGGCTGTCGAGACGGATGAAATCTATTCTCAGGAAGCAGATATCTTCGCTCCATGTGCACTAGGCGCCGTCATCAATGATGAAACGATCCCGCAATTTAAAGTGAAAGTGATCGCTGGATCAGCCAATAACCAATTGAAAGCACCGGAGCATGGAGATCGCCTGCATGAAATGGGAATCGTTTACGCACCGGATTATGTCATTAATTCTGGCGGCGTCATCAACGTGGCAGACGAACTCATAGGATACAATAAAGAACGCGCATTGAAGCGTGTCGAAGGAATTTACGATACAATCGCCAAGATCTTTGAAATTTCAAAAAGAGACAGCATTCCTTCCTATCAGGCTGCCGATCGTTTAGCAGAAGAACGGATCGCAAGAGTGGGCGCAACGAGAAACACCTTCTTGCGCAACGAAAAGAACATTCTTTCAAATAAAAAATAAATAGTACTACCTAAGTAAAGGAAGCGGCAGACAGCTAGTAAACTGTATGCCGCTGAAATTGCGTGCTTTCTTTACAGTAGGACATTCAAAACATAGATGGAAGGGGTCCTATATTTTGAGCAATGAATACGACTTAGTGATCTTAGGCGGCGGAACTGGCGGGTACGTGGCAGCCATCCGTGCAGCCCAGCTCGGCTTAAAAACAGCCATCGTGGAAAAATCAAAGCTAGGCGGAACGTGCTTGCATAATGGATGCATTCCAAGCAAGGCGATGCTGAAAAGTGCAGAAGTATACCGCCTTGCTCGTGAAGAAGCGGACGAATTTGGTGTCAAAACAGGTGAGGTCTCGTTAGATTTCCCTCAAGTGCAAAAAAGAAAGAATAAAATCGTGGATCAATTACATGCAGGCATCCAAAGTTTAATGAAAAAGGGAAAAATTGACGTCTTTCAAGGAAAGGGAAGAATCCTTGGAGCTTCCATTTTCTCTCCTATGCCTGGAACCATTTCAGTAGAGATGGACAATGGTCAAGAAAATGAAATTTTATTATTAAAGAATTTAATCATAGCGACCGGGTCAAAACCGAAAACGCTGCCTGGACTGGACATTGACGAACAACAAGTGTTGACTTCAGACGGTGCACTTGCAATGAAGGACCTCCCAGCTTCGATTACAATCATAGGCGGTGGAGTGATTGGTATTGAATGGGCATCCATGCTGAATGATTTTGGTGTCAAAGTAACAGTTCTTGATCGTTTGAAGCAGATTTTAGCTACTGAGGATCGCGAAGTGGCGCTAACTGTACAAAAAGCATTAGAAAAGCGTGGCGTCACATTTGCATTAGGGGCCGATATCAAGACCGACACTCTCCAGAAAAGAACGGATAGCGTGACGATCTCTTATAAAATAGGGGAAGACGTACAGTCGGTCAGCAGTGAAAAACTGCTTGTTTCTGTTGGACGGTCACCGGTCACAGATGACATCGGGCTTCAGAACACGGATATTCAGGTAGAGAATGGGTTTATTCAGACTGCCAAAACCTATCAAACGAAAGATCAGCATATTTATGCGATCGGCGATGTCATCGGCGGCCTTCAATTAGCGCATGTCGCGGAGCATGAAGGACTATTTGCTGTCGATCATATCGCGGGGATCACGCGAGACTCGATCGATTATGAGTTGGTACCTAGATGTGTCTACTCATTTCCTGAAACGGCTGCTGTAGGTTTGACTGAACAGCAGGCAAAGAACAGCGGCTTAGCAGTGAAAATCGGTAAATTCCCGTTCAAAGCGAATGGAAAAGCTTTGGTAAATGGACATTCGGATGGATTTGTCAAAATTATAGTGGATCAACAATCCAATGATATTTTAGGTGTTCATATGGTAGGTCCGCATGTCACGGACCTCATTTCTGAAGCGGGGCTCGCCATGGTGCTGAATGCGATACCTTGGGAAGTTTCCACGACCATTCATCCCCATCCAACACTGTCAGAAGCATTCAGTGAAGCGGCACTAGCTGTAGAAGGACTCGCCATTCATATGTAAAGGGGGAAGCGAAATGAACAATCGGCACATTGAATTAGGATTGACAGATGAAGCGGTTTTACAAATGTACGAGACCATGTTAATGGCTCGTCGCTTGGATGAACGGATGTGGTTGTTGAATCGTTCAGGAAAAATCCCATTTGTCATCTCGTGTCAAGGGCAGGAAGCGGCTCAAGTTGGCGCTGCATTTGCGCTGAATCATGAGAAAGACTGGATTGCACCTTATTATCGGGACATGGGTGTAGTCTTGCATTTTGGTATGACACCTAAAGAGTTGATGTTGTCAGCTTTTGCAAAAGCCGAAGATCCAAACTCGGGTGGTCGACAAATGCCAGGTCATTTCGGCCAGCGTAAAAATAGGATTTTAACAGGTTCATCTCCTGTTACGACTCAATTACCGCATGCAGTTGGAGTAGCGCTTGCGGCTAAAATGAATAAAGAAGATTTTATCACTTTTGTGACGTTAGGCGAAGGTTCATCGAATCAAGGAGATTTCCATGAAGGGATGAACTTTGCAGGAGTCCATAAATTGCCGACCGTGGTGATGGTTGAAAACAATAAATATGCCATTTCTGTTCCTGCCAGTAAACAACTTGCTTGTGAACATGTTTCGGATCGCGCAGTAGGCTATGGCATGCCGGGCGTAACGATTGACGGTACGGACCCTCTGAATGTCTATGAAGCAGTTAAAAAAGCGGCAGACCGCGCAAGAAGCGGAGAGGGACCAACATTGGTAGAAGCGGTGTGTTATCGTCTGACAGCACATTCATCTGATGATGATCAACGCCTGTACAGAGATGCGGAAGAATTGGAAAACGAAAAGAAGTTGGATCCGTTACTGACATTTATCCATTACTTACAAGAAGCAAATGTATTGACCGAGGAAAAGCACAATGAAATAGAAGAACGGGTCAACCAAATTGTAGATGAGGCCACGGAATATGCGGAATTGGCTCCTTACGCAAAACCTGAACATGCATTGCGCTATGTGTATGATGAAAAGGGAGGCGAAGCCTAATGACCGTTCGTTCATTTATAGATGCCATCAACTTAGCGATGAAAGAAGAAATGGAACGTGATGATCAGGTATTCGTACTAGGGGAAGATGTCGGACGAAAAGGCGGTGTATTTAAAGCGACGACCGGACTCTACGATCAGTTTGGAGAATATCGTTCTCTGGATACGCCTCTTGCGGAATCGGCAATTGCTGGTGTTGCGATTGGTGCAGCGATGTATGGGATGCGTCCAATTGCGGAAATGCAATTTGCAGATTTCATCATGCCTGCAGTCAATCAAATCGTTTCTGAAGCGGCAAAGATTCGATATCGTTCGAACAATGATTGGTCTTGCCCAGTCGTGATACGAGCTCCATTCGGCGGCGGAGTGCACGGTGCACTCTATCACTCGCAATCGGTTGAATCGATGTTCGCCTCGACGCCGGGGTTGAAAATCGTCATCCCATCCACGCCTTATGACGCCAAGGGACTGTTGAAAGCAGCTGTGCGGGATGAAGATCCAGTGCTATTCTTTGAACATAAGCGGGCTTATCGTTTAATCAAAGGGGAAGTTCCGGATGAAGATTATGTTCTTCCAATCGGCAAGGCAGATTGTAAACGTGAGGGGGATGATCTGACCATCATCACCTATGGTCTGTGTGTCCATTTTGCTTTGCAAGCAGCAGAACGATTGGCGGAAGACGGCATTTCAGCCCATATCCTGGATTTGCGTACTGTCTATCCGTTAGACCGTGAAGCGATCATCGAAGCAGCTTCGAAGACGGGGAAAGTGTTGCTAGTGACGGAAGATAATCTCGAAGGCAGCATCATGAGCGAGGTTTCCGCTATCATTGCCGAACATTGCCTATTCGAACTGGATGCTCCGATTAAACGGTTAGCAGCACCTGATGTACCTGCCATGCCTTATGCACCTTCTATGGAGAAGTTCTTCATGATGAATCCGGAAAAAGTAGAGCAGGCGGCGAGGGAATTAGCAGAATTCTAGTTTAAGGAGGCGTGTGTTATGGGGATTGAAAAAATTACCATGCCACAGCTCGGTGAGAGTGTGACAGAAGGTACGATTGAAAAGTGGTTAGTCGGAGTCGGTGATACGGTTAGCAAATATGATGCATTAGCGGAAGTTACAACGGATAAAGTGACAGCCGAAATTCCATCTTCATTTGCTGGTAAAATCACTGAAATTGTCGCACAAGAAGGCGAGACGATAGAAGTTGGCGAAACGGTTTGTCTGATTGAAGCAGAAGAGACCGGGCAAAAACCAGTTGTCGAAGCATCTGTTCAAAAAAATGTCCAGCCAGCTGAAGATCAAAGAGCAGAACAGCCGAAAGAGAAACAACCTGCGAAACCAGCAGCTATAGGGAAAGCGGCTGGAAGATATTCGCCTGCTGTCTTAAAACTGTCGCAAGAACACGATATTGATCTGAAGCAAGTGGTAGGAACAGGTCGTGAAGGCAGAATTACGAGGAAAGATATTCTAGCGTTCATTGATGGCGGAGGAAATTCCGCGTATGAACAGCCGGAAGTTCCTTCCAAACAAGAACAGCCGGCACAGCAAGAATTAGCTTCTTCTAACGATAGACAGTCCGGAATTGAGCAAGACATTACACCAACTATTCAACTCGAAAATGGGGATATCGAGATTCCTGTGACGAGTGTCCGACGTGCCATCGCCAAAAATATGGTTCGTTCAGTAACGGAAGCTCCGCACGCATGGATGATGTTGGAAGTAGATGTAACAGACCTGGTATTGTTGCGAGAAAATGTGAAAGCTGAATTTAAAGAAAAAGAAGGCTTTAATTTAACCTACTTTGCATTCTTCATCAAAGCTGTTTCCCAGGCATTGAAGGAATTCCCTGCCGTTAATTCTATGTGGGCAGGGGATAAGATCATCATGAAAAAAGATGTCAATATCTCGATTGCTGTAGCGACAGATGATGCTTTGTATGTACCGGTCATCAAACAAACAGATGAAAAAACGATCAAGGCACTTGCGCGTGATATACATGAACTGGCAGGGAAAGTCCGCAACGGCAAATTGCAGACGAAAGACATGCAAGGCGGCACATTCACCGTTAACAACACAGGTTCGTTCGGTTCTGTACAGTCTATGGGGATTATAAATTACCCTCAGGCCGCTATTTTGCAAGTGGAGACGATCGTTAAGCGGCCAGTTGTCATGAATAATGGGATGGTAGCTGTGCGTGATATCGTCAATTTATGCTTATCTTTAGATCATCGTGTATTGGATGGTTTAGTATGCGGTCGTTTCCTGGCACGCATAAAAGAGTTATTGGAAAATATGTCAAAAGAAACGACATCACTTTATTGAGAAAAAACAACTTTCAGTCTAACACCTGAAGGTTGTTTTTTAGGAATGATTTAGAAAATCAGGAGAAAACTTCTGATTTTTCTCTTTCTTCATATAGCTCTCTACGGTACACTAGAAACATAGATGGTTTAAAAGAGGGAAGGAGCACCATTATGCCTATACATAAAATGAAAACATTCACATTTACAGCACCTTCTTACGAAGACTGGGAACATGCTGCTGTGCAATCGCTAAAAGGGAAACCTTTTGAATCGCTACGTACAAAGACGGCAGAAGGAATTGATTTGATGCCCCTGTACACGAAAGAGCATCTGGATCAGCAAAAGGTTTCACGCGTTACGAAGCCTCATTTTGGATGGACGATCGCGCAACCTGTCAGTGCAGAAAATGGGCAGCAGTTTCTGTTGAATTTAAAAGAATCATTGGAAAGAGGCAACCAAGCTATCGTTTACAATGGTTTAACGCCTCTGTTCTGGCGTGAGCAGGATTTGCGGGAGTTGGCGGAGTTGCTGACGAAATATCCGATTCTTTTTACAGAGATTGAAAAAGAGGATCCTATTTTGCAAGCCTTTACATTTGTGGACTTACAGGATCGTGGAAATGTAAAGGGTATCTTTACTAGCAGCATCGGCGTTTTGCCAGAAGGATTTTCTGAAATCAAGACGAAAGGGGCAGATCTCTGGTTAGCGCATCATGAAGGAGCCGATGCGGTTACGGAACTAGCTGTAAGTCTGGCTATTGCCGCTGAACTTGCCGAAGAAGCTGCGACTTTTGAAGAATTTACAAATGGATTTTATGCCCGTTTTGCTACAGATACGCATTTCTTTATGGAAATTGCGAAATTCCGTGCTTTCCGTGTGTTATGGAAATTATTTAATGAAGCGTACGGAGTCGAAGATCCGAAGCAAGTCCCATTACTTGCGATTACTTCCTTGCGCTCTTATTCGAAACTCGACCCATACGTTAATTTATTGCGTGGCGGGAATTCCGCGTTCGCTGCTGTTCTTGGAGGAGCGGATTGGTTGACGGTGCTTCCGCATGACGTGCTGACAGGCACTTCGTCCAGCTCGAATCGCTATGCGCGGAATATCCAGTTGATATTGAAGGAAGAGACGCATATCGATCAAGTACTCGACCCGGCAGGTGGTTCGTATTTTATCGAGACATTGACAGCGGACTTGATTCGCAAAGCGTGGAACAAATTTTTAGCGATAGAAGAGAGCGGCGGCTATCAATCATTTTTGCAGTCTGGCGAACTTAGTGTGTTGTATGCGAATCGGCAAAAAGAGACAGCTAGCGGTAAAAAGTCACTGATCGGAACGAATGTCTATGCGGAATTGACCGAGGCGAATTTTGATCATTCCCCGGCTATTGCGGTTTCCAAACGCTTGGCTGAGCCATTTGAAAATCTACGTGCGAGCCGAAAAGAGGAACTGCCAAAGACCGTTTTACTGAACTTTGGTGCGTTGAAAGATTATAAGCCTCGTGCGGACTTTGTCAGTGGATTTCTGGCAGTTGGAGGAATCGAAGCGATATGGAGCCCTTCTTTTGATTCAATCGACCAAGCGCTCGTTTGGATTCAAAAAGAACGGCCGGATTACGCAGTGATTTGCGCACCTCCAACACAAGTAGAAGATATAGTTGCAGACTTCTTGAAAGAAAAATCAGCCGAATGCATCGTCGATGTTGCTGGAAAATATGATCAAGAAGTTTCCGGTCAGTGGATTGCAAATGGATTGCATGGCTTCATTTTTGCCGGTCAAGATAAAATAGCTAAGCTAAATGAAATTGCAGACATCAAGAAAGGAGGTCATTCAGTTGAGTAAACCAAATTTTCGTAAAGTGGATCTTGAACGATCATTGAATGAGCTGTCACAACAGACGCAGTCTAAAGAAGCTTTTACGACCAATGAAGGAATTGCTGTATCGCCGGTTTATACTTCAAAAGACATTAAATCAACGGAACATTTATCCGATTATCCTGGAATCGCACCGAATACACGCGGTCCCTATCCAACGATGTATGTGGCACGGCCATGGACGGTTAGACAATATGCGGGCTTCTCGACTGCTGAAGAGAGTAATGCTTTTTATCGCCGAAATCTCGCAATGGGACAGAAAGGATTATCTGTCGCTTTTGACTTGGCAACCCACCGAGGTTACGACTCCGACCACCCGCGTGTAACAGGTGATGTGGGAAAAGCAGGTGTTGCGATTGATTCAATTGAAGATATGAAGATTTTGTTTGACGGAATCCCGCTTGATCAAATGTCTGTCTCGATGACAATGAACGGCGCAGTCTTACCGATCATGGCATTTTATATCGTAGCGGCAGAGGAGCAAGGCGTCTCTCCTGAAAAACTGTCAGGAACTATCCAAAATGATATTTTAAAGGAATACATGGTGCGGAACACGTATATTTTCCCACCAGCCATGTCCATGCGGATTATCGCAGATATATTCGCTTATACTTCCCAAAACATGCCGAAGTTTAACTCCATCTCTATTTCAGGCTATCATATGCAGGAAGCCGGAGCGACAGCGGATATTGAACTTGCTTATACGCTCGCGGATGGTCTCGAATATGTCCGTACCGGATTGCAGGCAGGAATTGACATTGATTCCTTTGCTCCGCGATTGTCATTTTTCTGGGCGATCGGTATGAACTACTTCATGGAAATAGCGAAAATGAGAGCGGCACGCAAAATTTGGGCGCAGATGATGCAGTCGTTTGATCCGAAAAACCCGAAAACGCTTGCTTTGCGTACTCATTCACAAACTTCCGGTTGGAGTTTGACAGAGCAAGATCCATTCAATAACGTCACACGTACGCTAGTGGAAGCAAATGCAGCAGCGATGGGCCATACTCAGTCCTTGCATACGAATGCGCTGGACGAAGCAATTGCATTGCCGACAGACTTCTCTGCACGAATCGCACGGAATACTCAATTGTTCTTGCAAGAAGAGACGATGATGACAAAAGTAATCGATCCGTGGGGCGGCTCCTATTATGTAGAGAAATTGACGGAAGAATTGATGGAGAAAGCTTGGGACTTAATAGAGGAAATCGAGTCGTTAGGCGGCATGGCAGAAGCAATCGAGACAGGGTTGCCGAAAATGAAGATTGAAGAAGCGGCTGCGAAACGCCAAGCTAAAATTGATTCGCGTGCAGAAACAATCGTAGGCGTAAATAAATACCGACTCGATACGGAAGATGCAATCGATATTTTAGATATCGACAATACACTTGTGCGCCAAAAGCAAATAGACCGTATTAACGAAATGAAAGAGAGTCGTAATGAACAAGATGTCCAAGCTGCACTGTCGGCGATTAAGCAATCTGCTGAAAGTGGAGAAGGCAACTTGCTGGCATTGGCAGTCGATGCAGCGAGGGCGCGTGCGACAATCGGTGAAATTTCAGATGCAATTGAATCTGTATCGGGCAGACATAAGGCGGTGATCCGTTCAGTGAGTGGTGTATACAGTTCCAACTTCTCCAATGAAGAAGAGATTCAGGAAGTTAAAGACATGACAGACGAGTTTCTTGAAAATGAAGGGCGCCGTCCGCGGATCTTGATTGCCAAAATGGGGCAGGATGGACATGACCGCGGAGCGAAAGTAATTGCATCTTCATTTGCAGATTTAGGATTCGACGTGGATATCGGACCCTTATTTCAGACTCCGGAAGAAACCGCGCTGCAGGCAGCAGAAAACGATGTTCACGTGATCGGAGTTAGTTCGCTGGCGGCAGGTCATAAGACATTGGTGCCGACATTGCGGGAAGAGTTAAAGAAAATCGGGCGCGAAGATATTTTAGTCGTCGTCGGTGGGGTAATACCTGCGCAAGATTATGATTTCTTGCGTAAGAATGGCGCTTCCGCAATCTTTGGGCCGGGTACGGTGATTCCGGTGGCGGCTCAAAAAGTAATTGAGGAAATCTACCGACAGTTAGGTTATGAGGAAGTGATGGATTGACGAACAGGCAAAACGGACGAGATGATTCAGCAATGCATGTGATGCGCGGAATAGAATCGACACATGATGGGTTTGTTGCCTCTTCACGTAAACGCTTTGTTAAGAAAGATCCCACCGATACAAACCTTGATTCTTTACGCACGGAAATTGAAAATGGTTCACGCTTGCATTTGGCCAAGGGAATTACATTGTTGGAAAGTACAAAACAGAGTGATAAGCGATTAGGACAAGATATTTTGACAAAACTGTTACCGAAGACTGGTAATTGTATTCGAATTGGCATTACAGGAGTTCCCGGTGCAGGTAAAAGTACATTTATCGAAGCCTTTGGTTTGATGCTTGCCGATATGGGCTATAAAGTCGCAGTGCTCGCGGTTGATCCTAGTTCGACGTTGACCGGCGGTAGCATATTAGGTGATAAAACCCGTATGGAGGAGCTGGCACGTCATCAAAATGCATTTATTCGGCCTTCTCCTTCCGCTGGTACACTTGGCGGGGTGCATAAGAAAACACGTGAAACGATGCTGCTTTGTGAAGCTGCGGGTTATGATGTCATCTTGATTGAAACGGTAGGCGTTGGGCAGGGTGAAACGCTCGTTCGAGGCATGGTCGATTATTTCCTGCTCCTGGTGTTAACAGGCGCAGGAGATGAACTTCAAGGGATGAAAAAAGGGATTATGGAGCTGACAGATGGCATCGTTGTCCATAAAAACGATGGAGGCAATAAGCCGCTTGTGAAGAAGACTGTCAGAGAATACAATCGTATTTTACACATGTTACAGCCGGCTTCTCCTGGCTGGACGTCCACTGCCCAGGCAGTTTCTTCCATTGAGCGAACTGGTTTGAAGGAAGTGTGGGAGACCATTCTGCAGTTTCAACAAGAAATGATCGATACGGATTATTGGCAAACTAGACGCCAACTTCAAACAAGAGATTGGTTCCACTCGATGATAAAAGATCATTTGATTGATTCGTTTTTTGCGGAACAAGGTCGGAAAACTCAAGTTAAAGGGTTGGAAGAAGAATTATTGGAAGGTACAGTCACTGTATCCGGTGCAATCGATCGATTGTTTTCTTCTTGATTACTTCTTGATTTCTAGTCTAATATGCTATGATTGAAGAGGATGGCCAATCGTTGTTTAACGGTTACGGCTATCACAATTATACGTAACAAGAAGGGAGATATTGTAAAATGACGATGAACTTTGATTTTTACATGAATGATATTACAAGCCAAGCGAGATCTGAGATGGAAGCGAGCGGCTATGAGCAATTGCAAACACCTGAACAAGTGGAGGAAGCATTCAATCGTCCAGGAACTACTCTCGTTATGGTGAATTCAGTTTGCGGCTGTGCCGGCGGAATTGCACGCCCGGCAGCTGCACATGCGGTTCATTATGATAAGCGCCCGGACCATTTGGTAACCGTATTTGCAGGGCAAGACAAAGAAGCGACAGCTCAAGCACGTATGCACTTTGGTGAAGACCATATTCCATCCTCACCTTCATTCGCACTATTGAAGGACGGAAAACTCGTCTCTGAAGTAGGTCGTTTCGAAATTGAAGGTCACGATCCAATGTCCGTCGTCGTGAACTTGCAAAGTCAGTTCGAAGAGTATTGTGAAGAACTCTAACAAAAGCGGAATGCGCTGTTTAGCTTCTACAGACGCTGGAGGTCCGACAGCAAAAGGCGTCTTTTTGCCTTTTGAAGTTGGACTGAAGCGATCCGAGAGGCTAGCGCATGGAGCAGGATGAAACAAAAGCGGAATGCGCTGTTCCGCCTCGACAAACGCTGGAGGTCCAGCAGCTGAACGCAAAATAAAAACAGTTCGCATGTGTATACTTGCGAACTGTCACTATAGCTTAAAGTAACATACTGAGGCCCATGACTAGAGTGGAAGCAACCATAGCCGCCACCATAATATAGACAACTACTTTTTGAATTTTTTTATTACTCACGCAACAAGACTCCTTACACGTTGAAATAGGTTTAGCTCTATTTTAACAGAATCATGGATTTTCACAACTAGAATGACTGTTCTATAGAAAGAATCAATTACAAGTTGCCAAGGGGAGAGATGTCCTATGAATAAGGTAGATCATATCGGGATTGCGGTTAAGAATATAGAAGAATCAATGGACTACTACATACATACACTCGGATTGGAAGTCATGGCGATTGAAGAAGTGGCGAGCCAAGGTGTCAAAGTGGCTTTTATCGATGCGCATAATGTGAAAATCGAATTGCTTGAGCCCATGACGGAAAGCAGTCCAATCGCTAAATTTATAGCTAAGCGCGGTGAAGGAGTACATCATATTGCATTTGGCGTCTCTGACATTCGCACTAGAATGAAAGAATTACATGAAAAAGGGGTTCAGCTGCTGCAAGATGAACCGAAACCTGGTGCTGGCGGAGCGAAAGTTGCGTTTTTGCATCCGAAATCATCTTATGGTGTGCTGTATGAATTATGTGAAAAGACTAAGGGGGAGTAAGGGATGGATATTTACGATAAAATTAATGAGCTATATGACAAAAAGCGGGAAATTGAGCTGGGCGGCGGGGACGAGCGAATCATTAAGCAACATGAAAAAGGCAAGCTGACTGCTCGTGAACGAATTGAGCTATTGGTGGATGAAGGATCTTTCGTGGAATTAAACCCATTCGTAGTCCATCGTACACGTGATTTTGGCATGGACAAGCAAGTAGGGCCTGGGGATGGAGTGGTAACAGGATATGCAAAAATCCACGGCCGTCCAATTTACTTGTTCTCACAAGATTTCACAGTGTTCGGTGGAGCTCTTGGAGAAATGCATGCAATGAAAATAGCGAATGTGATGGATTTGGCAGCTAAGAATGGTGCACCGTTCATTGGATTAAATGATTCGGGTGGTGCGCGAATCCAAGAAGGCGTATTATCTCTTGATGGATATGGAGAGATTTTCTATCGGAACTCGATTTATTCCGGCGTGATTCCACAAATCTCTGTTATTTTAGGGCCTTGTGCAGGTGGCGCAGTTTATTCGCCTGCTATTACGGATTTCGTCATTATGACAGATCAAACGAGCCAGATGTTTATCACAGGACCGAAAGTTATTGAAACCGTTACAGGTGAGAAAATTACTTCAGAAGGTCTTGGCGGCGCGAAAGTGCATAACACAATTAGTGGGAATGCACACTTGCGTGGTGAAAACGAGGAAGTCGTACTGAATAAGGTGCGTGATTTACTGTCCTATCTGCCGCAAAATAATAATGAAAAAACACCGGTTCAGCCATATGAAGAGCAGGATGATTACCGCGAGAATTTAGCGGACGTTGTACCTTACGAGACGATCCGTCCATATGACGTGCGTAAAGTACTTGAGCAGGTAGTGGATGAAGGTACGTTCTTTGAAATTCAACCGGAATTCGCAAAAAATGCGGTCGTTGGGTATGCACGTATGAAAGGTGAAACAGTTGGCTTCATTTGTAATCAGCCGAAAGTCATGGCTGGGGGGCTGGATATCGATTCTTCCGATAAAATCGCACGTTTTATTCGCACATGTGATTCATTCAATATTCCGTTGATCACGTTTGAAGATGTGACAGGCTTCTTCCCGGGCATCAAACAGGAACATGGGGGGATTATCCGTCACGGAGCGAAGATTCTTTACGCATATTCTGAAGCAACCGTGCCGAAAATCACATTGATTTTGCGTAAAGCATTTGGCGGTGCCTATGTCGCACTGAACTCCAAGTCCATCGGTGCAGATGTTGTCTATGCTTGGCCAAATGCTGAAGTAGCGGTTATGGGAGCAGAAGGTGCGGCAAATATCATTTTTGCGCGTGATATTGCGAAAAGTGAAGATCCGGAAGCAACTCGTACAGCGAAAATTGAGGAATACCGTGAAAAGTTCGCCAATCCATATGTAGCAGCTTCACATGGTATGATTGATGATGTCATCGATCCTCGTGAAACACGTATTAAATTATTGCAAGCATTGGAAATGATGCGCAATAAAACAGAAGACCGTCCGAAGAAAAAGCACGGCAATATACCTCTATAAATCAATCACGCCTTAGCGTAATTGCTTCCAGATTTTGAATTGTGCAAGCCCAATTCAAAATCTGTGGAGGTATAATCTTTGTTCAGCGGGTGTTTGGACACCCACTGAACAGGAAATATACCAGCATTCATCTCAACAGCTATAGAGGTGTGAGTCTTTTGCTGAATAAAGATAAGGGAGTCTTTCTTTTGAACAAACAACGATTACTAGATGAATTTTTGGAATTAGTGAAAATTGATTCAGAGACGAAAAATGAACGACAAATTGCGGATGTCCTGACGAAGAAGTTGGAAGCGCTCGGTTTTGAAGTGACGGAAGATGATACAAGTGAAAAAACTGGTCATGGCGCAGGAAATTTAATTGCCAATTTGAAAGGCTCTATTCCTGAAGCAGACCCGATTTATTTCACTTGTCATATGGATACGGTCGTACCGGGCCAGCAGATCCAGCCGGTAGTTAAGGATGATGGATACGTCTACAGTGACGGCACAACGATTTTAGGTGCAGATGATAAAGCCGGGATTGCAGCACTTCTTGAAATGGCGAAAGTTCTTCAAGAACAAAACAAACCGCATGGCGATATTCAGTTCATTATTACGGCAGGCGAAGAAAGCGGATTGGTCGGCGCAAAAGAAATGAATCCCGACGCATTAAAAGCAAAATACGGCTTTGCAATTGATAGTGACGGGAAGGTTGGCGGAATTGTTACCGCAGCTCCTTACCAATCAAAACTATGGACAACAATTTACGGCAAAACCGCGCATGCAGGCGTAGCTCCGGAAAAAGGAATCTCTGCAATTTCACTTGCGGCTAAATCCATTGCGGGGATGAAACTTGGACGAATCGATCAAGAGACGACAGCGAATATCGGACGATTTGAAGGCGGACAAGCAACGAATATTGTCTGCGAAGAAGCATTCATTCTTTCGGAAGTTCGCTCGATTAATCCTGAAAAAATGCAAAAGCAAATTGATTCCATGACAGAAAAGTTTGCAACGACTGCCAGCTCGTTAGGCGGACAGGCGGAAACGAAGACAGAGCTGATGTATCCGGGCTTTAATTTAACTGAACAGGAACCAGTCGTACAAGTCGCAATGAAGGCGATCCGAAAAATTGGCCGGGAGCCGAACATCATGACGAGCGGCGGCGGAAGTGATGGCAATGTGTTTAACGGAATGGGTGTTCCGACAGTGACGTTATCTGTAGGATATGAAGAGATCCATACGAAAAATGAGCGCATGCCAATCGAAGAACTGAATTTGCTGACGGAATTATTGCTTGAGATTGTCGAGCAAGCGGCTACGACTGCTGAATAACAAAACTACTAAGAACTTACTTCTCCTGTATGAAAGAAGGTGCAGCTATGCAAACTGTTATTGTGCGAACTGGCAATGAAGAATACGCACTGCCAGTAGAATCGGTCGTCTCTATCGAAAAACTTGAATACATCACACCTATTCCTCATTTACCCGATTATTTACTGGGTCTGATGAAGTCGCGCGGGGAATTGGTGCCTATTTTAGATTTCAGTCAAATTCTTTATCACAAGCCAACTGCACGAGATGAAGAATCTCATGTCGTTGTGCTGGCTACTGATCAGCTGGAAGTGGGACTACTCGTGCTGGATGCGAAAGAGATATTGGATCTGCCTGAAGAAAAGTTGACTTCAACGGCACTCAAAGCTTATTCCAAAACTCCTTACTTTACGACAGTCGCGAACTTGGAAAATCGTGTGATTACCGTCATCGCCCCTAATTTATTGGCCAGTTCTCTTGCAGGTATGGATGAAATATCTGCATATGTGAACGAACAGCGCCAATCGTCGGAAACGGATTGATTGAATATCACATGAATAGAATGTCGACATATTAAGAAAAAGCGGCAAGCTAAATTTGGCTTGCCTTTTTTCATTTCTTTGGATGTTTGATATACTATAGGGAGAGAATTCAGTGAAAGTAAGGTGTACATATGACGGATCTGATAGCAGCAAATCCACGAGTCATCATGCATCTTGATATGAATAGCTTTTTTGCTTCGGTGGAACAGGCTGCCAATCCGGCATTAAAGGGAATTCCCCTTGCGGTGGCAGGTAATCCAAAGGAGCGAAGAGGGATTTTAGTGACGTGTTCGTATGAAGCGAGGGCTTTTGGTGTCTATACTACAATGACGATAGGTGAAGCCAAGCGACTCTGTCCTAATTTACATATCGTACCGCCGCGCCATGAACTGTATCGCCAAATGTCCGATTCTGTCTTTGAAGTGCTGCGTAGTTATACAGAATGGGTAGAACCCGTTTCCATTGACGAGGCGTACATCGATACGACAGAAATCGGCGGCTTAACACATGCTTATGAACTCGCCCGCGAAATACAGATGCGTATTTTTCAGGAACTTGACTTGCCGTGCTCAATCGGTATTGCACCCAATAAATTTTTGGCGAAAACAGCTTCCGACATGAAAAAACCAATGGGTATAACCATTTTGCGGAAGCGTGAAGTAGCAAGAAAACTGTGGCCGTTGCCTGTCCTCAAAATGCATGGCATTGGAAAGCGAACTGAAGAAAAGTTGCATAGTGCAGGTATCCATACAATCGGGGAACTTGCGGTCGCTGAAAAATTAAAAATAGAAGCACTTCTAGGAAAGAATGGTATGCGCCTGCAGCAATGTGCAAATGGAGTCGATACACGACCGGTCGATCCGGAACGTGCGGATGAACGCAAAAGTATTGGGAGCTCCACTACATTACCCGTAGACCTCACGGAAATGGAGGACTGCATTCCTATATTCGAAAGACTGGCAGCCAAAGTGGCGACCCGGCTAGCTGTTAAATCACTGGCAGGCGTCACCATCTCAATCCAAATCCGCTATGCGGACTGGCAAAACACCACGAGAAGCCGAACCATTCATCAGCCTGTCTATCTAGCTGAAGACATTACAAAAATCGCTTTGGAGTTATTTCGTAGACATTGGAACAATGAACCTATCCGCCTTCTGGGTGTCACTGTCGGCAATCTCATCGAACGAAATGAGATGGTCGAGCAACTAACCTTCGATAACTTCGAACAGCAAGAAAAGGAATACCAAATGGATCAACTTGTATCCAGCCTAACCGACCGCTTCGGAGAGGGAGTCATTAAAAAAGGTTGGACAAATAAATAGAAAGGAGCCTGACTAAATGGATATTGAATTTTTAGGCACAGGAGCCGGAATGCCTTCCAAACAGCGAAACACTTCCTCACTTGTTCTGGACCTTACAGATGAAAATAGAGAAAACTGGCTATTCGACTGTGGTGAGGCAACCCAGCACCAAATGCTTTACAGCGCAATCAAGCCAAGGAAAATCACGAAAATTTTCATTACCCATTTGCATGGCGACCATATTTTTGGTTTACCAGGATTTCTCAGCTCACGCGCATTTTTAGGTGGTGAAGCCTCGGTCGATTTATACGGTCCGGCTGGGTTAAAAGAATGGCTCCAGCACACCTATCAAATCACCGGCACTCATCTGCCTTACGAGCTAAACATCCATGAAGTAGCAGATGGACTGATTTTTGAAAGCGATCAATTTAAAGTGTATGCAATGGAAGTCCAGCACGTCGTAAAAAGCTACGGGTATCGGATCGAGCAGAAAGATTTGCCGGGCACGTTATTGATTGACCGAGCCATTGAACAAGGGGTTCCAAAAGGTCCGTTGTTGCAGCGCTTGAAAGAAGGTCAGGATATCGAACTGGACAACGGCAAGACAGTGTTCAGCCGAGACGTGACGTCGGAACGGAAAAATGGCTTTATCATTACCGTGATTGGAGACACATCCTATTGTCAATCATCCATCGAACTTGCCCGAAATGCAGACATTCTCATTCATGAGGCCACATTTACAAAGGAATATGCAAAAGGTGCTCGGGAATACGGTCATTCAACGATCGTCGATGCAGCTCAAATTGCAAAAGAAGCACATGTCAAAAATTTGATTGTCAATCATATTAGTGCTCGCTTTATGCCAGGTGAAATGGCCGCATTTTTTGCTGAAGGCGAAGCGGTGTTTCCGCAGTTGTCCATCGCAGAAGATTTCATGCGTTTTCAATGGAAGAACGGCCAGTTGACTTGCCTGACAAAAAAATAAGCATCCATGCCCGCCTTAGGGGATGGATGCTTGTTTTTCTATTAGGTTAATGCACCTAACTCGCGTGATCTTGCCTCCGCGCTGTTGATGCAATCTGCAATCACCGATTTGAATTGACGATCTTCCAGTGCTCGCAATCCGGCAGCTGTCGTGCCGCCTGGACTCGTAACATTCGTGCGTAACGTACTAGGTTCTTCGCCGGTTGTTTTCAGCATAGCCGCAGCACCTTCAAGTGTTTGTACGATTAGTTCACGGGCATCATGAGCTTCCAAACCTCTTGCAACAGCAGCTTCTTCCAATGCCTCGACTAAGTAATAAATATAAGCGGGACCGCTGCCGGAAAGAGCCGTCACCACATGTAGATCATCTTCCTCCACCACTTTGACGATGCCGATCGCACCGAGCAGGCTAAGGATCGACTGCTTCATTTCAATAGAAACTTCGTCATTGAATGCGATGCCGCTAGCCGATTTTCCGATCGTTGCGGAAGTATTCGGCATTGAACGGGCGATGGGGCGTTTACCAAGACCTTGTTCAAATGTGTCAATCGAGGTTCCCGCAATGACTGAAAGAATTGCTGTGCTGTCGGCTAGGAACGGATGTATATCAGCCATGACTTGCTGAATATCTTTTGGTTTCGTTGCCAAAACAACCAAGTCGATTTCTTCCATGAACGAGCGATCTTCGCATACTTTCGTGATGCCGTAACGAGATTCCAAATCACATAGCCTATTCGCATCGGAACGATTCATTACATAGATTTGTTTGCCGGGGAGTACGTCCTGTTCCACGATTCCCGCAATAATTGCTTCCGCCATCGAACCGGCGCCTACAAATAAAATTTTCTCCATTTCTATCCATCCTTACTGCTCGTACGTTTTTATTTTCACTGAATTATGTCATGCACCTAACGAAATGTCAAACAGAGGTCGGATGGGCCGTCAGCTGTCAATAAACAGATAGACGATGAATAAAACAACTAAGACACTGATCGATACTAGAACTACCTTTAAAATACTAATAGGATAGTTTCCTGATACTTTACCTGTTTGCCCATTCACTATAAATTGATAGACCTTTTGATTGAATTGAAACGATGAAATCCATAATGGCAGCAAGACATGTTTATATGTAATATCCGAGTAATCGGTCGAGACATTCACGACCTCGACAATATCACCCGCAATGCTTCCTTCGATTCCATTGATGATCCGCTGTTTCATATAATCCTGTGCTTCCGTGAATCCTTGTTGCAGGGAGACAGAGTAGCGTTCCGCCAAAAATCCAGACATATATTCTACTTTGTAATCCGTTAAGCTGGCCATTTGGAAAGGCTGCACTTTTTGCAGTAATTTAGGTTCTACTCTAGTAGAGGCTTTTATGAGCACATCATCGAAAAATTTTCGATAATTCCCGCTCTCCCGATGCCAGCGGATTTTACGCACTTGCTCCGTCACTTGTTTTGCCTTGCCATCCTCATAAACGGTACGCGTCTCTGTAACGTAATAATAATTTCCTACACGTACAACATAACGGGAACTGGTCTCGCTATCATATGTCCAGTAGGGTAGATAGGCTCCTGAAATTTTTTGAAGACGATAGGACACTTTCAGTTTTGAAGGTGCAAAGAAATGTCCTTTGATCCATTCCTTGAATTTGGCATGTGCTTCATCTTTGGAAATGTGGAAAGGGATCATGAGCCCTGGTTGGATGCCCGCATCTTTTTCAGTTACCGCAATATGCGATGATCCGCAAAATGAACAGAAGTCTGCTATGGCATTTGCATCGAGAACAGACTCAGCACCACAGCTATCACAGGAAAAGACTCGCTTATCTTCTTGCCATAAGTGATAAAGACTGTCGCCGGCTGCATTAAAGTCCAGCTCGACATTGTGCTTAGTCGTAGCTTCAATCGCCATCTCATGACTGCATGAAGGGCATTTCAACCCTCCTGTCTCTGGATCGAACTTTGTATTACTACCGCAAGAAGGACACTTGATATTCTCTGTTTCTTCAACGATTGTGGATGATTGTTCATCTAATGAAGTCAACATTCATCCCTCACTTCGCGTCCAATGTCTCACCGCACTCAGCGCAAAATTTCGCGTTTGGTAGGTTCGCATGTGAGCACGCTGGACAGATCTTTTCGGTAATTTGCGCGGAACCGCATTCATTGCAAAACTTTGCATTTTTCGGAATCTGCGCTTCACATTTGACGCATGAGACTTTTTCAGTTTCAACAGATTTCCCGCATTGACCGCAAAATTTTGCATCTGCATTAATGGTAGCTTGACAATGTGGGCAGGATTTCGTTGCAGGGGCAGTGGTTTGTGTGGGTTGAGTATTCGGTGCCATCGCATTTGCCATAACCTGACCCATTGAAACACCTGCGCCCATTCCCATACCTGCCCCCGCCAAACCGCTGGAATCGTTCTTTGCTACATCCCGAATTGCTTCTGCCGCCTGATACTGCTGGTATTGCTGCATATCGCCAAGGACGCCCATTGTCGTCCGTTTATCCATCGCCTGTTCGACCTCTTTAGGAAGTGAAAGGTTTTCAATATAAAGGGACGTGATGTCAAATCCGAATGAAGAGAAACGCGGCATCATCTTTTGCTTGCCTTGTTCGCTTAGTTCATCGTAATGCATCGCTAAATCGAGTGCCGGTATTTGGGACTCTGCAAATAAGTCGGATAGCCCGGAAATAATCATTTTCTTCAACTGACCTTCAACAGAATTCGTATCATAGGAGCTGTTCGTACCGAATAATTCGCGTAAGAACACAACTGGCTCAGATACCCGATATGAATAAATTCCATAGCCGCGAAGACGGATCATACCGAAATCCGGGTCACGCATCATAATCGGATTGGACGTACCCCATTTCTGGTTAATAAATTGCTTCGTATTGATAAAGTACACTTCTGCTTTAAAAGGTGAATCAAAGCCATATTTCCAAGACTTTAACTTCGTCAGGATCGGCATGTTTTGTGTATAGAGAATATGTCTGCCAGGAGTGAATACGTCCGCAATTTCACCTTCATTCACCATAATTGCGACTTGTGATTCCCGGACTGTCAGTTCTGCGCCCATTTTGATTTCATTATTGTGAACTGGAAACTGATAAACTAGTGTATTGGCATCTTGATCCTGCCATTCGATTACTTCAATAAATTGGTTTTTGAAAAAGTTGAAAATCCCCATTGAAACCCCTCCATTTAGACAGCATATTGCAAATACCGCTATTTCTTGTAGTATACCATACGAAGAATAAACGATTTGGTTTCATCTACATGTAAATATTTCAAAAATAACGAGAATGGATACGTGACGCATAGGAAAATAAAGAGTACAATGTACTGAACAGTCATTCATTTCAAGGGGGAACTTTTTTATGATAGAAAAGATTATAACACCTACTCCATTTGCAGTCGGAGATGTGAATTGTTTCTTACTAAAAGGCGATACACTGACATTAGTCGATGCAGGGACGAAGACACCAGAGGCATACGAAGCACTGCAACATAGATTACGAGAAATCGGTTACTCATTCAAGGACATAGAACAAGTTTTCGTTACCCATCATCATCCCGATCACTGCGGGTGGATTGAAGCATTCGATCGTGCAGAAGTACTCGGCCATCCCTATCTCAATTATTGGCTGACGCGCGATCAAGATTTTCTGGATCGACATGATCGATTTTATGAAAATTCTCTTCATGAAGAAGGCGTGCCTGAAGAATATTCTAAATGGATAAAAAGATTTCGTCGCTCTGTCGATTTGATGGGTAATCGTCCTGTCGATCGGATGGTGAATGAAGGGGATGATTTGCCGGGCCATCCGGGCTGGAAAGTGCAAGAATCATTAGGTCATGCACAGAGTCATTTATCGCTTTGGAATGAACAAGAGGGAATCTTAATCGGTGGCGATCTTTTATTGGAAAAGGTTTCGTCCAATCCGCTGATCGAACCACCTTTTAGAAAAGAAGAAGACCGGCCTCGGGCGTTGCTTCAATATAACGCATCACTTGAACGTTTACTCGATTTGCCCGTCAACATTGTTTATGGAGGGCATGCCGGAGAAGTCCATAACGCACATTCGCTTATCAAGGAACGCTTGGAGAAGCAGAATGATCGGGCGATGAAAGTGCTCGGCATGCTGCGTGAACAGCCACAGACCGTTTTTGAAGTGACCAAACGCTTGTTTCCGGCAGTGTATGAAAAAGAGCTTGGATTAACATTGTCCGAAACGATTGGTCAGCTTGATTATTTGATTTCCAAGGAATTGATTAGGGAAACGGCAGATGAGTCGGGAGTTCATCAATATGCCAGCTGTTAAATCCATCTTAATTACCGGTGCAACGAGCGGGGTCGGTTTTGAACTGGCCAGGCGACTGGCATCGGTAAAAGGGATGCGCGTAATGGCTACTGGTCGCAATGCGAAAGCGCTGCAAGAACTGCAGCAAGTAGGGGTGGAAGGTTTTTGTGCTGATTTGCGGGATGCCAAACAACTGGACTGGCTCGTGTCACGTATAGGCGAAGTGCCGGATGTAATCGTTTATTCAGCAGGAGTTGGCAGATTTAATTTCGCTCATGAAGCATCCGACGAAGAGATGGCAGAAATGCTTGAAACGAACGTGCTTGTTCCGATGCAGCTGACGAAACGTTTGCTGCATGCTATGATGGAACGAAAAAGCGGACATTTGCTGTTCATCGGTTCGCAGGCGGGGAAAGTCGCAACACCCAAAACATCGGTCTATGCGGCGACGAAACATGCCCTCATTGGCTATACGAATGCATTAAGAATGGAAGTGGCTCCGTATCATTTGGATGTATCAGTCATTCATCCTGGACCGATAGATACACCGTTTATCGAATTAGCGGATCAAACAGGAAAGTATAAGCAAGCTATGGGGTCCCAACTGCTCTCCATCGATACGGTAGTGCGTGCTGTCATACAGACGATTCGTGAACCGAGGCGAGAAGTAAACTTACCTAAAGTTATGGGTCTGACCAGTAAACTATATGCTCTTGCTCCTTCTTTAGTAGAAGTTATTGGACGTCCTTTTTTCTATAAGAAGTAACTGGATAGTTAGAAAGTGAAGAAAATGCTTACGTTGTTATTATGTAAGCATTTTTTTGCGCATAATAATATTATGTAAACTAGCATTGTCTCGATGGAGAAACCATCTGCAGAATGATATCGTCATAAAGGCTGGATGCTGAAGGGCGCATCCGGCTTTTTGTTTGGATTTTGACAATCCATTATAAACATCTTAATGTTACAATGAATGATATAATGAAGGAATCATATTTAATTGAAAATATTTTTTGACAGCCATGATTATTGATGGAGGGATCCCAAAGTGAAAACTGATACAAAACTACAAAAAGATGCGATGAAAGTATTGAAAGAAACAAGCCGCACATTTTTTATTCCAATTAAACTACTTGAACCTGAAGTAAGAGAAGCTGTAGCATCCGCTTATTTGTGCATGCGGGCCATCGATGAAATTGAAGATCATGAACAAATGGATGTTGCGGATGTCGTAACGTTACTGAACAAAGTCAGCGAACTACTGGAAAATAAAATCGCAACAGGCGCACCCATTGCGGAAGCGCTGGACAAGCTATTTGCTCCTTATCAATCGCAATTGCCGGAAGTGACATTGCGCCTTGCTGATTGGGTGGAATTTTGCCCTGACACGGTCACCGATAAAGTACTTGAATCGACTGCGATTATGGGCAGAGGCATGGCGAAGTGGGCAGAAAAAGATTGGGTGATCCATACGCGCGAAGACTTAGACGATTATACATACTACGTTGCCGGATTGGTAGGTGTCATGTTGACGGATATTTGGCGTTGGTACGATGGAACCGAAACAGACAGGGATTTGGCAATTGGCTTTGGACGAGGCTTACAGTCTGTCAATATCCTGCGTAACTATAAAGAAGACGCGGAGCGTGATGTGAATTTCTTCCCGGACGGTTGGAAACTGGATGAAATGTTCAGTTTTGCAGAAGAGAACTTGGCGTTAGCGGATGAATATATTCAGGACATCGAGACGAAAACGATCCTGAACTTCTGTAAGATTCCGCTTGCTTTGGCGCACGGTACATTGGATGCGCTGAAAGAAGGTCGGGAGAAAATGTCTCGGACTGAAGTGATGGTTGTCGTGAATCAAGCGATGCGTTCTAAATAAGATGAATGATACGAGTAAAGTGGAGATGGCGATGCTGGACTTATTCATTAGTAAATACGAATGAGTCGACAAGACCCTAGCTTTCGCTTTCTTGCTGACTCGTTTTCGTTTTTTTGACATACAGCACTTATCACATTAGAGGGGTGTTTGTAATGAATGTATTAATTGTTGAAGATGATCAAGCTATCCAAAAGTTTTTACAAAATGCATTAGAAACGTTACCACAAGTATTTAATGTTTACCTTACAGACAGTGCGGCAAAAGCTATGAATTTGGCACAAGATATTAAAATAGATTTCTTTATTGTGGATATTCAGCTAGTTGATTACAAGGGAACGGACTTAGTCAAACAGTTACGCACCATGCCCGCTTATATGTATACTCCTATTGTTTTTGAAACGGCTGTTTTAACGGAAGAATTGTATGCATACCGAGAGCTTAAATGTTTTTATTATTTAGTGAAGCCGTTTACTCAGTTAGAATGCCAAAAGGTGATCCAAGATGTCTTGCAGTATTTGTCACACTTTGAGATGGATGAGGGAAAGATCCGTATTGAACAGAAAGGATTCATTTTTGAGTACCTATTAAAAGATTTGTTTTATATCGAATCTTTTGGTAAGAAAATTTGTTTACATATAAAACGTGATGGAATCTTACTGAATGAAATGATCTCAAGTTATTCATTAAAGGCTAGCATGGAATTACTAGATGATCGGTTTGTGCAAGTACATAAAAGCTTTATTATCAATCAAGACATGGTAGAACAAATAGATAAAGTGGGGCAAACAATCCGTTTACGAGGCGTAGATACCCTTATTCCAATTGGCTTAAAATATCGTCAGTATATCTTATAGGAGGAAATAGTATGAGCATTCTATCAGATATTCTGGCTCTTTGGCTTATTACCTGTTTGTTTTTCCGTGAACCCATCAAATTTAAATGGGCACACGTATTCTGGGTGAGCATCATTTCATTATTTTGTTTGCTAAGTGATACCGATGAGCGAGGGTTAATCATGACGCTTAAGGGGCTTGGAGTTTTACCTGTGCAATATGTACCTGGTCTGATTGGTTTTTGTTTTCTTACACTCGTAGCGAATAGTTATCTATTTAAGCGTAGTCACTTAACCATTCTTTTGATGACAATGCTCAGTTTAATGGTCTGGATGATGGTCCGAATGCAAGCAGTCTTGTTGACGATGCTTTTACCGCTAGAAATCGATTGGAATCATTTGATTTGCTTAGCTGTGGTACTAGGTCTTGTTTTCTTCATTCGCAGACATTTTGCCTATACAGAATTCGAACAAATGACATTGATGCAACAGCTATTCATGAGTATAATCTTTTTTTCCTTTTTGGGTATGTATCTGTTCCAAACAACAGAAATTACTCAATTGGGTAGCTGGCTTATGCTGTTAGGATCGATCTTTGTCTTTTTATTACTAACGTGGTTATTTTTTGAACAAAAGAAACAACACGCGTTGAAAGCCCGAATCTTAGCTACAGAAAAATATTTACCGATTATTGACGAGCTAGTACTAGAGGTTCGTGCGAGACAGCATGAATTTTCTAATAAAATGTTGGCTATTTCAAGTATTCTTGAAACGGCTAATACGTTAGAAGAGGCAAAGCATGAAATTACTCGTTACACTGGAAATGTAAAAATGCTTTCTCATCAACAACAACTGTTAACGATGGATCATAAAATTGTTGCTGGTTTTTTATATACAAAAGTAAAAAGAGCCGAACAAATGGGGATTCAGGTAGTGATAGATAATTCCATCTCGCTTCATGAAATGGCTTGTGAAGACGTGGATTTAATTGAGGTGCTCGGCATTTTACTTGATAATGCCTTTGATGCTAGTCAAAGTGGAGACACTGTATATGTCACGCTTAAGCAAGAAGAAAATCAATATATGTTACAAGTAAGCAATCCATCACCTTATATTTCAAACGATCATTTCCTAAAGATGTTCGATATTGGATTTTCAACGAAAAAAGGCATGCGAGGTTTTGGGTTGCACAATGTCCAACAAATTGCCAAACAATATAAGGCTCATATTCTTTTGAAAAATGAGCAGAGGACAGGAAACTATGTCACAATTGGTTTACGTTTTCAGGAATAAACGAAGGTTTTACGGGAATGAAAATATTTTCATTCCCGTAAAACCTTTCTTTGTTCTATAACCATTGTAGCCAGTAAACGGCTTCGTTATAGTGAGGGCAGGAAGGAGGAATAAAGCTTGAAGCGATTAATTAGGAATGAATGGCGGAAAGTAAGAGTGGCAGTCGGTTTCACAGCCGTACTTGCTATGCTAGCCGCTATAATCTGTACATTAATTATTTACAAAAATTATGCATTAGAAGCACAACTGGAAGTGTATGAGGTGGGTTTTGAGATCTTTAATCTAATTTTCCCGTTGCTTGCAGTCATTCCCACAGGTTGGCTTATGTATTTTGAGCGCAAAAATGGATTTATTAACTATACGCTACCACGTGTGAATAAAAAGAACTATGTATTTTCGAAATGGATCGTAAGTGCAGGAAGCGGATACTTAGTTGTTTTCTGCGTTTCGATGATAAGTGTACTTGTTGCATTATATGTTGTCCCACCCATTACGGTCCAATTGTCATTGGTTAATCCTGAAACAGGTGAGTTGATGGGAAAAATTGTACAAACTCATATTTATGGAGAGCAATTTTTGGAGCAGCCTTTCCTATATGGTCTTGTATTAAGTTTATGGAAAGGCATTATAGGTGCATTGGTTGCAACACTAGGGTTTGTATTTAGTTTATATAGCCAAAACTTATTTGTTATTTTAACAGGACCTTTTGTTTATGTATTACTAGAGAATTTTTGTTGGTCTGTTTTTGGACTTGAGAAGTACCGTTTGGTTACGGCTTTTGAACCGTCACTTGTGTGGGTAGAAGCTATTTCATGGACCAGTTTTGTCACGGGACCTGTTTTGCTTTTATTAGTTATTCTCGGATATCTTGTGTACAAACGAAAAATAGTAAATGCACGCATTTATGAATTGTAGGTGAACATATGAAAATGCTCATTCAGCAGCATTTGAAATTAGTAATGACGAAATCTCTTTTGCTTGTAGTGATCATTTTCGCATTGACTGCAGTAGCAGACCGCAAAACTTACGAAGGAAATTTCAGTTTGTTTGTTCTTCATCTCATGACGAATCACTATATCATAATTTTTATTATGACGCCGGTTTTCTTCCTGTGCGTATCAAAATTATATACAATGCCACGTATGTTTGAATTAATCCGTATGAAAAAGTTTTATCGTTTTATGTTTATGAGATGGGTAACAATCACGCTGTTTTCTACTGTATTTGTAGGGATTATTGGTATGATTTCACTAGTGGTCTCAATTGGATTGCCTATGAGAAATGACTGGCATAGCTCGCTGGATGCAGATATGATGCAGTACTATATGGGTACATTTAGTAGCCCGTTACAAGGTATTCTTTATACCGTGTTATTTTTAGTCACGGGTTACAGTTTCATTGGCTGTACATTTGTAACTATGGCACACTTTTTCTCAAGAAAAGCTACTTATTTTTGTATCGTATTTTTATACATCCTTATGATATTATCTATCAAAGTGCCCTGGGTCGAAAAGATACCTTTCATCACAATCAATCGTTATATTGTGTTACATCATAACTATTCTGGGGATTACCCGCTTTGGTGGACACTTATAGCGATAGTCATACTAAGTCTCTTGCAAATTTTTTGCATTGTACAGTTTTGGCACTGGACACCAGCATATCCTAAAAAGTTAAAAAAGGGATTGTTCTATTATTACACTCGTATTTTCTGGATACCTAGATTAGTGCTGGTTTGGTGTGCAAGTTTAGTTATTTTAGCAGTGACAAAGGCAATATTTAGTGAGGAAACATTGAATGAGTATGTAATACGTTTCTTTTACGGATTACCCCTAGGTTCTATACATGTCATGACATGGTTGGAACAAATGATTTATATCGGAACACCGATTTATATGTTCAGTATATTTTTGCAGTCATGGTGTCATCCAAGAAATATGGCATTGTTTATACGTATACGAAAGAAATCCATATGGGGAACAACTGTTTTAGGTCATATACTATTAGTAGCAGTTGTCTATGTTGTATTGTCAGTCGCCATTTTGTTACTTGTAGGTATATCTTTTGATAAAATTTTGATGATCGATTGGCATTTACTGACATATGTTATCCTTATTAAAATACTAGAATTATGTAGCATGCTGACGTTAGTATTCTTGTTATTTATTGTAACCAATCGAGTGACATGGTCATTTCTAGCTAGCATGAGTTTGTATCTATTGAATGTGTTTCCAGTAAGTTGGTTGTCGTACAATGTGGCAGGGATTGGTCAATTAGCACGTATAGAGGAAATGGGAAGAACGATGTTAGACATGTCGAGTAGTGGTTTTATTGCCCTCATCTGTATGATTGGCATTATAAAATGGAAAACGTATAAATATTTTGAGAGAGGGTGAAATGGGTGGTATATGCAATTGAATTACAAGATATATCAAAACAATTTTCAGGTCACGAAGTATTAAAAAATATTCAATTAAAGATTGGACAAGGTCAAACGGTTGGGATTGTCGGTGGGAATGGTAGCGGTAAATCAGTTCTATTTAAATTGATATGTGGATTTGTTGTGCCGACTAGTGGGCAAATAAAAATACGACAGCAAGTTCTAGGAGAACAAATCGATTTTCCGGAAGGTGTAGGCGTCTTTATCAACGAACCTGGCTACATCGAACTTTTTAGTGGCTTTAAAAATCTACAATACTTGGCTGCCATTACGAATCGTATTACCGATAAGCAGATCGAGAAGGCGATGCAATTAGTTGGCTTAAACCCTAAAAATAAGGCAAAAGTAAAGGATTACTCCCTGGGTATGAAACAAAAGTTAGGAATTGCACAAGCTATTATGGAAAATCAAGATATTTTAATTTTAGATGAACCTTTCAACGCACTGGATTATAAGACATATCAAGACGTAAAAGAAATTATTAAACACTTAAAAGAACAGCAGAAGACCATATTACTGACAAGTCACCATTTTGCTGATATTGAAGAGTTATGTGATGAAATATTTGTTATCGAAGATGGTGAATTGATCCCTTTAACGGATCATTATAAAAAACAATTTATGAAAAAATAGGTTTTATGAATTTGAGCGGATGTAAATTAGTACAATTAGAAGTTGGAAGTAGGCGGATTTTTTAAAGGACTTTTACTTAATAGGAGCATGTTTTGGGGGAAAACCTCAAAACGTGCTTTTTTTGTTTGCTTCTTAAACAAATGGAGTTGAGATCCAATATATTTCAGCTTGCCTTATTTCATGCTGTTTTAGTCTTACCGTGCTTCTGATCTATTCTTTTTAAATTAGTTGAATAATGTTTCCTGTTTGTATATAGTGTATATATAGAACATATACATTGTGCAGTTCGAATTTAAAAAACGATCAAATATTGAAGTAGAGAGGAGATGGGTCCAATTGTTAGGCACAGTAAAAACATTTCCTACTAAGCGAGCGAAACGCTGGATGCTCACCATTGGAATATTTTTAATTGTTCAGTTGGTCTTTATTGCTGTGGATGGCACGTTCCTTGAACCAAACATAAACGATAGCGGCAACTTGTTCGCCAGGACAGGAAGGTGGATTTTGAACTTAAAAATCTTTACAGAATGGATCACTCTGTATTCCTATCCATTTTTTAATATGTTTACAATCATCCATATTCTGGCGATATTCATTCAAGCGATACAGGACATTCATTCTATTATATTTTCAAAAAAATAGTGAAGAGGGATTGGCATGCAAATAATCATTTTCAATAGTTCAAAGGAGCCAATTTATGAACAAATCACGAATCAAATTAAATCGTCTATTTTAGCAGGAGAACTGAAGGAGGGGGATGTAATACCTTCCATGCGAAAACTCGCAAAGGATTTACACATCAGTGTAATAACGACGAAACGGGCCTATGAGGAATTGGAGAAGGCAGGTTTTATCTATTCGATTGTCGGAAAGGGATCTTTTGTCGCTGAGCAAAATTTAGAGATGATACGAGAGAAGAAGTTAAAGGTCATTGAGGAGCAACTTAGTATGGTCATAGCGAATAGCAGGGAGATTGGCCTGTCGACTGAGGAGCTGCAACAATTATTGAACATTTTATCCGAGGAGTGAAATGAATGGAAAATGTGGTTGAATTAAAAAATGTCACGAAGAAATTCAAAGGTTTTTCCGTAGAAAATATTGATTTGCAGGTAAAGAAAGGTTTTGTAACGGGATTCATTGGAGCCAATGGAGCTGGTAAGTCGACAACGATAAAAATGATCATGAATCTACTAAAACCGGATACCGGGGAAATTAAAATTTTCGGGTTGGACTATCAGACACATGAGAAGGAGATCAAGGAGCGTATTGGATTTGTCTACGATGGCAATGTATTTTTTGAAGGACTGAATTTAAAGGATATAAAACGCATCGTTGCGCCGGCTTACAAACATTGGGATGATACGTTGTTTGAGCAATTTGTGGACCAATTTGAACTACCGCTTAATAAAGCAATAAAAACATTCTCAAAAGGGATGCAAATGAAGGCTTCATTAGCGATCGCGCTCTCACATCATGCAGAGCTGATTATTATGGATGAACCGACAGCAGGCTTAGATCCCATTTTCAGACGCGAGTTGCTGAATCTTTTACAGGAATTCATGGTGGACGGCAATCGGACGATTTTTTTCTCTACTCATATTACAACTGATTTAGACCGCATCGCAGATTATATAGCTTTCCTGCAGAGAGGCGAATTAGTATTTAATCAATCGATTCACGATGTAGCTGAAAACTATGCGCTCGTTAAGGGAAGGGTGGAACTGCTGGATCGAGATACAGAAAAGGCCTTCGTTCATATACATCGTGCGCCAACAGGATTTGAGGCATTAACGAATAATGTGAATGCGGTGAATAATACGTTCGGGAATTCGGTTGTCATTGAACGGGCATCATTGGAAGATATCATGTATTACATGAAAGGAAGAGAGAGCTATGTTTAATTTGATCAGACGAGATGTCATACTTCAGAAAAGGCTGCTGTTAACCTTTATTCCTTTTATCGCATTCTTTATTATTATGGACTCACATCCAGCCCTGATTTTTCTCGTTGCCAGTATTTTCATTCCCTTTAATGCGTATGGTTATGATGAAAAAGCGGAGACGAATATACTATTAAATTCTTTACCTTACACGCGCAGGGAAATTATCGCGTCACGCTATCTTGGCGCTATCATCTATATGATATTAGCTATTGGGGTGACGAGTCTGGCACTATTTGCTTTGGATAAATCATTTACGATGACTGATATTGCGATTGGTGGCGGCTTATTCTTATTATTTTCCGCGTTTACCTTTCCGTTATTCCATATATTTAAACCGGGTAATATTACAACGGTTGTTCTTATTGGCTTTATCCTTTTGGCAGGTGTCGTACCGCCTATTGTGATGTTTTTTGCTGAACATTTAACAGCGATCACTGATTTTATTGTCAACGTACCCACTACATATTTATATTGGGGTGCTGCAGCTATTATCCTGGTAGCTTATACTGTATCTTGGGGAGTTACCACTACCATTTACCAACGAAAAGCATTCTAATTGAATTTTTTATTTTAGAAATCTGCTGAGTGAATTAGCCTCCGCAGGTTTCTTTTCTTTGTGAATTAAACATTTTTGAGAATGCTAAAATTAAAGATATTTCGATAAATACTGCATGCTTATGGTAGACTAGCAATAAGATATTCAACTAAATTACAATATTTATTACTATACTCTCTAAAAGTAACTAAATACTTTAAAAGTGTATTAATACACTTTTAGTGTAAAAGGGGTGTTTAGATGAATAAACAAACGGTAATTGATCTAGTGTTACCTAGGTTGAAGTTGATTCGTACAGAAATGGATTATACGCAAGATCAGATGGCGGATATATTGGGGATTTCGAAGAAGACTCTTGTGCAATTGGAGAAAGGTCGTCAAGAGTTGAGTTGGACGGTTGCTGTGGCGATTTGCGCGTTGTTTCGGGAAAGTGCCCTGCTGCGCTCTGTCTTAGGGGATGATCCGGTAGAGTTGGCTGAGATTGCCGTACATCCAGAGGTCCATATGCGTGAGCTCGCAACAAGTGGAACTGTCAATTGGTGGACGGAGATCGGACAATGGCAGCATTATAAGCTCCAACAGCATACGACGGGCGGTCATTACCGGATTATTGGGGAAGAGGATAGGCGACTTTTCAGCACGGCAAATCGAGAAAAAGCGTTAGCGGAATTTAAAAAGTATATGGATATAACATCTTAGTTATTTCGATATAATGATGAAATTGATTATGTGAAAATAGTTTATTTGTTTTATTGGAATAATAAAACCGGCTACCTGTGTTATGAGGTCGCCGGTTTTTCTATTTCAAATGAAAATTTTTGTGTGGTGGTAAATTCACCATTCTTGAATGTTCGCTCTTCAAAATATACGCGGTCGTCTGAATCTATTAAAACTACGGTTGTGCAACGAGTCCCGTACCCTTCAGAAGTAATGAATATGGAGGATAGCAAACTTTCCAACTCTTCCCCCACCCCTGTATCAGGCAGTTGTTCAAGTGGAAAGCCTTCCGCCCGCTGCATCATTTCGAACAAGATATCGACATCGATTTTATCTGCAGTTTTCGTATAATCGCTCAAAAGCCTTTTCGTTTCTTCGACTTTTGGCCAAGGTGTATCGAGCAATGCGTTGCTAAGTCCGTATGTGCCTGTTGTTAGATACCTGATTGACTGTTCCATATTTGAGTAATAAAACAGTTCTTCGCTTGATCCGGCCAATACATTGAAACCAGTGTACTCGTCATGATTTGCATGCAGTTGCTCCATAAATTCACGTGGCGGAGTCTGTGATTGTAAATAGGAAGAGACAATATGCCCTCTTGATTGTTTTCCTTTGATCGGAAGTGAGAAGTCACGATAATTGGTCAATGCGGCAATTTTTCCTTGTTTATTGATGCCTAGCCAAGTCCCCATTTGTTCTAAGTCTCGCCCCGCTAAGATATCCGGATGGTCTTGCCAAAATTCGGCGGGAGCTGTCGGGCGATCATACGCTTCGTCTCGATTTGCCATGAGGATGAGCTTGTATTTTGGATGGCTCTGTAATTGGAAAGCTAGTAGACACATTCTATCGAACCTCGCCTTTTATGTAGTTTTGGTTAGTGTACCATGTAAACGCCGGCTAGATAAATTTTCTTGTTTTGTTAACAGACATTCATTCGTTTCGTTTGGATATTTTAAAACGCAGAATGAAAATGTTTGGTTTTTTATTGACACACTGATATGTTGAAGCTATTATAATCAATATAATGCAAACGAATCTTGAATGTGTTTGCTTAAAAATCAACTTTAATTGGATGTGTTTAGTAATGGATCTGTCTGAACTTTTTTGGAATGCCACGATGCCAGAATTAAAACAAGGCTATATTTTGGAAAAAGACTGTTACATTTGCTTGCTGTGTGGCAAGGAAGTTGAGAAGGGAATTATTTACCCTTCTGAAAATATCCTCTATGAAGCGGAGAGATATATGAGGCTGCATATTGAACGTACTCACGGATCGGTATTTGATTATTTGATCGGTTTGGATAAGAAATTGACTGGTCTTACAAGTCATCAAAGCCAGCTTCTTCATCTCTTTTATCAAGGCAGGAATGATAAAGACGTACAGCAGACGTTAGGGATCGGCAGTACGTCTACTGTACGGCATCATCGCTTTGTCTTGAAAGAGAAGGAACGTCAAGCGAAGACGTTTTTAGCGATGATGGAATTACTGAAAGAAAAGGACGAATATGCACCAGCTTTCATACCGCCTCATAAGACGGCTAAAATGGTCGATGACCGATACGCTGTGACGGAAAAAGAAAAACAGGAGACCATTAAGAAGTTTTTCCCTGATGGAACGACTGGACGGTTAGAGAAATTCCCACCAAAAGAAAAACAGCGCCTAATTGTTCTGCGGGAGCTTACGAAGCGGTTTGACAATGAAGTCACTTACAGTGAACAGGAAACAAATTATATTTTAGAAGAAGTTTATGAAGATTATGTGCTGATCAGAAGGTATTTAATCGAGTATGGATTACTGGACCGTACGTCAGATGGGAGTCAATATTGGCTGAAATCATAATGAGGAAGCAGGAGATGCAAATGGATCGAAAAAAAGAATTGAAACAGTTATATAAAGAGACGAAGATCGAGGCGGGTGTATATCAAATTAAAAACACCGTAAATCAAAAATTGTTTATTGGCAGTACACCGAATTTCAAAACATTAAATGGGGTGAAATTCAGTCTGAATACAGGTGTGTATATGAATAAAGCGCTGCAAGAAGAGTGGAACACATTTGGAAAAGAAGCGTTTCAAATAGACATCCTGGAAACCCTTAAAAAGAAGGAAGGTCCATTTTACAATGCAAAAGAAGCGCTGATGGAACTGGAGGATAAGTGGTTGGGCTGTCTTCAGCCTTATGATGAGCAAGGATATAATGTCAAGAAGCCTTCTTGATCTTGGAATTCGTGGTTTGTCCGGTCACTCGAATGGATTGCTTCTCTCTCAAAGTTTAGAAAATGATCATTTGGGAAGAGTAGAAGTAATCGTGAAAGGAGCGATCGTTGATGAATGCGATGGATACAGTGAAGAAAATTTTAGATGAAAGTTTTATTGGTACGATGGCGACGGTTGATAATAATAAGCCGTATAGTCGGTATATGACGTTTGTGAATGATGGCTTGTCGCTCTACACACCTACGAGCAACCAGACGGATAAGGTGGAGGATCTAGAAGATAATCCGTATACCCATATTCTAATCGGTTATGAGGGAGAGGGATTTGGTGATGCGTATGTCGAATACGCAGGGCGTGTATCCATTTCTTCAGATGAACAGATCAAGAAGAAAATTTGGAATAATCAAATGAAAAAATGGTTTGATGGTCCCGAGGATCCGAAATTGGTGATTTTGAAAATTGAACCTGAAGCCATTCGTCTAATGAATAAATCCGGAGAACCGCCACAGGATATTTCTCTTTAAATAAGGACAAAAACAGCCTATTGTTTGGCTGTTTTTTTGTTCAAAAAACCTACTACGCCCAATTTTATGTCATTTATCCGCCAACTCCCATTGATTGAACTCTGTGTGAGTGGGTAATATAGGGGTGAGGAACATTCGTTCTTATGGGGGTGAAGGTCATGACAGAGCACTTGCCACACAGACAGATCGCTTGTTTAGATATGCGCAGCTTCTACGCCAGCTGTGCTGCTGCAATGGAAGGGTTGGATGTGATGAAGGTGCCAATTGCGATTATCGGCGATATTGAGCGTAAAGGCGGGGTTGTCCTTGCTGCGTCTCCGCCGCTCAAAAAACAGTTCGGCATCAAGACAGGTATGCGGCTATATGAGATTCCAAACGATGCAAGTATTCATTTGATTGAGCCGAAAATGCAATTTTTTATTGATGTTTCGATGGAACTGACGAAGTTATTGAATCGCTATGTTCCGAAAGAAGCAATCCATGTATACAGCATTGATGAAAGTTTCGTCGATTTCACAGGGACAGAAAAGTTATGGGGCCCCTTAGATGACATCATCTATCGGATACAGGATGAGTTGTATCGGCAGTTTCAACTTCATTCCGCCTGCGGGGTTGGTCCGAATATGCTGTTAGCTAAGCTGGCGCTTGATTTGGAGGCGAAGAAAACAGGTGTGGCATACTGGACATACGAAGATGTGCCGAAGAAGCTTTGGCCAGTATCACCTCTTCGGAATATGTGGGGAATCGGCAGAAGAATGGAACGCACATTGGAAGACATGGGGATTTATTCTGTGGGCGACCTGGCAAGAACACCGCTTGAGCGTCTGGAAAAGAAATTTGGCGTCATGGGAAACCAGTTATATTACCATGCGCACGGAATTGATTATTCAACGCTCGGATCGGTTTTGATCAAAGGACAAATCAGTTACGGCAAAGGTCAGACCTTGCTGCGAGATTACATAAAGATGAATGAGATTTTAACCGTTCTCCTGGAGATGTGTGAGGACACTGCTATGCGCGCACGATTGGCAGGCAAGAAAGGTCGCACTGTGCAACTGTCATTCGGCTATTCCAAACATGCCTTAGGTGGCGGATTTCAACGCAGAAAAACGCTGGCGGAAGCAACGAATGAAACCTTGGTCATCTACCACACATGTGTAGAACTGCTTGAGACTTACCACGATGGCCGACCCGTCCGCCACATTTCCGTCACCCTTACCAATTTAGAAACTGAACACGGCATCCAGCTCGACTTGTTCAAACCAACCAACTGGAAACAACAGCGGATCGGTCATGTAATGGATGAACTCCGCCTAAAATACGGCTCCACAGCCATACTCCGCGCCGTCTCCATCACTTCCGGCGGGACTGCTTACAGGCGAAACAAGCTAATTGGCGGGCATTATAAATAAAAGCGGAAGACGCCGTTTAGCCTCGACAGGCGTTAGAAGACTGTCAAAAAGATTTCACAAACAAATGGGGCGTAATCTATACGCGGTTTTGTTACGATAGGGTGGGAGAGTTGGGGGGATAAAATATGCCTGCCGTCAATCTACTATTGCTTAGCGTGAAGGAGGAAATAGTTTGGGAACGGATGTGAATATATTTTTTGCGTTCGGAGCGGGTTTTCTAAGTTTCATTTCTCCGTGCGTCTTGCCGTTATACCCAGCCTTTATATCGTACATCACCGGGATGTCGCTGGATGATCTGGGGGATAAGTCAAAAGGTATGAACCGCACCGGTATTTTACATACGTTATTCTTTTTACTCGGATTTTCCGTTGTGTTTGTCTTTCTGGGATTCAGTACATCGTTTATCGGAGCGATATTTTTACAGTATCAAGATTTGATCCGTCAAATTGGTGCGATCTTCATTGTCCTTTTTGGTTTGATGACCATTGGATTATTCAAACCTGAATTTCTGATGAAGGAGAAAAAGCTGCAATTCAAGAATCGGCCGGCCGGTTATCTCGGCACTGCTTTAATCGGGTTAGCGTTTTCCGCTGGCTGGCAGCCTTGTATGGGGCCAATAATTGGAGCGATCATTTATTTGGCGGCTACAAATCCGGCTTCTAGTATGTTGTATATGATGTTGTATGTTCTTGGCTTTGCGATTCCGTTCTTCTTCTTGTCTTTCTTCATCACAAGAATTGGTTGGATTCGAAAGCACAGCATGAAAATTACCAAAGCGGGCGGATATCTCATGATTGCATTTGGGATTTTGCTGTTCTTTAATGGAATGGTGTACCTGACTAGTTTGCTCAGCCCAATCTTTGGTGATTTCCAAGGTTTCTAATTAAAGGTCATGAAACAGAAAAGAGGTGTACTATGCAGGAACTTACTTCTTTTGAAGAATGGCAACACGTATTGAACGAATCCAAGCAATTACTATTGTTCGTCAAGACCCATCATTGTTCTGTTTGTGAAGGGCTGTACCCTCAAGTGGCGGCACTTGAAAGTCGTTATCCTTTTCCTTTTTACAGAGTCAATGCAGCGGAAGTTCCTGAACTGGCTGGCCAGCTGGCACTCTTTACAGCACCTGTCGTATTGCTGTTTCATCAGAAGAAAGAACTGGCTCGTTTTGCTCGAATAGTCCCAATGAATGACTTGACGAAACGGATGGATGAACTGGTTGAGTGGGGGAACGTAGAGGATGCTTAAGTTGCAAGAGTTGGTAGATTATATTTTCACAAGCATTCCGCCGGTTTATTTGATTATTGGCTCTACCGTGATTTTTATTGTCATGACAACATTCGTCTATACAATGCGTGCAAGAGCCGCGAGTAAACCCATTCAGGCGAAGAAGATCATTTTGCCGCCGTTGTTCATGTCAACTGGAATGCTGATGTTCTTGTTCGATGAATTTCAAGTGCCATGGATACAAGTGCTGGAAGCAAGCCTCGTGGGATTGGTTTTCTCTGCTGTTCTCATTAAAACCACAATGTTTGAAATGAAGGAAGACGGAATTTACTTGAAGAAATCGAAAGCTTTCCTCGTGATCCTATTCAGCTTGTTGATTTTACGGATGGTCGGCAAGCTCGTGCTCAGCAGTTCGATAGATGTAGGAGAATTAGGTGGCATGTTTTTCATATTGGCATTCTCGATGATTTTGCCATGGAGAGTCGGCATGCTTGTGAAATTTAAAAAGCTTGAAAAGAGCGCAAACTAAAAGCAATCTGTCCATTGATCACTTTTGATCGTTTGGACAGATTGCTTTTTTATCATTTATTAGCCGAATAAATGTTCATACGGCTGCATGTCGACTTCCATCTCATTCAGCTTTTTACGCAGAAAATTATGGTCTCGTTTGGGTGTCGCAAGAATATAGCCTTTAATAATATGGTCGAATTCAATTGTTTTTGCTCGGTCTTCTAGCGCAATTTGGCCAATTTTAGAAGCGATTTTTTGTTTTGCTACATCCCGGAATAGTTCAGGAACCGGTGTAACCAATTCATTCAACATACCCTTTGCTTCCGTATTCCATAAATGCAGGGATTCATTGACATAATGCTCTTCCCAATCGAGCGTCGATTTGCCGTCTTCTTTCGGAAAGACTTTAAGAAACTTTCGGAACATAAAGAATCCGCCGATACCGAATAAGCCAATTAGTACAACGCCCCAAAATAGGATAAACCACATAAATAGGTCTTGCACTGTTTTTCACCTCTTCCATTCTACTATCCATTATAAAAGCATTTCAAAAATATTTCACTAACAAAGTATCTTTTTTGTTCTTTCGTTCTATGTAAGGGATGAAAGGAGGTGAGACATATGGCAGCTTCACTAGAATTCAGTCAGGCAGTAGGCAAGATTCACTTCAATGCAGGGACGAATGAAAAGGGTAACATCATTCGTAAGGTAAAGACGTATAAACACATTACAAGAGAGTCTACTGCAACGGACTTGAGCGTAGCATTCACGCAATTAGCGTCACTTTCTAGCTATTTGATGATGAAGGCGGAGAAAGTGGTAACGGAAGAAGTGCAGGATGACTAAAAAAACAAAAGGAGGAATTCACACATGGCAAAAGTATTGGAATTGACATTTCTGACTGCAGTAGAAACACCGGTCAAACTAACGGTCGATGAGCCGCGAGAAGACATCACGGAAGAGCAAGTTGAGTCGGTCATGCAGCGAGTGATCGAAAGTGGTGTCTTTGTGGCAGATGACTCTCAACTCGCGTCTATTAAAAGTGCACGGATCGTTGAGCGGGATGCGCGCACCATATTGACTCGTTAATAATGCAAGAAAATCGGCATTCAGTTCTCTACTGGACGCCGGTTTTTTTACTTTGAAAAGAGAGGAGGAGTGGACTATGGAGCAATGGCTGCAACTGATCCAGGATATCGGGTTTCCGGTCTTTGTATCATTTTATCTGTTACATCGTTTGGAAGTAAAGCTGGAAGCGATCCATGAAGTTCTCTCAGATATTAAAAACCGCTGAACTTCATCAGAACTTCATGAAACCGTCAATGTTTAGCCAAATAGGAACAGAGCTCCGCCTTGTTTGGCAAACGAACTTTCGATATGATAAAGTGACTATCAGAAGCTGGAGGAATTGATTATGAAGAAAAAGTTTTTTGTACCGCTGATGCTTATTTTTGTACTCATGCTGAGTGCGTGTGACGGCGGATTCAAAGCGGACCATAAGTATAAGGTGGAACCATTTGAATTTACCAATCAAAATCATGAAAAAGTATCGAATGAAGACTTGAAAGGTGATGTGTGGTTGGCACAGTTCATTTTTACGGTCTGTACGTCTGCCTGTCCTCCAATGATGAATAATATGGTGGAGTTGCAGGAAAACTTACAAGCAGAAGGTGTGGAGGATTACAAAATCGTATCCTTCAGCATTGACCCTGATGTCGATACACCGGAAGCTTTGAAGGAGTATATGCAAGCATTTGGCCCTCCTGATGAAAGTAAATGGGAGATGCTAACGGGATATGATATGAAAACAATTGAGAAGCTAGCGGCCAGTTCATTTAAGACTGCTGTAAAAGACATCCCAAATAGTGATCAAGTGTTACACGGTACTGCTTTTGGCTTAGTTAACCAAAAAGGCGAGGTTGTAAAACTATATGATGGGTATAGCGACGTACCATATGATACAATCGTCAAAGACATGAAAGAATTGATTAAAGAAGGTAACTAATTTTAGAAAGAGGTGGGGCAATGAAGAAAAAGAAGGTCAGCCGGTCGATCCGCATCAAAGTCGCCTTCTTGATCTTATTAATTCCCGTTGCCGTCACCGTCTTCACGATTGCTGCGATACTTTGGACGAGCATTGAGAAAAGCGATGTCATTCGCAAGTCTGCTTCCACGCTTTTGAGTATCCAGGATCGACAGACAGGAACCGTGATACCTGAAGAATACATCCCCATCTATATAGCTGCAGCTGAAAAATATGATATCCCATGGACGCTTCTCGCTGCACATCATCGGATCGAGACGAGGTTTTCTACAATGAATACCGATGTTTCACCCGCCGGAGCCGAAGGACCAATGCAGTTCATGCCGTGCACGTTTGTAGGATGGGGTTATCCTGGCTGTAAAGACCTTGGGAAAGGTGATATTCCTCAAAAGGATAAAACGAATCCCGATGTGATAAAGAAATATGGCGGCTATGGTGTAGATGCAAATGGTGACGGTATTGCCGACCCGTTTGATATCGAAGATGCGATATTCAGCGCAGCGAATTATCTCTCCAAAAGTGGAGCAGCAGACGGAGATATAGAAAAAGCGATTTTTCATTACAATCACAGTGAAACCTATGTAGAAGACGTTCTCTGGTATTTTAAGGAATTTGAAGACCAACGCAAGGAAAAAGAATCAAAAATACAAGCAGCTAAATAAAACGTGGAGCCACCGTTAAAGGTAGCTCCACATTTTTTAGCGTCTAATTTAAGATGCTTTGCGCATACTCTTCATAATCAGACTTACGATGAAGACAAGAACAATCGCACCGATTAATGCTGGCAAGAAGTAGAAACTGGAAATCTGAGGACCCCATTCACCCAGCAGCGCACCACCAATCCATGCACCCACGATACCTGCAATAATGTTACCGATAATACCGCCTGGAATATCTCTACCTACGATAAGGCCAGCTAACCAACCGATAATCCCTCCGATAATTAAGAACCAAATAAAACTCATGCTGTTCATCTCCTTTAAAATTTTGTATCTAGTACGTGCTTATTATTTGTATTACCGTCTTTTTAATACATGAAACATCTTTTATTCTGTTTGGCGAAATAAAAAAGTTCAGACAGAGTAATTTCTGTTGAACTTTAAGGGGAAATTAATTAGAGATCACTGTTGCACCGAGTGTGTTTTGGAAATGAGACAATGCCCAGTCATGGCCCGCGGGATTGAAACTTGCGACGCCGCCTTCATGAATAAAAATTTTATAGCCTAGATTGTAAGCGTCTATCGCAGTATGTAAAATGCAGATATCTGTACAGACACCAGTCAAATGGATTTCCCTGATGTCTCGTGCGCGCAATTGGATGTCCAAGTCGGTTCCTGCAAATGCGCTGTATCTGGTTTTATCCATCCAAATGATTTCATCCGAATGTTTACTATATAGATCATGCATCTTACCATAAAGATTCCGACCGAATGTGCCGCGGATGTTATGGGCGGGGAACAGAGCATTTTCAGGATGATACGGATCGTCTTTTTCATGAAGATCATTAATGATAAAAACAGGCTGCTGCTGTGCAAGAAAATCTTTTGTTAACTGTACGATATGATTCTCCAACGCGATACCGGGTTCGCCGCATGTTAAGGCTCCGTCTATAGCCACAAAATCAACTGTATAATCCACGACAAGCAATGCTTTCTTCAATTCCATCATCTCCTTTCTGTTAGTTTGCCATAGTGGCGGTTGAATATCTAGACATATGTAAAGACAATGCGGTGAGAAATTTCTCTTTTCCCAAGGAGAACACCATGAAACTCGCTACTCACAAGGCAAATATTAATGCCTTACCAAAGGGGATGTGCCCAGAAAGCGCCCCTGCCTGGAGGGCAAATCCCGAGGAATACACCCGTTCCTTCCTGTGTGTTTCCTTTCCAAATTAGGATATCCATTTTTAAGTGAAAGACTATGAGAGAACTATAAAATGGATTTTCACGAATCTGCCATAATGTAACAAAAAAGCACATTAAAGTAGGAATAAGCGGTCTATTTGAGAATCGAAAAGACTAATTGAGAATTCTTAATGAAATTTGATTTAGTCATTACCTTTTCTTATGGAGCCCTATAAATTATATGTATTTTACTAATCTCCTTTGCTATACTATGATGGAGTAGAGGAAAGATGTGCATTTATAATCTTTCAGTACATAAAGGAGGAAACCAAATCATGGCAAAAAGCAATTTACACAATAGCCGAAAGTCTTTCGAAGTAAATGGAAAGACGTATAACTACTACCATTTAAAAGCTTTAGAAGAAGCAGGTCTTACAAACGTTTCGAAACTTCCTTATTCAGTGAGAGTATTACTGGAATCTGTTCTTCGTCAACACGACGGATATGTGATCAAAGATGAGCACGTTGAAGACTTGGCGAAATGGGGATCTGTAGTAAATGCAGATGCTGAAGTGCCATTCAAACCTTCACGTGTAATCCTTCAAGACTTCACAGGAGTACCTGTTGTAGTTGACCTTGCATCTTTACGTTCTGCAATGGATGAATTAGGCGGAGATCCAAACAAGATCAACCCTGAAATTCCAGTAGATTTAGTAATTGACCACTCCGTACAAGTAGACAGCTATGGTACGCCACAAGCTCTTCAAATGAACATGGAGCTTGAATTCGAGCGTAATGCTGAGCGTTACCAATTCTTAAGCTGGGCACAAAAAGCATACGATAACTACCGAGCAGTACCACCTGCAACAGGTATCGTTCACCAAGTAAACCTTGAGTATCTTGCTAACGTTGTCCATGCGGTTGAAAATGAAGATGGATCTTTCGAAACATACCCGGATACACTTGTCGGAACAGACTCCCACACTACAATGATCAACGGTATCGGCGTACTTGGATGGGGTGTTGGCGGTATCGAAGCAGAAGCAGGAATGCTTGGACAACCTTCATACTTCCCAATTCCTGAAGTAGTTGGTGTCAAGTTGGTTGGAGTACTTCCTGAAGGAACTACTGCAACAGACCTAGCACTTAAAGTAACTGAAACGCTTCGTGCACAAGGTGTAGTAGGAAAATTCGTAGAATTCTTCGGTCCTGGCGTATCGAACTTGCCATTGGCTGACCGTGCGACAATCGCAAACATGGCGCCTGAATACGGTGCTACATGTGGATTCTTCCCGGTTGACGAAGAGTCACTGAACTATATGCGCTTAACAGGCCGCGATGAGAACCATATCGAAGTAGTGAAACAATACTTGATCGAAAACGATATGTTCTTCACTCCTGAAAAGGAAGAGCCGAACTTCACAAATGTGGTTGAAATCGATCTAAGTAAAATCGAAGCGAATCTTTCTGGTCCTAAGCGTCCACAAGACTTGATTCCTCTATCTGAAATGCAACAGTCTTTCAAAGACGCAGTAGTTGCACCAGAAGGAACACAAGGCTTTGGTCTTACACCGAAAGAGCTTGAAAAGTCTGGAACGATCAAATTCGAAGATGGACGTAAAGTAGAACTGAAAACTGGTGATGTTGCGATCGCAGCAATTACTTCTTGTACAAACACTTCCAACCCTTACGTTATGTTAGGCGCGGGACTTGTTGCGAAGAAAGCTGTCGAAAAAGGACTTGTTCCTCCAGCATACGTCAAAACTTCATTGGCACCAGGTTCAAAAGTTGTTACTGGCTACTTGAATGATTCCGGCCTATCCGAGTACTTGGACAAAATCGGATTCAACACAGTTGGTTACGGATGTACAACATGTATCGGTAACTCCGGTCCATTGCTTCCTGAAATCGAAAAAACAATCGGTGACGAAGATCTACTCGTGACTTCTGTTCTTTCCGGTAACCGTAACTTCGAAGGACGCGTACACCCATTTGTTAAAGCGAACTACTTGGCTTCACCTCCACTAGTTGTTGCATATGCACTAGCTGGAACAGTGAACATTGATTTCGCAAAAGACCCAATCGGTCAAGACAAAGACGGCAACGATGTATTCTTCAAAGACATCTGGCCTTCCACTCAAGAAATTCAGGATGTAGTGAAAGCTACTGTAACGCCTGAATTGTTCCGTAAAGAATATGCGCGCGTATTCACGGAAAACGAAGCATGGAATGCAATCGAAACTACTGATGATTCTCTTTATGATTTTGATGAGTCATCTACTTATATCCAAAACCCTCCATTCTTCGAAAACCTTTCGAAAGAACCGGAAGATATCCAAACACTTGCAGGCTTGCGTGTTATCGGTAAGTTCGGTGATTCCATCACGACTGACCACATTTCACCAGCTGGGGCAATCGGTCTAAATACACCTGCGGGAATCTACTTGCGTGAAAACGGCGTAGAGCCTCGTAACTTCAACTCATACGGATCACGCCGTGGTAACCACGAAGTGATGATGCGCGGTACGTTTGCGAACATTCGTATTCGTAACCAAATCGCTAAAGGTACAGAAGGCGGGTTCACTACGTACTGGCCAACTAAAGAAGTTATGCCGATCTATGATGCAGCTATGAAGTATCAAGAAGATGGCACAGGACTAGTCGTTCTAGGCGGTAAAGACTACGGAATGGGCTCTTCACGTGACTGGGCTGCTAAGGGAACAAACTTGCTTGGAATCAGAGCAGTTATCGTAGAAAGCTTCGAGCGTATTCACCGTTCGAACCTAGTGATGATGGGTGTACTTCCACTTCAATTCATCAATGGCGAGAACATTGAATCTCTTGGCTTAACAGGCGAAGAAGAAATCGCGATCAACATCGCAGAAGGTGTTAAGCCGCGTTCAATCCTGAAAGTCGTAGCGAAAGCTCCAGACGGCAAGGAAACTGAATTTGAAGTGCTTGCACGTTTCGATTCTGAAGTTGAAATCGACTACTATCGTCACGGAGGAATCCTGCAAATGGTTCTACGTGATAAGTTGAAATCAAACTAAGTATATGATTTAAGAAAAAGATGTCCGACTTTGTTGGGCATCTTTTTTCGTGTCGTTTGGAATGTTATTGCAAGCAATGTTTTTTTGCGTTCGTTATACTAGAGGATGAGGTGAGTTTGGATGTTTTACAGTGAAAAAGAAATTGAAGTTCGCTATGCGGAAACAGATCAGATGGGTGTCGTGTATCATGCCAATTATTTGATTTGGATGGAGGTTGGACGTACATCGCTCATTCAGGACCTAGGCTTTCATTATGCACAGCTGGAGAAGGATGGCTATTTATCGCCGGTTACCGAGCTGTCAGTGAAGTACAAGACATCCATTACATACGGAGAGACCGTAACCGTCCGGACATGGGTGGAATCGCATGGTAAACTGCGTACCGTCTATGGCTATGAAATCTTGCATGCAGATGGAACGGTTGCTGCAACTGCTGTCTCTGAGCACGTAGTAGTAAAAAAAGACAATTTCCGCCCTGTTTCATTACGGAGAATTCATCCGCAATGGGATGCAAAATATACGGAAGTTCAGCGTGGAGAAGGCTGATGGCTTTCGGAATTAAGCGACAGGAACTGTATGCTTGGAAAAGAGCAGTAGAACAAGGGGAGATTGCTTTTTTAACGCATTATTGGCTAGACGATCGGTTTCCGGATACGAACACAGTCACAAAAGTCGGGTGCAGCGACCTGAAGAAGCTTATCAATTGGGGGAAGCAGTATGGTTTGCGCCAAGAGTGGATTCATGCAAGAGACGAGTACCCGCACTTTGATTTGATGGGTGAACGACAAGTGGAGATTTTGAAACAGGAAAATTGTTTAGATCAATTGACGCGATTAAAAAATGGTAAGAATAACATGTGAGTTATTCTTACCATTTTATGTAGTGATTTTAAGATGCCTTCTCATAGTGAAAAGCAAGTTCTCCATGATTTACATCTGTATCCACATGTAAATCATGACCATCGAAAAACCAAAGATCCCGTTCTTCAATATAGTAATGTATACCATCTATGACCGTTTCCACAGCCAATTCATCGGGAGTTTCTTTCGTTATTCCCATCGAAAAACCGTCGTGCAATGGGCTAGATCCTCCATACCGTGCAAAAAACTTTACATAATCGCCTGAAGAGGCTTCCATTTCATCTTTGAACCAATGAACTGCCTTTTCGGATATATTGATATTCATGATGGGTACGTCCTTTCTTTTCATGATTTACAGCCATTTGATCTTAGGTTCTGTTCCTGCTTTGATGCGGCTGATATTGTCTCGGTGTCGGTAAAAAATGAAGAAGCCCATTAACGCAACGACTAAGAATAAGTATAGGTCTCCTGTCATCAGATAATAGATGAGGCAATAGATGGGTCCGAGAATTGAAACAATGATTGAAGTTAAGGATACCATTTTTGTTAGTTTCAATGCGATCAAAAACGTAATGATGACCAAAAGAAAAATCGGCCAATTGTATCCTAGCAGGACACCGCCTGAGGTGGCCACAGCTTTCCCGCCTTTAAGGTTCGCAAAAAGAGGGAATATATGTCCGAGCACGGCTGCAACCCCGAGCAACAATGGATGCATCGCAGTATCATGAAAGTACGGTAATAAAGGCAATAAAACGGCTGCAGTTCCTTTTAAGATATCGAGCAAGGTGACAACGATCCCTGCTTTTTTTCCGAGAACCCGGAAAGTGTTCGTAGCACCCATATTTCCGCTGCCATGCTGCCTGACGTCCGTTTGATAAAAAATCTTCCCGATCCACAAAGCGGAAGGAATCGACCCAAGCAGATAGGCTGCCAGAATGATCATATAATTTTCCATAATGAACCCCTTTTGCGTGATTAAATGTTTGCATTAAGTTTAGCAGAAGAGTAAGTTCTGGACAATGACTGATTTGTGCAGGTTGAAGAACGCTTTTAAAAAATATCTGTCGGAAGATGTCGTTCATTAGGTTGTCACCTTTTCCGCGTTGCAATCCTAAGATTTCTTCTATACAATAGGTTGAGCTGAAACAAAACGTTGATTTGACAAGGTTTATCAGAAGATGTATGATAAAATTAAGAGAACATTTGTTTGACGGGGGTTTCATTTTGACGAAACAGAAAATACAAAATACGTATGATGATAGTTCCATTCAAATTTTAGAAGGCTTAGAAGCTGTTCGAAAAAGACCGGGAATGTACATTGGTTCCACGGATACTCGAGGGCTTCATCATTTAGTTTACGAGATAGTCGACAACTCGGTAGACGAAGCGTTAGCAGGGTTCGGAGCAGAGATTGATGTGACGATTCACTCTGATGGCAGTGTCAGTGTTCGAGATTATGGACGAGGCATGCCAACAGGTTTGCATCAGTCCGGGAAGCCTACAGCGGAAGTCATTTTAACTGTACTGCATGCAGGCGGTAAATTCGGACAAGGCGGCTATAAGACAAGCGGCGGATTGCATGGTGTTGGCGCATCCGTGGTTAACGCCTTATCTGAATGGTTGGAAGTGACGATCTTTCGGGAAGGCAAAAAGTTCCGTCAGCGTTTTGAAAACGGCGGACATCCTGCTACCACGCTAGAGCAAATCGGCACGACAAAAGAAACGGGCACGATCATTCATTTCAAACCGGACAAAAAAATCTTTTCAACGATCAAATATCAATATGACACACTAGCTGAGAGATTACGTGAGTCAGCTTTTTTATTGAAAGGATTAAAGATTGTCCTGCAAGAAGAAGGTACCGATAAAAAAGATGTTTTTCATTACGAATCAGGTATTGAAGCGTTTATCGAGTATTTGAATGAAGAGAAGGATGTTCTGCATGACGTTGCATATCTAGAAGGTGAAGTGGAAGGCATTGAAGTCGAATTCGCCTTCCAGTTTAGCGATGGCTATGCGGAAACTATTCTTTCGTTCGTCAATAATGTCCGGACGAAAGACGGAGGGACACATGAAACAGGCGCTAAAGCAGCGATGACACGTGTTGTTAATGAGTATGCACGCAAGACCGGTTTGCTGAAGGAAAAGGATAAGAACCTGGACGGCGCGGATATCCGAGAAGGGATTGCAGCGATTGTCTCTGTTCGTATCCCGGAAGAAATTCTGCAGTTTGAAGGCCAGACGAAAGGCAAGCTCGGAACGAGTGAAGCCCGTACCGCGACGGACGCAGTAGTGTCTCAAAAGTTACTCTACTTCTTGGAAGAAAATGCTGAATTAAGTGCGAATCTTGTGCGTAAAGCGATCCGTGCACATCAAGCCCGCGAAGCAGCAAGAAAAGCGAGAGAAGATGCACGTTCCGGCAAAAAACGCAGAAAATCCGATACATTATTATCAGGAAAACTGACACCTGCCCAGTCCCGTAATGCAGCTAAAAATGAATTATATCTAGTGGAAGGTGACTCTGCAGGCGGTTCTGCAAAGCAAGGACGTGACCGTACGTTCCAAGCGATTCTGCCGCTGCGTGGTAAAGTCATCAATACGGAAAAAGCCAAGCTCGAAGACATCATGAAAAATGAAGAGATCAACACAATTATTCATGCGATCGGTGCAGGAGTCGGAGCAGATTTTCAAATCGAAAACGCTGCATACGACAAAATCATTATTATGACGGATGCCGATACAGACGGCGCCCATATCCAAGTATTATTGCTGACATTCTTTTACCGCTATATGAAACCTTTGATCGAAGCAGGGAAAGTGTATATCGCACTGCCGCCATTGTTCAAAGTGTTCAAAGGGTCAGGCAAGAGCGAGAAGCTGGAGTATGCGTGGACAGAAGACGATCTGGATGAAGCGATGAAGAAGATCGGTAAAGGCTATATGCTCCAGCGCTATAAAGGGCTTGGAGAAATGAATGCTGACCAATTATGGGAGACGACGATGAATCCGGAAACACGGACACTCATACGTGTGACGATTGAAGACGGTGCGAAATCCGAACGTCGTGTCACGACATTAATGGGTGATAAAGTGGAGCCGCGTCGAAAATGGATCGAAGAAAATGTCGATTTCGGCTTAATTGAAGAACATAATATATTAGATAATGCATTTATACATGTTGAGGGGGATATGGAATGACCCATTCAGAAACTTTTCAAGATCTTCCCTTAGAAGAAGTGATTGGCGACCGATTTGGGCGTTACAGTAAATACATCATTCAAGACCGTGCGATTCCCGATGCCAGAGATGGTTTAAAACCAGTTCAGCGTCGGATTTTATATGCGATGTATCATGAAGGAAATACCCATGATAAAGCATTTCGTAAATCGGCAAAAACAGTCGGTAATGTCATTGGTAACTACCATCCGCACGGTGACACATCTGTTTACGATGCGATGGTACGGATGAGTCAACACTGGAAGCTGCGCCATGAAATGATTGATATGCACGGAAATAACGGATCTGTTGACGGCGATTCAGCTGCGGCAATGCGTTATACGGAAGCAAGACTATCTGCCATTGCCAGTGAAATGTTGCGCGATATCCGTAAAGAAACGGTTGATTTCGCTCCAAACTTTGATGATACGGAACTTGAGCCGACGGTCTTGCCGGGACGCTTTCCTAATCTACTTGTCAACGGAGCGACAGGTATTTCAGCAGGCTATGCGACAGACATTCCGCCTCATGCTTTGCATGAAGTCATCGATGCGGTCTTTATGCGACTAAAAAATCCCGAAACTAGCGTTGAAGACTTAATGACCGTGCTTCCAGGACCGGATTTTCCAACAGGCGCCATTATTCAAGGAACCGACGGCATACGCAATGCGTACAAGACAGGCAAAGGACGCTTTGTTATCCGCGCTACGTGGGAAATCGAGCAGTTGAAAGCCGGTAAATCACAAATTGTCGTTACGGAAATACCGTATGACGTCAATAAAGCGAACTTAGTGAAAAAAATGGATGAATTGCGCCATGACCGCAAATTGGATGGAATTGCAGAAATTCGTGATGAATCCGACCGGACCGGATTGCGAATTGTGGTGGAACTGAAGAAGGATATGGACGGCAATGCCATCATGCAATATTTATTGAAACATACCGATCTGCAGATCACGTACAACTTCAATATGATTGCGATTGCCGGAAGACGTCCTATGCTCATGTCGCTTCCAATGCTGCTCGATGCGTATATCGATCACCAAAAAGAAGTCATTACAAGACGCTCCACATATGATATTCGAAAGGCAAAAGACCGTTTGCATATCGTGGATGGCTTAATGAAAGCCTTGTCTATACTGGATGAGGTCATTAAGACCATTCGTGCGTCAAAAGATAAAAAAGATGCGAAACGAAACTTGATCGATGCATATCAATTTACGGAAGTCCAAGCCGAAGCAATTGTTTCTTTGCAGTTATATCGTCTGACGAATACGGATATCACCGAATTGAAAGAGGAAAAAGAAGAACTGCGCATGTTGATTAATGAACTGGAAGAAATTCTTGCAAGTGAGAAGAAACTTGTAGCTGTTCTGGTGAAAGAACTGAAGGCTATTCGCAAACAGTTCTCTGAACCGCGACGTTCTGTAATTGAAGAAAAAATAGAAGAGTTGAAAGTGGACTTGGATATTTTAGTGCCAAGCGAGGAAGTCATGGTGTCTGTAACGAAAGGCGGCTATATTAAGCGCACTAGCATGCGCTCGTATTCGGCGTCGAATGGTACAGGCCAGGAGATGAAGGAATCCGATTATAATTTATTGGAAGCTGCGATGAATACACAGCATCATCTCTTATTGTTCACGTCATCCGGGAATTATATCTATCAGCCTGTCCACGAGCTCCCTGATATCCGCTGGCGCGACTTAGGGCAGCATCTATCAAGTGTTGTCGGACTTGAGCCGAATGAAGAGCTGGTGGACGTTATCGGGCTCGAAACGTTTGATGAAAACTTGAGTATATTAACTGCAGCTTCAAACGGCAATGTGAAATTATCTAAACTGACCGACTTCCAGGTACAGCGCTATAATCGTTCATTCAAAGCAATGAATGTGAAAAAAGGCGAGACACTCGTAGGTGCGCAGGTGGTCACAGGTCAAGAAGACGTGTTATTAGTGAGCAAGCAAGCATATGCATTGCGATTCTCTTTATCTGAATTGGCCATCACTGGCATACGTACAGGAGGCGTCAGAGGGCTTCATTTGAAGGCAGAAGACGAGCTGGTAGCATTTGAAGTGATTACAGAGCAAGTCAAGAATATTTTCGTTGCGACTCAGCGCGGGTCGGTGAAAAGAATGAACATTTCAGAGTTCGAAGTGGCTTCACGAGCACTTAGAGGCGTAACGGTACTAAAAGAGTTGAAATCCAATCCATATCGGGTTGTGGATATGAAGGCAGTGAAGGAAGACGAACAATTTGTATTATTGACGACAAAAGACCAAAAAATTGAGATTGATCCGATGTCATTGAAGAATACGAATCGACAATCCACTGGTAGTTCTATTGTGGACGAAGCGAAAGAAGGAAAGATTGTCCAAGTGGCTGTAATGAAGAAGGAAGATAAATAAAAACAGAAACCCGCCCGAAGAGTCAGGATTAGCTGACATTTCGGGCGGGTTTTCTTTTTCTGTGACAACCTGCCCTTTCATCGTCAGATCAAGTAAATGTGCAGCGGGCATTTGGCAAGGATCTTCTCATTGTCTTTCTTAGATATCTGGTAGCATTGGCACAAGATATGGAAATTTGGAATATGCAGTACAATTATGCTGATAAAAGATTTTTTCACGGAGCGTAATTACAGAAAACACTAAATTCTTATATGCTTTATAAGTTGAATGGAAAACTAAGTCAGTAGGCTGTCGAAGCCAAATATCAGTATCGATAATAACAACCTAACTACCTAGTGCATATGCTAAGTTTATGATCATATGGATTAGGAGGTATATTACAGTGAATAACCCTTATTTTATGTATCCTTGTCTAAACCTTTGTTACAGTTATGTACCAATGTGTAACTGTAATACTATTTGGAATTACGGCTATTGGAATATTTCAGATGCAGCGGACTCTCCGAACCATTCTTTAACGTATCCAAATAGTTTTAGAAATACAAGCGATCTCGTGGTAAAAGATCATGGAGAAAACCCTTTTGTAGTAAACATCAGTCAGGCTGCCAAGCAAAATAATACCTATCGTGACGCTATCTGGACCGGAAAACACCTACAAGTTACCTTAATGAGTATTAACGTTGGAGAAGATATAGGATTGGAGATTCATCCAGACGTTGACCAATTCCTGCGCATTGAGGAAGGCCAAGGACTTGTCCAGATGGGAAAAAGCAAGGATAACCTAAACTATGTAAGAAACGTTGGTAATGATTCTGCCATTATGATACCCGCTGGTATATGGCATAATGTAACCAATACGGGTAATTCTCCGTTAAAGCTTTATTCAATCTATGCACCGCCGCACCACCCATTCGGTACTGTTCAAGAAACGAAAGCTGATGCAGAAGCCGAGGACCATTAAGACGTGAATGAATGATCAATTTCGTTGTACTTTGACGGAATTGATCATTTTTAATTTTGCTGTTATACTTGAATGTTTTAAGAATTGATCATTGAAAACGGGTAAACAATAAAGGGTAAAAGGAGAAACGTGAATGATTACTAAAATCGGTCAAATTATGCTTTATGTAACTAATCAACAAGAAGCAGTTGATTTCTGGACGAAAAAAGTAGGCTTTATTATCGTTGCGGAAGAAAATGGACAAGGAATGAGATGGATTGAAATAGCTCCCTCAAAGGATGCGGAGACCAGCATCGTATTACACAATAAAGAAGTAATTGCTAAGATGTCTCCTGAGTTAAATCTTAGTACTCCATCTTTGATGTTTACAACAGAAAACCTCGATAAATTATATAACGACTTAGCAAATCAACGTGTTACTGTCGGAGAGATTATGGAAATGCCGACTGGTAGGGTGTTTAACTTTGCTGATAGTGAACAAAGTTATTTTGCAGTTGTGGAAAAAAGTAACTAACATTTTCAAGTTTCAAGAAATGATGCCAGATCCTAAACAACTTCGAATTGTTTAGGATCTGGCATTTTTTCGAGAATAGGCCTCTGCATCTCTGAGGATTCTACACAACACTCCGAGCCACCCGATCTGCAATCTCACAAAAAGTTTTCACAAGAATGGATTGGTCACTGCGCCGATACGTAATGCCCATCGAGACGAGAGGCAATTGTTGAATGGACTCAATGTAGACGACTTCTTGTGTATGAAGGTTCATGGTCGATTGAGGAACAATGGTGATGCCGATTCCTACGGCAACTAAACCGATGACTGTTTGAAATTCGAGCGCTTCTTGTTGGATGACGGGATTACATATGCCTAGGATTTCGGTGTAGAGGCCGGGCCATGTTCTAGGTGATAATAATACGAACGGGTATGGCTTTAAATCGTCCAGGGTGACTGCTTTTAATTCGAGTAAGGGATGCTGTTTCGGGACCGCGAGTACGCAAGGATCAATGGAGACGATTTCGGTGTGGAGTGTGTCATCGAGGACAGGGGGTCTTAGGACACCGACGTCGATTTCGTTCTGTCGCAGTGCTTCGAGTTGGTCAGGTGTCGATAATTCAGAAAGGTGAACTTGGACGTCGGGGAATTGGTGTCGGAATTCCCGTAACACAGCAGGGAGAATGTCATAGGTAGCAGAACCAACGAATCCGACGCGCAAAGACCCAAGTTTTCCAAGATGAATCCGTTTTGCATTTTCAATTGAACCTTCTAGGGAATCGATAATTTTGACGATATCCTGATAGAATTGTTGTCCTGCCTCTGTTAATTCCACGCTTCGGTTCGTTCTAGAAAAAAGTAGAATATCCAATTCTTTTTCCAAGTTTTGAATTTGCATACTTAATGGTGGTTGTGTAATATGTAATCGTTTTGCCGCGCGACTGAAATTTAATTCTTCCGCCACAGCTATAAAATAGCGGAGCTGTCTTAATTCCATTGTTGCGTCACCAACTTTCTAACTATTCGAAAAACGTATCGTTGTTATATGAATTATATACTTCACGAATGATGACTAGCAAGCTAAACTTACAGATAACAAATGAATGGAGGAGATGTCATTGTCAACAAATGCACAGGCGGGAAAATTTGCTATTGGGGAAGCGGTGGAAAATTGGACGGGGAACGCGCGGTTTTTGGAGTATACCAATGCGGCGGATCCAATTGGAAGCGGTATCATCAGTCCGATACCCGCCAAAGAATTTGGTCCGGAGCTTTATCATGCTGGTGAAACGAGAATCGTCACATTAGACCTGAGTAGAGAATTAAAAACCGATTATTTGGCGACAAGTCCTTCGTTGCTTGCGCAATTTATGCGCATCAATGCGGGGGATTCCATTCAAACGGAACCGAATGCGACGAGTGAACTTTACTATATTATTTCAGGTGCAGGGCACACGGAAGTGAATGGGGAAACCATTGACTGGAAACAAGGAGATTTTGTCACATTGCCATCTGGATCGAATAGTATTCATACGGCGAAAGAAGATACAACGATTTATTATATTGTAGATACGCCTCTTCTTGATTATTTAGGCGTAAAGGCGACAGAGGCCCGTTTTAAACCGACGGTATATACAGCGGAAATGGCGAAAAAGCATTTGGAAGAAGTGGCGAATGCTCCGGATGCACATTTGAAAAATCGAATCTCTATTTTGTTGAACAATGAAAAGTTTGATCAAACCTTGACGATTACGCATGTGTTGTGGGCGATGCTCGGCATTGTACCGGTCGGATCCAATCAGGCTCCCCATAGCCACAAATCGGTTGCTCTCGATTTTGTTGCGTATGCGGCACCTGGCACGTATACACTGGTTGGCGATCAAATTGATCCGAAGACCAATGAAATCATTGATCCAATTCGCATCGACTGGGTGACAGGCAAGGCATTCGTTACACCGCCGGGGCTTTGGCATTCTCATCATAACGAATCGGACGAAGCAGCTTATATCATACCTATTCAAGATGCCGGCCTGCAAACCTATCTGCGCACACTCGATATTCAATTCACGCATTATGATGAAGCTTAATGCGCGCTGTTAAATTTTGTGAAAACAATCTTCGCAGAACCACATCTGAGCAGGCTAAGGAAACCCTTGAAAAGGAGTATTCAGAACTTGTGAACGTCTATGAAACGGGATGCTTCAGACGCTGTCTGCGCTGTAGAGTCAAACCGTTTTGCCAGATTCAATTGCAAACCATTGAAGCAGAGGATGCGGAGGCATTGGTGGAGAAGGTCATTCGATGAACGAGAAATCGTGCAGATTGAGTATTGACGAGGTGAATTGATAGACTGAATTAAATCCTGACAGTCGAATGCATGACCGATGCAGCATATCGTGAAGAAACAAACAAACAAAGCGGAGATCGAAACCCACTCGAAATGTCAGGATTACCTGATAATTCGAGCGGGTTTTGTTTTTGTGCGAGCAAAACGATTGCTCTCTCTAACGTTGGATTGAGTAAATGTGCGGTGGGCGGCTAGTTTGGATCGTTCTGTGGGTGGTTTGGTGCGGTGCGGTTGAGTAAATGTTCGGTTGGGAGGTTTTTCGTTCGGTTCAGCTGTGTTTTGGTGCGGTGCAAAGATACATTGCCACGGTCGGCGGACTTGCCTTTTATGTCCTGCATGTTGTAACAAAAATTTTTCAGTAGCGGCTCCGGATTGTGGCATATTGGGTAGTAAATAGACGTAGTTTTAAAAAGATTTAATTGTCTGCAATACGACCGGGGAGGATCAAGATTTTATTATGGAAAGAACTAAACAAAAAATCGACAGGATCTTTGAACGAACGACAAAAACCAATCAAATACATGAAGCCGTGCTCTTCGTGGAAAACATGGATGGCGACTTTTCTTACGGCACTGGATACGGTGGAAAGAATATCGATACACCATTCCTTATGGCAAGCATCACAAAGCTATTTACTACTACTTGTATTTTAATTTTGAAAGAGCAGGGAAAACTGTCGCTCGATGATGAAGTAGCAAAATATTTAACAAAGGATACGCTGAGCCAACTTCATATGTACAAAAGACAGGACTATTCCACGGGGCTGATCCTATCTAATTTATTATTTCAAACTAGTGGATTGCCTGATATTTTTGAAGAAGGCAGTAACAAGGCAAAAAAACGTGCGATCTACGAAGATCGGCAATTTAATTTTGATGATAAGATCGCGATGACTAAGCAACTGAAACCACATTTCGTGCCTGGTACGGGAAAAAGGGCTCACTATTCGAATATAAACTTTGATTTACTTGGAGAGATTATCGAAACTGTCACGGACTCGACATTGGAAGATGTGTATCAACAATTTATTTTTGACCCATTAGAACTCAGAAAAACCTGTCTCCTGAAAAGTGATGACGATGTCGTTCCAGCTGTTTATTATAAGGATATCGTCTTGTATCGTCCAAAATTCATAAGAAGCAGCCGTGCCAGTGGTGGTATTTCTACGGCACGTGAATTAATGATATTCCTCAAGTCATTCTTTGGAGGAAAGTTATTTAATCAAACCATTTTCAATGAATTGAAAACAATGAACAAGTTGCAAGTCAGCATGTATCCTATTCAATATGGCGCTGGATTTATGATAGTACCCCTAAGTGGTCTCGCCACTCTGTTTACGGGTAAAGGGGAGCTGGTAGGGCATTCCGGCTCAACGGGTTCGTTTGCCTTCTATCATCCTATGCAGGACATCTTTTTTGTTGGAGATGTAAATCAAATGGCGAATCCGGCACTTCCTATACGGTTGGCGATGCGGCTTGCTGTTTCTGTGGGATCATAACTTTTGGCATCTTCGAAATATACCGATTTGTGATGAGGAAAGAAGTTAAATAGAGATAAAAAACGGTTTGCGACCCTATTGCAAAGCGTTTTTTTGATTTGATTACTAGACTTTCAGCTGTAGAGTGAATGGTATGGAAAAGCACAAGAAAAGCGCTTGTCCCGCTCCATTGTCGCGGTGATCGTTCACGAGAGTCGGGGGCACGTATACTGATTGAAAAATTGAAAAATTTAAAAACTCTTTACTGTCGAGTGTCCGCCACTCCATTTACTATTTTTCCAGACCTAATAAAATTAATTACTTAATTCAAAAAAGAAAAAGTAATGGAAAAACCACTTTGCTATGATTCTATTCAAGCAAGTAAATAGAAAAAGTTGATAAGAAAGCGTAGAGGTGAAGAGATGATGAAAATGATGAATGAAGTACTACCATCGAATATTGAGTTGGATCCCTTATTCAACCCAAAAAGAGTTGCCGTACTAGGTGCTTCGGAAAACACGAATAAAATTGGTTACTTGCAATTGAAAGCGCTATTAGACGCAGGCTTTGAAGGCGAGATCTACCCCATCCATCCTACATCGAAAGAAATTGGAGAATTACCTTGTTACGCAAGCGTTGGCGATACACCGGAACAAGTCGATTTGGCTATTCTCTGTGTCGGCATTCATCAAGTAGAGAAATGTTTGATCGATTGTGGCAAAAGCGGTGTCAAGGCGGCGATCGTCTTTGCATCCGGCTACTCGGAGATCGGAGAAGAAGGAATTGTTGCACAAAACCGCCTGAAAGAAATCGCGGAACAATACCATATGCGATTGATCGGCCCGAACTGTGTAGGTCTTCTCAATACAACAAATGGCTTGATGGGGACATTCTCTCCAGGACTCACGAATGTGCCGCTTGGCAAGAAACGTGAAGTGGGATTTGTTACGCAAAGTGGAGCGTTTGGCGTGTTGACATATATTGCGGCAGCTCAACATGGTTTGACGTTTAATTACTTCGTCAGTGTCGGCAATGAAGTCGATGTGAGCTTCTCCGATGTTATTGAATACATGTTGCATGACTCAAAAACAAAAGTAGCAAGCGGCTATTTGGAAGGCGAGAAAAACGCAGCCAAGTTACGGAAACTAGCGAAATTCGCGCTTCAAATCAATAAACCGATCGTCATCATGAAGTCCGGACGAAGCAGCGCAGGCAGTCGTGCAGCGGCATCACATACCGGCTCATTGGCTGGTGCTGATAAAGTATATGACGGATTCTTCAAGCAAGCAGGCATTGTGCGTGCGGACGATTACGATGATATTCTTTCATTCTCTAAATTATTCTTGGCCAATAAACTCCCGACAGGCAAAAATACAGTTATCGTCACGAGTTCAGGCGGCAGAGGAATCAACGAAGCGGATCGTTGTGAGTCGTACGGATTAAACATCCATGCGCTAAGCGATAAAGTACGAAAAGAAATTGAGAAAAACATTCCTGATTTTGCAAGTGCTTCCAATCCGGTTGATTTAACTGCAGCCGCATCGATTACCAATCCAGAATTGTATCTCGCACCATTAAAAGTACTAGTCAATGATCCGGATACGGACATCATCTTATTCCCTGAGTTCCCTATTCACTGGGATGAAAACACACCGCTCCTTCAGGAATTCGTTGAGATATGCAAGAACTCGGATAAGTTCGTGATGATATCGAACTTCCCGCTAAAAGGCATGTCTATTCCAAAAGGCGTCCAGTATCTCGAGGACAACGGTATCCCGTTCATTCTCGGTGACATGAATCCTATCCGCTCGTTGGCAAAATTAGTGGATTATGCAGAGGCTTACAGAAAGGCGCACAAAATCAGCGATGGGCCGGCAAGAACAGAACTGGACGTATCGAACATCCGGCACTTGTTACCCGCAAACCAAACGTTGAGCGAATCGCAGTCGAGCGAAATTCTCTCCGCGTACGGTATCCGCACAGCGAAGCGAATCACTGCCAAGACGGAGGATGCTGCAGTACAAGCTGCTAATAACATGGGGTATCCGGTTGTCATGAAAATCGATTCGCCTGATATTCCGCATAAGACGGAAGTCAACGGCATTCGGCTGAATGTCCAGAACGGGCAGGAAGTGCGCCAGGCGTTCAAGGAAATCTACGGCAGTGCAAAAGAACATTGCCCGACAGCGGATCTTCACGGCATATCCGTCCAGGAAATGTTGCCGGAAGGTGTGGAAGTCATCGTCGGTGTAACAAGTGATCCGACATTCGGTCCTGTCATTATGTTTGGTCTCGGCGGTGTCTTTGTAGAAGTCTTCAAAGATGTATCTTTCCGTGTCGCACCGATCACAAGACAAGATGCTATCGATAAGATGGAAAGCTTGAAGGGCTATCAAATCCTACAAGGCGTACGCAATAAAAAGCCCGTCGATCAAGAAGCAATCATCGACGTGTTATTGAAGGTTTCTAGATTAATTGAAGACTACTCGGATATTATTCAGGAAATAGACATTAACCCGTTAATCGTTTACGAAGACGGAATTGTAGCGGCAGATGCATTGATCATCACCAAATAAGAGGAGGATGGAAAATGGACTTGGATAAAAGTGTTATAGGCTTAATGAGCGACGAATACGTGTTTGAAGTCGAAAGTCGGCATGTCGGCCAATTCGCCACTGCCATCGGAGACGACAATCCACTCTATACAGACGACAGATATGCGAAGGAGTCGGCATACGAAGGGCTAATTGTCCCGCCCACATTCCCGATTGCGATGAACGACAGCAAAGTAGAAATGCCCTTACAACTTGACCATCGGCGGATGTTGCACGGTGAGCAAGAATTCCTCTACTACAAACCGATCCGCATAGGAGATCAACTACGTTGCCAGATCAAAGTAAGTGATCTGTATGACAAAGAAGGAAAGAGCGGAAAAATGCAGTTCTTGAAGCTTGATACGGAAATGAAAGATCCAACAGGCGAACTGGTCTGTATTAGCCGAATGAATATCGTCTATCGCGCAGCGAAAAACTAATGGGAGGGACTTCGTATGATCAAAGATTGGGTGTTGGAAGAATTGACTGTGGATCAGAAACTTGAACCGATGGTGAAGCCGCCGATTACGAAAGTGCAACTAGCACAATATGCAGGTGCTTCCGGGGATTTTAATCCGTTGCATCTGGACGATGGTTTTGCGCAGAAAATCGGAATGGATGGCGTCATAGCGCACGGCATGCTCGTAATGGGTTTCCTTGGGGAATATGTGATGAAAATTGCTGGCAAGGGAGCACGCGTCGCAAATTTTAAGATGCGTTTCGGCAAAATGACGGTACCGGGCGATGAAATACGCTGCACGGGTGTTGTCAAACGAACATATGAAGAAGATGGCAAGCGATGGATCGCACTAGATCTGACGGCCGAGAAAGTATCGGGAGAAGTAGTCGGATCAGGCAGCGCCATCTTACAACTGACATAAACAGACGTGAAATAGGAGGAATATATCTATGGGAACTATTAAGGACCGCTATGCCATTGTAGGCGTAGGAGAGAGCGAACGTTCAAGAAAATCGGGAAAAACGCCTCTGCATTTGGCGCTCGATGCGGCCAACGCAGCAATCAAAGATGCGGGCTTGAAAGCGACGGACATCGACGGATTCATGAACTATAACGAAGGGGATTCCTGTACGTCCCACCAACTAGCAACCTATCTTGGTGTACGACCGAAGTATGTTAAGGATATCCAGGGCGGCGGAGCGAGTACGGAAATGCTCATTGCGGATGCAGTGGCGCTCATTGAAGCCGGCCAGCTGAACACGGTATTGATCTATCGTTCCATGAACGGTAGCTCGGGAACTCGTGTAGGTCGCGGATATGATCCCGATATGCTGCAGAGAGCGCTCACAGGCGGAAGCTTCGTGATTCCGTACGGATCGGCAAGCCCATCGCAATGGTTCGGCATGTATGCGACACGTCATATGCATGAAACGGGCATTACGAAAGAACATCTCGGGCACGTGTGCTTGAGCTTCTATGAGCATGCGCAACGAAATCCAAAAGCTTTCCTGCATGGTAAGCCGTTAACGATGGAAAACTATCTCGCTACACCGGATATTAGTTCTCCATTCAATATTCATGATTCATGCCTGGAACTCGATGAAGGAAATGCGATCATCGTAACGTCTGCTAAAAAAGCAAAAGACTGCGCGTCAAAACCGGTCTATATCATGGGGATGGCGGCAAGACAATGCCATCCGCACGCTCACTACTGGAACGATATCGACCAGGTTGCTTCTGATTACGTAGCGGAAGAGCTCTATGAAAACGCTGGTGTGACACCGGACGATATCGATGTTGCCTCCATCTATGACTGCTTCAGCTGGGTTGTTATGCGACAGCTTGAAGCATACGGATTTGCGAAACGTGGAGAAGTGGGAGATTTCGTTGCAGAAGGCAACTTGAAGATCGGCGGTAAACTACCAACCAATACAGCGGGCGGCATGCTATCCGAAGGTTACACACACGGAATGAACAATGCCATTGAAATCGTCAGACAGCTGCGCCATGACTACAAAGGAACCGACCGCCAAGTAGAAGATTGCAAGATCGGTATTTGTACCGGTTGGGCTGGACCGGATATCGCAGGCGCCATGATCTTACGAAACTAGGAGGAATAACTATGACACAAGCAAAGACTGCTTACCAAAAACCCATTCCATTGAAAGATATAGATAATGCTCCGTACTGGGATGCAGCGGACAAACACCAACTAGCTCTGCAAAAATGTGATGACTGTAATGCGTACTCACAACCGCCGGGCCCTACGTGCGCAAAATGCGGAAGTGAAAACGTCAGCTGGGAACAGTTCGGCGACGATATTAAAGCCACAGTCTATTCGTATGTGGTTTCCTACCGTCCATTCTTACCAGGTTTCCAGGATGAGTTACCGACGATTATCGCACTCGCACAGCTTGACAAAGTGCCAGAAGTGAAAATTATGGGCAACATCTTGAATTGCGAAGAAAAAGATTTGGAAATCGGTATGCCGATCCAAATGACATGGGTGGATATTACGGAAGACCGTGCATTGCCACAGTGGATTCCGGCTACAAATTGATCGATAAATGAGATAGAAAGGATGAGCGAGTGTGGATTTCTCTTTTACAAAAAAAGAAGAAAAATTTAGAATCGAACTACGAACATGGCTTGAAGCAAACCTTCCTGAAGGCTGGCTAGAAGGCAAGCGCGACTTGCCGGAAGACCTGGATGAATACTCACGTGTGTTACGTGCATGGCAAAATAAATTGTATGAAGGCGGATGGGCAGCCATCGCCTGGCCGAAAGAATATGGCGGCCGCAACGCCAGCTTGATGGAAGAAATCATCTACCACCAAGAAATGGTACGCGTCAAAGCGCCGCCACTCATCAACTATATCGGGATCCATATGGTAGGTCCTACATTGATCGACATTGGGACGGATGAACAAAAAGAGAGATACTTGAAAAAAATCCTAACAGGTGAAGAAATATGGTGCCAAGGCTATTCAGAGCCGGGCGCAGGGTCGGATTTAACAGGCCTGAAAACACGTGCAGTAAAAGACGGTGACCGCTGGCTCATCAATGGTCAGAAAGTCTGGACAAGTTTTGGCCACGTGGCGGATAAATGCTTTCTTCTGACAAGAACGAGTACGCACCCAGAAAAGAAGCACCGTGGTATTACGGTGTTCATGATGGATATGCATCAACCAGGAGTCGAAACGTTTCCGATCGTGCAGATGGACGGACACAAAGACTTTAACGAAGTGTATATGACAGACGCTGGAGCGACAGATGCAGATATCGTCGGACAAGTAGACTCGGGCTGGCATGTTCTGATTGCCTTGATGCTCCATGAGCGTACGGGGATCGGTGCAGAACTCTTCACACTCGAAAAGCAATTCAACGATACAGTGGAACTGGCACAGCAGTATAAAGTAAATGGCAAACCATTGATTGAAAATCCTTTAGTCAGACAAAAATTGGCGAATTTCTATGCCCGCGTGCGCGGATCGCTCTTGAATTATTATAAAAACCTGACCACTACGATCAAAAACGGTCAACCAGGAGCGGAAACATCCATCGATAAATTGGTGGTAACTGAATTGAACCAGGCACTCTCTGCATTTGCAGTGGAGATTCAAGGACACCAAGGCGTGCTATTTGATAAGGATGCCGCAGCGGATCCGAAGTGGCAACATTTATTCCTCGCATCATTCGGACAGACAATCGGTGGCGGTACGAGTGAAGTACAACGCAATACGATTGGCGAGCGCGTACTAGGCTTGCCGAAAGACATGGGACGTTAATTGACTTGGAGGGATAAAATATGGACTTTTCACTGACAGAAGAGCAAGAAATGTTCCGTGGACATATCCGCAAAATGTTGGATAAATTCGGCGGTACACAGTTGGCTCGAGAAATGATTGACAATAATCCGGAAAATCTGAAGAAGGTGTACACGACATTAGCTGAACTTGGATGCAGTGGCATCAACATTCCTGAAGAATACGATGGTATGGATCTGGATGCACTCGATCTCGTTCCGACGTTCGAAGAGATGGGACGTTCACTAGTACCCGGCTTATTCATGGAAACTTCAGCGTTGGTAGTACCGACGCTGAAGAAATACGCCACAGAGGAGCAGAAGCAACAGTATCTGCCAGCGGTTGCCTCAGGAGAGAAACTGGTTTCATTCGCAGCACTGGAGCCTTTCAACGACTTCTCCCCAGCAGGTATCCAATGTACATTAGTACAGCAGGATGGACAGTATGTGCTTAACGGCACGAAGACGCTTGTACCGGAAGCGGAACTTGCGGATGCATTCCTCATATTGGTACGCACAAACCAGGAGGATCAAGAGGACGGATTATCTCTTGTGTTGATCGACAAGACAGAAGGGATGAACATCGAGAAACTATCTTCCTTTGACGAATCAAAACATGTAGCGAAAATCGAATTCAATAATCTAGTCATCAAAGAAGATCAAATTATAGGTGAAGTAGACAAGGGATGGATGCAGCTTCAAGAAGGTCTGTTGTACTTCAACGCTGCGCTTAGTTCATACATCGTCGGCGCAATGGAAAGTGTTGTCAATATGGCGACGGAATATGCGAAGATTCGGGAGCAGTTCGGCCAAGCGATCGGACGTTTCCAGGCGATCAAACACAGTATCGTCAACATGAAAGTGAATTTGGAAATTGCCCGTTCACTGAGTCATTATGCCAACTGGGTAGTAGATACGGACGAATTCGATCGAGAAGCAGCAGTATACAGCGCCCGTACATATGCGACGGAGAAATTCATCGAAGTTTCGGCACATAATATCCAGATTCACGGCGGAATCGGAATCACGGAAGAAATCGATTGTCATCTATTTGTAAAGCGCGCTCGCTATTATGATCAGTATTTAGGTTCCACCCCTTTCTATCAAGAAAAAGTAGTCTCTTCACTAGGCTGGTAATTTGAAGGAGGAAAATATATGACGAACGTATCCGAGAAATCCAAATTGACGACTTACGGCAATATCATCAACGGCAAGATCGTACAAGCGAAGGACGGGGCCGTAGCCGACAGTATCGACCCGTCAACAGGCGAAGTGTGGGCAAAGATCCCGTCAAGTAAGAAAGAAGATGCAGAACTCGTGATCCAGGCGGCACGCGGAGCATTTGAAGGCTGGGCTGACCTACCGGCACGTACACGCGGCGATTATATGCGCAAGATCGGGGATATGATACCCGAGTACGCTGCAGAGCTGCTTGAACTTGAGACGCGTAACAACGGCTGGGTACTGGATGAATATGGCTATCTCGCGGAAGTATTGAAGCAAGTCTGGTACGATGCAGCGAGTGCGGCAACATTAGTAGGCGGACAAGGGCGCACTGTACAGATGGGTACAGGAGATTTCGGTTTCACTGTACGCAAGCCGTACGGAGTAGTAGTCGGAATATTACCTTGGAACGCACCATTGTTTACATTTACGATCAAAGCTGCTTATGCGCTCGCAGCAGGCAATACAGTAGTGATTAAGCCGGCTGAAAGCGGAGCGGTTGGATCTTTGCGCTACGGTGAATTGATTTCACAAATTCTGCCTCCTGGCGTACTCAATGTCATTTCCGGTTCCGGTCGCGAAATTGGAGATTATCTTGTCAGTCACGAAGAAGTGAATAAAGTGAGTTTGACAGGTTCAAAGGCAACAGCGGAACGCATCACAAAAGCAACTGCCCATTCACCGAAGTCATTGATTTTTGAACTGGGCGGCAAGTCACCGAATATCGTTTTTGAAGATGCAAATATCGAGCAGGCGGTACATGGATTGATCAACGGAATCTTTACTCCGAACTCCGGCCAGATTTGTGTGGGTGGTTCACGCATGTTGATCCAGCGCTCTATTTACGATGAGGTGATAGGTCGCTTGAAAGAGTTGATGACGGACAAGGAATTTGTCAAGCACGGTAACACACAAGATACTACTAATACAATGGGACCTATCGCAAATGAAGCGCAATTCAAGTCGGTTTGCAGGTATATCGACGAAGCGTCAAAAGACGAGTATGAGGTAGTGTTCGGCGGAAAATACGGCGGACAGGAGGTTCTGCCGGGTCAACCTGAATTCGCGGACGGGTACTGGGTACAGCCTACACTCGTGAAAGTAGCGGACAACAGCACGAAACTAGCTCGTGAAGAAATTTTCGGTCCTGTGGCGGTTGCTATTCCGTTCGATACGGAAGAAGAAGCCATTCAAATTGCCAATGACACGAACTTCGGTCTGGCAGCGGGCGTATGGACGCAAAATCTCGGTCTTGCACATCGTATGATTGATAAGCTTCAAGCGGGTAATGTATGGGTCAATACGTACGCTAGAGTAGGAGCGGACCTGCCGTTTAGCGGTGTAAAGGAAAGTGGTTACGGTACGGACTCGATTTTGGATTATTCACAGGAAAAAGCTTGTGTCATTAATATCGGCTAAATAGCCAGTAACACTCTGATCTGTGGCGGGAGAGCTTCGGTTTTGCTCTGAGCAGACTGAAACTCCTTCTGCGGATTTACTTTTTTAGACCACAGCTAGATGTGACATAATAACCAAAGCTTGAAAACCATTCCATCATCGATAAAGGGAGGCCACTATATGAGTGAAATGGCATTGAAAGATAAATCGATTAATAGAGGTTTTTTATTCATAAGTTTCGGAGCATTCTTTATTATGTTAAGTTTAGCAACCCATCTTCCCGCATACCCGCATATGATTGCCGAATTTAATCTGACGCCGGGATACGCAGTCTGGATGCAACTGGGTCTGGCTGTTGGTTTAACAGGATTCCAGCCACTACTTGGATGGATTGGAGATTCGTTCGGATTGAAGATCGTCATCCTAATTGGCGGTATTTTCATGGTAATCGGATCATTGCTCGTAGCATTCTCGTTTTCTTTCTGGGTGCTCGTTCTCGGTTTATTCTTTAAAGGTATTTCGGGCGCGGCGATTGCGCCATCGGGGATTGCCTATGCCGGTAAATTCATGGTCGGGACACAGCGGGGGAAGGCGATTGGAACGTTTGCGGCGTTTATTACAATCGGTGCGGTATTTGGTCCGGTCATCAGCGGTATGATCGTCGATACGATGAACTGGCAGGCAAGCTTTATATTCACTGCTGTTCTTGGTGGTTTAGGCATTGCACTCTTTGCTTTTGTTCCACACGTCAAAGCACAAGCACGTAAGAAGTTGGATGTTCTTGGTTTGATTTTCGTTATCGCTCTATTGCTCGGTTTGCTGACGATTCCAACATTCATTAACAGCTTCGGAATCGAATCTGGAATGTGGGTTCCATCATTGCTAGTATTCGTCACTGCGTTGATCATCTTGATCGTTGTAGAGAAAAAACAAAAAGCACCGTTGCTCGATTTAGAGTATGTTGCGAATCGGAACTTCTGGGTACCTACGACGATTGCGGTATTCATCCTTATTGGATACGCAGGTGTGATGTACTTGCTGACATTCTTTGTACAAAACGTACAAGGAAAAGACGCTACGACTGTAGGTTTCCTGCAGATGGCAGTGTTCCTCGGGACGTCGGTCGCAGCATATTGCAGTGGAAGAGTTTTAAAGAAATTTTCGGCCCGGACCATTATGGGATCGGGAATTCTCATCTTTTCTTCCGGGATCATCATGTTGAGTTTCGTTAATCTTACGACATCGTTTGCTTATTTGTTCACGGCGATGAGTCTGGTGGGGGTTGGAGCTGGTCTCAAAACGCCGGTCGTCAAAGCATTGGTCGTTTCCAAAGCTTCCGTGCAACGGATGAATGTCGTGACGTTTACGAACACGGTAATAGAAAACCTTGCACAGAGAATGGGCGCTTCGTTTGCGTTGGTCGCGTTCTCAATCTTCTCTGCAAGCGGTAATAACGTCGGCGCGGTAGTGAATACATCTTTCGTCATCATGGGTTTCATCGTCATTGCACTATTATTCTTGCCGTTAATTCCTAAAACAATTCACGGGATCCATACAAGTGAAGAGGATTTAGTTGGTACGAAAATATTGCCGAAACCTTTAAACACTGAAGAAATCAAATAATGGTAACTGTAGAGTACAAGGAGGAGACTTATACATGAATATTTATGTCTTACTGAAAAAAACATTCGACACGGAAGAAGCAATTTCCGTGTCAGGCAATCAAATAGATGAAAGTGGTGCGGAGTTCATTATTAATCCGTACGACGAATACGCAGTCGAAGAAGCGATCCAGCAACGCGACAAGAACGGCGGAACGGTGACTGTTGTGACAATTGGTGATGAGGACTCGGAGAAGCAATTGCGTACGGCACTTGCGATGGGCGCAGATGACGCGGTACTCATCGATACGAGTGACGACCTTGATGAAGGTGATCAATTCACGACAGCGAAGATTCTTGAGACATTTTTTGAAGGAAAAGAAGCGGATTTGATCCTAGCAGGCAATGTGGCAATTGACGAGGCAAGCGGACAAGTAGGACCCCGTCTAGCGGAGCGCCTAAATATGCCTTTTATTACGACGATCGTCAAGCTGGATATTGAAGACGGCACGGCGGAAATTGAGAAGGACGTCGAAGGGGATCTCGAGAAAATTGAAGTATCCTTGCCGGTGCTCGTAACGTGCCAGCAAGGACTGAATGAGCCAAGATATACGTCCCTTCCTGGTATCATGAAGGCGAAGAAAAAGCCACTTGAGCAACTTGAGCTCGATGATTTGGATCTCGATGAAGACGACGTGGAAGCGAAGACGGCAACGATTTCTATTTTCTTGCCTCCTAAAAAGCAGGCAGGGCGCATTTTGGTAGGTGAGACAGGAGAGCAAGTCAAAGAACTGGTCAGCTTATTATCCAATGAAGCGAAAGTAATCTAAGCAATCTACGAAACGAAAGGAGTTTTACTATGAGTGAAAAGATACTAGTAATCGGGGAATTGCAGCAAGGGGTTCTTCGTAAAGTAAGTTATGAGACGATCGCAGCGGCAAAACAAATAAACGAAAACGTAGAAATTCTGGCATTGGTACTAGGTGACGGAGACTTGCAGCAACCGGCTGAAGAAATGATTCACTATGGTGCAGATCGTGTCATTACCGTCTCACATGCTAACTTGAGCAATTATACATCGGAAGGCTACGGACAGGTCATCATGGAAGTGATGGAGGACGAGAAGCCATCCAGCATCATCATGGGCCATACGTCAGTCGGTAAAGATGTGACACCTAAAATCGCAAGTCGCCTGGAACTTGGATTGATCTCGGATGCGGTGGCAATTGAAAAAGAAGACGATCAAGTAGTCTTCACTAGACCGATCTACTCAGGTAAAGCGTTTGAAAAGAAAGTGATGAAAGACGATGGACTGCTATTCGCCACGATCCGTCCGAATAATATTTCCGCATTGGAGCCTGACTCTAGCCGAACGGGTGACATCATAGCAAAAGAAGTGGATGTCAAAGACTTGCGTACGATCGTCAAAGAAGTTATCCGCAAGAAAACGGAAGGCGTAGATTTAATGGAAGCGAAAATCGTTATTGCTGGCGGACGCGGCGTCAAGAGCGCCGAAGGATTCAATGCATTGTATGAGCTAGCGGACTTGCTAGGCGGCGCTGTAGGGGCTTCTCGAGGTGCCTGTGATGCAGATTACTGCGATTACTCGCTGCAAATCGGTCAAACAGGAAAAGTGGTTACGCCCGATCTCTATATCGCGGTAGGTATTTCCGGAGCAATTCAGCATATGGCAGGCATGTCGAACTCCAAAGTGATTGTCGCAATCAACAGCGATGAAGAAGCGAATATCTTTAAGATGGCAGATTACGGTATTGTTGGAGATCTGTTCGAAGTTCTTCCGTTACTCATCAAAGAAATAAAATTAGAAGGTGCGCTCGTATCATAAGTGCCTGTTTACCATAAAAAGCTCGTACAGTTCAATTTATGAACTGTACGAGCTTTTTTGTCTTAGTCTATAACGCGACTAACTTTTTTACCGCGAAAGCGAATAGATAATTCTGTAAATTCATGATATACTACTTGAAACTTACGGTTTATCGGGGGGACTATTTTGAACAATTACGATTTACTGTTAAATGACACGAACTGTGAACTGACCCATCATCAAAACATCGCAAATAAAATCGACCACTTCCAAGTGATCATTATACACGATCACCGGCATAACTTCTTTGACTATAACTACTTAATTAATTTTCCATCTGAAAACGTACGAAAAAAAGTGGATGCCAACCGTATTTTCCCGAGGGGGAAAAACGAGACATTCATCGTCCGTCAGCAAGACTACGAAAACAATATTGATTTATTTTTCAAGATTCGTGTTGATGCGAGACGCGAAGTGCTCGCGAAATCGACAGAGTTCATGGTCGCTAAATTTTTTAGTACTTATGAAGGTCATCTTGCACCGTTGTTTGTGAATAAGCCAACACTCAAATGGGAAATCCTAAATAAATTATATGCTAAATACGATAAAATGGTACGTGCACATACACGTCTAAATGATGAGAATTCTTGGAATGTATTCAGCACGTGGTATAGGACGTATTTAATGAACCATACCGTCAGTGAGATGATCAAAAAGCATGGATACGATACTCTGAACGCTCTTGAAAGAGAAATATTGAATGTATTATTCCTCGAAGAAATGAGGATGAATTTCGCTTCCAACGATAGCTTTCTGAATAAATTTACCGCTGACGTCAACGTTTACATCGAAAAAATGCTTTCGGAAATACTTGCGGTGTTTGAATTAGAAAAAAATTCAATGGAACAGATCAATGAATTACTCGGAGTCGGCGAGCAGGTTTCCGTACATCAGCCTATTGAATCAACAGCAAAAACGAATAATCTTGTTGTCATGAGCAATGCTATCTATCAATTCATTACGGAAGCGATTTCTAACCAAAACTTTGTCTGCGAGCTCGGTCAATGGCCACGAGCAACTATTCAAGGTGCTAGATTAGCAGGTTCTTTACAGCTACTTCCGCGTGAAGAGGATCGAACAGCAAGTCGTATGAATCAACTGCATAATGATGCTCAGATGTTATCAGAAGTCGATGTGGACGTATTAGATTCTCTATGCCATTTGTATTTGGCGCAATTAGGTGACCGCGTAGAAATCCGCTTCGATGATCTACTGACAATCCGTGGACTGAAGACAAAACTTGGAGGAACAGGTAGGCGCGGTGGTTATGAAAAAGAACAACGTATCCAAGTGTTGAAAGCGCTTTCAAATATACAGTCACTATGGATGGAACTTGAGACGGTCTTAGTATATGAACAAGGTAAACCTGTCAACAAGAAGATGCAAGGGCGTGCGTTCATTTTTTCGAATGAAGACGGCAGTCCATGCGAATTGAATGAAAAGTCACTACCAGACCGTCTATATGTAACGATTGGGGAAGTTTTTGAGCCTTTCTTGCAAGGTGCTGCCAGACAAGTAAAGTTATTACCGAATCAAGCGATTGAATTCAATCCGTATCAAAGGAAATGGGAGAAAAAACTCATCCGTTATGTAAGCTGGCGTTGGCGTACTCAGGCACGAAAAGCAAGCTATTTGCAGCCGCATAAAATCAGTACATTACTCGAAAAAATCGGTATACAAATAGATTCACAAGCACCTTCACGTATTCGGGACCGACTGGAGAAAGCCCTTGACCTATTGGAAGAAGAAGGCGTAATCACATTTTGGCAGTACAATCATTGGAACGAGGACGGTATGTCGAAAAAAGGATGGCTACGTATCTGGTTAGATGCTACGATCATCATCGCGCCACCTGACGAGATTGTTAGCTATTATGAGCCGATTGAGAGAAAGAAATCAATCAAGACACCAAACAATTTTTCCTTAGCGCAAACTAAAGAAGAAGTTTGCAAGAACATTGGTAGTGTTTTTAAGGAATGCCGCATCAAACGTGGTTTAACACTAAAACAAGTATCCGACGAATTGAATATTTCGACATCCTATATAAGCAATATTGAACGAGGTGGATCATTACCGTCACAAACTGTCTATAAAAAGATGAAGGACTGGATAACGTAAGTCGGAATGACTTAATATGTGTCAGCTTCACTCAAATACGTAGTTAATGTTTAAAAACCGAACGTACAGGCACTAAAATAGTGTGATACTAAGCAAAGCTCATTTTTTGTCGAGCTTTGCATTTTTATATGTACAATTCCACTAGTGTCGCATAAATAAGTTCGAAATATTCCGTCTATACTTTTCGGCTTTCAAGTGAAAAAACGAAGACAGCTGAACAGAGACAGTAAGCATCCATTTTTTTACTATACCTTTTGGCTACTGTGACAGAAACTGATTGCCTGCGTTACGGCACGCTTTTTCCTTCAATTTTTCGAAGCCAGATATGCGCGGACTTCCATAAAGAAGCTTTCAAATAGCGGCTGATCTGCAAGTAGGTTCGCTTACTTTTGGTCCGCAGCTGTGCCAGGACATTCAGGCAGTAGACGATCATCGCAAGGTACACTTGGTTGTGCACACCCTGCTGACTTTGTGTGTAGAACTTCTTGATGTTCAAATGCTGTTTCA
>NZ_JACLBZ010000018.1 GCF_019748715.1 Sporosarcina aquimarina | reverse complement strand
TTGTTCACTCAAAACTGAATAAAAGACATTGTGTACCTCAAGTAGTACTTCTTAAAATAGGTTAAGTCCTCGATCGATTAGTATCTGTCAGCTGCACACGTCGCCGTGCTTCCACCCCAGACCTATCCACCTCATCATCTTTGAGGGATCTTACTTACTTGCGTAATGGGAAATCTCATCTTGAAGGGGGCTTCATGCTTAGATGCTTTCAGCATTTATCCCGTCCATACATAGCTACCCAGCGATGCCTTTGGCAAGACAACTGGTACACCAGCGGTATGTCCATCCCGGTCCTCTCGTACTAAGGACAGCTCTTCTCAAATTTCCTGCGCCCGCGACGGATAGGGACCGAACTGTCTCACGACGTTCTGAACCCAGCTCGCGTGCCGCTTTAATGGGCGAACAGCCCAACCCTTGGGACCGACTACAGCCCCAGGATGCGACGAGCCGACATCGAGGTGCCAAACCTCCCCGTCGATGTGGACTCTTGGGGGAGATAAGCCTGTTATCCCCGGGGTAGCTTTTATCCGTTGAGCGATGGCCCTTCCATGCGGAACCACCGGATCACTAAGCCCGTCTTTCGACCCTGCTCGACTTGTAGGTCTCGCAGTCAAGCTCCCTTATGCCTTTGCACTCTACGAATGATGTCCAACCATTCTGAGGGAACCTTTGGGCGCCTCCGTTACTCTTTAGGAGGCGACCGCCCCAGTCAAACTGCCCACCTGACACTGTCTCCTGCCCGGATCACGGGCATGGGTTAGAAGTCCAATACAGCCAGGGTAGTATCCCACCAACGCCTCCTCCGAAGCTGGCGCTCCGGAATCCAAGGCTCCTACCTATCCTGTACAGGCTGCACCGGAATTCAATATCAGGCTACAGTAAAGCTCCACGGGGTCTTTCCGTCCTGTCGCGGGTAATGCGCATCTTCACGCATATTATAATTTCACCGAGTCTCTCGTTGAGACAGTGCCCAGATCGTTACGCCTTTCGTGCGGGTCGGAACTTACCCGACAAGGAATTTCGCTACCTTAGGACCGTTATAGTTACGGCCGCCGTTTACTGGGGCTTCAATTCAGAGCTTCGCTTGCGCTAACCCCTCCTCTTAACCTTCCAGCACCGGGCAGGCGTCAGCCCCTATACGTCACCTTACGGTTTTGCAGAGACCTGTGTTTTTGCTAAACAGTCGCCTGGGCCTATTCACTGCGGCTCTCTCGGGCTATTCACCCTACCAGAGCACCCCTTCTCCCGAAGTTACGGGGTCATTTTGCCGAGTTCCTTAACGAGAGTTCTCTCGATCACCTTAGGATTCTCTCCTCGCCTACCTGTGTCGGTTTGCGGTACAGGCACCTCCCGCCTCGCTAGAGGCTTTTCTTGGCAGTGTGAAATCAGGGACTCCGGAGACAATTCTCCTTGCCATCACAGCCTAGTGTTATATGAGAACGGGATTTGCCTCGTTCTCCACCTCACTGCTTAGACACGCAACCAACTGCGTGCTCACCCTATCCTACTGCGTCCCCCCATTACTCAAACGGCGGGGAGGTGGTACAGGAATATCAACCTGTTGTCCATCGTCTACGCCTATCGGCCTCGACTTAGGTCCTGACTAACCCTGAGCGGACGAGCCTTCCTCAGGAAACCTTAGGCATTCGGTGGAAGGGATTCTCACCCTTCTTTCGCTACTCATACCGGCATTCTCACTTCCAAGCGCTCCACCAGTCCTTCCGGTCTAGCTTCAACGCCCTTGGAACGCTCTCCTACCATTGACTTGCGTCAATCCACAGTTTCGGTGATCCGTTTAGCCCCGGTACATTTTCGGCGCAGCGCCACTCGACCAGTGAGCTATTACGCACTCTTTAAATGATGGCTGCTTCTAAGCCAACATCCTGGTTGTCTGGGCAGCGCCACATCCTTTTCCACTTAACGGATACTTGGGGACCTTAACTGGTGGTCTGGGCTGTTTCCCTCTCGACGATGGATCTTATCACCCACCGTCTGACTCCCAAACATAAATCATCGGCATTCGGAGTTTGTCTGAATTCGGTAACCCGGGATGGGCCCCTCGTCCAAACAGTGCTCTACCTCCGAGATTCTTTCGTTTGAGGCTAGCCCTAAAGCTATTTCGGAGAGAACCAGCTATCTCCAGGTTCGATTGGAATTTCACCGCTACCCACACCTCATCCCCGCATTTTTCAACATACGTGGGTTCGGGCCTCCAGTCAGTGTTACCTGACCTTCACCCTGGACATGGGTAGATCACCTGGTTTCGGGTCTACGACCCCATACTCATGCGCCCTATTCAGACTCGCTTTCGCTGCGGCTCCGCTTTCTCAGCTTAACCTTGCATGGAATCGTAACTCGCCGGTTCATTCTACAAAAGGCACGCCATCACCCATTAACGGGCTCTGACAATTTGTAGGCACACGGTTTCAGGTTCTATTTCACTCCCCTTCCGGGGTGCTTTTCACCTTTCCCTCACGGTACTGGTTCACTATCGGTCACTAGGGAGTATTTAGCCTTGGGAGATGGTCCTCCCGGATTCCGACGGAATTTCACGTGTTCCGCCGTACTCAGGATCCACTCTGGAGGGAATGCACTTTCGACTACGGGGCTGTTACCCACTGCGGCGGATCTTTCCAGATCGCTTCGTCTAATGCATTCCTTTGTAACTCCGTATAGAGTGTCCTACAACCCCAGGAAGCAAGCTTCCTGGTTTGGGCTCTTCCCGTTTCGCTCGCCGCTACTAAGGGAATCGATTTTCTTTCTCTTCCTCCGGGTACTTAGATGTTTCAGTTCTCCGGGTGTGCCACGATCACGCTATGTATTCACGTGAACGTACTGTCCCATTACGGACAGTGGGTTTCCCCATTCGGAAATCTTCGGATCAAAGCTTACTTACAGCTCCCCGAAGCATATCGGTGTTAGTGCCGTCCTTCATCGGCTCCTAGTGCCAAGGCATCCGCCGTGCGCCCTTTCTAACTTAACCTA
>NZ_JACLBZ010000017.1 GCF_019748715.1 Sporosarcina aquimarina | reverse complement strand
GCGATTAAAATACGTTGTTCTTTGTTCGGATGAATTTGAAACCGATAAGCTTTGTGGATCAGCATGAAATTCACCTCCACCAAAAAGAATGTACGTTCTCATTATAACCGACTGACATACTCTTTGGCTAGCGCCAACCGATATTTATCACCCACTTACCCATTGGGCTACGCCCTACACATTCCTTGAAGTGGGCGTCTTCTGTCGGAAAGTAATAAATTCCCTATGAACGGACATACTTAAGGTATTCATGAAACATAGGGAGAGACGACTAATGACCAATCTCGAAAATACTTTGTCGATTTTTGCTTTAGGCGGGATTAATGAAATCGGGAAAAACATGTACGTAGTGCAATATGAAGATGATATCTTTGTTATTGATTGCGGCTCAAAATTTCCTGACGAAAGTCTTCTGGGAATTGATTTGATTATCCAAGATATTACGTACTTACAACAAAATAAAGACAAAGTCAGAGCTCTTATCATTACACACGGACATGAAGATCATATTGGAGGCATCCCCTATTTCTTAAAGCAGCTGAATATCCCCGTGTATGCAACGGAATTAACAGCTGGGTTAATAAACCTTAAATTGAAGGAACATGGTTTGCTTCGTCATACGGAATTAACAATCTTCCACGCAGCATCTAAGTTATCATTCGGAAACGTGGACATTTCGTTTTTCAGGACAAATCATAGTATTCCCGATTGTGTAGGAATCGTTTTCCATACACCTATTGGGGCAGTTGTTCATACTGGGGATTTTAAGTTTGATTTAACCCCTGTGAATAATGATGCGCCAGACATTCACAAGATGGCGGAAATCGGAAAAAACGGTGTGCTCGTATTACTGTCTGAAAGCACCAATGCGGAGCGCCCTGGATTTAACCCTTCGGAAATAACGGTCGGAGGACATATTGAAGAAGAATTCCGAAAGGCACAGAAAAAAGTTTTTATCTCTACGTTCGCATCCAATGTACACCGTGTTCAGCAGGTCGTCGATGCAGCACAAAAAACGGGTAGAAAACTCGCTTTACTAGGCAGAAGCATGATAAATGTGGTAAGCGTTGCCACGGAACTTGGGCATTTGAGAATCCCTGACGATATGTTGATCGAACCATACGAGATAGGTAAAATGGACCCTGAAAAAGTCGCCGTTTTGTGCACCGGCAGTCAAGGTGAACCGATGGCAGCTTTGTCGCGGTTGTCGAGTTCCAATTTCAGACACGTGGAAATACTTCCAGACGATACCGTTATTTTAGCTTCATCCCCTATCCCGGGTAACGAGAAGAATGTTTCACGGATTATCGATAATTTATATCTTCTGAAAGCAAATGTAATTTATGGGTCAGGCGCTTCAACCGGTATGCATGTTTCCGGCCATGCAAACCAAGAAGAACTGAAGCTCATGCTTACACTGATGAAACCGAAGTATTTCATTCCCATTCACGGAGAATATAGAATGCTCTATAAGCATAAGCAACTGGCCGAATCTGTTGGCGTAGATCGAGAAAATATTTTTATTATCAACAACGGAGATGTCGTAGATGTCGATCATACTAAGGCATATCAAACACGAAGAGTTCACGCTGGCCGTGTGTTTGTTGACGGATTAGGTGTAGGAGATGTGCGAAATATTGTGCTGCGTGACCGAAGAGTCCTGTCAGAAGAAGGGATGCTCATCATTGTTATCACGGTTAGTAAAACGGATGGTCAACTAATTTCCGAACCAGATACCATCTCGCGAGGCTTTGTTTATGAACCCGATGCGAAGGAACTCATTAAAGAAGTCAATGAAATTGTTAAAACAACGGTCACTAATTTGAGCTCGATACATGGCAGTAAACGAACGGCTATCAGACAGAGTGTAAAGAAATCAGTGGAGAGTTTATTATTTGAGCGAACGAAAAGAAGACCGATGATCCTTTCGTTTTTGATTGAGATTTGAATTACAAAATGAATCGAATAAAGAATGGAGCGGGAATACCTTTCAACTTTATTAAAAAAGAAGTGGTAGCCGTCATCAGATCGGCTTCCACTTCTACTTTTATCCCGTCAACTCTTTCAAAAGTCCCTCCCCTCGACTCTTATTATTCATCTCCCCTGTTTCCTATGCGCGATACAGATCTGACACAACCATACTCACAAAGGCATTCCGCCTGTGACACATAAGCTACTTGGGTTATCATATCTACTATATTTATCCCTTCAACAATTCTTATCTCTCCTAAGTTTACATATATTATTTTCTTAGCTTCCAAACTAACGTTCTCTGTTATAACTAAAAATTATAAATACTTTATCCTCATATTCCGTTAGTTCTATATCTATTTCCGTTAGTTACTGTTATTATTTTGGTAATTCAATTATTTCAAAAGGTGATTACTATAAGTATAGGTGAAAGAATCAAAACCAAAAGAAAACAATCGAAGCTAACACAAACTAATTTAGGTAGCCTGGTAAATGTTTCTTCTCAAGTTATTTCAAATTGGGAAAGAGGCTATAGTGATCCTAATCATGATGATGTGGCACGATTGGCTTTAGCTTTAACTTGTTCTACAGAGTACTTACATGGACTAACCAACAATAAATTTTCAAATGAAGACGTCATTGCTGTTGGTCAAGAGATAATTCTTTCTGTAGAAGAAGTGAAACTTTTCAATGAACTGAAAAAGTATCCTGTTATATTTCATGACATGGCCTCTGACCCAGAGAAGAAAGTGAAAGAATTGATTAAGCTTTATAAGATAAGGCAGATGTTTTTGGAAGACGATGATGAAGATTACAGGAATGAGTTTGGGGAATTAGAAAATTAAATACCTGGTACTACCACGGTTTTTAACCGTATTTATTTTTACATAAGACATGGGAATATATCACTAAGTTGTACATGTGAGTCGAGTTAACTAGGGGGGATTAGAGTGGGAGAATTCTTGGCTGTAATTGGTGCATTTACATTTCTAATCGGTCTGGTCATGCTGATTATTGCTTTCTTTAGAAAAAGGCCTAAAAAGAAGGTGGGCATTGCTACGGGTATAGGCTTCATGACAATCTTGATTGCAGGATCAATACTTCCACCTGCAGAAGAAACTGCGAACAGCAAAGAAAAAATTGCTGTAGATAGCAAAAAAGAAGATGACGAAAAGAAAGAAAAAGCTTCAAAAGATGAGGTTGCAAAAAAAGTGGCTGCTGAAAAAGCGGACATAGAAAATAAGAAACAAGCTGCTGAGAAAAAGAAAAAAGAGCAACTTAATGTAAAAGGTACTGTAAAAGCAACTGCCGGAAAAGGAAAAATACAAGTTGAAATTGATACCAACATACCGGACGGAAGCTTATTGGAAGTATCTTTGATAGACGGTAACTTGAATCATAAGAGCGGTTTTGTAAAAGTGAAAGATGGCATTGCGGAAACTTCATTCGATATTCCTGCCGATTGGAAACCTGCCCATTTTGCAGCGAACGCTATGTTCCGTTTCAATTTGGACGAGCATCCGCAGCCTGAAGATATTAAAAATATCTATGGTGAAACAGGAAACAAAATGACCGGAGACCTTGCCTCCGAAAATCAGCTAGGTGGTAAAAATGCTGTTTTCGAAACAGTCACTGTACCCTATCCTTCTGTAGAAGCAGTTAAGACTGAGCAAGATAAATCTTTTAATCAGGCAATTGCTGAAATGAAAGAATTGGGTGGTGGAATCATCCTGGACGTGAAGCCAAGGCAAGGTAATTGGGATATCGTCAACGTAGTAATAAGTGACGCCTGGTACTACTCGCCAGATCATGAAAAAGAAAGGTTCGTAGATCAAATTGGGGAATTGGTTATGAACCTAGTGAACAACTCTGGTAAATACGAGGATCTGGTGTCTGTATATTTCGTAGATAGCTATGGATCCGACCTTGCAACACCAAGAATATTAGGCGGTTGGAAACTCAAGAAATAAGGTTGTGATTTCGTGCAACTCAGACAACACACAGACTACTGGGAGGAACGGGCCGACAAGGTCCTCTCCCATTTTCATTATACATACCCGGATGAGATCGACATGTATGACATCTGCTGGCGCTACGGCATCCGCATACTGCCGGTGGACAAGCCATTTACCGAGCCGTTCATCCAGTACGACACAATTCATCATCTCAAAGCCTGCTCCCTGCCAGGCAAACGCAGTAGGCGGGGCACCATCTTTCTAAAAGAGGGATTGAACGCCATCGAGAAGAAGCTGCTGCTTGTAGAAGAATTCTGCCACCTGTACGCCCGTCACCAAACACAACTCAGCGCCGATCCATACGCCCTCAGCAAATGCGAGAGCCAGGCAAAACGAATGGCCGCCTTCGATCAGCCCATCGTCATTTCAGAAGTAGCCGACTACTTCCTGGTTAGGATGAGTTTGCAAGTTTGCAGCCTATCGGATGGAATTGATATTCATGCATCGGGTGGACGGGCTTGCCGCGGCTGGTGGGAAGTTAGGGACGGTGGAGTGGATTGAGAATTAACATTTCATATTTCAAATTGTAAGTGTTTTCTAATACGAAATAAATTTGCATAATAATTGGAGGTAATTAAAAATGAAAGAGATTATTTACTTAGATACTGAGATTATGAACTCTTTATTAGCGCAATTAGACGAGGGATTAGTTCATAGTTTCACGTTGGAAAACTCAGGAGAAGAAACTGAAAGTGAAGAAATTCAGACAACTAGAGGTAAAGAGTCTGGCATTACTGCAGGAGTCAAAGTTAGTACAGGTATGTTGCCTGGCGGCGAATTCAGCTTAGGTACTAACTTGGGAAACAGCGGGGAGGAAGCTAACAATTATTCTAAAACTATTTTAGAAGGCCAAAAAGATATTTTGAATAAAGCCTTTCATGATTACTCATTAGATTTATTGATTAAGAAACTGACAGAGAACGACTTATTAACTGAGAATGGAAAACTTAAAGAAAGCGACTTACATCTTGGCGAATCTAAATATCGTTTTTATGATTTTAATCTAATTAAAAAGTCATTAAATGCTGACTTTCTAGAAAATATGATGCTTGATGATGTTAAAAAAACAGGGATGTCATATGAGACAGCTAAAAAAATAGTATCTAAGCCTTATAATCCTTCACAAGACCAAAATAAAAGAACATTAGCGGAAAAGGTATATGAAACTCATGAGCAAACACAACACGTAGTTAATACGATTAGCTTATTAAATAAAATGAGTGATTTCTCTTCAGATCTATTGGATAGATTAGTTGTAATTAAAGCCAATGATAAAATTGGATTATTAAAGAAAGATATGTTGCGTGAGTCTGTTGAATCTTTAACATTTCGAACTGATAAAAATAGAAATATAAGATATCTAGTAAGAATTTTAGGGGAGAAGGAAATAGTTTATGATGGTATAACGAACATGCCGATGCTAGATGGCGATAGTTTAGATATTATACCGACAATGATGCTTGATATTATCTTAGGTAACTTCAATATAATAAAAAAAGGAGATGTGTTAGTAACTCCAATAGCTATTTATTACGAATAAAATCAAAATGAGATGCACGTTTATCTCTATTATCATTGAACCTAGCAGCTTTGACGGACATTGAATTTTGAATCTTTTTCTTTTTAAAGTGATTTTCTTTTTTTAATTGTTGATATTCATTTTCAAGTTTCATCATCTCATCTATATTGTGGTTAATCACTTTTTTGGGATCCAATAAAATTCCCTCCTTAGCTTTATTAGGTTAGTCTTATTATACATTAAATATACAAACTTTGGTTCTCTTTCCGTAGCCCTTTTCTAAAGGGCTCTTTTTTAAAAAGTTAAAAGAACGTACATTCTTAATAGGAGTGACTAATTATGAAAGCAGCCATCTACATCCGCGTATCCACCAAGCTTCAGGAAGACCGCTACAGCCTAAACGCCCAGACAATCGAGCTAACACGCTACGCCAAATCCCAAAACTGGCACATCGTCGATATCTTTAAAGACGTGGACAGTGGAACCAAACTGGACAAGGACGGTTTGGAAGCGATGCTGGATCTGGTCGAGGACGGCAAGATTGATGTCGTCCTTTGCATCGAACAGGACCGGCTCTCCCGTCTAGATACGATCAAGTGGGAGTACTTGAAGGGTGTGCTTCGTGAGAACCGTGTGAAGATTGCAGAACCCGGCAGCGTGGTGGACTTGGCCAATGAGGATGATGAGTTCATATCAGATTTGAAGAACTTACTCGCTCAACGTTCCCGTCGTGATCTACTAAGGAAAATGATGCGAGGGAAACGTCAAAAGACCCGGGAAGGCAAAGTGTGGGGCAAGCAGCCGGAAGAGTATCGGTGCTACAGCTATTGCAAGAGAGTTAAATAAGATCTGCAAGACGGCTGAAGGCAAGCAATGGACAAGCCAGCAAGTCCTTAGCAAGTTAAAGAATCCTGCCTATCACGGCACGTTGCAGAAATCTTTTAGTAACGGGGAGACCATTACTGTACCTAACGTCTATCCCCCATTGCGCACTGAGCTGATGTATGCACGAATTCAAAATGAACTTAGTAAGCGATACCGTTGCAAACCGGCAGACCCCCACTTTCTCCGAGATGTGAAAATTATTTGTGATTCCTGTCAGAAAGAAATCAGCGTGAAAAAACAATACACTTACAATAGAGACAAGTCGCAGAGATATGGTTTATATGTATTGACGCATTCAAACGAAGAGACCTATCGTGCATGCCAGGTAAAGCCGACTATTAATGATAAACGCATCAAGCACCGCATCACAAAAGCAGTTAAGGACATCCTGACCGATACTAGTAAGATTGCTGAGTATATCGACTCTGATTTCGATGAAGCTGAGCTGTCACGTCTGGCTGCCGATGTAAAACGGTTGGAGAAAATGAAATCAGATGTGCATTCCAAGATGGACAAGCTGCTGGATCTCTATCTGGATGATAAATGGTCAAAAGAAAAGTTGGATGAACGTCATCGTCTATTGGAGAAACAAGCACATCAAATACAGAATGATTTGAAGGAACGAAAACGAAAGAGGAATTTGATTCAGAAGGATAAGTTGAATTTTGATACAGTTGCAGAGTTTTTCGGTGTAGCTAGCCGTTTTGAAGAACTGCTTGATCCTGTTGATCAGCAGAAATTGATCGGCAGCCTATTCCCTTCTGCTACGCTAGGGGATGATTTGTTGATTCTGCATGCTCTGCTGCCACAGGAAGTAACTGTGGATGTGAAGATCCGTATTGAATCGATGGAGGAAGCAAAGGAAAGGGAAATTTTAGAGAATGCTCGTGAGCGTTATGCCCTGGCGCAGAAGACCCTGACACAGCATCGAGGATTGTCACTTGAAGCGCTTAGCAAGATGATTGGAAGCCAGCCTTCAACTTTGAAGCTGGACCAGGAACGATTTGGTTCGTTCAAACATTTGGCACCGAACAAACAATGTCCTGATTTGAAGAAACAGCGGGTGATCGTATTGCAGGATGAATTGCGAAAAAATCCGAAGTTAAGCGGTCGTCAATTGGAGAAGCTTACGGGGATCAACCGGAAAATGATATATAAAATAATGGAAGAAGAGGAGTTGAAGCGGTGAACGCTTCGACTCCCCTTTTAATTGACCAAATCTCTTAGCAACTGTTCGGCATTCAACTTATTTTGTGTCTGTCCCGCTTCCTGTGCGCCAATACAAATTGGACAGCCAATTTCGCAGCGACAATCATTAATATGCTCCGCCGTCATGGTCAGCAGCTCATTCCAACGGCTGAAGATGTTCTCACTCAGTCCGATGCCACCCGGGTAGCTGTCGTAGATATAGAAAGTCGGCTTCTGAGTATGCGTAGCCTTCACCTGTGGCACGACGTGTATATCGTTTCGGTCACACTTCACGAATAAAGGAATGAGCGACTGGATAGCATAGGCTGCCGAACTCATGGCATCAGTCAGATTGGACTTCTCCCACCCTTCCGGTACATTGAATGCAAGCCAGGTGCCGTTGGTATGCAGTTCCTCTGCAGGTAATGATATTGGACCCGAACCGATATTGTCGTGACTATTCCCAAACTTAATCTTCTTAAAAATCGTCGGGATCGCAAGCACCGCCAAATCACCAAACGCATACATCCGTTCTCCCGCGTCCTGCCTCTTATCTTCACTAATCACTTTCAATTCCACCGCTAAATTCGCATCTGTGAAATAATCAACGTCCACGACAGTAACATACGCCTTCTTTTCTTCCCAATCCAACTTCTCCACTTGATACTGCGTACCTTGATGCAAATAAATCGCTTCCTCATGCAAAAGTGTCATCGCGCTGAAACGATCCATTTCTCCAATGACCCGGGTTTCTTTCGGAAATGACTGATCGATGATAACCACATTTTCCTGTGAAGCAGATCGCAAGCTGATTTCTCCTGCTGGAAAACGATCCGTCATCCAGTGCCATTTATCCGATGTTTGCATTAGCACGCCTTCGCTCTGCAAAAATGCCAGCAGTTCCTGCACTTCGAACTCACCGTATGTTTCTGTTGAAGAAAACGGCAATTCAAATGAAGCACATTTCAAGTGATCCATTAAAATCAACATATTATCCGGATGAATATGAATTTCTTCAGGCTGTTGACCCAGCAAATACGACGGATGCTTAATAATGTATTGATCGAGCGGCATCGATTGCGCTACATAAATAATTAACGCGTCTTCCTGCCGCCTTCCCGCTCGTCCTGCCTGCTGCAGGGCACTTGCTATATTACCCGGATATCCCGTCATGATACAGGCCTGCAGCTGACCGATGTCGATTCCAAGCTCTAAAGCGTTCGTGCTGACGACCGTGCGTATATCACCGTTTTTCAGTCCGCTTTCAATTTTTCTGCGCTCCGTCGGAAGATAGCCTCCGCGGTACCCCATCACCGTCTCATCAAATAACTTCTTTTTCGTCAGTTCTTTCATATACGTAACGAGCATTTCTACGCGGACCCGGCTGCGTGCGAAGATAATCGTCTGAATATGCTGCTGATAAAGAAATGCGCCTAAATCCCGCACTTCAAGGACCGCACTTCTTCGTATGCCAAAGACATCATGGACAATCGGCGGATTGTAGAAAACGAAGTGTTTTTTTCCGCGTGGTGCGCCGTTTTGATCGATGAGCACCATTTCCCGATTCGTTAAGTTCTCGGCTAATTCTTTCGCGTTTGAAATCGTAGCAGAGGTACAAATGAAAATTGGATCACTGCCATAAAACCGGCAAATGCGCTGCAATCTCCTCAACACATGCGCGACATGACTGCCGAACACTCCTTTATATGTGTGAAGTTCATCCACCACAATATATTTCAAGTTCTCAAACAATGAGATCCATTTCGTGTGGTGAGGCAGGATCGCCGAATGCAGCATATCGGGATTGGTCAAAATAATATGCCCGGATTTTCGAACTTTTGCCCGTAATCCTGGTGCCGTATCCCCATCATACGTATGGCTTAAAATCGTCTCCCCGCTCTCTTCGATCAATTCATGCAAATCCGCCAATTGGTCTTGCGCCAATGCTTTGGTCGGAAATAAATACAATGCGCGCGAAGAAGGATTATCCAAGATGGATTGCAGCACGGGCAGATGATAACAAAGCGACTTCCCTGACGCTGTCGGAGTGATCGCCGTAATCGAGTTACCCTCACTGACTGCGTCGAACGCTTGCCTTTGATGGCTATAAAGCTGGGAAATACCTTTTCCCGCCAACGCTTGTCGAATGGAAGGATGCAAAGCAGGCGGAAATTCAGCAAGTTTTGCTTCTTGCTCCTTCAACGTTTCGATATAGGAAATATTCGGCCCAAAACGTGGATCAGCAAATAATCGTTGAATGGTTTCAGGTATATTTTGTTTATTCATTCGGACGGCCCTCTCCGGTTTCATTGCCCATTGCATTCAAAACAGTCTGCAATGTATAGCGCGCAGCATTGATAGATAAGATAAAACGCTTCTTCCCGGTCTCTTTATAAAAAGATTGGACGACGAATTGCGTCATCGAATCTTTTAATGAATCGATCTGCACTTCATGAACATATCGCGGTTTCGCGACCTTGATCCAAACCTTCATATCCGCAGACCAATCCGCGATCGCACGATGGCTGCGGTCCGCATAAGGTTTCACTTCTTCAAAAAACTCCGGTGAATGATCGGTTTCTCTCATTGTATAAAAACGCTGCTCACATTCGTCACAAATGGCAAGCAAGCTCTTTGTCTCTTCAACTAAACTCATTGTTTAAAACTCCTTCATCACTCTATGCTTATCTATATTTTATCAGAAAGCCAGCCCCTACTCCACTTATTACGAACAAGTATTCCGCAAGTTATTTTTCAAAGCTTTACATTGCTGTGAAACTTTCTTTTTGGTAACTCGTCTAGTAGTGGGTATGGTATGATTAAGAGCGCGAGGTGGTCACATTGGCGATTCGTTATCCTAACGGAAAAAAGTATAATCCGTCCGTACCAGCAGCAAAAAAGAAAACCTTTGCCCACTCCTTCAGTAACCGAGGTAAATCATTGGAAGACGAACTAAACGACACGAATGAATATTATTTGGCTAATGAAAGGGCGGTAATCCATAAAAAGCCGGTCCCCATTCAAATAGTCAATGTCCGATATCCAGCTAGAAGCGCGGCAGTCATCACGGAAGCGTATTTCCGCACACCTTCCACTACAGACTATAACGGGGTCTATAAAGGCCGCTATGTGGATTTCGAAGCGAAAGAGACAAAGAATAAAACATCTTTTCCTTTGCAAAATATTCATTCACATCAAGTGCTTCATATGAAGCACGTAATAGATCAATTGGGCCTTGCTTTTTTTATTATTCATTTCAGTTCACTTGACCGATACTTCTTATTGCCGTTCGAACAATTTCACCCTCTATGGAAACGTATGGAAGACGGCGGAAGAAAGTCGATCACATTGGAGGAAATGAAAGAACGATCCATTGAGATTTCAACAGGTTACCAACCCAGGCTAGATTACTTACAAGCCGTTGAACAATGGCTTCAACGCGAACGAATAGATCAAGACATTGAAAGGCAGGAAAAAGCATGAGTGACAATATAAACTCAAGAACCGCTAGAAGGAAGCAAGAGGAAGCGAAGCAAAGAAAAAAGCCTCGTAAAAAAGCGCCTAAAGGATGGTTCAAGAAAATCATAATGGCGGTTGTCATACTAGGTCTCGCCGTCTTAGTCGGAGGCGCTTCATTGTTCGCCTATTATGCGAGTACAGCACCTGATTTAGATGAAGAGCTTCTAAAAGATCCGCTCACGTCCAACTTTCTAACAAAAGATGGAGATATATTCTTGAAATTTGGTGCGGAGAAACGAGATTATGTACCGTATGATGAAATACCCGAACAAATGAAAAATGCTATTTTAGCAACTGAAGACATCCGTTTCTTCAAACATCACGGGTTGGATTTCTATCGTCTAGGCGGAGCAGTACTCGGAAACTTACGAAGCGGTTTTGGTTCCCAAGGTGCTTCTACCCTCACGCAGCAAGTAATCAAAAACTCATTTTTAACGGATGAAAAGACATTAAAAAGAAAAGCTCAAGAAGCTTGGCTTGCGTTTAAATTGGAAAGAGAGTATTCAAAAGAAGAAATTTTCGAAATGTATTTCAATAAAATATTAATGTCCGGTAACCGATATGGTTTCGGTACAGGAGCAAACTATTTCTATGGCAAGAAGCTCAATGAATTGGATTTGCAAGAGACTGCAATGCTTGCAGGATTGCCTCAATATCCGAATGGCTATAATCCGTTCAAACATCCAGAACGTGCGGAGAAGCGCCGAAACATCGTGTTGACACTTATGTACAGACACGAAAAGATCACAAAAGAAGAGATGGAAGCAGCTAAGAAAATACCTGTCACAGCCACTTTATTACCTGAAGAAGAACGTCAAGCGAATGGTAAGTACCCTGCCTACGTAGACGCCGTATTGGATGAGCTAGAGGAAGCTGGTCTATCCGATTTATTGGCAGAAGGCATCACGGTACAAACCTCACTCGATCCTAAAGTACAGGAAACAGTAGAAGCCGCCCTCGATGATCCGAGTTATTATGAATCGGAAAAAATGCAGGCGGGCATGACCGTGCTGGATACAAAAACCGGTGCCATTGTCGCTGTTGGCGGAGGACGTGAGTACGCGGGACGGAACTTGAACTTCGCGGAGCAAAAACGTCAACCTGGTTCAGTCATTAAACCTATTCTCTCTTATGCCCCGGCAATTGAGAACTTCAGCTGGTCTACAGGTCAAACAGTTGTAGATGAACCATATAAATATAAAGGCACGAACAAATCCATCAATAATGCAGACGGACGATTCCTTGGGTCATTGACAATGCGGGAGGCATTATACTATTCCAGAAATATTCCTGCCGTTAAAACGTTCGAGGAAGTCGGAGCAAAAAATGCCAAAGCGTTTGCTGAGACACTTGGCTTACCTTATGACACGATCAATTCCAGCGACGCATTGGGCGGTGGCGGCGGATTCTCCACTGTGCAAATGGCCGGTGCCTATGCTGCATTCGGCAATGGCGGGATTTACACGAAACCACATGCCGTGACGAAAATCACGCTACGTGATGGGAAAACAGAGAAAAATCTTCGTCCAGATCCCGTGACGGCGATGAAAGATTCTACAGCGTATATGATTACAGATATGTTGCGTGACGTCTTAACTTCTGAAGGAACAGCTATAAACGCTGCAATTAGCGGAATGGACATCGCAGGTAAAACCGGGACGACCAACTACTCTGCCGATACGATGAAAAAGCATAATATGAAAAACACAGACGTACCCGATACTTGGTTCACAGGCTACACGACGGAGTATACGATCTCCACATGGGGTGGCTATGCGGATTATGTAACGCCAATTACAACATATGATAAAGGCCGACACGTACCGCAAAAATTATTCAAAACGGTCATGAGCAGCATTGCAAACAATCCTGACCGATTCACACAGCCAAACTCAGTGGAAGAAGCAAAAATTGTCAAAGGCAGTAATCCACTCGCCTTGGCTAGTTCGTTCACTCCGAGCAATTTAGTGCGGACGGAATTATTCGTCAGGGGAACACTTCCTACCATACAAGAAGTGCCAGAACAGATTGAATTGCCGAGTCCAACTGACTTGACAGCACAATTTGATGCCGATTCAAATTCCATTGAATTGCAGTGGAATTATGACGTTCCAGATGAATTTGAAGATCTTGGAGATCCTGAGTTCAACGTTAGCGTATCGATTGACGGAGGCGCAGCGCAAAGTATCACAACTACTGCCGATCACCAAGCAGTCTTCCAGGGAGCAGAATTAGGCAAGACCTATACATTCAGCGTGACTGCCAGCATGGGTGGCTATACAAGCGGCGCGACTTCCACCCAACTGCTGCTAGAAGGAGCAGATGAGCCGGACGTCGAAGAGGAGCCGGATGAGGATCCAGACAATGAATTTGAAGATCCAAACATTGATCAGGGTGATTCTGACAACGATGGCCAACCCGATCAAAATAACCCAGGTAATCCCGACCAAGACAACTCAAATAACCAAGGAAACCAGGGTAACCAAGGCAATCAAGATGGCCAAGGAAATCCGAACGATCAAGACAACCAAGGGAATCAAGGAAATCAAGGGAACGAGGGGAATCAGGGCAACCAAGGGCAAGGGAATCAAGGCCAAGATTCCAACCCTTCTATATCCACCCCGAATTCTTCACAATCTAACAATAACTAAATAAAAGCCGCCCGAGAAGTCATTTTCACCTGACTTTTCGGGCGGCTCTTTTTTGTGTCGGAAAAGCTGTCTATCAGTTTCAAGGTGTTGAAATATAGGCACGAAATCGGGTTGGTTTCGTTAACGGCACTTTAGTGCGTATCTACATTCAATGAAAAAAGCTGTCTCTGAAAGTCATTTTGACCCTCAGTGATAGCTTCTCCTTGTTTTGAACCTATATATTACCGCCGCACACGCAGTCGGGCTGCTTTCTTCTTTACTTCATCGTAGAGCATGTTCAATTGAACCAATGCATAATGACTTGTGTTTTGAAGTTTGATAAACTCTATGCGTTCCGTGTAATTATTCGGCTCCAACACATACTGAATTCTGTTTGTATGTGGATGTTCTTCCGTTCCGCTCTGCTCGATTAGCCGTTCCAATTGTTCAATCGCCGGCTGCACTAAAAGCATGCGGCTTTCATCCCGCACTGCGTAGGCTTTCTCAAGATTCGGCTTCTGTTCGCTCCACAACTCGAGTGTTTGTCTTACTGACTCTTTGAGTTCTTCATGATTCATTTCGCTTTCATCCTTTTCTGACCTTCCCTGCACAAATGCAACAGTGGGCATTCCGGACAGTTTGGATTTTGTGCTTTGCAATGGTAGCGCCCAAAGAAAATAATTTGATGATGCGTCTGCGTCCACTTTTCCATCGGTGTCCAACGCATGATTTTTTCTTCCACATCGATGGGACGGTCTTTCCAACGATTCATGCCGAGCCGTTTTGCTACGCGTTCCACATGCGTGTCCACCGCTAAGGCTGGAACGCCAAATGCGTTAGATACTACGACGTTTGCAGTTTTCCGGCCAACGCCAGGCAGTGTCATCATGACATCGCGACTCGCCGGCACTTCCCCGCCATGTTCTTCAATCAATATCTCACTAAGCGCTTGGATATTTTTTGATTTATTGCGGTAGAGACCGATCGAACGAATGTCTTGCTGTAATTCCTCAATGGAAACTCCGAGATAATCTTCCGGGACCGTATACTTTTGAAATAGATCAGCAGTTACGCGATTCACCAATACGTCAGTGCATTGGGCGGATAATAACGTTGCGATAAGTAACTCGAACGGATTTTTATGCACGAGCTCACAATGAGCATCCGGAAACATCTCTTCGAACGTTTGCAGGCAGACTTGCCATTGTGTTTTTGTTAACATAGTATCCCCTATTCTCGTTCTTCCAACCAATTATAGAAAGGTACACGTTTTATAGATTTTTTTGTCGTCTGCTGTGTTACCGTAGCAGCCGCGACAGGACGGAACGATTGAACTTGCCTTTCAACATCTTTCATCGTTCGTACATTTTTCTTTTTCCATTCAAATAAAATGCGGTCGATGTAGCGTAAGCTCATCTTTTGGGCCAGTACGGCTTCCCTCAATGCGGCGCGGATAATTTCAGCCGAGTGGCCATCCTTATCGATCCACATCCCGATTGTTTCACACTCCATAGGAGAAAGAAAACGTCCGAATTCTTGCTCGAATAAAGAGAAGATTTCCCCTTCATCATTTTGTTGCTGTTGCTCTGTTATCTGCGCCTGATTTTTCGCGATAATTTCTAGTAGTCGTTCCCATAGAGGCAGTAAAGAAAAGCGCTCGTGCAAAACTTGATGTTCGTCCGTACTTTGTACAATCGAAAAAATTCCTTTTTGCATCAAACGTTGTAAAGAGTCCGTTACATCCTTCTCTTGCTGCTGCATACGGTTCGCAATATCAGTCGGAGTAGGAAAATGTTTTCCTTCTCCTTGAAATGCGATAATATGCAAAATCACCATGGCGTCACTATCTGAAATCAGCAGTTGTTTATAATGTTGAAAAAAGAGCTGGGAAATAGAGACATTTCCCTGCTCAATCCAAATTTTCAGCCGCTCATCTTGTTGCATGTATGAAACTTCCTCTCATCAGCAAATGAAAATTTGCTTCCGTACTTTCCAAAGTGTGAAGGTTAAGCTTTCCAGTGATCTTTTACAAACTTTTCAATACGTTCCACGCCTTTTTCAAGCTGATCGATCGATGTAGCGTAGGATAACCGAATGGTCGTGTCTGATCCAAAACCGGACCCAGGAATTACCGCTACATTTGCTTCTGTCAACAGCACTTTTGCGAATTCATCGACGGATGCAAAGCCGGTATGCTCCAGTGCTTCCTTTACGTCAGGCAAGAAATAGAATGCGCCCTGTGGCTTCAACACATGGAAACCAGGAATAGCCGAGAGCTTCGGATAAATCTGATTCATACGGGATTCAAAAGCAGCACGCATGATTTCGACTGCATCTTGCGGACCGTTATATGCTTCGATCGCCGCATATTGTGATGTTGTTACAGGGTTTGAAGTCGAGTGGCTCGCCAAATTCGTCATCGCGCCTACAACGCTTGCGTCACCCGCGATATAGCCAATGCGCCAGCCCGTCATCGAATGAGACTTCGATACGCCATTAATGATGAATGTACGCGCTTTTGCGTCTTCTGACAATTGTGCAATAGACACGTGCTGTTTGCCATCATAAACGAGTTTTTCATAGATTTCATCCGAAATGATCCAAATGTCTTTTTCACGGCACACATCCGCGATCGCCTGCAATTCTTCTTTCGTGTAGATCATGCCTGTCGGATTTCCCGGCGAATTGATGATGACGGCTTTGGTTTTCTCCGTTATCGCTTCGCTAATTTGTGCTGCCGTCACTTTGAATTGTTCAGCTGCCGTCCCCTCGATAAATACCGGCACGCCTTCTGCCAACTTTACTTGTTCTGGATAGCTCACCCAATAAGGTGATGGGATGATAATTTCATCGCCTTTATCCAGCAATACTTGAAACAAGGTAAATAGTACATGCTTCGCACCGACGCCAACCAGTATTTCATTGCGTTCATACGTCAACCCTTGATCTGTTTTCAATTTGCCAATTATCGCATCTTTCAATTCCGGAAGACCGCCGGCTGGAGTATATTTCGTCTTGCCATCTTTCATCGATTGATAAGCTGCTTCCAAAATGTTTTCAGGCGTATTATAGTCCGGTTCGCCCGCCCCGAGTCCGACGATATCAATGCCGGATGCCTTCATTTCTTTTGCTTTCGCAGTAATCGCTAGTGTTGTAGATGGTGTTAAAGTACTTACTCTCGATGCTAATTGTTTTCTCAAATTGACCGCTCTCCTTTAATCCTAATTCAACAGTAATCTATAAATGCATAATTCGCTTTTGCCACTTGCCATCTTTAAAATTAAGATAGACATAATTCAAACTGTCATCTTCCCCAAGATATGTCACTTCCCAAAAAAGGTTTTCTTTTTCCATTCCGAGTGAAGTGTGTAGGATCTTTTGGACCTTATCTTCTTTTTTAACGATGTCTGCGGCTTGTTGCTTTGTAATGCCTGTAGAGGGCGTAATCGTACGGACGACTTTTCCTGCCTTTTCATCCACTAAAATTACTTTGTTCTTGCCTTTTTCATCTGTACCATAAACAGAGACCAATGCGGTGGTGCCATGATAAATATCTGCCCGGTCCACTGTCGTAAGCGCTCCTTCGCTGAGCACGAGATCCATCGCTGCATCTCTTGTAGAAGCAAATGGCTTTTCAGCTTGATAAAAAACTATGATCGTAATCGTTACAAAAAGGGTGAATAAAAAGATGGATAAAAACTTAATCCAATTGAGCATAAGCAACCCTTCCTGTCGAATGAACCGCCAATTTTTTTCGATTCATTTTCTAACCTACTTTCGATTTTGGTAAAACCAATTTTGAGACATCTAGCTTTAAGCGCCAGCCTCTCGGGTCGTTTCGGACTTAAATTAAAGGTAAAAAACACCTTTATTTTCAAGCCCTCCAACGCCTGTCGATGCTAGACGGCGCTTTACACTTTCATAAATCAGTATAACAATTTTCTATCTCATTCACCAGACTCTCTAGCGATACTTTTTTTACATGAGACTGTGGTAATGCATTCAAGAATGATTTGCCGTATGATTTTGTATCGATTCGCCGATCTAGGATGATGAAAAATCCTTGTTCATCTGAAGAGCGGATCAGTCGGCCGAATCCTTGTCGGAATCTAAGGATTGCTTCCGGCAAGCCGAGGTGTGTGAATGCATTTTTTTGCTCTGCCTGCAATGCAGCAGAACGCGCTTTAAAGAGAGGTTCTTCAGGAGAGGTGAACGGCAATCTCACGACGACAACAGCTGACAGCTCATCACTCGGAACATCAACGCCTTCCCAGAAACTTGTCGTTCCAAACAGAATCGCTTTCTCTGATTGTTTGAATGTCTTAAGAAGCTTGTGCCGACTGCCTGAACTTACACCTTGCGCTATTAATGTATATTCATCCTGTAACGATTCGCTATCCACGATTTCTTCGTATGTTTTCTTCAGCATATCGTGGGATAGGAACAGAGCAAACACACGTCCATCAATCGCGACGGCCGTCTGAATCAAGGCATCAGCAACTGCCGCAATGTATTCGTCGTCTGAAACTTGCTGTATATCTGGCATATCCTCCACAATAAACGTATTCGCCCCTGCATAAAAATCGCTTGGCGCATCAAATACATAAATCGGAACCGTTTCAGGCACACCCATTTGATCCAACACAAATCGTTCGTCCTGACCTGCTGTTAACGTACCGGACGTCCAGACGATCCCCGCCTGCCCTTCAAATTGATCAATGAATGAACGGACAACGGAAGCTGCATGAATCGGGCTCTTTTTAATCTGCAAACTCCCAGGCAAGCTTCTGCTGTCTCTTTCCATCCAAATTGTCATATGAGACTCGGTATCCTCCAAAAAAAGCTCTACCCAATCCACTGCTTTTATTTTCATTTCATCCAACCAATACAGCCATTCATTCAGCGCGGCTTGTTCGTCAAGTGTCAGTTCACTCGCGTGCTGCTGTACAGGTCTGATATAGTTTTCTGCGGCATGCAAAAAGTCATTCAATTTCCGCAGCACCACACGGAAGCTTTCATGTTGCAGCAAATGCTTCTTCAGGGGTTTCACTGAACGTGTCGTCCGACGGTTCTCCTGCTCCATTTTCGTGTTCGCCAAGATCAGCATTGACTCATCAAAAGCAAGCATGAACGCGTCATACGCACTCTGCAGTTTTTCAGTGGAATGCCTATGGTTGAAATGAAAACGCGTCAGGATCTCTTGTATATCAAAAAGCAATTGCCCATTGCTGAATGAATTCAATTGGCTCATCACGTACTTCCAATTTGTAAAGGAGAAAACTTGCTCCTGCGTTCGAATGGCCGCTTGATACAATTGATGTGCCTCATCGATCACAAGTCCTCCCACCGACTGGAACAGGGGCGTGTGTCGCTCTTTGTCGTTCATCAGCATCGCGTGATTCGTCAACAATAGCATCGAATTTCGACAACGCTCCAAAGTCCGCGAATAAAAATCGACCACTCGCTCATCCCGTTTCAACTTCATGGAACGCTTGCGAATTCGGTCTATAAACAGCTGACCGCCCCCTGAAACATTCACTTCATCCAAATCACCTGTTGTCGTCTCCGTCAGCCAGACCAGCACTTGCATGATCGTTATGGAGTCATCATAGACCTCATCATTGAAACGTAATAACTCTTCAAACTTTCCGAATGAAATGTAATTCGCCATTCCTTTGACAACAGTAGTCGGAATGTTCATTTGCAACGCTTTCCCAAGATTCTGCACTTCCTCCGCTAACATGTCGACCAAATGGTTTGTGTAGGTGCTTATGACGATCGGTTTTTTCGTAGCAGACGCCTGAATAATTGAAGGGATTAAATAGCCCATGGTTTTTCCAACACCTGTCGGAATCTCGACAGCCACTTGTTTCTTCTCTACAAAAGCCTGCCATGTCAAATCCATTAATTCGGCTTGGCCTCTTCTCACATGATACTTGGCATTGATCTTCTGTAAAAATTGTTCTTTTGTTTCGTCACTCGAAGGGAATGTCGGCAGCTCAGTAGGACATGGTGCCATCTCCTGTTCTTTCCGATAAGGAATCCCACGAAACAATGAATACTCATTAGCTGTTTCTTTGCTTTGTACAGAGCGCAGTCCTTCATAAAACAATGTCGACAGATCCGATTTCATTGCAAATGAACGTTCATGCAGCCGACCGAGCGTTTCTTTCGGCAAATCATGGATCTTAGCCAATGCTTTTAAAAAGAATTCTGCAGTAGCTTTTGCATCATCGTCTGCTCGATGTGCTTGGTGCAGTGGTATGTTCAGAGCTTCCGCAATATCCTGCAATCGATATCCCGGCAATGTCGGATATAAAATCTTCGCAAGCTCTACCGTATCGATTTTCTTACCCTGCCACTTCGATACCCTGCAGCGCACGAGTTCTTTTTGTAAGAAGGAAACATCAAAGTCGGTATTATGTGCAACAAACACACACCCCGCAAGCATATCCGCCACCTCCTCGGCAATCTCTTCAAAAGGAGGCGCGTCCGCTACATCTTCATCACCGATTGAAGTCAGTTGATGGATGAATGGTGGAATGGTGCGTTGCGGATGAACATAACGCATATATGTATCGATAATTTGATTGTTTTCAATAAAGACTATAGCAATTTGAATGATCCGGTCGCCTTTTGAAGGTGAGTGACCCGTTGTTTCCAGATCAACAACTGCATATTTGCTTGTAGACATACCATCATCAACTTCCTGTATTGGTTTCTCTAGCAAATTGTATCATACTTGGATCAGCTACTCACGTCTTCCCTCTACCCAAAAAGAAGAGAACCCATTTGAAGTTTCTCAAATAAGTTCCCTTTTTGCATTCCTAGAGAAGAGCGACGCCAGGCTTCTCGGTAATCAGCTCTTTTATGCGATTATTTTCATCCATGATTAGGACATTCGGCTGATGTACGCGTGCTTCTTCATCAGATAAATAGACATAATTCAAGATGATGACAATATCTCCCGGCTGCACGAGACGCGCTGCCGCTCCGTTGACACAGATCACGCCACTGTCTAGTTCCCCTTCGATAATATAAGTTTCAAAGCGTGCACCATTATTATTATTGACGATCTGCACTTTTTCATTCGGCAACATGCCGGCGGCTTCGAGTAATGCTGCATCGATGGTAATGCTGCCCACATAATTCAGATTGGCTTCCGTAACTGTTGCGCGGTGGATTTTTCCATTCATCATCGTTCTAATCATTTTTCTCATCCTTTATGGTTGACATAATAATATTATCTATTAATCGTGTTGAAGTGAATTTCACAGCTGCCGCGATAATAACTTCCTCCGCTTCACTGAAATTTTCATCCAATGAAGGATAAGCTAGCGCGGTCACATAGTCGATCGTTCCTGACGTGTCTTTTTCAATAGCCGTCCGAATGATCTTTTCTACTTCTTGCAATGGTACTCCGTCATAGTAACTTTTCTTTCCAAGACTTAATGCTTTATAAATCGCGCTTGCTTCACTCCGCTCCTGTTCTGTCAAACGAACATTTCGGGAGCTTTTCGCAAGCCCGTCTGTTTCCCGTACCGTGGGAACACGGGAGATCACCGTCCGTAAATTAAAATCACGCACGAACGTTTCAATGATCGCCAACTGCTGCGCATCTTTCATTCCGAAATATGATTCATCCGGATCAATGATATTAAATAGTTTCAACAACACTTTCAACACGCCATCGAAATGGCCGGGTCTGGATGCACCGCATAGACGCGTCGCTTGCTCTCCAGGAAGGATACGAATCGTGCTCTTATTAGGATACATCTCTTCTACAGATGGGATAAATAAATAATCGACGCCCGCTGCAGATGCAAGGTCCGCATCACGTTGCTCGTTACGTGGATATGCTTCATAATCTTCACCAGGACCAAATTGCGCCGGGTTGACGAAAATGCTCATGACAACGATATCATGATCTCTTCTCGCATGTTCCACCAGCGTCAGATGACCTTCATGAAGAAAACCCATCGTTGGCACAAAACCAACTGTACGGCCATTGCGCTGTTTTGGGTTCACTATAGCTTGCAGCTCATTCACCGTGCGGACGATTCGCATCGTACCAGCCGCATTCATAACTTTTTACCTCCGTATAAAGCATCGAGTTCTTCTTCTTTCATCGTGAAGCGATGGCTTTCGGAAGGGAATGCCCCCTCTTTTACGGCCATATTATAGAGCTTTATTGCTCCTTCGATATCTTTACCTACATCGGCATAGCTTTCTACAAACTTCGGCAATTTGTGATTACCATAGCGAACCATGTCATGGAACACAAGTACTTGTCCATCGGTATCTGCACCGGCCCCGATACCGATGATCGGAATCGAAACGGCCTGCGCCACTTCTTTTGCCAGTTGGAAAGGAATGCATTCCAAGACAATCATGAACGCACCAGCCGCTTCACATGCTTTTGCATCCTCGATCAATTGTTTCGCTGCTGCAGCTGTCTTGCCCTGTACTCTATATCCGCCAGTAACACCTGCCGACTGAGGAAGGAGCCCCAAGTGCCCACAGACCGGAATTCCAGCAGACGTCAGTAAATTGATTTTATCAACTACTGCACCGCTGCCTTCTACCTTTAGCGCGTTCGCAGCTGTTTCTTGGAATAAGCGCAGTGCATGCTGTAGTGTAGTATCCTCCGATCCGTGATACGTACCGAACGGCATATCGACAATAACAAATGTTTCTTTAGCGCCTCGTCTAACCGCTTTTCCGTGATGAATCATTTCTTCTAACGTCACAAGTGCTGTAGAATCATAGCCCAATACGACCATCCCAAGAGAATCGCCGACGAGAAGTACATCGACCCCCGCTTGTTCTGCGATTTGTGCTGTTGGAAAATCATAAGCCGTCAGCATGCTGATCTTTTCACCAGCGACTTTCATCTTTGAAAAATCCGTTGTTGATTTCACTGTTCATCTTCTCCTTTTAACGAATTTCAGCGGGGGCTATTTATCTTTAAAACAAAAATAAAACCCTGCTGATCCAAAATTGGACAGAAGGGTTGCGTAAGCGTACATAAATTGCGTCCTCCGTCCCTGTCTTTGCAGATCAAGGCAGATCTCATCACTATTTCATTTTCAAAACAGGTGCAGCTCTTCAATGATACCGCCCTTCGATGTATACTATATCAAAACAGTAAGATTCTGTATAGTTTTAATTTTTCACTTCAATATCGGCAGAGTAAATTCCCCGGACCGATCCGTCAGCCAGTTGTAGCTCCAACATTCCTTCTGCCGAAATACCAAGTGCCACGCCTTCAACAGTTTCGTTCACCATATTGGCCCGGACACGCTTGCCTGTTATCGAGGCATAGCTTTCCCACAATAGTTTTATAGGAGCAAAACCTTTCTCCACATAAAGTGATGTGTATTGCTCCAAGTACTCCAAGATTTTGGCCACCAGTTTTGCCCGATCAACTTCTTCGCCTTTTTCAATTTTCAATGAAGTAGCAATCGTTTGCAACTCTTCCGGGAAATCCGTCAGATCTTGGTTAACGTTAATGCCCATGCCAAGAATAACAGCTTTTATACGGTCTGGGTCAGCTTGCAGCTCCGTCAAAATGCCCGTCACTTTTTTATTGTTGATCAGAATATCATTTGGCCACTTAATGACCGGATGGATATCGGTTATGTCTTCAATCGCACGCACAATCGCGACAGCAGCCACAAGAGTAAGCTGCGGAGCTTGTTGAGGCGCAAGATTCGGTCGGATGATCAGACTCATCCAAATGCCTCGTCCTGCATTTGACGTCCAAGGTCTGGCAAGTCGGCCTTTCCCCGCTGTCTGTTCTTCCGAAATGATCAACGTCCCGTCCTCTACACCGTTTTGTGCTTCTTCGTGGGCAATTTTCTGGGTCGTTGGACAGGTTTTAAAATAATGGATCGTCTGACCGTATGTTTTCGTTTCTAAATGCTCGTGAATATTGGCCTGATTGACAATGTCAGGAATTTCAATTAAATAATAGCCTTTTTTACGCAACGAGCCAATTTCATAGCCCTCTTCTTCTAATTCTTTAATGTATTTCCAAATTGCGGTGCGAGAAAGACCGAATTCATCGGCAATATCTTGTCCGGACACCGGTTTTCCCTGCGCAGCAAACAGTCTCTTCAACAGTTCATTCTTCACGGAAAATTTCATATAAAAACCATTCCTTTATCGCCTTTGCGTCGTTTTCAACTCTTCTTTCCACAACTGCTTCCTCAATTTTTCCAATCCATTCGCTCGTCCACTTCCCGCCACGCCGCCCCAACCAAACGAGCAGGTCATTGCCGGTGAACGCAAGCTCTGAACGCTGCTTGATCGGTAAATTGTTTTTCCGTTCGGCTAATTGTTCGAGAGTCCGTGTCGTTTCATCTGGAAATTGAGCATTATGGATTCTTTCACCAATGTCAAGCACTTCCAAAGGATATCGATAAAGTTCGAGATCTTGGAACGAATGATCGACCCGGATGGCAGATGCTTCCTCTATTTGCTTTAGAAAACGTTTCTCTTCGTTCGAAAGTTTAAATTTCCTCGCGAACTCTGCCGACGAAACATTACTGAGCAAGAGCATCGCAGCCCAGCCATGACGTGCATTCAAAAAAGGTGTGAACGAATCCAGCTGAGCAAAAGAAGAAAATAATTTTGGGAAAAGCGTCGGCAATCCGATTTCCCTGCTGTATTGGAAAGCGATCGAAGAGTTTTTCCCTTGCAATAATTTATCCATTTCTACTTTGATGCGCTCCATGGCGATATGACTCAATTCATGTGCCAGCTTTTTCATCGCTTCCAAAGTCTTTTCCTCGATTCGGAAATCCAAAACAGACGAAAAGCGTAATGCCCGAAAAATTCTCAATGCATCCTCGCTAAATCGTTCAGCCGGACAACCTACAGAGCGGATCAAGCGCTTCTCCAGGTCGTCAAGCCCTCCGAATAAATCGACCATTTCACCTTCCAGCGTCATTGCCAGCGCATTAATCGTAAAATCACGACGTTGTAAGTCTTCTTTCAGTGAAGTGACATAAAAGACTTCGTCGGGTCTCCGATGGTCGCTATAAGTACCTTCCGTCCGAAAGGTAGTGACTTCAATCGGTTCATCCATCATGAGAACTAACACCGTTCCATGTGCGATGCCTATATCGATTGTATGGTCAAATACCTCTTTGACTTGTTCAGGCGTAGCAGACGTTGCGATATCGATATCGGTAGGCTCCTTGCCTAACGCAAAATCTCGCACTGCTCCTCCGACAAATACAGCTTCGTAGCCCGCCGATTGTAATTGCTGAACCACTTCACGACTCGCAAGTGAACCAAAAGAAGTTGTCATTTCATCTCCGCCACTTCATAATATAATGCTTCGTATTGTGAAACGATGTATTCTGAACTAAAATGTTGTTGCACAGTCAGTTCCGCTTTTTCCTGCATTTGCTTATACAGCTGATCGTCCGTTAAAAGCTGAGAAACTTTCTCCGCAACCGCTTGTACATCACCCAATTCGACAAGAAAACCATTATAACCGTCTTCCACCACTTCCGGTATGCCGCCGATTGCCGTTGCAACGGCAGGGACTCTGCACGCGAAAGCTTCGAGTAAGACAAGCCCGAACGCTTCCTTTTCTGATAGCAGCAACATGACATCGCTCTCCGACAGCAGCTCTGGCAGGTCGTCCCGTTTACCTAAGAATAAAATGTCTTCCTGAAGTCCAGCCTTCTGCACATCCTGCTCCAACTCAAATTTTTCTGGTCCCTCGCCAACTAACAGCAATTTGACGTTATGCTTCCGGCGGATTAATTCAAAGCTTTCAATGATGTCGGGAATACACTTCACTTTCCTGAAGTTCGAAATATGAATCAATATTTTTTCATCCGGCGCAATCCCAAGCTCTTCGCGCAGGTATACCGTTTCATGCGGAAAATATTTTTCTTCGTCGATAAAATTATAGATCGTTTCGATTTCTGTCGTCGGATGCAGCAGTTCAATCGTTTCGTTTTTTAGTGAATCTGAAACTGCTGTGACTCGATCTGATTTATTGATTCCATATGATAATGTGTTTTTCAGCGCGGGGTCATAACCTAAAATGGTGACATCCGTCCCATGAAGTGTCGTGATGATTCCGATCGCCGAGTCTGCCATATCTTTAGCCAAAACTGCGGAAATCGCATGTGGTACAGCATAATGAACGTGCAGTAAGTCAAGCCCTTCAGTTTGAATAACCTGCGCAATGCGGTTAGCGAGCGCGATATCATAGGGTGGATACTTAAACACAGCATACCCTTCAATTTTCACTTCATGAAATTGGATATTCGGATGGGCATCCAGAAAACGGAAAGGCTTGCTGGATGTTATATAGTGCATTTCATGACCTTTATCTGCCATTTTCTTCCCAAGTTCTGTTGCCACCACTCCCGAACCACCTAATGAGGGATAACAAATCACGCCTACTTTTAATCTTCTTTGTTGTTGCATACGTTCAACCGCCTCACTGCCGAAGTTTAGTCGATAATCTTTTCTAGTCCGTAAACGAACTGTGTTGTCGAGACCGCTTCACGAATAGCCAGCAAAATCCCTGGCATGAATGATTTCCGATCGAATGAATCATGACGTATCTTCAGCAGTTCGCCTTCTCCTCCAAGTAATACTTCTTGATGCGCAAGCAGCCCGGGAAGTCGGATACTATGGATTTTCATTCCTTCTATATCTGCGCCTCTAGCTCCCGGAATCGTTTCCTGCTCTTCAGGATGCCCTTGAATATGCGCTGCACGCACCTCCCGAATCATCTCGGCTGTTTTGACTGCTGTGCCGGACGGAGAATCCAGTTTACGGTCGTGATGCATTTCGAGTATTTCGATGTCGCCTAAATAGCGGGCTGCCTGCTGGGCAAATTTCATCATCAATACAGCACCGATCGAAAAGTTCGGCGCAATGATACAGCTTTTCTGCCGTTCCTTCGAAAGTCTCTCTAAATCCGTTAACATTTCCGCTGTCAGGCCAGACGTCCCGATGACGACATGCATGCCGAGTGTTAATGCCTCACTTGCGTTTACGAAAACAGCATCTGGATCCGTGACGTCGAGCAAGATATCGGGATTATGTGCTGCTTTTAATGCAGTTAGTGATGTATAAATCGGTATCCCATCTTCCATTTCTGTTACCGTTTCATTATGTAAAAATTGGCCATCATATTTGTAATCGAGTGCTGCCACCACTTCTATATCAGCTGCTTCATTCGCGGCCAGAACTGCTGTGCCACCCATTCGTCCGCGTGCGCCAGCTATCGCTAATTTAATCGTCATTCCATTTCCTCCTTTTTCGTCCATCGATTCGCATCTCGAGTGTTGAATTTCGTCAGTACATTTTCAAGTGCTTCCGTTAAATCTATGTTTTGCGAGTTAGCGAAGCAAATCAGGACAAACAATAGGTCGCCTGTTTCTTCTTCAAGTGTCCGTACGGCTTCCGAAGATTTTTTCTTCTTCATACCATAGCGATCTTGAACTTCACGAGATAATTCGCCTAGCTCTTCCGTCAATCTTGCCATTAGTTCCATTGGAGGAAAATAGCCTTCTTTAAAACTTGTTATGTATGCATCAACATCTTGTTGTAATTGTACCATTGATTTGGATGGTTCCATTACTATATCAACTCCCCTTTCTATCGTATGCATTCTACTCACTATTGTCAAAATAAAATATTTAGCACATACTGTCTATATTGGTCAAATCGCGGGGAAAGATTACTATGTGAGCAGGCGCGTGATTTGTGCTTAGGTCCTGCATATCGAGGAGTTAAATAGAATTGTACTGTCAATCCTTGATTATGTTAAATGGGAAATTATATTTGTCATAGAAGGAGTGTTGTCGTTGTTTTCTGGCATCCGTATTCGCAATATATTGTTAATCTTACTTGGTGCAGCCATTTTTAGTTTTGGGCTCGTCAACTTCACGATTCAGCATGAATTGGCGGAAGGTGGATTCACTGGGATTACACTGATTTTGCTATTTGCGTTTCAATGGGATCCTGCTCTAATGAACTTGGTGCTAAATATTCCGATGTTTTTTCTTGGGTGGAAGATGCTGGGTAGAAGATCTTTCATATATACGGTAATTGGAACGGTTGCTGTTTCGGTATTCATCAAAATTTTCATGAAGTATCAAATGCAGATTCATATGGAGGGCGATTTGTTTCTTGTTTCTTTATTCGCCGGTGTTTTTATCGGTGTCGGCCTCGGTATTATCTTTAGAAGCGGCGGTACGACTGGCGGCTCGGACATCATTGCACGGCTTGCTCATAAGAAGTTCGGCATCACAATGGGAAAAACGATGTTTGCATTTGATGCAGTTGTTATTTTACTGAGCTGGGCGGTTTATTTGGATTATCGTTCCATGATGTATACGTTGGTCGCTTTATTTGTCGGCGCCAGGGTCATTGACTTCGTGCAGGAAGGTGCTTACTCGGCGAGAGGGGCATTTATCGTCACGAATTATCCAGATGAAATGGCGGAAATGATTGGCACTGTCATGGGCAGAGGCGTGACGGTATTTAAAGGATATGGACATTTTTCAAAGGAAGACCGTGAAATCCTTTACTGTGTAGTTGGGAAAAACGAAATGATCCGACTGAAAAACATCATCAACTCTGTCGATCCGGAAGCCTTTGTATCGTTAATGGAAGTTCATGACGTGATGGGAGAAGGCTTTACATTGGACGAACAAAAACGTCCGATTCAAGATTAAAAAATCCGTCCGCTGACACTATGTCAGCGGACGGATTTTCATCGTACATGTTCATTTAAGTGATCAGTCGCGATTTACAAAAATCAGTACTAAACGCAGTAGCTCGAGAACAGCAACTGCAGTAGCAGCAACATACGTCATCGCAGCTGCGCTCAATACTTTCTTTGCATACGGTTCTTCGTCATTACGAATAACCCCTAATTCCACGATTTGATCCATAGCACGAGACGATGCGTTAAATTCCACAGGCAATGTAACAACTTGGAATACGACCCCAACAGCCATCAGCAAAATTCCGATCCCAAGCAATGAATTCATACTTGAGAAAATTAAACCGATCATGATGAAGACCCAGGATGCATTCGAAGTAAGATTCGCAACTGGTGCTAATCTGTGACGGAAACGCAGGAATGAATAGTCTTCCTTATCTTGAATCGCATGGCCCACTTCGTGTGCAGCTACCGCGGTACCTGCAACCGATGCTTCATGATAGTTACTTGAAGATAATGCAACAATCTTTGTCATCGGGTTATAGTGGTCACTTAAGAAACCTTTACTTTCCACTACTTTCACATCATGTAAACCATTTTGGTCCAAAATGAGACGAGCTACTTGTGCTCCAGTCATCCCTGACGTGGAACGTACTTTTGAGTATTTATTATATGTGCTTTTCACTTTAAATTGCGCATAGATAGGCAGCAATATGATCATACCAAAATAGAGCCAGAACACGTCAATCTCTCCCCTTTCTATCTTCTTCAATTTTATAATCTTTGTCGGCTTACTGCAACTTTTAACTACCGATTAGTTTGCAGCGGGTCCAATCTTGTTTTGAAGCTCCACATGGCAATTCCAATACATGCGATGGACAACCAAAACGTGAAGTATCCGATTTGTGGACTAAACTTCATCAAATCGTGATAAATCGGCATTTGACCAAAGACATAATCGATGACATCATTATGCAATGTCCAGATGGCGGCAATTGCAATGTGCCGCCCAGTGAATCGATAATTCGGTATATAGAGGACACCTTGAACAGCCATCGCAAAATGAGAACCAATGAGCATCCAGCCTACCCAACCGATCGAACCTGTTTCCGCTAATGTAAGAAAGTTCATTACGACTGCCCAGACGCCATATTTAACGAGCGTAATCAATACGAGCGCTTCCATTAACTTGAAGTTTCGTTTCACTAACCAACCAATGATCGCCAAACAGAAAAACAAAGTAGCTGTCGGACTGTCGGGAACAAATATCCAAAATTTTGGTTCCGTTATTTCCAGCTGCCACATATACCAGTCATATCCGTATACCGTACCGAATATATTGATGAATAGAAGTATCCATAAAAATGATTTATGGGACAGGATGAACCACAGTTGCGTAAATAGGATGCGCAAAAACATACCCCCTCGTTTTTATTGCTGATTCTGTATGTATTATGATTATGCATCATTCAAACTGGATATATAGAAAAAAAGAGTCAGTTTCCTGACTCTTTTTTCATCAATCCGTATTCAAACCTTCAATGAACTCAGCAAGTACTTGAAGATCTTCATCCGAACCTTCCCATGTACCAGGAGGCATAGATCCACGGCCATCATGAGCAATTTCAATAATTTCATCTGCAGTCATGCCTGTGTTCGTCAACGGTAATCCCAAACCACCCTGGAATGAGTCCCCGTGACAGCCAATACAGGAAGAACCTTGATAAATCTCATAGCCCTCGGCTGTTTCATCAAATTCCACTTCATCAACGATCGCACCTTGAACTTTTGCTGCTTCCCAGTCGTGGTTCACAACGGACTCCCAAGTCAAGTAGAACATCGCCAAGAATGAAAGAATCATGAAGCCTGTTGGCAATGGACGCTTAAACGGACGTCGCTCTTTCGTCGTATCCGTGAAAGGAACCAGCATTAATGCCATAAATGCCAAACCAGGAATGATGATCGCACCGATCACGTTATAAGGACCGGATGCGAATTCATATTTCAATAATTGATACATGAATAGGAAATACCAGTCTGGAACCGGTATATACATTGTATCCGTCGGGTCCGCTTGACGCTCAAGCGGTGACGGGTGTGCAAGTGTGACGATTAGGTAACCGATCAAGAAGATCGCTCCGATCATCCACTCTTTCAATAGAAAGTTTGGCCAGAATGCTTCGGTTTTACCCGGATATTCTGAGTAATCTTTTGGAGTGTTCGGCATTTTATTCGTAGCTTTGATGCGCGAATCTCCAACAAATTTCATCCCTTTTCCGCGGTGCATGTTATTCCCTCCTTCTTAAATTTCAGATGACCCTAACCAATAAATTGGTTCTTATAGTGGTCCGGAAATACCTTGTCTTCTGATCATGATAAAGTGTGCTGCAAGCAACCCAAGCAAAGCAGCCGGTAGGAAAAATACATGAATCGCGAAGAATCTTGTTAACGTCTGTGCACCTAATATCGTGGAATCACCCGCGAGAAGAATTTTAATCTGTTCTCCGATGAAAGGTACTGACGCGGCAATCTCAATCCCAACTTTTGTTGCGAATAGAGCCTTCATATCCCAAGGCAATAGATATCCTGTGAACCCTAGACCCATCATGACGCCGAAAATCATGACGCCGACGATCCAGTTCAATTCACGAGGCTTTTTATAAGACCCTGTAAAGAATACACGTAAAGTATGTAGGAACATCATGACGATAACTAACGAAGCTCCCCAGTGGTGCATCCCACGCACAAGTTCACCGAATGCAACATCATTTTGAAGGTAGAAAACTGATTTCCATGCGTTCTCGATATCCGGTGTATAATACATTGTCAGGAACATACCAGACAAGATTTGGATCACCGTTACGAAAAACGTCAAACCTCCGAAACAATAGATGAATGCAGAAAAATGATGTGCAGGGTTTACGTGCTCAGGTACTTCATGGTCAGCGATATCTCGCCAAATTGGAGTGATATCTAACCGTTCATCCACCCAATCATAAATTTTATTTAACACTACGGTCGTACCCCCTTACCCTTTAGACTAATGTGTTCGGTATTACTCCACCAAGATTGACAAACCCGTCGATGACTTCAACTTCATACTCATCAAGCGGTCCAAGCGGCGGTGTTCCTGGAATGTTATCACCATTTTTTTTGTAACGTCCTGCGTGACATGGGCAGAAAAACTCATTTTTATGCTCATCGCCTTCCCAGTTCACTGTACACCCAAGGTGCTTACAAACTGGAGAAAGTGCTATGACCTTGTCGCCTTCTTTGTAGACCCAAGCCGTGTTCGATACATCAGAAGTATACCATGCGTCTTGTCGATCTTTGATTGTATAGTCTACGCGAACCGGAGTTTCAGTTAACTCGTCGGCTTTTTGTGGTGTCGGGATAAAATCCGAACCGCCAGCACTCGCCAATACAGGATCAATTGCAAAGCGAATCATCGGCATCAGCATCGCAGAAGCCATGAACCCACCAGTTCCCATTAGTGTATAGCTAAGGAACGTGCGTCTAGACACTTTATTGCTCATCAGTAATTTCCCTCCTCTTACTCCAAAGTCAGTCCCACGGACATTCTTTTGCTAATTGTAATACTAGGACATATCTATGATATATCAAGATGAAAGTAAATTCAATAATGCTTTTAGATGGCCTTTAAGTTTGTGAACAAATATTAAGATTTGGTGACAAACGAGAAAGGTTCTTTAATTTTTCTCAAATAGGTGGTTTGGATGAAATTCTTTCTTAACTGGACTGGGCTAGTATAAGTAAAATTTTAGCTAGCGGTCCGGGGATTTAGACCAAAGATGTGCTCGCAAAAGCCGTTCTTCGTTACAGCTTTCACTCTGGGTGGACGCTTTCCGCGGGGCGCGCGGTGAGCCCCCCCCCCCCCGGAAAGCGTACCGTCTGGAGCGCAAATCCCGGACCGCTCACTTTGTTAGCTTTTAATGTTCTAAAGCTGACTCACTGCACGTTCCACTCTTCCATAAAGTGCGTAAGGACTTGTCTCAGTTGATCTTCCATGATCGTTTGACGCAAATGGTTGTCCATTGTTTCTAACGGAATGGATGGCAGCCAGATCACTTTTTCTTCTAACGTCACAGACGTCCATTTCGAATCGGTTGTCAAGTAGAAGATGTATGTGAAAGGCGATTGCTTGAGATCTTCCGACAGCGTATCTGCGAGTTGTTGGAGATCTGTTGACTGCGTGTACGAGACAGGAGGCAGGAACATCATTCTGCCTTTGAATTGCTTCTCGATGAACATCGATAGATTCATTAAAAACTCTGAGGAAGATGCGCTATTTTTCATTGTTTCCGGCCTTGTATCAATTGAGATCAATGGCACTACGAGTGTATCGATATAATCTTTTTGACTGATATATGTATCCACATCTTTTGGTACCCAATTCATTTTCTTCCCTCCCGTCATTGCTTCATAAGAGTTTAGCTCAAAATTTCCAGCAAGGCAAACCAATGACTCCACCGCGTTCGGTGAAGTCATTGGTTTTTGTCTTTTTTCATTTCGTTCAACAGAGCAGTCAAGCTGATAAAGAGCTCCCGGTCCCCATTATCAAGCGCTTCATCAATCCTCTTTAATAACATTTCATTGGTCATGAGCGTCACGCTTTCTTCAAGCAGGCGTTCGGCTATTTCCTGGTCTCTCTTTTTGGTTAGAATGTCTTCAGGCAGATATGGATTTTCTTCTGCAACACTCGCATACTCCGGACATTTATTGCTATCCCTGAAGTTCAATTGAATGAACATTTTTTCATCAGGATGCAACCGCAAATCGTGAAATGATTTCTCGGCATCTGCAGTCATTAAATTTCCTTTGTAAAATCGAAATGGGATACTGTCTACTTCTGTGGTGGAGATAATCATTGACCGCGGACAGTGATGAGCCTCGTCTGTAAAGTGAACATTGGTCAATAAATGCTCATTGCTAAGAAGATAATTTAAAATCCATACACATTCCCGCCGCTTCAATCTGTAGCGTTTTAAAAACCACCTCAAAAAATCTTTTTTAGCGGTTACAGGAACCATGGCTTTCATTTCACACCTCCTCTTCAGATTGCGCTTCTAAGTATGCTGTCCACTCTTCTGCATCGGGAGCGATCTTGACGAGTTGTCGAATCACTCGCTGCGCTTCTGCGTGTTTGCCTTCCTCCAGTAAGAATTTCGCATAACTGTCTAAAAAGCCAGCATCTTCATTCATCCCATCATATGCTTTCCGGTACATTTCATATGCCTCTTTATATACTTCTGTCCGTTCATAAGCATACGCAAGGAATGCATGGAGGAGAGGGATCTCCAACTGATCGGCTTCTGAGTATGTCAGTAATTCGATTAACAGCTCATCTTCTTCCCTTTGGTTATACAAGGAAGCCAGAGTCACCAGCGCATCGATATATTCCGGATCAAGAACGAGTGCCTCTTTCAGATAGCGTTCAGCCTCTTCCGGCAACTGAAGTTTCAAAGCAGACTTTCCAGCAGCAAGCTGTAGCTCCTTATCAAATGTATCCCGCTCGATCCCCATTTTATAAAATTCCAAGGCTTTGTCATCTTCGTTCAACTGAGCATGACTTTGACCCGCAAGCATATAAGCGGAAAAATAATCAGGATCCATTTCAATCAACTGTTTTAATCGACTAATTGCATCAGCATAACGTTCTGTCTGATAATAGGCCAATCCTAGTCCAAACAGCTCTTCAGGATTCGTTTCCTGATTGAGCAACTCTTCATAGTACGGAATCGCTTCTTCGTATGCTGCACCCGCACTGTAGGCTTCCGCAAGGCGAGATGTCAATTTGACGCCTGCCAATTCTTCAGCCGTTTCGAGAAGCTTTTTATAGAGCCGTACCGCTTCACTGTACCGACCGGAATCCAACAGCAACTCTGCCTGGGCCAACTGGATGACTGGTTCATGCGGAGCCAACTCACTCGCTTCACGGACCTTGGCAAGCGCAGTTTCCGCCAGACCAACCATTTGATAATAGTCCGCCTGCGTAAGGAGTGCCTGCACATACTCTTCTTCATCCGGTCCAATTTCCGTCAATAAGAGCAATGCTTCATCTTCTTCACCCAATTCAAGCAATGCAGCGGCACGATCGATTTTCAACTGTGCTTCATCGGGAAAAACGAGCAGCAAGTGAGAGAAAATCCCATCTGCTTGCCCGATAAATCCATACTCGATCAAAAGATTTGCGACGTCATACAGAAGATCGTATTCCGTTGTAGCTTGAAGCTTTTCTATTCCATCGTTCAGGGCATTCAAGTCCCCATCCAATAAGAGCTGCTCCATATCTTGCAATGTATTCATTTTTTCACCTGAACTTTCTGTTGAACTTCATCCATTCGCGAGATTTGAAAGATCCTCGAAGAATTGCGGATAAGATATTGCGATGCATGAAGGATTTTCAATATGAACCGGACCAGAAGTGATCAAACCGGCAATCGCCGCCATCATTCCCAACCGATGATCGCCATACGATTGAAGGGTAGCACCAGTTAACGGCGTCGGTCCGTTGATAATCATACCATCGGGAGTTGTTTCAATGTCCGCACCAAGTTTGCGCAGTTCTGTTGCGACAGCTTCTATGCGATCGGTTTCTTTGACACGTAATTCTTCGGCATCCGTAATAATTGTTCTGCCTTTTGCTTGCGTGGCCAATAAAGCCAATACCGGAAGTTCGTCGATCAATCTCGGAATCAGCTCACCGCCAATTTCCGTAGCGTTTAACTTCGAATACATAATTTTCACGGTACCGTAGCGTTCGCCAGAAAAACCTTGCTCCTGTGACTGCTCCAAACGCACGCCCATAGCCTTCAATACATCAAGTATACCTGTACGCGTCGGATTCAATCCAACCTTTTCGAATGATACTTCGCTATCTTCTACCATAGCGGCCGCGACCATGAAAAAAGCTGCGGATGAAATATCCCCAGGCACGACCACATCCGTCCCGGATAATTGCTGCCCGCCCTGAATGCGAATTGTCTTTCCTTCTTGTGTAAGCTCAGCACCAAACTGATTTAACATACGCTCTGTATGATCTCGTGAAACAACCATTTCAGTGACAGATGTTTCACCTTCTGCCTGAAGACCTGCCAGCAACACAGCGGATTTCACCTGTGCACTGGCAACAGGCATTTGGTAGTCAATTGCCGCAAGCTTTGTGCCGTGTACTGTCAACGGCAAGTAGTCATCGTGTTCATCACTTGTAATGTTAGCTCCCATTAACCCGAGTGGTCCAGTCACGCGTTTCATTGGACGTTTGGATAAATACTGATCTCCGCACATCGTTGAAGTAACAGGAGATCCGGATAAAATACCGAGCATAAGACGTGCAGTCGTTCCTGAATTACCTGCATCCAATGTTTCAGTCGGAGTTTGCCATGCGGAAATACCAGGACTATCCACTACAACATCCGTTCCTTCACGGGTAATCGATACGCCGAGTTTTCGAAACATATCGATTGTACTCAGACAATCTTCTCCATCCAAAAAACCTGAGATTGTCGTCTTTCCTGTAGCGATGGAACCGAGCATGACTGCACGATGAGAAATCGACTTATCTCCTGGCACTTGCAATGTTCCACGGAGGACAGGTCGTTCAAATGAAACCGTCTTTTGTTCTGACATACCGCTCTCCTCCTTTAAAAATACATGCATAAATCAAAGAACATGCATGGAATAATCCGTTGCTTGCGCCAGCACTTGCCGGGCTCGCTTGCGCTCAGCTGACGATTGGAAGCTGATCACCAAAATCCCATAGACGTCCGTGCGTGTTTCCACAATCCGGATATTCGTCAAACTGATATCCGCGTCAGCCAGGATTTTTGTAATTTCAGAAATGATTCCTGGGTGGTCAGGTATATCAATATGCAAATCAAATGTCATATACAATGCACCTTGAACCGCTCCCTCATACGTTGAAGGCAGTTTATCCCGATACGTTTTAGCCTGAGAAAAGAAATCGAAAATTTGATCCGGGTTATTTTCTACAAGCATCGACCGAATAGTATTCATTTGGTCCAGCCAGCCATCCACTTGGGTGAGCAGTTCATCTCTATTTTGGATTGTGATGTCCCGCCACATAACAGGATCTGCAGATGCAATGCGAGTTAAGTCACGGAAACCGCCTGCCGCCAGCCTTTTGACAAAAGGCTGTTGCTCTTCTTGTGCAGCCAACCGGCCGACCAATGAAGAGGCAACAAGGTGCGGAAAGTGACTGATAATGGCCGTCATCCGATCATGCTCTTCAGCCTGCAGCACGATGAGTTTCGCTTTCGTTGTTTCAAGCAACGTTTCAAGAAGCGTAATTTGATGTTCAGTCGTTGTTTTACTTGGAGTCAAAATATAATAGGCATTCTCAAAAAGATGTTCCATTGCTGCGGAAACACCACTTTTATGGGAACCCGCCATTGGATGGCCGCCAATGAAAGTAATGCCTTTTTCTTGTAGGGCGACAGCTGCATCCATGATTGGTTTCTTCGTGCTGCCGGTATCTGTGACAATCGCATGTTCTTTGAATGTCCACTCCAGTGCCTCTTCGAAAATCGCCACTGTCGTATTGACAGGCGTTGCGAAAATGACAAAGTCAGCCTGCTCGCAGGCTGATTTTGCTGAAGGTGCAATTGTGTCAATGATGCCTCGTCGGAACGCTTCGTCAGCAGTCGCATACGAGCGGTCGAAACCAACTAGGTGAACATCTGGATTTCGTTTCAATGCGAGACCGAGTGATCCTCCGATCAATCCCAGTCCTATAATACTTACAGTCGTTTTCATCGTCATCTATCCTTATTCAGTAATTAATAATTGATCAAATGCTTTGAAGAAATCGGTATTTTGCTGTTCAGTCCCTACCGTCACACGGACATACCCCGGAGTACCGAGCAATTTCCCGCTGCGTACGATAAACCCATGCTGTAACAGTTTTTCACAAGCTTCATCGGAATCCATCGGTACTTCTATCAATACAAAGTTTGTTTCGGAAGGATAGATGGCTATAGAATTTTTCTCTGCATAGTCGACATACCGTTTACGTTCTATGTGATTTTTCTTCACACAGTCTTGAAGAAACTGCTGGTCTCCAAGCGCCACTTCTGCCGCTGCAAGAGCCAGAGAGTTATTATTGAATGGATTGCGTACTTTATTTAATTCTGCCATATTGGCTTTGTTCGTAACGCCATAGCCAAGACGGAAACTAGCCAGCCCGTACGCCTTGGAGAACGTCCGCAACACAATTAAATTGTCGTAATCATGGATCCAATTCATCGCATCTTCCTGTCCAGGATCCGTGACATATTCAAAGTACGCTTCATCAAGAACCACAAGAGCCGTTTTAGGTGCCTGATCTAAGAAATCTTTGATCTTTTTGCTCGATAGCAAGTTACCTGTTGGGTTATTCGGATTACATACCCAAATAATGGCTGTATGATCATCCGCTGCCTTCAAAAACCCTTCTAAATCATGATCCCCATTATCGAGCATAGGCACTTGACGGATTTCAGCACCTTCAATTTTCGCATTATGTGCATATTGAGGAAATGTAACGGAAGCCATTACGGTGTTTGTACCTGGCTGCAAAAGCGCTCTTGAGATCATCGTTACCATTTCATCGGAACCGTTACCGAATAAAATTTCCATCGGATCGACCTGATGAAATTCTGCCAGCTTCGTGCGCAAGCCAGCAGTGAACGCATCTGGATACATTTCAAATTGATCCGCTTTAGAGCGTAGATACTCTGCGACTGCGGGAGAAGAACCATACGGATTTTCATTTGATGCGAGCTTGTTTACTTCCTGCAGTCCGTATGTACGTTTTACTTCAGCAATTGAACGGCCTGGAGTATATGGTTTCATAGTTGATAAAATCGGCTTCCAATTCATTTTGGGGCCCCCTTTTAGAAATGAGTTATTTTTGTAGGTCCGGTCGTAATTGAACTGCATGATTTTGGTAGATGTGTTGGATATCACTTTGCTTCGTTTCGATATTGACGTTCATCATGACCCGGATGCATTTACGCATGGAACCTGGAACATCGATTTCATGTGTACACATGACAGGAACATACGTCCAACCTTCTATCGAACGAATGGCTTTAGCGGGAAATGCCGCTTTGACATCCACCGTCGTAGACACGATGACCGAAGCGATATCTTCTGGATCAAACCGGTTCACCTTCGCCATTTCCAACACAAGTTCTTCAGTTGCCTTCAATATTTCCTGTGCTTCGTCTTTTTCTACAGTCGTCGCGCCTCGAATACCTCTGACACTCACACAATCCCCCCGCTCTCTAGTTTCTGCTTAAACTCTTCAAACACTTCCCTGCATTGCTCAGTAGTAATTTCCTTGACAAATGGCTGTCCGATTTCTTTTAACAAGACAAAATTCATCTTTCCGAATGAAGCCTTCTTATCTTTCTGCATATACGACAACAACTCATCGAAGCTATATGAAAATACCGGTTCAAATGTATAGCCGTTTTGCTTCGCAAATTGTAAGTATTGATTCGTGAAATCAGCCGAAATATCCCCATGTTTTTCACTAAGAAGAAACGCATAACCCATCCCAATCATGACACATTCCCCATGGCTCAATTTGCCGTATCCCGATGCCGCTTCCACCGCATGGCCGAACGTATGGCCGAAGTTCAAAAACTTACGCGTGGAATGCTCAAATTCATCTTCTCCGACAATCTGCGCTTTCACATGTATCCCTTGCATTAATTCACTTTCTAACCACTCGATCGATGGCGTGGAAAATTGTTCTTCTACGAGAAGCTGCTCAGTCCAGACCGCATCGGAAATAAACGCGTGCTTAATCAATTCAGCCATCCCTGAACGCATTTCAGAAGCCGGCAGCGTCTTGAAGACATCTGTATCAAACAACACTGCAGCCGGCTGATGAAAAGCTCCTACCATATTCTTTCCTTCCGGCATATTAATCGCCGTTTTTCCTCCAACCGCGCTGTCATGAGCGAGCACTGTTGTTGGACATTGAATAAAGCGAATGCCTCGCATGAAAGTTGCTGCAACAAAACCAGTCAAATCTCCGCAGGCGCCGCCGCCAAAAGCAATGAGAAGCGAATTACGTGTGAATCCTTCCGTCAGCAGAAACGACTGGCAATCAACATACACGTCGGAACTTTTACAGCTTTCGCCACCCGGCACGATTTTGACCGAAATCTCGCGTCCTGTGCGTGCAAGCGCATTTTTCAATAACGGAAGATGCAGTTCAGCTACATGTGAATCTGCAATAATGCCGATTTTATCCGTGCTGTTAATCAGGTCCGCGTATTCTGAAGCAAATAATTCATACGTTTTTGAACCCACATAAACATTGTACTGATGCTCTTTGACGGAAACCGTTAACTTTTCCATCTTAAAACTCCTTTACATACTGTCTATATTGTTCAATGTCCTTTTGCAGACCGTCCATCGTATCAGAACGGAACTCATTCATGATCGCTTTAGCCATTTCTGTCGCAATGACATGCTCTGCCACGACAGACGCTGCAGGCACTGCACAAGGGTCCGATCGCTCGATTGTTGCTGTAAACGGCTCCTTCGTATCTATATCAACACTCTCAAGCGGCTTGTACAATGTTGGAATCGGCTTCATTACACCTCGTACAACGATAGGCATTCCAGTCGTCATACCGCCTTCCAGTCCGCCTAAGCGATTGGACTTACGGTAGTACCCCCGCTCTGAATCCCAACTAATTTCGTCGTGCACTTCACTGCCCGGCATCCTTGCCATCTCAAAGCCTAATCCAATTTCAACACCTTTGAACGCATTGATGCTCATCATCGCGCCAGCCAATTTGCCGTCCATTTTCCGATCAAATTGTACATAGCTGCCAATCCCAGGAGGACACCCTTCAATAATCACTTCGACGACTCCACCAAGCGTGTCGCCCCGCTTTTTAATATCATCAATTGCCTCTGTCATTTTGGCCGAAGCTTCTTTGTCTGCACAATACACTGGGTCTTCCTCGACAGTCTGACGCAAGTCTTCAATCGTAAGGTTTGCATATGTAGAAGGATCCGTCTCGATTCCTCCGATTTCTGTCACATGAGCAACTGTTTCTATGCCTAGCTGACGCAAGAATTGCTTGGCAACCGCGCCGATTGCAACCCGCATTGTCGTTTCACGTGCAGAAGAACGTTCCAACACATTCCGTAAATCGCGATGTCCATATTTCATGCCGCCGACTAGATCTGCATGGCCTGGGCGCGGTCTCGTAATTTGACGTTTGACGTCCTCAGGATTCATATCTTCTGCCAAAGGTTCGATACCCATAATCCCCGTCCAGTGCTTCCAGTCATCGTTTACGACTGTTAGTGTGACAGGAGAACCGATTGTCTTACCGTGCCGTACACCTGAAGAAATTTCTACACGGTCTTTCTCAATCTGCATTCTTCGACCTCTTCCATGACCGCCTTGTCTTCTCTTTAATTCCTTGTTGATCATGTCTGCCGTCAATTCCATTTGTGCAGGTAAGCCCTCAATGATAGCTGTCAATTGTGGACCATGTGATTCTCCAGCTGTAATAAAACGCATGTTCAGTTCCCCCTTGAATGTTCGTATTATTTTTTTCTATAAAAGAATGTATCCACTGATTCAAAGTTGTATTTTTCAGGGTTGAATATCTGCTCTGTACTGCCGACAAATAAAACGCCCCCTGGCTTTAATGCCTTAGAAAAATTCGTATAAATCTGGTCTTTTGCTTCTTCTGTGAAATAAATCATGACATTACGGCAAACGATGAGATCATAATTCGAATCGTAACGATCTTCCAGCAAATTATGCTGTTTGAATGTTACGGTTTTCTTGATCTCCTCTACCACTTGATACGATTGCCCTTCTTTGACGAAGTATTTACTGACGATTGATTTTGGCACTTCTTTTAACGAACGTTCGCCATATAACCCTACTTTGGCACGGTTAATGACGCCAGCGTCCAAATCAGTAGCCAAAATTGAAATATCTCGCAATGGAATGTGCGTTGCCATCACCATTGCCAATGAATACGGCTCCTCGCCAGTGGAACAAGCAGCACTCCACACTTTCAATCTCTTATTCTTCTCCAATAATTGCGGTAGTATCTTGTTCTCCAGCACATTCCACCGGATTGCATTGCGGTAAAATTCAGAAACATTAATCGTCATGCGGTCCAAGAATTCATCCAACATCTCTTTGTCAGATTGAATCGCTTCAAAATATTCTCTGAAGTCCCGGAAGCCCTTCTTCTCATATAAGGAAGTCAATCGACGTTTCATCTGGGCTTCTTTATATAACGATAAATCAATGCCGGTCTTCCTTTTAATCCCTTGAATTAATATCGAATAATCAGACATGCAAAGCCCTCCTACTGCCCTATCTTTCTATGTATGTTCCTATTATAACGGAAAAAGCATGCCGTATGTATAAGAAAAACAGCCACGCGAAATTCGCTCGGCTGTTTTTGGCGATTAGTTAATCCAGCTGTTCACTGATTTGTCATAAGTCACAAGCTCTTCTTCTTTGAAGAACAAGTTGATTTCGCGGCTTGCTGACTCAGGTGAATCTGAACCATGAATAATATTTTTGCTTACCGTTACAGCGAAGTCTCCACGGATAGTTCCAGGAGCAGATTCTTTTGGATTCGTAGCACCCATCATCAAACGTGCAGTTGAGATGACATTCTCACCTTCCCAAACCATTGCGAATACTGGTCCAGAAGTGATAAAGTCTACAAGTTCACCAAAGAATGGGCGTTCTTTATGTTCACCATAATGTTGTTGTGCAAGCTCTTCGGAAATGTTCATTAATTTCCCGCCTACCATTTGATACCCTTTGTCTTCAAAGCGGCTGACAATTTCACCGATCAGGTTACGTTGTACGCCGTCTGGTTTTACCATTAAAAATGTTCTTTCCATCTGTCAAAACACTCCTTCATCTGTCTATCGGGGAATAACCCTTTTAAATCGTACCACTGACGTCTTTTTCTTTCAACTATAAACAAGATTCGTCAATATTTTCGTTGCCCGATGAAGTCTGCAATTTGGATTAATGCTTTTTTCGACTTGCCATTCGGGAGACCATCAAGTTCTTTTAGCGCCTTTTCTAAATAAAGATCGCTGACATGCTGTGCTTTGTCTATTGCGTCGCTCTGCCGGATGTAGAGTAGCATATTTTGCCGATCGGACTCCAGCATATTTCCAGCGAATGCACGTTCCATATACGGTCTGAATTCAGCATCGTCTTTTATGTATAAAATAGGTAACGTAATATGACCATTCAATAAGTCACTGCCCGCTGGCTTACCAAGCTCCGCGTCTGTTGACGTGATGTCGAGGATATCGTCCACTATCTGAAAAGCCATTCCTGTGAAATAGCCATATCTTCTGAGTTTCCGTACAGTTTCCGCATCCGCATCCGCACTCAATGCACCCAGTTCACAGCTGGAAGCTAGCAATAGTGCCGTTTTCCGCTTAATACGTTGCAGATAATCCCGCATGCCTTGGTCGGTTTGTCTCTGAAAATCAATTTGAATGATTTCACCTTTGCATATTTCCAACATCGTCTCCGCCAAAATTCGGTGTACCGCTTCTTTTTCAATGCTGCCAATAGAAGTCAGCGCACGTGAAAAGATGAAATCACCGGCATACATGGCTACACGGTTATTCCACTTCGCCTTAACCGTCTCTAAACCGCGTCGCATGTCGGAATCATCTATGACATCATCATGTACAAGAGATGCCATATGAATTAATTCAAGCGACACAGCTACCTTTGCTGCTTTTTCGAGGGAGTAGTTGCCGAATTGTGCGGCCAAAATAACGAAAATGGGACGAATTCTTTTCCCGCCAGCTTTTAATAAATGTAAAGAAGCTTGACGAACAATGGGAGAAGAAGATTGCACGGAACGTTCAAGCTCTTTTTCAATATAGGCCACATCTTTCCGGAAATCCGTGTAAAGTGACATCAACTTAATTTTTTCCAAACCCATTACCTTCTCCCATTTACTCATTATTTGTATGCGATATGTCCCGCCGCAGCCCCGCCACTGTAAGACTTATACGAAACTTCTTGATAGCCCGCTTCGACAAAAAGCTGTGCCAGCTCTTTCATCCCCGGAAAATCATTCGCCGATTCTTGCAGCCAGGAATATTCTTTATAACTTTTTGCGAAGAGCTTCCCGAATAACGGCATGATGTATTTAAAATAAAATCGAAACGCCTGACGATAAACAGGTATTTTAGTCTGAGAGGTTTCCAGGCACACAGCCATTCCACCTGGTTTTAGTACGCGATGCATTTCTTTCAGAACAGTTAGATAATCCGGCACATTCCGCAAGCCGAATCCGATCGTTACGTAATCAAATGAATTATCTGGAAAAGGTAGTGACATGGCATTCCCCTGAACTAACTCAATATTCGGATAGGGAGCCACTTTTTCTCTGCCTGATTCCAGCATATTTGCGCTGAAATCAAGTCCTGTCACTTCGCCAGCAGGACCTGCCGCTTTAGCTAACGCTACCGTCCAATCCGCTGTGCCACAACAGACGTCCAATGCCTTTGAGCCCGGCTGCACATTCATCCGAACCATAATATCGTTCCGCCATTTTATATGCTGATTGAAACTGATTACGGAATTCATTTTATCATAGTCTGTTGAAATCTTTTCAAAGACGTTATGAACTTTTTCTTCTTTTGAGACCGCCACGATTTGCCCCTACTTTCTAAATCAGTTTGCTTGCCCCTTGCTTTGCCATCTTCAGTACTTGATCGACTAAAGGTTTATGTAAATAAAAGTTATTGTGTAATCTATCATCTAAGTTTTCCTGCAATTGCTGAATCCATTTTTCCGTATCTCTTGCATTCGGAGCTAAATGCGGAAATTTCATTCGATTCAAGTCCTGTTGACCGCTTTCTATCAGCCAAATTAAAGGAAACAGCACTTCAACAATAGAAATATATCGGGTAAAACCGAACGTATGATAAAACTCTATTATGCAAGCACTTTCCACTTCACCAATCAATTGTAACCGATCCTCAATGGAATTTGGAGGTTCTTGCAGCAAAGTTGTCTTGCATTCATTGATCCTGCCGATCGCAACAGATAAAGAACGGATGAGATGGAAGTTTGGAATGGATGCCAATAGCTTATAATGAATGCCACTGAAATGATCACCAGCAAGCACCATCAGCTGCTGTTCCTTGGATGAAGCATCTGTACTATCGATTTGATCATGAATATCAAACGCCGTGTGAATTGCGCCAATTGCTAAAGACGCTTGATGCATTTCATCCGTCCATGACTCTCCATTCAACATAGGCAGTAAAAGCAAAAATGCCTTTTGTCTATCGATTGGTGCATGTCCCGCATCTCGCTCGACAATCGGTTGATAAATAGCGCTTCGCAAGTTTTGTATATAATTGTCGACTTGGTCAGTGAATCCTTTTGTATCCATCAGTAAACTCCATTCCCATCAGCCTTAAATTGCCGGTCATTCTTTTTCTTCGCTCGAAACGATTCCATGAGCTGTATGGATTTCAGCTTCACCCCGAATTTTAATGGCAGATGTATGCTCTGTAAACTGAGCAATCATGACCTCTCCTCGATCCAACTTCTCAGTATGGTGAAACTTTGTGTCGTTGCCTCTCGTCAACCCAATGACATTTACTCCGTCTTTTTTCGCTTTAATAACTAAATAGTCAGGTTGTGTCATCTTTGCATCTCCAGTCTCTATATGGTCTTAATGATAGCATATAAATCGAGCGTTCCGCAAAGGCCTCAGTTCGTTTTGAGCAGAGATAGAATTTCAGCACGTTTTACGTCGTCATGTTCATAAATTCCTCTAGCTACTGTTGTGATCGTCTTAGAACCAGGTTTTTTAATACCTCTCATCGTCATGCACATATGCTCAGCTTCAATGATGACATAGACACCGATCGGATTCAGCATTTCCATCATCGCATCTGCGACTGTCGATGTAATGCGTTCCTGCAGCTGCGGGCGTTTTGCAGTCGTCTCCACGGCTCTAGCTAATTTACTTAATCCAGCCACCACTCCATCACGCGGAATATACGCAACGTGGGCAACTCCGAAGAACGGGACCAAATGATGTTCGCACATAGAGTAAAATGGAATATCTTTTACTAGTACGACTTCATCATGGTTTTCATGAAAGACTACTTCAAAATATTCTTTTGGATCTTTATTCAATCCTTCAAATACTTCATGATACATTTTGGCGACACGCTTGGGCGTATCAAGTAAGCCTTCACGGCTTGGATCTTCGCCGATGGCTTCCAAGATCATCGTGACTGCTTGTTCTATTTTATTTAAATCTTGCTCATTCATCACAGTATGTCCTCCTTATAGGAACAAAACCTATTTCACCAAAATAGTAGCATATTCTACACATTCCGTACAGTTAGGGTACTTTTCTTTATCCAACAGACACGCCGGCGGATTTCACAGTTTTTGAAAGGAGTGAACCGAGCACACTTACTTCAAAACCGGGACGCCACTACACCGAGTGTAATTGATTATGTACAAACGTAAAGGAGTCCATCCATTGCCATCTGTTTGACAGATTCGCTGGACGGACTCCTATGTAAAATCTCGAATTATTTTACTGCGTCTTTTAGTGCTTTACCTGCTTTAAAAGCTGGAACTTTACTTGCAGCGATTTCGATCTCTTCACCCGATTGTGGATTACGTCCTTTACGGGCAGCGCGTTCACGAACTTCAAAGTTTCCGAAACCAATCAATTGAACTTTCTCACCCTTCGCAAGAGTCGCTTGAATTGTATCGAATACAGCTTCAACAGCTTTAGTCGCGTCTTTTTTCGTCAGACCTGCCGCTTCTGCTACAGAGTTAATTAATTCTGTTTTATTCACACCGTTCACCTCCTCTCAAAAGGGGATGCTATTGCTGTTAACACTGTAAAAAGAGTAACATAAGAAAAACGGCGGTGCAACAATATTATTGCGCTTTATCGCGATAAACAGTTTTTCTGTGCTTTTCTCCCTTTTTAAAGGAAAAACAATAGAAAAAAGACCCGCTTTTGTCGGATCTTTCTCTACATTATCTTTATTCAGCAGATTATTTCTTTCTCCAATAGGAGATGGGATGAATTCGGAGTAGTTCCTTGTTCAGCAAATGTCGTCAAAAGTGGAAAGCCCTGATTAGTCTTGACAGGCACTGGAGACTTTCCCGAAGTGACCCGAGAGACGGGCGCTTGGAATTGAACGTCACAGATTTCGAAAAGAGTTATACGAACAGGTTCGATTCGAAATCTGGACACTTCCTCACTGAGGCGTAATTGATTCATTAGACGATAAATGTGATCATGCCTTTATTGCCGTCATTCACCATTTGTTCAATTGTTTCTCTCAGTCGTTTTCTAGCTTTGTCCGGGACCGCTGCGGTCTTGAAACGAATACTTTCTTTCATCACTTCATGCAGCGGGGTTCCAAACAACTGTGTTTCCCATAGAGCATCCCGATCATGTAAATAAGCATTTTTCAATTCTTTAAGTAAGTGATGACTATGGAATTCCGAACCGATCAACGGAGAAAATTCAGCTTCCATATCGATTCGTATTATATGCAGCGAAGGCGCCTTCGCTTTCATTCGGACACCATAGAATGTATCTTGTTTGATCAGCTCTGGCGGTGTCGGCTGGAAGTCTGCGATCGTAGGGAGGGCAACACCATAGCCCGACTGCTTTGCTGTATCAATCGCTTCCGCATACATATCATAGGACTTCTTGGCTTTCACGGCTTCTTTTATGAAGACGAGCCAATCTTTTTTGGATCGCATCTCTTTACCCATAAACTCTTCACATACGGCAATATAAGCACGTTCATCCATATCTATATTAACGATCGCTTTTCCTTTACCTGCATCGACTTCTACGACGTCAGCCTGCCGTACAAACTCCTCTTCTTGCAATAATTCAGCAATCTCCTGTACTTTACGTATTTTTGAAACACCCAGGAAACCATCATTGATGACATGGTCGATTCGAGCATTCAGTTTGTGATCATCCCCCAGCTCTTCCATCCAGTCCGGACGTTGCAGTTCAATATCAGTGATCGGAAACTCATACAGTGCTTCTTTTAAGATCAGCTGAATTTCCGCAGCGTTCAATTGATCAGCACTGATCGCAATGACAGGAACGCCATATTTTTCATGCAGTTGCTGTTTTAAATCCAGTGCACGCTCATGCGCAGGCATTTTTGAGTTCAATACAATGACGAACGGTTTACCAATTTCCTGCAGCTTAGAGACGATTTCATTCTCCGCGACTTCCGCAGCAGAGCGAGAAATATTATTAACGGTACCATCCGTTGTCAGCAATATTCCGATCGTTGAATGATCCCGGATGACTTTGTCTGTGCCGATCCTTGCCGCCTCTTCGAACGGGATCGGTTCATTGTGCCAAGGGGTATGAACATATTTCGGTCCTTCCTCGTCTTCATAGCCTTTGACGCCGTCGATTACATAGCCTACGCAATCCGCTAGTCGAATCTGAAATGCCAGTTCTCCTTCTCCAATTGATACGTTTGTGCCTTGAGCGGGCACAAACTTCGGTTCTGCCGTCATGATCACCGGGCCAGGGGAACTCTGAGGCAACTCGTCTTGCGCGCGTATACGGTCGTTTGCATCGGTCATATTCGGAATAACGACTTCTTCCATGACTCGTTTGACAAAGGTGGATTTACCTACACGCACAGGGCCTACCACACCTATATAAATATCACCGTCTGTTCTTCTAGCAAGATTTTCATATAATTCTTCTTTCATCTTTCGCCCTCCTTTTTCTCCGCATAGTAGTTTATGAAACAGAAAAACGTTTCATGCATAATAAAGCATGAAACGTTTTTCAATATCTAGCTATTTATGACTAAGTGTGGGGGCACCATTGATTTCCGTTGCGGGCGGACGCTTTCCGCGGGACGTGCGGTGAGCCGCTTCCTTCTAAGAGCGTGTGCTCCTAACGCTTCGCTTTTACCCGCAAAAGCCGTCCTTCGCTACGGCTTTCGCTCAGTCCAGGGTCTCACCTGTCACGCTAATCCCGCAGGAGTCGCCGCCCTCCACTCCAATCAACTAGATAGTCCGTTCTGCAAAGTGATACAAAAACAAAACTTCCACTGCGATCAGTTGAACAACTTCCAGCAAAACAAAAAAATTATTTCTTCATAAATACCGGCTCATTGTCTTCGTTCACAGTATATGGCAATGAGTAGGCTGGTAGAATGGCTGAGGTTTCGGAAAGCAGGTAGCGGATGTCCGTTCCTTGCTCGACTTCAGGTTTTTCTTCCGTAAGAATCTTATTCAAATCTATGGAGTAGTCCACGTAGAAATGGCCGTCTCCTGCTACGACAATTGGCAGGTGAGCGTTAGAGTATGGGCTTTCTACAGTTAAAGGTTCTTTGAAACCCATTTTCTTAAAGTCCACTTCATAGACAAACTCGCCTACCGGGTCTAAAAATGGCAGTTCGCCATTGATGAATTTCCGCAAATTCAAATCACGTAATTTCTCTGCTATTCGGAGGTCTACAAGTTTCACAGTCGGGTTTTCTTCAACGTCTGTAAGGACATACTGAAAGATTCCACCGTTTTCGAAAGCATTGGATGGAATTTTTTCAGTGAAATCCGGTACGATTTTTGAAAACTCTATTGGATATTTGATATATTGATCGGTTTCCATGTCACGCGTTTTGATCGGCAATAGACCACCTGCTTGTTCTTGGTAACTATCCACTGCTTTTTGAACTGTTTCCAACTGGTCAGGATATGGCGTTTCACTTACTTGTTTTTCTTCAGGTGTACGTGATATACAGCCCGACAACAGCAATCCAACACACAACATGACAGTTAATACGATTACTTTTCTATTCATATTTTATGCTCCTCCAGTAGGTCCATTGAATACTAAATAGACCATCGCAAAGAACGAAGTAATTAATAATACATAGGCTATAATGGCAAACAAGATTTTAAGTACGCGATTTTTCAATTTATAACGACTTGTATAGATCAAGCCCATTGAAATCGCCATAAAACCCATCGCGTAAAAAGATAGCCACATTTTATCTAACGAGGACAAAATTGTCACCTTCCTACTATTTATATACCGCCAAAGAACATATCGATTTCTTGTTTCTTCCCGCGGCTCATCAATTGGTCGACTGCTTGCTTCGGTGGAATGCCTCCGAATAAAATCGAGTACAAAGCTTCCGTCAACGGCATGGTCGTGTCGAAATGGTCTGCCAGCTGATAGGCAGCTTTTGTTGTGCGCACGCCTTCTATCACCATTCCCATTTCATCCGTCACCTTCTCCAGTGACTGTCCCTTGCCAAGGCGATTGCCCGCCTTCCAATTTCGTGAGTGGACACTCGTGCACGTTACGACAAGATCACCGAGACCTGTCAAACCTGAGAACGTTTGTTGTTCCGCTCCCATCTTAACACCCAATCTCGTAATTTCAGCCAAGCCTCGTGTAATAAGTGCGGCTTTGGCATTGTCGCCATAACCCAGACCATCCGATATTCCTGCAGCCAACGCAATGACGTTCTTCAACGCACCGCCAAGCTCAACACCCACTACGTCAGCATTGGTATAGACTCGGAAATAATTGTTCATGAATAAATCCTGTACACGCTCTGCCGCCTCCATATTGGATGAAGCGGCTGTCACAGTCGTTGGATGACGGAGCACTACTTCCTCCGCATGGCTCGGACCTGATAATACGACAATTGCAGAGCGAAGCGATTCATCCACTTCTTCTTCAATAATTTCCGAAATCCGTTTTAAGGAATCTGGTTCAATACCTTTTGAGACGTGAACAAAAATTGTAGGAGTTTTAAGTACAGCTTGAATTTTTTTGCACGTTTGACGCATGGCAACTGTCGGAACAGCAAGGACGATTATATTCGCATGCTGCACCGCCTTGTCCAGTTCACTAGTGGATGTAAGATTTTCGGGCAGCTTCACATCAGGCAGATATTGACTGTTCGAATGCTGTTGGTTGATTTCATCCGCTTGCTCAGCACGTCTTGTCCAAATCAAGCTGTCATGCCCATTTTCAGCGAGTACGAATCCAAGAGCTGTTCCCCAGCTTCCTGCTCCTATTATAGAGATGTTTTCCATTACCCCAACCCTTTCTTATCTAGTACTTAGCTTCTTGCTCTCGTGATCAAGCGAATCGGCGTACCTTCAAAGCCAAAAGCTTCCCGCAATCTATTTTGCAAGAAACGTTCATAAGAAAAGTGCATAAGCGATGGTTCATTGACGAATACAACAAAAGTCGGCGGCTTGACGGCAACTTGTGTCGCGTAATAGATCCGCAAACGTTTCCCTTTATCAGCAGGCGCAGGGTTTCTCGCTACAGCATCTTCGATTACTTCATTTAAGACACTCGACTGGATGCGCAATGCATGATTTTCACTAATCATTTGAATATTGGAGAATAATGTATGCACTCTTTGCTTTGTTTTAGCAGACACAAAAAGAATCGGTGCATAATCCAAGAAACGAAACTGGTCCCTGATATCGTCGATAAATTTGTTCATCGTCTTATCGTCTTTCTCCAATGTGTCCCATTTGTTCACAACGAACAAGACACCTTTCCCAGCCTCTTCAGCATATCCTGCGACCCGCTTATCCTGCTCACGAATTCCTTCTTCCGCGTTAAGGACGATTAGGACGACATCAGATCGATCAATAGCCTTCAGTGCACGGAGCACACTGTATTTCTCCATGTTTTCATACACTTTACCTTTTTTACGCATACCGGCAGTATCGATTATCTTGAAAAGCTGCCCATCCACTTCTTTAACAGAGTCGATCGCATCGGTAGTCGTACCAGCAATATCACTGACAATTACGCGGTCTTCCCCGAGAAGCGCGTTAACAAGTGACGATTTTCCGACATTCGGCCGTCCTATCAAGCAAAAACGGATTGTGTCTTCATCTTCCTCTTCAAGATCCATTTCCTTAAAGCTTTCTGCGACCGCGTCCAATAAATCACCCAGACCTAGCCCGTGCGAACCGGATATCGGATATGGTTCTCCAAAACCAAGTGAGTAGAAATCATAAATCATTTCTTTCATTTCCGGATTATCCACTTTATTAACTGCCAAGACAATCGGCTTTTTTGTTTTATAAAGCATTCTGGCTACTTGTTCATCCGCATCGGTTACGCCGTCTCTCCCGTTCGTCAAAAAGATGATGACGTCCGCTTCATCGATGGCGATTTCAGCTTGAGCACGGATCTGTTCCAGCAATGGTTCGTCACCGATGTCAATTCCGCCCGTATCGATTAAATTGAATTCATAATTCAGCCAATCCGCCGGGCTGTATATGCGATCTCGTGTCACGCCGGACACATCTTCCACTATGGAGATCCGTTCGCCTACGATGCGATTGAAAATTGTCGACTTCCCGACGTTCGGTCTCCCTACGATTGCTACTGTTGGTTTTTTCATTTGTTTCATTACACCCTTCCGACCTATCTTTGAATATTATACACAAAAAGAATGATGATGCATATGAAAGCATCATCATTCTCATCATACATAGTAATTAAGTTGTTGTTAGTTGATCACAATCGACTCATCATTGATAATATTATTCTTTGAATTTCTTCAGCTGATCGCCGATGACATCTCCGAATGAAAAGCCGGTTGTTTCTTCAGGCATTTCATAGCTGAAGTTCTCTTCGCGAGGATCGTCCTCTTTTTCCAAAAGATCTTTGATGCTTAATGAAATTCGTTTCTCTTCTGGATTGACATCGAGTACTTTCACCTGAACCGTCTGCCCCTCTTCAAGCACTTCGTGAGGTGTACCGATATGCGTATGTGCAATCCTTGAAATGTGGACAAGTCCTTCGACACCCGGGAAGATTTCCACGAATGCACCATATGCCACTAGACGCTTTACTGTTCCTTCTAATACAGAACCGATCGGCGCTTTTTCAGCGACATTTTCCCAAGGTCCAGGCAGCGTGTCCTTGATGGATAGAGATACACGTTCAGCATCGCGATCTACAGACAAGACCCTTACCTTAATTTCGTCTCCTTCTTTCAAGACATCGGAGACACTTTCGATATGTCCATGGGAAATTTGTGAAATATGGACAAGGCCATCTACGCCGCCAATATCAACAAAAGCTCCGAATGAAGCGATCCGTTGTACAGTACCGTCTAAAACATCGCCTTCTTGGATCGACGAAAGTGCTTCTTCTTTTTTCTTATCGTTTTGTTCTTGGACGACCGCGCGATGTGATAGAATCAATCGATTTTTTTCTTGATCCATCTCCACAATTTTAAATGTCATCGTACGTCCTTTATAATCTTCGAATGATTCAACGAAATGATCTTCAACTAGTGAAGCCGGGATAAATCCACGAACTCCCAAGTCTACGACAAGTCCGCCTTTCACTACGTCTTTTACTTCTGTTTCGATGATTTCACCGTTCTCAAATTGTTCTTTTAATGAATCCCATGCATTTTCCGCGTCAACTTGGCGCTTCGATAAAACATATGCATCGTCCTCAACTTTTGTAATCGCTAACTTCAATTCATCACCGACCTCGACTGCATCGGCTGCTTTTTCAATATGCAAGCTTGAGAGTTCACTGATCGGAATGACGCCATCAAATGGAGCGCCTGCGATTTCAACAGTTACCGATTTTTCTTCAACCTTTGTAACTACACCTGTTACATGATCACCTTCACGGTATTCTTTTACTTCATCCATATTCATCTCTTCAGTCATATGTAGTCCTCCTCCATAATGAATCTTATCTCTATAGTATTCGAATCTACACTTAAAAACAAAAAATTGCACTTATTCTTTTATTTGTGTTGCGCTATCAACTTGGAGATCTCTGCCATAATCGCTTCTGTCACTTCTTCAGCAGAAGCTTTTCTTTCGCGAAAAGGCGTCATGTCAATTGCATCGCCATAAACGACTTTCAGTTGTGAAAAAGCTTTATACGGGCCGATGATTGCACAAGGTACTACTTTTGCTTCGCCTCCTTTTAAAGCAAAGAAACCTGCTCCCGCTAACCCCTTACCGAGCTCCCCTGTCTTGCTTCTTGTACCTTCAGGAAATAGGCCGACAACTTTCCCATCACGAAGTAATTTGATCGTCGTCCGGAAGGCGTCACGGTCGCTCATGCCTCTTTTCACTGGATACGCTTGTACTCGCGGCAGAACGGACTTGAGAATCGGCTTTTTGAACAGTTCTTCTTTCGCCATGAAATGAACGGTTCTCGGGCAAGTGATTCCGACTACAGGCGGATCAAGATTATCTATATGATTGGTGCATAAAAGCACCCCGCCTTCTTTAGGGAATTTTTCTTTGCCAATTACTTTAATTCGATAAAGTGGATAACAAATCGTACTGATCAAAAATTTGCCTAAAGGATATAAGTTCATCGAGCTAACCTCTTTTCGGCATATTCAACGATACTATTTGTCACTTCTTCTATTGTTTTCCCCGTTGTGTCAATTATAATCGCATCTTCTGCTTTTTTTAATGGAGAAATTTCGCGTTCGCTATCTGCCTTGTCTCGCGCTGATATTTCTCCTTTCAATGTTTCATAATCCACTGTATTGCCCCGTTGCTTTTCTTCTAATAAACGTCTCTCTGCTCGTTCTTCCACGGATGCCGTCATGAAGATCTTCAATTCCGCATCTGGCAGCACAGACGTGCCGATATCCCTGCCGTCCATTACGACAGATGAATCTTTTGCTAAGTTCTGTTGTTTTTTCATTAAAAGTTGACGAACTGACGTAAGTGCCGCAATTGCGGAAACTTGGGAAGTCACTTCATGTGAACGAATGACCTCCGTCACATCGCGACCGTCCAAAATTACCTTTTGCGCTTGCTCACCTTGTTGCAACTCAATTTCTGCTTGTCCCACAAGTTGAGCGATGGCTTCTTCATCATGTGGATCCACGGCATTTTGAAGTACTTTATACGTGATGGCCCGATACATCGCTCCTGTATCGATATAAGTGTATCCTAATTTTCTCGCCACTAATTTAGCAATTGTACTTTTACCGGCTGCCGCAGGTCCGTCGATTGCAATTCTCATTCCACCAGTCATGCTAAAAACCCCTCCATTTTCGCCTTTATTGTACCATATGCAAAAAGGAAAAGTCTTTTGAAGATAGACTTTTCCTTAAGAATTACGCAACTCTAATTGACGTTCAAAACAATACCGAATGATATGCTGGCGATCTTTTTCATCAATTTCTTCAAACTTTAAAGAGCTTAGCCGGCGAGTGTCCTGCTCCCAATTTCTTACGACCTTCGCCTTGCAGGAAATATATTTGATTTCATTTTTGGAAAAATGAAGTACAATCATCAAATCCAACTCTGTTTGTTGGGGGAAATACTCATGATTTTTCATATTGACTGCCAACCCGCCTGCACTCAAGTCGGATGAAACCAATTGCAACGATTCTGAATCAGCTTGTAAGGCTACATCCAATGATGTCTCGACTCGGACAAATTCACGTCTCTGAATCTTGATCAGTTCTTTATCTCCAGGATATTTCAGTTTTAACATCGGAATTGTTCGATTCATCCTGCTGTGAATTTCGGTACGAAATGCATAGGACATTTTGAGGTCATCAACAAATGTGATCAATAACTGGGTGCCATCAATGAAGAAAGCCGTTTTCCCAGTCTCCATGCTAATTGGATAGTCCATCATAAAATGAGTATGATCTTCTTCGATATCTACAACACGGGATTTAAACTTCTCGGATTCCTCTGTGTAATCCTTCTCAATCGTCAACACCGTACCAATTGTTAACTTCATCTCTCCACCTGCCAATAGTTACTTTTGATACTATTATGTCACGCGGTGAAGAGTTTTCCAATCTATTTCTTATTGTTTTTCGGTTTTAATTACTTCTAATGTGTCCGTATCCACTACAATTTTATAGGTCTCTGGTTTTTTATCATTGGAAACGACTGTAAGATAATGAGCCAAACGTTGCTCTAATTGCTTATTTTCAACATATGCAAGCTCTTCTTCCATTACCTTTACGCCCGTTCGGAAAAACTCTTTCCAATTCACGTCCCGGATGGGTTGCGGTTTTAGTGTTTCTTTACGAATATATTCAGATGTATCCATCCCTAATACTTCCCCATTATCCTTCGCCATTTTAATATGAATCGGATCAGAAAATACTTTTGCATTGTTATCTGGATTCACCCTGACGAAAACAAAATGCCATGCCACATCATTTTCCCTGGACTCCTCCAATACAACGTCTTTGTAATCCGCCTTATCTAGGAACACCGCAGCCATTTTCTTTAATTCTTCAAATGACTTTGTTGGTTTTCCCATTCGACGTTCTACCAAATACGATAAGATATGTCCGCCTTTTTGGGTGATGTCAATATATCCAATTGATGAATTTTCGGAAAAACGAATGTGATAAAAAGGATAGGGTGCTCCTTTTCTGCTTTTCTCTGCGGCAATTACATCATTCGAGACTTCAGGTAAAAGCTTTTTAAATCGTTCGATTGCCTCGTCTTCTGTAATTTTCTGGTCTTTAATATTACGTAATTCTTTTTTCTTTTGCGCATCCGACTCACTTGCCGTCAAAGGAAATACAGCTTCTCCGTATTGTTTGATGGATGCCCCCATTTTACCCCAATTACCTTCATTTTCGACGTTGCTGCCAAGTTTATTCTCCCAATGCTGCATTGTCATATCGCCTGATAATAAATCAGAAGTAGCCACTTGCCATTCACTTGAGAGTTCATCCAAGTTATCCGAAGCCCGTTTCATGACAGCATAATAATCATCTTTATTGCCTTGCTCTGTAGATTCTTTCGCATAATTCCCGAGACGGCCTAAATAGTTCATCCAAGAAGTTGAAAAGCTCTCATTCACAGGAAGAGCACCTATTGAAGCTTTGATATCCGATGACAGTCGCCAAACATCTTCTCGCTCTTTAGCTGAGCTTTTTTCGTCTTCAAACAGCAATGATTTTTTAACCGATTCTTCAAGTTCGCCTAGCTTTTGTGAAGCGTCCGAAATACTTTTTGAATACTGTGTATTTAAAGCCACCGATAACTGCTCGGTCTCTTGAGTTTTACCAAAGGCATAAATCCCGAGTACTATGAATGAATAGGTCATAATAAAGAGCATTCTTTTCATATCGTCGCCTCGCCCTCCTTTCCTTTAATTACAAAATATGTGCAGTCCGATTTTCTTAATTTGCGGTCGTGACCAGATCCACTTACTCGTTGCTGTAATTGGATTGAAATAATAAATCGCATTTTCAGATGGGTCCCAGCCATTGATCGCATCGATGACAGCTTCTTTTGCCCTTTCATTCGGGGTCAGCCAAATTTGTCCATCTGATACAGCGGTAAAGGCTCCTGGTTGGAAAATAACTCCCCCGACGGTATCTGGGAAATCAGCATGTTCAATCCGATTCAAAATTACAGCTGCCACCGCAACTTGCCCTTCATAAGGCTCCCCCCGTGCTTCCCCATAAACCGCATTGGCCAATAACTTTATATCCTGATCCGAATATTTCGCAGGTGTCTGCATTTGTTTCTGCGGTTTGCTGCCTTTCTTGACTTGCGCCTCTAAAGGCTGGCCGCCATAATACGTAAATTGATTCCCTTTTGCAATTTGCCCTTTGACATACTTCTCATCGTAATCGGAGATTCCCTGCAACTTCTTCTTGACGTTTTTACCAACAATACCGTCTACCGGCATGCCATATTGTTCTTGAAAGTTCCGTAATGCCCAGTATGTTCCATAACCAAAGTTACCATCAATTTCACCATGATAAAATCCGATGTACTGCAGCCTTGCCTGCAATTCAATAACATCATCGCCTTTAGCACCTTTTGCCAAGTCACGCGCACTGAATGCTTCCGTTTGAATGACAAATAATGAAAGAACCATTACACCGGCGATGAGTAAAAATAGGAAGCGTACAGCAACTCGCTTCATGTAACATCCACCTCCAAATTTTTCTGCTTTGTTCTAGTTTGTCCAATGCTTTAAATTTTATGATAAAAAATAAAAAATCCGCCTAAGTAGACGGATTTTCTGGTTTTGCATTTATTTTCTTTCTAAATTGTTGCATCGCAAATGTATGGGCATATTTCACACGAGTCAAACCAAACCACCAAAGGAACAGCATAAAAGGAATCATTAAATATAGCCAATAGTCATATAAGAACAAGATTGCATTATAGAATGCGTGGAGCGTGAACGGAGCTAAAAAGGCAATCCAAACCCATCTGCCTTTTTCGGATTCTATCGAAAACTTGGCTTTACCAAAATAATAGCCCATCACAACGCCAAATAAAGCATGACTCGATACGGGCAGCAACGCACGGATAAATGCTGTGTCCAGTCCGAATGAAAGAAGATATAAAATATTTTCAACGGTGGCAAAACCTAGCGAAACACTAGCGCCATACAAAATTCCGTCGTACGCATCCTCAAAATCAATGATTTTGTATACAAGGATAAAAATGATGATCCATTTGAAAAACTCTTCTAAACTACTAGTAAATAAAACGTTACGTAAAAATTCATTAGAAAATACATGTTCCTCTTCAAAAACGTGCTGAATGAACAAAATCGGAAAAGTCATAATAGCTCCATACATAAACGCATGAAACAATGTTCGCGATGGCTCTTTTGCGATTTGCTTTCGGAGATATAAGTAACTGAAAAGTGCTAGCCCTGGCGCAATCGCGACAGTAAGTAGAATAAACATAGGCGCCTCCCCATGACGCTAGTGTATCACAAAACCTACTTGCAGCACTCTAGTATTATAGTTCTCCTACTAAAGAACCGCCGGACGTTTTTCAGTCCGGCGGCTTTCTCATTCGTTCTGTTGTTTGATCGCTGCTGCAATCATCCCGCCGTGAAAGCGGCCATTCTCGATAAATATTTCATTGGCATTATTGCCCGCAGCTATCACACCTGCGATAAAAAGGTTTTCCACATTCGTTTCCATCGTCTCTTCATTAAAAATCGGACGTCCTGACGCTTCGTCCACTTGTATACCTATTCTGCGTAAAAAAGGATGGTCCGGATGATAACCGATCATCGCAAAGACGTAATCACTTGCCAAATCAAACGTCTTTCCTTGCTGAGTGACGGTTACAGCCGTCTCCGTAATCTCCGTGACACACGCATTAAAATACATTTGAATTTGTCCATTTCGCACCAAACTATCAAACCCTGGTAAAATCCATGGTTTTACACTCGCTGAATAGCTGTCTTTTCTATAAATAACCGAAACATGCGCCCCTGCTCGCTGCAACTCCAAAGCCGCGTCAACGGCTGAATTCTTGCCGCCGATCACAACAACATTTTTATTAAAATAAGGATGGGCCTCCTTAAAGTAATGATAAACGTTCGGCAACTCTTCACCTTTGACGTTCAGACTGTTCGGTTGATCGTAATAACCCGTTGCCACCACTACATAGGAAGCTTCATATGTCGCTTTATCAGTCTGGACAATGAATCCGTTCCCTTGCTTTTGAACGTTTTCTACTCGTTCGTGGCTATTGATTCGCAAATTCTTAAGTTGAGCCACCGTGCGATAGTACACCAATGCATCATTTCGCTTTGGTTTATCAATCGCCGTAATGAATGGAATATCGCCGATCGATAATTTGCTGCTGGAACTAAAGAATGTTTGGTGGGTCGGATAATTGTAAATGGAATGAACGATATTTCCTTTTTCAATGACAATTACGGACAACCCTATTTTTTGTAATTCGATTGCTGCGGATAAGCCACACGGACCGCCGCCGACAATTACTGCGTCAACAGAATACATGAAATCTACTCTCCTTACCCCATCTGCTCAGTAATATATTTCCACTACATGACATTCAGGTTTTGCACCAAGCCGTAATGGCACCATCGTAGTGCCAAAACCATTACTAATCAACTTGGCACCATTTGTTGTTTTTTGAAAAACACCTAAATCTTGCAATCCCCATTTACCTAAACGGATTTGTCCCCCATGCGTATGACCAGCCAACATGAGATCCGGCTTCATACGCCCTTCAATCTTACGAAATAGAGAAGGATTGTGGGCTGCTAAAATGAGATGTTTAAAACCAATTGTCGAGGCAACTGCCTGATCGACATCAACTGTACCATTTGAAGGGTCTTCCAATCCGCATAGTCCCCATGTCGGATGCCCTGGAATACGTATCGTTTGATCGACAAGCGTCACTCCGCCTGACTCTTCAATGATTTTCAAGAGCTCCTCTGTTCCCACCTCTTGGTCATTGTTTCCGAAAATATAATAAAGAGGACCAACCGTGGCCAACAGTTGAAAATTTCGTTTTATACGAGAAAGCGGCACTCCTTTTTCAGCCACATCTCCCCCTACAATGACTGCGTCAACAGGAAAAGTACGAAGTTTATTTATCAGCCCGTTTGAAAGCCGGCGCCTATGAATATCAGAAATAAAAAAAACCGTCAACTTCTTGGCAGTTGCGCCTTCTAAAGCAACTGTGTGCGTCAACACTCTGTTCCGATGTGCGAGTGAAAACATATATGCCAGCAGGCCAGCGCCAGACATTAAGACGGATAACAAAGTCGTTTGATACCTTTTCATCACACAGCTCCCATAGAAAAAAGCAAAGCATCCACTTTGCTTTTAAAATATTAGTAAAAAAACCATCATTATCATATCAATTTTTAGATAAAAGTCATAAAATGTTGCTCAATTGTACGTAACCTAAGGCAACACAAGTGTCTGCCCCACACTTATATTATTGGACGATAAGCCGTTCGCCTGTTGAATCTTCTGAACATGAGCGCCACTTCCATAATAATTGACAGAAATACGGTACAGCGTCTCGTTCGGTTTGACGACATGATGTCTAACACCCGTAGCAGGTTTATTTTGCGCCGGTTTTTCCACAGGCTTCTCCACCGGCTTGGGTGCTGGCTTTTCCACTGGTTTTGGCTTTGCTTCAGGTTTTGGTTTTGGTTTTGGTTTTGCTTCTGGTTTCGGCTCCGGTTGCTTGGCTGGCTGCTTATGTTTCTCCACCGGCTTTTCAGGCTTTACTTCGACTGCAGGCTTTTTAGCAGCATCCGCATTTGGTTTTTTTGTTTCTGCCGGTTGCTCTTTATTTCCCTTAGCAACTCCGGTCAAATTGCCATCTGCAACGGAATTATTGCTGACTGAAACCTTCGATTTTTCGACCGGCACTTGGTTCGGGACGGCAGGCGAATATAAATCGGATAAAACGTATACTAAAATCACAATCGGTATTAACGTAAATATAGCAAGAAGAATATTAATTAACTTCGTCCGATTCTGATTCTCCTTCTTTTTCTTTCTATGAATTTCTGAACGAGAAGGTAGTTTATCAGACTCTTTTTCTATAGTAATCTCTTTACGATTTTGCTCAAAATCCAGTTCATAGTCATCTTTTTTCATATGCAACTTCTCCTTCACATCTCATAATGTCAGTTCCAATTATGTGATGTAATTCATTTCTCAAAACTATCAAGAAATAGACATCATCCGAACGTATTCATACTTCCATTATGCCGAATTTTGTCGGAAAAGTAAATAAGGACAGAAGGCTTAGCCTAGTAATTGATGCAGTCTTTCTTTCCAATCCAATTTAGTCGAACGTTTTTGTTCAACTGTCGTCCTAACCAGCCATTCATCGGCGATATTCTGACATTGTGAACAACAATCGAAAGTTGTAGCAGATTTTTCACCGAAATAACTGAGAAGCTTTTCTCTTAAACAATCTTCACTTCTCACAAATCTCTCCATGTCCGCGATTTGTCGTTCTTTCACTTGAAAGATTTGACGAATTTGACGAATGACATTTTCCTCGTCAAACTGCTCGAAATAATAATCCAGCAGTCGGGCCGCCACTTCTGTCAGTCCGGATTGTTCAGTCGCAAGCGATCCACTTACCCCCGTCTGCATCAATGAATGATAATAACGGATTTGTTGTTCGTCAGGTAAGTCTTCAAAAACGATGAATTTCAATTTTTGTATATCTCTTTCACTGTAAAGAAGTGTTGCGGCTGCTTTTTCTCCATCGCGTCCCGCCCTGCCTACCTCTTGTACATAAGCGGATGGAGTAGCCGGTAAATGCTCGTGGATAATTTGACGGATATCGTCTTTATGGATTCCCATCCCAAACGCATTGGTTGCACAAATCCACTCTAGGTCACCTTGTACAAACTGTTCTTGAATGATGGAACGTTCATCTTGTTCCTTGCCTCCATGATAACTCGCCACCCGGATCCCTTTTTCTTGCAGGACCGCCGCCAATTCATCCGCTCGCTTTCTAGAAGCGACATAGATAATGCCTGGACCGATCGTAACGGACAATCTTTCAATGATCCAGTCTGTTTTCGCCAATTGATTTTCTAAATGCAATACACGATAAGATATAGAAGGCCGATCGATCGGCTGACGTTCGATATGCGGTTGATTGAGCTGCAGATAAGACGTGATATCTTCTATTACCTTTTCACTTGCCGTCGCGGTTAAAGCTAAAACAGGTGCCCTTTTCGATCCTGCGAAAATTTCTTTCATCCGCAAATAATCCGGACGAAAATCGAATCCCCACTCCGATATACAGTGTGCTTCATCCACTACATAAAACGCCACGTTCAATTGCTCGATCAATTGTTGAACCGCTGTTTGCATAAGCATTTCAGGTGACAGAAAAATGAATTTATACTGATGCAATGTATTCAGAGCCAATTCTTTCTCTTGTCTCGATAAAAATGAATTTATCGCAACAATTCTTTTTTCTTTATGATTACGTAAATTAGCGACTTGATCTTCCATTAATGCAACCAGTGGGGAGATTACGACTACTGCGCCATCCATTACGTAGGCAGGAAGTTGATAACAAAGTGACTTGCCCATCCCGGTGGGAAAAATCGCGACCGCATCCCTGCCAGCTACAATATGACGGATCACTTCTTCCTGTCCGGGCCGAAATGCAACATAGCCAAACCTTTGCTGTAAAACGTCTTGTATGTCCATCAACTGTCCACCCGCTTTCCATGGATGATAATTAACCGAAGCTGAAAATATGATAGTTCCGCACACCGCTCTTTTAATACACGCAATCGTTTTGTCTGCAACCGGTCAATTTGCTGCCAAACTTTCTGGATCTGTTCAGCGGTGACAAATTCTTCATACGGAAAAGTTTTTACATTTGCAGCCATTTCCACCATATGATCCTCTATTGTACTGAGTTTCAGATTGCGCAGCGAAGCAATCTGCTCTATAGAATACCCTTGTTGAACCAATTTACGCGATCGTTCTGCAGATTGCGTCAAATAGTTCTCCACTCTGCACCCTACAGCCAAGCTTTTCACTAAAGGCATGTCCTCATGTTCTTCAATGAAATCTAGTACGATATGTAAGCTTTCCAGGAAATAGATTTGAACACTTGTGACAGGCGAATTCAGCGCTTCCGCTATTTGCTCCCATGTATAAGCCGTCAATTGCACACCAGTCAACCTATATGAAAGAATCGTTCGTTGCAGATCGGTCAGATTCGCTTCAGATAGAATCTGTACCAATTCTTTATGGACTCTTTTTGCAAGTTCATCCACCGATACCGTCTGTCTGCGAAGGAATTCTTTGACGAATTGCTGTATATGCAACTCCTTTTGTATCGGCGCAAACATTGTCTGCCCGGTCCGAATATACGATAATGTTTGTACAGTAAGTGCCAGCCGCTTAACGAATTCCCTTTCTCCGCCACGGTATTCCCACCCATTGAAACGCCATGGCGCATGCAGCATATTCTTGCGGCCTTTATCTGTAACGTAAACGACTTGATTTTCAATACGTATTAAACCTTCTGCTATCAAACGTTCAATTTGTCGACGATAACCATCGGTTGATAGGTTTGGAAATAACGAATAAAATGGTTTCAATTGATAGTTTTCGACATCCTGCAATGTTTGCCCGGATCTTTTGCCGCGAAGAATATGATACACTCCTTGTGCAGATCGTTCGCCATGAAGGCGCTGAAACATCGTTAATAAGATTGAAATAAAAACCAATTACGCTTCCTCCCGAAGAAATAGAGTTTTATTGTTGAAAAGTGATGAAAACAGCTTTAGAATAGAGTAGATGCAAAATAGGTTGAGTGAATGGAAGAAGGGAGAAAGACAATGTCTAGCAAAAAGTACACAATTGTCGATCAGGATACATGTATAGCTTGCGGTGCATGCGGGGCTGCTGCACCGGATATCTATGATTATGACGACGAGGGAATCGCGTTTGTTATTTTAGATGATAACATGGGAAACACTGAAGTTCCAGAAGAACTGATGGAAGATCTCGAAGATGCGTTCGATGGCTGTCCAACTGATTCAATTAAAATTGCGGATGCTCCTTTTGAAGGCGATCCATTAAAATATGAAGATTGATTCATGAACAACAACACTTCCGAACGCAGGATGTGTTGTTTTTTGATTGTTATGAAAAGAATATGTTTCTAAACAATTAAAGTACATTGGATTGCGGCCGGGATATGACGTGAAGTATCAAGAACTTTATGACTCTTGCCTTTTCAGCTTTTCCTGTAAGTATTCTTCAGACGCTCCCTTGGGGATACTAAGGCATTCCCAAATGTCCCCTTTTAACTGCTTACCAATATAAACTATCTGCCCTATATGATAAGCATAGTGAGCCATTTGCCTTTCAATCGCTTCTAGCACCGTATGACTTTCACCACGAATTGTTACCTTCTTTACTAAATCTTTATCATCTAAATCTTGTAATGTGCCGAATAGAGTATTCCAACCATTTTCCCAAACTATTATTAATTCTTGTTTCGATAAAACATGATCCACAAATTCCTGATCACGATTCCTATAGGTTTTTTCTCCATCCGAAGTTAAAAAGTCCGACCATCGAGATATCATATTTCCGCTTAAATGCTTGGCTATAACCGCAACACTATTGGAAGCTTCGTTTAACTTCCAATGAATGTCGTCTTCTGTCAATTGATTTATCGTCTTATCTCCAAGATCTTTAACACTTCTAAACCTTTCCTGCACAACTTTCAAATATTCAGTTCCAAGATTCATGGGAGCTCCTCCTAGTAAAATAATGTGACTTACTAATTTATCATCTGTAAGTTGATAAATGATCTGATGGCACAATTTTCATTTAGCTATAGCACTCTTTGCAGAAGATATTAAATTAATTAACTAAGTGAGAATGTGGGTTCGTAAAACAACAAACCCACATGTTAAAATACTATTCCATTATGTTCCGAACAAACAAATGCTTATTCTTATATACAATCAACGTGACGATAGCAAGCATTAGTCCCGAAACAAGAAAAACACTCCTGACCCCAAATAAATCTGCCAGAATACCCATACCAAGAGAGGATATTCCGAATATCCCTGTAGAAATCGCCCCCAAAGATGTATATACAGTAGACAACTTTTCCTTCGCTACGCTGGTTTGAATTACTGTTTGTTGAGGAATGCTCTTTAACTGCCCGAATAAACCAATTCCAACTGCCAACAATAAAGCAATCATCGGATTGCTGGTTGCACTAAATAATATAGTTATAAAAAAGCTAGATAAAGAGCCAATGAAAATTATTTTGGCAAGCTTTCTTTCGACTAGAGAAGAGTATTTTATGCAATAGATGCTTCCGATTATTAGCCCTAAAAAGAAGGAGCCGTTGATGAAGCCCCACCATTTTTCGTCTACGTGCAGTGCATCACTGACAAACACATACAAAATAGCGGCAATCCAAACTGTAGCAGCCACGGTTTCCAAGACTTCCATATATGCTATTTTCCGTAATACAGGGACATCAAACAAGGTTTTCCAACCAACTTTAATCCGATCGAGCTTTCTTTCCTGTTTCGCTCTCTGACGTTCTACATTATCCAATAAATACATCATGATACTTGATAGTGCAAACATGAGACTAACAACCCAAATTAACTGCTGTGCATCCATGAAAATCAAAAATAAACTGCCTACAAACCACATCACCGTTTGAATGAATTGGGATATCGTTTCAGCTACACCGTTCGCTCGAACTAATCTTTCTGGCTCTACGTACTGCGGTATCATGGTTAGTTTTATCGGATTAGCACATCCGTCAAGGAACGCAATGCCAGAGATGACAAGAAACACCAAATAATAATTTGCTCCTGATATCCCACTTAAAAATAGTCCTAGTACTACGATCAGGCCTGTTTTTCCCAATTGTGATCCAGTCAGTAACCACTTCAAATTAACTTTATCTATTACTAGAGGTGTCAAAAGACTCGATAAAAACATCGAGGACGTAATTGTAAAAGGCACAAAGGACGCAGCCGTTGCAGATCCTGTTAACGCAAAAATCGTGCTTATAATGCCAACCATATACAGAACATCACCAATACTTGCAAGTGACTGCCCTGTTATGAGTAAAATGAAGTTTTTATTCAATTGTATATCCCCCAATTAAAATTAATTAACTTAGAAAGCTTGGGATTCTTAAATTGGACTGTTCATATACCCTTGGCTCCTTTACCTTTAGAGATAAACCTCGGGGGATTAAGGTTTATCGTTTTTTGGTTAGACAATTTAAAACCTATTGGTATAACAACTAAACTTTGTAATCCAACATTGTTTACCATGTTACGAGCACCAAATCAAAAAATAAAACAGCAGCCCCTTTTTAAAAAGAAACTGCCGTTTGTTTAATTAAACTAATAACTTCTTCTGTTGCTGGAGAATCCACTTCTCCATACTTCTATATAACATCAACGAAATCGCCAATAATATGACACCTTTAATGAGGTTGAATGGCAAGATCCCTAAAATGACCATTTTATAAAGTGCATCACCTGTTACAGCTGGCATACCAAGGAAATAAGTGTACATCGGGAAAAACACAAAGTAATTCAAGACACTCATACCAATCGCCATTGCTGTTGTACCTGCGATCAAACCTGCCGCCAGCCCTTTTGTCGAACGATATTTCATGTAGATCCAATAAATCGGCATGATGAACATGACACCTGTTGCAAAGTTTGCAATTTCACCTACAGGAACACCCGTTGGACTACCGGATAAAAACCAATACATGATATTCTTCAATAATTCCACACCGATCCCTGCAACTGGTCCCATTGTCATGATTGCGACGACAGCTGGAACTTCACTGAAATCAAACTTCAGAAATCCAGGCAATGCAGGCAATGGAAAGTTAAACTGCATTAAAACGGTGGATATACTTCCTAAAACAGCAATCAAAATTAACTTGCGTAACTTCATGTTTTTCATTTGTTCCTCTCTCCTTTTGCGATTCACTTCAAAAGAGGAAAGGCTTGCTCATCTGCTGCTTCGCTAAAAATCCCTAAAGCAAATCGCTTTAGGGAGAGTTAAATGCACTGTTAATAACAGATAAATTTTCAAGGATTTATCCGAGTTTAAACAAGCATCATTTTGCGTACACAAAAAGATGGCTGCACCTTCACCTTCTCCCATCCAGACTATACTGTCGGCTCCGGAATCTCACCAGAATCAGCTGTTAAGCTCGCGGGCTAAAAATAGAAGACTATTTTATTTCCGCCGGTCGGGAATTACACCCTGCCCCGAAGATGAATCAATATTATGTTATATTCCTATTGTAACTAAAAAAAACTGTTTTGTAAACTACTTGAGTCTACAAAACAGAATTATTTGAGAATAAGGAATTTCGGATTCGCTCCAATTGGTTTCGGCAGCGGCTGTGTAAAATCAAAATCCTGCCATTGCTCTTGCATTATTTGATCGAACTGTACTTGTCGATCAAAGCTTGCAGCAGTCAATAAAATACCTTCGATTAATTGCATAGCCTCTTCCACTTGCATACTATCCAAATCTAATACATCACTAAATTCCACATGGAGCACTTCCTTGTCTTCCGAGACTTTAAAATCTACGCCTTCTGGAACGACACTAGAATAAATGTCATTCGGCTTTTTCTTCATACTCAACAAAGCTTCTTGTGGCGATTTAAAGGATTTACCGAAATTCGAAGAAAGCAACTCTTCCCCATTTTCTTGAGTGAATCGATAATAGGCTTGTTGCGATTTAGAGCCTTTCAGCACAATAGGTTTGCTCGCTTCACCGATCTGATCAAATACAATAGGCGATCCGTCTTCTCGAAGAAATTTGACTTCATCAAATCCGTAAAACGTATCTTGAACGGCTTGATTCAACATCTCTAGCGTAGCGCTCGCCATGTCGTACGAATGGTCTGCAGCAAATTTCATCCATACTTGTTTTTCATTCGATGAAATCACCGCGTTAAACGGGTGATACTCAGTGAAGCCGAGTGATTCCTCATCTAGTTTTCCGGCATACATATTGTAAAGTGCAACAGCATCCGGCTGTATCGTTCCTAAATCACTTTCTACCAACTCATTCGATATAAGGAAGGTCACAGGTACAACCGTTGCCTGATTCGTCGCCAGACCTATATGAAAAGCCTTCTGTTTAGCTACGTCAGACGGATAGACGGCATAATGAGGGGCCGTCGGTAAAGCTTTAGAGAATGTCGCCATATCTTGACTTGACTCGGTTGATTCTGAATTTTCTTCCAGTGATGCCGGAGCAGGGTCCGCATTATCCACCGGTTCTGCTTTATCCATCGATACTTGATTCGATGGATTGAGAAACGTCGGCACTAAAATACTGAGCAATAAAATCGCTGCAACAGCCACAAGAATCGGCTGCCATTTCGCTTTCATCCGCTTCTTCTTTGGCTGGGGTTCTTCGTTTACTCTCGGATCTTTCTTAAGTCTTGCTAGTACATCCTCTTTAGAGCGGTGATCTGAAATCGTAGGCATTTCGCGTAATGTAGTTTCAATTTTTTCTTCATTCCACTTATCATTACTCATTTGATCGCCCCTTTCTCACCGAACGTGCTTCTACCTTTTCCTTCAAAGCCTTTACTGCACGATGCTGGGTAGTTTTTACTTTACCCTCTGTCCATTCCAAAACTTCTGCAGTTTCAGCAATCGTGAGGTCTTGGAAGAACCGCATGAAAATGACCATTTTCTGATCGCCTGTACAGTTATGCAATTCTTCCAAAACTAGTCGTTTCTCTTCATCCGATTCGATAAGTTGCTCAGGCAGGAGATCGTGTGCAACCAATTCCTGTGTTTCCCAATCGAAATGAAGATCTGTATGCTTCTTCATGGTTGCTTGTTTACGGAAATAATCAATCGAGACATTTTTCGCAATTGCAAACAGCCATGTTTTCTCTGAACTTTTTCCTTCGAAGTTGCTGTATGATTTCAGTACGCGAACATATACTTCATGCATTAAATCTTCGGCTATGTCTCGATTACGAGTCAAATAGATCAAAAAATTAAATACATCTCGGTTATATTCTTCGTACAATCGCAGGAAAACGGAATCATCCATTTAATCCCCTCGCTCTATTATAGTAGTCGATTCATTTGAGGAAAGGTTTCAATTCTTTGGAGAATCAAATGGAAGTGAGCAAATGAAGACGGTTCCTTTCTCATCTCCATGTTTCGCCAAAATTGATCCGTGATGTGCATCCATGATGTTTTTTGCGATAGCCAAACCTAAACCTGTCCCACCTTTACCTCGCGTCCTCGCTTTGTCTGCTTTATAAAAACGTTCAAAGACAAATGGTAAGTCTTTTTCAGGAATCCCTACGCCTGTATCAGAAACCGACAGATCAAGCATCCCATTCGATCGATGGATTCCTAGTGTCACTTCACCTCCATTAGGTGTATGACGAATCGCATTATCAATCAAATTGGTAAATACTTGTTCAAGGCGATCCTCATCGGCAAGTATAACTAGATTTGATGATTCTTCTGTATTTAAGGTGAGATTCACTTGCGCGTCTTTTGCTACTTGAGAAAATTTTGTTACCATACGATTCATAAATTCGAAGATCGGTAATGGGTTCTCATGCAACTGGATATGACCCGATTCCATTCTTGCCAAGTCCAGCAAGTCTGTCACCAAGCGACTCATTCGCTTGGATTCATCATGAATAATTCGAACCATTTCCATGCGTTCTTCCTCACTGCTGACCACATCGTCAATAATCGCTTCACTGTACCCCTGCAACATTGAAATAGGAGTCCGTAATTCGTGGGAGACATTGGCAATAAAGTCTGAACGCAATTTATCCAATTTATGCTGTTCCGTCATATCCCGAAATACAGCGACCGCACCTCGAATATTATTTTCGCTATAGAGAGGACTGATGGAAATGACATAGAACTGTCCACCTAATTCAAGCTCATCTTCCACTTCCTCCGAAAATGAGATCGCATGCTCCAACATATGGAAGACTTCCTTTGGCAGAGGATGATGCTTTTTCTCATTGTAGCCATACCATTTTTTTAATAACAGCTCGGCTTGTGGATTCTTCAGCAATATCGAATAATCCTGATTAAACGTAACAACTGCATCTGTCATGGAAGTTAGAATACTGGATAATTGTTCTTTCTCCTGTTTGATTAACTCCATATTGTATTTTAATTGACGTCCCATTTGATTAAATGCTGTTGCGAGTTGACCAATTTCATCGTTTTGTGCAACTGGCAAATGAGTATCAAAATTCCCTTTGGACAATTCGAATGCAGCTTGTTTCATTTTCCGTAACGGCAGCGTAATCCGTGTCGATAAGAAAAAGGCAAAAAATGTAGTTAGTATGAATGCAATGAATGCTGATAAGAATACAATATTAGTTGTACTTTTCGTCGTGCGGTGTACTGCGTCCAAACTTTGGTACATGAGGACACTTGCTTTTTCTCCTGAAAATTGTTCATAAGGATAAGAAAGAATCAAATATTGCCCCATTACTTCGTCTTCGTCTAAAGATGGAAGGATCATTTCCTTTACAATCTGATCGCCAACTTCCGGTGATTCAAAAAGACTTCGTTCAGATAACAATTTTTTTTCAATTTCTTCTTTACTTGCAGCCGTATGGAACGAATAAAGAATTTGCCCTTCTTGACCCACTATTATCGCATTGGTCTCGGTGTCCAGTATGTCTTCTATGATCAAATGCATGGAACTCGTAGTTTGTCCTTCATGATCATTGACAATTTTGCTGATGGTGGCAGCTTCCCTCTGCAAGGATTCTTCTGCTTGTTTCGTATGAAAATTATCCAGAAACTCCAGCAGAAGCAATGTCACGATAAACAGGACAAATGAAACGAGAAGCAATATGGTGGCCCATAGCTTCCCGACAATTGAATTCCATATTCTAATCATTCGTTCGGAACCTCGAACTTATAACCGACGCCCCAGACGGTGACGATCATTTTGGCTGCCCTTTCAGATACACGACTTAACTTTTCTCGAAGTCGTTTGACGTGCGTATCTACCGTTCTCAAATCTCCAAAAAACTCATAGTGCCAAACTTCCTTCAATAACTGCTCGCGATCGAACACTTTATCCGGAGATTTCGCCAAGAAATAGAGCAATTCATATTCTTTCGGCGTCAAATTCACTTCTTTACCCTCCGCCGTTACACGGTGTGCATCGTGATCGATTGTTAATTGAGGGAATACGACTAAATCTTTCGATGTGGTAGACGATGAAACATTCGGGAAAGAAACCGACCTTCTAAGCATCGCTTTAACACGCAGTACCACTTCTCTCGGACTGAATGGCTTGACGATATAATCATCCGCACCGCTTTCAAATCCGCCTACACGGTCGGATTCTTCACCTTTTGCAGTCAAAAGAATGACAGGTGTCATTTGCTTATGTTCACGCAGTTCTGCCAACACTTCCAACCCATCTTTTTCAGGCATCATGACATCAAGCAATATGCAATCATACTGTTCAGCAAACGCTTTCTCCAAAGCTTCTGCTCCATCCACCGCTTCGTCGATTTCATAACCTTCGCGAGATAGATACATATTCAGCAGTCGGCGAATCCGATCCTCATCATCCACTACTAATAATTTCACTGTTTCTTCCACAAATCATTACCCCTTTCGACAATCTTCTATGTCCATTGTACAATTTCTAGTGTTTAAAAGAAATCAATTACGCCTCGGCGTAATTGCGTCCGGATTCTTTCGAGCGCACTCGTAATGATCCATTAAAAATCCATGACATCTGCCGGAAGCTATATCTGTGCTCAGCAGGCGTCTGAATACCTACCGCTCAGTAATAAATTCACATACATCTTACAAACAATAGAGGTGAGAGTTTTCATCTGAATTCAGATAAAAAGACTGCATGACAAGTTTTGCCATGCAGTCTAAGCTTACGCGTATGAATGCAAGCCTGCAATAATCAAGTTAACTGCAATCAAGTTGAACATAATGATCACGAAACCGATCACTGCCAGCCATGCTGATTTTTCTCCTTCCCAACCGCGAGACAAACGCAGGTGAAGGAATGCAGCGTAGAATAACCAAGTGATGAGCGCCCAAACTTCTTTCGGGTCCCAGCCCCAGAACCGTGACCATGCTTCATGCGCCCAAATCATTGCGAAAATCAATGCACCGAGCGTGAAGACAGGGAAACCGATTAAGACTGAACGATAGCCGATCTCGTCCATCAGCTGAGAGTTCGCTTTCTTTGCAAGCGGTTGGAATACTGCGGCGATTGGTTTGCGTGCAATTAAACGTAATAACAGATAAAGCACAGAACCTACCGCAACGGCCCAGACAAGAGAGGATAACTTTTGTGCGTTTACAATTGGCGGCATCTCAATCCAAGGAGTCATAGCATCGGGCGTCATCGCTTCGTATTCATTCATTCCGAATAACGGAGGAACATGATACGTAATTTCAGCAGGTGCCTGATTTTTATCAATATACGTAAATTCTGCTTCATAATTCATTACCTTGAATGTCGTGGATGTTACGACAAAACCAAGTACAAGTATTAATGTATACATAACAGCTTCAATCCAAAAACGTTGTTTAGATTTCTTTGTCATATCTATATTTTTCACTAAAAACACAAGGCCTGCTATAGCACTGATTGCTAGTATTGATTCACCAATAACCGTTGTAATTACATGGATGAATAACCATTTACTCTGCAATGCAGGGATTAGCGGAGTAACTTCTCTCGGGAACATCGTTGCGTATGAAATAATGATAATCGCAATCGGCAAAGCAAATAACCCAAGCGAAGGTGTCCGGTATATAATATATAACAGAATAAATGCCCCTACGAGCATCATCCCGAATGCAGTCGTGAACTCAAACATATTACTGAGAGGTGCGTGGCCTGATGCGGCCCATCTCGTAAAGAAATAGCCTAAGTGAGCAAGGAATCCAATAATTGTAATGACTAATCCAATCGTTCCCCACTTACTGTTATGGTAGGCCTTTTCAGTTTTCGATTTTTTGATGGCTCCGCCAAAAAATAATGTCGCCACTAAATAAGAAACAAATGATACAAACAACAAGTTACTACTGACAGCAACTAAATCCATTACTTTTCGTCCCCTTCCTGTTCTTGCTTGTCCAATTCAGGATCTTGACGATCTATATAAGCAGGCAAGACGGCAGACTCTCGAACTTTATCCAGATCTTTTCGTAAAGAGAACCAGTTTTTATTCGTATGGGCCGCAACCAATATATGACCTTCCGCATCTTTTTGGACCCAAATCCGGCGGTGTTGCCAATAAGATCCTTGGATGACACCAATCATGAAGATCAGACCACCCAATAGCAAAATATAGAGCGTTTTGTCTTTTCGGATCGTTAAACCTGATATGTTACGTGTTTCAGCAGAAGCAAATTTAACGGCATAATCGTTCTCTTCCACTTCCAGCGTTTGGCGAATCGCAACGAAACTTCTTTCACCTTCCGGCTTATCCGGTGTCTTCATTTGGAAAATGAACGCTGGATTATTCGGAACTGGCGATTTAGAGTAAGGTTCACCGTCCTTCACTCCGTCATAATCCGGATAGAATCCAATCATCTTAACGGACGAACCATTTCCAAGATCATACTCTTTTTCAGGCTTACTCAAATCAACTGTGAACTCACCTAATGATTTTTCCGTTGATTTGTTCACCAAATGAAAAGTCATGGTACTCAATTCATTCAGCTTATAGTCCATCTGGAAAACATTATAGCCATTAAATTTCAACGGCTTGTTGACTACAATAGAATAATCCTGCATTTTTTCGAGGTCGTCACTCCCCGGTAATGCGCCTTCTTTTTCTTTGTAAAGGGTGACATCTGTCTGATACGTCTTTACAATCGAGCCCACTTTATCTAGAGCCTCACCGAAAACTTCTTCAGCTTCGTCCTTCGTATAATTCTCTAAAATGAATCCTCGGTTTTCGAGTACATAGCCAGGCGCTCCTACAATATTACGCGTTTCCCCTTCACGCAGCCACATCGCTTCATCGACGTAGAAGCCAGGAATCCCTCTCAATAGAACTCCCGCAAAGAAAATGATCAAACCAGTATGATTTACATAAGGGCCCCAACGTGAGAAACGATGTTTTTCTGCTAAAATAGCACCATTTTCTGTTTTCACGTTATAGCGCAGTTCTTTCAACTTCTCTTCTGCCTTGGCAAGAGCCTCTTCCGTGTTTTCTACATCCCCTTCTCCATAAATACGCTGGCGCTTCATGAAGGATGGGTGGCGACGTGTACGTTGCTTTTTCAGTGATTTATATAAAGGTACCACACGGTCAATACTCGCAATGATAATTGAAGTTGCCAGCATGACAATCAGTACTTTAAACCACCAACTATTGTACATATCATAAAAGCCGAGCTGATAATAAATCTTTCCTACCACACCATATAGACGTTCGTAGTATTCCGCATACTCGGCATCCGTTGTAGCGGGGACGTAGAATTTCTGCGGAAAAATGGTTCCGATCGCTGAAGCAGCCAGTACAGCTACAATTATACTGACACCAATCTTCACACTGGAGAAAAAGTTCCATATTTTATCGACAATCGAGCTTTTATACGTCTGGGATCTTCTGGAAGATCCTTCGTATCGCATATCCACTATGTCACTTTTCTTTGCCTTTTCAGACAAAGGACGCCCACACTTCTCACAAAGTTCCGTACCATAAGGGTTTTCATGACCGCATTGGCATTTAATATTGCTCATTGAGTAACAAACTCCTTACTTTGGTTGAATACTTTCTAAATACTCCCTTATTTGCTGTTCACTCATCCCTTGCTTAATAATCTTCGTAATCTTGCCTTCGGGATTAATCAAGAAGGTGGTAGGCAGCGGTTTGATGTTGTAAAGATCCATTACTGTTTTATTCTTATCCCATAACATCGGGAATGAGAGGTTCAAGTCATCTCGGAAGAGTTCTACCTTTACTTTCGGCTCTCCTACGTTGACTGTCAGTATATGTACACCTTTTGCTTCAAAATCTTTGTACATATCCTCCATATGAGGCATTTCTTTCTTACATGGCGGACACCAAGTTCCCCAGAAATTCAAAAACACACCTTCACCTTTATAATCCGATAGACGATGTGCATTTCCTTCCAGATCTACAAGCTCGAAGTCAGGAGCCTTGTCCCCTTCTGCTAAGACCTTCACTCTGTCTTTTGAAGTAATCGCATATACAATGATGGCTGCCATAATTAATAGAAGGACTGTCCTGCTAATTAGCCTGATCTGTTTTTTATTTTTCTTGGCCAATCATAATACCTCCCGTCGTAAATACGTTCCAATCGCTATTATACCAAAACGCAAATTCAGTTGACGTCGCACTAGTGATAGGTTTGTGAACTTTTGAGGCTTTCTTAGCCGATCTTCCCGGTTTCCGCAAGAACACGCAGTTGTTTAATTTCATGGGTCGTCAATTCTCGCGCTTCTCCTGCATTCAGCCCGCGTGTCGTCAAATTGGCGAACTGCTCACGCTTTAGCTTCTGCACAGGGCAGCCAATCGCATCGAACATTCGGCGGACTTGTCTGTTGCGTCCTTCATGAATGGTGATCTCTACAATCGCAGAGTTGGTTTTTTTATCGACAGTTGTCATTTTCACCTGAGCAGGCGCTGTTTTACCATCCTCCAGCTCAATGCCTGTCTCTAGTTTTTTAAGATTTTCTCGCGTAGGGATTCCTTTAACTTTTGCGACATACCTTTTTTGAATCTCAAATTTCGGATGTGTCATCAAATAAGAGAAATCTCCGTCATTTGTCAGCAACAACACGCCCGACGTGTCATAGTCCAGTCTGCCGACAGGGAAAATCCGTTCGCTAACTTCCGGTACTAAGTCAATTACTGTTTTGCGTCCTTTGTCATCTTGTACAGTGGAAATATAGCCACGTGGTTTATAGAGTAAGTAGTAGACAGGCGATTCTTTTGTCAGTTGAACACCTTCTACTGCAATTGTGTCCATTCTGCTAACTTTTGTTCCAAGTTCCGTCACGACTTTGCCATTTACTTTGACCAAGCCGTCAACGATGAGTTTTTCTGCCTTTCTTCTAGATGCGATGCCGGCCTGCGCCAATACTTTTTGTAATCTTTCCATGGTTTCCTCCTTGATGTTACCTAAATAGAACTCTGCGTGTAGATGATGCGTTGTTACTTCTGTATGAAGGTCGGTAAAAAACGACATACCTAACTTATTCTACTTTAATTGATACTGAAAAAATTATGTCACACTTTGCGGTAAATGAAAAGAAGACTGACCTAGACAGGACAATCTTCGAAATTGTGTGTATTCAATTCACTTTTCCGTTTCGATATCGACCGCTACTGTCTTGATCGGTTCTGTGTCCAAGTAAATCGACCAGAAACCTTTTTTTTGAGTTTCTTCGGTTTGGGGTATTTGTAAAACGTTGGATAGGTGTTTTTTCTCTTCTTTTGATACGAGTAATTTAATGGGAGTATCTAGTTTTGCGGTCATATGAGGGAAGATTTGATAGCGTCCTTTTTTTGCGATGGTATGGTTTTGATATTCGGAAAACGCTTGTTGCGATAAATGTTTGTGTACTTTCCAGTCGTCTCCGTTATTTAACGTTACAACAATAACGGACTTACCATCTTTTTCGAAATACGTAGCTAATGTTCGACCGGCCACCTTTGTAAAGCCCGTTTTGCCAGCGATTGCTGTAGGTTCGGATAGCAGCAAACGGTGCTTATTTTGCCAGCTGTTTTTGCCGTGTTCCGTCTCAAATGGATAATTCGTCGTAGTAGCAATCTTCCGGAATTTCGGGTTTTCCATCGCATAATAAAGCATTTTAGCCGTATCGTACGCTGAAGATAAATGTCGATCATCATGTAGGCCGGATGGGTTTGTAAAATAGGTTTGTTCTAATCCATGGCTTTGCGCTTTTTCATTCATCAAGTGAACGAAGCCTTCTACAGACCCGCCCGCATGTTCAGCTAGTGCTTGAGCAGCATCGTTCCCTGAACGAAGCATCAGTCCATAGAGTAAATCGTCCGTTTGCATAGCGTTGCCATATTCCAAGTAGATTGATGAACCTTCTGCGGACGCCGCTTCTTTTGAAATGATTGTTTCCTGACTTTCCGATTGCGACTCCAAAAATGTATAGGCCGTCCACATCTTCGTTAGACTCGCAATAGGCAAGGGTTGATGTTCATTCTCTCCTTTTAGCAGTCTGCCGTTTTCAGCGTCGATCACTGCCCAAGCTGATCCTGCCGCACTTGCAGCTTGGGGTGAAGCGAATAGCACGAATCCCAACAACAACAAAACAATGACTGAAGACTTTCTCAAGCGTCAATTCCTCCTTCGTCTTGAATTGAGAATGCTTCCTGAAACTTTGTCATAAATAAGTCTGGATCTTCCTGCTCCTTTTCTTCTTCCAAAGAAAGTGGCGGCAATTCTTTTAAAGACGCAAGACCAAAACGATCGAGGAAGAAATCCGTCGTACCGTATAAAATCGGTCTTCCCGGTCCTTCCATTCGCCCAACTTCCGCCACAAAACCTTTACCTGTCAATGAATGCAGAGCCCGTTCAGATTTCACACCCCGCAAATCATCTACTTCAACCCTTGTAACCGGCTGTTTATATGCGATGATCGCAAGAACTTCCAATGCTGCTTGAGTAAATGTTGAAGGCTTCGGATTCTCCAACATCTTCTTGATCTCATCTGCCAATTCACTTTTCGTCACCAATCGGTAGCTGCCGCCATAACTTTTCAAGGTGATGCCTCGCTTCGAGTCCTGATCATAGTCCTCATGCAAAGCAGTCAGTATTTTTAGCGTCTCATCTTCATTACGTTCCAATAAAGCAGCCAAATGAGTAAGAGTCAGTCCTTCCTCACCTGCTACAAATAAAAAACTCTCCGTCATGCTCAAGAGCTGTGATTCTATTTCCAATTTATACATCTCCTTGAATCAATGAGATTAGCAACTCTTCGAAATTATTGCTTTGTCGAACTGTAACTTCCTGAAGTTTCATCAGTTCGAGCAGTGATAGGAATGTCAACACCAATTCTGCTGTAGTTTCGGTCTCAAAAAGCGCATGAAACTCGCATTCACCGCCACAAGTCTCCAGCTTACTCATAATGACAGACATCTTATCCCCGACAGATTGCTCTGTCTTTGTTATACTCGCTGTTAGGGGCAAGCGAAGTTTTTTTCTATGAAGCATCTTTTGGAAAGCACCGATTAAATCAAAGACGTTTAACGGATCTTCTGATTCCTGAACTGGCAGTTCTCCATAGCCCGATAGATCTTCAGGCTTTTTCGTGAAATGCTCATCGCGGTCCGCAGCAGATTCTCGCAATACATTCGCCGCTTCTTTGTATTTCCGGTACTCAATCAATCTGGCAATGAGCTCTTCACGAGGGTCCTCTTCCTCATAGTCGAAATCATCGTCAAATGCTTCCTCTTCATTGACCGGCAACAACATTTTACTCTTAATTTCCAGGAGAGTGGCCGCCAATACAAGATACTCACTTAGTTCGTCTAATTGGAGAACGCGCATGGCATATAGATGCTCTATGTACTGGTGTGTCAATTCCGCCATGGGGATATCATAAATGTCGATCTCCAATCGATTGATCAAATGCAATAATAAATCTAGCGGCCCTTCAAAAACTTCTAATTTCACACTATAACTCATTTTAACTACCTACCTTAACAGAAAGGAATGATTTAGGATGCATCCTTACTCTCATCCTCTATTTCTACATTTTATTGTGTATTTCAACGACAATCAAGATTATTTCGAATGCCACGAAGTGCTAGAAGAATATTGGAAAATGCAAGAGGATTTTTCGAAAGAACATCCCTTGACCGGCTATATTCTTATGGCTACTGGATTATACCATTGGCGCAGAGGCAACTTAACAGGTGCGGCTCGCACATTGACAAAAGCACTTCATCGTTTTCAACAAATGCCGATTGAATACAGCGTCTACAAAGAAGAGGTAGCAGTGAATCAACTGATCGACCACTTGAAAGACAGCTTGGACCGTCTTGAGGGCGATGCAATCTTTACTCCATTCCTTCTGCCGATTTCACCAGCACTTCTGGAACTGTCTGAAAAAGCCAAGCCGACGATTTCACTTCTTCCGAAGAACAGCGCATCTGTCATTCATAAACATATGCAAAGAGATCGGTCTGATATTCTCATTCAACGCGAAGAAAAGAAGAAGGGCAGCAGTTAAATATCTGCGCCTTCTTCTTTTCGTTTACATCTTTCTATAAACTGCTCAGTGAAATCAGTACTTTGACATTGATAGCCGGGATAGATTAGCGCCAGTTCTTTTACCATATCATAGCCAATTCCTTCGCTACGAAAAGATGGATTGACCGAAATATGCTGAATGGTGTAGGTTTTATCGTGTTCATGTACCTCTACACCAATCAATCCGATATAATCCTCTGACTCTTTATAAAGAAATAGCTGCCAATCCTCATCACAAAGATATAGTTGGATGGTTTCTTGTAGTTTACGCAACATTTTTTCGCTAGGGATGTACGATAAAAAACCCATAGCAATTTTCTCATGCGCCTTTTTAAAACGTATAAGTTTCAATAGTAACCCCTTCTTTTCAGAAATCCTTTGTACAGTTTACATGAACATTCCATTATATTCAACTCATCACTTTACAGTTACCGGGGATCAATCACTGGCACAACAAAATACCAATAGGCAGCTCCCCAAATTAAACCAATGACGAGAATCGCTAGGAAAAGGATCAGATTCTTCTTCCTCATTGAGAAATCTCCTTCGCTTGCTGATGTAGCGGAAGATCCAATTTAATAATGTCTTCATAGGTTTCCCGTCTCACCACTAGTTGGTGCTGACCCTTTTCCGCGAATACAACAGCTGGCCTAGGCAAACGATTGTAGTTGCTGGCCATGGAATACGTATACGCACCCGTACAAAAAACAGCTAGCAGATCACCAGTCTCCACTCTAGGCAAAAAGGCTTCTTCAATCAATTTGTCCCCTGACTCGCAGCATTTCCCAGCGACAGTCCACTGTTGATCGTGCGGCTCATTCATCCGGTTGGCGATGGCACTTGAATAGTGCGCATCATACAATGCCGGGCGAATATTGTCAGACATCCCGCCATCAACTGCTACATATGTCCGGATACCAGGCACTTCTTTCGTGCTGCCAGCAGAATAAATCGTCGTGCCGGCATCGCCGACAAGAGACCGGCCAGGTTCAATCCAAATTTCAGGAACCGGATATTCGTATTCCCCTGCCATCGACTTCACAACTTCAGCCATTTCTTCCACATACACTGCCGGCTCAAGTGGATGGTCTTCCTCAGTATAACGAATGCCGAATCCGCCGCCTAAATTCAATACCGGACAAATAAACTGATGAACTGTTCGCCACTCCATCATTTTCTCCATCAATACTTCTGCCGCAAATTTAAATGCATCCGTTTCGAATATTTGTGATCCGATATGGCAATGCATCCCTAGAAAATTAACGAATTCATGATCGAGCAACGCGTTAAAGGCTTGATCAGTTTGTCCATTTTTCAAATCAAAACCAAACTTCGAATCCTCTTGTCCAGTCGTAATATAATCATGGGTATGAGCTTCTACTCCTGGTGTAACGCGAATCAAGACATTCATTTTCTGCTTGCGCTCAGAAGCGATTTCCTTAATGATGTCGATTTCCAAAAAATTATCGATTACGATACAGCCGATTTGTTCTTCAAATGCATAAGTAATCTCTTCTCTGCTTTTATTGTTTCCATGGAAGTGGATGCGCTCGCGAGGAAAGCCTGCTGCAACAGCAGTATATAATTCTCCACCCGATACGACGTCAAGAGACAGCCCTTGCTGCTCTGCCAATTGATAGATCGCAATGGAAGAAAAAGCTTTACTCGCATACGCCACTTGCGCCTTCATGCCTTTTTTCTCAAATGTCTCTTTGAAACCTGACGCGCGTTCCTTGAACAACTCCGTGTCATATACCATGACAGGCGTTCCGTATTGTGAAACAATCTCGGTGACTTCCACTCCTCCGATTGTTAAATGGCCTTTTTCATCCACCGTTTGTGTCCCATAAAGATGCATCTTACATACCCCTCCCGAATTCTCTTAGATAAACTTTATCATAAGAATACGGAAAGAGGCAATGTTCGATCCAAACAGGTCCTAAGCATTCAAGACATCCTGTCACGATTAGGGGATTTTGTAACAAACGGCCGCGGATCATCGATTGTCATCGGGAATCGAATCAATACACGAAGCAAGGCTTTCGGGAAGAATGGGGTGAACGGCCACAAATACGGCACATTCATCGGTTTCAAAGAACATAAATAGTAATAAATAAAAGCAAACGCAAGGAAAAACCCAGGTGCTCCAAGCAAAGCTACGGAAACTAACAAGAAAACCCGAAAAACTTTCGTCGTTATACTTAATTCAAAAGAAGGAATCGCGAATGTCAAAATTGCACTGACAGCGACATACAATACGACCTCAGAAGAAAAAAGTCCCACGTCTATTGCAACTTGTCCGATGACAATAGCAGCCACCAACCCCATCGCAGTAGATAGCGGGGTCGGTGTATGGATGGCCGCCATCCGTAAAATCTCTATCCCTACATCCGCCAAGATCAGCTGCACAAATAACGGCACTTCACCCCATTCATTCGGTCCTATATATTTAATGGCTTCCGGAACGAATTCACTTTTGGTAGAGAGTAAATACCAAAACGGCAGCATCACTAAGCTGAAAAATGTGCCGATAAAACGCACTCCACGAATAAATGTTCCGATCAAGGGTGCTTGCCTGTACTCTTCTGCGTGCTGCAGATGATGAACAAGTGTGACAGGCACCAGAATGACGGAAGGTGATGTATCTACAATAATCGCGATATGACCTTCCAGTAAATGAGCCGCGCAAATATCTGCCCGCTCGGTATAACGAACGAACGGCATTGGATGGAATCCTTGTTTGAATAAGAATTCTTCCAATGATTTGTCCGTCATCGTGAGGCCATCAGTTTTTAGATCATCCAGCCGTTTTCGCACGAAATCCAAATGCTCTTCATTCGCTGCGCCCTTCAAAAAAGCAATGGCAATATCCGTTTTTCCTTTTACAGATGTTTCATGCATTTCAAAACGAAGCTCTGTAGCACGCAATCTTCTGCGAATTAACGACGTGTTGGTCAAAATATTTTCCGTGAAACCGTCCCTTGAACCGCGAATAACTTTTTCGGTGTCCGGCTCTTCTGGTTGTCTTCCTGGATAATTTCGAACATCTAAAGTGAATGTGAATCCATCACTCATGACGAAAACGGCTAATCCGCTTAATATAACCTTTGCCAGCGTATCTTCATCCTCGACTACCTCAAGCGCATGATATGGAAAATAATCGATCATCGCACGATCTGTTCCTTCGTCGGAAGAAGCATCTTTAAATAATTCATTGCGGTATTGCATTTCTGTCAGTAAGGTAGTTAAGACCTCGCCATCTACTAGTCCATTCATATACAGAAGAAGTATCTCTTTATCCCACAGGTGAATCAACCGACGTGTAGCGTCATATGTTTCGTCTTCGCCAAACTGGTTGATGAACCACCTTTCCCCTTCTCTTATAGACTTAAATAGATTCTTGGTCAAATTATTTTCTCCTCACCTTCTCGAGTGCCTCTTCGGCATTCGCTCCCATCCAAGTTTTCATCTGGGCCAAGATTTTCTTTTCCAATCTGGAAACTTGTACTTGTGAGATACCGATCCGTTCAGCGATGTCACTTTGGGTGTAATCTAAGTAGTAACGCATATAAATAATTGTTTGGTCCCGTTTATTCAAACGAGTAATGATGTCTCGCAATGGAATATGATCGAAAACCCGCTCTGAACGGTCGTCACGTAGCTGATCCATTAAGGTCAGACTATCTCCATCACTTTCATATAACTGCTCATGTAACGAAGCCGGGTCACGCAACGCATCAGACGCTAATATAACATCTTCCACCGTTACTTCGAGTAATTCCGCTACTTCCGAGATGGAAGGGGAGCGACCATTTTTCTTAATGAAATCATCCGTCGCATGTCGAATCTTATAGCTCAGCTCACGGATAGTCCGGCCTACTTTCACCATACCGTCATCACGCAAATAGCGTTGAATTTCTCCTACGATCATCGGAACTGCATACGTTGAAAACTTCACCTCATACGAAAGATCGAATTTATCTATTGATTTCATCAAGCCAATACAGCCAATTTGAAACAAATCTTCTAAATCCGCACCACGCGAAGCGAATCGCTGAACGATAGACCACACAAGTCTCGTGTTGCCTTCTACCATCATTCTTCTAGCTTCTTTGTCACCCGTTTGTGATTCTTTGATGAGTTCTCTCATCTTCTCTTGGGACAGTAGAGCGTGTTGCTTCTCAACAGATGCTTCCATATGTCACCTCATTCTACTTACTTCTGTGACCGGCGAAAAGTTCTTTTCGAATGTCACGATAGTCCCGGCTCCGAGGGTAGAATCTACACGGATACAATCAGCGAAACTTTCCATAATAGTAAAGCCCATGCCTGAACGCTCCATTTGCGGCTTTGTCGTAAACATCGGCTCCATCGCCTGCTCTACGTCAAAAATCCCCATTCCTTCATCCTTTACAGTCATTTTGATGAGGCGGTCTTCAATCGTCGCATGAATGGTTACCAAACTTTTTCCATCGCATTCATAGCCATGAATAATCGCATTCGTGACAGCTTCAGATACGATGGTCTTAAATTCGGAAATTTCTTCTAAAGTCGGATCTAACGGTGTGATGAAGCAAGTCATCGCCATGCGTGCAAGTGCTTCATTTTCTTCGATCGCCAGAAACGATAAGGTCAACTCATTTTTCATGTACAACCCCTCCGATTTCGTCGATTGCTTCTTCGACTGTACATTTTCTAATCACAGCGCTCAGGCCTGAAAATTGAAAGATTTTCTCCATTGTTGGTGACGGATTAAGTATCAAGGTTTCTCCGTTGACGGGTGCAAGATCACGCATTCTGCCAAGTATGAGGCCAATGCCTGCGCTGTCCATAAAGCCTAGCTTGTATAGGTCCCAAATGATTGCGCGTGTTTTTCCTGTGAATATTGCGGTTGATACTTCAGTTCTAATTTGATTGGCTTCATGGTTGTCGAGTTCACCTGCCAGCGTGATCAAAACAATGCCATTTTCCAGTTGGGTAATAGTTGCCATGTGTTCAAACGCCTCCTTCATGAAGCTATCATTCCACATTTAGAACCCGAATCCTTTACTTTTGACAAAACTAGTCATGAGACGTTAAAACTTCTTAACTTACGACATTGAAAAGTAGTCTCGGCGCCGCTGGTACGGCAAAAATCATGCGTCTGCTTTTTCTTTTTACTGAACGTTGGCGCCTACCGCTTGTGCCGAAGTAAGTTCAACAACGTTACTCTTTTGTTGTCTCGTCCCTCGACTTTTTAATGTGTCCGAGATAAGGGACACTGGGATGCACATTGACACCGCTGCGCGGCTGGGGGATTGCCTCCCGCCAAGAGCCAACTAGCAAAAGCATGCTAGCTGTCTCATGGCTACGGCTGACCCCGCAGTTGCGGCTGCGCTGGTATGGTGAAAATAAGGTGCGTAGCGTTTAAAATTTTCAATGCTTCAGTGTCTGCTTAGTAGTCTGAATTCAGTTTGCAAGGAGAAGTTACCTTATCTCTTCCTCTTACTGAACGTAGGCGCCTTACAAGCGGTAGGCGGAGTGATGAGACAGACAGGCGGTCTTCCTGACTGGCTTATCGCGGGAGCCATCCGCTAGCGCCGAAGTGTATTCAACGACATTACTCTTTTGTTGTCTCGTCGCTCGACTTTTAATGTGTCCAAGATAAGGGACACTGGGATGCACATTGATACCGCTGCGCCGCTGAGGGATTGCCTCCCGCCAAGAGTACACTGGAGTTCACTTAGCTTTACAATTGGTTAAACTATCTCAAGCTAAATAAGAGTATGTACATTGAAAAACTGTTTTACACATAAACAACAAAAAAAGCCATATGTCCCGGCAGATTCCTTCTTCGCGGAATCACCTGGACATATGGCTTTATTATTTATAAAGAATGAATTAAGGATGGTGCTTCTGCTTTTTCGGCGGAGATGTATATATGGTCCTGCAGCAGCTTGATAGAATCGTCCACTTGCTGCTTATTCGAATGAAGAATGGCGAGTGGTTCGCCTTCTTTGACGTAGTCTCCGATTTTTCTGCATAAGACAATTCCAACTGACAAATCGATGACATCTTCTTTTGTGGCGCGACCGGCTCCTAACAGCATTGCTGCTACTCCTACCTCGTCTGCATCGATCTCGCTTACATAGCCGCTTTGTTTAGCAGGTACTTCGATTTGATACTGTGCGTGCGGAAGGAGATCAGGATTTGCTATAACTTCCGCGTTACCGCCTTGTGCTTTGATTAATTCGCCGAATAGGCGTAACGCTTCACCATTTTTAATGACGCTTTGCAACTGAGCCCGTGCATCTACATCGGATGCTGCTTTGCCGGCAGCCAGCAACATTTTACTGCCAAGAACTAAGCAAAGTTCCGTCAAATCGGCTGGTCCTTTACCTTGCAGTGTCTCAATCGCTTCTTTTACTTCTAACGCGTTACCTATAGCGAGCCCTAACGGTTGACTCATATCCGAGATGACGGCACTCGTGTTACGTCCTACTTCATTGCCGATTGCCACCATCGCGTCCGCTAACTGACGAGAGTCTTCCAATGTCTTCATGAACGCGCCGGCGCCCGTCTTGACATCCAAGACAATCGCATCTGCACCCGCCGCAAGTTTCTTACTCATAATGGAGCTTGCGATAAGCGGGATACTGTCCACTGTCGCCGTGACGTCTCTCAGCGCGTATAACTTCTTATCGGCAGGTGTCAAGTTTCCGCTTTGTCCGATCACGGCGATTTTTAGTTCATTCACTTGCTGAATGAACTGCTCCGTCGAAATTTCCACATGGAATCCTTCAATTGCTTCGAGCTTATCAAGCGTACCGCCTGTGTGGCCAAGTCCTCGACCACTCATTTTGGCAACCGGCACACCACAAGCGGCGACTAACGGAGCTAAAATCAACGTAGTCGTATCCCCCACGCCTCCAGTGGAATGCTTATCCACTTTCACTCCCTCAATGGCTGACAAATCTATCTGATCGCCTGACTCTGCCATAGCCATTGTTAAATGGCCTTGCTCTTCCGTTGTCATCTTCTGAAAAAAGACAGCCATCAAAAACGCACTTGCCTGATAATCCGGTATGGATCCATTTGTATAGCCAGTGACAAAAAATTCGATTTCTTCTTTTGTCAGTACTTCCCCGTCTCGTTTCTTCTCAATGATATCCACTATGCGCAGCATGCCGATTAGTCCTCCCTATTCAATAAAGATAAAAAGCTCTCTCCGTATTCAGGTTTGTCTACCTGGAAATTCTCAGCTATGGTTGCGCCGACGTCAGAGAATGTTTTACGTATCGGCAATTCCCCAGCCCCTTTATTGCCAGGTGAATAGACGAGCAACGGTACATATTCTCTCGTATGGTCTGTACCTTCATGAACTGGATCATTACCGTGATCTGCTGTAATGATCAATAAATCGTCCGGCTGAAGGGCTGCCATAATTTCCGGCATACGCGCATCGAATTCCTCCAATGCCTTGCCGTAACCGATCGGATCACGACGATGGCCATAAAGTGCATCGAAATCGACTAGATTGATAAAGCTGATTCCTTCGAATTCTTTTTGCATCACATCGACCAGTTTATCCACTCCATCCATATTCCCGCTTGTACGAATGGCTTCTGTCACGCCTTCTCCATTATAAATATCTGCAATCTTACCGATTGCGATAACGTCATATCCTTTATCTTTTAACTCGTTCATAACTGTTTTACCGAACGGTTTCAGCGCGTAATCATGACGATTTGTCGTCCGTTTAAAATTACCCGGTTCACCAACGAATGGACGCGCAATAATACGTCCAACCAGATACTCCGGACGCAACGTCAATTCTCTGGCAATTTCACAAATACGATATTGTTCTTCGATTGGAATGATTTCCTCGTGGGCAGCAATTTGAAGAACAGGATCCGCAGAAGTGTAAACAATGATTGCACCCGTTTCCATATGTTCTTGACCGAGTTCTTCAATGATTTCCGTTCCGCTTGCCGGCTTGTTACCGATCACTTTACGGCCCGTTTTCAATTCCAGCTCCTCGATCAATTCTGGCGGAAAACCATTCGGATACACTTTGAACGGCTTATCTATGCGTAAGCCCATGATTTCCCAATGCCCTGTCATCGTATCTTTACCGACTGATGCCTCTTCCATCTTTGTATAATATCCCAATGCATCTTTTTGAGGTACCAATCCTTTGACAGGCGCAATATTGGCTAGTCCCAGCCGCTCCAGATTCGGCATCTTTAAACCATCCATTTCTTCCCCGATATGTCCAAGAGTATTGGCTCCAACATCCCCGAAAGCCTCGGCATCGGGTGCTTCCCCAATGCCTACTGAATCTAGTACGATTAAATGAACTCGGTTATAACGTAATTTTTTCATAAAAAAACCTCCAATATAGTGGATTACGCTCTTGGATGATACATGCTGTATACATCCTTCAAACGCTTTTTGCTGACATGCGTATAAAGCTGTGTCGTAGAAATATCAGCATGACCAAGCATTTCCTGGACTGCCCTCAAATCTGCTCCATTTTCGATTAAATGAGTGGCGAATGAATGGCGCAACAAATGCGGAGAAATCACCTTTTGAATATTCGCTTTCTGCCCCGCATCCTTGAGAATCTTCCAACAGCCTTGTCTTGTCAATCGCTTTCCATGCATATTGACAAATAAAGCATCCGGGTCCTGCCCGGCTCCAATAAACTTCGGGCGCGCGTCATTCAAATAACTGCCACAAGCATCAATTGCAGAACGTCCCAATGGCACAATCCGTTCTTTGCTTCCCTTACCAAAGACCCTGACAAATCCCATTGTCAAATGAAGATCAGCCAAATCAATCGCTATCAATTCACTTACCCTCATTCCGGTCCCGTATAACAACTCCAGAAGTGCTAAATCTCGTAATCCTTGGGGTGCAGTACAATCCACTACATCCATCAGCTGCTCTATTTCTGGGATGGACAAGACATCCGGCAACTTCTGTTCAATTTTCGGAAGTTCCAAATGGATGGTACAGTCATGTGTCGTGAGTTGTTCTCTCACTAAAAATTGATGGAACGAACGGATTGAAGAAATATGTCGTGAAAGTGTGCGAGAAGACTTGCCGCTTTCCTTTAGCTTTTTTATATGCTGTAAAACAGTGGAACGTTCAATCGAATTAAGCGTTTCCAACTGTAAACTTTCTAGATAGCGTATGTAGGAAGTCAGATCTCGCTGATAGGATTTCACTGTATTCTGTGCTAGCTGACGCTCCACTGTCAAAAAGTGTACATAGTCTTCCAGCGCAAACCGTGCTTCTTTCATAAAAGGTGACCCCTTTCCAATGAAAAAGTAAAAAAGGATAGCACTTATGCCATCCCATCGTCCTCTTTCTTCTTTTCTGTATCTTTACAACGTTTGCAAATTCCGTGGAAGGTCAGCCAGTGGTCTTTCACCGTAAATCCATAACGGCTCTCCACTACTTTTTCCACTTCACCAAGTAAGTCTTCTTGAATTTCATCAACGACGCCACATTCCAGGCAAATCAAATGGTGATGGAAACGCGCTGCGCCTTCTTCCCGCAAATCATAGCGTGCAACGCCATCGCCAAAATTAATTTTATCGACAACTTTTAATTCAGTCAGTAATTCCAACGTGCGGTAAACAGTAGCAAGCCCAATGTCTGGAGCTTTCTCTTTTACTAAGAGGAATACATCCTCCGCACTTAAATGGTCTTCTTTATTCTCAAGAAGAACGGCTACAGTCGCTTCACGCTGAGGCGTCAACTTATAGCTGGCCCCGTGCAATTGCTTCTTGATCCGTTCGATTCGGCTTTCCATACGACGCCCCCCTCAAATTGTCTCCATTATACCAAACTGTCTTTCAAGTTGACAATAGAAAGGAAATGATCAGTTCTATCTGGTTATTAATAGAGCTTATTTTATAAAATAAAAGATCAATAGTTCCAATAGCTGGATGATTAAAAGCAATCCGATCAGCAACGGAATAGCAGAAAGCGGACGATCTTTCTTGAGTGCCGGTGCAACAAAGAATGGCGGGTTCAATACGGTGCATAAGATAAGGTAAAGAAAGCAACCGACCAATTGAAACGGGAACCACCAAACGGCATACATTACAAGCTTCATGCCAGTCGACAGTAAATATGTAGAGGAAAGGCCAAAGAGTACGCACTTCGTTGCCCCGATCAACGGAAGGATAAAACGGACTCTCTTATATTTAGACAGAATGATGATCAACGTAATGAAAGTAAACGTCACGATTAAAGGAGACCAGATGGACGCTTCTGACCCTTTCACTACTCGCTGATCATATAATCCGACGATTGTTTCCAATGCATTGATCGGCCACTCCCTGAATAACAACGCCCCTCCAATATAACTGATTGCGAGTATAACGAATAAATAAATAAAAGACAATGATCGAGCCATAATTAGGACACCTCCGCATCGTTTTTACAACATATGCTTGTCCGTCCTAAATTAGCTCAATTTTAATCAAATTGAAGACTTTTTACATACCAAACCCCGACAACCGTTTTAGCATCATAGATTCGTTCGTTCGCGATCAATTCTTCTGCTTCTTCCACTGTCACTTCCAGTACATCGATAAATTCATCTTCGTCACCTGCAGCAGGTTGATCGACTTTTTCCAAATCTTCCGCTATGTATAAATGAATAATTTCATCCGCGAAGCCCGGTGAGGTGGAAAAGGTTTGGAGATATTTAAATGAATTCGCACGGTAGCCAGTTTCTTCTTCCAGTTCCCTGATCGCTGTCAGTTCCGGTTTTTCTCCTGGCTCGATTTTTCCTGCCGGGATTTCAAGCATCGTTCGTTCCAGCGCTTTTCTGAACTGTTCCACTAAGACCAGTTTACGTTCTGCGGTAATTGCGATGATCGCGACAGCGCCCGGATGTTTCACCAGTTCTCTTTTCGCAATTTTTCCGTCAGGCAGTTCGACCTCATCCACTTGCATTGAAATCACTTTACCTGTAAAGATCTTTTCTGTCGATAGGGTGCGTTCTTCAAACTTCAAAACTTTCAACCCTTTCCATTGGTTTTCTATCTCGAATTCATTGTACCATGAAAGGTATAGGAGGGATGCAAATGAAGAAGCGAAAAATAGGTTCCAGTGATTTACAAGTTTCCGAACTGGGACTCGGCTGTATGTCATTACCTACTGACCTGAAAGCGGCTCAATCGGTACTCGATGCTGCCATTGATAATGGCATCAACTATTTCGATACGGCAGATCTGTATGATAAAGGAACAAATGAAGAACTTGTAGGAACTATTTTAAAAGAAAGACGAAAAGATCTGATTATTGCGACGAAAGCGGGTAATAAATGGACAGCAGGCGAGGAAGGCTGGAAGTGGGATCCATCAAAACAACATATCATGAAAGCAGTAAAGCAAAGCCTACAGCGTTTACAACTCGATTATATTGATTTGTACCAACTACATGGAGGCACGATGGAAGACAACGTGGAAGAAACGATTGAAGCGTTCAAGGTGTTGAAAAAAGAAGGGATCATTCGGGAATACGGCATTTCTTCCATACGCCCTACTGTCATTAAGCGGTTTCTGGCACAGGGCAGTGCAGTCTCTGTCATGATGCAATACAGCCTACTGGACCGTAGACCTGAAGAATATTTCCCGATGATTGAACAGCACGGTGCATCCGTAATTACACGAGGTACAATTGCGAAAGGCTTGTTGACAGATGAAGGCAATGCACGAGCTGAAAAGATGAATGGTTTCGCGTCCTATTCAGAAACGGATCTTCAGAAGACTGTGCAGGCGCTTTCTGAAAAAACAACGGATCTGCATGCAGCCGCTATTGCTTTTGCATTGAAGCAGTCAGCTGTAGCCTCTGCATTAATTGGCGCTCGAACTCCTGAGCAACTACAGCAAACACTGAATGCCTATGAGACAGTAATTGACCCGCAATTGCTAGATGAACTGACGCGCGCGACGGCACAGCATCGATATGAACAGCATAGAGTTGAAAGTTAAGATAATAATAAAAAGAACTATCCGAACGGTCGGTTCTACCTGACTTTTCGGGCAGTTCTTTATTGACTAGATGTCCATTTCCTTCTCCATCGCCTCCCATATCACCCGATGTTTGGCTTTAGGTATACCATGAACTTGCTCATATCGACAAAGCTTGCATGAACAGTGTACTTTTCCTTTGCTTAAGGTCCCCCGAATGGGCAAATGCCGTTCTTCGTATCCAAGAATATCCCGTAAAATCGATACTTTCTTTTTAATAATTCGCTCGCGTTGGTGGCGAGTATACGCTCTTGACCGGTCTTTCACATATATTCAGCTCCTTTGATCAACCCAAGCTTGCAAGGTGCCTCAAAGGATTATAGAGCTACTTACAAGCTAGGTATGGAGCTGAACAACACGATGATTAGATTCATTACGCAGTTTCCTTTCCTAATAAATTTTGCACTACATAATAAAAGGATGAAACTACCCACAAATATTTGACCAATGATCTGCCACAGATACTACTGTTGAACGAGGATTTTATTTTAAACTAGTTTAGCTGCCAGTTTCGTATAAATTAAAGTTATAAAAAGAACTAACAAACCAAGTAAAATAGAGCCACCCCCCAAAAACAGGGATATTGCCATCCCATCCCATGCCCGCACGATTAGTAACCCATAGTAATGGGTTCCCGCACCTAGCAAGAGTAGAATATAACCGATCAAATATCTCTTACTTTTCCTCACACTCCATCCAATCCCAATTAAAGCAATGACAAAAATGATTGTCGGGAAAATATAAAACAAGAAATTAAAAAGGTGAACACTCATCGTTAATCAATCCTTTCTTGATTAGATTAACATTGTACTCCGATCCGCTTCAGGTATAATTTTGTCCAACAAGCACGACCATTTGTGGGAGATTTACTACCGCATCTACAGTTCATAGTTTTAAGTTCAGTTAAATATATTATCTCGGAAACGCCGGCAGATCAGTATTAATGCTTTTGGCTTATAATTTTGTTCTTAATACTTCTTTAAATTTGACTGAGTCATCCACTCGTATAGCAACTTGCTCATATTTTTTCTTTATGCCCATTAGCAAAGTTGCTTCTCCTGGATGCTTTAATTTTATTATGACATCTGGATAAGTCTTCTCAAAATCGCGGGCCACAAAATCAATAGTGTTCTTTGACAGCTTTTTTTCCAATATAGAACGATCTTCTATTACCTCTTCGATATCCTCCCACCTTATTTCCATACGTTTCATTAATCCCAATGAAACATACATACGATCATTTTCAATTTGCAGGGGATTAAAGCGCATTGCCTGAATATCGCCTAAAAATAAAACAACAGAATATATATTTAAAACTAACAATATTAGCGATAAAACCAAAGATTTATCATGCAACCACCAATGAACACCCAGTGTTTCCACCACGATGGCGTGGATCATCATCACTTGAAATGCTATTAAACTTGAATTTTTATAGAGAGTAAACGTATTTTCTTTATACTTAGGTTCTTTTTTCCAAAGACTAAAAGCATAATAGAACATAAGCATTTCGGAACATATAACTTGTATAATCGGATGTTTTCTTACTTTTTGCTCTACCGCATTTGAAAAAGAGAATAAAAGCGGAATTGGATTCTTCTTTACAATGCGGATGATTTCAGGTAAATAGTTAAAGAGAGTGAACAACAATAATACCTCGAGTAAAACGATCGCACCCTCCATAACAAAACCTACTAGTGTAAGCGTCTTAAAGGGAGCTAGATATTGCATCGGAATCATAAATCGTGCGACGATCAGTCCTCCTGCCATCAAGGTAAGAAGAGACTTCCAACTTAATTTTCGTTGCCAAGCTAAAAATAAAATCGGGGCTACAATGGTTAGGTCAATTAGTGAACCCAGAACCACAGGATTGGTATTAGCCGGCAATATGCTGATTCCCAAAGAAGAACGGTATAATGCAAAGTTGGAAACAAGTACGATAAAAAATAAGGTTGGCCATATCATATGGAGTGAAACTTTTTTAAACACCATAATTTTCACCTCAGTCATTTTCGATTTTAATAATTTTCATAAAATATGACGTTACTTCTTTACAGATCCTGTATTCCTAACAAAAGAAAGCTCAATTAAAAATCACTATCCCTAGCTTTTAATTATCCTTTCCGCAAAATCTTCTCCATCGTTTTTCCCTTTGCCAACTCATCGATTAACTTATCCAAATAGCGGATTTCCTGCATTATCGGTTCTTCAATTTCTTCCACTCGAATACCACAGATTACTCCTTTGATCAAAGCCCTTGCAGGATTCAATTGAGGAGCTTCCGCGAAGAAGGTCTCAAAGTCTGTCTGGTTTTCCAGTTGTACTTCAAACTCTTCTTGACTGTATCCTGTCAACCAACGAATGATTTCATCGACTTCTGATTTGGTACGCCTTTTTTTCTCCGCTTTCACAATATAATGGGGATAGACCTTTGCAACACTCATTGTATAAATCTTATGTTTTGTCATGATATTTCCTCCTAATTATTTCGTATTAAAAAAATTCAGTACTTTATGAAACTCAACGCAGGAACTCTTCATTTAATTTTACTTCATATAGCCGCATTGCCTGAAGATCCCCTCTGTATACAAAAACTTCTTTGGAAATCAACGCTCGGAGTCGAAATTCTATCCACTCATCTCCCGTATATTGCTGCATATGACCGATCACTTCGCCAATCAAGCGAGCTGATTTCATAAAATTATATGTACTTTGTTCTTTATGCAGGTACTTTGCACAACGAATAATGATATCATCGTCTCGATCGACATTTGAATGCCACAGTTCCCCATGCTCCCATGTTCTCAAAAGACTTTCCATTCGCAATAAGTTCTTCCCTTCGTCACAAAGCGCATGCCGTTTCGCTAAACGCATTGGTCTAAGTTCAAATTGTTCATAGAATAGCAGAAGTCGCTCGGGAGTCAGTTCGCCAGATGTACGAGGAAACAACTCCTCTTCAAGTTGCGAATACATAAAGTTTTCATGGAAAGCTTTAAATGTATTGAGCTCTAGGACTTTATTTGGTTTCTTGTCCAATAAATAAAGTACGATGCGTAACCCTGTTTGCTCTGCAGCGTTCTCACCGGTCCAAATAACGACCTGTTGATCAGGTGTTATTGCTTTTATTTTCTCAACCGCTTTTACCATACCTGCTTTATACTGTTTAAAATCATCGAAGAACGGATGATAATTCTCCTTAAACCATTGAAAACGAGATTCAAGCCCTTTTCTTGTATGAAGGGATTCTATAGGACCGACCGAAAAGTTGTCGGATAATACGATAATCTCCTCTGTTAATTCGTATGAAGTTTCACGAAATGAAGCTTTTAAACTCCCTCCCGTAGAATCTCCGAACACAATATGTACAGTCTCCAGACCTTCTATTTTCCCATCATTTTTTGAAAGACGACGCAATGATTCTTTCACCGACTGCAGTATTTCGCTCAGTTCATTTTCTTCATGCTGTTCAGAACGCACTAGCAACACATGCAATAGCGCCTTTGCTTCTTGCTCATCTAATTTAGAGATAGCTTGTTTCAACCAATTTATATCCTCCATTTTCATCCTCCTCTGCTTTAGTCCTAAGGAAAGACAGAAGTTAATTCAAAAGTCGAACCTTTCCATAATTATACCATACCAGCCACTTACCCCCTGATATTTTTACCAATAAAAAAGGGGCTGGGACAAAACTAATTTGTTCATAATGAAAGACGAACGATCGCAAAAAATACAAAAGGTTCGGGTTACTTAGTGTGCGGTTAGGAAACTAGACGGTCAACTACCAGAAATCGTATTCGGGGCAACCGGTGTTTATTCGCAGGGCCTAGAGC
>NZ_JACLBZ010000016.1 GCF_019748715.1 Sporosarcina aquimarina | reverse complement strand
TGGTCTGTACTACTAATGTTAGTATGTTTCCGTGGGGCGCGGATGAGCCGCTTCCTTCACTACGCTCAGTCCAGGGTCTCATCATTCGCGCTATATCCCACAGGAGTCGCCCGTCTTTCGCTCCAATCCCTAGAAGGTGAACCGTGATACATAGTAAGCTCACTTTAAGTAGTATGAATTTCCGTATTCTGGGATGGAAAAGTATACGTATTTTCAAGAGAATACAGCTTCCGCGCGTGGACATTCAACTCACTAACTTCAGAAAAATACACTAGTTGATCGTAGTAAAAGGCGGCGACTCCTGCGGGATTAGCTCGACAGGTGAGACCCCGCAGGAGCGCAGCGACGAGGAGGCTCACCGCGAGCCCCGCGGAAAGCGTCCGCCTGGAACGCAGATCAACGGTGCCTTTACCAACTGCCATTTTTATAACTATATTCTAAAACCGTGAATGGATAATCTCATCGCGGTTCTTTTTCGTCCAAACGGTACATAGTAATCTTGCTATAAATTTGGTAAACTATAGATTGACATAGAATTGGAAGGATGGAGTTGCGTTATCAATCAAAAAAGTTTGCTGACCCATGCGAAGCGGAGAGTAGCAATCACCGCCATGTCGGCAGTCATGCTCGTGTCATTGCCGTTTGGAGCATCAGCCAGCACGAAAACCGTCACTAGTTACCCAGTCTCTTCGGGCGTCAATTATTCTCAATACACGTATTCAGGCAGTAGTTACATAAATCATTTAGAAGTCAATCTTGGAGACCCACATACAAAACTAAAAATGGGCGTACCTTCACCTATAGCGAAAACAGCGCCAACACTAACTTTGGCGAATCGCGATTCCAAAGAAGGAAATCGGGTAGTAGGCGCTGTCAATGCATCGTTTTTTGATATGAAGACAGGGATGCCCATGTATTTATTATCTGAAGGGAATGAAATCGTCAACGGCGGTGTAATCTCCCAATCAAATTCCTATTATGTGAGCCATCCGATCGCTTTCGGCGTGACAAAAGATGGGCTGGCGGAAATTGATAATTTTAACTTAGGTATTCAAGTCGAAGCCAAAGGAAATGTCTATCAAATGACAGGAATCAATAGAGAACGTCAGGCAGACGAGACGATTATCTTTACTCCGCAACACTATAAGAAAAGTACTGGATCCAATGAATTTGGAATTGAGATTGTCGTAGAGACCAATGCGCCAATTACATCCACTCATTACGGACAGAAAGTACAAGGTAAAGTGGTGAAGGTCCGTGGCTATGGAGAGAAGGCAGCTGTTTCCATTCCATCAAACGGTTTCGTATTATCAGTTCACGGTAAGAAAGGATTGGATCGTTTCAAGTCGTTAACAGTAGGCGATGACGTTTCATTGGATCTATCAATTGATGATAAATGGAAAGATTCACAGTTCATGATGGCGAGTGGTCCTATGCTTGTGAAAGACGGCAAGCGTCATATTACGATGGACACGTCCAATTGGCGTGCGACTGCTAAAACTGCAAGAACTGCGATTGCAATCAGCAAAGACAAGAAGCAGGTTCATTTGGTGACAGTTGATTCGCGTTCTGGTTATAGTAACGGGATGACGTTGACACAATTCGCAAATTATCTTGTATCTAAAGGTTACGACCGCGCGTTGAACTTTGACGGTGGGGGCTCCACGACAATGGGTATCCGAAAATACGGCAGCAATCAAGTCGTGTTGGCGAACCGGACGACAAATGCCAGTCAGCGAAATATTTCAGCAATCGTTGAAGCGGTCAGCACAGCACCTACCGGCGAACCGGCAATTGTCAGTGTGTCTCGTTCGAATATCGGTGAAATGCTTGTAGGAGCAACGGCGACATTGAAACTGAATCATGTATTGGATGCACATTATAATCCGATCGTGCCAAATGCGTCACAGCTAAAAGTCACTTCAGGTAAAGGCACAGTCGAAGGTACCGGTTTGACATATAAAGCAATAAAAGCAGGGGAAGATCGAATCTATGTAAACTATGGTTCTGCTGAACAGTCCTTCCCGGTTAAAGTCGTTGCGGAACCAGCAAAACTAACTGTCAAAGCTTCAGCGAAAAGTGTTAAGCCAGGTGAAAAAATCAACTTTACGGCTACGCCTGCAGATGCATCAGGAAAACCAATCATTTATCAACCGAGTCAATTGACTTGGAGCGTTACAGGCGATCAAATCGGATCGGTTAATTCAAATGGTACATTCAATGCTACAAAAGCTGGAAAAGGACAAGTCAATGCGACGCTGGGTACAAAAACCATCGCGGTGCCGATTGAAGTAAAATCGACATCAACATCAACTCCTAAGCCGACACCGCCAACTGGGGGAGGCAATGGTACGGATACAAATCTGTTCAAGGATGTGCCTAAGTCCTATCCATACGCTGAGGAGATCTACTACTTGCGAGATCAGAAAGTGATTAATGGAGATATCGATGGGAAGTTTAATCCGAGTCATACCTTATCAAGACAACATGCTGCGGTTATTTTGAGCCGTGCATTCGATTTAGCGCCTGTAGATAATGCAAAAACAAGCTTTAGTGATGTGCCGAAAACACATCGCTATTACAAAGAAATCAGTGCTATCGCCAATGCAAATATCGTAGGAGGCTATTCGGACGGAACATTTAATCCGAATGGACAACTGACTCGGGCGCAAATGGCCATGATTCTTGTGAAAGCCTATAAATTAGAGGGAGAATCATCTGCTAAGTTCAAGGATGTATCCCCTCAACATGGTGCGTATAAACAAATTCATATTTTAGCAAATCACGGTATCACGACGGGTAATGAAAAGGGTGAGTTCATGCCTGGCCGCGCTGTGAATCGTGCGCAATTCAGTGCATTCCTATACAGAAGTATGAACTTGTAAGTTTGGATGAAAGAAGCTTTCAAATCAATTGAACAACTGTTGATTTGAAGGCTTCTCTTCCGTTTGTATACAATATAAAACTCCACTCTGCTATACTTGTAGCAAATGATCTGAAAAGGATGTATGGAAATTGAAAATAGGAATTGTGGGGAACTATGGTAATGACAATAACGGCGATGAAGCCATTTTACTGAGCATCATTTCACAAGTTACAGAGGTCTTTCAAGTTCCAAGTGATGTGATCACCGTATTCAGCAATAATCCGAAGCAAACTGCAAAACGCTACCAAGTGATGAGCGCACCGCTTTATTATAAAAAAGGCAATGCAGTCAAAACATTTGCAGCCACGTATATGCAAAATAAGAAAATCGTTAAAACATTTGATTTGCTCATTATTGGCGGCGGCGGTATCTTAATGGATTTGTACAAGCGTGAAGCCCCTTTATATGGATCATATGCCATGATGGCGAAAAATTCAGGCGTGCCATATGTGATTTATGGTTGTGGAGCCGGTCCGCTCAGCAGTGATCTTGGAAAGTGGTTCATCCGATATATGAGCAAGCATGCACATAGTATTTCTGTGCGAGATCCGGAATCGGCAGAGCTTTTGCAATCAGTAGGTGTGAAGAAGGAGATCCAAGTCATTGGGGACCCGGCCTTTTCATTAAAAAAAGAACGTCACACACACTCAGAAAGCCCGGTGAAAATCGGCGTGACAGCTGTTCCTTATTATCATGGCGGCTATTGGCCGGAGAGTAAAGAGGAAATCTACCAGCAGTATATAGAAGGAATGGCGAAAAACCTAGACGCTTTAGCGGCGGCTCGACCTGTTGAAATCACGTTTTTTGCTACAAAGTTCCCTCAGGACGCAGACGTAACGAAAGACATTCAAGCATTAATGAAAGAATCAGCGCACACCACTGTTATCGACCGCAATTTATTGCCGAAAGACTTGTTGGAAATCACGGCGTCCCAAGATCTGGTAATCGGGACCAGATTACACTCGTTAATCTTAGCGACCTGTACAGCGACACCAGTTATCGCGGTTTGCTATCACCACAAAGTTACCGATTTCATGAAGCTCGCTAATTTGGAGGAAGTTTCGATTCCGATAGGAGAGATGCATCAATCTGAGAACCACTTGACTACTGCATACGAATTATTAGCTGCGGATTGGACGCAGACATGTGAGCAGACACAGAAACTTTCCACAACGTTATATGAAGAAGCTATGAGCGGCACACGACAATTTACAGAGGCCATCAAAAAAAACGTATGAAACTGATTACAGTTTCATACGTTTTTTTTAAAATCCAAGCAATGATCTTACTTCATTAAGGTAAGTTTGGCTTACGGGGAGTTCTGTGCCATCAATGAGCGTGATGACTAAGTTTGAAGAAAAATCCCTGGAGATTTTTTCGATACAACTCATGTTGATAATATACGAACGATGGATACGCAGGAAAACCTTGGGGAGACGAAGATGTAAATCTTTTAATGTGAAACTAATATTATATTGTTCACCAGACGTATAGAACCAAGTCTTCTTATGTAAACTTTCAATATAAGTTACTTCATTGATAGGGATGGGAAACCATTCATCATCCCGTTTCCCCGTCAGAAATTGTAGTTGATCTTTTTTAAGCACATGAAAGTTCGGTGGCAATATAATGATCAAGGCTCCCGGTTCGCCCTTGACATCAATCGGATAGCCTATTCCAAAGTAGGACATTCCATAAAGTGTATTATCCATGACGACCTCCACTTTACGGCGTCCTTTGATCGTAGCCTCCGCAATACTGCCTGTTTGGATATGTTGACCTTCTTTTAAATGGATGTCATGCATGCCAGGATCATAGTAAATGTAGCGGTCCGATACCGCAATGGCGATAGAAGCGTCCTTTGGAACCCAGTCCTCTAAGATGGTTGCATATTGATTCAATATTTTTTTTGGGATATCAACATTTTCCATAGATTCACATAAACCCCTTTGTTTATGAATTCATTTCAATAACTTTCCTTTTCATCCATTCTACCATTCTTTCATCCACTAAAAAAGCCTTTTTGTCGAAATGGACTGACAATTCAGATGGACTGTTATATAGTAATCAATAACGAATATAACTGTTATGAAACAGTTTGTAACAGTTAGCCGTTGAAAAACTGGGAAGGTGTGAAGAATATGTCAACTAGACAAGAACAAATTGCGCAATTGGAAAGAAGCTGGGCCGAGGATAGCCGTTGGAAAGGAATCAAACGTAACTACACTGCCGAAGATGTAGTGAAACTACGAGGTTCACTTCTAATTCAAAATACACTAGCTGAAAAGGGTGCTGCTCGCCTTTGGAAATCTCTTCATGAAGAAGATTTCATCAATGCACTTGGTGCACTTACAGGTAACCAAGCGGTACAACAAGTAAAAGCTGGTCTACAAGCAATCTACCTAAGCGGATGGCAAGTTGCTGCTGATGCAAACCTTGCAGGACAAATGTATCCTGACCAAAGTTTATATCCAGCAAACTCTGTGCCTGCAGTTGTTAAACGCATCAACCAAGCACTTCAACGTGCTGACCAAATCGACCATGCTGAAGGCCGTGAAGACGGATTTGATTGGTTTGCACCAATCGTAGCGGACATGGAAGCTGGCTTCGGCGGTCCATTGAACGTTTTCGAATTAATGAAAGGCATGATCGAAGCTGGAGCTGCCGGCGTTCACTTGGAAGACCAATTGGCTTCTGAAAAGAAATGTGGACACTTAGGCGGTAAAGTTCTTCTACCAACTCAAAATGCGGTTCGCAACCTATCTGCTGCCCGTCTTGCTGCTGACGTTCTAGGCGTTGATACAGTAATCATCGCTCGTACAGATGCGGATGCTGCTGATATGGTAACTAGCGATATCGATCCAGTAGATGCAGAATTCCTAACAGGAGAGCGTACACCTGAAGGATTCTACAAATCTAAGCCAGGTATCAAACAAGCAATCGCACGCGGTCTTGCGTATGCAGAATATGCTGATCTAGTATGGTGTGAGACTTCTCATCCATCACTTGAAGAAGCTCAAGAATTCGCGGATGCTATCCATGCGAAATTCCCGGAAAAAATGCTTGCATACAACTGTTCACCTTCATTTAACTGGAAGGCGAACTTGGATGATGCAACAATTGAAAAATATCAAGTTGAACTTGGTAAAATGGGATACAAGTTCCAGTTCGTTACACTTGCAGGTTTCCACACGTTGAACCACAGCATGTTCGAATTGGCTCACGGTTACAAGACTCGCGGAATGGGTGCTTATTCAGAGCTTCAGCAAGCTGAGTTTGATAACGAAGTAAAAGGTTACACTGCTACACGTCACCAACGTGAAGTAGGAACAGGTTACTTTGATGAAGTCGCACAAGTAATCTCTGAAGGCCAATCTTCAACGACTGCAATGTCAGGTTCAACTGAAACAGCACAGTTCTAATAGAAGTTTTATAGTTTTACCGAATGTGACTTTGGGGAGAAAGTTCCGTTCGCTTAAATAAAAGGGGTATTAATAGAATAACGGGGTCACGGTATCTTCCAGTAGATAACGTGAAAGGGGGAGGGAATTGGATGCGAGTCCAGTTCCCTTTCTTTGTTTCATTTGAAAGATTCTGATATTTTGTCTATTATAGAAGTTATGCATATACAATAAAGGAGGAGTAATAGGATGAGAAATGAAGAAATGTTGCTAATCCCCGGACCGACACCGGTGGTAGATTCAATTTATGAAGCGCTTGCAGGCGAGACACGATCTCATACAGACCCAAGATTTGTAAAAATCTACAAGCATACAATTGATCAAACGAGAAAGATATTTAATACCGATGGGGAAGTGTTCGTAGTGGCTGGTTCTGGCACAGTCGCAATGGAAATGGCCATCGTCAACACAATAGCAGAAGGAGAAAAGCTGCTTGTCATCAGCCAAGGCTATTTTGGTGACCGTTTTATTAAATTAGGCCAAGCTTTCGGGATCGAAGTAGATGTCTTGCAGTCTGAGTGGGGGCAACAAGTGTTACCTGAAGATATTGATCGTAAGCTGTCAGAAGGAAACTATAAAGCAGTCACTGTAACCCATGCAGACACTTCTACAGGTGTGGCGGCTAATCTGGAAGCCATCGTGCCAGTCATCAAGAAACATGGCGCATTGGTTATCGTAGATGGTGTCTGTGCTTCTACTGCAATGGATGAAGATATGAGCAAAGAGTACGGAGGACCGGGGAATACATTGGATATTGTATTAACAGGTTCACAAAAAGCGATAGGTGTCCCTCCAGGTCTTGCGCTTGTCGCATTTAACCAAGCGGCTTTGGATGCACGCGCAGCGATGGAAAGAGTTCAAGCGTATTACTGTGATATTTATAATTGGATTCCGATCATGCATGATCCTTCAAAATACTTCGCGACGCCTGCCGTGAATTTGATCTATGCTTTAGAAGAAGGTTTGCGCATTGTTTTGGAAGAAGGGATCGATGCGCGTATCAAACGCCACCAAGCTTATGGTCGTGCGGTTCGACAAAGTCTAGCTGTGTACGGTATGAAGGCATTAGCATCGGAAGATGTAGCTGCACCGACGTTGAGCTGTATTCAGTACCCTGAAGGTGTGAACGATGCACAGTTCCGTGCAGCTATGGCAGATAAAGGCACGATCTTGTCAGGTTCGTTAGCTCACTTGGCCGGTAAAGCTTTTCGTATCGGACATATGGGCAATACGACAGCGGATATGCTCGAAAAAGCCGTTATGCAAGTCGGTGAGACATTAAACGAAATGGGTCACCAAGTGGACATTGCCAAGGCAGTGGAAGTATTCTCTAATGAAATCAAACAGCTGGCCGCTTAATATGAAAAGCCGATAAGAGCAGTAATCTCTCTTATCGGTTTTTTTGTTATTCAGCTTTTTTCACTTGTTTTGTATTGTAGACAAAGTTTGAAATCAGTTTAGCTGTTTGTTGACGAGTTGTAGAGGCAGTCGGCTTGTAGTAACCATTATCGCCGTCTGCGATATCTAGCTCAGCCATCATAGCCATTGCTTCTTTTGCTTCTTTTCCATAGTCACCCAAATCGCTGAATGGATTGGAAACAGACGGTATATACAATTGACCTGTATAGTTTTCATATGCACGCTTAAGCATTTGTGCGAATTGAGCGCGTGACACAGGTTCGCCCGGTTTAAATTGATCGCCATAGCCTTTAACAATTTTATGCGCATATGCTGCTGCAATTTCATTTTGCGTATCGGAGGCATAATCCTTCAAATCTTTGAAAGGAACAGTTGCTGTAGAATCGGTGGGCAACTTTAGCGCTCTGACGATAAATGAAGTAGCTTGTGCTCTAGTCAGTTGATTGCCAGGTTTGAATGCACTGTTTTCAGTATTCAACAAATCACGGTAATATAGATCTGAAATATACGGGTAAGCCCAATTTCCAGACTTCACATCAGTAAATGGAACTTTAGCCATAATACGGCCTTCAATTCCTTTATCTACTGTTTTCAGAGATTTTAAGTGATCGGCAAAGTTCTCCCAATCCGAGAAGCCGGGTTCGCTGACGCGGCCAGCTTCATACGCTTTGCCCAACGCCTCGAAACCATCTCCGCCACGTGCTGTGAAAACGTTCGTAGCTGCTTTATACATGTGGCTGTCGACCACTTCTTTGCCATCCACTTCCAATGAAACAATTCGGCTTCCTACTGGTTTAGAAGGGTCGAAAAGGAACTTCATACCGGCCACGTGAAGGAAACCGCCCGACTCTTTAGGATATTCTTTTACGGAATGTTCAAAGGTCGATTTCAATTCGGCGCCGCTTAACTGAACGATCGCTAAAGGATTTCCGAATGGCAGTACAGTTAATACTTCGCCGTATGTCACTTCACCTTTATCGATGGATGCTCGAATTCCACCGCCGTTTTGGAATGCAATGGAAACATTGGAGTCAATTTCTTTTGCCTTCTGCAACATACCATCTGTAATTAAGTTTCCGAGATTCGTTTCTCCAGCACGAACACCGCCTAAATCCCGTAAGCCGTTTAAAAATACTTTGGTGGTGGTACCGACAGGGCTTGCCATACGCTGTTCCACTTGTTTTGTATAAGGTGCCAGGATCTCAGCCGCACCTTCATCTATTTCTGCACCTTCACCACCGATCTCATGTAGCTGGCCATTGAAGTTTGTGATGACACCATCTCGGTCGAATTCCACATCAAGCTGTCCGAGAAATTTATTGTATTCATTAGCTTGTACAATGACGACCGGATCCGTATCGGCATTTACAACATGAGGTTCAGGAAGATTAGAGTGGGTATGCCCTCCTACAATAATATCGATTTCAGGGACAGCTTTCGCTAATTCCTGATCATTGTCAATTGCTTTATTGTCATCGAAACCGATATGAGTAATCGCGATGATCTTATTAATGCCAGCTTCCTCAAAAGCAGAGACTGCTTCCTTTGCTTCTGTAATATAGTTTGTGAATGTGACCTTGTCTGGGCTGGAAATTGAGACGGTTTCTTCAGTCGTCAAACCAAAAATACCGACCTTCTCTCCATTCACTTCTTTAATAATACCGTTATAGATTTTGCCGTCTTTTGGATCATCGGTGATCGCTTTTGTCTGCAGTCCGTCAAAGAGGGCATCCTTAGAAAAATCAATGTTTGCGGAGACAACCGGGAAGTTTGCTGCTTTCACCATTTTGGCAAGGGAGGCATGTCCATTTTCAGAACGTCCGAGGTCGAATTCATGGTTCCCGAACGTCATGGCATCATATCCTAAATAGTTCATGATTTTCATGTCGACTTCGCCTTCGAATTCATTGAAGTACAATGTTCCTGAAAAGATGTCACCCGCGTCCAACAATAGATTGGCAGGATTTTGTTCTTTCAGTTTTTTTACAAGGGCTGCACGTTCTGGTGCGTTTGCCACGTGGGCGTGGGTGTCGTTCGAGTGTAGGACGGTCAATGAAAAGTTGTTTTCAGGTGTTTGTTCTGCTGAAGCAATCGTAGGTGTGATGGATGCTGCGGATAGAAGAAGTGCGGAAGCTGTACTCCATTTAATAAAGTTTTTCGCCATTACACATTACCACCTCTCGTTTTTTTGAAATTATTAAAAATTGAAATGCTATTGATAGTTTACCATTTAGATCCATAGAGAGCAATGTGAATTAAAGGTTGTCTTTTCGCTATTTTAGCGCTTGTAGGGCGCCTACGTTTGGGACTCGATGTGCAAGGGAATCTTTCGTCGCAAAAGCTAGATTTGACTACTAAACAGATACTAGCTTGGGCATCGAGATAATAAAAGTAATACCGTCATTGAACTCACTTCGGCGCTTGCGGCTGGCTCCCGCAATGAGTCAGTCAGGAACAGCGCCTGTCTGTCTCATTGCTCCGCCTACCGCTTGTAAGGCGCCTTCGTTTAGCAGGTACAAGCAGGTATTGTGTTTTTTCTGCTAAACAATTTCCGGGCATAACAGGAGCATTTGTTCAAGTGCAAAGCAACGTCATTGGACACACTTCGGCGCTAGCGGATGGCTCCCATGATGAGCCAGTCAGGAAGGGCGCCTGTCTGTCTCATCGCTCCGCCTACCGCTTGTAAGGCGCCTTCGTTTAGTGAGGGGAAGCACTTGGCATGTTTTACTGCACCTTGGCTTTTGACTAATTAGCTGGACAACTTAGGCTTACTTATTTCTAAACACCACACCCATTATTTTAAACATGCCAGCGAAGCCGCAACTGCGGGGTCGGCCGTAGCCATGAGACAGCTAGCGTTCTTTGCTAGTTGGCTCATGGCGGGAGGCAATCCCCCAGCGGCGCAGCGGTGACAGAGCACAAGCCTCTTTCTATTTAGACCCAAAATAAGTCGAGTAACGGCCCTGGCCCTTAATACTTGAACACAAAAAACCTCCCAGACAATCGTCTGGGAGGTTTGAAACGCTGAAGATTATTGCTTGCTGTAGTACTGGTGAAGACCTTGGTAGATTGCGTCTGCGTAAATATCAGCATACTTGTCGCTTGTCAGCTTCTTGAAATCGTCTGCATTTGACAAGAAACCTAACTCTACAAGCACCGCAGCTACATTATTATTACGGATTACATAGAAACGGTTATTCTTCACGCCGCGGTCAACCATATTCGCCTTCTGCACGATATTACGCTGGATGAAAGTTGCCAAGTCGCGGCTTTCCGTAGCATTTGGGTTAGCTGAAGAGTCATAATACGTCTCTGTGCCTTTAGCAGAAGCGGTTGCTGAATTCACATGAATTGAAACGAATGCTTCTGCAAAATTCTTCTTAGCGAAATTCGTACGCTCTTCCAATGCATAATACTTGTCTGTTGAACGTGTCATCAACACTTTAGCACCAGCATTTTTCAGCTTAGCTTCCAACTTCTTTGAAACTTTCAAAGTGATCGATTTTTCTGTTTGTCCACTTTTACCTGTGCCTGGATCATGTCCGCCGTGGCCTGCATCAACTACGATGATGCGATCACGTAATGGATTACCGGTTTGGTTCAGTAATTTCAAATACGACTTGTGTACGTAGCCTGTTTTGCTGCCGTATTTAATTTTTGCCCAATAACCAGTGACTGAAACGATTTCTACTTTTTGACCTGTTTTCAACTTATCAATCGTAGGTGCACTAGAATTACCTGCAGAACGGACATTCAAACTATTCACTGTTACTTTCCCCATCAACTTTGCAGAAGGGGAGGGAGTTGGTTTTGGAGGTGTTGGCTGGCTTGGTTTGCTTTCTTCCAGATTACTAGATGTATAGTTTTCATGGATATAGCCATAAACGCCTGCAACATTTACCTTCAACCAAACGCCTGTAGAGCCAACTACTTCGACTACTGTACCATTAGGCAATGCATCGATGATTGTAGAAGTAGCGGAAGGAGCTGAACGTACGTTTAATGGATCATTATCATTTCCTGTATCGACCTTTACATAATCGACACTGGATTGTTGGTCGGGAGCTTTAACTTTTAGCGCAAATTGCTTATCAAGTGCGCGGGCAATAAATAATGCAAATTGAGAACGAGTTAATTTGTTATTCGGCAAGAATTTTTTGTTGTCGCCTTGTGTGATCCCTGCATAATATAAACCGTTAATGCGCTCTGCATATTTATGATTGACTACATCTGTTAAAACTAATGGTTTTTGACTTGTCACTTTTTCTGATAGATTAAAAGCGACGGATAGTGCATAAGCCATTTCGTCTCGTTTAATTTCTTCGTTTGGATTAAAACGGCTGCCATCGGAAATATTGAAAAATCCTTTTTGTATCGCGATATTGGCATATTTGTATTGTTCGCTATTTGGTTCCAAGCCGTCAATCGTCATTTCTTTGAGCGGCGTGTTTTCAAAACCTTTTGCAATGACAAGCATTTTTGCAACGTGTGCACGCTTTAGATTGTCTTTTGGATTAAACTTAACTGATTTATTGACAATTCCTTTTTCGGCTATGTAATGGACTTCCTTATAATATTCACGTTCGACTGGTACATCGGAAAACTTGAAACTAGCTAATGACTGAAGAGGTGAGAGAACTAAGATGGTGAGCAGCAACAGTCCGGCTGTTGCCCATTTGAACTGATTCATGGAATCCTCCTAAAATATGATAGTTTACTAAGATAAGTGTAACAGCGTTGAAAAACGATTACTAGATGTTTTTGACAGTGTTCGAGAAATAGTAACTTAGCGCGAGAAATTTCGTCATAATTATACAAAACCGAATGTCCTTTTAGAACATTCGGTGGCTGACTTAATTTTTTGCACGGTCAATAAATTTTTTCAATTGTTCGGAAGTTACTTTATCATCTAAACCGAATGTACCGTCTCCGTAACCAGTTGTAATATTGTGGTGGTAGAGAATATTGATATATTCAGTTGCCCAGTGGCCTGCAGGAACGTCCGTGAAATTCGCTTGAGCTGAACCTTTTAAATCGAAAGCTTGTACTAATACTTTTGCTAGTTGTGCACGAGTTAATTCATTTTCTGGTTTGAAATTGCCTTGGTCGCCGGAAAAGATATTCGCTTCGGCAACAGCTGAGATTGCAGCATAGTAAGGATTAGATTCATTGACATCTTTAAATGTAATATTTACAGTTGTTTGATCGAGATTAAGAGTATCTGCAAGAACCTTTGCTACTTCTGCACGGCTTGCGTATACAACTTCTTTAACAGGTGCTGCAGCAGCGACCTTTTTCTCTTCATCGAAGCTTGCTACACGGCGCGCACCGATATAACGGCTGCCCCAATAGTAAGGATCGTTGAGTGAAGATACCATTACACCTTTACTTGTGGAAGCATGAATGAAGTTATTGGATCCTGTGTATACTCCTACGTGAGAAACACCGCGTCCTGAAGTATTGAAGAAAACCAGATCTCCAACTTCTAAATTACTCTTTGCAACGGCAGTGCCTGCTGCAAATTGCTGTCCTGTTGTCCGTGGCAATGAATGGCCTTCTTTGTTGAAAACATATTTCGTATACCCTGAGCAGTCAAAGCCCGATGGAGTCGTTCCGCCATAAGAGTAAGGTGTTCCTAAATAATTTCGCGCAGAGCTAATTAGCGACGTTGGTGAGTTTGCGGAAGCAAATTCTGGTACAAGTGAAAAGAATAATAAACTTGCCAGAGCCAGAGACAATAGACGTTTCATGCTGTTCTCAAATTCCCCTTTCGCACAATCAACTGTTGTGCTTTGTAATCTAGGAATATATTAGCACGTATAAACACGTTTTTTGTTACATTTTCATTACAAGAGGATTACAGGTGATAGATTAGTTGAAATGTTAATAGAAAGACCTAAAATTATTTGAAGTTTCGGTGGAAAATAATGAATAATCAGTTTATAATTAACGTGACTTTATAACTATCAGTATTATGGTATAATCATTCAACGAATAAAAGAGCTAGCGTCCGTTAAACCGGAAAGCTAAAAAGGATGAGTAATTAGTGACTAAAGTAGTAATATTTAGCAATATGTATCCTTCTACTGAACATCCTACATACGGGATTTTTGTGAAAAATCAAGTGGAATTACTGAAAAACAGCGGGTTGGATGTCAAAGTTATTGCAATCAATGAACCAGGAAAAGGACCAATTGAAAAAATAGCGAAATACATTTCATGGGGTACCCAATCCCTTACTTATTTAATTAGACATAAAAAAAAGATTGGGATTACACATGCTCATTATGCATTTCCTACAGGTATTCTTTCATTTATAGGAAAGAAGTTATTCAATATTCCATACATAGTGACAGTTCATGGTGGAGATTTGGATAAAATGGCGAAAAAGAGCGATCGAATTGCCAAGTATACGAAAAAAATCTTGGAGGAAGCAGCCAAAGTGATTGTTGTAGGTGAAAAGCTTCGAAATGATGTGCTTCAAGATTATGAAATATCTCCGCAAAAAGTCGAAGTGATGAGCATGGGAGTCGACACAAATATCTTTAAACCGATGGGGCAAGAAGAAGTTCGCCTTCTATTAAATGTACCGTTGAATGAGCGAGTAATGATTTACGTAGGAAACGTAATCGAAGCGAAAGGTGTCATAGAACTGCTGGATGCCCATTATCAATTGAAGAAAAATCATGACGATCTTCTTCTCTATATAATAGGATCGCAAAAAGATCAACGTTTTGTCGATACGGTAAAAGAAAAAATTGAAAATGAAGAAGGCCTCCATCCAGGCTCTTTGGACATTGAGTTCAGGGAACCTGTTAGTCAAACGGAACTTGCGAAATGGATGGCAGCGGCAGATGTGTTAGTGTTGCCGTCTTATCACGAAGGTTTTGGTTTGGTGGCATTAGAGGCGCTTGCATCAGGAGCGAAAGTCGTTGCGACAAATGTCGGCGGTTTGCCTTATCTATTGCAAGATAATGCAGGGATCTTAGTAGAACCGCACGATGCGGATTCCTTGGCAAATGGCTTGGAGAAAGCGCTTGTGGATGACATAACAAGGGCTCAACAGGAAGTCATACAAAAAGTCGTCCAGCAACATTCTTATGAGGTAATCGTCAAGAGACTGAACGATATCTACGAGCAGAATGGAAAGGGATCTTTTAAATGAGTAAATTATTCAAGATCATCGGAGCTGTCGCGATCATAAATATTGTAGCGAGGCTGTTTGGGTTTGGACGAGAAGTAGTGATCGGTATCCAATATGGTACATCTACGGTTGCAGATGCGATTGCTACAGCCTATACAATTCCAAACTTTATCTATTTAGTGCTGGGCGGTGCGCTGACGACAGCTTTTATCTCTGTTTATCATTCGTCTAAGATGGACAAAGAGCTGTTCGTACGTAAGGCTTTTACGACAGTTGTCGTGTCCGCAACTCTCATTACGCTGCTTCTTGTTTTATTGACCAACCCGATTTTACATTTTTTCTTTAAAGATTTAAGTGAAGAAGATTTTACATTAACGAGAAATCTATTTCTTTGGATGATGCCTTCTTCTATTGTCTTGGTCATGTCGACATGGATGAGCGGCTTATTGAACATCAATGATCGATTTCAGTTATCCAGTTTAGCCATTCTTTTATACAATGCATCATTTGTCGCTGTAGGTGTTCTATTGACTAAGTGGCTTGGACCTGAGTCGTACGGAGTAGGTGCGATGGTTAGTGCGCTGTTAATGGGTATATTTTTGTACTGGGGAATCAAGCGCGCGGACTTGTCTTCATTGAAGCCTTCTTTTGGGCTGACAACGGATATAAAAAAACTTTGGTGGCTGGCACTGCCTATTTTATTCGGCGGGGCCTCTTTGCAATTTTATTATATTATCCACCGAATTGCTGCGGATGGATTGGGGACAGGTGCAATTTCATCCATTAACTACGCATCGAAACTGACAGGCTTTCCACAGGCGATTTTGATGACAGCGGTAACGACGGTCATTTATCCGATGCTTGCGAAAAAAGAAGGCGAAGGGGATACGAAGACGGTCAAAATGCTCTATAAAAAGGGTATGCTCTATATGGTGGCTCTTTTAGTGCCTGCAACGATTTTTTGCTACTTTCTCGCGGAACCATTGATCCGACTGGTTTTCGGATATGGAAATTTTGGAGAAGAATCCATTATGCTGACTGTTCCAGTATTTAAAGTATTCTCTTTGTCCATGTTTTTCTTGGCAGCGAATACGTATGTAACGCGTTTTTATTATGCAAAAGGGAATTCCATCACGCCAATCCTATTTAGCTTGATCAGTGTGTTTGGAATTAATATCGGAATCATTTATGCATTTGTTGATCAAATCGGAGCCCAAGCCATTGCTTATGGAACCGTGATCAGTGCAGCAGTGAACTTTTTGCTACTCGCAGGCTATGCACGATTTAAGTGGAAATTATAAGACGAATAAAAGAGCTTCCTGTCCCAAAAAGGATAGGAAGCTCTTAGCTTGTGGACAGCAGAAAACGCAAGTGGGTGATGGCACCGTTGATCTACGTTCCAGGCGGACGCTTCCCGCGGGGTTCGCGGTGAGCCTCCTCGTCGCTACGCTCCTGCGGGGTCTCACCTGTCGAGCTAATCCCGCTGGAGTCGCCGCCTTCTACTACGATCAACTAGTGTATTTTCCCAACTTTAGTGAACGCACCATCCATTCGAAGAAATTTTAAATACAAGAAGTAATGTCAAAGTGGATATACGTATACTTTTCTGTCTTGGGAAGCGATAATTCGCACTATATACAATGAGCTTGCTATGTCTACAGTTCACTTTATAGGGATTGGAGCGGATGACGGGCGAAATTGCAAAGATGTGCTCCCAACGCTTCGCTAAATCCCCGGACCGCAAGCCCATAATCCTTCTAGATGTTTTCTCTCTGGCGTTAAGTCATACTTTATCACTTCATTTTTTCATAGCATGAAGAAATTATCTTTGCCGATTTTCTCAAACAGACCACTGCGTTTAAATAAGTTTACTTTATTCGGCGGCACTTTCTTGAAGATGAGCCGTTTATTTTGGCGTCGTGCTTCATCGAGAAGTGCGGATAGTGCAGCTTCTCCTGTTGCATCGATTGCGGTCAGATTTTCCATGTCTAAGATGATAGTAGATTGTTTGGTTTTCAAAAACTTTGGATAACGGTCTTCGAAGTTTTTGGCAGTGCCGAAAAATAATGGGCCTGAGAGTTTGTATTTGATCAGTTCCTTCCCGGAATCTGTTGCCAACTTGAATTTCTCGACATCTGTCAATTTACTTTCTTTAATATCTAGAGAACCGCTCATTTTCCGCAAGAAAGAAAGAGCAGCCAACAGGATGCCGACTTCCACTGCAATGGTTAAATTTATGAAGATCGTTAAGAGAAAAGTAGTTAACAGGACAAGTGAATCGCCTGACCGCAGTGAAATGATTTGTACAAACGCTTTTCTAGCACTCATATTCCAGGCGACATACATTAAGATCGGTGCCATAGCGGCTAGCGGAATGTAGGAAGCATAAGGTGCGAACACTAGCAGAAATGCCAGAACAAATATACTTTGTATCACACCGGACATCGGACTGACCGCACCTGAACGAATATTCGTGGCGGTGCGGGCAATCGCTCCTGTTGCAGGAATCCCGCCGAAAAGCGGTGTAATCATATTGGCGATGCCTTGCCCGAATAATTCCCTTTTGGAATCGTGTTTCGCTACATCACTTTTCATGCCATCCGCGACGACAGCTGAAAGAAGCGACTCAATCGCGCCAAGTGCCGCGATGATCAAAGCAGGTTGCCAAAGAGCAACAAGTTTCGAGAGGCTGATTTCGGGAAAATGGAAACTAGGTAGATGCTGCGGGATACCGCCAAATGCAGTTCCGATCGTCTCGACTCTACCAGGGAAAAATAAAATCGTACAAATCGTTGGGATTAATAAAGCGACGAGCAATACCGGAACTCTTGGAGCGATTTTTGGTAAAATAAAGATGACGAGTAACCCAATCGCTGCAGTCAAAATACTGTATGTGTTCACCGTATAAAATTGACGAATAATCTCCATCATACTTTCATGGAAAAACTCTTTCTTCTCAATACCTGTCAGCCCGAAGAAATTTTGGAACTGTCCAGTAAAAATAATGACTGCAATACCGGCTGTAAAGCCAATCGTGACCGAACGCGGGACGAAATGAATTAAATTACTGACACCAAGAAATCCCATAACGACCAAGAAGACACCCGCTAAAAATCCGGCAATCAATAAATCCTCATAACCATATTGCAGCACGATCGCCAGCAAAATAGGAATAAAAGCTCCTGTTGGTCCTGCAATTTGGAAACGCGAGCCACCTAACAATGCGACGATCAGACCGGCAATTATCGTTGTATATAACCCATACTCAGGCTTCACACCGGAAGCAATTGCAAAAGCCATCCCAAGTGGAATGGCTACAATACCAACAGTAATCCCTGCAATCAAATCCTGCCGAAAGCCTGCTGCATTATAATTTAGAAAGCGTCGGTCTCTGAACATCTTTGTTCACTTCCTCCACTTGTAGTATATATCTAACAATTCTTATTATATCGTACACTGGGAGTCTATACAAGGTGTGCATAAAGATAAGGCTGGAATGAGTGGTAATTTTGAACTTTCCAGTTTATTTATACAAATAGCCAATGTACGAGGAAAACGTTCAATGTAATCATGTCGGGAAATTGAATTAAAGATACTTTAGTGTTAAAATATATATAATAAAAGGAGTGGTGAAATATGGGCAGATTACAAGACAAAGTAGCGTTTATTACTGGTGGCGCCTCTGGTATGGGTGAGATGATGGTGAAGCAATTTGTGGCAGAAGGAGCGAAAGTTATAGCGGCCGATATCAATGAAGCTGCACTAGAAGAAAAATGGGGCGGACAAGATCAAATCCTCATCGTCAAACTTAACGTGACAGAAGACAACGAATGGAAAGACGCTATGAAAAAAGCGGTCGATCACTTCGGCAAACTGGATATCTTAATTAATAATGCCGGAATTTCTACTGAAAAAGCAGTGGACCAAATTACAATTGAAGACTGGCGCAAACTATCCGATATTAACAGCTTCGGTACATTTCTTGGCATGAAACACGCAGCTGGCTATATGTCCGAAGCAAAAAAAGGTGCTATCGTTAATATTTCATCTTATACGGCTTTAATCGGAATGGGCTTGAACCCATATTCCGCATCTAAAGGGGCAGTACGCGCGATCTCTAAAGCAGCTGCAGCCGAATACGGTAAAGACGGTATCCGAGTCAACACAGTATTCCCGGGTGTTATCGAAACACCGATGACTCAAGCATTAGAAGAATCTAAAGAACTACTCGGGATGCTTATTAAGATGACTCCACTTGAACGCCTAGGGAAGCCTGAAGATGTTGGGAATGCTGTAGTGTTCCTCGCATCAGATGAAGCCTCGTATATTACAGGTGCTGAACTTGTAATTGATGGTGGATACTCAGCGAGATAATCAACGCAAGAAGTAATTGAAAAAGGGCTGCTCTGTACGTCATGGTCATGATGTACAGAGCAGCCCTTTTGCTGTTATTTAATGTCCTTGAAACGTTTATAGCCTAGGAAACGCTGGCTCCAATATGGAGATTCAACAGAAGCGATTTCTATCCCGTTTGTGCCTGCATGGATGAACTTACTGTCGCCAAGGTAAATTCCGATATGGGAAATGCCTGCACGATATGTATTTTCAAAAAATAATAGGTCACCTACGACAGGGGTTTTAATAAAAACAGAACGATCGTACATTCCGATTGTATCGAGCCTTGGTACTTTTACGCCTGCTTGGTTAAACACGTAATAGATGAATCCACTGCAATCAAATCCAGATGGAGTGGCGCCTGCCCAGACATAGGGAACGCCTTGCAGAGGCATAGCAACGTCGACCACTTTATTCATTAGTGCGCTGGAGCCAGCCGATGGTTTTGGTGTAACAGTCGGCTTGTCCACTATTGGCTTCTTGGCATCATGTAATGAGTTGGTGGAAGAAACGGTCTTAGCATTCTTTGATTTATTTTCAACGATCAACTTTTGATTCACTTTAATAGTATCGGAAGAAAGCGCATTTAAGCTCTTTAATTCATTTACTGTCAATTTATATTGGTTGGCCACTTTCCAAAGCGAATCACCTGGTTTTACAACATGCGTTTTTGTCGAGGCGTCTGCACTTCCCACCGAGATACTTGTTGCGAGCATGAGAGAGGCAATGGCTGCGAGAGCTGTTTTTTTCATTCTGATTATCCCCTTTTGAATATGTTTAGCTATTTCTACTAAGTTAGCAACTTATCGAAAATCAACCAATAAACCTAGTATACAGAAGAATATTCTGAAAATACATGTATCGAAAGTCCGATATTAAACTAAAATTTTTTGGACAAGTATACTTTATTGCGGAAAGAACTATGTGTTACTATTAATTTATCTATAGACTGATATAATTGAACCATTAAAATTACTTTGTTTTTTTCACAGATTTCACATAAGAAAGGCGGTGCTTTCTTGCGAAGGGATGATAAAATAATCGAAAACTTGCATAAGATTGATGCAATACGCGTGCAACAAGAACGGATATTTGAAAAAGCAAAATACTGTGCAGTTAATCCGAAAACAATTAAAGAGACGCTGGAGAATATATGTTTTGAAGTTTCCCAGATCATGGATTGTGAGCGCGTGAGTATATGGCTGTTTAATGAGGATCGGACAGTACTTCATTCGCAAAACTCTTATAATGATGAAACAAAAGAACATGTTGTTGACGAAGATTTGAGAGCTGAAGAGTTTGCAGCCTACTTTACAGCTATTCAAAGCCACCGCACATTAGCAGTAGTTGATATAAATCAAAACGAGGCTACCAAAGGAATTGTACGAAAATTCCTCGGTTATTCGGGAAACTATCATTCGCTTTTGGATGCGTGCATAATTCTTGGTTCAGGAATCGGCGGAGTGCTCTGCTGCGAATCACGTGAACGCCGGGAATGGAATACCTTTGATCGGATGATTATTTCCTCCATTGCTGATATGCTGTCCTTTCTATTCGATCGATTGAGCCGGATAGATTTTGAAGAAAACATCCATCGCTTAGCTTTTGTAGATGAACTGACAGGAATGAAGAATTATAATGCGTTCCTGACACAAGTGGCTTCCAGTATTTCACCGTTTGACGAACAGCAGGAAGGGATTTTTCTCTATATGAATATTGACCAGTTCATTGATATTCAAAGTGCATTGGGTCCTGAGTTGGCAGATGAAATTATTCAGACTGTCGCCAAGCGTTTTCAGCACTATTTGGATATGCCTCATTTCATCTCAAGAATTGCGTTTGATCATTTTATCCTCTTCGTTCCTTACGGTAAATATGGCATAGAATTTACCAAGAAAATGGAGGGACTGATGAAGAAACTGAATGAACCCATTCTTGTCGCTAAACAGGAAGTTTACTTGACATTCAGTTATGGAGTCGCATACTATCCGAAAGACGTTCGCTCTCCGATTGATGGAGTGCAGGCTGCACGTTTTGCTTTGGAAACTAGTAAACACCTTTCTTCTAGAAAGAGTGTAGGTATTTATAATGTAGATATGCACAATCATATGAAACAAGCGATGATGTCTGAGATGAACTTGCGCAGAGGTCTGGATATGAATGAGTTCAGTCTTTTTTATCAGCCGCAAGTACTAAGCGAAACAGGGGAAATCATCGGTTTTGAAGCGTTAATCCGTTGGCGCCATCCAGAATACGGTTTAATATATCCAGCAGATTTTATTGAGCTGGCAGAATCGACAGGTTTTATACTATCAATTGGCGAATGGGTCATCCGTCAAGCGACAGAAAAGCTGAAAATATTTAAGGTATTGGGGCTACATGACCTCACTATTTCAATCAATCTATCACCGAGACATTTTTTGCAAGATAAGTTACCAACATTTCTACAAGAATGTTTGGAAGAAGCACAAATATCTCCTAGTAAATTAGTATTAGAAATTACAGAAAGTGTCGCACTCGAACGACATGATATAGTACAGAAACAAATTCAGACACTGTCAGACCAAGGATATTCTATCGCGATCGACGATTTTGGTACAGGCTACTCTGCATTTATCTATCTTCAATCATTCCCTATCAAACAGCTAAAAATCGATCGAACGTTTATTATGAATATTGTGCATGACGAGAAAAGCAGGACCATTGTAAAAACAATCATCCAATTAGGTAAAACATTGAATATCCGAACAGTAGCAGAAGGGGTAGAGACGAAAGAACAATGGGAAATCCTGAAAGACAAAGAATGTGATGAACTACAAGGTTTCTATTTTGCCAAACCTCTTAACGAACAAGCTATGGCCGAAATGCTTGAGAACTTGACAGGTCACACCGCTTTGTATTTACCGCTAAAATAATGTTTTATCTTTATTCAGCAGAAGACTCTCACCTCTATAGGTGATGAGATGAATGCGATTCTATTTCCTGTACAGCGGGTGTTCAAACGCCCGCTGAACTAAGATAATGCCTCCGGCGGATGTCATGGATTTTGTAGGGAGTGAATCGTGCATGCACGATTCAAAATCCAGACGCAATCACACCAAGGCGTGATTGATTATAAAAAAAGCCTTGAATCCAAAGAAACTGGATTCTCAAGGCTTTTTTGTTGTTTAAGAACGTCCGATTGGCCAATCGAATGGGATAGACCCTGGTGGAGAGTGCTTGATGATGTCAATCATCGGAATCGTGTACGCGAATAAGATTAACGCGATCGTGATACCGATCCATAAATACCAGTTCTCCAAAATCTTCGGTGTTTTTTCTGCATCCATATCCTCTTCGGCAACTGGATATTCTTCGTACCCGCGAGGTGCGAAAAATGCCAGTTGGATGAAGATATAAACCATCAATACGATACCGACAAATAAAATGGTTCCCCCAACTGCTTGTGAAATTTGATAGCTGATCCAAGTGGCTACTTGATCGCCTCCTGCGTATTCAGAGAAGTTTGAACGACGTGGTCCGCCGAGCAAGCCTTGAATGTGCATGGAAGTAGACATAATTGTCATACCAACTGTCCAGATGATAGTTTGAATAATACCTAATTTATTCAATTTGGGAGTCAAACGACGACCCGTCAAATGTGGAATCAACCAATATGCAATACCGAAATACGTCAAGATCACGGTTGTAGCAATCGTCAAATGGAAGTGACCAGTAACCCAGATTGTGTTGTGGACGAGAGCGTTCACTTGGTGAGAAGCGTTTATGATCCCGCCTGCTCCTCCTGGAATAAAGGCTACCATTCCAATGAAAGGTGCCAAGAAACGAACATCTTTCCAAGGAAGGTGTCTGAACCAGCCAAATAAAGACTTATATCCTTTATTTCTTCCCGTCGTTTCAAATGTAGCGAATATAGAGAATGCAGTCATCAAAGTCGGGATGACAACCATGAAAGTTAAGACAACTTGAATGAATTTCCAAGTAGGATCGATACCTGGCTCTGTCAGTTGGTGGTGAAACCCGACAGGTATCGAGAACATCAACAGTAAAATGAATGATAGTCTTGCTAATGAATCACTGAAAAGCTTTCCACCGATAATTTTTGGGATAATTGCATACCAGGCCATATAAGCAGGCAAAAGCCAGAAATAAACGAGCGGATGACCGAAATACCAGAATAATGTACGCGTTAAGAGTACGTTTACGGTTGCAACATAGCCAAGTGACCAAGGTAAGATCAGTACGACAACTGAATAAGCTACTCCCAATGAAGCAACAACCCACATGACCATATTGATGGTGACCATGAAAGCGAGTAATGGAGACTTTTCACCTTTATGGGCTTTCTTCCATACATACAATTGACGGAAGTTGACAATAGCGGCAATCCAACTACCGATAATAACGAGCGCTAAACCAATATAGAAAATTGGATGTGCACGAAGAGGTGTATAGAATGTATATAATACAGAAGCCTCTCCAGTTAGAATCATCCATGCTGCGAGTACGGTACCGACCAGCATGACCCAGAACGAAACCCATCCCCACATGATTTGCTTATCGGATATCCCAACCGTTTTTCCCATAAGCGAAAACTGGAACCCGATGATGAAGAATGTAGTTAAAACCAGACCAAGAACAACGCCATGTGTTGTCAAGATCGTGTAGTAATCGATATTGAATGGTAATGTATATTTTCCTGAGCGAACCAATGTCTGCAATAGTCCCATTAAGCCGCCGACCAAAAGAGAGACAAACGTGACATACATGAAGGACATATACAATCTTGATTCTTTTTTTGAGAAGTTAAATAATTCCATTGGTTAGTACACCTCCACAGTGCCAAACATTAAGTGGTGTCCGATGCCGCAATATTCATTACAGACAACCGTGAATTCACCATTGTTTTTCATGACAGCTTCAAAGCGGCTAATATGCCCTGGTTCCACCATCATATTGACATTCGTTCCGGCCACTTGGAATCCATGAACTACGTCTTTACTTGTAATTTGGAAAAGGACTGTGGAACCTTTCGGCACGCGAATCGTCTTAGTAGCGCTGCCATCCTCTTCTTTTCCGAAGTCATAATTGAAAGCAGAAGCGACCATATTAACAACATACTTACCTTCAGCTACTTCAGTCAGGCCCAAGTTTTCAGGCTGGAATGCTTCATTCGCTTCCACGTTTTGCGGATCGATTGTTTCAATATGGCTTTGTGGGTGTGTTCCTTTCCAGAATGCTGCAAAGCCGATGATAATTAGGAATAAGGCCAATGACCCTAAACCAAATACAAGCCAAACTTTTTCGTATTTATGCAGATGCATAGTATTTCCTCCTCAAACACTTTTGGTTATCTAGATAAGAAAAGACCGTAGATTCCGAACCAGAAGACAAGAATTATGACACCTAGGATCATTACCATGATCAACGTGCCTTTTAAATTCGCATCTTCCTTCGTTTGTTTCGCAGAAGCCATTTTTTTCTTGCTCAATGCGGCCACCTCCTCGTCGGGAAATTAATCTTACGTTTATCTTAATCTTTGGGGGGGAATAAGGAATTAGGGAATTCCCTATGAGTGTAAAAGCAGACGAACTGTTCACAATATGTTCAACCACTTTACATCCTTTTGACATACACAACTGCGTATCTTTGTGCATCAAAAGTGCAAAGCGCCGTCTAGTCTCGACAGGCACTGGAGGTCTTGCCGACAAAGGTGTGGTCTTTGCACCTTTTCGGAAAGACCGAAGTGACCGAGAGACTGGCGCTTGGAACTGGATGCGATCAAAAGTACAAAGCGCCTGCAGTGTAAATCAACGGTTTAAAAGTCTACTCCAAGTGAATGGTTCAAATCTTGACCAATGAAACATTTGAAATTACAATATATAAGGTAAAACTTAGGAAAGCCGGTGTGTATAAGATGGAAAACTTAAAATGGATCACAGTAAAAAGTCCTGAAGAAGGAGCAAAAGAAGTTTATAAAATTATTGAAGAAGAGCTCCGCAACAATCGACTAAACGTACTTGGACTAGCGACAGGCAGCACGATGATCCCGGTCTATCAGGAATGGACCAACTCAAACCTGGACTTTTCACAAGTAACTGCGTTCAACTTGGACGAATATGTAGGGATAGATGCTAACAACCCAAATAGCTATGCCTACTTTATGAAACAACATTTATTCAATAAAAAGCCTTTTAAAGAAACACATATACCAAACGGGATGGCGGAAGACCTGGACAAAGAATGCCAGAACTATGAGCAGCAACTAAACGCCAATCCTCTTGATATTCAATTATTAGGGGTAGGAGAGAACGGTCATATTGCTTTTAATGAACCCGGAACTTCTCCTGATTCCGTAACACATGTCGCAACACTCACAGACTCGACTCTTGGCGTGAACAGCCAATACTTCGAGAACGACGAAAAAATTCCAAACACGGCTCTGACGATGGGGATTTCCTCCATCATGAAGTCGAAAAAACTCATCATGGTTGCATTCGGCGAGAAAAAGCGAGCAGCGATGGAGAAATTAAAGCAAGGCGAAGTCACACCCGACTGGCCAATCACTAAACTATTGCGTCATGAAGACGTAGTGGTAATAACGGATCTGCAAATCGACTGATGTCCTACAAAAAAGGCTGCTTCCTCAATTCTGAGGAAGCAGCCTTTAGCTTGTAGATAAATACCTATGAGATAAAGTTGGATTAGCGTTATAGAATAGAACGCAAGAAAGGAACATGGGCGTAGGTCCGGGGATTTGCGCTCCAGACGGGACGCTTTCCGCGGGGCGTGCGGTGAGCCGCTTCCTTCGCTTCGCTCAGTCCAGGGTCTCACCTGTCACGCTAATCCCGCAGGAGTCGCCCATCTTCCGCTTCAATCCCTACTTTATTATGGGAAGTTTAAAGTGTTGTTCTTTGCAATTTTTTAAGTGGTAAGGTGATGCTTTCTTATACATTGTAACCAAAGTTCAAAAGCGAATGATAAGCAACATTGCCCGAAAGTTTATTTTCCTGAATCACTTAACGCCCTTAAACTAAGTCAATGAAATATGGTAGTTTTGTACTTTGACTATGGAAACACTTTTTAGAACTTAAAAAACTACAATGAGCTTGCTATGTGTCCCTACATGCTAACTATGGATTGGAGTGGAGGACGGTCGAAAGGCAAAAATGTGCTCCTAACGCTTCGCTTTTAGTCGCAAAAGCCGTTCTTCGTGACGGCTTTTCCTGGGGGATCAGCGTGCGTCTTGAGACCCCGCAGGAAGCGAAGCGAACGAGGAAGCTCAAGGTCACGCCCCCCGGAAAGTGTACCGTCTGGAACGGAAATCCCGGACCGCTCGCAAGCTATAATTTCATAAGTCTATTCGGATAAGTCATCCTATTTCTTATCTTCAATTTCAACAAATCACTTGGTCAGGGATAAGAAAGCGTCAGCTTGGAACGTAGATCAACGGTGCCGTTACCATACCCAAATCTTTTTTTATAATCCGAAGGCTGCTTCTTTACGAAAAGCAGCCTTTTGTATGTTCAATTTTATCGAAAGATAAATATATTGTAATAAAATGTTTCAAAAGTAACGGATATTACTGTTTTGAAATCTTCTTGTTACATAACTGTAATATAGCAGGCGTTTGAAAAATGATAGAGTTAATACAACATAAAAGGTTAGCAAGTTACCTAAATACATAAGATTATCGGAGGAACACATGAAGTTATTGAAGAAAACGTTTTCAGTTTTGGCAATGTCTATTTTATTACTCGTCGCTCCTTTCGCTGGACAAGCAGATGCTTCAACAAAATCTACAAATATTACTAAGACGGCAACAAGTCTAACAGGTATTAAATACCGTTATGGCGGCACTACAAAAGCAGGGTTTGACTGCTCAGGTTATGTCGGATACGTATTCAATCAAAATGGATTGAAAGTGGCACGTACTTCCAGTGGTCTTTATGCATCTGGAAAACCAGTGAAAAAATCCAACTTAACATCTGGTGATCTTGTATTCTTCAATACAAGTGGTAAAGGTGTCTCTCACGTAGGAATCTATGTAGGGAACGGAAAATTCGCTCATGCTTCGACATCTAAAGGTGTACGAGTAGATAAATTAAACGATCCATATTACTGGGGCAAGCGCTATGTAGGTGCAAAACGCATCGCTGGCGTTCATCAAGTCGCAGCTAAATAATAAAATTCCAATCGATCTTCCAATAGGGGGATCGATTTTTTGTACATAGAAAAAGGGGCTAAATAACTTGTAAACGATCGGGAAAGTGCTGGGTAGTGACTCGATTATGAACTATATCACCAAAAATCAGTGAGGAAATTGCTCTATGAGCGAGTGGAGTAGCTTTATGATCGAGTTCAGTGATGTTATGAGCGCCTGTGGGATTTGTATGATCACCAGGGTACTAGATATGAGTGCCGAATGGAGTTTATGATCGCTTGCGGGTAGTTTATGATCATCGGTAGACATTTTCAGTCAATAAAATGAAAGAACTGCCCGATAGATTTTCCGGGCAGTTCTTTTTCATTAATTTGTAGAATCTTGTGGTACGCGGATCGTCCAGCGTGAGAAATCTGGTTCGTCCTTTTTAATCAATTCTGTCGGATAGATGAACGTCCAAGGAGTCGTGCTGTTCGCTTTCACAGAAAGCGCGGGATTCAACTCAAATGTTCCCCGTGCTACGAGTTCCCCAGTTGCATCAATTAACTCTAAAGGAAGCTTTTCAATATTAATCTGCTTGGAATGACCGTTACGGACAAAAACAGATGCTGCAATATTGCCGTCTTCTTGCTTTTGAATTTGGAACCCTGCGATATTTACTTCGCGGGGTTTTAGTTTTGGAAGACCAGCTACTACTTCAGCTAGTGCTTCTTTTTGCTCAGCAGGCAGCTGCTCTTCCCAAGAAGGTGCAAGCTCCAATTGATGCGGCATCATAGAATGTACATTGAACGCGAGCTTCCAATTTTCAGTCGGGAGTTCATCTGCCAATTGATCATTCTTTTCGAAAACGAATACCCATGGACGTGCGCTGCGTGCAGGAATTTCACCTAGTTCATTCAAGTCGAACTCCGCGGAAGCTGCTGTATTGCCTTCTTCGTCAATCAATAATAATTCGATGGAACCGACAGTGATTGCTTGGTCGAGCGAAGAACGGAAAAATGCTTTGACAAGCCAGCTACCGTTTGCAGGCTCCAAGTCAATATCGATACCTGATAAAGAGATTTGATTTGGTTTTAATGGCTCCAGTTCATTCGCGAGGAAACGAAACACATATTCTTGCTCCTGTGTCAGGTTCCATTGCGGATGAAGGGATAGTGCCGTCTCGATGTCTTCGTTGCCAGAGCTGCTTTGTGCATTCTCTAGTATTTCATTGGATTCCACTGTACTGTCTAACCCAGTTTTTTCAGTCTTTTTAAATAGGTTGAAGAGTTTCATTGGGAAACCTCCTGTTCTTGTGTGTTAAGTTGCTTCATGAATGTGATAATTTCAGACGCGATATCGCGACGCAGACGTTGATAATGCTTGGCAAATAATTGCAAGCCTTCACGCTGGTAAATACGCATCGGATCTTCTTGTCCGTAAGAACGCAAGCCGATTCCTTCTTTTAAGCGTGTCATCACTTCAAGATGCTTGACCCACATCGTATCGAGATAGCCTAGCATGACTTGAGGGAGCAGTTGACTCACTTGTTCATTATCAGTGAAGGAGTCAATAAATGCAAACAACTCCGCCATTCCTTCATCATACTGTTTCAAGATATCAGAAGTTCGATCCAGTGACTTCGGCAATTCGACAGGAGTCAGCAACAAGGCGTTCATCGTGCGCTCAATCCGTTCGAAATCCCAGTTATCTGCAATCTCATTGTCTGGACAGCTGTCGAGTACAACAAATTCAACCGTTTCAGAAAGCATCGCCTTCAACTTTCCGAAAATATCTTCTCTTTCAAGTACCCGATTACGCAATGAATAAATAACTTCCCGTTGGTCATTGATGACGTCATCCAGCTTGAGATTATATTCCCGCATGGAGAAATGAGCCCCTTCAACAATCCGCTGTGTTCGCTCTGTTAGCTCGTGGACTTCATGGTTTAACACTTTGCCGTCTTCATCGGTGCGTACCTTCGGCAGGAACTTCTCGAGCTCTTCAGGGGAAAAGCGAATGTACATCTCATCTTCCAATGAAAGATAGAATTGGCTTTCGCCGTGGTCACCTTGACGACCTGAACGACCTCGCAACTGATTGTCGACACGACGGCTCTCGTGCTTTTCCGTACCCAGCACGAACAATCCGCCATTTTCTTCGACACCTTCGCCGAGCACGATATCTGTACCGCGGCCGGCCATATTCGTAGCAACCGTAATATGTCCTTGTTGCCCAGCTTGTGAAATTAAATCGACTTCCTGCTCGACACTTTTCGCGTTCAATAGGTGGAAATCCAAGCCTTGTTCACGCAGATGCTTTGCAACAGCCTCTGATTGCAGGATGGACGTTGTACCGACAAGTACCGGCTGTCCTTTCGCATGACGCGCTGCCACTTCTCTTGCCACTGCTTTATACTTCTCTTCAATCGTCTTATATACGAAGTCCGGAGAATCGATTCGCGCACGTGGACGATTCGTCGGAATTTGAATAACTTCCATATTGTATACTTCACGGAATTCCTTCTCTTGCGTTTTCGCCGTTCCGGTCATACCGCAAAGTTTTGGATACATACGGAAATAGTTTTGGATCGTAATTTGGGCTTGTGCTTTATTTTCATCTGTAATGGGCACGCCTTCTTTTGCTTCGATCGCTTGGTGCAGACCATCCGACAACGTACGGCCTTCCATGATTCGACCTGTGAACATGTCAACCAGCTCGATTTTTTCATCGCGCACGATATAATCTACATCGCGCTTAAAGATGACGAATGCACGTACAGCCTGGATGACGTAATGATAAAGCGTTTGGTGATCCAAGTCATATAAGTTGCCGATACCGAATGCTTTTTCAACTTTTTCGATACCTTGCTCAGTTAGTGATGTAGCTTTTGTGGCATCGTCAAATTCGAAGTCTTCACCCTTTTTGAAGCGTTTTGCCAAGCGAGCCGCAATATGGTGCAGATCGGCATCAGCTTGCATTTTACCTGCTACGATGAGCGGTGTTTTTGCTTCGTCAATCAAGACGCTGTCGACTTCATCGATAATAGCGAAGTGGTACGGTCTTTGTACTTTTTGAGAAGAATCTTGGACCATATTATCGCGCAAGTAGTCAAAACCAAACTCTGTACCGACACCGTATGTGATATCCGATTGGTAGGCCGCTTGTTTGGCCGGTCCTTGCATCATTGGTACGTTCAATCCAACTGTCAATCCGAGGAAGCGATGGATTTGTCCGATTTGTTCATAGTCACGCTTTGCTAAGTAATCATTTACAGTGATGACATGCACGCCTTTTCCTTCTAGGGCACGTACGTAAGAGGGGAGAGAAGCAACGAGTGTTTTCCCTTCACCGGTCGGCATCTCAGAAATATTACCTTCCGTTAAGACGGCTCCGCCAATTAGCTGCACATCAAAATGCCGCATTCCAAGAACTCGTTTGGAAGCTTCACGCACTACAGCAAAAGCATCCGGTAAGATGTTTTCGATCGTAGCTCCGCCTTCCAATTGCTCTTTGAATTGATCAGTCATACCAGACAAGTCATCATCCGACATGGCAATGTATTTAGGCTCAAGTGAATTAATCTGCTCCACAATCTTGCGGTATTTCCGCAGTTGCCGTTCACTCGTCCCAGTTTTACGCTTAAAGATTTTCAACATAAATTAAACGCTCCTTTATAAACCTCTATCTAAATGAGAGATTCCTATCTATTTTACCAAAAACCTAGGCAAAAGACTATCTCTAGAATATGGCTGTATGTTTGAAGTGTGAACTTTGTATTGTTCGGGAGATGACTATGTATTCTGTGTTGCGGTTTCGCTATTTTAGTGGTTGGGAGCAAGAAGTTTCAGGTTGAGAAACTCAACCTTGACGCAGGTGAAGCTTCACACACATTTAACTTCATCTATCCTAGCGGAAATCCTGCTAGGACCAGTTACAATGTTAGTTTGCAAGCAAGCGATTGAGGGAACGAACAGGGAAAGTGTACTTAGTAGTGAAATCTAGTAGCAAGCATGCTATAATGAAATGCGATATGAACTTATTGTTAATTGGGGAGGAAAGACATGTTATTCATTGCAATGTCTGTAGCTTTTATCGCTGCTGTCATACTTACACCACTTGTCATTAAACTCGCTTTTCGAATCGGTGCGGTTGATCGTCCCAATTATCGAAAAGTCCATGCGAGAGTTATGCCTCGAATTGGTGGACTAGCCATCTTCGGCGCATTTATTATTGGATATGCGATTTTGTTGCCATCCGACGAACACGCAGCTGGCATTTTGTTCGGTGCGCTATTAATTGTCATAATTGGCTTTTTAGATGATATGCTTGAAATAACAGCGAAAGCAAAGGCGTCAGGCCAGCTTGTAGCTGCATTGGTCGTCGTTCTATGGGGCGGTCTGCAAATAGAGATGATTAACTTGCCGTTCATTGGCCAGTTGGATTTAGGATATTTAAGTATTCCAATCACCATTATTTGGATTATTGGAATCACCAACGCCATCAATTTGATTGATGGATTGGACGGCTTGGCCGCAGGCGTATCTGCCATTGCATTAATCGCCATTACAGTCATGGCGGTGTTGATGGGGAATATTTTCGTTGCTGCTACAGCATCTATATTGGCAGCCAGCTCGCTCGGATTTTTGATCTACAACTTCCATCCAGCGAAAATTTTTATGGGGGATACCGGATCGCTATTCCTTGGCTTCATGATTTCGGTACTGGCATTGCTCGGCTTCAAGAATGTTGCAGTTGTATCCTTGGTCATTCCGATTATTATGCTGGGTGTTCCAATTTCCGATACGTTCTTCGCGATCGTACGACGCGTTCGAATGAAGCAGCCAATTTCAGCAGCAGATAAATCACATTTGCATCATTGCTTACTGCGTTCAGGCTTTTCACATAGACAAGCTGTATTGACGATCTATGGAATTGCGATTTTATTTGGTGCGGTGGCCGTTCTGTTTTCTCAAGCAACGGTATGGGGGGCATTGCTGCTCGTACTAGTTATGCTCATTGTCATTGAGCTTTTTGTCGAATTGATCGGACTGGCAGGTGCGAATTATCGCCCGTTGTTAAATTTAGTACGTATGATTGGTAAATAAATTTGAAAGCTCTCATCCGGATGACGAATGGGGGCTTTTTCTGGTGTTTACTAAAAAGAAAAGAGCGAGATTGACGTGCACCCCAAAAGTTAGAGTTCAAA
>NZ_JACLBZ010000015.1 GCF_019748715.1 Sporosarcina aquimarina | reverse complement strand
CAGGGACGCTGGGATCTTAGAATCCGTACAAGGAAACCGACTCACTTCACATCCTTATTTGAATCAGTTTAGTATGTTGGATCTTCGAGATCGTGTATAAGAAAGTGGAATCGATGAGGCACTGTGAAGACTTCTATGAATGGTCAAAAGGAGGAAACAAGATGAGTTATGTAATGGCGTTTGATGTCAGTATGGGAAAAAGCGCGGTGGTGATCTATGACGACAATCAGCAGTGTCATTACGAAGGTGAAGTGGAACATACAACAGTGGGGTTCCGTTCACTAAAAGAACAGATTAATTTAGTTAGGAAACTAGACGGTCAACTACCAGAAATCGTATTCGAGGCAACCGGTGTTTATTCGCAGGGCCTAGAGC
>NZ_JACLBZ010000014.1 GCF_019748715.1 Sporosarcina aquimarina | reverse complement strand
ATAAAACTCTAACTTTTAGGGGTCACTACATTCATTGGAAAACTAAGCACTTCTTTATTATTTCGGTATTCAATTATTCAACAAAAACGGCCGTTTATGAAATTGAGCGCTGCTCTTTCTTGAAGAAAAGCGCCTTTTAGCGGAAAACAAACGATATTTCATAAATAAAGCCACATATAGCAAACTTTACTCTTTATTTGGTATGTTGGTTTTCGTACCACTTTGAGTAATAACAACTCTTTTTATACTTTTAGATAAGTCTTTATCGCCCTGAATAATAAACGTTCTTGGGGTGGCATCTGAAGTGCAATCACCATCATGATTTGTCAAAAATATCTTTAAAGCCTCATTGTCATAACTCAATTTACTATTTTCTTCAGTGTAGGGACAGTATGCAACGTATTATTTGGGTCCTATTGTAAGACTGGACGCATTCCCATTTACGGAAATTCGTCCAATCATGGATACTGATAAACCCAGTCCTTCAACACACACTGCTCACATTCGACACTCTAAAAGATTATTGTTATTCACTTGTGGTATTGAATTTTCTCTAAAAAGAATTTTCTTAATGGCCTACATCAACAACCGATTATGCTTTAAAAGACCGTCATCATTATCTTGTTCATTATATTTCCCCATGCTTAAATAAATCCTTGATCAAAGTTGGCGTAATTGCGATATTTGTATTGATAAGCTCAAGTACTTTCTTTTTTTCTGCTTGAGAAAGACTCATGTTTTCCAATCGAAGATTATGCATCACTCTTCTAAATTCTTTTGATCGATATTAAATTCTTTCATACAAACACCACTTTCATACTGTTATCCTTCCCTTTATTATACATTTCAATTTCGTTATTTACTAATGACAAATAAAAAGTGTGTCTTAACGAAATCTCCCATAGATCATGCTCTTTCATAGAATATCAATGTTCGCCGCTACGTTCTTATATTGTATTAAAAAAGCACCTCATATAAGATGCTAATCTAATTAATTGCACTTAAATATAAATCCAAAGAATCTTCCGCTTCTCGTTCTACTAACGCAATAAAGTCTTTGTAATCTTCTGTTGTATGAGCTTTATCGAGCGCTTCGTAATAGGCTAATCGATTTTCAACCTTTATAATTACTGGGGGAAACCCATCCTTCATCATCTCTAAGTTAAGCAAAAGTCTAGAGGTGCGTCCTTTCCCAACTATAAAAGGATGAATTCCCACAAAAATGGCATGTAACATTGCTCCCCGCTCCACTGGATGAAGGTCAACTCCTGCTGTATAATACCAATTCATCATCTGTTCCATTTTTTCTTGAATTAGAAAATGCGCTGGAGGAGTATGTTTAGCACCCGAAATAAAGACTTGTTCTTGACGATATACTCCTGCATATTCATCGACAATCCCCTTTAACACTAAACGATGTAAATTTTTAATTTGCCATTCAGAAAGTGATGCTTTCTCTTGGACAATTTCTTCGACATACGAAATAGCGTCACGATGATTAATGACTTCTAAATGCTCCCTTAACGTTTTACCACCGACAGTAATTCCTTCAAGAACTACTTTCGTTTCGTACATTGTTAGTGTATTTCCCTCAATGGCATTCGAATTATATGTCCACTCAAGAAATAATTTTTCTTGTAAACTTTTTAAAGTATATTTTGGTAAAGGGCGAGCATCATCTAATTGCGCTTTCTTTTTATTAATCACTTCAAACAAGCAATTCGCCTCCAATCCTAAGTTTACATCTAGACGGTTTCTATTATTGTACAGTATAGTGGAAACGCTTGCCTCATTTTTAACGGGTTCTGTTGATTGAGAGAGAATTGGAATTGACTAAGAAAAAAGGAGTGCAAATCGCACTCCTTTTAATTTAAAAATAGCATGGTTATTCTCAATCCAAATAGATGCTTATTTATTTCGCATTAGACTTAGCAGCTTCTCTACTTTAGAGGTAAATGGTTTTTTTTTTGCTCATATTGCTCCCCCTCGTATTGTTCGCATATACTGTTCATTTCAATACATTTTCTTTCGCAAGTGAAGCTTTATTTCGGAAAATGCATCTATAAGAGTAACAAATAGGAAATTTCACACGAATACTCATGGTCATCTAGACGAATCCATCAATTTATTACAAAGGCATCTTCAAACAATTTTACTTTACAACGCATCTGTATGCTCGATTCCATTAGGTAATAAGTTAGACATATCGATCCGTTTCAGCCCCTCTTTAATTTTAGTTGTATACCCTTTCTTATTTTTATCTAAATAGCCTGCTTTTGACTCGATCATCCGCTTAAACACAGGCGTTTTTGCTTCGTCTACAGCAAGCCAGTTCTCATAGGAATCAATCAAATCTTCCAATGTCAGATGGGTATAGTCCCTTCCTGCAAACTCTCCATCGGGCGTCCGCTTATACCATATATCCCCATCATCCCGGATCCAGCTTTTTTCTTCCAGCGCGATCGCTTTTTCAATCGCACTTGCTGTTTCTAGATAAACAGTATCCCCAAACTCTTGATAGGCCAATAAAAGAATGTTCATCCCGCCAAGCTGATGATTCATAGATGTATGCGTAACCACCTTCTGCTTCACTGGGAAATAATCTGGAATATAATAAGCACCTGGCTTCAAACCACTGATATTCCCTTTTTCCTGCTGAGCGACAAGCAAATCAGCATAGTTGCGCAGGCCTTCACTCGCATCCGGATGTTCAAAAGCATCGCCGGCTTTATTCAAGAACAAGGCAATTTGTTCATTAAAACGCGTATCAATAAACGGAGCCGTAAAGCCGTACAAGTCTTTCAGGTAGGTACTGGTCACTTCTGTTTCCCAATACTGTTCCTCTCCTTTGAACAACTGTAAATTGACAAATGCATTATGCAGCAGGTCTTCATAGAACCGCTCTTGTGTCTGTTGGTACAGTTCCATGGCACGGTCTTCTTTCATCATCAGCAAATTACGGCCATACGCACGTCCGGAAGCAGCAATCGGTTCCACGGTCTCGGCCATTTTACTGTAAGCTCCTTTGGCAGTGTACCATTGATTGCGTTTTTTACTATGGAGGGCAAATTCATGCATCCAGTTATCCCTTTGTTCATCTGTAGAGAACAACTTGGTTCCGGATGAAAGAAGCCATTGATCTGTAACATCATCACCATGCGATTGCAATGCAAATACAGACACACGCGTGCCGCCCATCACTATGCTGCTGTATACATCTTCTTCTGCCAGAAATTCGCGGGTACGGCTGCTCCCCTGCGCATAGTTTATTTCCAATTCACGGGAACGATACGATTTTCCGATCAGCTCCTGACTGATTTTGTCATCCGTCACCGTCTCCAGTAGACCAACAGGAAATGTCGTCACATCTTCGCCGACTAGTTTCTTCACTTCTTTTTTCGCAGAAAACTTGCTGAACGGTTCGAGTGCATTTGATTTAATTTCGTCTTCAGTCTGTACAAGATCTATACGGATCGGGGTCGTCTCGGGATTCCGTAACTCTGTAAATAAGAAATAGTCACTGTTTGGCAACTGGCGCTTGACCACGGTCATAGTTACAGAATCCTGCCCGTTCACACTGTACGTATACATTTGATCGGTTGCATGACCGTGAGCCTGCGTCCGTTTTTCAATCAACTGCAATTGCTGATCGGACCGCAGAAATACTTTACACTCCTCACCCAATGGTAATTCAATAAATTGCTCCGAATGAGGGACGGCTTCAAATGGTCCGATTGTTTCCGGTTCAGTGAGCTTTACAGCTGCCCGTTCTTTCAATGCGCCCGACTGAATCATCGTCCTATGTAAGAATACTGCGAAGGTCGCTCTTGTGACAGGTGATTTCGGATCAAACGAGCCGTCTTCTTTCCCTGTCGTAATACCATATTGTTTCAGCACGTTTACACTTTGTTTATGAGATATGCCGATTTCATTTTCATCCGTGAACCCACTTGCCGTCCCTGTGTTTTTTAAATTGAACGCGCTGACGATTGCGCTGGCCATCTGTTCTCTTGTTAAGGGGTCACTGACGCCGAACGCGCCGTCCGGTTTTCCGGCAAATATCTTTTCCTGGTATGTCGCCATCGCTCCACGTAAAAAGGATGACTCCTGACTGACATCTGTAAATATCGGTTCATATGGCGTATCGGGTAGTTGTAATGCACTTGCTAATAAATTGGCCGCCTGACCACGTGTTATAACAGCACTCGGTCTAAATTGAAAATCCGGATACCCGGCAATAATCCCTTCATCCGCCAGCTGCATCACTTCATCTTTGGCCCAGAATGTATTGTCTATATCCGAAAATCGCTGGTCCTGCACCGCAGCACCGAAATGGGAAAAAGACAGGCTGGCCAGGGTAATTAAAACAAATAACAAACTAATGAAAAGAACGACCTTTATTTTTCCGAACAATTTTCTCACTATATATTCACTCCGCTATCTGTTATTTTATTTAGAACCCTACAGACGGAGATTTTCTATAAAAGTTTCAAATCATTTGATAAAATAAGTGTATTTCTACTAAATGAAGCTTTATTTAGTAGAATCATAAGAAAAATAACACCTGGCAATTCGGCGTATGAGCGAGAATACTCCCTTTATGATCGCGGGGAGAAGACATATGAGCGAGTTTCGAGTCCGTATGAGCGGCAAACGGATGGATATGAGCGCCCGGCCGAAAATATGATCGCCGACGGGCATCTTATGAGCGTGAGGGTCCTAAAGAAACACTTGATATAAAAAAGGGCTATCCAAGAAATCGTCTAACGACTTCCCGGATAGCCCTATTCAATGATTTCGTCATTTCCCACGCTTCGACAACCGCCCAAGCAAAAATGCACCTGCCGCCAAACCTATTACTGTATTGGTCTTCTTATTAAACACTTGCTTCACCATCAAATTCATATTTTGCGGACGTTCCGCCAATCTGCGCATGAAGTACCCATACCAATCTTCACCGAATGGTACATATGTACAGAAGCGGTAGCCTTCCTTCGCTAACGCCAGCTGCAAGTCTTTGCGGAATCCGTATAGCATCTGAAATTCGAATTGATCACGCTCGATGTCATGTTCTGCTGCAAAGCGTTTGACATGATCGATGATTTTATCATCATGCGTGGCAATTGAAGTGAACTTTCCATGAAGCAGATGCCACTCGATGATTCGGATGAAGTTCTCATCAATTTCTTGCTTTTTTTGATAGGCAACAGCAGGCGATTCTTTATATGCACCTTTCACCAGACGCATTCGCATGTCACGATAGGCACGCGTGTCTTTCAATGCGCGATGAAAATACGCCTGAATGACGGTTCCAATATTCGTATACCCTTCTTCTGATAATTCATTAACCAGACGGAAGGTAGGTTCAAGCCGCGGATAATTCTCCATATCCAAATTCACGAAGATGTCGTCGCGGCTTGCCTTTTCTGCTATCTCTTTTATTTGCTCTCTACAAAACTCATAATCGATGTCGAGGCCGAGCTGAGATGGTTTCAAGGAGATATGTGCATCCGCTTGCTGCTCGCGGATCGCCTCCACTACTGCTAAGATCTGTTCTTTCGCCCTGATAGCCTCGCTTTTGTCGTAAACAAATTCACCTAAATTATCAATGGTACACGCAATCCCTGCTTGATTTAGTTCTTTTACGCTGTCCATCATTTCTGTAATATTTGTTCCAGCCACTACCTGCTGCGCTCCAAGCTGTAAGCCATAGTTCCGAGCGGCGCGGTTCAACAATTGATTTTCCGATAAACCGATAAAGAGATCTCTTAGCATACGTTCCACCTCGTTTGTATAGTCTGTATATTCAAATTATAGCATTAATACTTCATATATTCCTACATATCTTCCGTAAGAGATCTTGTTAAACTCCTATAAATGGCAGCATTCTATCTGCAGGGCTGCCTGGCTTGATGAGGTCTTCCAGGTCGAGTAGTGGAATCGGGAAATACGGGAAACCGGCTACGTAAGGTGAGATTTCATACAGCTGGAAATAGACGACGAGGGAAGTATCTGCGATGTAGAAATCTTGATCGGGCCGGATTTGTTTAAATGGCTCCAATACAGGCGTTTTCCATTTTTCAATATGCCGGCGGACATATTCAGAAATCCGCTGCACATATGGGCTGCCTGGCTTAAAAAGATCGGGCAAGCTATAGCTTCTGCCTGTACGTGTGTCGAACGTCAGTGACTTACAGACTGTCATTCCATGCGCCCCGCCAGTGAAGGAATAGACAATAAGATTTAAACTGAGAATCCCTCGCTGGTTGTTTTTTATTTCAAAATCAGCTACTAATTCGACCAAACTGGGTTCGTAATAATTTTGTTCCACAAGCAGTTTATTCATCTCTGTGAAAATCACTTGATTGAGCTGCTGCTGAATTTTCGGGTCCTCCAGCTGAATGATGACAGGATAATAAATATTCACTTTGGGTTTCGTATGCGACACATGATACGCTTGTATAACAGCAGGCAATTTCATGGATTCATCCTCTCCAAGGCATTTGTCTACCATATGCAAGGAACACACGGAAAGTTTCTCGCTTTTTCCCCTGCCATATGGTAGGATGGACACTTAATCATATGAGGATGTGAAGTAAAATTGATTACGATTCAATTACCAGAACCAGCTGTGACAATCGTTCGCAGAAAGCAGGAACTGACGCCGGATACGACGCCAATCAAGCCGATCTTCGGTTTTATTGATTTCCATGAAATTCCCCGGGATAAAGGCGGTCTGTTGTTGTTTTACAACCAAAGTGACGAGCTATTATTCGTAGGGAAAGCAAGAAAGTTGCGCCCGCGTCTAAAAAAGCATTTTGAAGACCAAGTATCTCCATTGCGCAATCACCGTGAAGAAGTAGCGAAAATAGCTGCTATTCTTGTGGACGATCCAATGGAGCGCGAGATTTATGAAACGTATGTGATCAATACGGAACGCGCAAAGTACAATACAGAAAAAGCATTTTACAGAGACTAAACTGTCTGCATTCGCAGACAGTTTTTATTTTTGTTCAAACCCCATCCGCACCTTTTGCCAGTTGTACGTCGATGATGTCGGCAACAGGGATTCTTTCCGTACCGAAAGGATCGCCAAGCAGAATTGCGGAATTAGCAGAATCAAGCGCTTCGATCACTCCCTGATGATAACGCACTTCACCGTCATGCCATGTCTTGATCAACAGTTCACACTTGCTTCGCCAGCCATGTTCCAGCGTCAGCTGCATCGATTGCAGCTCCCAGTCCGTCAGCTCTGGTCGTTCCGTGTACTGATCTTCCCGCTGCCAGTCGCGTAGACGTTCTAAATGTTCAGGAAGCATCAGAGAAGTCCATTTGATATTTCCTCGGTCACGATTTCGCTCCATATAATTGCTCCTTCCAAAACCGTATATATGTTCGTGATTATACAGAACATATATTCTGAATGCAATGTAAAAAAAGACCATCACAATTGATGATCTCTTTTTGTTCAATTTCATGATTCGGTGACGCAATGCCCTTATCAACAATTGCACCTTTTAATTGCACAAAAAAGTTAATGCAATAGTTATTTTCTATTTTTTAACTCTAAAAGTGTGGGAGTTATATTTAATAAAATCGCTATACTCGTTAAAATCCAAAACGCTTTTTCCATCGTAGGCACTACGTCTGATAAAGCAGCCCAATCTTCCGCCTTTACCCAATTGGAGACCATACTATAATCTGCAACAAGGGTTAGAGCAGTAAAAGATAACCCCATCGCCATTGCCAATTTATAATCTTTGCCTGTTCCATACATATATAAATTTATAAAAGTTGCAGTTATTGCTAGGAGTCCGAATATTAGCCACAAAATTACACATCCTCCATTCATACTGAAAGTTCTTATTAATTAAGACGAAACGAGATAGTGAGCAGTTTCATAATTTCAGCATAATGACCCGATCCTGGTATATTGCTACGCCACAAACTCGTCTTGATACTTGAGGACCCAGTTTCATTTAATTTTTCATTAAATAGATAACGCTATCATTTCTTTCAACTTGATTGGATCAGTTCTTTTACTTAAATAGTCAGACAAGCAATAGAACCATCGACGTGTTCCCCAAATCGAACTCAAATCAAAGATGTTTCCCTTATTTTAAAACTCTTATCAGTTAAATGTAGTTAACTCTTCTGAAACTGAATTTAAAAATTTCTTCTCAAATTTAATATAGTATGACTCATTCATCATGGAACCTATCATTCCATCGGTTAAAGATACTAATTGTATCGAGGGAAGTTCCAATGGATTCTCCAATAATTGTTCAATTGGAAAATCACCTTCTATTTCAGTAGCAAATTGTTCTAATTGCGTTTGTGGTAACACGTTTATTGTTTGATTTATAACCGCATTAATGAGGTTTAATTGGTCTTTTTCACCCAATTCATTTCCCACTGTAGCATCCATCAGTAATGCCAAAACTTCTTCTCCATTCAAACGATGCGTTCCCTTTTTGAATTCAAATGCTACTTTGGATATTGCTCGGACTCGAATATCTTCTTGCAAGTCGTAATCTATACCATTCACTGAATCAATCATCTTTGAAAAAGCTTCTACATCCATCACAGCATAATAATCAATTGGTAAATCAAATAAATTAGAAATGGTTGTTCGTACATCTTCAATCCCTCCCGAACCATTTACATAAGCGTGCGACAATTTATCATATGGAGTAGTTTTTTCATTATCCAATATCGGAGCATAGGTATCACGAGGAATCGATAGAATCTTCATCATATTTTTATCTTTACTATAAGTAAATAAAAGGTTAATTGGTATTCTATTATTTTCATCTTTCACCGTTAATAAAGTGGTTGAAACTTCATTTTCTTGTACCACTGATTTGCTTGTATTTGCATTACCGTCAATATTTCCGTTGCTTTGGTTGGCAATATCTCTAGGTAGGATTGATGGAATAAACAAAATTATACACAAGCCCGCTACTACTAAAGATGCTGCAAGTGGGGTGAACTTTTTTGAAGAAAAAATAATGGATTTCTTTTTTGTATTATGCTTCTCCAGTTTATGAATTTTTTCAAATACCTCATTACGGTCTTCTTTCGTAAATCGTAGTTCTTGGTCATCCGCATTATAAAATTTTTCTTTTAATCGTTTATCTCCCATTCAGCTCTGCCTCCCTTATCATTAACTCTAATCTTTGTTTCGCTCTTCTTAATCGGGTTTTCACTGTATTGACCGGTATATCCAACACTTCGGCAATTTCCTCCATGTTTAGTGAATCATAGTAATATAGATAAACTACTTCCCTATACACTTTTGGAAGAGAAAAGACAGTATCCTTTATTTTTTTATTCCTGTATTTCTCGATAACTGTTTTTTCTGTTGATGGCAATATGGATTTTGCTGTTTCATTTATAAAGCTTTTTACTTGTACCATTTTGTAATTCCAGCTTTTTAAATGATCTTTACATTCGTTGATTGTTATGCGATATAGCCAGGTTTTGATTTGTGAGTCATAACGGAATGAATCAAGGTTTTTATAGCATTTGATAAACGAATTTTGAACCATGTCCTTAGCAGTCTCTGTGTCTTTCACGTAAGAGAATGCAAGCCGCATCAACTCATTACCGTATTTAATCATCACTCTCTCTAGTTCAAAATCTTTTTCTTCTTTGTTCAATCGATTATCCTCCCCTTCAAACCACTTCAAATTCAGCAATTAGACGATTATCAAATCATATTAGGTTCAATTTTTATAAAAATTAATTTAAGCACAAGTATAGCTTAAATAAAAAAGCCTGTATCCTGATTACAAGGTAATCAAAGATACAGGCTTTTCAGTTATTATTCTTTCTCAATAGATCGTCTAATTTTGTTCTGGCAATCGGAAGGAACCGACAAACACTTCGAGATCCTGTGCCATTTGATTCGTCTGCGTTGAGCGATCAGCAATTTCCTCGATACTTGCAGTCGTCTGCTCTGCAGCTGCTGCAATATTATTCGTCATGTCTTCAATATCTCGAACCGAATGCGTCAGATTCTCGATTAATTGCACGACTTCACCCGACTTTTCTGATTCTGAAGTCATCAGGCGTGAAATGTTTTTAATTTCTTCAACAGTTTCTGCCACAGCGGAAGAAATATTGCTCAATGACTGAGAGGTGAGTCGTACAGTTTCTGTACCTTTGGTAATATGCTTCGTATTTTCTGATGTGGAAGTGATGACTTGCTGAATTCGTTCTGAAATATCCTGAACCAATTTCTCCACTTCCAGCACTTCTTGATTGGACTGCTCCGCCAATTTTCGTACTTCTTCGGCAACTACCGCAAATCCTTTACCATGTTCGCCGGCACGAGCGGCTTCAATGGATGCGTTCAGGGCGAGCAAGTTCGTTTGTGCCGCAATTCCGGCAATCGACCCTGTAATATCTTGAATTTTCGTTGTGGATTCCACCAAGTTTTGAATGGTATCTCCAACTTCTTGTGACCCGGTTCGAATCAATTCCATGTCTCTGCTGATTTCGTTAGCCCGCTGTGCGCCTTCGAGCGCAATGTTCATCGTTTCATTGGAATTGACGAGCATAGCATCTGCATCTTCTTTCGTACTGCGTAAGTCGTTGGCCAAATTCGTTAAGATTTCCGTTGCACTTTCGGCGGTAGTTGTTCCATCTGTCACCGCTGTTGCCACTTCTTCAATGCTATTCGCAACCATAGAGACAGCTTCTCGCATTTCATTCAACGAACTAGAAGTTTCATTTGAATTCTCAGATAACTGATGCGATGTAGTGTTCATCGTCCCGATCATTTCTTGCAGGTTCACTGTCATGCGATTCAACGTGCGTGCCAAGTCCCCTACTTCATCGTTCGAGTGGACGGTTGTGGTTTCCACTGCCAAATCTCCATCCGCAATTTTCTTCGCTTGGACAATCAAGCTGGAAATCGGCTTCGTTTTTCGACGAATGAGGAAGCCTGTTACAATGGAAGCTAGCAGCATCGGAATAATGCTGATCAAAATGCCGTCGCGCACAACATCCCACGTACGATTTTTCACGATATCGGCATCAAAATCAATGACACTGACCGCAATAATTTCCTTGCTTGGATCATGGTCTTTATGGATAGGCGCATAACCGGATAATCTCTTCATGCCGCCAAACTCATAAGGTTCGGAATAGGAAGGATGTGCGTGTGCCAGCAAATCGTCCACTGCTTTCTTATCCATGTGGAACGCATCTCCAGGCTTAAACCCTTTACTTTTCAGATTGTCATCCAATGCAATCAAATTACCATCCAAATCCAAAATATATTGCGTTTCAAATATATCTTTGTGATCAGTTGTCCAATTCAATGTTTTTCCAATTTCATCCTGCGTCTGAAGATCACCAGCCATCGCCTTTTCCATTTCATCCGGACGAATCAGACCGGTTGTAATATTGGCACAGCCATATGCTTCAATTCCAGCTGCGTCATATAATTTATCATATGCTGTTTTGTACGTGGCAATCGATGTGATCGCTAGCATTACTACTAAGATCCCGGCAATAATCGTTCCTAGTTGAAATGTTAGTGAATCTCTAAATTTCATCAATCTTTTTGCCCACCTTTCTCTTTCTAATCATCTAGTTCATTCGTTGTCTTAATAATACGCTATCAATCTGTAATTAAAAAGTAGAAAATGTAAATCTCTTTATTTTCGATAGCAAAGTAAAGTAGTTCATGGCGAATTTGTCATAGAAATGTTGTAAATACTCAAATTGCTGTATAATGAATAGTATATGAACATAAGGTTTATCTTTATTCAGCAGAAAACCCCCGCCTTTATGGCTGGTGAGAGGAATACGGTTTTCTTTCCTGTTCAACGGATTTCCAGAACAAAGATAAAGCTTCCGGCAGATGACACAAATTTTAAATCCAAAATTTGGGCGCAATACCGCCGGGACATAATTGATCATAAAAGAAAGGCAGGTGTCCCATTTGAAAGATGAACAAACCTTCTTCAATTTGCTCCATACGATGGATCAAGTAACGAATAAAATGCTCATTCGCTTCCAGCGTGAGTCTGAGTTGTCACTTGGCATTTCTCACATCCTAGTGCTGTTAGAACTACATAACAACGGGGAACTGCGTCCATCCGATCTGGCAGAGACTCTCGGCTATACGCCGGCCTCTCTTACTCATTTATCGACCAAACTCATCAAAAATGAATATATTACGCTGCGAAATGATAAAGAAGATCGACGTACGAAGTATTGGAATATCACACCTCTTGGCTTGGAGGTCTTGAATGAAGCTAAACGATACGGTCAACAAGTACGAACCGAATTTTTTAGCCATCTATCTGCCGCCGAGCAGAGCCAATTGTTAAAGATTTATACGAAGTTGAATGAGACATTCATCTGATTTTTAATGCGTCAAAAAAGGCTGTCACTGAAAGAATTTTCTTTCGGCAACAGCCTTTTGCATGAGTTATTATCGAAGTTTGATGGAACCGCCGTCCACCATCAATGTCTGACCTGTTATATAATCCGAGTCTTCGCTAGCCAGAAAAACAGCAGTCCGACCAATGTCTTTTTCAGGATCTCCAAGTCGGCCTAAAGGATTCTTGCTGAGCATGGCTTTATAGAAATCAGGATGTTCTTCTGCCCACTGTTCAATCCCCGGAGTTTTCGCAATTGGGGAAATCAAGTTGCATGTAATACCATATTGTCCCCATTCGTTTGCAGCTACCCGAGTAACCGCACGGATCGCTTCTTTTGCAGCTGCATAGGAAACTTGATTGACGTCCCCGTTAATTCCTGCGCCTGATGCAAAATTCACGACTTTTCCCTTTGTCTCTTTTAAATGTGGAAGCGCTGCCTGCATCAAATAAAAAGTAGGGTAGAATCCCGTGCCGAATGAAAGGTCTAGGTCTTCTTTAGTTGTTTCCTCGAATGGCTTCATACGTGAAGCGTGCGCATTGTTGACCAAGATATCCAATTTCCCAAAGGTCTGGACTACTTTTTCCACAATAGATGGTAAGGTCAAATGATCGGATAGATCCGCTTGAATGAATATGGACTGAGGAGAAATTTCTTTCAGTTTTTCTATCGCTGCCTCACCTGCTTGTTGATTCAAGTCGACAATGGCAACGGTTGCACCTTCTTTTACATAGGCTGTTGCAATTCCAAAGCCGATACCGCCTGCTCCCCCGGTAATGATGGCAACTTTGTTTTCTAGTTTCATAATCAACCACTCCTTCATGCAGTTAGTTTAACATTAAACAATAAGCGCAGTAAATGATTTCAACTCACAAAATGGGCAGAAAAGTATTCCCTTTTGGCGCAACGAAAGTTTTTTCGAAATTGAGATAGATACAAAGTGGATAAATCCTGTTTTTATGATATGTTAAGCATATCAAATAGAAGCCACAAGCAAGCTGGGGTTTAGATTCTCCTCATTTGTGGAAAGACAAGGGTATGGAACGTCAACCCGCAATTGCAATTCGGCAGACGTTTTGTATAAAATAGTTCATGTTTTTATCATGTGGAGGTGACGAGATTGAAGGTGCTCTTGTATATTAGTGCCATAGTCGCCGTAGCGGCCTTAGTAGTCATTGCAATTGCTATTATCAAAACGGCCAAAACGGTCAAAGAAGCAATGAAAGACGTAACGGACACGATGAAACGCGTAGAATTAAAAGTGGGTGGCATTACAGATAAGACGGATCAGCTGATGAATCAGACGAATCGAATTGCGGAAGATGCGAATGCCAAATTACAATCTGTTGATGGATTGGCGGCTTCGGCAAAGGAACTTCGTGATTCTACAGAGTATGTACAGCATTCCTTAACGAAAATAGCCGATCAAGTAGCTGCGACCCCAGGAAAATACGCAAAACTGATGCAACAAACAACTGTTTTATCTGAAGCAGCAGCGCGTATGTATTACAGCGCGAAGCAACAGAAAGGAAAGAGGTGAATTTGATGGATTGGGTACTAGGCATAGGCGTCTTACTAATTGGCATTGCACTTATTATAGTAGCCGTCATTCTGATCAAACCGCTTGGGAAGTTAACCGAGGTGTTGGAAAGCGTTAAAAAGACGACAGATACCCTGCCGTCAACGGTAGCGGATTTAACGGGACAGACACAGCAAATACTTCACACAAGCAATGAAACGATTAGCAATGTAAATAAGCAAATTACAGAAGTAACGCCTGTTTTCGAAATCGTCGGCGATGTTGGTGAAGCGTCACGTGAGGTAACAACAGCTGCGCTCGATCGTTCCGTACGATTGAAAGAGCGTGTCGGAAATGCAAGTGATTTTGTGAAAGAGAAAGAATACAAAGGATTATACGGGTTAGTGACAATCGTGTTTTATTTGTTGCAACAGCGTAAAGAACTGAAGAAACTTCAAAAACTATAAGACATGATTGCCCTCCTGTAGTATGTTGCAGGAGGGCATTTTGCATGCAAACTACATTTAACAGGGTGGATGCCCCATTTGTGGAACAACTTCATCTTGCGGAACTCAAGAAAGACCTTTATTTGTATTCATTTCAATATAAAAAGGAATAATATCGACATAATGACCGTTTTTCTGTCTAAATCCTCCTGGAATTAAACCTAGCGGGGTAAATCCTAGTTTTTTGTATAGGTGAATCGCCCCTTCGTTCGTAGCCAGCACCGCATTAAATTGCATGATTCGAAAACCCAGTGATTTTGCTCTTTCCAATGAATCAACCACTAGCCTTTCGCCAATACGTTTACCTCTTTGTCCAGCTTTGACACCATAGGAAGCGTTGGCAATATGTCCGCAACGCCCTACATTATTCGGGTGTACAATATAAAGACCCACTATCTCACCGTTGTCGACGGCCACACCTGTATAGGATTGTTCTGCAAAAAAAGAACGTGCTTCCTCAATTGTCAATGGCCCCTCTTCTGGGAAAGCCATACCTTCTTCCACAATATCATTCCATATTGTGATCATATGTGGTAAGTCCGCGTCTTCATATTTCCTAATTATTACTGCCACTCCAATTCCCCCTTTATAACAAATACTATTATTTCGCAAGCCATGATGCGTTAATGAAAAAAATGCCCTATGGCAGGCTCAATCAGAAATCATTTACCATTTAAGAAGAGCTCCCTTTTGTTGAAAGCTACCCCAATGTTGTGTTGAACTCCTTATTATTCTTTTCCACTAAACTCTAAAATATTTAAACCCTCGAATGCCTCTGGTGCTTCAAAAAAGTTAGTAACATGAGTAAACACCGCTTCCGTGTCAAAATCCGCTCTTTCAGGTTGTTCGTTACGCCTTTGTGCAATTTGACGTAAGCATTGCTCATTATTAAGATTAAGGAAAATTAATTGATGGCTTGCATTGACATCTAACACCATATCCAAAAACCATTTTCGTTGCTTTTGAGTGTTAGCTGGAAAATCCATCACTACATCTGTACCGACGCTTAATATATTTTGGACATGCTTTTTCACCAACGGCTTGATCTGCGCCGAAAATTTTAGATAATCCTCAAATGATCCGATTTGATTGGGATAAAGAGATGAAAGCCATTCATCCTCAGATAACAGTACCGCATGTTTATCTATTGCCATTTGTTTTGATTTAGTTGATTTTCCTGCGCCCATTTTTCCACAGAAAAAGTATAGCGTCCCTGATGGTTTCATATTTTTAAACCTCCAAGTTTATTTTAGTGGTGTTGCCCCACCTTGTAAAACATGTCATTCAACAATTGGGACCGATTATAGTATATGTTTTTAAACCGTCACGCCCATAATTGAAGACTACGGCTTACCTGTTACTGGATATACATAGGTTATATCCTCTAACTCTTTAATAACCTCTTCTAAATAGGATTGATTTGATACAAATTCAAAGGTTAGTACCGCACCGCTTCCTGCTGGATAACATGTCTCTCCAGACCAATCTATATGACCCCGCTTATCCATTTCACCTTCAAGATGTATATAGTCTTCTAAACTTGTCAATTTCGCTTTCCCAGATAAATTCCTATGCATTAACTTTACGTCATTCAAAAAATCTCTAATTTCATCTGCTCTTAAACTTGCACTAAAGTCAACTGTATACCCTGGAATTTCAATTTTCAAATTTGAACTAAGCCAGTTTCCGTCCCAATAATCAGAACTGTTCGGATACATACGAGCTAAGACATCTATTTCTAATACAGTTTTCTCACCTAACAGATGGAACTTCATTTTAACACCTCACTCTATCGCTTATTCCATTAAGCCCACCCGATTGCCGACACTATATATAGGCTACTCTCCAATGCTTTTAACCTTTTCAAAAAGATAAAGTAGCACAATCGCCCCTAAAATAACCATAGCTAAGATGTAAAAATTTGATTTGAAAGCATGACTTAGGGAATCCATGCTACTTATAGCTACACCTCCTACAATAAAAGATTATATTACCATGGACAATACCCTGTCCTTCATATTAATCCCTCCAAAATTTGGCCCGATAATAAAAAATCCACGTTTCTTTATGCCGTTAAAGCGCACAAAATCACAGCCCTTAAATTACTTTTGAATCGACTGTACAACTTGAGCTATTGCAAATACTACTACACTTGCAGTGACTGCAAGAATCATGTAAGCAACAGGATCTAAGGATAAATTCTCTGTGTAATAGGCAATAATACCAACGGTTAAGAAAAGCAGGATAAAAATAAAAGAGATGAAACATGATACGAGTCGAACATTCCAAGTCCGTTCATCCTCCACAATTTCAGTTGAAGACCAACCTTCCTTAACCCCCTTTACAAAAAGAGTAATAGTGGTAAATCCATATAGGATAGAGATTAGCCCCCATAACCACCAAATCATCGCCCCATTGGAATATGATGAAATACTTACATATGCAAATGCCGCACACAATAACATATTGAATATCAACAATCCCCACTTTGGTAAACGCATACTGAATTCTCCTTTCTTGTTAATAAGTTTTAATCGTCAATCCAAAAAAGCTCGTCTAATGGTTTTTCTAAAAACCGTGCGATTAGAAGACATATTCGAATGGAAGGATTATATTTTTGTGCTTCAATTAAATTCATCGTCTGTCGGGTAACTCCGACCAAGTTGGCTAATTCTATTTGGGTCATCTTTCCCTTTTCAATCCGAGTAATTTTTACTTTATTTTTAACTGAGATTTCTTTCAAAAACCTTCACCTCAATTCCCTACTTTGATTGTAATATATAGTATCCAAATGTCAATTATAAATTACAAGATACATAAAACAATTCTGCACCTTTATTTAGATGCAGGCAATACAGTTAAGTTGGTTATGAGTTCTACATTCGTGCAGTAAATTCCTTGAAACTGTGTACATCAATAAAAACGGGGACACCAATTCATATACGAATGGTGTCCCCAACTGTTATATATTATTTTCTATCCAAGGACCGAATTCACCAGCCTTCAGTAACCGGTGTTTTCAGGTGATGGTAACTTTTTCAAGGGTTGATCTTGCGCTACTCTTGAATGGGTTGATCCTGTAGAAGATTCTTTACGCTTTTTCAAGAAATAGTAACCTAACATCGCTGAGCCGTAAATATTACCAAGTCGTTTATTTTGCTCGGATTTATTAGCATGCTCACCTTTTTGCTGTACCGATGAAGTTACATCCACTAGAGAAGAAGTCAAACCTTGTGTGGTTTCACCGAGATCTCCAACTACTTGAAACAGCGGAGTCAAATTTTCCAATTTCGTATTCATATCCGCTAACGTGTTATTACTATTTTGAATCAAATTTCCTGTTTCATCTAAAATGCCATTCAGTTGGCGAGGTAACTCCCCTACCGTCTTATCTACGTCCTGCAAGATATTCCCTACCTGCTGCAAGACTTTAGAGAAATAAATGGCTAAAATTATAAAGGCGATACCAATCAATACGACGCCAATTCCTACGAGATCCATCTTCATACCTCATTTCTATCGACTATTTTCCGTACTTTGTTTTCCTCGTTTCCATGAACGTAAGAGTTCGGAGCCAAATTCTCCATATTGAATCGCTTGAACGAATGGTTTCGTTCCTGAAAGTGATCCATCTTCTTCAAATTGCTTCGTTCGTTTCGTCAATTCTTCACTCAAGTACTGACTAGAACGTCCGACGTTTTCAATTGACGAGAAAAGCGGCGTCGTCGCATCCAATTTCACTTGAACATCTGTTGCCAACTCTTCCGTTTCGTTTAGTAAACCATTCACATATTCCAAGCTCTGATCCAAGTTCTCTTCCACTCGCTTCGCTGTTTTGGTGACCGTCAGTAACAAATGGGACGACTTCACAAGCAACATGGAGAGGTAGATGGCTACGATCAAAAACGCAATGGCTATAAATAGCACGCCAAGATACGCCATACATCCTTCCTCCTTTCCACAGACTGTATACATCTTATCATTCTATACCACTCAGGGTTTTTCTAAAACATTAAAAATCCTATGCTCCGCAATGGAAGCATAGGATGCAGTTGCTTTTATTCTTCATGACGGCCGATGCAGCGTTCGCACTCCACCAATACCGATTCGTGTTTTTCCGTGAACTTATCTCCACACTCCGGGCAAACCTTTTCAACCTTTTGTCTTTGCTCATTATTCATTTTCATCCTTAATTCCTCCATTCATTTTCTGTGATATACTGTACTGATACAGCAACTTATGATTGATACTAATATATAACAGATTGAATAGATTTGTCACTACTTTTGGATAAAAGCTAGTATTCTGCGATAGAATGCAAAAGAGCTGGATGAATGCATAAAGATTTAGAATTGAACAAAAATTCGGAGCGCTGATTACTCGGCGCTCCGAATTTTTGACTCCTATATCATTAAGCCGTACACAATTACGGCTGCGATAATAACGAGAGTGACCACAAAAAATGTCCACTGCGCGTTATCCGGCTTCTCGGGCCTGCTATCCCATTTTTGCATACAGTAACGCTCCCTTTCTTATTTTAGCTGGCTGCCTCTTCTCTGAGTAGTTTTCCCCTCGCTTTTTAAATTAAACACTAACTGTATTAGATCTAGCAATCGCCAACGAAGAATAGTACTAAAAATATTAAATTCTTTTCCCATTTATCTCTATTGAAACCCCTTCAAACCAAGTAAACGCTTACATATTGAGGTGTTGTTAAAATAAACGAACAATTTGGAACTTTCTTATGTTCATTCGGATTTTTTCATGTTATTATGAGTAAACGTTGAATTGTTACGGAGGTTAGATGATTAATTATGAAGGTGAAAACTATGGAGTCGAAAAGTATTCAAGTGGAAGATATCTTAATTGCCAACCAGCTGCTGAAAGATGTAGTAGCCCATACGCCGCTGCAAAAGAATGAGCGTCTATCGGAAAAATATGACTGTCATGTGTATATTAAACGTGAAGACTTGCAACATGTCCGTTCCTTTAAACTGCGCGGTGCGTACTACAAGATGAAACGTATAGAAACGGAAGCACGGAAGTCAGGCATCGTTTGTGCCAGCGCTGGAAATCATGCGCAAGGCGTTGCGTATGCGTGTGCTCACCTCGATATTGACGGCAAAATCTTCATGCCTCAGACAACACCTAAACAAAAAGTGAATATGGTGAAAATGTTTGGACGCGACCGTATCGAAATCATATTGGTCGGAGACACATTTGATGATTGCTTCGAACAGGCAATTGAATTGGTAGAGAAAGAGAAACGAATCTTCATTCATCCATTCAATGATCGGGACATCGTGGCCGGACAAGGAACCGTCGCGGTAGAAATTATGAACGATATTGAAGAACCCATTGATTATGTCTTTGCAAGCATCGGAGGCGGCGGTCTCATGTCGGGCATCAGCACATACATCAAAAACTTATCTCCACATACACGAATGATTGGAGCAGAACCTGCTGGTGCTTTAAGTATGAAAACTTCCATTGACGCACAGAAAGTGGTGCCGTTGCAAACGATCGATAAGTTTGTCGATGGAGCTGCTGTTAAATGTGTCGGTGACCTCAACTTTGATATTTGCATGAGTTACGTAGACAATATTGTCAGCGTGCCTGAAGGTAAAGTATGCACGGCCATTTTGGATTTATACAATGAACACGCCATCATCGCGGAACCAGCAGGCGCTTTGCCAATTGCCGCACTAGATTTCTATAAAAATGAAATCAAAGGAAAATGCGTCGTCTGTGTCATCAGCGGCGGGAATAATGACATCGGACGGATGCAGGAAATCAAAGAAAAGTCGATGATTTATGAAGGCTTGCTCTATTATTTCCTCGTCGACTTTCCACAGCGTGCAGGAGCTCTACGTCAATTCCTCGACACCGTGCTCGGTCCTGATGATGATATCACGATGTTTGAATACACGAAGAAAAACAACAAAGAAAGCGGTCCTGGACTGGTTGGTATAGAGATTAAACGCAAAGAAGACTACAAAGGTCTAATTGCACGAATGGAACAGAATGGATTCCCTTATAAAGAAGTGAACAAAGACAGCTCTTTATTCGGACTGCTGATCTAATTTATATACACCGAAAAAGCCTGATGTTTACCACATTAGGCTTTTTTTGTGCTTGAAATTTCAATTTCAAAATGTTTCCTGGATAAAATTAATGGGTAAATTACTACTAAAACCATCCATTTATGCACATGCTCTACATACATAAGAAGTATTTTTATGAAATCTACCGAAAGGCGGCGACCCGGCTTTGAGCAATCGGCATAGAAAAATAAGTGTTGCACTTCTCTTTGTCATTCCTCTGCTTCTACTGGCAAGTCTCGCAGTTCCTCATTTTAAAACACTTCAAACGGGGGATGATGTCTATTTGCAAACCGAACCGATCACGAAAGAGGACGCAAATGAAAACTACATCGTCCTACGTTATGAAATTGAAAAGGTCCTCAAAGAACAGATGACGGACAGTTTAGTGGAAACATTGAAACAACCGTCCGAATTGGGGATGACAAAAGTCTTCGGCGTATTGGAAAAGCAAAATGGAATAGATCAGCTGGTCACTTTAAGCGAGAAGGAACCCACAGACGGTGTCTATTTAGAGGGCTGGTTGCCTCAAACAACTGAACGGGAATACCGGGAAAGCGAACACTATATCGTGAACTTCGGCTTGGATCCTTTTTATGTCCCGAAAAAAGGACATCGTGTAGCAGCGCAAGGGCTTCAGGACGGAATCACTACTGCACATTTTAAAGTGCGAGATGGTCATGGCATTTTACGGGAGATTGAAACGAAGTAAAAAGAAGCAGAATCGGGAGAGTAAAAATATAAACAGCATCAAAAACCGATCAGAAATCTGAACGTTTTTTGATGCACTATCTTATTCATAAAAGTGGCGTTCCCTGCTCAACAATCATGTCTGTTAATCGAATTTAGGCTAGCTGTTCACTTGTCTGCAGGAGTCGCCGCCTTCCTTTTTAATCACCTAGGAGACCGCTTGGAGTTTTTATCCAGCAATCGCGTTCGATAATTGAATAACAAAGATCACTGATATAGATTATATACCCATTATATTATCAATAGAGATTTCTTCGTCATTCACTAAAATACAGATGGTCTTGTACTTTCGATCTGTCGTTAAATAATATATCTTGGAACGATTATAGAATCAAGTTAGTCACCTAAATTCAACAAGACAGTGCTGGATGTCTTTTACTTCTTGCATTCGCCAATTATCCACATCGTAATGTCCGTCAGCTCGTCATGCTCAGTAAATTGTTCACTAAGCATATCTGTAAGTATATTTTCCATGAAGTATTCCACACAGCTCATATCTTGAAACAGCAGAATGGTCCGCAATGCTTCTTCGTAGATTTCCAAAAACAACGGCTCCGGATTTCCCTTTTGAATCTCACCAAATGATTCATAAAGCAAATCAATTTTATCAGCAATTGCCAAAATACGTCCTTCCAGTGTTTCATCTTTCCCTTCCTTGAACCGTTCCAAATAAATGGCCTGATACTCAACCGGAATTTCTTTTTCCACAAAATTTCTTGTCATTTCTTCTTCTACTTCACTGAACAGCTGCTTCAACTCTTTTGAAGCATATTTTACGGGTGTCTTGATATCTCCTGTGAAAAGTTCCGCATAGTCATGGTTCAATGCCTTTTCATACAACGTTCTCCAATCTACTTCCTGTCCAGATCTTTCTTCGACCGTCCCAAGAAATTGAGCAATTTTTGCTACCTTAAATGAATGACTGGCCACAGAATGCTCTTGATATTTAAACTTTCCTGGACAACGGATAATTTGTTCTAAATCAGACAAGCTTTTAAAATAGTGATGCACGCCCATCTTATTCATCTCCTTTCTGTGGTTCCTGAAACTGTCATATGTATATTTCCCTGTTTTGACTAAAATATGCCGGTGAAGGATACCTGTATACGAAACTATTTCGTTTGTTTAACCGTCCTATTAAATTAAATAATCATGAATGTGTTTCACACGGGCAGTTGTATAATGATATGGCCACAATTTGTAATTCCATTTCAACACAATGATTTTTAAAATACCAAACATTGTCGATTCTTATCGGTACTATTGTTTTGTAAATAGGAGAAGCTACTGAACTAGCCTAGATTATACATTCACTTTTAGCACGACAAACAAACCGGTAATAGAAAGTCATCTTAAATAATATACATATTAAACCGATCACTATACTCTATGATCAAATATATGTCCCCCCTTTGCACAACCAAGAAGGATGAACGCAAAGCTTAAATTAAAAAGTATCCAAAACCAGTTTTTAATGTCAATCACCTTCTCCTACATAACTGTTGCCATCCCTGATTGCCAAAACCCAAAATATTAATTCTTCATCGCATCATCTGATTATAAATATAAAAACCATATAAAACGGGCAACAACAATCCGAGTGCCAAACAAGTAACTGCTGCTAACTTTGACTGTTTAGCAAGACGTTCATTATTCGATCTTAAACTTTGGAAAAATGTAAGAGTAAAATAAAAACAAATAATGATTAAAATTGTTGAGAGCATACCAATCCAATTTCCTGCTCCCATAAAAATCATATCGTTCATCCTGTCTATCACCTCTTTCAGCAATCTGGCCTGAGTGATGAATGGGCGCAAATCCTTAGTGCGGAAGCGCATCCGCTTCTGAAAATCTTTTTAAGAGTTATATCCAAAGGAAACTGCAAATACCAATGCAAATATTGATAAAAAGATTATAACTGTACAAATTGTAGTTATTATTAAGGTTAAGATTTTAGGTATGTCAGAGCGTCTTTTCCAAGTAGCTAAAAGTAAAAATAAACATACAAGAAGAATTATTAGAAGAATTGAAAAAAGCATGTAACGATCTTTAATTATATACCATAAGCCCATGTAATCTGCTCCCTTCCAACGAGTTAGTACTTAACAAAATGGCCAGTTTGCGGCACAATCCTTGTAAAGCAACTGCGCCCGTTAATTTAATAACTCCCCACTTCTTGATTATCCATTTCTAATTGTTGATTCAGATCATCAACTTTTTTCAATTCTTTCAAGTTGATTTTTTGTCTATTAATAGAAGGGAATAATAGTATAATCGAAACGACGATTGGCACTGATCTTTATTGAAGAAAAGCGCCTGAGTGCAAAACAGTACAATTCAATTATAATTTCCTTTCCGATTCCTTGTGTATAATGCTCGAAATGAATTCAACTGCAAAGAAAACAAATAGACCGTTCCAAAAAATCAAACTAGGAGAAAATAAAGTACTTACTGTAAATAAATAATAAAAATAGTATATAGCTGAAACAAGTAGGTCAGCGTAAAAACCAAAAATCCCCCATTCTTTGCATTAAAAGAAAATACCATTCTATTATTTTTAATAAGTAACTCTCCTTGCACGTTTGGCTCACTCTCCTGTTAAGCAATCGCGCCGAGTTAGTTAAATATAATCATGATTTAAATTTTACTGTTGTTATATTTTCTTATCACAGTTACCAAAATTGCAATAATAAAAACGATGACACTATTTGCCAATAAATACTGTCCCACTTGCATGCCATAAAATATTGCAAAAGGATCACGAATAATAACTATTGCTAATGCACCACCAATTGCACTAAATAAAACTGCTAGTAGTAATATTGTAAATGCAGCAAAATATAGGTTTTTCTTTTTTTGTAGTATATAAATCCAATAATATTTGCAATAACGATAAAGAAACCCCTAAGTATTAAGAAGAAATCAACCATTTAATCCCCCATTCCAAACCTACCTTTAACCAATATACAAACAAATGTAATTAAGATTGTGGATATATAAGGTTAAACCGGCAAACCTTCATAATATCCACTTCACTTTAAAATTGTTATTAAACAGATTGGTCTGTTTATGAAAACAGTGTAATCACGGAAACACCACTGTCGTCTCCAATTCTCATCGTTTAAATTTTTACCTAACCGCTTCTGGTTCCTTCATAAACCAAGAAATATAGGAACATTGTCTGCAAATCAATATAGTCGCATCGCGGTTTGCCCAGTCAAGGCCAAACAGCGTTGCTCCCCTTGTGTTGAGTTGTCTATAGTCTTTATCGAAAGTATCATTTTGACAGCAAGGGCAAACAAGTTGAACGTTTCCTACTCTATATTTCATGATTTCTCCTCCTCAAATTGACGCATGAAATTTCCACATAAGCTATTAAACAATATTGGTCCGATTGAACAATAAGGTAATTCACTGCCGCTGCAAGTGGGAACTTTCATAAAAGGTCGTTGCAAAAATATTAAAGTTGCTTCTGAAAGTATTACGTAAATTACCAAATAAAATATTCAGTTCACTTCTCGAAAAATTATTCCCATCTTTTATATACCTGATTTCTTCTTCCAGCCTTAAAAAATTATTTATTGTATCAACCAAGTACACTTTAACTTCACTTGAATAATCTTTCTTAGTAATCAAGCTCAATAATGTGTCTCTGCTCTGTTTTACATCGACAAGCATCTCATCTAATTTATGTTGATCCATCGATACTGGATCTGTACCGATTAGCCAGTCCTGTTCAAAAATCGGCAGAATATATTGGGTCTGCATTACGGTTACGTCCTGATCACGGTTACTATATTTTTCAATTCCTTTAGCCAAGTTCTTCTCGTATGATTCAGTGAATTTATTGAGAATATCTTCATATGTTTTATCGTTATGGTATAAAACCTCAGTCGGTTTGTATGTAAAAATTTTATATATACTGAAGTGAAAAAATGGATAAAACCAAGACATGAAAAGTATGAATAGCACTGCGACTGTACCCAGCCCCCAAAAATCCGTATACTTTTTATAGCCATTTAATTCCTCTCGTTGAGATAAGCATACTTCAGAAAACCGCTTAAAATGTAAGAAATGATTATTCCTACCGATGCAATTTCTAAAAGCAATAGTAGAATGAAATAATAAATACCTTCGCTACGATAGCCTTTATTTTTGACGTTCAAGTAGTAAAGAAACAAAAATATAATATCTATTCACAATAACGTTGGAATAAACCATTTATATTCAAGAAAAAAGTTTTGCTGAAGTTACCGACTAAACTGGTTAAAGATATCAGCAAAAACAGCGCTAAATTAAATGCTATTCTTGCACCCGTTAAATGTTCGTCTGTATTATAGTCCTTCTTCAAAAGACAAACCTGCACATCATACAACCTATAACGCTTTACAATTCACGGATTTATTAAGGTTTAATTTAAAGAGCATTACAACGAAACGGCTCTGTTTGTTGAATAAAATATTTATTTATAATCCATTTTAACACAATATCACTATTTTCTTTCAAATTATCCATAAACTATTAATAAAAACAGCAAAAACGCTAAGAAAAATGAGCGTTTTTTTTGACGTATGTTTACTATACTTATTTCACCAACCACCGCCGTTATTTTAAGTAGATTTCTTTACAAATTACAAACAAAAAAGCCCTAAAACTCTGAATGCCTCGATGCTTTTAAGATACGGTTGAAAGAACTCGATCCACCCCGCTTTGCTCTACTTTTCGTAAATCAGTGTTTCAGCAATGACTTAGTGTAGATTAATTAAATTTGGCAGGACAACTGGCAGTGAAATATTTCTTTAACGAAAATAAATAAAAACATGTATACTTTTTTCAAACCTCTGCGTCTGATGTATGTTAACAACATAAAGTAGGTGGCCACTTGCAAATCCAAACGATTGAGGACCTGTACCGGGAGAAGTCTCGTGTCATATTCCGTTACCTAATAAAAATTGGATGTCCGAAAGAGGATGCTGAAGATATCGTACAAACCACGTTTTCTAAAGCATTTGAGCATATGATTCATCTGAATGTGGACAATCCTTCTGCGTGGCTCTTTAGGGTATCTATAAACAATTATTACGATTTATGCAGGAAACAAAAACGATACCCGCATGCGCAAATAGATGAAAGTTTCTTTGAGAATATGTACCAGATGGGTGAGGACGGGGAACAAATTGTGCTGAAGAAAGAACATAAAAATGAAATTGAAACAGTTTTGAATCAATTATCGCCTACACAATCGAACTTGCTACTCTTGAAATATGAGCTCGATTTATCGTACGAAGAAATAAGTGTCCTACTAAATATGAAAGTTGACACAATCCGAACGACGCTATATCGCTCACGGAATACTTTTAAACAGAAATGGAGTGAGTTTGTTGAAAGACAATCATGAATTGGACGATCTTTTCAGTTTTGAGAAAAACGAAAAAAACCTCATTACGAAAGCAAAACAAAAAAGTACAATCCGTATGGTCTTTATTAGTGGATTAGTCTCTCTGTTGGTACTAACACTCATCATATTAGTGAAACTGCAAGTGACACCTTGGTTGTTGAACAAGGAATTGATAGCCCAAGAAACGTACTATGAAGTGCACGGTGCCAATTCGTTTATTGGTCCTTGGGAAGAGTCAATTCAGATTATTGGAAGCAAAGCGACAGCTCCTCAGTATAAATTATTGGACGGGCGACCTGTATACCTTGGAGAAATCTCGAATAACTCCGATAAAATCGAAGTGCATCTCACGCCGAACGAATACGAAACGTATAGTTACCTTGGCGGAAAAGTGATGAATTTTATTCACCCAGAAGTGAAATTAAACCACGTCCCGAACGAATTAAAGAATATCGATATGTTTCAGGATCATCAATTAATTGAAATGGGACTTTCATTTGATAAAGCTTATTCATTGGATGAAGTGAAAGCAATGTTACCAAAAGATATAGCCTTACAATGGGCGTGGGTTGATGTTTATTCCGTCGAAGAAGTCAACTCGTTACAAACTTCAGAGCCTCCCGCAAATATATTTACGGAAAACGAAGTCTTCGGGTTTTCATTGGTAGACAAAACAGGCATCAGATTAAAGGATCCTGTTAAGGAATTCATGGATTCTGTGGTGTATGGGAAAAATCACATGGGGCCCTATAAAAGAGATATGGCAACGTTCTACGAAACACTGACCGAGCAAGGTGAGGTTGATGAAACAAATATTAAAGTCATCGGGTCGGTTGTGGTCGGAAAAAAAGTAGCACTTAAACAATTACAGAACGAATCCGGCGTCCGTGCATCGAGTATAGGTGCAGTCGTCGATTCATTCAAATAAAAGGAGATAAATACAATGAATAAACCAGTACAATGGATCATTTGGGTAGTGGCATTGGTTGCCATTAACATTCCCACAATTTTGATAGCCTCATTTTCACTCTTTGGCACAGCAGAAGGAACAAGCATTTTTTCAGTCGATTACTTGATTGCGGCAGGTATCTTACTTTTAGGTAATATCATTATACTCCAACTATTTCTTGCTATTCGTAAAAACCGTTACCAAGCATTTGTCTATGGTTTAAGCGTGGCAGTCGCGCAGGCTATTGGTTTTTACTTGATCGGCATGTTTTATTTTAAAGTCGGACCAATCATTTTGGGGGCAAGTATCCTTTTGGCAATCAGTTTGTTAATTAAGGAAATAAAATATCGATCACAATAAAAAGGATGGGAGCAGATTTAATTTCTGCACCATCCTTTTTTATGAATGAAGTTCATTTAATTCTTCCATCCGATCCTTCGTTGGAATCCTATGTTCAATGGTAAGTATCGACATTCACATCTTAGTTAATTGCAAATTTAGTTTTGGTATGCGCTTTACACATCTACATCGTTAAGCACATTCCTGCTAATACATCGATGTTGGGAATCGACGTCTCCATTAGTTTAACTTAACACTTGTAAAAGTGTCTTGTAATTTTTATCGTCTTACTGGGCAGTATCTGATTTATCCATAATTATGCTGCAAGAAATATTCAGTTTGTGCCAAACCCAAGCTTGAAAAATTTGTTCCAATTCTCTCTCCAATAATTCCCCATCTATTTTCTTATCAATTTCCAGCTCTTCAAAGGTAAATGTTTCTGTCGCCTCAGTACCGTCATACTCAGAACTTTTGAAAGAAAAAGTTACTGTTTTAACCACAGTTCCAACCTCCTTGTTTGCATCGCCACTAACTTTGTTGAATAGTCTTTGAATATGATTGACCAAACAATCTGGCCGTATAGTTGAACTTTCCAAATAAATATATAAAATTAATGACTTAAATGTGATGAAAAACCATTGAAGGCATTTAATATATCATCACCTAATGGATGAGCAAATTCTTGAGATTTCACAGGCAATATTCCTTCTTTTTCAAGTTGTTTCAGAAATTTTTGAAACCCTGTGCAGATAACTGCAATATACTTTTTTAGGTTAAATTCATATTTAAAAACACCATCTGGAAAATGGCTTACATGTTCAATAAAAAGGTTTGTACCATCAGTGGAAAACAAATAGTAATCATAGTTTCCATGACAAACTAATTCCGCCTCACTAATTTCTCCTTTATATAGCGAGGAAAGAGTTGAGAAAAAAACCGGGATTGCTATAAAACCTATACCTGATTTAAAACTAAATAACTGTGTGCCATTTGTAACATCAAATTGAATATCTCCATTACTGAAAAGAATATCAATAGAACAATTATAATTAGACACCATAAAACCCACCTCCATTAATAGCTGTATTAAATGGCATTTGTGTTCAAGATCAGGTTACTTCATACTATAATTCTCGCGATTAATTTTTCATTTCGAAAGTGTAAATTTACATTGTCATCTAATGTATATAAATTACTGTCTTTTTGAGCTTTTGCCCAGTGATCGAAAGCTTTCCGACGTTTTTCGTCATTGTAATGTGGACACAGAGTACCTTTTAATATTCCTAAGCCTTTAAATTCTTCGTACTCTTCCCCGTTTTTTTCACTAAAACAAGTGTCGAACCAACACATTGCTCCTGCACTTATTCCAGCTAAGATGACACCATTTCGATATGCATTTCTTAATACAGCGTCGAAATGAGCTCTTTGCCAAGTTCTTAGCATGTATTGCGTGTTGCCCCCACCTACATACACAATGTCTAAGGAGTTTATAATTTCTTGGATGTTTGTTGATTCAAAGTCTTGAATTGTAATGTGGCTTGCCTGTTCTGTTTTAAAAGTTTCATAAAATTTATTAATATACTCCTGAGTATCATCACTTGCCGTAGCAATAAATGCGATTTTTAACTTTTTTTCTTTGCGTGAAATTTTTAGTAAGTACTCGTCTATATAAGCTTTCTCTTCTTTAGAAAAACCACCACCGGAAATCGCTAGAATATTTCTTTCCACGTATGCTATCATCCTTACACGTTTATTTTTCTAATAGTTCTATTACCGAAAATTATTAGAGTTAATTCTTACGTGCTAATTCAAATAAAATAAAGCTAAAAACGCCACTATACATAGAACTACTATATTCACACGTTTTTGCTTTTGTTTTAACTTAATAGCTTTTTTCTTTCAACCAATCTGAATTGTAATCTCCAATAATAACTGGTTCCTTCACATTGTTTCCCTTATCACCTTACAAACTATATCCCCCATTATCACCCGATATCTTAATATCCTTATTCTGTCAAACGGTTAGTTTGTTTAAGAAAAAAATTCCCTCTTAATTCCCCGCACAGACCCTTTCTAATATTTTAACTTATTTTACCACAACCTTTTTCTAAACCCTACAAGAAACCTATTTATTCTCATAATAAGCAAACCGCTACCTAAGATGTATACAATTTGTAATCATTTCCATCATGCCAATTAACACCATAGCGTTAATTTAGATGTGCAACGTCTCGTTGATTCGTATATTAAACACCACACAAAAATTTAGCTTTCAATAAAAAAGGGAAACCAATTCATACGCGAATTAGTTCCCCAAAAATATTGTTGGATATTGTTTTCTTCTCATCGATCAAACCCGTGCCTGCACCTTTATTTCATTAAAGACCCAGTGAAATATACTTCACTTCCAAATATTCATCGATCCCATGATGCCCGCCTTCTCGTCCAAGCCCACTTTGTTTAAACCCGCCAAACGGTGCTTGCGGGGCAGATGGCAGACCGTCATTCAGACCGACGATACCGTACTCCAAGGCTTCACAAATTCGGATTCCCTCTGAAATGTTTTCAGTGAAGACGTAGGCAGCCAATCCATAGATGGAGTCGTTGGCACGCTGAATCACTTCTTCTTCCGTTTCAAATAATGTGATCGGTAGAACCGGGCCGAATGTTTCTTCTTTCATGCAGAGCATTTCATCCTTTACATTATAAAGCACAGTAGGTGAATAGAATAATCCATCGATCTGCTCTCCTCCAGCCACGATAGTCGCTCCTTTGGTTTTTGCATCCGTAACGTGTTCCAACACCTTTTCAATCGCAGCCTCATCGATTAAAGGGCCGATGTCCACGCCTTCTTCTACTCCATTTCCAACCTTCAGAGCTTTCGTTTTCTCACCGATGCGCCGAGTAAATTCCTCAGCTACTGATGAATGAACGTAAATTCGGTTGGCACAGACACAAGTCTGGCCTGCATTACGGAATTTTGCGGCGATAATCCCTTCCACCGCTTTATCGAGGTCGCTATTAGCCATCACGATTGCCGGAGCATGTCCACCGAGTTCCAATGAAATTTTCTTCACTGTATCGGCAGCCCCTTTCATCAGCGTTTTTCCCACTTCAGTAGAACCGGTGAACGTCAGCTTGCGCACACGCCCATCCTGTTGCCAGGCACCCGCAATCTCACTGGCACTCCCGGTTACGATATTGACAACACCGTCAGGAATGCCTGCTTGGTGTGCCAACTCGACTAAACGAAGAGCTGTCAAAGGAGTTTGAGAAGCCGGCTTCAACACGACCGTACAGCCAGCGGCAAGAGCGGGTCCAACTTTCCGTGTAATCATCGCAGCCGGAAAGTTCCAAGGTGTGATGGCTGCAATCACGCCAACGGGCTGCTTATGAACAAAGAGCCGCTTTGTTGAGTGGGTTGCAGGGATCATTTCACCGTAAATTCTCTTCCCTTCTTCCGCATACCAGCTAATAAAACCATTCGCATAGCGCATTTCACCCAATGCTTCTGACAAGGGCTTTCCTTGTTCCGTCGTCATCGTCGTGGCTAAGCTCTCTTCATTTTCCGAGATCAATGCGTGCCATTTCATCAAAAACGCACTGCGTTCATATGCAGACAGTGCAGACCACTCTTTTAGCGCAGCAGAAGCTGCGTCCACTGCCTGCACCGCTTCCTTTGCTCCGCCACGCGGTACCATTGCAATCTTTTCGCCCGTCGCAGGATTGGTCACATTCATCTGCGGTAAATCTGAGCCGATTAGCTTTCCATTGATGATCATTTCAACTACATCCATCGTACATCTCTCCTTTATTTCGAATCGTTTACACGTTCAACAGGAATATCTGCCACTATATCGTTTAATACCCAGCTGGCTAAAATCAAACCAGCGACAGAAGGGCAAAAGGCATTGGAAGCTGGGGGCATCTGTGCTTTTCGAATGGAAGCATCAGGATTTCCGACGGTCTCTACGACATCTTCCCGAATAACGATCGGACTTTCATCAGAGAACACGACGGGCACTCCTTTTGCAATGCCTAGCTTTCTCAAACGAAGGCGAATGACCTTTGCAAGCGGGTCGGTATGAGTTTTTGAAATATCTGCGATTCGGAAGCGAGTCGGATCCGTTTTATTTGCAGCCCCCATGCTGGAGATTACTTTCACTCCTCGTTTTAGGCATTCTTGGATCAGATGAATTTTGTAACTGATCGTATCCGACGCATCGATGACGTAATCCGGTTTATAAGAGAAAAATTCCTCTGCTGTTTCTTCTGTATAAAACATATGTAGCGAGATGACTTCACACTCTTTATTAATATCCTCAATCCGTTCTTTCATGACGCCAGCCTTCGATTTTCCGACAGTTGAAAGGTAAGCGACCAATTGACGGTTAATATTTGTAATGTCAACTGTATCCTTGTCCACCAAAATAATGCGTCCAACCCCTGTCCGGGCACATGCTTCCGCCGCAAAGGAACCTACGCCTCCTACACCGAGGATCGCAACGGTCTTCCCTTTCATCCGCTCGACGCCTTCCTTGCCGATTGCTAACTCATTTCTTGAAAATTGATGTAACATAGATACCCATCCTTTAAAGTAATTTGTCTTATTCCCTATGTTAATGCAGTCATAGCCCACAGTGCAACTAACTTAATTGAAGCGCAAAAAACCTCCTGCAGATGCAAGAGGTTGGAAGTTTGCAAGAAAGTAAAATCCCGACTGTGCCGTCTTTGGATATCGCTTTGAACCCGCATGTAGCAGGTGGGTGTCTTATCCAGCTCTTTTGACGTCCCGATTAAAGGCATGCCATCCAAGTTGGAACAGCAGACTCCCGACGATAATATGTTGGGTCAAAACTGATTGGCAAATGACGAACACTTCAGGATTTTTACTATCTTTATCCTATCATATACTATTTCATAATTCAATCAATTTGAATACAGTCTTTCAAAAATAGTAGATTCCTCACTTTTTTGCTGGTTCAGCTACCACTTTAATCCCTAGTTCTTTTAATTGTGCATCATCTACGGAACTTGGCGCTTCCGTCAACAAATCACTTGCGCTTGCTGTTTTCGGGAATGCGATAGTGTCACGTAAGTTTGTGGAGCCCGCAAGCAACATGACAATCCGGTCTAGACCGAATGCAATTCCGCCGTGTGGAGGTGTCCCATATTCAAATGCATCCATTAAGAAACCGAATTGTTCGCGAGCAGATTCCTCAGTGAAGCCAAGTGCCTTGAACATTTCTTCCTGTACTTCACGTTGGTAAATACGCAATGATCCTCCGCCGAGTTCGTAGCCGTTTAACACTAAGTCATATGCTTGCGCTTTTACCGACTCAGGATGAGTTTTTAACTGCTCAACATCAGCAGGCATAGTGAATGGATGGTGCGCTGCGTAGTAGCGGCCGTCTTCTTCATCGTACTCGAATAGTGGCCAGTCTGTAACCCATAGGAAATTATACAGAGACTGATCGATCATGTCCAAGTCTTTTCCTAATTTCAAACGCAATGCGCCCAATGAATCCGCGACAACAGATTTCTTATCTGCACCGAAAAGGAATAAGTCACCCACTTCTCCTTCTCCAGCTGCCTTAAGTGCTTCTCCAATTTCCCCATCAAAGAACTTTGCAATCGGTCCATTAAAGCCGTCTTCCGTTACTTTCAACCAAGCTAACCCTTTCGCTCCGTACACTTTTGCATACTCGCCAAGCGCATCAATATCTTTACGAGAATATTTCTCTGCTGCCCCTTTGACGTTGATTAATTTCACCTGTCCACCCGATTCGACTGCTCCGGCAAATACTTTGAATGAAGAGTCTTTGACGATTTCCGATACATCCGTCAATTCCATTCCAAAACGAGTATCCGGTTTGTCTGAACCGTAGCGGCTCATCGCCTCATCATAAGGAAGTCGCTTGAATGGTGTTTCGACGTCGACCCCTTTTACATCTTTCATGACTTTCTTCATTAAACGTTCATTCATCTCTAAAATATCTTCAATCGACATAAAGCTCATTTCCATATCGATTTGAGTAAATTCAGGTTGGCGGTCTGCACGTAAATCTTCGTCACGGAAGCAGCGTGCAATTTGGTAGTACCGGTCGAAGCCAGATACCATCAATAATTGCTTGAATAGTTGCGGTGACTGCGGTAGTGCGTAGAATTCCCCTTCATGCACACGGCTTGGAACCAAATAGTCTCGCGCGCCTTCAGGTGTTGATTTCGTAAGGATTGGCGTCTCAACTTCCAAGAAGCCTTCATCGTCCAAGAAATTGCGGACCGTTTTCGTGATGTCTGAGCGCATTTTGAAAATACGTGCAAGTTCAGGACGGCGAAGGTCTAAGTAACGGTATTTCAAACGCGTTTCTTCCCCTACGTCGGTGTTGTCTTCAATTGTGAATGGCGGATTTTTTGCTTCATTGACGACTTTGACGTCGCTTACTTGGACTTCGATCGCGCCTGTTTTCAGGTTCGGATTTTTTGTTTTTTCCGCGCGTTCGATGACGTGTCCTTTGATTTCGACGACGTATTCGTTACGCAGTGTTTCGGCAATCTCCAGTGCTTCTTTAGAAATATCCGGGTTGAAGACAGTTTGGACGATTCCTGCACGGTCACGGACGTCGATGAAGATGAGTCCTCCCAAGTCGCGGCGTTTTTGTACCCAGCCTTGGAGGGTGACTTCTTGTCCGATTTGTTGTTCTGTTAGGTTTCCACAATAATGTGTGCGTTGCATGACGACTACACTACCTTTCAATTCTTTGTTGTTGGTTTTAATTGCATTTGCATTAGCGTTTAAAACTGGTACATCATATCCACCCACCGTTGATTTCCGTTGCAGGCGGACGCTTTCCGCGGGGCGGGCGGTGAGCCTCCTCGGTCGCTACGCTCCCTGTGGGGTCTCACCTGTCCCGCTAATCCCGCAGGAGTCGCCGCCTTCCACTACAATCAACTAAAGTCTTGGAAGATAAATAAAAACACCGATCCTAATTATATTACTTCTTCAGTTCTTCCAATAAATCATCCATTGATACTTTTTTCTGCTGTCCGTCTGCCATGTTTTTTAGTTGGACGGTGTTTTCGTTTACTTCGTCTTCGCCGATGACGATGACGTAGTTTGCTTGCAGGCGGTCAGCGGATTTCATTTGGGCTTTCATTTTGCGGTCCATGTAATCCATTTCACTGCGAAGGCCGTTTTCTCTAAGTTTTCCGATGAGTTCGAAGCCTTTTGTTCGGGCTGCGTCGCCTAATGTGACGAGATAGACGTCTAGTGACGGTTCATCTGTCCAGGATTTTTCTTCTGCTTCTAGTGCGAGCAGGAGGCGTTCAATACTCATGGCAAAGCCGATACCAGGTGCTGGTGGTCCGCCGATTTCTTCTGCTAAGCCGTTGTAGCGACCGCCGCCGCAAAGCGTAGTGATGGCGCCGAAGCCTTTTGATGTGCTCATGATCTCAAATGCAGTGTGATTGTAATAATCGAGTCCGCGGACTAAGTTTGGATCATATTCGTACTCGATTCCTGCTATATCCAAATACTGTTTCACTTTTTCGAAATAAGCCGATGAGCTTTCATTCAAATAGTCTGCTAAAGATGGAGCAGTTTCCATCAACGGATGCTCTCTGTCCACTTTACAGTCTAGTATGCGCAGCGGGTTTTTCTCCAGACGGTTTTGGCAGTCTTGGCAGAATTCTCCGATGTGCGGAGTGAAGTGTGCGATGAGTGCTTCCCGGTGTGAGTTTCTGGATTCCTTATCACCGAGTGAGTTCAAGACGAGTTTGATATCAGATAAACCTGCACGCTTATAGACTGTCATCGCCAACTCAATCACTTCAGCATCAATAGCCGGATCATCACTCCCGATTGCTTCTACGCCAAATTGTACAAACTGACGATAGCGTCCCGCTTGTTGACGTTCGTAACGAAACATCGGTCCTGTATAAAATAATTTTACAGGTTGATCTGCATAGCCGAACATTTTATTCTCAACGAATGAACGAACGACTGCCGCTGTGCCTTCAGGACGCAATGTCATCGAGCGATTTCCTTTGTCTGTGAATGTGTACATTTCTTTTTGTACGATATCGGTCGTATCACCGACTGTGCGTTGGAATAATTCGGTTTGTTCAAAAATAGGTGTGCGAATTTCTTTGTAATTGTAAACATCACAAACAGATTGGATGATGTTTTCGACACGTTGCCATTTCCAAGAAACATCAGGCAAGATGTCCTGTGTACCCCGAGGAACTTTGAAATTCATGTTCATAACCCCTTTCAATGACCTAATAGTTGCGGGCGTCCTTTTCAGAAAACATAAAAAAGCTCCCATCCCTAAAAACATAGGGACGAGAGCTTGTAGCTTCCGCGGTTCCACCCAAATTGACACATACTGTGCCCACTCGAATCCGGATAACGGCCGGTTCCGTTCATGCCTACTAATTTCAGCACAAAACCTCCATGGTGTTGTTCGCCTTACTGTTCTGTCAAGGAATTTCAGCCAAGTTCCCTGTTCTCTTTCCAGCCGTTCGTAAAGTTACTTTCCATCTCATCGGTATGTAGTTCGATTCGATTATTTCCTATGTTAATCACTTCTACTCAAACTGTCAACTTTTTTATCTAATTGTGGCGTTTACTGCGGCTTGTTCGGTACAATACGAAGTAAGGAGGTGAAGACATGAGAAAATATCGCTTTGGTTTAATAATGTCTCTAGCACTCTTATTATTTTTCAGTAGTCTCCCAAGCGGCTTAGCGGAAACCGTTGAAGTAGATTCGCCGACCCTTAATGTACGCAGCGGGCCTGGGCTCACCTATCCTGTTGTCGGTCAATTAAAAGATCGAGATCGCTTAACTATTTTAGAGACCGATGGAGATTGGCTGAAAATCCAGTTTGGAGAGGAACAAGGATGGGTTGCAAAGTGGCTGACGCGCTCTGCTGAAACGAGCGAACAGTCAAAGGAAGTCGTATCGAAAGTCGATTCACTTAATATCCGTTCCAGTCCTTCCGTTCAATCTGCGGTCATCGGAAAAATGCGTGCAGGTGCGATTGCGACAGCTAACGGTCAAGAAGGTGATTGGATTTCAATCATACTGGACGGAAGAGAAGGCTGGGTTTCTGCTGAGTATGTGTCGGAAGCGAAGGAATCTTCATTCGCAGCGTCGGGTGAAGAGGAAGAAATCGAACAGCCTACCGTATCTAAAGAAGTAACTGATCCCGATGAATTTACAGTGGCGGTTGAAAAGCTCAATGTTCGTAAAAAAGCGACACTGCAGTCAAAAAAACTAACGCAGATTAACAAAGGCGATACGTTCCCTGTAGTGGCAACTGATGGCAATTGGGTGCAAGTCCAATTGGATAAGAAAAAGACAGGTTGGGTCTATTCATTCCACGGGCATCTTTCGTCGAATCAAACAAAAGTAGCATCGACTGATGAGACCGACCAAGGAATCGTTACCATCCTGACAGATGGAACGAATTTACGTGAAGAGCCTTCTACTTCATCGCCGGTCGTTTTCCGAGTGAACGCAGGTGAGAACTATCCAATTATCGACAAGCAGGACGATTGGTATAAAATTACATTGCCAAACGGCCAGCAAGCATTTGTAGCGGAATGGGTAGTGACCACAACGGATTCTTCTTCCCCAACTGGGCAAAAGCAGACAAAACAAGCTCGGGTCAAAGGGACGCTGAAAGGGTTGACGATTGTGGTGGACCCGGGACATGGTGGACATGACCGAGGGACAACAGGCGCCCATGGTTCGATCGAGAAAGATTTGACGCTTATAACAGCAGAGCTGCTTGCAACGAAGCTTCAAAAAGCAGGGGCTGAAGTAGTATTAACACGGAATTCGGATACATATGTATTGCTTGGAGCGCGTGCTTCCATTGCACAGTACCATGATGCGGATGCGTTCGTCAGTATTCATTATGACGCGCATGTAGACCCATCGATTTCAGGATTCACGAGTTATTACACGCGATCTGAACAACAGCCGCTCGCAGAAGCTATCAATAAAGGGTTAGCTTCTACGATCACGTTACGAGACCGCGGTACGCAATTCGGAGATTTTCATGTGTTGCGCGAAAATAACCGAATTGGCGTGCTGGTAGAACTAGGATACTTATCGAATTACAATGAAGAACGCCAAATCACGACCAATCATTTCCGTGAACAGGCTACACACGGTATTTATCAAGGATTGCTTGATTATTTTAATTGAGTTGAATTGAAGATTACGAGATGTTGAACAGATAGTCCGCACATCCAACTTAAAACCCCAGCAAACTTCACATAGGAAGATTGCTGGGGTTTACATCTAGTAGATCCAGTTCGTAAAGTATTATTCGGATTTGCTAATTAAAAGGTGACAGCGCAGAATGTTAGACGAGAACCACCAAGTCAAAAGTGCCGTACTCTTAGTAGAAGGTTGCACTAAATATATACCTTCATCATTCTTGAGCGTTTTCATCACTTTTGTATTCTAAAATATCGCCTGGCTGACAATCCAAAGCCTTACAAATTGCCTCCAAAGTTGATAATCGAATCGCTTTTGCCTTGCCATTTTTCAATATAGAAAGATTGGCCATCGTGATACCAACTCTTTGTGAAAGCTCCGTTACGCTCATTTTCCTTTTAGCCAACATCACATCAATATTAATTATAATCGCCATATTATTCACCTCAGACCGTCAAATCATTTTCGGATTTAATATCGATCGCATCTTTTAAAAGCTTTTGAAGAACAGCAGCAAAGACCGCGATCACCATGGATGCACCGACCATGACCAGCCCAATTAATATGAGACCCGGTGCGTCATCCCACTCCGCGATGATATAAACCAATGGCAGCGCGATCACATACAAACCGCTGATTGAGAGGGCATAAGTTTTAATTTTTTTCAGTGCCCCTACTGACAATTCCGAAAAGGCTTGGTTCTTGTCAATATACGTTAATAGTCTAAATGCCTGATACAATGCAAAGTAAAACGGGAGCACCGATACATACATAACTACTAAAAGGCCTACTATCACATAACCCAACTTTGCACCTTTCACGGCCTCTGCAATCGCTACACTCGCGAGTTGGGGCAGCGCAAAGATGCACAAAGCAAGAACAGGAAGGCCAATAAAAATAACAGCTATCTTTAAAAATAATGTTGAACCATGTTTCACAAAAAGCACCTCGCATATTTAGTTTCTATTTGATAATAATACATTATTTATCGAATTACAATAAATATTTATCGGTTTCCATACATTTTTGTGAAGTTCTTTGAATTTCAGCCAAAGGTAAACAGCATTCCTCATTGCAAAAGAAATGCTGATCACTGTAAACAATTCAATTTGACCTTTACGATAAATCTTCACAACGTAAAAAAAGCTGACCGAATAAATATCGGTCAGCCTTTGTATTTTCTTATTGATTTCCTTTTTTAACCCATTCCGCAACTTGCACTGTACGCTTCGCTTGATGTTTGACAGCCGCTTGGACATCTTCAATCATTTTTCCATCCTGTCCTACAGTTACGCTAGTTCCATACGGGTTTCCACCTGCTCCAAATAGGACTTGGTCTGTATAACCAGGGGTTGCGATAATAGCTCCCCAGTGCATCATGGAAGTATATAATGATAAAAGGGTCGCTTCCTGACCACCATGTGGGTTTTGCGCGGAAGTCATTGCGCTTACCACTTTATTCACTGTTTTTCCACCAGCCCAAAGCCCGCCTTGAATATCAAGGAACTGCTTCATTTGTGATGGCATGTTTCCAAATCGAGTCGGAGCGCTAAAGATGATTGCATCTGCCCATTCAAGATCTTCTGATGTTGCAACTGGAACGTCTTTCGTTGCTTCAACAGTAGCTTTCCATCCTTCGTTCCCATCGATAACGGATTGCGGTGCCAATTCTTGTACTTTTAGTAATTTTACTTCTGCTCCAGCTTCTTTGGCTCCTTCTTCTGCCCATTTTGATAGTTGATAATTTGTTCCACCCATGCTATAAAAAACTACTGCTAATTTGACGTTTGACATATCTTTATTCTCCTTTGTTCTCCCGAATATTTTATTTAAAATTCCCATATATGATTTCCTCTTTTCGTTTAGTTATAACCACCTCCTTTGAATATATTTGATATTCAATATTTTGCCCTGCAACATAATTCAAGTACAAAATAGTTGAGAGGATGTGTATTCTAAGTTGTTTTACTGTAAACCTTGCTAGAGCCGCAAAAATTCATCCATTCGTTTGAAAACCAAAATTACTAGTGAAAGTTTGTGTTCCAGCCTCTGGTTTTATTCTTTAATGAATTCCTTCGTGCTTCTTACTGTATCAATCGGACGAACCAATTTTTCTATTTCTTCACGTTTAGGCTCCAGGAATGGAGGTAAAGATAATTTTTCCCCAAGCGTTTCATAAGGTTCATCTCCCATAAAACCAGGACCATCTGTCGCGAACTCAAATAAGATTTGTGGTGCAACCCTTGAATACAATGACTCAAAGAAATGGCGATTTATATAACCAGATGTCTGAAATCCAAAACTATTCATCCGGTCAATCCATCCCTCAAGTACTGAACGATCCTCTACGCGGAAAGCCGCATGGTGTACTGTACCAAAGCCTTGGCGGCCCTCAGGAAGAAGCGCATTATGTTCCACGATGACTGAGGCACCATTTCCGCCTTTACCTACTTCAAATAAATGGAATGATTCTTCTTGAGCTGTCTCTTTAAATAATAAAACTTTTTCCAGCATTTCTTTAAAATAATCAAAATTCGCAATCCGGATAAAAACAGGTCCTAAACCAGTAATCGCATACTCAATTGGGATCGGACCCTTTTGCCAAGGCGTACCGGAATCAATCCCTTTGTTGATTTCATCTGAAATCAATTGATACTGTTGATCATCAAAATCAACGAAAGAGAGAATTTTTTTGCCAAACTGTTCTTTGATCCCTGTATGATTAACTTCTAAACGTTCAAAATGTTTTACCCAATAATCCAATGCAGCGTCACTCGGCACTCGGAATGATGTTTTTGAAATCTCGTTTGTACCATGCACTCCCTTTGGAATGCCGGGAAAGTCAAAGAAGGTCATGTCTGTGCCTGCACTGCCTTTATCATCGGCAAAGAATAAATGATACGTTTGAATATCGTCTTGATTCACCGTTTTTTTAACTAAACGCATGCCTAAAACATAAGTGAAAAACTCATAGTTTTTTTCTGCGCTGCTAGTGATCGCTGTAACGTGATGTATTCCTTTGATTTCCATTATATATCCCTCATTTTTCTCTTATCTAAATAAGTAATTTTTTCTTTTTCATCATGGGTTAGTTTGGGTTAGCTACAAGAAAAAACACGTGTATTTTCTTGAATTGATAAAGATCAACTAAAAAAAGTGTCTTTTTCAATTTTGAATGTAGCCACTTCATATGTCTCGTATTAGAGATATTGGACAAAAAATAAAATCCATTCGTTAACTCTGTTTCACTTTACCAATCAATCGATTGGAAATCAAATTAAATGTCTCGAAAACGAGAATTACTTTTTAAATCTAATTATTACTGAGAAATAAGATTTCTATTATTAGTTTTTAATTTCAACCGAATAATCCATACCAATCCAAATAATGATTAACAGAACAGCCCATATAGATTTTTGTTAAAGATTATATGCACTCCTTTTAAAAATCATATTCTTCGTCTTTTTTCCTACGAATGGCTTCGAATGCTTCTACTGTTAATACTGTATCCTCAACCAATCGTTCTAAACGGAATAGGATATCATCATTCACAATTTCTTTACGTAAGAAGTCCTTTTCTTCTATGAATACATATGTTGGAACGATGTGTGCTTTCATATACGCCAAGATTGGCTTTAATTGCTGTTCCACCATTAAATAATGCTTCGCTGTACCAGCTGTCACGATACTACTTACGACTTTGTCTCGAAAAGCGTTAACAGGGAGTAAGTCGAAGATGTTTTTAAGTGTTGCGGGAATCGATGCCTGGAATGTCGGCGTTCCAATAATCATGGCATCTGCTGCCATGATGGTCTCTGTAACGTATTTCGTATCTCCTTCATATTCAAAGTAACTACGTCCATCACTAAACTCTACTGTATATTCCGCTAAATCTATGAGCGTGACTTCATGCTGAGGATATTTTTGTTTAAGAATTTCCACTGTTTTCAGCATAGCGGTTTTTGTCTTTGAACCGACGATTGATCCAGCAAGTGCGACGATTTTCATGTTATTACCTCCCGTTATTTTGCTGTATATTTTTTAATGGCTGGAATAATATCGTTCCCGATAATTTCGATGTTTTTCATAATCTTTTCAAAAGGTACCCCGCCAAAGTCAATCTGCGCCATAAAACGCTGCATATCATAGAGTTCATATTGGAACAGCATTTTTTCAATAATTTGTTGTGTACTGCCAACCATTAGTGCATCGCGTGTATCAGGTGCTTGAGCAAATTGCTGCTTAGGATAGCCGCCGCCGCGAATTGCCAGGAATCCGCCGTTGATATGAGGGTACATACCTTGCAAAGCCTCTTTTGTAGTCTCAGCTACATAGAACAAGCTGGTTGTCGCAATCGGTAATGTTTTTGGATCATATCCGCTTTGTTCAGCTGCCTCGCGATATGCATCAACAGAAGGTTTAAAGTTGCTTGCTGGTCCGCCTAATGTAGTCAGCATCATTGGAATTCCCATTACACCCGCTTTAATGGCACTTGCAGGCAGGCCACCGACCGCACGCCAAATTGGTAGTGAACCATTTTTGGGTTGAGGAAGTATATTTGCATTTTTTAATGGGGCACGGAATTCTCCTTGCCATGTCACATACTCTTCTTCATTTAGCTTTTTAAGGAGTTCCAACTTCTCTTCAAAGATTTCTTCATAATCCTGTAAATCGACGCCTAGTAATTGATAGGCCCCTACACGGGAGCCACGTCCAGCAACAATTTCTGCACGGCCGTCGGATATTAAATCGATTGTGGAAAAATCTTCATACACACGTACAGGGTCTGATACGCTTAATACGGTTGCAGAACTTGTGATTTTAATTTTACTTGTTGCTTGTGCGATCGCACCAAGGACAACGGTATGAGCTTGAGTGGTAAAATATGTTTGATGACTTTCACCAACGCCAAAGACATCAATTCCAGCTTGTTCCGCTAGTTTGCTTGCTTCAATTAATTCATTGATTCGTTGTTGGGCCGAAATCCGCTCACCTGTTAGTGGGTTCGGCATATGATCTCCTAATGAATACAATCCAAATTCCATACCTTTTGACGGGTCGATACGATAGTTTTCCATAATTAGTCCTCCTCAATAGGTTGTAGTTTTTCTTCAATTTCCGCACGTCGGCCTTCTAAAAAAGGTGGCAAATCTAATTTTTCGCCCAGTGTTTCGATATCTCCATCGATTGTAAAACCTGGTCCGTCTGTTGCAATTTCAAATAAAATACCATTTGATTCGCGAAAGTATAAGCTCTTGAAGTAGAAACGGTCTACAATCCCCGATGAGTGAAAACCATTTGCTCGTACTTGTTCATCCCAGTAAGCGAGCTCTGCATCGTCTTTCACACGAATCGCTAAGTGATGGATACTGCCGCGCCCTGGTTTTTCACTAGGTCCATCTATAGATTTCACAACGATCTCACCGAATACTTGACCTTCTATCGATTGAAATATCGCTTCATCTTCTGTACGCGAAATTTGTGTATAGCCAAATATTTCCGTAAGCGTACGCGCTAGTTTATCGAGTCGGCGCACCGTAATTTCCACAGCGCCCATCCCTTGAATTTGATGTTCTTCAGGCACATTTGATCTTTCCCATGTTTCCCAGTGATCCACTTTCTCTCCATTCGACACAAGAAGCACCATGCGAAGGCCTTCGGAATCTTCAAAGTGAAGAGCAGTTTTATTGGCATAGGTTGTGATGTCACTGTGTTGTATGCCGAATTCCTCAAAACGTTCTTTCCAGTAAATTAAGCTCGCTTCTGACGGTACAAGCAAGCCGATTCGAGTGATCGCATTTGTGCCTCGATGCGTCCGGCCAGCCATCGGTATCTCAAAAAATGATAACTCCGTACCAGGGCTTCCTGTTCTATCGCCGTAAAATAAGTGATACATTGATGGTTCGTCTTGATTTACCGTCTTTTTCACACGCCGTAAACCCAGTATGTCACGGTAAAAACGGTTATTTTGTTTTGCGTTTTTTGTAATCATTGAAATATGATGATGTCCTGGAATTGTATTCATAAGTTTTCCTCCTGTTTTTCATTTGATTAATCAAGTGATGAGGTAAAAAAATTATCTGTTTGACAATTTCTTTTTTTCGCTATTTTTTTGCACGCGTGATATGAGCGAATACAAAGTCTTTTGTTCCTCTTCAGATAAAGACTCATCAAAGAATGAAGATTGAAACTCCAGCTGAGCTTCAAACGCATTGTCCAGTTTGTCCTGCCCTTTCTTTGTTAAGGAAATCGTTTTTGTTTTCCAATCTTGCTTACGTTCAATAAGCCCTTCTTTTTCAAGGCGAGCGAGCATACGCGAAATACCGCCCTGCGTTACGGTTACTTTCTCAGCCAGTTCACTTTGTGTTAATGGTTGGTATGTTGAAATTTGCATTAACACATCAAATTGTGCAGTTGTTAAATCAAATTGCTTTAAAAAGTCATTTGAAAGTAAGTTACTTTGATGTGTAAATCGAGCGAGTCGCAGCCAGATTAATGATCCACGAGTATTCTTTTTCATATTGTCCAGCACTCCCTTGTGTCATCTTCACTTTACTACTCAATTGATAAATGTGCAAGAGAAACATCTCGGATTCGTGATGATGTTACTAAATTGAAGGATGTGTATTCATTCTGGCTTATTGCTTCAATTGAGAGGAGCATCCCCTACCGATTAGCAAGTATTTGTTAATAATTATCTTTGCCCCCTTCTGATGATGCTTTATTGATAATATCTGCTATTTCATCCTTTGTACCATAAGTGATTTTTTCTAGTATTTCTATACTATCTATATTTAAATCTTTCACATCGTAGTAGGCGTTCTAGTAATCATGAAATGCACTCGTTAAGAAAGTTTACAACAAAGAGAAAAAATTCTAAAATCTAGAATACCGTCTTAGTTTTTAGTGAAATATATTTGGTGAAACAAAAAAGCTACTCTCCCTATCGAAGAATAGCACACTATTTTAAATCAATAATTTAAAATCATTCAGTAATTTGCAATATAGCCTATTACGGCTGCAGTATTTCATATAAAAACAGGCGCTCCATAATGCGGTTAAAACGCCCGCTTGACGAAGAATGTTACACGATAAATTGAGTAAACCAAGCAATATATTTTGCTCCTGGAATAAAAAATAATTGTGCCAACAACGTTCCCAATAACCTTGACGAAACCATCATCAAGGAGAGATTTTTAAGCTTTTGATAACTCCCTCTTCCATTTACAACCTCATCAGCAACAACAGAAACTTTTGGGTCAACAAAAATAACTAGCAGTATGGTAGCCATTCCATTTATTAAGCCAGATGCCATAATAGCTGTCGATGCCCGTTCAGGTGCGAGCAGGGCTGCATACAACGCAGATAACACACCAATGGTATAGATCGCTGTTATTACCATATTGACGAAAAATAATCGTATTGGAATATCTTTCATTTTTGTATCTTTTAGATACGAAAATTTAGGCAAATTGAAATGAGTTACACCGCGTTTTATATACTGTAAGGAAAATAACCTTTTAACTAAAGATGGAACAGATCCCTTTTCTTCAGATAAATGAATAATCGCTCTTGAAAATAGGGCGATAAAAGTAGGTAGTAACAACATGCCAAAAATTGTTCCAACTGTTGATGCACCTATAAGAAATCGAAATTGCGTTGCTACGAACTCCTGTGCATGACTACCTGGTGCAGTGTCGATTAAACTTCCCGTAAAGGGTTGTTGCATCATATTTGCCAATCTTGAAAACATCACCATGATATTAAAAAGGGATAAAGCGGAAGCAATCATCTTTACCCTGGCACCTGATAATCTCACGGCATAAGCGAGTGTCTCGATTGAGTGAATGATAAAAATAAATATGGCAATATACATTAATTTTGCAGTAATTATATCCAACACACACTACCTTCTTACCTAAATAAATTTTGTTAGTATAGCGCTCAAACACGATTAAGATGAGAATCTTGAAATTTTGTTGGATATTTCAATCCATATCCAAACATTCTATCCATCCCGATATGAGCAATCCAGATTAAGCTAACCTTTAAAGCATGATGGTGGTCTATCAATAAACCGCAGATCATTTGTATAGCTGGAATGGTATAGGTATGAACTAAATTATACAGAACTGAAGCTATCTTAACGCTTTTTAAGTACCCAAGTGCTGATAAATCCGGCGCCAACAATAAAACCAGAAACACCACCCAACTAAATTGTAGATGTAATCATTAATACTTTTTCAAAATTTCTCGTTTTATATTGAATTATATGTAGTTAACTCTTCTGAAATTGAATTTAAAAGTCTTTCTCAAAGGTAATATAGTAAGCCGCATCTATCATTTCATCTTTCATTCCACCCCTAGTGTAATTTCACACTGTAGTAGCCCTCATTAATAATGCAACGTCTTCGCCTTGCAAAGATTCATTCCCTTGTTAAATACAAATGACACTCTATTTACCTCTTACTTGAATATCTTCTTGCAAGTTGTAACCAATTCCGGTTTTAGACGATTAGCAAATCACAATTTGTTCATTTTTAAAGTAATTATCAAACTTAGAATGTTGATCATCCTTAACGGCAGCAATTCATCTCCATTAAATCTCTACATAAAAAAAGCATCATTTAAGATGCTTTCCTTTGCCAAGCTTCAATAACATTACTAGAACTAAAACTACTATGCCCGCAGATAATTAAATAAAAATCTTACGCCGAAGTTACGCCTTAGGCGATTCCACCAACAACGTCACAGGTCCATCATTGGTCAATTGAACATCCATCATGGCTCCGAATTGTCCGGTTTCAACATGAAGTCCTTCGTTGCGGAGCTGTTCGTTAAAGTACTCCCATAATGGTTCAGCTTGCTCTGGTCTTGCGGCGCCAATAAAACTCGGTCGTCTGCCTTTTTGAACATTGCCGTATAAAGTGAATTGAGATACCGATAAAATGGCACCTTCCACTTCTTCAATGGAGCGATTCATTTTACCTTCGTCATCCTCGTAAATTCGCAACCCCGCTATTTTCTTAGCCAAGTAGGCCGCATCCTTTTCGCTGTCTTCGTGCGTAATCCCGACCAGTAACACATAACCTTTAGCAATGGAGCCGACAATTTCTCCATCCACTGTCACAGACGCATCTTTCGCCCGCTGCAATAGCACGCGCATAAGTCAGCCCCTCCTTTTTAATTCATGACTCGTTCTACTGAATAAACATCTTTAATCTGTTTAATTTTCTCGACGGTGCGTTGTAAATGAGTAATATTCTGAATCTTTATTGACATATGGATATGCGCAATACTGTCTTTATCCGCTTTGCCGCTGACTGCAATAATTGGTGTCGACATATCCGCTACAACCATCATTACTTCATTCAGCAAACCTTGACGATCGAATGCAGAAATCTCAATGTCGACTTGGAATTCTTTGCGCATTTTCTCGTCAGGCAATGCCCATTTCACGTCAATCAATCGTTCACTTTGACCATCTTCCGATAAAATATTGGTACAATCCGTTCTATGCACGGAGACTCCCCGACCTCTCGTAATGAAGCCGACGATGTCATCCCCAGGCACCGGATTGCAGCATTTTGAGATTCGGATCAACATATTGTCGACATCTTTGACGATGACTCCTGATTCCGTCTGTTTCTCAGGCTGAGGCGTTTTCATATCCGAAACGATTTTATCGATGGTCTCTTTTTGCTCGCGTTCTTTGCGCATACGTTCAGCCAACCGATTGACGACTTGCTGAGCGGTAATTCCACCAGATCCAACCGCTGCGTACATATCTTCTTCGGAAGTGAAACTGAACTTATCGATCGTCCGTTGAATATTCGCATGGCTTAACGCCTCTTTAGCGTCATATTCCTGGGATTTCAATTCCTTTTCGACGAGTTCGCTGCCTTTAATAATATTTTCATCTCGCAATTGTTTCTTAAAGTATTGCCGGATTTTGTTTTTCGCCTGGGAAGTATGGGCAAGCTTCAGCCAATCCCGGCTTGGACCGAATGATTGTTTCGATGTAAGGATTTCTACAATATCCCCGGTTTCAAGAGAAGAATCCAGCGGAACAATTTTCCCATTCACTTTAGCGCCAGTCGTCCGATTTCCAACTTCCGAATGTACTCGGTAAGCAAAGTCGATCGGCACAGATCCTTGCGGCAATTCGACAACATCCCCATTCGGCGTGAAAACGTAGACCATGTCGGAAAACAGGTCGAACTTTAACGACTCCATGAACTCCTGTGCATTGGAAGATTCGTTTTGGATCTCCAATATTTCACGGAACCAAGTTAATTTTGAATCAATATCATTGGAAGATTTTGCGACGGATTTGCCTTCTTTATATGCCCAATGAGCAGCCACTCCAAATTCGGAAATACGGTGCATCTCTTCCGTACGGATCTGTACTTCCAGTGGATCTCCCGCTGGACCAACAACCGTCGTATGGAGAGATTGGTAAAGATTTTGTTTCGGCATGGCAATATAGTCTTTGAATCGGCCTGGCATTGGCTTCCATAAAGTATGGATAATACCGAGCGCTGCGTAACAATCTTTAATACTCTTGACCACAATTCGAACAGCCAATAGATCGTATATTTCATTGAATTCTTTCTTTTGAATGACCATTTTTTGATAGATCGAATATAAATGCTTCGGTCTTCCATGCATTTCGGAAGCGATTCCCATATTATCAAGCTCTACCCGCATTTGCTCCATTACATCCTGCAAATACTTTTCTCGTTCGACACGTTTTTGTTTCATTAAATTCACGATACGATAATATTGTTGGGGATTGGAATAACGTAATGCAATATCTTCGAGTTCCCATTTGATTGTGGAGATTCCTAGACGATGCGCTAGCGGAGAGAAGATTTCCAGTGTTTCCTCGGAGACTCGACGTTGTTTCGCAGCGGGCACATGTTTCAAAGTTCGCATATTGTGAAGGCGATCTGCCAACTTGATTAAAATGACTCGGATGTCTTGGGCCATTGCAATAAACATTTTACGATGGTTTTCCGCTTGCTTTTCTTCATTTGACTTAAACTTCAATTTATCAAGTTTCGTCACACCATCTACGAGCATCGCCACTTCATCCCCGAACTCGCGGATAATGTCTTCACGGCTGACTTCAGTATCTTCCACCACATCATGCAAGAAACCGGCTGCTACCGTTTCAGGGTCCATTTGAAGTTCTGCTAAAATCCCAGCCACTTGAATCGGATGGTTGATGTATGGCTCACCTGAACTTCTAAACTGCCCTTCATGTGCAGCTTTTGCCACGACGAACGCCTTCTTGATAAAGTCGACATGTTCTTCGTTCATGTATTTGGCGACAAGCTCAAAAATATCTTGTTCTGTCATGTCTTGATTCTTCGCCATTCTCTTACCCCTTTCAACCTATTCCGAAATTTAATTATATTATTATATGTATAGTATCACTTAAATGTAAAACGAATCAATTACAGCGCTTGGTAAATATAGTAAGAATCCTCCGCAATATGCGAAGGATTCTTAAATTAATACGTAATCAATGCCCGAATGTCATGATTGGTCAATTTTTCTCGACCATTCAAATAGGAAAGTTCGATTAAAAAGGCACAACCTGCTACAACGCCGCCAAGTTTTTCGACTAGTTCAACTGTAGCACCAACTGTTCCGCCTGTTGCGAGCAAATCATCTACGATCAACACACGCTGGCCGGGTTTAATGGCATCTTTATGAATGGTCAATTCATCTTGACCATATTCTAAATCGTAGAAAACGGAGATCGTTTCACGCGGCAGTTTTCCAGGTTTTCGAACAGGTGCGAAACCGACTTGCAGCGCATATGCCACGGGACAACCGATAATGAAGCCGCGAGCTTCCGGTCCGACGATGATATCAACGTCCAGATCCTGCGCATACTCCACGATTTGATCGGTAGCGTATTTGTATGCTTCGCCGTTGTCCATAATCGTTGTAATATCTTTAAAGCTTACTCCTGGTTTTGGATAGTCATCGACAATCGTTACAAACTTTTTTAAATCCACAGTTTTTCCTCCTCAACAGCTTCAATCTTGCGTAATGAGTTGAACACCTTCTTCAAATCCTGATACGGCGCATAAAGAAGTAACTCTTCCAATTTGATCTGCTGTTGGCGTTTTTTATAAGATGGCGCTTCTGCCAAATCACGTTTCTCGGCAGGTTCCATCATAGTGATTTCACCATTCTCTAGTGTAACAAATTCTAGCTCATAAAACACTTTTGTCATGAATTTAATCGTACTTTTTTTCCAACCCTTATGTTTCGAGAGCATATCCATCTGATCTCGCAGGTGAAAAGACCCTCTCTTCTTCAAAAAGCTGTAATACCAGCCAAATTGTTGGCGGTCAGGCATTTTCTCGAAATACATCGAATCATGGACATATAAATGCAAATAGATTCGATTGGCCTGCGATGATCCGATCGCTGATTTAAGCTGTTCTTCGTCCTGCGGTAAGTCGATTAACACGATTGAATCCACCGGTGAAAGTGTGTCTCTTCCGATTAACTGAATCGGCACATCCTTGAGAAACGGAGTGAAATGATGGATTGCCTCTTCCGTAAACGCCACAAATGCAGCCTGTTCCGGTATAAGCGGCAGCCATCTTGCCGGGTCCCGCACTCCCCGATAATCAAATAGTTGCCATTCGTCGCATTTAATATCTTCCACTAGCATTTGCGGTTTCTTTCGTCCGTTCCATTCATTGATCTGCAGATCGCCCGTTAGACTTAATTTGATGGTGGGCGCCATTTCATCCGCTAATGCGCCCGCACCAAAATGAATGGCATCCAATCGCTCGTCTCCGTCTGCCATCTCCAATTTCAGATGATCTTTTGACGCTCCAATTTTTCGAACGGAAGCCGTCTCCAGCTGTTCGAGCAGAAAGACAGGCTTCGGAAATCCAACACCAAACGGCCGAATCAATTCGAGCGCTTCGATGGCTGCAATATCAATTTCATGAAGTGAAAGTGGAACGTCAATCGACAACTTAGGTTGCAGCAATTCATCCGTCAATAGTTCTTTTGCCTGCTCATTTAAATTGCTCCGCAGCAATTCGACGTCTGCTATTTCTAACGACATGCCGGCAGCCATTGCGTGGCCTCCAAAATGCGGCAGAATGGAAGCATTCTTTGAAAGTTCCTTATACAGATCAAATCCTTCAATGCTTCGTGCAGACCCCTTTGCTAAACCTGTCTCATGATCGATTGATAACACAATAGCAGGACGATAGAATTTCTCTGTCAATCGGGATGCGACAATTCCGACCACCCCCGGGTTCCAACCTTCTCCTTCAATGACCAAGACGTACGGCACCTGATTACCGTAGCGAATTTGGATTTGCTCTTCTGCTTCTTTTGCAATTTCTTTCACCAAATGCTGTCGCTCTTTATTGAGTTCATTTAGTTCCTCGGCGATCCCCATCGCTTGCTGCTCGTCTTTTGATTTTAGTAAATGAACAGCAGGATCTGCATCTCCCAGACGTCCTGGTGCATTCAAACGAGGCCCAATCGTAAAGCCGATGGTCTCTTCCGATAAAGCCTCTTGTTCGTGCCCGCTCACTTGCATCAATGCTTTAATAGCAGGTCGCTTAGAACGCCGCAATCTGCGTATTCCCTCTTTGACGGCATAGCGATTTTCATCCTCTAACGGAACAAGATCAGCTACGGTGCCGATTGCAACAAACTCCAGCAGATCGAGTGGCGGCTCGCCTAATAATGCAGAAGCTAGTTTAAATGCTACCCCTACTCCAGCCAATTCGCCAAATGGATACTCGCCCTTCGGATGGCGCGGATGAATGACCGCGTCAGCTTCGGGTAATTGTTCGCCCATCTCATGGTGATCCGTGACGATGACGGTCATGCCGAGCGACTTAGCAAATGCGATCTCTTCGATCCCTGATATGCCATTGTCTACTGTAACGAGAACTTCGGTACCTTCTGTATGTAATTGCTCAAAATAGTCTTTATTCGGCCCATAACCGTGCTCAAAACGATTCGGTATAGCGAAGTTTACATTTGCTCCGAGACGTTCTAGTGCAGTCGTGAGGACAGTTACGCTAGTCACTCCGTCGGCATCATAGTCGCCATATACCGTAATTTGCTTTTGTTCTTTGATTGCTTGCTTCAAACATTCGACCGTTTCTGTCATACCATATAATAAAAAAGGATCGTGCAAATTGGTTTCATCCATATGCAAGTACGCTGTTGCTTGCTCACTGGTCGTGACGCCCCGTGCAACAAGAATTTTCGCAAGCATCGTAGAGAGTTGCAGATCATTCGCTAACTGTTCAACGAGCTGTTCGTCTGGACGTTCAATTTGCCATCTTTTTTTGGATTGTATCATTACGTTCACATCCTCATCTCGTATTATATCGAATCTTGGCGGAGACGGAAAGGAAACCACATGAAAAAAGCGGTCAGGCGAGAAACACAGCCCATTCCGCTCTTGCATCACATTTGTTTTGGCGGAAGAATTTCTGCTTCCACAACCGGCACTTCTGCCATCAGCGTATCGATCTGTTCTTCCATCTCTTGCATTTGTCGTTGTTGCCTTGTCAGTTCCTCTTCTTTCGCTTGCAGCTTCTTCTCTAGCTCCTTTATACGTCGGCTGCCTATATACGATTTGAAGATGGCGAAAAATCCACTAAATAAGGCACCTAGCAATGCCGAGCCGAGGATGACCAGCACGAGAGGAATCATTTCCGTGCCGAATAGATAATTAACAGGTACCGAATCGACATTGAAAACTGCGAAAACTGCAATAATGACCGCAAACAATAAACTTAACAACACAGTCCACTGAAAATTCTTTCCACTTTCTCTACTCATTCCATTCATTCCTCCAATCAAAAAACAGGATATACCGGAGTATACCCTGTTTTTGATAGGCTGCAAACGTCTTAAACGACTGGTTCGTCGGAGCCCCATTGTTTTTTCTCTTTTTCTACTTTCAAACCGTTACCCTTGTTGATCTGCTTCTTCTTCAGATCAAACCAAAGTTGAGCGGAAATGAAGATGGAAGAATACGTACCCGCAATCAAACCGATCAGCAATGCAATCGAGAATGGACGGATGGATTCTGCACCTAACGCCATTAATGCAACAACTACGAAGATTACAGTCAAGACTGTATTGACTGAGCGTCCAAGTGTCTGACGTAAGGATTTATTGACAATCGTTGCCAATTCATCTTCACTGTCAATGTGCTTCGTGTGGTGAAGGTTTTCACGAATCCGGTCGAACGTGACGATCGTATCGTTGATGGAATACCCGATAATTGTAAGAACGGCTGCGATGAATGTGATATCGACTTCTAAACGTAGAATACTGAAGACTGCAATCATGAAGAATGCATCATGCAATAAACCGACGATTGAAGCCAATCCCATCCGCCATTCAAAACGGAAGGCAACATAGATAATGATGCCGATTGCAGCGACAGCCAATGCTTTGATCGCATTTTGCACGAGCTCTTTCCCGACAGTATCGGAAACCGTTGAAACGTTCGGTTCTGAGTCGTAGACACCATTCAGCTCTTTCTTAATCTTATTCACTTCTTCTTGCGAGAAGTCTTCCTTATATCGTGCAATGGCAATATTTTTCTCATCACCGGATATGACGACGTCAGATGAAGGATGCCCGATCGCTTCTAGTTCTTTTTCAACTTCCGTTTGATCCAATGCCTGTTCAGCAAGGATTTCTACACGCGTACCGCCGGAGAAATCGATTCCGAGGTTCAGCTTGAAGACTCCAAGCATAATTGCACCGACAATCAGCAGGACAATTGAGAGCGTATAGAAACGTTTTCTCGACCTAACGAAATCAAAACGGTCAAACTTCGTTGTAAGATCCAATGTTTCAAGTCCTTCATCCGCCGAATGGACTTGCTTCTTGGAAAGACCGAACCAACCGGTTTTTCCATCCAGGCTGCCACTGTGGACAAGCAATCCAAGCAATAGGCGGGACCCCCAGACAGCGGTGATAAAGCTGACCAGAATACTGATGATCAGCATGGTCGCAAATCCTTTTACAGAGCTTGTACCGAATATGAACAATACAACCGCTGCTAAAAGAGTGGTAATGTTCGCATCCAATATCGCGGTGAATGATGACTTGGCGCCGGCTGTAAAGGATGATTTAATAGATTTTCCGACACGCAATTCTTCTTTAATCCGCTCATAGGTAAGAATATTGGCATCTACCGCCATCCCTACACCGAGCATCAATGCAGCGATCCCTGGAAGTGTCAGTACCCCATTGATCAGTGTAAACACCAACAAGATCAAGTAGATATAAACAGACAAGGTGATAACTGCAACAATCCCTGGCAAACGATAATAGAATGCCATAAAGATGAAGATTAAGCTGATACCAACTATTCCGGCAAATATCGTTTTATCAAGTGCCTGTTCACCAAATTGTGCGCCGACTGAAGTGGAGTAAATTTCCTCAAGATCAACCGGTAACGCACCTGCGTTCAAAATACCAGCAAGGTTCTTCGTCTCTTCTACCGTAAAACTCCCAGAAATTTCAACACTGGATGAGTTGATTGGCTTGGATACCATAGGAGCAGAGATAAATGCCGGTTTAGGCTTAGTGATTTCTTCTTTATAAGAATCCACGCCTTCTTCAAAATCCAACCAAATTACCAGCACATTATCCGGTTTCTTCTGAAGGATTTGAGTTGTAACCTCTCCAAACTTATTTGGATCTTTCATTTCTAATGTGACGACTGGACTGTTGTTTTCATTAAAATTGGCTTTTGCTTTGCCTTCTTTCAAATCATTCCCGTCAAGCATCAAATTATCATCCGCATCACGGAATGAAAGATTCGCTTGAGTGGACAACAATTTCCGGGCAGATTCCTGATCTTCTACCCCGGCAAGCTGTACACGAATACGGTTGTTCGACTCGATTTGAATGCTTGGTTCACTGACACCCAAAACGTCGACCCGGTTCGTCAATGCCCGCGCGGTGTCCGCTACCGTGGACTCTGTAATCTTTTGCCCTTCCTTCAGCGGATTCACTTGGTACAGAACCTCAAAACCGCCTTGCAAGTCAAGGCCTAGCTTGACGTCTTTTAAAATCGGATTTGTCGTTGAAAAGATCGTTGATGCAAATATCACAATCAGCAGCAAAAACGCGACAATCCTGCCTCTGTTTTTCATATTTCCTTTTCCCCCTCATATACTAGAGCGGCACAGCACTTGTTATGTACTTCGTACTTCGTTCTCTCATTGTACAACATACCAATTATGAAACAGTCGGAAGTCTGTGTCAAATAGTTCATGATGTCAAATGCCAATCAATTTGATTTTCTTGGGGAAAAAAGAATGGCCCGCTCTTCTTCGCTAAGCTCTGGAAACGCGCTGCTATTACGCTGAGCCTCTGTCTGAGTATACGTCATAAATTGAGCGGGAGATAATTTGAATAAATCTTGAACAATTTCATAAGGGCGCATATTGGAGATATCTTTTCTGCGCCATTTCTTTTGTACAAGATAGTCCCACAGTCCTCTTTCCGTGACTACGGTGTAACCATATAGATGAAATTCGTTCTTTTTGCTTTCTAGTGCCGGCAATACATGTGTGTACAGTTCGTCTAATTTCTGATCCATTGGCGCTTCCCCCTTCTGCCTTGCCTCGTCTGTTTTGCGGAATATTTCGAATGCTAGTACATACACTTAACTAGATAAACTGAAATAAATAACTTACACACAAAGTAAAACGTAGAAACCGGTGATTTCCGTTCCCGGCGGACACTTTCCAGGGGGCGTGGCTTGAGCATCCTCGTCCGCTTCGCTACCTGCGGGGTCTCAAGACGCACGCCGATCTCCCAGGAAAAGCCGTAACGAAGAACGGCTTTTGCGAGCACAAGCGAAGCGTTGGGAGCATATCTTTGCCTTTCGCCGCCTTTCACTCCAATCAACTAAGTGTCCATTACTGCATAAATTCATGTTTAAACTATAATTCAACATATATTTGGAATTTAAAATACGTATTCATAGTGTAACTGAAAAGTCTGGAATTGAGAAGGAGTTGTTTGAGGTGTCTTCATTTATCCGCGGGACAGTTTTTTTGATGGCCGCTGTATTTCTATCGAAGTTGCTTGGTTTCGTGTACCGAATTCAGTTCATGCGGGTAGCTGGAGAAGAAACAGTTGGAATTTATATGACAGCATATCCTGCTTTTGTATTTTTTCTTTCCCTTGTACAGTTGGGCGTGCCGATTGCGATGGCGAAAGTAATTGCTGAACTGAAGGCGCAAGGTGGAAATGTGCAGTTGCGTCAAGTGATGAAGACGTCGGCGTTCATTACGATTTTATCAGGAGCGGTTTTCATCCCGGCCTGTATTTTATTCGTGCCTTATTTGGCGGGAAATCTGCTTGGTAATGAAGCAACCTCATCCGCTCTCTATGTAGCCATAGCGATTGTGCCGATTGCGGCGATTGGAGGTTTAATAAGAGGTTATTTTCAAGGGATTGCACGGATAGAAGAAACGGCGTGGGCTCAGGTCATTGAACAAATCTTCCGAATCCTGCTTATTACATGGATGCTGCCTTATATTCTGGCGCCAAACGATCCGATGATCAATGCTGCCTATGCGATGGTCGTCACATTTTTGGCAGAAGTGTTGTCGGTACTCTATCTCCTTTACAAATACAAACAACATCAGCGCAAACAGCCGAAGAAACGTAAAAAAGAGCCGCGTTATCCGATGGGACCCATCCTTTCCGTCGCGCTTCCTTCGTCGGGTAGTCGACTATTCGGTACTTTCACTTGGTTTTTGGAGCCGATCATATTTTTACGTGCACTAAGTATGGCAGGTGTCGGAGCTGTAGCCGCCACCTCTTTGTACGGAGTCATATCAGGTGTATTGATTCCTTTGTTATTGTTCCCTGCATTCATTCCGTATGCATTATCTGTCGTGCTTGTACCGGCTGTCAGTGGGGCTGCCGCATCGAGCAATGTAAAGAAGCTGCAGGAACGCATTCATTTAGCACTCCGCTTATCTGCTTTAACTGGAGCTTTTGCAGCGACGGTATTTTATATTCATGGTCAAGAACTAGCCGAAAAGCTGTTCCATGTAGTAGAAGGGGCCAGTTATATGACAATTTTGGCACCCGTCTTTTTCTTTTATTATATTCAAAGTCCATTGTATTCCATCTTGCAGGCTACCGGTGACGCAAAAGCTGGTATGATGAATTCGGTGTACGGAGGAATTGCTAAACTCGCGGTCATGTTCATTCTTGCATCGCAACCTGGTCTACAGGAAACAGGGGCGGTCCTAGCGATCGGTTTCGGCGTATTGGTCACTTCGTTTTTACATATCGCGACAATCCGGCAAAATAAAGCCACGGCAACCGGCTTCTCAATGTTCGCCATGACCTATGCTGCTTTCCTTTTAACCGCGATCATGCGGCCTATCTTCATCCCGGTTGGTTCCTATCATTTATTTACAGAATGTGTCATCACATCCGCTGTATTATTAGCCCTTTTATTGCTGACAGGGCAAATAAAAAAGTCAGATTGGATTATGCTTCGTAATTTAGTCAAACGGTATTAATGAACGTGTGGATTAGCTAATTTGTGTGCCATTATGGATCCTCGAGATTTGCCCTCCAGGCGGGGACGCATTCTAGAGGTCGCGCTTTGAGCCTGCTGTATTAACTTTCTTTCATCTGAATCTTTAGATCGCCTTGTTCCCATGAGCAATAAAAAACAGTCGAGACATCCGAAATATTTTGGTCTTGCAACTGTTTCAATAACCACTCTTCTGTTTTTCCGACTAAGCGGAGATGTTCTTCTTGAATTTCTCCATCAAGAACAAGACCTACTATGGGAAGATCGCCATCTCGTGTAAACACTGATAAATTACCGGAAGGCTCTAGGTACGCATAGGTGACGTTATGGATCGAGCCGATTTGATTTTCACGCAGCTGTTGAAATAAATCATCTAAATTATACCGTTGTTTTCGCATTTCTTGTTCTTGAATCTGTCCATCTTTAATAATTAAGGTCGGATTGCCGTCTACGACATCCCTGAATTTCTTGCTTTTCAGAGAAATTAATGAAGAAATATATTGGATTACGAGCAACAGAAGAATAGGGAGAACCCCTACAATGATTGGTTTGTCAGGAGTTTCTACAATCATTGCCGCCACTTCAGCCATAATAATGAAGACCACAATATCGATGACACCCAGTTCTCCCACTTCTCTTTTGCCCATAATTCGTAAAATGACCAATAAAAAGACATATAAAAAAATCGTCCGCAATCCGATAATCACATACTCATGCATCCCAAATCTGCCTCCTTAAACAACTAGTGTTCCTTCAGGCATTTGTTCTATACGCATGCAAACAAAAAAGCGGCAATCTATGGACATTCCAGTAGATAACCGCTTTTTATTAAGCTGATGTGTTCGTTACAACTCTTCCAACTGCCTGCTTGTCGAAACGCAAGACTGTCGTGTCAGCTACACGCAAGAAGATAGATGTTTCATCCACCGCATCTACCGTTCCATGTAAACCGCCAATTGTTACTACTTCGTCTCCACGCTGCAAACTGTTTTGCATCTCTTTCGCTGCTTTTTGTCTTTTTTGTGCAGGTCGAATAAGTAAAAACCACATTATAGCGACCATAAGCACCATAGTCAAAATTCCACCATATTGTTCCATAATCTAATTCCCCCTTCCTGAAGCACCAAGATTTATTATACAAGATTTAAAAGTTTTTTGCATTCGGTTTGTTGAAGCCATATTGCTCAAAAAATTCTTCGCGGAAATCTCCGAGCCGGTCTTCACGAATGGCTTGTCGTACTTGCTCCATCAAATTCAATAAAAAGTGGAGATTATGATAAGACGTTAAACGAATACCAAAAGTTTCTCCTGCACGAATCAAGTGACGAATATAGGCACGACTATAATTTTTGCATGCATAACAATCACAATTCGGATCAAGCGGACCGAAATCTCGTTCGTATTTTGCATTTTTCACAACAAGACGACCTTCACTTGTCATTAACGTACCGTTTCGTGCAATACGTGTTGGCAATACACAGTCGAACATATCGATTCCACGGATTGCTCCATCGATCAAGGAGTCAGGAGATCCGACCCCCATCAAATAACGCGGTTTGTTTTCAGGCAATAAAGGCGTCGTAAATTCAAGCGCACGATTCATGACGTCTTTCGGTTCCCCTACAGATAAGCCACCGATTGCATAGCCCGGGAAATCCAACGACACCAAATCTTTTGCGCTTTGTTTTCGGAGATCCTCATACTCTCCCCCCTGTACAATACCAAACAAGCCTTGGTCTCCCGAACGCTGATGTGCTTCCAAACAACGTTCCGCCCATCTGGAAGTCCGCTCCACACTCGCTTTCATATACTCGTGTGTCGCAGGAAATGGAGGACACTCATCAAACGCCATCATAATATCCGAGCCCAGTGCATTTTGTATCTCCATCGCTTTCTCTGGACTTAAAAATAACTTATCGCCATTTATGTGATTACGGAAATGAACGCCTTCTTCTTTAATATCCCGGAATTTGCTCAATGAAAACACTTGAAAACCACCGGAGTCTGTCAAAATCGGACGATCCCAGTTCATGAACTTATGAAGGCCGCCAGCTTCTTTGACGATCTCGTGGCCTGGACGCAACCAAAGGTGATACGTATTGCTTAAGATGATTCCTGCGCCCATTTCTTTCAGCTCTTCCGGTGCCATCGTTTTGACAGAGGCTTGCGTACCGACCGGCATGAAAGCAGGCGTTTCAAAAGAACCGTGCGGTGTGTGGACGACTCCAAGGCGCGCGCCTGTTTGTTTACACGTTTTTATATGTTCATACGTAATAGCTGCCAATTAATCTCGTTCCTTTCTTTTAGCGGGGCGAATAAACATCGCGTCCCCAAAACTGAAAAAGCGGTATTGCTCTTTCACGGCTTCTTCATATGCTGCGAGTATCGGTTCGCGTCCTGCAAAAGCCGACAACAGCATCAACAAGGTCGATTTCGGTAAATGAAAATTCGTCACCAAACCGTCAATCGCCTTGAACTCATATCCCGGAAAGATAAAAATCGAAGTCCAACCACTCGCAGCTACAACGTTTCCGTCGTTTTCTGAAGCAATCGTCTCCAATGTTCGAGTAGACGTCGTACCGACCGCAATTACCCGGCCGCCAGTTGCCTTCGTCTCTCTCACCAGCGCTGCCGTTTCTTCCGTCATCACATAATACTCGGCATGCATCGTATGATCTTCAATCGAATCCACGCTCACCGGGCGGAATGTGCCGAGCCCGACGTGCAGTGTAATGAAGGCGACCTTCACCCCTTTATCCCGCAATTCATCGAGGATTTCATCTGTAAAATGCAAACCTGCTGTCGGTGCGGCAGCCGATCCTCGTTCTTTCGCAAAGACCGTCTGATAACGTGATTGATCTTCAAGTGACTCCGTAATGTAAGGCGGCAACGGCATTTGACCTAGCTGATCAAGCAGTTCATAGAAAATACCATCATACATGAACGTAAATTCTCGCCCGCCTTGTTCACCAATTGCGGTACATTTCGCTTGCAGGCGTCCGTCTCCAAACGTCACAACCGTTCCAACCTTCACTCGCTTCGCTGGTTTGACCAAAGTCTCCCATCGATCTTCACCAATCTCTTTCAACAACAATACTTCAATCGTAGCACCCGTGTCTTCTTTCGTCCCGATCAAACGAGCTGGAAGGACTTTCGTGTCGTTCAAAACGAGCAAATCTCCGGCCTCCATTTCATCAACCAGGTCACGAAAATGCCGATGGGACACTTCCCCGTTCTGACGATCCATCACAAGCAAACGACTAGCTGTGCGGTCGAGAAGCGGCGTCTGAGCAATCAAATGCTCGGGTAAGTCAAAATCAAAATCATGTACATCCATCATTGTAACTCCTATCTGTCACTGCGGGAGTGGATAACCGAAATGCGCGTACGCTTTTTCTGTCGCCATCCGTCCTCTAGCTGTGCGTTGAATAAATCCAATTTGCAATAAATATGGTTCATATACATCTTCTATCGTCACTGATTCTTCGCCTATACTTGCAGCGAGCGTATCTATACCGACGGGCCCCCCGCGAAACCGCTCCATCATGCTTTGCAACAGCTGGTGGTCGATTTGATCGAGTCCATGATGGTCCACTTGCAGCATGTCGAGTGCTTCCTGGGCAATGTCGAGCGTAATCGTTCCATTGCCTCGTACTTGCGCATAATCCCGTACTCGGCGCAACAGTCGATTGGCAATACGCGGTGTACCTCTCGATCGTTTCGCGAGTTCCACGGCTGCCAGCGGATCAATCTGTACTTCGAATAAGCCTGCACTTCGGATCACGATTTCAGTCAGCGGCTCCACTTCATAATACTCAAGCCGCAGCGGAACGCCGAATCGGTCACGCAACGGTGCAGACAATGAACCTGCCCGAGTTGTAGCACCGATCAAAGTGAAGGGCGGCAAATCCAGACGGACAGAACGCGCTGTCGGTCCTTTTCCTACCATGATATCCAAGCAAAAGTCTTCCATCGCCGGATATAGAACTTCCTCAATCGCACGGTTCAGCCGATGGATTTCATCGATGAATAACACATCACCCGGCTCCAAGGAAGAAACGACGGCGGCCAAATCACCTGGACGTTCAATGGCTGGGCCGCTCGTCATCCGCACATTCACACCCATCTCATTGCCGATAACGGTAGCTAATGTCGTCTTTCCGAGCCCGGGAGGACCATACAATAAGACGTGATCTAGACTTTCCTCACGCCCTTTTGCCGCCTCAATAAAAATCGATAAATTGTCCTTCGCTTGCTGTTGACCGATGTATTGCTGCAGCAATTGAGGTCGTAATGATTGTTCGAAGCTATCGTCAAAATGAGTTGCTTCATTCGTCAATATGCGTTCTTCCATTGGAACCACCTCCGTCGTTTTAGCCTTGTTTCAATAATAACTGCAAAGCGAGACGCATATAGCCTTCTGTATCGAGATCAACATCCGCCAGTTTCGGCTTCACTTTCTTCAATTCACGCTCAGAATAGCCGAGCGCTGATAAAGCAAGCAACGCTTCGTCGAGCGCATCACTTTCGGCAAGCGTCAACAGTGTATCTTCCGAATCCGGCATATCGATTTCCGTAAACAGATCATGCAGCTTGCCTTTTAAATCCAGGATCATTTGGCGGGCTGTTTTCTTGCCGACCCCCGGGAATTGCACGAGGAATCCTTCATCCTCACGTTCAATTGCGCTGACTACCTGAGAAGGCAGACCGTTCGCCAAAATAGCGAGCGCTCCTTTAGGACCAATTCCCGAGACGGTGATCAGCTTACGAAACAATTCGCGCTGTTCAAGTGTCTTAAAACCAATCAGTAATTGGGCGTCTTCCCTCACATGCAGATAGGTATATACTTGCTGCAACTCTTCCGTGACATGAAAAGCAAACGGATTTGGCGTCATCACTTGCCAGCCGATTCCTTGCTGCTCCAAGACAATATATTCCGGTGTCACTCTTGTGACAAGTCCTTTTATGTAATCGTACAATACATTCTCCCCCTAAGTATACCTGTTATTATAGCATACGAACGAGTTTTCTACTTGTCAGACCTCTAAAATTCATCAGAAAAAATGGACACGTTAACATCGTGTCCATCCAGTCCGTCCGTTATAAGAATTTATGCCAATGAGACCGCTTTTTGCTTCTTATAAAATGCGATGAAATTTTGTACGACTGTATCTAAGAACTGAATCGTCGCTTCATCGGTCAAGTCGCCTTCATCATTCATCTTTGTATGGACTGCCCCAATAAACACATCATTTCCAGGCAATAAAGTAGGTGCCAACGCAGGGTTGGAAAGGATTTCGCGCAAGTGTATTTGTGCTCTGACTGTACCAAGTACGCCCATGGATGCACCGACAATGAAGCCGGTTTTTCCGTGCAACGTGAAATCTCCTCCACGAGACAGCCAATCTATTGCATTTTTCATTGCACCTGGAATTGAGTAGTTATATTCCGGCGCTGCGAACAATACAGCATCGGAATCTTTGACGTCATCCTTGAATGCACGTACTGCAGGAGATGGATCGCTTTCGATATCAATAGAAAACATTTCCAAATCGTTAATGAGTACAGGAACAATCTCCAATTCGTCTTGATAGCGTTTTGCCATGTAGTTGACCAGCTTCAAATTATACGAAGTAGAACTTGTGCTGCCGATGATTGCTTTTACTTTAATTGTCATAAAGAATGGCCCCTTTTTTGTGTGTTTAAATTCTACTTATTATCATAGCGCTTGTAGTTTCAAATCACGAATCATTTGCTTATATTCTGTAACATTTCGGGTTTCTTATCCGTCTGATTGAATAGTTAGAATTTAAATTGAGGAGGAAAGTATATGCGCAAAGTTTTATATTCCGGCGTGATCGCATCCATCCTATTAGTCAGCTGTGATTCTACAAACCAAGCAGATACGCCTAAAGAAACAATGGAAGAAACACCATCGGGTTCTTCTGCCACTGCTGCCCCAACAGAGCGAAAACCTACGAAAGACGTTGTGTTTTCAGTAGAAGGACAGGATGAGACGATTAAAATGGATTTAATGGAAGGCAGAGAATCGCTTTATTCCTTTTACGTGGATAAAGAGCGCTATCAATTTGAGAGGCTTGAAAATTTTGATGTGTTGACTCCTGTCGAGCCATTACCTGATTCGTATCCCGAAGTGAAAATGGAAATTCGATACATTCACAATAAATCTCCAGATGAAGTAAAGGAAGAAGTAAAAAAGGATCTTAGTTTTACAGTAGAAGAAGAAACTGTTACATCCCCTGTCCAAGCCACTTCGCTTCACGGTACTTCTGGCATTGAGCCGGACAGTCAAGTTTTTATGGCTTATTTGATGGATGCTGGAGAAGCCGGCACTTTGCTCATTACTGAAGCCTATTCACTTGAAGCACAGGAAGGTCATGGTGCCCGATTTTTTCAAATGCTGGAAACGCTGGAAATCCAACAATGACAGATCAAAAAACCCGACAAAGACTTCTCCTGTCGGGTTGAGTTTTTAGTTGCCTGCATTATGATAAACATTTTGCACATCGTCGTCATCTTCAAGCGTATCGATCATTTTTTCGAATTGCTCTTCTTGTTCATCCGACAATTCAGCATACACAGATGGTACCATATCGACTTCCGCTGAAACAAACGTAAACGCCTCTGCTTCCAGTGTTTCTTTCACTGTCAGGAACTCAGACGGCTCCGTGAGGATTTCAAATCCGTCTTCAGTAGAGAGTATATCTTCCGCACCTGCTTCTAAAGCCAACAGCATGATCGCATCTTCATCAATCTCTGCTGTACGTTCGATAAAAAGTCGTCCCTTTCGTTCGAACAAATAATTGACAGAGCCGGATTCCCCTAAACTCCCGCCATTTTTATTGAAAGCAACTCGGATATTCGGACCTGTACGATTGCGATTTTCTGTCAGGCAATAGACGAGCACTGCTACTCCGCCCGGTCCATAACCTTCATAAATAACTTCCTCGTAATTTTCATCCGCACCAGCACCTGTTGCTTTATCAATTGCCCGCTGAATTACATCATTAGGGACGTTCGCGCTTTTCGATTTATCGATTGCTAGACGTAGAGCCGGATTCGTGTCTGGATCGTCTCCGCCAGACTTTGCCGCGACGTAAATCTCTCGTGACATCTTCTGAAAGATCTTTCCTCGTTTTGCATCCTGTGCGCCTTTTCTGTTCTGGATATTTTTCCATTTGGAATGGCCAGCCATGGATCAAACCTCCTACTTCATCATTCGCTCTACATCATACCATAATCTCGGCCATTGCGAGAGTGCGGTCTCCGTAAAGAGGAGGAGTTTGCTGACCATACGTTGTTGCTGAGCTGCCGGAAGCGACAGTAAATGCAGCCATTCACGCAGCACTTCATTGGGATACAGTAATTTTGCCAACGCTTGGTTGGACAAGTGCTGCAATGCGGGATGCTCGCCCATTAAAAAAGAAGGATTGTACGTAACCTGTGGTAACACACGATGCATCCACAATACGAGCTCATCTTCCTCAGCTCCGAGACACGCTAAATCAAAATCAATGAAACGAATTAGGCCGGATCCATCACGCAAAATATTATGATGGACGACATCACCATGTAACAAGGTCAATGAATTATTCGGTGAAGGCTGTTTCTTGCTGATTTTCAAGGCTTCTTTGCCATAAACAAGTAACTCTTCATACATTTTCGGAGAGAGAAATTGCTGGCAAATTTCTCGAAGCTCCATGAACCTGGCCAGTCGGACCTCCCATTTCTCCAGCATATGATAATGAGGGAGAAATGACATCGACGGCCAATCAATATACGAATTTGTATCATGTAATGCCTGCAGCGCATTGAAAGAATCGATCCGGTCAATCCTTCGTTTGAAATTGACGGCTTTCGCTCCTTCAAGCCATGGCTGCATGATGAGTAATGGGTCCTTTTCTTCTAACACTGACACGATATGCGGGAAATGATGTACATTAAGTAATTGATGAAGTTGTCGAACTTTCACAGCTTGTGCAAGGGATGCATACTTCTTTACAGAATATACCCGTCCGCCGGCTTCCATTTTCCATACATTCTTTTTTATCTTTGTAAATCGTTGTTCAGCTGTCATATCCCATTATTGGTTTCTATACCAATCATCCTGAATGGGCATCGGATAATGCGATTCGTTCTGCTGTCCGAATGGCGGGTGCATCTGCTGTGGGTATGGACCTGGATACGGCAGCGGCATCATCGACGCTGGCGGGTAACACGCCATTGGATACCATTGCATTGGCGGCTGCGACGGCATGCATTCCGTATTCATCGGCCATTGCGGCTGAATCGGCCACTGCGGCGAGCAGTAATCCTGATTAGACGGACACCATGAGGCAGGTGTACAAGCTTTCGGCGGAATGGACGGCTGATTTGGCATCGGCATCGGCATTGGCTGCTCTACTTTTGGTGGAATTGGCTTAGGTTGCGTAACAGGTGGTTTTGGCTGCATGACGGGCGGTTTCGGTGTCGGAAGCGGCTTAATTGGCATGTGCAGAGAACTGGACTCGAGCAACTGCCAGCCGTCCGGCATAGGTGCAGGTTTATGATGATGCGGCGACTCATCATGACAATCTATCGGTGCTTTTGGCGGCAACGGCTTAATCGGCGCTTGCATAGGCGGATGTATCGGTTGTTGCGGCATATGTGGGTGGCAGTCTGCATCGAAAATCGGCATCCATCCACAAATCGGGAAAACTGCTTGCCACATTGGTACGCTCGGCATATTCGGCATCATCGGCATCTGAGGTGCCGGCGGTGTTTGTGGCTCCAATGGCTGTTGCGGATATTGCGGCGTTTGCGGTGTCTGTGGCTTCTGCGGCAGTTGCGGCTTCTGTGGCGGCGGTGTATGCGGCTTCTGAGGTGTCTGTGGCATCTGCGGCATCTGTGGCAGTGGCGGTACCTGCTGTGCTGGAGGATGCGGTTTTTCAGGTTTTGGCGTTGGCTTCGGTGCCGGCGTCGGCGGTTTCATCTCTGGTTGACTTGGTTTCGCTGGCTTTTGTGGTGTCTTATCATGCGGTTTGGATGATTCACCTTTATGAGTCGGCTTTTTCTTATCCATCGGTAAAAATATTTTCATCCCAGGCACAATATAATCCGGATTGGCCAAATGCGCATTCACTCGCTTCAATTCTTCAAATGGAATATTGTATTGCCTCGCAATTTTCCATAATGTATCACCTTTAACGACAATATGAACTTCCACTAACATTTCCCCCTTCCATCAATCCATCGTATGAACGGACGCCTAGATTGGTGACTCTTATTTAGGCTTCCTCTCTTGTTATGTATATTCGGCAGGGAATTCTTTATTACAAAAAAAGATCCACCCTCACATGGAGGTGGATCGCAAAATGTAGATAACTATTAAAGTTATAAAGATAGAAATGCAAGAAAAGAATATGAGGCTTGTGGTCCGGGGATTTGCGCTCCAGATGGGACGCTTTCCGTGGGGCGCGGATGAGCCGCTTCCCTCGCTTCGCTCAGTCCAGGGTCTCATCATTCGCACTAAGTCCCACAGGAGTCGCCCATCTTCCGCTCCAATCCCTATAAAGTGAACTGTAGTACATAGCGAACTCACTGTATGTAGTGTAAGTTATCGCTTCCTTCAACAGAAAAACATCTGTACTTTCCCGGGCTATTACTTACTGCACTTCGTATTTTCCCGGGATAGACAGTCAACTCACTAATTTCAGTAAAATATGGTAGTTGATCGCAGTGGAAGGCAAAACAGACTTCTTGAGGGATCACCGTAAGCCTTGAGACCCCGTAGGTAGCGAAAGCCGTAACGCTTCGCTTTTGCGAGTAAAAGCAAAGCGTTAGGAGCGAGGTGGCTCAAGCCACGCCCCCGGAAAGCGCCCGCCTGAAACGAAGATCAACGTTACCATTAGCCACTTGTCAATTCTTTCGTCCAAAAGCACAGATCCTCCCTCACTCAGAGGATGGATCTGTTTCATAGACGTAATAGGAGCCGAATGATCGAGCGGTGCAACCGAGCGCAGCCAACTCTTCCATGGCGCCTTTCATCATCGGATGATCGTCGGATTCATTAACATCGATAATAAAGAAATAATGACCGAGCCCAGTCTTAAGTGGTCTCGATTCAATTTTGCTTAAATTTAGGCGCCGCCATGAAAATACGGATAAAATCTGATGGAGCATCCCTGCTTTGTCATCTTCCGGCAGCTTGACCATAAGCGTAGTCTTTTTTGATGCCGCATGATTTTTATGATCGAGTATTTCTTTCCTTAACGATAGCACGACAAACCGCGTATGATTGAAATGAAAGTCATGAATATTTTCTTCTACTATATGTAAGCCGTACGTTTCTGCCGCAAGCCGATTGCCGATTGCTGCAATATGCAGTGCGGGTTGCTCAGAAATATATTTTGCTGCTGCCGCTGTGGATGTCGTCTGAATCAAAGGAATCTTGCGATAACGATATTGCAAGAACTTATGACATTGCGCAAGCGCATGAGGATGCGATTGAATGGACTCCAATTGATCCGTAAAGTCTTTCTGTGCTTTATTCACCATTAGATGCTGTCCGATCGGCGTGGAAATTTCCGCTGTGATGAATAATTCTCCGCCATGGAATAAGTAATCAATTGTCAACGGCACCGAGCCTTCCAGCGCATTCTCTAAAGGTACGACAGCATAAGCTACATGACCTTCCGTCACTGCTTCGATACAATCTGGAATGGTCGGACGGGGCGTCAAGCCTTTGTGGCCGAATAACTCAGCTGCTGCAATATGAGTAAAAGATGCTTCCGGCCCTAAATATGCAACAGATGGTGTGTAATTAGTATCATTCAATGTATTTTCATCTCCTAACTAGTTCGTCTTGCCTTATTTCAGAAGACACCTGAACTGATTAAATCAACGGAATCAATGAATCGGGGAGCTTTCAGTCGTTGTAGAAAAGCTTCCACTTTAATTTCCATTTCCGTTACATCGAGCGATAGCGTGATATTGGCACGCCCCTGTACAGGAATCGTCTGGTGGATCGTCAACACATTGCATTTTGCCTCTGAAATAATTTCCAGCAGCACGGCCAATGACCCCTTTAAATCTTCCAATTGAATAAAAATCGTCAAGATGCGGTCCCGCGCGATCGATTCGAACGGGAACACGGCATCACGATATTTGTAAAAGGCGCTACGTGACAAACCGACCCGCTTCGTAGCTTCTTGGATCGTTGTCACTTCGCCTCTTGCCAACATTCTCTTTGCTTCCAGCATTTTTTGCATGGATTCTGTCAAAACATCTTCACGGACCAAGTAAAACTGGCCTTCCCCAATTTGTTCCATTTGGCTCCCCCCACAACGAGCAATTACATTTGACGACTTATTCTAAGAACTCGAACTCATAGTTCAAGATCCGTACGATATCGCCGTCTTGTGCACCTCGTTCACGCAATGCATCGTCGATACCCATACCACGCATCTGTCGTGCAAACTTCCGCACAGATTGATCGAAATTGAAATCCGTCATCTTGAACAAGCGCTCCAATGTGTAACCGGACAATACATACGCACCGTCGTCATCTCTAGAAATAACAAAGTCAGGACCGGTTGCCTCATGTTTGTACAAGACAGAATTCGCTTCCTCTTCTTCCTCTTCCAACATTGGGAATTCAGGCGTTGTTTCCAATAAATCCAGAATTGCATACAGCAATGGATCCAATCCTGTTCTGGTCAATGCCGAAATCGGGAATATTTGTATATCTTCGTCTCCCAGCGCTTTTTTGAATTCCGCTAAATTCTCTTCCGCATCCGGCATGTCCATTTTATTGGCTACTACAATCTGCGGCCGTTCGGTCAGACGCATATTATATTGCTCAAGCTCCGCATTGATGGTCTGATAGTCTTCGAGAGGTTCGCGCCCTTCGAGTCCAGACATGTCAATGACGTGGACGATAACACGCGTCCGTTCAATATGTCGCAAAAACTGATGGCCGAGGCCGATTCCTTCATGCGCTCCTTCAATCAGGCCAGGCAAATCCGCCATAACAAATGTACGGTGATCATCCGTTTCCACCATCCCTAAGTTCGGTACAAGCGTAGTGAAGTGATAATCGGCGATCTTCGGCTTGGCTGCCGAAACGACAGATAACAAGGTGGATTTTCCGACACTCGGGAAACCTACCAATCCAACATCAGCCAATACTTTCAATTCCAGTATGATATCACGGCTGACACCTGGCTCACCTTTTTCCGATAGCTCAGGAGCTGTGTTCTGAGGTGTCGCAAAACGGCTATTGCCGCGTCCTCCACGTCCCCCGCGAGCGATGACAGCTTGCTGGCCGTCTTCTACAAGGTCTGCAATGACTGTGCCAGTTTCCGCATCTTTTACGACGGTGCCGGGCGGAACTTTCACGACTAAATTCGCGCCACCGCGTCCATGCATATTCTTACTTCCTCCGTGCTCTCCACGCGGTGCTTTAAAATGACGCTGATAACGGAAATCCATTAACGTACGTAGACCTTCGTCAACGACAAAGATTACATCCGCGCCTTTTCCGCCATCCCCTCCAGCAGGGCCGCCATATGCAATATACTTTTCTCGGCGAAACGCGACCATACCGTCGCCTCCGTCGCCACCTTTAACAAATACTTTTACGTGATCCACAAACATTATTTATAATCCTCCTAATTGTCCACTGATGATAAACGTCCATTGACCCTCTTCAGCGCAGACTTCAACCGTAAGCAGAGATGAATTCTCGCTTATGTTCATTTGCTTTGCATGTATTTCTGAAAACGTCATTTGAATACTCCACCCTGCTGCATCTGTCCTGACTGTGATTTCCACTGGACATTCTGCATATTGGTCGATCTTCGGTATAACGTCCTGTACAAGACGTTCCAAGTAATCCACAAGTACTTCGTCAATCTGTTGCACTTCTATTTTCGATGCGATGTCGCAATGCAGGTGGCTTTTAAAGACTGGGTATCTCCAGTCCAATGTAGTCAACCACTCTTCCGTTAGCGGCATACAAAGTTTCTGAAGCATTGCAAGTTGCTGCATTTCTGCTGTTTTGTCCAGGATGCATTTTCTGGCTTCCTTATACTTGCCCATGTCCAAATACATGAGCAATAATTGCAGGTCATTCATATGGTCATGCCGACTGTATCTCATGGTGTCGGACACATTTAATTCGATATTTCCCATTGTTTTCACCGCCAGCTGAATTCGTACTTCTTAGTATAGCATTTACGTACGGAAATCACTAAAATAATCAACAAAGAAATAGAAAAAGGACTGCATCAAGTGCAGTCCTTTTTCTATTTCGTCATGCTATCCAATTATGCTTCTTGCACTTCTGGGTAGACGCTGACTTTCTTTTTGTCGCGGCCAAGGCGTTCGAAACGAACGATGCCGTCAACTTTTGCGAAAAGAGTATCATCTCCACCGCGACCAACGTTTTCACCTGGGTGAATTTTTGTTCCGCGTTGGCGATAAAGGATTGAACCACCGGAAACGAATTGTCCGTCTGCACGCTTAGCGCCAAGACGTTTCGATTCGGAGTCACGACCGTTCTTTGTAGAACCTACTCCTTTTTTGGATGCGAAAAACTGAAGATCCAAACGTAACATAGCTGCCACCTCCTACTTGGTAAAGGATAATTGTATATATTGCCCATAGTCTAATTCAATCGTTTGTAAAGAAACGATCATTGCTTGCACGATCAGTTGGACTTCCGTGTCCCGCTCCGTTTCCGGAAACGACACTCGCAAGTATCCACCGTCCGCTCCTTGCTCGATCATAGGTGTAGTTCCAGTAAGTTCAGCGATTGCATTGACCGCCCCGAAGGATACGGCTGAAGCGCCTGCACATACTAAATCTTTACCGTGTTCTGCAAATTCAGCATGACCGTCCATCTCAAAAGCTGAGATGCGCCCAGAAGGCTCTTTTGTAATTCGGACATGTATCATACCGAATTATAGATTGATTCCGTCGATCACGATTTTCGTGTATGGCTGACGGTGACCTTGTTTTTTGTGGTAGTTCTTTTTCGGCTTGTATTTGAAAACCGTAATTTTCTTTCCACGGCCTTGCTTGACAACTTTACCTGTTACAGTAGCGCCTTCTACGAAAGGAGCACCTACTTTCAGGTCATCCCCACCTACTAAAAGGACTTTGTCAAATGTTACAACCTCGTCAGCTTCACCAGCAACTTTCTCGATGAAGATTTCTTGGCCCGCTTCAACTTTGATTTGTTTTCCACCAGTTTCAATAATTGCGTACATACTTGCACCTCCTCTATTTACTCAGACTCGCCTTCACAGGTGATTCGCTCTCGAATGCTTGTACCTGATCAGTGCGGTTGTAGCACGGGTGCTACAAACAATAACAGTAAAATATTATCACATAGAAATCTCTTGGTCAAGGGAAATCGTAATTGAGTGAAAGAATGATTTGAAAGTGGTCCGGGATTTGAGTGTGAATGCATGGAATAATCCCACTGAAATGATTTGAAATCCAAGAAGAAAGCACTTAGTCAGATCGCAAAACTGGCGTCTTTCATCGAATGAGTTGCTGATAGCCGCGTGTTGAATTTCACGACATGAGCTGCATTTGTGAGCTTAGCTTGGACTTGTCCAGCTGAGGCAAAAATGCTTTCGGATGTAACTGCTAAACAAATCACCAGAGTCAAAGCTGTGCCGAATGCGAAGCGCATTTTTACGTGTTGTTTTGTCATACACAAACCTACTTTCACTATTCATTTATCTTCCTGCTATTCCTCTCGCTTCATCAACAAGAAATGTTCCGGTGTTTCATAATTAAAAAGTTCATTCATAATTAAATGCAAGTATGTAATTTTCACGGATTTTCTTCTTCTTCAACATGTCATAATATTTATTAATTGCTACTCTGTAAAGCCAGGCCTGTGCAAGATCGATGTCTATTCCATCGATATATTGAAGAAATTGTAAGGCTGTTTCTTGTGTAATATCTTCTGCATCTTCTTTACTTGCTCCCATATTAAGGTTAGAAATACTGGACGTAACTTTTGCTGCAATTTCTTCCCGAATGTATCATTCATTTCTCCCCTCCTACTTGTATAACGATTGAGTTTATAAAAGGTAAACAGAAAAACAGTTGTTTATATGTTGAATTCTAGAAACTTTAAAAAACATGACCCCGTTCTCATAAATAAACGGTGCTACCCAATAGTGTTTATATTAAAATTTAAAGTACTTGAACTACAGTCCAAGATATCGATTGTCTCAAAAAATTAGGTTAGCCCACCTTGCAAATGCTAGGAATAGGTTTTTTAAAATTAGACTTATTAAGCAAAGCCTCATTAGTTTAATAGGAACGGAGATGATAATACAACAATCGCCCCCGTTGATTGAACAAGAAAAATTGAGCATTCGGTAATTAGGCATAAGAATTAATTTCCTAATTACTGTCCCCTATTGGATTGCCGCCCCTTTGCAATCCAATAAGGGACAAGTTTATTAACCCTCTCCGCTTTCTGATCCCACAAGTAATCGAACGTCACAAGTATTTTCCCTTCTCTATTCCCGCCTTTTTTCCCATACTTGTATGTGTACCGAATCTTGGTTTCAGTTTGTTGAACAAGTGTGACCTTACCGAAATTATGTTCAAGGTGTTCAGTCAATTCATCGGGAACCCAAGTTGAAAATCCACCCATGTACTCCCCATGCTCTTCTTTTTCGTCGTCAATCTTAAAACGGATTATGGCAAGTGGATTACAATCAAAAAGACCATCTAACATAATTACCTTCCTCCTCTAAACTGAAAATGAAAGGGATGTTCTATTGAGCTAATCCGTTCATTTTTAAATCACTAATCTCCAATTAGAACCTCAAATAGGAATCTAGTATCTAATTTGCCTGAAGCAGCTCAACGATCTTTAAGTAAAGCCCCCATTTGCTTAAAATACTGTATTATTGACGTCTGAAAATAAATACTTTATTTTTTCTCTGCTCTTGAATTCCGCTTTTTGTAAAGTACATAAATTGCGTTCCCAATCGTTACAATTATTGCTGAGGTTAAAAGACCAAGCATTAGATATTTATTATTATCAAATATCAAGAGCAATATAGTTGCCACAACAAATGCTCCCCAATTTCCGATAGCAAAACGCCACGGATGTTCTTTATTAAATAACATAACAAGTTATCCCCTTTTTTGGTCTGCATAATGGCCCGTTTGCTTAACATCCATTATTTATCATTTCACTCAATGATAACATTTTAACTTTCCAATAACCTCCATAATATTAGAAGTTTTAACTGATACTTATGACTTCCTTCTTTGATTCATCCCCTTCTGTTGTTTCATTTGTTTCTGCTGCGCCTTCAATTTTTCAAATTCCTCATATTCCAACTCATCCAATATCCGATCGATTGCTTTTCCTTTAAAGAACTGCTCAAATAACGTTTGGGAACTGTAGACATTCATTTGTTTGCCCCCGAAAGTGTCATTATAAAAAACAGTTCCTTGATCTGTTGCCACTTCTACAGCTGCTAAAAAATCATTCGCTTTCTTTTCGGACAATATGTCTTCTGCAACACAATCACTCAATACAAAAGCCTGATAACGAGGGTGTGCCAAATCCTTCAATAATTCCGGGTCCATTCCTTTCTGGACTCGCAGCAACTCCTGTGCGGACACCTGCTCTCCTCGTAAAACGGCTACATCATATGCTCGTTTCGCTCGTAAATAATCGGGCACAGCTACTAATTGCTCTTTCTAGTATTTCTTCGGTGGCTCACTTGGAAAATTGGCCAGTCGTTCTTTTGTAAAAGCTTCTCCGTAATAATCCATTGCCGTCATCAGCCACTCACGCTGAACTAACGACTTATCCGATACATCCAAACTTGGCATCCGCAAATGAATGCACTCGTCATAATAAGATCCAAATAAACGCAATGCCAGTTGCAATCTCTTGATTTCCTTCAACATACTTTCAAAGTTGTCTTTTTCAGCAGGAGATAGCTGGTCCATAGATGCCTTCTGTTGAAGCGATACCCCCTGTTGCTGCATAAAGGTTGCCGCTCGCGTTTGCACAGCTTGTAAGCGCAACAGGGGATCGTTCATTGCCACGAGTCAACTAGTACCCCCTTCACTAGTTGGCTCATGGCGTAAAATCCCTCAGCGCCAAAGCGGTCTCAGGACATGATGCATCCAGTCTCGGGCATACATCTTGATTCCGCCCTTAAGCCGTTCTTTTCCGTGGTATTTCTTTAAATAAATCGACTATTGTCGAAATATTACCAAGTTTTAACGAGAACATGTATCTGTTATGTTTGCAATAAAGCGGAAATGGACTTTATGGAATTTTGACTATGGTAATTAGGAGAAATAAAACAACAAAAAGGTCAACTCCTCAACAAAAAATTGAGAAATTGACCCTTTTGAATGTGCCACAATCGCGCCCGATTGGAGCACAAATTTTATGCAAGAAATGCATCCGTTAAATTAACCATGGCTAGTAAACTAACTCAAGGACTCAAACCATATGCAAGATTAAAAATACTAAATAAAATAAATAATACTATTACACCAAGCAATATGGCTCTTATAAAATAAGTCCAACGTTTTCTTTCCATCGGCTTTATTTTTTGAGTTATTGCGTATAAAAAAAGAATCGCGATTGGAATGATAAAAGCAAAACTAAACCCGTATGCCCAATTCCTATTTACGTCCCAGCCCTCTGGTATGACAGGTCCGTCATACATATTGTATTTCTCGTGAATACGATGATAACCATAGATGAATACGAAAGTAATAATTAGATAATAGAGTATTACCAATATTTTAACCCATTTATTGTACAGAGTTTTTCCACTGAACAATAAGGACATAACAAGCAATAAAATGATAATAACTACAAGGAAAATGGTTAACCCTCCAATCCTTTCAAACAATCTTAATTACTGTTTTTTTCGCAATATGGCCCGTTTGCTTAACACCCATTATTTCTCACTTCACTCAATGATAACATTTTATCTTTCCAATAACCTCCATAATAATCAAAGTCTTTCGATATGATTTATGGTTGTCTCTTTTGATTTATCCCTTTCTGTTGCTTCATCTGTTTCTGCTGAACCTTCAATTTTTCAAATTCCTCATATTCCAACTCAGCCAATATCCGTTCGATTTCTTTTCCTTTTGTAAGCGCAACTCGGGGGCATTAGTTGCCATAAGTCAACTAACACCCCCTTCACTAGTTGGCTCATGCCGTAAAATCTCTCAGCGCCAAAGCGGTCTCAGGATATGATGCACCCAGTCTCGGGTATACATCTAGATTCCGCCCTTAAGCCGTTGTTCTCCGTGCTTTCGACATTTGCTCAAATACCTGCTCATACTTACGGAAACGGTAGGAGATGATGTTTTGAACCGCTAGGAAAGCAGCTACAATTGTGTAAGGAAGGCTTTCTGGCAGATACATGCTTAAAAATAAAAACAAGGCAATTGACGCGATGACGGAATAGAGCGTGAATATCGAGCGTGAGGAGTATTTATCGTCTTTACTTTCCAGTAATACGGAGAGTGCTTGTCCACCGTCTAGAGGCAGGATGGGTAACAAATTGACGGCCAGCAATATGAGTTGAATTTGAATAAGCTGAGCGCTTCCCGGGAATGAGACGAGTAAAGCAATGAGTAACAGAACGGCTGTCGCGAGCGGTCCGCCAAGTGCTACGATCAGCCGTTGCTGTTTTGTTGCCAACTGACGATTGACGATTTGCAATTCTCCTCCGTACGGCAAGATTGTGCAGCTGCGAACATTCATCCCTGCTTGTTTGGCAGCCCATATGTGTCCAACCTCATGGAATAATAGTGAAAATAAGATCATGGCATACAATGAGACGCCTCCGACAATCATAAAAAATAAAAAAATCGGCAATAAAATTGGATGAATGCGAAATTTCATTCGAGGTCGCCTGTCATATAGGTTGCGAGTACTGTAGGCTCCAATGGAATACCATTGCGTTTCACACGTATATACACAGCGTCTTCATCCATCATGGCGATTTCATCCCCTCGTCTGACGGTTGTATAGGGCAACGTCGAAAAAGAACCGACAAATCCGTACGTCACCTCGTCTCCATTGTCATACTGTATCGTCACCGTTTTGCCTGACTGGCGGGTATAGCCTGTAAATACAACGAGTCCGTTTCCTTGTGACGTTATCGATAATGGTTGAGTGTACGAAATAATCGCACCATCCTGGTAAGGCTGAAACGATTCATATTTGGCGAATGGGTCGAATGCTGCTTCAGCTGATACTGTGATGGATTCATCATCCGCAATCCAGGAGGAAACCCATTTTTTCATGACTACAAAATCTTTACCTGTTGTGACGTATTGCGTTATAGGTATGTTGACGAGTTGGCGTTCTTCCATTTTTGACAAAGCGACTACAGACACAGTCAAAAGAAAAGCGATTATCCATTTGGTTTTCCACTTCACCACTTCCCCTCCCTTACCTGCAGTGTATGAAAGAACGGCTCTAGAAATGCGGGTGGAAAATAGACGCAAAAAAACTCAGTACCTTAATGGCACTGAGTTTCATTTCAATTATTTACTAAACAATGATTTCAATTTACCGAAAAATCCTGTTTTCCCTGTATCCATGGACATCAACGGCACAGATTCACCCAAAATGCGGCGTGCAATATTACGATAGCCTACAGCAGCCGGATTGGAAGGGTCCATCACGACAGGCTCGCCTTTATTGGAAGAAGAAATCACGTTTTCATCGTCTAAGACGATCCCTAGCAAGTCAATCGACAAATGTGTTGTGATTTCATTGACGTCAAGCGCGTCTCCGCTTTCCATCAAACGGCCTTTTATTCGGTTGATGATCAATTTTGGTGGTTCTATATCTTTTTCTGATTCTAGTAATCCGATGATCCGATCTGCATCACGAACGGCAGAAATTTCCGGAGTCGTGACAACAATTGCCCGATCCGCTCCGGCAATGGCATTTTTATATCCTTGCTCGATGCCTGCAGGACAGTCGATCAAAATATAATCGTAATCCATTTTCAATTCTGTGATGAGTTTTTTCATCTGCTCTGGAGATACGGCGCTTTTATCCGTCGTCTGAGCAGCCGGCAATAAAAACAGACGATCATCAAAGCGCTTGTCTTTTACAAGGGCTTGATGTATCTTACAACGGCCTTCGACGACATCGACAAGATCGTAAATAATCCGGTTTTCCAAGCCGAGAATAACGTCTAAATTTCGCAGACCGATATCTGTATCAATTAAACAAACTTTTTTTCCTTGTAATGCAAGGGCGGTGCCGAGATTGGCGGACGTAGTTGTTTTACCGACGCCACCCTTACCAGAAGTAATAACAATTGCTTCTCCCAAATTATATACCTCCTTTAAATGTAGCAAGGCCCGGACGTAAATGTCGGAGTTCTTGGAGGCGGTCAATCGCAATCTGCCCATTATCATGGATGTACGCACATTCCATTTCAGGATGTTCGGAAAGGATCGTCAATTCATCCGTCATCGTCTCCATTTTATCCGCAATTTTCAAATGCGTAGCCTCCAGCCAAGAAGCAGCTATTACGGCTTCTAAATTACCTTTGGCTCCCGCATGCGCTATGCCTTTCAGCCTACCCAAAATGTAAATACTCCCACCCGCAATAACTTGGGCATTTGGATTCACATCGCCAATAATGACTAAATCGCCAGCCGCCTTTACGATTTGTCCTGATCGAACAATCCCAATATAGGTTTCGGATTGCTTCTCGATCAGCTTTTGCTGACATTCTTCCAACGATATGACATCACTCTGAACCTTTGAAACTCGTAAATGAGGAGAATGATGAATGACCGAGAGAATGCTTTTCATGTCTTGTTCGTCACAATAACGGTGCCCTGTATGCAACTGCACTTCTGCAACGCCTTCGAGTCCGGTGCCCTGTACTTTTTCCTCCAGCTCTTCCAGCAGCTCGGAAAACGAACAATGGTCGTCCAACCGAAGCACCAAGCCGTCTTTTGTTCCTTTTATGGTTACCATTTGTGATTTTGTCACCCACATCACCTCGCAATACTTAAAAACCAGCTTGTTTTTGAGAAAATCGTTTTAATGTAATTTGCTTAAACGTCCAGCCAAACATCACAATGAATATTGAATTGGCAATCACCGTCGGCACGAGTCGACTCGTCAAGAATTCATTGAAATCGATCGACGTGAGCGCGATCACGCTAGCAAAAAAGTACGAAAGAATTTCAAGCAAGACAATCATCACTAATGATAATACCATGACCGTCAATGTGTGCCGCTGAATTTGGCGGATCACCAACGTAGATAAATAACAAATGAGCGGGTACATAAAAGTGTATAGTCCAATAATATCAATGTGATACATATCATACAAGAGTCCGAGTATTAAACCATATAAAATGGCCCGCTGACGACTGTAATAAGCCGCAATGAAAATCAAGTAAACAATCAAAAATCTCGGAACGAATACAAATAATTCTCCGTTCTGTTCAATTGGCGAGAACAGACTAAAAATCGGCTCCAAGAAAAACAATACAACTGCAATGAGAGGGATGACGAACCGAGTCATGATTCATCGTCCCCCTCTGTGTCAGCAGAGCTGCCTCCATCCGTGCCATCCACGATAGTCGATGAACGTTTGGCAATCATCACGTGATCCAGCATGGAAAAATTAGCTGCTGGTCGAATGTACGCAAGCTTCGTAAGACCATAGTCATCCGTTGACACTTCCGTTATTTCGCCAATTAAAATACCTTTAGGGAAAATCCCGCCTAGACCAGAAGACGTGACCTGCATGCCTTTTTTCACGTCAAAGCTAGAGTCGATTCGCTTCATGATCAATTGACGTGATTGTCGGTCAAATCCTTCAATCAGACCGAAGATCTCTTCTTCTCCTGCAATCATTGCAGCTACGCGGAAATTGATATTTTCAGTTGATAGCAATTCCACTGTAGATGTGAATGGATTGGAAAGCACAACTTTCCCGATCAATCCTTGAGAAGTAATGACGGCCATATTGACTTCCACACCGTCCGTCGTTCCTTTATCGACAATCAGCTTATCTTCCCATTGATCTGGATTCCGTGAAATCACCGTTGATTGGATCGGCTCGTACGCTCGTAAATCATCCAGCTTATTGACGATCTCCCGCAATTTCACATTATCCGATTTCACATCGACCAGCTCGGCTTGCGTAGCCGCATACGCATCCAGTCGTTCCTTCAATCGTTTGTTTTCTTCGTATGTATTAAGCATCGTATCAATATTTTCAATAATCCCCGTAACAAAATGAGCCGGTTTCGTGAACATTGACTGCCCGAAACCGACAACATCCTTCACTACTTGCTCCGGTAAATTTGAATGATCCCGGTCACGAAGTGAGAATGCAATTAATGCCACAAGGACGATTACTCCTACTAATAAAATGATTAATCGTTTATTGGAAAAAAAACGTGGCATTGCCTACATCTCCTCCAATTATTTTACTTGCATTTTTTTGATAACTTCTAAGTTATCTAATGCTTTTCCGGTACCCATAGCCACACAGTCCAATGGATCTTCTGCGATAAACACAGGCATATTCGTTTCATCCGAAATAACCTTGTCCAAATTGCGAAGCATCGCGCCCCCGCCTGTCAAGACGATTCCGCGTTCCATCACGTCTGAAGATAATTCAGGCGGAGTAGTTTCCAGTGTCTTTTTCACACCTTCAATAATCTGCAAAATAGATTCGCGCAACGCTTCGACAATTTCTTCTGAAGAAATTTCCAATGTTTTCGGCAGACCCGTCAATAGGTCACGACCGCGAATATCCATCTTTTCCGCTTTCACTGCATCTTTAGCGGAACCGATCTCAATTTTGATCGCCTCTGCCGTACGCTCACCGATCGTTAAGTTGTACGTCTTGCGAATATAGCTGATAATCGCTAAATCCATCGTATCCCCACCGACGCGGATTGATTCGCTCGTTACAATACCGCCAAGTGAAATGACTGCGACTTCTGTCGTACCGCCACCTATATCGACGACCATACTGCCCGTTGGTTCCCAAACCGGCAAATTTGCTCCGATTGCTGCCGCAAAAGGCTCTTCAATCGTGAATGCATCTTTTGCTCCTGCTTGACGTGCCGCATCAATGACTGCACGTTGCTCGACGGAAGTAATTCCGTATGGCACACAAATCATGACATTCGGCTTCTTCCATGAACCGCCGGAAGCCTTTGTTGCCTCTTTCATATAATGCTCAATCATTGCAGTTGTTGTTTCAAAATCCGCAATGACCCCGTCTTTCATCGGGCGAGTCGCCACGATGGAGCCTGGCGTACGTCCAATCATATTTTTAGCAGCACTACCGACTGCTACGATTTCATTTGTCACAGTGTTTTTAGCTACTACGGAAGGTTCCCGCAGCACAATACCTTTTCCTTTGATAAAGACCAATGTATTGGCTGTACCCAGGTCGATTCCTACATCTTTAGTTCCGATTCCAAACAAATTAGTTCTTCCTTTCTGCATAACCGTCAACGGCCTTCTTAAAAGCATACACCACATTATAACGGAAAGGTAACTAAATTTACAGTGGGGTCTCACTAGAATGCAAAAAACACGAAAAAAGAGACCGATTTCCCCAGTCTCTTGCATGCATCTAACAGTCTATCATCCCTCTTAAATATATCCCTTATCCTTAAGGCTGATGAACTTTTGGTCGCCGATAATGATGTGATCAAGGACGTCTATTCCCATGATCGCCCCCGCTTCCATTAGTCGTTTCGTCACTTCGATATCCTCCCTGGATGGCGTCGGGTTTTATCAAGAGTAAATTATTTAAAATCCATTAAAATCAATGCCCGTACTTTAAGGCTATGTATTTAAGGTGATCTCACTTGGTAAATATATTTAAAACTGGCACCCGAAATTATTACCAAATAATGTAAGTATTCAGGTTTTATATAAGTTCACTTAAACTTACACCTAAAAGTGACATTTATTATATAATCGTGTCGTTCTCTTGTGAAAATGATTAATAAGAAAAACCTTGGAAGCAGGATTACCCTGCTCCCTAAGGTTTAGATTATATGCTTTATTTTTTGTTTCTCAATCACATACACATCATCAGCTACCCGGTCTATAAAAGTTCGGTCATGTGATACAAGAAGGACAGTACCCTCATATCCCTTTAAAAATCTCTCCAAAGCCTCAATGCAAAAAATATCAAGGAAGTTGGTTGGTTCATCTAAAACCAAAACATTGTATCTGCCTAAAACTAACCGGCACAACACAAGGCGAGTTGCTTCACCACCACTTAAATTACGAACATTCTTTTTCAAATCATTTCCTGCAAACCCCATAGAATGAAGAGCGGAACGAATTTCGCTTTCTTCGTAGTCACTTCTCTCTTTTACAAACCCGATGACTGTTTCATCTTTAGTGAACTGATAATCCATCTGCTCATAAGCTCCAAAAACCACTTTGGGAGAAATCGTCAGGCCCTTACCGTTTGCTAAAATATGTCGAAGAAGCGTTGTTTTACCTGATCCATTACTCCCCGTAATAGCAATAGTTCGACCCAATGGGAACTGAAAATCGGCTTCGCTTAGAAGCAATTTATCGCCTGCCGAAATCGTTAATCGCTCTGCCATAATTGGAAACTTATTGTGCAGCTCAAGCGATTTTGGTTGGCGAAAACGAATGACGTTTTCTTCCTTCGGAGCTTCCACAGCTTCCAGCTTCTCCACCCTTTGCTCAATTGCTTTTGCCGCACGCTGTATGGCTTTTTGGCTTGTTCCCTTTGACTTGGTCTCTATCATACGATTAGCCTTTGCCTTTGGCTCCTTTTTCGATGACTTAGCTATTTTCTCAGCTTTTTTCATTTTTTCCTGGGCTGCTTTTTCAAGACGACTCTTTTCTTTCATGTATTGTTCGTGAGCTTTACCTTGCTGTTCTCGCTCCAATTGCTTATGTGCAATGTATTCACTGTAATTCCCGGAATATACGTTTACTTTACCTTCCTCTACTTCCCAAATGGTTGTAACCAATTCGTCTAATACAGCCCGGTCATGACTAATTAGCACAAGTGCACCATAGTAATACCTAAGCTCATCGAGTAAAAAGGAAATACCCTCTTGATCCAGATGTGTTGTCGGTTCATCAATTAATAAGCATTCATAATAGTGGGTAAACAACTGGGCAAGCTTCAATCTTGTCTGTTCACCACCACTCAATCCATCAACAGCACTGTGCACGTGCAATTTTCCCAGCAACCGAGGATCGACTTCAACGGATTTTGGCACTTCTAATTGTTCAAAATATCCAACACTTACATGACTTCCAACTTTCCCCTTCGATGGTTTAGCGATTCCTGCAAGTAATTTTATTAAAGTACTTTTCCCTGCGCCGTTTTTCCCAACGACACCAATCCGATCAAATTGATGGACAGCTAAACGATCAATCTCCAATACTTTCTTATCAAGAAAGGTTACTTCCACATTTTCTATTTCAAAACATATTTGTTCCATCATAGCTACCTCCCGAAATATGGTCATTTCGTACCGATAGCTAACCATCGATACGAGCTTTTAAATCAAGCCCGTATCAATAAAACAATAAAAATGACATTGCACTTTCCTCCTATTTAGATTTCAACGCTAAAATTCCGTTTATTGTAATTAATACACCTATTATAGAAAATAGCGCAGCTACTCCTACTAATTTAATCAATATCCCTGCCACTGCATAGCCAATTGGTACCGCTAATAACGAAAGACTTGTTACGAAACCAAAGGCTCTTCCAAGTATCTGTGGTTCAATTTCAGTCTGAATAAAAGCATAGAAAGGTCCTGAAAACAAAGGTCCGGCTAAACCGACTAAGCAAGCTAAAACAACAAATACGTAAAAGAGGGATGGAGAGAGCAAACCGGAAATGGCCAATGCAATACCCATCAAAATCATTCCTGCTGCCATTGTTTTGACCTTATCAAATCGATCACCGAGAATACCTAACAGTGAACCCCCTGCAATTAAACCTACAGCAAAAACAACCTCGACAACACCAGCCTCGATAACACCTTTTTCAAAATGATTGCGTGTTATAAGAGGAAAGTAAGTGCCAAGAGGAATGTATAAAACAGCAACAACCGTCATGATGACCGTTAACTTTAACAAGACAGGATGGTTTACAAGCGCATCAAATCCTTCTTTCATTTCAGCAAGAATGCTTGTACTGTCTATTGTTTTTCTTCTTTGCACTTTCGGTATGTGAATAAATAGTAGAATACTACTTGCTATCACTGCACCGAAAACATCTAACAATAATACCCATTCAATTGAACTAGCAGCTAATAATGACATCCCAATTGCCGGACCTGCGATATTGGACAAGGAACTTACTGTCTGTCCCCAACCGGCAACCTTTGTAAGATGTTCTTCGGGTGCCATTAGTGGAATAGACGCTTGCATGGCCGGCATATGGAATGCTGTTGCTATTGAACGAAGAATTAGCACAAGTATGACCAATTGTATACTTGGTTCAAAAAAATACATCGTAACAAATAAAGCGAAAGTTACACAGGCAACTGTCATGTCTGAACAGATCATCATCACTTTTCGTGAATAACGATCTGTTATTGTACCTGCAACAGGTCCTAAGAGTGATTGAGGTAAAAATCCAGCCAAACCAGCCAGTGTTAAGACCAGCGGTGAACCTCCCGTCGTGTCAGTTAGCCACCATATAATACTAAATTGTACGGCAGCACTACTTAGTAGCGAAAAGAACTGCCCTGTATAAATAGCGAAGAATTTACGTTTCCAGTTTAAACCGTTATTTTTCATTATAATCGATACCCCCTGTAAAAGTTCTTACGTATCGATTATTAATCGATACGAGCTATCAACACTTCAGCTCGCATCAATAAAAAAGCAACATACCCATTTAAATATCCTCCTTCGAATTTAAATAAAATAAAAGATCACAAACGGTCTGTCTGTGATCTAAAGTAAGGGGATTTCCTATCTAATTGAATGAATCACGAAAGTATCATTGCTATCGACTACTACTCCTGTCAGAATGTAAAATCGATAGTACACAAAATAAAGAAAGGCAACTTAATCCCCTTTCCTCAAATCATATAATTATTTTCCAAAGGGGGTATTGAAAATGGATAGACTTATCCCGTTTACTCTGCATTCACAAACAGAGTCTTTAACCATATTCAGTTACTGGTTCAAAGTTGGGAAACGTAGTCTCATAGAGTGTGTCATTTTCAATAGTCCTCCTAAAATTCAAATTGTTATTCCCATCATACAAGTGCTTTCTAAAAAAGTCAAAGGCGAAAGTTATTATAATACTACCTTCAAGACCCATGTTATTCACATGCTCTGACGCTCCATGTCAAGAGCCAAATAGCGAGTAAACATTTATTGGAGTAGCAAACAAATCTATACTGCCATTATCTATATAGGCTTATTCATACGTTTTTGGGATACCGTCACTTTGAGATAAAGTAACTATCCGTATTTACATCGAGAATATCTATAAAAGTGTTACAATCAAGTGTATCATTAATTCCAATCTTAAAGGTACCGTCAGAAGTATAATTTATATCAATATGATTTAATGGGTGTAACTTACCATTTTCGCGCACCTCATCATAATCGTATCGTAAATAACCCGATTCAAACATCTGTAGGGTTTTTAGTATTTGCCATACTTGATCTTTATTCGGTTTGGTATCAAAACTGTCTATTACTTGCATCAATTCAGAATCCAAATCAAGAATCCCCTGATTTTCGTTTCCATAAAAAGTTTCTTCAAACGCTGATTTCAGAACTGTAAGGTTGAGCGCATTTAACTCTAAATCGGTAATAGAATCGTAAATTATTGGATTGTTCTTCTCTTCCTGAACTTCAACATTGAAAGGAAAATTGAATGAGAAAATCTTATTCTCAATTACAAAAAACAACCGTTTCATTTTATCAACTCTTAAGATGATATAATTATTACTTGGTCTTTCTAAAACATCAGCATTTGTTAGTAATGGAATAGCTTCTAGCATCAACATAATAACATGTTTTTTCGTTCTAATTGGTTTAGAAGCTATTTCCACGAATCTTTTAGTCATACTTACTGTAAACTCTTTCATACTAACACCTTATATCAATTCAATATTTTTACTAATTACTTCATAAATTTTATCAACATCCACACTCTCCGGTAACATTACATTAACCACTCTATGAATTTGTTCTTTTACTCTTAGGTCTCGAATTTGAAACGATTGGTGCAAAATCTCTTCTACGATTTCGTATTGAGATTTATTTTCACTAGCTTCAAGCATCAGTTTAGATTTATCCATTATTTCATCAGGTTTTGGCTTTTCCACCTTAAGTTGACCCGTATCGTTTAATTCTTTTGCTGCACCTTCAAGTTTTAAATTAAGTTCTCCATTTTCTTCTGAAAGTATTAAATAGCTTGTGATAAATGACCTGGTTAGCATCATGTATAGCGAGTTTCTAATAGTTGTATTACTATTAAGTATGGAGGTTGTTATACAAATAATAAAAGGAAATTCTAGCCCCTTTATATTGTTTCGATTACTTATAAATAAAGCATCTTTTGTTTTATTTTTTACTTCATAACCCTTAATGGCTGTCCACCCAAACATCCGATCAACCTTGATAATCAATTGTTCAGCAAGTTCATAGTTAGATTTATTGTCTTCAAGGAATACGATTCCAATATCACCCGGTTCGACAGTAGGATTTTTTTCTCGAATATCTTGAATAGCCGATAGAACTTTATCTAAATACGTGTCATCTTTAGCAACAGCAAGTTTAAGGCTGGTAATATCTTCTGCAATGTTTTCAAACCTTTTTAAGGGCTCTCTTGAAAAACTGTAATAATCCCCTTCTTTTTCAATCGTGTATCCGCAAGCCTCCCATTCTTCATCACTTAACCATCTAACTACCGGCCTCTCTAAAAGTCCAAATCCGATGGCGTGAGCAAACATTAGAGTTTTTGGATCAGTCCTATAAACTCTATTCAAAAGAAAATCAGGCATTATTTCTGTGTTTTCATTATAGTAATAAATACTTTGAAAGATATCACCAGCAATATAAACCTGTTTTTTTGTAACCTTTTTACATAGTTCGAAAAACGCTTCATTAAAATCTTGACTTTCATCGATTAGAATATAATCAAAGAACGGCTCAAATGCCCCTTCTGATTCAAGTTGATTCAGCCTTTCTAACGCATCTTTACATACTGATTCAAAAGATATAGACCAGCTGTACCTTTGAAAAGGAATTTGGTAATAATTACAAATAAAACTATATAAACCCGAATTTTTATCTGCTTTAGAGCCCCAGCTACGTTCCACCCAAAGTCGCTCGTCCCATTTAATTTGCTCATTAACTTTCATGAAATCAAAAAAAGTGGGGATTCGCCCATTCAAATCTTGTGCTAAAATCTTACTGAAACAGGTGAAAAAGATTTTCGACTTTTCCTCGTTAACGTAAATATCCTTAAGTTTATGTAACAGTAATTCCGTTTTACCCGTGCCTGCTAAACCTTGAATTGTTACTACTTTTTTATCTGGCTGTTTGTAAATGAACCTTGTTTGTTCGCCATCAAATAGAATAATATTTTTCTTTATTTGTTCTAACGTATTTCCAGGGAGTTCTCCATCAACACGATCAATATCATTTATACTTCCAGTTAGTAAAGATATCAATAGCTCACCTTTACGTGCATCTATACCAGTTAAAGAATTACTCTGAATAATCGAAGCTATATCATCATTAGCCTCGAAATCAATTTCTTCAACAAGCTTATCTCTCCATTTTCTCGGTCTACCCAAAAAACTATTATAATTATATTTATCTGATATAATCCCAAGATCTTCGATAAAGTCATCAGAAAAGTCTTGAAACGCATCCGTATCATTACCAACATTAATAACTAATAGCTTAACTTTTGGAATAAGAATTACAACTGCTTCTTTATAAGAGTATTGATATTTTCTTTCGCCTACTGGTTTGTTTATTACATATACTTGCTTTTTTTCCTCTTGGGATAGTTTTTCAAGATCCCTTAATATCGAGTGTATCCTTGGATTGCTTTCTGTATCAGCGTCCAAGTGTTCAAAAAAATAACTATTATCCATGAACTTCCGTCCTTTCGCGAAATAATAAATATGATCCGATCCCTTTGAAATAAAGGATAAGTAACATCTTTAGTTCGAGAGCATTTAACATTTCATTTAAACTAATCTTTAGTGTACAAGTCTCCATATAATTTTTGAATTTGGTCTCTTAGTTTAATATTTTCCCCTTCTAACTCTTTGATTCTTGTTTTTAAGGTTTTAATTAATACTTCTTCTGACCGGGAGCTTTTCTTAGATTTCGATGCACTGTATGTTTTCTGTCGATTACGAAGGGATTCAATCCTTTGCCTAATATCGCTTTCTTTATAAAGCCATGATTTAGAAACATTCGCTTCTTTTGCTACTGTATTAAAATTAATGGTCTTACCCTCAAGGGATAACTTGGAAATAATCTTGTCTACATTTTCTCTAGTATGCTTGGTCTTTAGCTTTGCTAAACGCACAATTTCCCTTGTATTTCTCACTTGTTTATCCAATTAATCATACCCCCCTCAAGCCACCAATTATTTGCTCAAGGCGATCTTTAATACGGCTGTTAGTTTCAATTTGTCTTTGCCATTGTTTATTTTTAGCCATAGCCAATAACTCTTCTGTATGCTTTAACTGTTCTTCATGCTGCGGTAAGAACTGTTTACTAGTACAAAAGTGAGTACAATCTAAACAAGCGTTGGCATGCGGGCAAGAACCTGCTACGACTGGCAACCTGCAATAACCATTTGGAAGCACTTGTGCATTTATATTTTTCTTAAACCATTGAAGATTTACATCATCGACTTCACTTTCGCTGTCCAACTCTAAGATATCTCCGTGATTAGTAACCAGCTTTTCCTTAAACTTGGTAAATTCGACTTTAAGGGTTTCATCAAAAATATGAGCGTATCTGCTGGTCATTTCAGGGGTTTCATGACCCAAAAACTTCTGTACAATATGCTGCGGCACGCCGTTATTAATCATTCTTGTTCCAACTGTATGACGAAAAGCGTGCGCATGAAATCTAAAAACATTACCAGACCTGTCCACTATATTTTGGTCAAAAGCTAATTTGTTTAATTCTTCTCTAAATGTTGCCTGTTTCAACGGTGATCCGTCTTTTCTTGGAAAGAGATAATCGCTGTTCGGAAAAATTTCTGAGGTCTGATCTTCCTGCATTTTAATTAATAATGCCACCTCTTTTGATATTGGAACAATATGCTCCTTTTTCATTTTCCAATTATAATACTTTAAAAAGTAATCACCATCTTTGTCTTCTAATAAACATCCTTTTTTTATAGTACACAATTCACTTACTCTCATTCCACATTCTTGGACTATCATAGTCATCGTAGCTATATATTCCGGTAATTTATCAATTTGTTTATTCAATTGTTCTAATACGAATTCATCTATAAAGCGTGGTTTTGCGTTAGGTATTTTTGGATAGTCTTCTGGATAAATTAATACCTTTGAAGGAATGTCTTCCCATTCTAGCCTTAGAAGAGTGCTAAACAACCCTTCCAATGTAGAGATTCTACCAGTTATTGTGCTTGGTTTTATTCCCATAGCATTTATCTTACTTAAATACGCTTCAATTTCCTTTCTTGTCAATTGGTGTATTCTTTGAACACCATTGAAATTTGCATCTATGAAATTGAAGAACTCACAAAGTTTCTGCGCAATATCATTTACATGAGAAAAGCTAGAAGTATTCAATTTCAATTTGCAATACCTTTTTGCTAATCGTTTAAAATAATCATTACGAATGGTTTTGAATGTAATTAAGTATTCATACGAAGTTGGATTAACCTTATCATCTGGCAATGGCAATTTACGTCTATCCCAAACATCTTTATCCCACTCCTCCCCTTCAAAGTAATAGTCCTCGTAAAACTCTATGAATTGTTTTAAATTAGTTACATAATAAGAATTAGCTTTTACAGCTATTTTCTCCTGGTTAGCAGTAATCTTATAATTGGTGGTGGTGATTCTTACTCCCTTTTCAATCAAATATGTCCTGTATTCCGTAATTGCTTTTTCAATAGGGACTTCTGTAATTGAAGCAATATTAGGATACTTTGAGTCTAAAAAATCTAACATTCTATTAATTACAGTTCCTTTTCTAATCCATACAGTTTTAGCATTCCATATTCCATTATTTAAATGATAAAAATAAAAATACTTCAATTCTGTTCTTAACCATAGGTTTTCAACACGCTCAAAACGAACCCATCGATTTCTCAAAGAAGGATTTTTACTTAACTCTATGGCAGATGGATGTGGGCATATCCTTATATCCCAATTGTCATCAGCCCAAAACCCCTGTAATTCTTCTTTCATTGAAGCTATTTTTTTGCTGATCTCATTTTGATTGATAATTTTTCTTTTATTGGAATCATTCATTTTTATGTTCCTTTCTCTCAAGATATTTATTAAATTCAATTTTCATATCCTGATCCGAAAGATGAACATAGGTATTTAACGTTGTTTGAACATTTGCATGGCCCAATCTCTTTTGAACGTGTGCAACATCCCATCCATCCCTAATTAGCTGCGTTGCGTGAGTGTGACGTAGCATGTGTGGCGTAAATTCTATTCCAGTTCTTTTAACAATTCTTCTTACCAGATCAAGAACGCTTTGATACTTTAGCGGCTTTCCGAAATAGCCTTCTTTTAAGGAAATAAAAACATAATCATGCTCCAGGTCCTCACAATACTCATATACCAAATACTCTGTGTAAAGTGCCATAAGCTCTTTACTTACATGTATTGTTCTTTCCTTCCTTAATTTAATGTAGGCCTCATTGACATTCACATCTCTAGGTATTAAATGGATTTGATTATCCCAAGTGGCAATGTCTTCAAGCCTTAACGATAACACTTCCCCGATTCTTAAACCGCCCTCATACATAAGCATTAAAATCAATTTATCTCTCTTTGTATGACAAGCATCAACTATTTGTTTGACTTCTTCTGATGTTAAAATTCTTATCTGCTTCTTTTTAGCCCTTAATTTTAAGACATTCTTTTGGTATTTCCCTTTATTAATATGATGTAAAAACCCTTTGAAATTTCTTCCTCTCGCTTGTTTAAATACATTAACTGATTTAAATTCTCCTAGTCTAGTTAAGTATTCCAGATAGCTCATAACTGCATTTAGAATTGTATTCACAGTTGATTCTTCCCTTACGGCTTCTTTTGGCTGAATATCTATTACTTTTACTGCCGTTGGGTATCTCAACCATCCCATAAAGTTCGCTAATTCCTCAAACCCTACGTCATCTAGTATTATCCCTCTCTGCTCCATAAACTCATAAAAGAGCTTTAAATGGTAGCAGTAAGCCTTAATGGTGTTTGGTGACTTACCAGTATTATCAAGATATTTTATAAATCCCATCACTGGCTCTATTAGCTGGTATTCTTTATCTAACAATAAATAAAGTGGATATGGTTTATTATCCACTGTTATCTTTTGAACCTTCACATCCTCCCCCCTCTTTAAATACTATAACTACTATAAATTATAGCTCTTGTTAGTTTGTATTTAAAGAAATATAATGCCATACATCCCTATCCTTGATTACTTTAAATACTACAATTTATTGTACTATGGATAACGTGTCGCCACTTGGGTGGTTATGGCTGATTATCATCGAAGCAGCCGAGCGTTTGAATGCTTCGCGGAACACCTCGCGCGGGTGAACGATACTGGAGTTCAAACTGCCGATAAAAATCGTCTGCTTATGTAGCACTTCATTTTTGACATTTAAAAATAACGCGACAAAATGTTCTTGATTCAGTGAAGACATGTCCGTCATCAAATAATTGGCTGCATCTTCAGGTGAACGGATTTTATAACGGTCTTGCGGTGCTGTACGATATAAACGTTTGCCAAGTTCGGCCGCAGCCAAGAGCTGTACGGCCTTCGCCTCGCCAATCCCTTTTATCTCCGTCATTTCCTCCACCGTCAGCTCTTTCAAATCCTGCAGCCGGTCCAGTGTCGACAATACCCGATTAGCGAGCACTAAAACTGACTCAGAGCGCGTTCCGCTGCGTAATAAAATCGCCATGAGCTCTTGATTGGAAAGACTTCCTGCCCCTTCCCGGATCAAACGTTCACGAGGCCTGTCCGCTAAATGAACGTCACGGATCATCATTTGTGGAGCTAAATCAAGCGGCATTTCAGGCGTCACCTTCTTCTAGAAACAACCAATCTTCTTCTCGTAGACGCTCAACCAATTTTCCAATTGGCAGCCCGACGATATTTTGATAATCTCCGGCGATGATTTCCACAAACAGCATTCCTTCTGTTTGAATTCCGTAGGCGCCTGCTTTATCCGCAGCATCCCCTGACCGCACATATGCGTGAACCAGTTCCAAATCTAGCCGCCTGAACTTCACTTGTGACAAACTTGCGAACTGCAGCTTACGATTTTTCTCCAATACTGTTACGCCAGTAATTACTTCATGCGTCTGACCGGAAAGTTCCATCAGGAAATCTACCGCTTGCGCATTATTGGCGGGTTTCGGATACTGCCTGCCGTTCATCACGACAACCGTATCTGCTGCGATGATAATCGAGTCCGGTTCTTCCTTAAAAACAGCTTGCGCCTTTTGCTCAGATAAGCGAATCGCATAGAGATCCGGTTCTTCCGGGGTAAATGGTAAATCTTCTGCTACATGGCTCGGCTTCACCTCAAAATCGATTCCTGCAAGTTTTAACAGTTCCTTACGCCTTGGTGAAGAGGATGCGAGGATAATTGGTCGTGTACTTGTAAATTTCATTGGGAAAACCTCCTTTCCCATAGTGTACGCTATTGCACCCTTTTTGAAAAAGCAGCAAAATTGAATTTCGATCTGGATATTCGATCAAAATTGAATTTTGAAGCATGGGTCCTGACTCGAGTAGTGTGACAGCAAATGAAGTCGGGCAATGGAAGAATCCTTGGTGAATGCTGTGATAGCGGTTAATTTCTTCTCAAAATCCGACTCTTTTTTGGCATCGTCTTTCGCTTTGGATAATTTAATTTTCGATAAATCCTCCGCAAGTAACGCCTTTTTCACTTCATTGATGTCCGCCGTCTTGCACGTTCCGGGGGTAACTTGGATTTTCTTCTTAAATGCATCTTCTCCTTCTTTCAAGACCACTTGGCTTTCCTTCAGCCAGACAGCTCCCCAGATGTAGAACTGATCGCCTACTTGTATAATAGCCGTATTTGCCAAGGCGGGATTAGACGTGATAAATTCAGTCGCCGTCTCCTCACTTGAAAATACGCCATGCTGCTTAACGTACATTGGAATCGCCGTTCCATCCGCAGGTTTTTCTTCAGTCTCCTCTGTATTCGGGCCGGATGTGACAACAGTTTTAGACGGCTTTGCATCTTTCCCTCCAGTACTGAAAATTGTCAAACCAATGACTAAAACGGCCGCAAGACCAATTGCCACACCTTGCACCATCGCCCGAATCACTGTGAATTTTGAATAGGATTTGCGAAAATTCATTCTGCACTCACTCCACTTTTTTCTTCACTTTACCAAAGCAGACGCGAAAAAGGACAAGACTCTTGTCGTCTTGTCCTAGAACATTTTCTGATTCAGCTCAACAAACCCGTGTACCATCCGACAAGTTGCGTGCCGTAAAAATAGGCAATGAGTGCAGCAACTGCAATTGACGGCCCAAAAGGTACCGGCGTCTTGCGGCCCTGCTTGGTCTTTTTAAGAAAGATCATACCGACAATCGCGCCGATCAATGAAGCCAAAAAAAGCGTTAACAAGGTCTGCAACGTCCCTAGAACCAATCCAATCACTAGGAACAGTTTAATGTCCCCGCCTCCCATGCCGCCTTTCGACAAGATCGCAATGAACAATAACAGACCAAAACCGACAATCGCGCCGAGCAAGCTATCCCACCAAGGTGTCAGCGGACTGAAAATGCGCATGATAAAAATCGCTACGCCGAAAGGCAAAAGGATTCTGTTCGGAATCAGCATGTATTTCAAATCAGATACCGTCAAAATGACCAGCAGCGAAATAAATAAAAGTGCCAGGATCAGTTCGCGCTCAAAACCAAAGTGTAAATAGGCGAAGACGAACAGTACCCCCGTCAGCAACTCCATGAGTGGATAAATCGCACTGATACGCTCTCCACAACCACGGCACTTGCCTTTAAGAAAGACGTAGGAAAATACCGGCACCAGGTCGGCAAGTGTCAAGCGGCGTTCACATGTCGTGCAATGAGAAGGCGGTGATACAATGGATTCCTTCATCGGCACACGCAAGCCAACCACGTTGAAAAATGAGCCGAACGTGATGCCGTAGAGGAAGAAAAATACGCTAATTAGTAGTTCCATAGACAGCCTCCTACTCCACGTTCTCGTCGCCGGTCATTTTATTGAGCGTTGTCGGATCTTCCTTTAATGCAGCAGGCGGAGCATCTATTTTCGGCGCTTCATTCTGTAGGTTGATTAGGTCTGGACGGAAGAAAGCGTTAAAGGAGATAACCAACTCCATGGGTCCTGTTGCAACCTCTTCTTCAGTCTTTTCTGCTGTCGCTTTAAATTGAATGGATTCTACATTGAGAATCCTCTTCATCTCTTCGACTTCGTAAATGAACATCTCCACTTGGTCGTATGTATCCGCAACCAATTCTACTTCCATTAGAACTCTCTCTACATTCTGCATTTCTTCCGGCATGTCTTCAAATTCCGGCACTTCTTTAGAAAATACGATTCCGTGTACTCTGCTTCCTGATTTCACTTCTGCTTTTTCAATTTGCAGAAGAAGAGCATCTTCCAGCGGTATGACGGGTACTTTCTGCTGAAGAGGCCGGGAAGTGAAGGTTTTATCTGGATCCTTATTCGCCAACTGTTTTCGCAAAGCAAACAATGTATCCCGCTCTGTAGATAATTGCAGCGCAGCTTGATCACGTTGTTCTTTTGTCGGCAAATAGAGCGTATATAAGGAATAGAATGCGAGCGCGATAAAGAAAATGGAAGCTAAAACGACAAGCCCGATCTCCATCTGTCGTTTTGTAAAGTATTTACTCAACTACGCCGCCTCCTTCCGTTTCTTCGTTCTCCGAAGGCTCCGCTTCATCTACAGGCAGTTCTTCCGGCTGATCAATTGCATCATCCGGTTCAACTATGGCGTCCGTCTCCGTCTGAGCTCGTTCATCAAGGAATTGAACGAAATATCTAGCGACGTAGCGCGGCAGCACATCTGCACTCAATTCTTCCTCTGTCAGCTCTTCTGTCTCTACTAATTCAAAGGTCGCTCCATTGATCAATGAAGAAGCTTTCATTCTCGTCAAATAATGAGCAGCTTCCGACACATCATCGAACTGCACATCGAAGGTCGCTTCATTCGGTGAGGTGAACGTGAACTCCAAAAAGAATCCTCGCTCAGGTAATGCGTGTACAAGCTCCTGAAGAAGCGGAACTGTTTTATACTGATACCCTTCAAGCCACTCTACCGTTGCGGCGAGCTGAGCTTTCTCCTGGCCAAATGAAGAAGGCCGAAGCTGTGAGGTGACATCTTCTTGTTGTTTCTGCACTTCAAACGCTTGCTGTTGAAGAGATTGGGCTTCATTGTCATTCTTTTGCGCAAGCCAAAAAAGAACAGCCCAGCTGATAAGTGCGGCTGCGAGAATTGTTATCGCCACCCATAACCATGTGGACCGTTCTTTTAACTTCTCTGGCAGCAAATTTATGTCGACTAACATACTTCACCTACACCTCTTCCTTCAGCGCAAGACCGATCGTCCGATGAAACTCTGCAGAAACCGCAGAACCGTCCACGCAAGTAATCGGCTCCTTCACCAAAGGAAGCGCTTCGATCGCCAGACGATCCCGCACCATCTGCAGCAACTCATCCTGTTGTCCATACGATCCGTTCCACAGAAGATGCGTGATCGACGCTTCATTTTCCGCCAAATTAAAACGATAGAAATTCGCCAGTTTTTCAAGTTCCATAACAATAGTTAACGGCTCCACGCGGTGTTCATTCATTTCTTCACCTGTTGTCATACTAAGCGGCACTTCTAGCTCCATCGACCGGATGAATAAAGGGAAATGGCTGAAGAATATGGACACCGTCAAACTGCGGCCTCGTAAATCCGCAAGTAGAATATGCTCTGCACCTGAGAACCGATGCGAATGAAACGCTAGCCGATACAACGAAAGCGGCGTGATGTCGGCCACTACCGGCACGAGTTTTACCGCTTCGAGAACATCCTCATAGGTCTGCATTACACTTTCCTTCGAGGCAATCAAAATGGCTTCATGCTGGGCAGTATTTGCTTTATAAGGCACAACATCGAATACCGGATCATCAAATGGTAAATAAATGGTTGAACCAATTTCGATGAAGAAATGTCCTTTCAATTCCTCGTCTTTTACTGTTTCGGGATAAGCCACTCGTCGGATGATGACGTATGCATCAGGCGCAAGGAACGCCACGTCTCGCTTTGTCAGGTTCCAATCTTTCACTGCCTCAGACAATATTTGTTCAAGCGCAGGCTGATCCGCAATCCGGCCTTCTTCCATGACATCCGGCGGCATAGGAAGTTCTTGTGCCATTTCCAGCACGAGCGGATCTCGAGACTTAATACGCACATGACGGATTGCGTCTTCATCAATTGTTAAAGATGCCGTACGTTTTTTACGACCGAATAATGAAATGGGACGCGAAAGTTTTTCAAGAATAGACATAGGCGGCTCCTTCCGGACAAGCAATAGCAAGCATTCAACTATCAATGATTTTCACTGCTGTTTAGTTAGGCTAAGTATAGCAAATGGACTGCGAGAAGGAAAGATTCATAGCGAAATATGCTTATTTATCGCACTTATTTATTAATTAGTATTTTACAATGGTTCCATATCTCCACATTGTTCTTTTCCAACCTTTAATTCTGTACAACCGTTAATACTTCGATGAGGGAAAGGCTTTTTTTATCTTTTAGTAGTTTTATTATAGTTTCTTCTCCTTGCATAAAGAAAAGAATATATATTACTAATTTTCTAAGACAGAACAAAAGTTAATTCTTTCAATATGTTGCTTATCTTTTCATAATCGAATGACTGAACAAACATAGTCAAAAGGTTTAAAAAAGACTCTGAAGAGAATATCTCTTGAGAGTCTAGATTTTGGACAAATAAATTATGTGTTGCACAGGTAATTTTATTTAGTTTCCAAATTGTGCGGGAATCTGGTACATCTTACTCCTCACCAAGAGTTATAGCCCCACTATCACCAATACTAACTTTCTGAGTGGAAAGTTGCTTTAGAGTCTTATCGCTTATATCTAATGTTACTTTACCATTTGTACCTTTGGCTGAAATAGTATTTTCCCCTCCGGTAACGTTGTTAACTGTAGCGGTAGATAGCTTGCCTTCTGATTCCAAATATTTTTCAGATTTCAGTTTAGCGATATCTACTGTTGACTCACCGGAGTTTTCTGTAAAGTACATATTTCCTGCATTCATAACATTGATCCCATCAGACACCAGCGCTTTCGCCCGCGAGTTATCAATAATATTCCCAATAGCCGGCACCGCAATCGCTGCAATAATCCCTAAAATAACAATTACCGCAAGTAACTCCACCAACGTCAAACCTTTTTCATTTTTCAATTTCTTTTGTAGAAACATTTTCATGTAGTTTCCTCCTCTTTTTTCACTTACTCTATGAATATAGTATAGCAGACGAATTAGGAAATTAACACTAGTAATATCTAAAAAATACACATTTCAAAAAAAAAATCATAATATCCATTACAAACTATCTATTTGTTCAAACATACTAAACATCGGAATCATAATTGCTAAGATGATAGTCCCTACTATTGCTGCCAAAATAACAATCATAATCGGCTCTATGAGCGCCTTTAATCGGTCTGTCGCTGCTTCTACTTCCTTCTCATAAAAGTCCGCAACTTTCGCTAACATAGAGTCTAAAGAACCAGTTTCTTCGCCTATCGCAATCATATGCGGAATTAGCGGAGGAAATGCCCAGTGGTTCATCATCGGCTCTGTCAATGATCCGCCGCGTTCCATTGATTGTCTGGATTCACCAACCACTCTTGAGATCACTTCGTTTCCTATGACTCGCTCCGTCATGGTGAGCGCCTGTAGAATCGGTACCGAGCTCGAAAACATCGAACTGAGTGTACGTGTCATCATTGCCAGTGAGGACTTTTTGACGATATTTCCAAAAATAGGCATCCTCAATAAGAAAGAATCCAAAATATATTTCCCTTGAGGATTGTTCCGCAACAATAGAATACCCACTACACTAGCTGCCACTAGCAACACCAACAAATACCAATAGTTTTGCATCCAATCACTCGCTGCAAGCACAAAAAGCGTCAACCAAGGCAATTCGCCTCCGATACTATCGAACATATCGACAAACATCGGAACAACGAATGACAACAGAAAAATCACAACGCCGAGCGCCAAAATGCCAACAACAACTGGATAAGCCATAGCAGATGTTACTTTCTGTCTGGTTCGGTAAGCTTTCTCGAAATGATCTGCCAACTGATCGAGCGATTCATCGACTGTCCCGGAAACTTCCCCTGCACCAACCATATTCAAAATCAATGGTTCAAACGCTTTCGGATGCTTTGCCAATGCGTCTGATAATGGTGTACCGGTACGCAAGTCCTCCTGCACGGCGTTTAAAATCTTCCTAAATGCAGGCTGTTCGACTTGCATGGCCAGAATTCGAACAGCGTCCACAATCGTTACTCCAGCCTGCAACAAAGTAGAAAACTGACGCAAGAACATGATCAATTGTTCTCGTTTGACAGGACTACCGATTGTGATGTCTTTTGTCAAAACAGTTTCTTTCTGCTCCACAATACTGACGACACGAATGCCTTGATTCTTCAATTTTACCGCCGCATCTCGTTTATTTGTAGCTGTGATAGTGCCGCGACGGATCGATTTCGCGTCACGCCCTTCATATGTAAAACGCGTCACGGTCAATCATCTCCTTGCAAGTATGGTATCGCGACCTCATACGAGATGATGCCTTGCTCCATGAGGCTTTTGACCGAATGCTCCATCATATGCATACCGAGCGCACGATTCGTTTGGATGACGTTCGGAATCTGATGTACTTTTTCAGAACGAATCAAATTTGAAACAGCTGGATTGTTGATCATAATTTCTGTAGCGGCACGTCGACCGTCTTTATCCATCGTTTGAAATAAACGCTGCGAAATAACCGCTGTCAACACACCCGCCAGCTGAATACGAATCTGTGCCTGTTGTCCATGCGGGAACACATCGATAATCCGGTCGATTGTAGAAGCTGCACTCCAAGTATGCAAGGTTGCAAGCACCAAGTGACCGGTCTCCGCCGCAGTAATCGCTGTGGAGATCGTCTCCAAATCCCGCATTTCACCAACTAGAATGACATCTGGATCTTGACGCAATGCTGCACGCAATCCATCCGCAAACGAAAGTGTATCAAAGCCAACTTCACGCTGGTCAATAATCGATGCTCCGTGATCATGCATATACTCAATCGGATCTTCCAACGTAATAATATGCTTTCTCATCGTTTCATTCATATAGCGTATCATTGCGGCAAGTGTTGTAGATTTCCCTGAACCTGTGGGACCTGTCACTAAAATAAGTCCTTGTGCTGTACCCGAAAGATTCTTTAACGTCTCTGGCATCTGCAGATCGTCGATAGTCGGAATTTTCGTCGGAATGGTCCGGAATGCCAATGATATCGCTCCGCGTTGCTGGAATGCATTGACCCTGAAACGTGACACATCTGAAATTTCATACGAGTAGTCGATCTGACCCGCCTCTTTAAAGTCTGGAACCACTTTTTCAGGAATTGTTTGATAAGCGATCTCTCGTGTATCTTCTTCCGTCAATGGATTTTCACCATAACGTTTTAAATCTCCATGAACACGAAAGACTGGAGGTACGCCAACAGTCAAATGAATATCAGAAGCCTTCATTTGAAATGCTTCAGTTAATAATTGATCAATACGTATCGGCATCACACACACCCCTATTCAATCAAGGCCACTCGCAACACTTCCTCAGTAGTTGTAATGCCTTGCTTTACTTTATCTAAACCATCATCAATCAAGAAAATCGTATCGCTTTTTTCAGCAATATCCCGCAATACACTTGGCGAGGCATTGCGATTGATTGCATCGCGCATCTCGGCATTGATGATCAATACTTCATGAATCGCAATTCGTCCTCTGTATCCCGTCATATTACACGCCGCACAGCCAGCTCCTCGATTGATTTCCTCAATCTCCATGCCACGCCGAGCAAAAATCTCTTTCTCACGAGTTGTAGCTGGCTGACGTGCCCCACAATCTCGACACACTCTCCGAATCAAACGTTGTGCGACTATCGCATTTAATGAAGCCGTCAACAAAAATGGCTCTACCCCCATATCAAGCAACCTCGAAATGGAAGCCACAGAATCATTTGTATGAATCGTACTGAGCACTAAATGCCCTGTCAACGAAGCGCGAATCGCAATTTCTACAGTCTCTTTATCACGGATTTCACCAACCATGACGATATCCGGATCTTGCCGCAAAATGGAACGTAAGCCGGCCGCAAAAGACAAGCCCACTTTAGGATTCACTTGGATTTGATTGATGCCTTCGAGCTGATACTCAACCGGATCTTCTATCGTGATAATATTGACCTCTTCATTATTCAGACGATTCAGCGAAGCATACAATGTGGAAGACTTACCCGAACCCGTCGGACCTGAAATCAAAATAATGCCGTTAGGCTTTTCGATTTCTTCTAAAAAGCGCTGTAAATTCGTATGGCCAAAACCTAGCTTGGCCAAGTCGTTCAGCGAGCTGCTTAAATCCAATATCCTCATAACAATTTTTTCACCAAAGACGGTAGGTAAAGTAGATAAACGGATGTCGATCGGTCTAAAATCGATGGTTACTTTAATACGGCCGTCTTGGGGAATACGTGATTCGGTAATATTCAAATTGCCCATGATCTTAATCCGCGCAATGAGTGTGGACTGCAAATGTTTCGGCAAGACGCGTTCTGTCTGCAATTTACCATCGATACGGAAACGAATGACCACTTGGTGTTCTTGTGGATCGATATGAATATCACTTGCTTTCATTGAAACAGCACTTGAAATGATTTGATTGACGAGACGGACTATTGGCGAGTCGTTGTCAACCAATTCTTCCTGCTGTTGTTGCTGTTGCTGATCTTCTGGTTCTTCAAAAGTCAGATCTTCGAAAAGTTCATCATCATAGTATCGAGTGATCGTTCGAGTAATATCGTCTTTTGAAGCGATCGCGGTTTCGATATGGAAACCAGTCGAGAGACGTAAATCTTCAATTGTATTGTAATCCATCGGGTCCGCCATCGCGACGAATAATTTATCGCCATCTTTCTTTAGCGGCACAATCATTTTCTGCTTAGCCAATTCTTTTGGTACGATATTGAAGAGTTTCGGATCAAACGGATACCTGTATAAATTGACGTGCGGGATTCCAAGCTGGAACTCCAACACTTCAATCAGCTGTTGCTCAGTAATGTAGCCACGCTGCAATAACGCATCACCAAGTCGTTGTTCTCGCGGTTTGTCTTTCAACGCACTCATCAGTTGTTCATCAGACAATAAACCTGATTCAATTAATAAATCCCCGAGACGTTTTCTAGTACCAGCCATCTAAATCCTCCTTCATCAGTCGATCGGATTCCCGTTTTCATCGAACTTCATAATATTTCCGCCTTTGTCGTAAATGATTTTATCGTCTTCTTTACCGCCAGCGGAGCCTTCTGAAGCATTAGAGTTTCCAGAAGGTTTTCCTGAAGATGTCCCGGTTCCTGTAGTATTATTTTCAGAATTTCTTGGGTTCTTACTTGTATTGTCCGATCCCGAACTGTCTGGATTTGCGCTGTTTGGTCCCGAGCTACTATTCCCATCCTGATTTGTGCCGTCAGACGGCTTCTCAGCCTGGACCAAATGATGGCGTTCAATTCTTGGTTGAGGCACATAGAAATCAACAGACACGTCTTCATACTCTTCAAGCGAACCGTTCAGCAACACTTTTCGTTTTACTGTTGCTTCCAAGCCCTTTTTCCCAACCTCCAACGTTTCCACACTACCTGGAGAAACAAATGCACTATAACGAATGACTGTTTTGGGCTCATATGTGGTCAATTTCTCCACTTCTGGTTCGTATGTACGGACAAAAGACAGCCCCTCTATCGTCAACTCCAATTGAGAGTTTGTCCAATTTGTATGGATGGTGAAAACCGTTTGATTCGGATTAGAGAACATAAAATCCAAACCAAGTTGACGGTTGATTGCCGCTTCAAATCCCGGCTGTACTTCAGCTGTCAGTTCACTGCTGATGTTACGTTCATCAATAATCCAATTCGTTTGAAGGGCCGCCGTGTATAACATCGAGGCCATGATCGTCAACTGTTCATCACTCGCACTGGCCGATTCTTTTCCTTCCAAAATCTCCATAAAAGATAAAGTGGTATTTGGTTGAATTTCCGTACCATTCAGATCTTCCATAATCAGGCGTAACTCTTTTGATAGTTCATTGATTGAATAGGTAGAAGAAGCCAAAGTTTGCGTTTGTGAATATAAATTCGGGACATACTCCGGCAAATGAATGCGCTGTGGCATAATCCCGCTGCACACATATTCTTCTATTTTAGTAGCGACTGTATCTACTTCATCTTCAGAGAATACCAGCGAATCAAAATTCTGCTTCAAGACCGTTCGCAAACCATCTCGCGATACACTCGCAATTAACGAATTATCCTGCCCTGAAGCAGCCTGACTTAACGTGGAATCGACATCAAACGTAACGACTTCTGAAGGTACCTCCACAGACTCATCCTGCACAAGCAATTCCACCGCGAGATTCTGTTCTAGATCAGTGAAATCTGCCGCAAGCTTTTCTTTTGCTTTCTTACGACTTAGTTTCGATATATCAAACGGCCCGACATATGTGTGCTTGCCGAAGCGCTTGATGTTTGAGAAAAAGCCGTCGCCTGCGTAGGTGTCTTGGACGAATAGGGTGGATAGGGCTAGGAGAACGGCCGCCCATAGTAGGCTGATTGTGTATAGTTTTCTTTTCATTGGGTAGTCACCTTTTCTAAATATCATTCTATTACGATACATAATCCACATTGACTTCTGGCGGTGGCCAATTCGAATCAAGAATAGGACTATTTGGACCCGTTTGATTGTCACCAACACATCTTTCAACTAATTCTTCGACACTATTTACTCTAATAATATCTGACTCGTTGATTCCTTGTACCGTTCCCCAAACATAAACTTTACTTGAAGCATCCTTTGTAAAGGATTTTACAACATGAATACTACCAGCTACACACATCTTAGAATTATTACTTAACGTTAGATGATCATTAATTTTGATTGCACCACGTTGCACAATAGAAGAATTGTTCATTTTTACTTGGTCAAAATCAGAGCTATTATTTATGAATAAATTTGAGTTTTGCAATCCCTGTCCATTCATATTTTTTGCGCTAAATGCTCCATCAGTATATATAGTAATATTATTTAAACTATTAATATTTTTAAAAGTTATTTTATCTTTACTATAAATAACTGAGTTCTTTAAATTAAGATTATTTTCATTCTCTGAAGTGTGTCCAGTGGGAAGGTACAACTTTGTTTTATCCATTTCGCTTAACCTATTTGAATTGTCACCCACACATGTTTTATTTTTTAAATTATTATCGCATTTAGGGAACACGACGTCAGTAGGGTACAATTGATACATATTGATTTTCCCTTGCTGCCCACTTGATGAGCCTGAATTCCCATCATTTGAACCATCAGTTGGTTTTAGATTAGGAAGTTGAAAAACCATTTGTATCTCCATTTTATTTTCATGCAAATTCCCTTCATTAGCATCTTTCTTAACCCCAATAACTAACCCGTTCACTTTTACTACTTTCGGTCCGGCATCTATAGCTTTGATACTAATATTTTCATAATAAATATCACTTTCTATCTGATTTCTTTGTTTCTGCTCAACAATACCTTTATTTAATTCATTAATAAACTGTTGCTTAAATGAATCGTAAATAGCATTTTCTTGGTTTTTCAATTGAGTCGAAGTAAGGTTAGCACTATTTTTATATAGTTTATCAATTTCACTTTGAGCGCTATTTATCAGCTCATCTTTCTTTCCATAAAACGCATTTAATACAGCAGTTTTATAAAGATCCACTCCCATTTCTGAGGCAACGACTGCCAATTGATTAGAGTCTACAATCTTCTCTTGCTTAGCGTTGCTTAGCGCTCCTCTCATGAAAACAGCACTAACAATCATAATAAATACAATTAGGAACAATACTAAAACCAATGCGTATCCTTCCTGACTTTTCGACTTTCTCATCGCTAGCACCGCCTTTATAGAGACTTTATCACTCAACTATCCAGTTAATGAAAATTTTATATTAACATTCATTAATCAGTTTTATACCGAGTAATCAACGTAGGTACATCTACAAATCGCTTTGTACTTAGAGGATCTTGCACAATCAAATGTCGGAAATTCAAATCAGTTCCCGTCGGAATGATTTTATTATCAGTAATGCCTTCAAAGTCTTTGAAACCTGAAGATATTAATCTCTCTAGTTCTTCATCTGACACATCAGTAAATGTTGCAAAAAAGCGAAAATCGGAACTTATTATTCCGTTATATGCTTCTTGATTATCACTTGACGTACATTTTTGGATTTCTATTTTTCCCTTCTCTATCGTTAACTCATAAGAAGGACAGTGACGATGCACTTGTTGTAGCTCCGAAATAATATAGTTCGCTTCCTGTTGTAAACGCAAAACAGACATTTCCTTCACGTTTGATTTTGAAGCGATGAAGTAAGTAGTCCAAATTATTCCAACTATCAAAGATAAAAGTACGAGAGTGGCTAGCACTTCCACTAAAGTCATACCTTTTTCTTTTTTTCTCATTTTATGCCCCCTAAATGCACATAACCAAATGTCTCGCTTATTTCTCTATTATTTTTCTCTATTGTTATGTGTAGTTTATAGAGCTCCGACAGAGAATGGTCTTCATTATCTAATCCATCCGTAATCAAATCCGAATTTGTAAAATACTTTACTTTATAATGGTAATTCGGTGTACTCACTCGATCGTATTCATACACAGTAAACTCTGAATTGCTTTTATCAGGCAATAAAACATTTATTAACTCTTCATCTTCCATTAAGGGAAGTGGGTTGTTTTTCCAAAAATCCAACTCTTTTTTCACCAGATTCATTGTTTCTAATTTCGCTTCTGTTTTGGAGTTAAAGTTACTCATCTGTGGGAAAATAGTCATGAAACCAACAAACACAATGCCCAAAATCACAAGAGCCGCCAACACTTCTACAAGTGTCATGCCCTTCTCATCTTTCGCTCTCATGATACCCCTCCCTCAGAATCTTTTCATATATTGCAAATCTACTATGAACACTAATCCTAAATACCTTAATCACCTAAAATAATAATAAAAAACGTATTCTATTAAGCCTATTGTCTCACTAAACCACTCAACAAGTAAAGTGACCCAACAACAATCTTTTTGTACTTTTCATTACATTTGAAATCAATCTCCTCCAATGAAACAATCGTACTGTCTCCAATCGGACATACCGCCTGCAAATCCTCCGCTCTCGCAGCTTGCGGGTGCGGAAAATCAACAAACGTAAAGCTATTAGCAAGTGGCGCTAAAATCTTTAAAGTCTCTTCATAATCCTTCGTCTTCAGCATCCCCACTACCCAGTCCACCTTCTCACCAGGGAACTCTTCCTCTATCGTTCGAACCAGCATACGAGCAGCTGCCGGGTTATGTGCGCCATCTATGAACACGCCTTCCCTAATTTCTTGGAAACGAAACGGCAACTGTACATTCTGAATGGCTGTGGCTACATTTTCCTGTTCTAAGGAAACTCCTGCATGCAGTAAAGCTTCCAATGCCACTGCATGATTAATCGCCTGATGCGGCCCTTTCATTCTTCTAATCGGAAGATCAAAATTCTGTATACCTTTAAAAGTTTCAATTTCCTCGTTGGCCATTCTAAAATCTTGTCCATAGACAACTAACGGACTTCCTTTTTGATTGGCTTCAAATTCTACTATTTCTGTCGCGTCTTTCGGCAACTTGCCAATTACTACCGGCACACCCGGCTTAATGATACCTGCCTTATGCGAAGCGATCTCTGCTACTGTATTACCTAGAAACCCTGTATGGTCAAGCGCAATCGAAGTGATAACAGAGACTAACGGCGTCGCAACATTCGTACTATCTAGCCTTCCACCCATTCCCGTCTCGAGCAATACATAGTCTGGTGCAGCATTTCGAAAAACCAAAAATGCCGCCACTGTCAATAATTCAAAGTCCGTTAATGTCCCACTTAGACCGGCACTGTTCATTTCCTCAAACACAACGGACAGTTCCTCAGATGAAATCGGCACGCCATTCAACCGAATCTGATCATGCAAATCGACAATAGCAGGTGAAGAAAACACACCGGTCGTGAATCCATGCTCTTTCAACACGGCTTCCATCACCGCGATCGTCGAGCCTTTACCGTTCGTGCCTGCGACATGAATAATCTTCAAATCTTTTTCAGGATGACCAACTTTCGCAAGTGCCTCTTCCACTGCCTCAAGTCCCGGTTTAATCGCGTCATCGCTCTTTAATTCAAATTGTTTTTTATATTCGTCAAGTTTTGGAATCAAAGGAATTCCTCCTGTGCTAATATTGATATATAACTTTATTATAGCAAAGGTGGCGTGGGGATTGAAAAGTTGTTGGGTGATCTATAACGGCAGTTTGACGAGTGATAAATTTGCCGATCAAGCGCATTTAATACAAGAAGCGGCAGAACGTGCGGGGGTGCAAGCTACGATACTGAAAAACCATGAACTTCCAATGAATTTGCAAGAACCGATTCAGAACCCTCCTGATTTTGTCGTGTTTCTCGATAAAGATACACTGCTCGCAAGCTATCTGAAGCAAGCGGGCATTCCGGTATTTAACGATCCAGATGTGATCGAGACATGTGACAATAAAGCGAAGCAGTATTTAGAACTCGCAAACACGGGGATTCCAATGCCAAAGACCATCATCGCACCGAAAGTGTATGCGAACTTCACCATCCGTGACAGCGGCTATTATGAGCGAGTGCTTGACGAACTCGGCTTGCCGATGATCATCAAGGAAGGTCATGGTTCATTCGGCATGAAGGTTTATTTGATCGAGTCAGAAGAAAGTTTTTATGAAAAAGTCGACGAATTGCGTGGAGTGGATTATGTGTTCCAAGAGTTTATTGAAACGAGCAGAGGACGAGATTTGCGTGTCAATATCGTGGGAGATACAATCGTCGCTGCGATGTATCGGTATTCAGAGACCGATTTCCGTGCGAATATCACGAATGGCGGGATAGCCGAAGTCGTGGATCTGACAGCCGAGCAGGAATCGCTGGCCTTACGCGCAGCAAAAGCTGTCGGCGCAGAATTTGCGGGCGTCGACTTACTGTATGGGGCGGATGATGAACCGCTCGTCTGTGAAGTGAATGCCGCAGCGCATATCCGTAATATCTATACGGTTACAGGCATCAATGTGGCAGATGCGATGATTGAATACATATTGGGGGAAATTCAATGAAAGGCGCTGTTTATTATAGTGAGGCAGAAGCTTTGCGGAATCAGACTTTTATTGCAGACGTACAACAGGAAGCACAGAAAATCGGCATTGAACTCGACTTACGGACAACGCATCCAACCGGTCCGCTCGATTTTGTTTTATTCCGCGATCGCAATCCACTTGTAGCTCGTGAACTCGAGCAATCCGGCTATCGCCTTTTCAACCGTTCCGCTGTCCAAGAAATCGCCAATGATAAATACCGTACATTTGAATTGGCCACTATGCTAGGCATTCCCGCAGTGCAGACTTTTCGTCCGGATAAACAATTGCCTCCGCTTCCGTTCGTTCTTAAAACAAAAGTGGGACACGGCGGCAGCGAAGTATTCCTTTGCCACACCGAAAAAGATGTGGAAGAGGTATGTAGCCGATTTGATCTGAAAGAATTGATTGCTCAGCCGTTCATCGAATCCAATGCACAGGATGTTCGCGTGTTCATGCTTGGCGACGAAATACTTGGAGCTGTAAAGCGAACAGGTCCCTCGGATTCATTCAAATCCAATTTCACGCTTGGCGGATCGGTGGAAAAATATATGCTTAATGCAGCACAGACAAATCAAGTCCAGACAATCGCACGAGCTATTCGCAGCGACTATATTGGCATCGATTTTCTCCTGCCCCTAGAAGGCGGCTGGCTGCTCAATGAAATTGAAGACCCCGTCGGCGCGCGATCGCTTTACGCGACACATGATTTTTCAGTGGCTGAGAAGTTGATGTGTTATATAAAAGAGCGATTGGAAGTGTGAATACTTTAGGAGTGTAAATCAGACGCTATGAGCACAAACGCAGGGGTTATGAGCGTAAACTCGCATGCTATGAGCGCAAAAGCGAGGCTTATGAGCGTAAATCTGCACGCTATGAGCGTGGAAGCAGAGTTTATGAGCGCAAACCTGCTGCTTATGAGAACACATAAATGATTACATGAAAAAAGCTGTCCTGTCAGTCATACTCAACGACTAACAGGACAGCTTGATTTTTTCTTCAATTAAATCTCTTTCAACTCCGCTATACGTCGTTCAACCGCCGCGCGTTTCTCCAGGTAGTCCTGTTCTTTCGCACGTTCTTCTTCAACAACTGCTGCAGGAGCTTTCGCTGTAAAGCGTTCATTGGACAATTTCCCTTGAACTCTCTTTACTTCGCCTTCCCATTTGCCGAGTTCTTTCGTCAAACGAGCCAATTCTTCGTCGATGTCAATCAAACCTTCAAGCGGTAAGTAAAGCTCGGCGCCAGTCACAACAGCTGACATCGTTTTGCCTGGTGCATTTACACCTACACCGATTGTCAATGTTTCTGGATTACAGAAGCGCTCGATATACGCACGGTTGTCTTCCAACACTGCGACCGTCGCTTCATCTTTCGCGGAAATATACAAATCGACTTTACGGCTCATCGGTGTATTTACTTCCGAGCGAATATTACGCACTGCATGGATGATGTCCATCAACAACTTCATATGTGTTGCACGAGACGCGTCAGACAATGCCGTGTCTACTTCCGGCCATTTCGCTACCGTGATCGACTCCCCTTCATGCGGAAGGTTCTGCCAGATTTCTTCTGTGATGAATGGCATCAATGGGTGCAATAGACGCATCGTGTTATCGAGAACATATGCGAGAACCGAACGTGTCGTTTTCTTCGCTGCTTCGTCTTCACCATACAATGGAAGCTTCGCCATTTCGATATACCAATCACAGAAATCATCCCAAATAAAGTTGTACAACGCACGACCCATCTCACCGAACTCATAACGATCTGCAAGGCTTGTCACTTGTTCGATTGTTTCATTCAGACGAGTTAAGATCCACGCATCTGCAACAGATTTTTCCCCTGTCAGGTCGATTTCTTCGTATTTCATTCCATCCATATTCATCAATGCAAATCGAGATGCGTTCCAAATCTTATTGGCAAAATTCCAGATTGCTTCGACTTTTTCAGTGGAGTAACGTAAATCCTGTCCTGGTGAAGAACCCGTCGCCAAGAAATAGCGCAATGCATCTGCACCGTATTGATCGATAACGTCCATTGGATCGACGCCGTTACCAAGGGATTTAGACATTTTCCGTCCATCTTCCGCACGTACGAGTCCATGGATCAAAACATCCTTGAATGGACGTTCTCCCGTGAATTCTAGAGCTTGGAAAATCATGCGAGACACCCAAAAGAAGATAATATCATATCCTGTAACTAGGGCAGCGTTCGGGTAATATTTCTTGAACTCTTCGCTGTCGACGTCCGGCCATCCCATTGTCGAGAACGGCCATAGAGCGGAGGAGAACCAAGTATCGAGCACATCGTTGTCCTGTGTCCAATTGTCCGCATCAGCCGGCGCTTCCTGACCAACGTATACTTCACCTGTCGTCTTATGATACCAAGCCGGAATTCGATGTCCCCACCAAAGCTGACGTGAAATACACCAGTCGTGGATGTTTTCCATCCAGTTCAAATAGGTCTTTTCAAAACGTTCCGGAACAAATTGAACTTTTTCTTCTTCATTTTTCTGTAATTTGACCGCTTCTTCTGCTAGCGGCTGCATCTTGACGAACCATTGTGTCGATAAATACGGCTCTACGACCGCTCCACTTCGCTCAGAATGTCCAACCGAATGCATATGATCTTCTATTGTGAATAAAACTTCCATCTCCTGCAAATCCTTGACGATTTGCTTGCGGCACTCAAAGCGATCCATGCCTTCATACTTACCCGCCAGTTTATTCATCGTACCGTCTTCGTTCATCACAAGCACTCTTGGCAAGTTATGACGATTCCCCACTTCGAAGTCGTTCGGATCATGGGCAGGTGTAATTTTCACCGCACCGCTTCCGAAGTCCATTTCGACATAGTCGTCCGCTACGATCGGAATTTCACGGTCAACAATTGGCAACTTGACCATTTTCCCGATCAAATGCTGATAACGCTCATCATCTGGATGGACCGCAACCGCCGTATCTCCAAGCATCGTTTCAGGACGCGTTGTTGCGATTTCGATATGTCCTGTGCCATCCGTCAATGGGTAACGCATATGATAGAATGCGCCCTGAACGTCTTTATGGATAACTTCAATATCAGATAACGCAGTTTTAGTGGCAGGATCCCAGTTGATAATATACTCACCGCGATAAATCAATCCTTTTTTATACAGCTTGACGAACACTTCACGAACAGCTTTAGAAAGCCCTTCATCTAATGTGAATCGCTCACGTGAATAATCCAGTGCCAGTCCTAGCTTTGCCCATTGTGCACGGATGTGGTCGGCGTATTCTTCCTTCCACTTCCATGTTTCCTGTACGAACTTTTCACGCCCTAGATCATAGCGCGATACACCTTCTGAACGAAGCTTTTCTTCCACTTTCGCTTGCGTCGCGATGCCTGCGTGGTCCATTCCAGGCAACCATAACGCATCATAGCCTTGCATACGCTTCATCCGGATGAGCATATCCTGTAACGTCGTATCCCAAGCGTGACCCAAATGAAGTCTGCCTGTTACATTCGGCGGCGGTATGACAATCGTGTACGGTTCTTTCTTGCTTGTCACATCGGCTTCAAAGTAGTTTCCTTTCAGCCACCAGTCGTAGCGTCCGTCTTCCACTGCTTGTGGATCGTATTTTGTCGGCATCGTTAGTTCATCTGTCATTTCAGTTCCTCCTTAAGGTAAAAAAAGGGATACAAAAAGCCCCGTCCATCCCGGTTAAAGGACGAAGGAGCTCGTGGTACCACCTTTATTTATGAACGCTAAAAAGCATGCATCTTAATGAATCAGTAACGGCTTTCACCGGTTCCTGCTACTCGTTTTTCACAGAAACTGCTCATAGGGGACTTTCCATCTGTAGTTTACAGGTACGTTCCACCTATCGTACCCTCTCTAGAGAAAACTTTGCACATGTACTTTCCTATTCTTCGCATCTTTATCCTTATCACCCATTATTATATGGGAAGGATGCCATAACCGTCAAGTTTTACTTTAGACAAACAAGAAAGGAGGGTGTGCATTGCGAAAAGGATATAATCCATATTTGCTGCCACCTTGGCTTCGGAAGACAAGGTTTTATTGCAAAGGATGTATATTTCCGCTCACTGTGTTTCAATTGATCCGTTTGCTGATCGTGCCAACGACCGGAGATTTTTTACTATTCTGTCTCCTCGCTGGTCTGTCGTTCTGCTTCTACAAAAATATTATTTGAATGGAAGATCTTTCTCGTCACATCGTCATCCAACTCGGCGATGTATAAGAGAAAGTCTTCCATTTCTTTTTCGACGTTTTCAACTGCTTTGTCCGCGTTGGCTAAAAACTCTAAATGGGAAGTTGATTCAATTGCTGTTTTAACAGGCTTCTTCGATTCAACCGCTACCTCTTCTACAATCTCCTCTTGTACCTCAGCTATTTCTTGTAAATTTACAGACCATTCCAAACGCAGGCCTCCGTCTTCAAGCTGCGCAGCCCGCACTCCTTCCACATTCAATTCAAGAGGGCCCGCAATATCGCCGGGTAAGTCCACATTTAACGGCACCGCATATTCAAAGTAACCTGCACCGTTCTCCACTTCTACATCATCAATTACCAATCGATCCTCAGCAGACAATTCTACAAGCTTGTCTTGGTCAAATGTAACATTCGCTGCAATATGATAGATCCCTTGCAATCGGATCGCTTCCTCCGTACGGTCTTCCGTGTAGCCAGGTGTTACTTTCACTTCAACTGCTTCCGAAAAAGCACCATATTCAGTAGGAAAATAAAACGTTTCATTCAACGTCCATTGATGATTAGTCAATCCGCTTCACTCCTTTTCTTAACTCAGGCTACTATATGAAGCAAACGAAAAGAATAGAAGTACTACCAGCGAAAAAAGTAGTATAAATCATTGAGAACGCACCAAACCTAGTGAGAACCGAACCAATTCACCACCGTACCGCACCAAAGCCGCAGGCAACCGAACCAAAGCTCAATCAATCCGAGCGAAAACCCTATCACACCGCACCAATCCCACTTCGCCCACAGAAAAAACGCTGAGCGGATGATCTGTCCTAAAACAGATCATCCCTCAGCGCTATCTTTTATCGTTTCAACTTAGCAAACACGGTGTGGAATGCCTCCACTGTCTTCGCAATATGCTCTTCTGTATGAGCAGCAGATAAGAACATTCCTTCAAACTGGGACGGCGGCAAGAAAATGCCTTCTTCCGCCATCAGACGATAATATTCAGCAAACAACTGCAAATCAGAAGTTTTAGCTTGATCATAATTATAGACGCGTTCATTTGTAAAGAAGAATCCGATCATGGAACCTGCACGATTCACCGTATGCGGTATACCATTTTCCGACGCAGCTTCACGGAAACCTTGCTCCAATTGATCCCCCAACTGAACGAAACGGTCATAAGATTGAGGTGTCAATTTCTTTAATGTTTCTGAACCTGCAGTCATCGCAAGTGGATTCCCAGACAATGTACCTGCCTGATAAACCGTTCCTGCCGGCGCAATATGTTCCATGATTTCACGTTTACCACCGTACGCTCCGACCGGTAGTCCACCGCCGATTACTTTGCCCAGGCAAGTCAGATCAGGAGTAATACCGAAATAACCTTGCGCGCAATTATAACCGACACGGAAACCTGTCATAACTTCATCAAAAATTAACAATGTGCCATTGGCGGCCGTCAACTCACGCAAACCTTCAAGGAAACCTGGCTCAGGTGGGACAACTCCCATATTCCCCGCAACCGGCTCTACAATGACTCCTGCCAAATCATCGCCATATTGTTCGAATGCCGCTTTAACACTTTCCAAGTCGTTGTAAGCAACTGTAATCGTATTTTTAGCAATCGACTCCGGTACTCCCGGACTGTCTGGCAAGCCTAATGTAGCGACGCCCGATCCTGCTTTGATCAGCAAAGAGTCGCCGTGGCCATGATAGCAGCCTTCAAACTTCAAAATTTTATTGCGGCCTGTGTAACCACGTGCCAACCGCAATGCACTCATCGTCGCTTCTGTGCCTGAAGACACCATGCGCACCATTTCAATAGACGGCACTCGGTCGATAATGAGTTCGGCCACTTCATTTTCAATTAAAGAAGGAGCACCGAAGCTCGTCCCTGTCTCGGCTACTCTCTGAATCGCCGCGACCACGTCCGGGTCTGTATGTCCTAAAATCAGGGGTCCCCATGATAGGACATAGTCGATGTATTCATTGCCATCAATGTCTTTAATGATCGCGCCTTTACCGCTTTCCATGAAAATCGGATCCATATTGACAGACTTAAATGCACGGACAGGAGAGTTCACTCCCCCTGGCAATAAATCTACAGCTTTTTTGAATGCTTGTTCAGACTTTGTATATGATCTACCCAATTATTTCTCCTCCAGCCAGCGAGCAGCGTCTTTTGCATGATACGTCATAATAATGTCTGCGCCTGCACGCTTCATACTTGTCAACGTTTCTAATACGATTTTTTTCTCATCTACCCAGCCGTTTTGAGCAGCTGCCTTCACCATTGCGTACTCACCACTGACGTTATACGCGACGACCGGCAATAACACATGGTTCTTCACATCTCGAATAATGTCTAAATAAGATAATGCCGGTTTGACAATCAAGAAGTCTGCTCCTTCAAGAATATCGGATTCCGCTTCACGCATCGCTTCCATACGGTTCGCCGGATCCATCTGATAGGTCTTACGGTCACCGAATTGCGGAGTTGATTGAGCTGCTTCACGAAACGGGCCATAATACGCGGAAGCATATTTGACTGCATACGACATAATCGGGATCTGCTCAAATCCAGCTTCATCCAGCGCTTGACGAATCACCGCAACGAAACCGTCCATCATATTTGAAGGTGCAATAATGTCCGCCCCAGCTTTCGCTTGGCTCACAGCTGTTTTCGCAAGCAATTCCAGGCTTTCGTCATTATCAACATCAGTACCGTGAATTACACCACAATGGCCATGATCGGTATACTCACATAAACATGTATCTGCAATCACAACCAATTCCGGATGACGTTCCTTCACTGCACGAGTTGCACGCTGAATGATGCCTTCATCGTCATATGCTTCTGAACCAACTGCATCCTTGCTGGAAGGAATCCCGAATAAAATGATCGATGAAATACCGAGTTCCACCACTTCATCTGTTTCTTTCAGCAATAAATCAATCGAAAACTGATCGACCCCAGGCATCGAGGCAATCGGATTGCGAACATTCTCGCCTTCCGTTACAAATAGTGGATAAATGAAGTCCGCTGCTTTGATCGATGTCTCTCTAACCATCGCACGCACTGTCGGATGCGTACGAAGTCGGCGATGACGCTTAAATTCTATTGGATTCATTTGAAATCTCCCTTTCGTTTAGCTAATGCATGAACTAACTCGGTTAACGTATACGTTTCGGGTTTGACATGAACACGCGCACCTGCTTTCAGTAACGCACGTTCTGTAACATGCCCGATCGCACAAACTGTAAAACCGTTCCATGTTGTATTCGGAGCTACGCGTGTAGCAAAAACTTCTACCGCTGACGGACTAGCGAACAGTACAGAAACCTGATTTTTTTGCTTGATCTGTTTGCATAATTTATCAATGGAACTCGTAGCGCTTTTCGTTTCGTAAACTGTCCATTCTGTAACATGAAACGGCAATTCTTCGCGGATTAAGTTGCCTGCGAGCGAACCTTTTAAAAATACAACACGTAATTGCTCGGACTTTTTTGGCTTAAATTGCTGAACGAAGACATCCGCACTGAATACAGTTGGAATGAACGAAACCGTAAAGCCAAGCTGGTCAAGTGCAGCTGCCGTTCGTGTTCCGACAGCAGCTACTTTTCCTGCATACGAATCCGCAGTAAAACGATGTCGTTCCATTTTTGAACGAAATGCTCCGACTGCAGATTGACTCGTGAAAATGAGCCAATCCGCTTGCATCGCTTCTTCCAACTTTTGCAGATCTTTTTTGTCCTGCACTTCTCCCACTTCAATGAGCGGAATTGAAATAGGTGTGCCGCCGTACTCTTTAACGAGTTCTGCTGCCTCTTTCGCTTTAGGGGTACCTGTGAAAATGACTGTTTCCCCTGTTAATGGTAACGCATTACGCATCCATGTCCGCCTTCACTTTCTCAATTACTTCGGCGGCACCTTGCTCGCGAAGAATTTTACTCACTTCTTTACCAACAGCGACAGGATCAGTTCCTTTCACCGTTTCACGGAAGACTTCAATTGCATCAGGTGACGCAATAAAACCAGTCAGTTCCACTTCATTACCGTCATACTTCGCAAATCCAGCAATCGGAACTTGACAAGAGCCGTCCATTTCGTTGAGGAATGTCCGTTCAGCTTGCAGTTCGATCCATGTTTTTTGGTCCGTCAGTTTTGCTAATTCATCCAAAAGTTCCGTATCGTCTTGTCGGCATTCAATAGCCAGTGCGCCTTGGCCAACCGCAGGGATGCAGTCGTCAAGTGCCAAGTATTCCGTGACAGTGCTATCATCCCAGCCCATACGCTTCATACCCGCTGCTGCAAGTATAATTGCGTCATATTCACCGTCTCGTAACTTGCGTATACGCGTATCGATATTGCCTCGAATCCACTTAATCTCAAGGTCAGGACGCAACATCAATAGTTGAGAACTGCGGCGTAAACTGGATGTCCCGACAATCGCGCCGATCGGCAAGTCCATGAAACGGACGTGGTCATTGGCAATATACGCATCACGCGGATCGACACGTTCAGGAATACAACCTACCGTTAAACCATCTGGAATGACAGCAGGCATATCTTTCATGCTATGTACCGCAAAGTCGATTTCCTTATCAAATAGCGCCTGCTGGATTTCTTTCACGAACAGACCTTTACCGCCGACTTTTGACAGCATGACATCTAGAATCTGATCGCCTTTTGTTACGATTTCCTTGATTTCGAATTCAAATGGTGCACCTGCTTGTTTCATTTGCTCAATGAACCATTTTGTTTGTGTTAATGCCAAATTACTTCTACGAGAACCTACAATGATTTTTCTCACAACACTCTTCCTTCCTTATATCCATAAATGAAACTCAGACAATGTACTGCCCAAAAAGAAATTTACAACCGTTAAGAGAAATGCAAAAACTGTCATCCAGGCAAATTCCATCGATTGAAGCTTACCTTTGTGTTGGAAATACATTACCCCTGTATAGATCAAGAGCACTGCAAACGAGCCCATGATCTTCACATCCCAAATCGACCAATCTACAAGCGCCACATATGCCCATTGCACTCCAAAGATTAGACTGACGAACAAAATCGGAATCCCTGTGTAAATCGACATCTTCATCCCCATCATCGTTTGATGCAGATTCGGAAGATTGGAAAATTGCTTCGACCACTTTTTCTTCTTCAATACTTTATAGACAATCAAATACAATACCGCAAAAACAAAAGCTAATGCAAACACGGCATACGAGAGGATCGCTGTCGTAATATGAATGAATAATACTTCCGAAATGAGCGAATCACCGACTGTAGACGCCGTATATTTCAAGTTGGAAAACACGTGAATCATTAAGAAAATAAATCCGATGATGTTTGTAAAAAAGACCATAAAATTCACTTTGTAAATCAATTGAAATACTATCGACAGGGTTACCAATAGCCAGACGTAAAAATAAATTCCTTCGACTAGTGAGAGTACCGGAAACCGTTTCATCTCGATAATATACAGCAGCAGAATCGCGGTTTGTGTCACCCACACCGTAACAATCAGCCAGAAGGCAATTTGTTGCAAAGTTTTTTGCTTTTTAAAGTAGTCAATTAAATAAAAGACAAGACCAAGGGCATATAGGACGATCATGAATTCCTGAAGTCTTGCCATAGTCAAATCCACCATATGCTATTCTCTGCCTTTCAAGCGAAGACCTCTCTTTTGTATTCAGAAGTATTCTACCTTCATTCTCTCAAATGAGAGGGTATTCCTGCAAATGATTGCATCCATACAATTAAATCTACATTGCTTCCAAGCACCGTTGATTTCTGTTGCAGGCGGACGCTTTCCGCGGGGCGGGCGGTGAGCCTCCTCGGTCGCTGAGCTCCCTGTGGGGTCTCACCTGTCCCGCTAATCCCGCTGGAGTCGCCGCCTTCCACTCCAATCAACTATTATGTTCACATAAAACACACAACCAAATTTAAAAATATTTCATACTCACCATAAAAAAAGCGGCCTGTATCGTTCTTGTGAAAGAGCTAGATACAGAACCACCAGTGTATTAGTACAAATAATTCAATTTGGTTGAGTCGATTGTGTTATTTTTCTCGTTTGCACGTTTTTGCAGGCGTTCTTTCGCTTGAATAGCCTGTTGTTCTTTTTCTGCCACGACATCATCTGAAATTCCGAAGATCTGCTCAAATAAAGCCAGTTTCTCTTCAGCTTTTTTATCTATAGAAAGTTCCTTTGCCTGTAAGATCGGTTCTTTCAGAAGTTGGTTGATGATGGATTTTGTATGCTTGTTCAGCACTTTCTTTTCACGTTCTGTTAAATCAGGCATTTTATTTTCAATACTTTGCATCGTTTCACTTTGGATGCGGCTTGCTTTTTTACGCAATGCTGAAATCATTGGAACTACGCCGAGAGTCAAAAGCCATTCTTTAAATAAGACGACTTCTCTTTCGATCATGATGCCAATTTCATCTGCAGCACGCTTACGTTCTGCGAGATTTGCTTCCACGATTCCTTGCAGGTCGTCAATATCATATAAGAACATATTCGCTAAATCGCCTATTTTCGGATCCAAGTCACGTGGAACTGCGATATCCACCAAGAATAACGGTTTTCCCTTACGTAATTTCTCAACGAACTCCATCAACTCATAATCAATTACATAATCGGTCGAGCCTGTGGAGCTGATCAGAATATCAGCTTCCAATAATAAACATTGTAACTCCTGCATGGACTTCGCTTCTCCATCGAACTTGGCAGCTAATAATTCTGCTTTTGAGAATGTACGGTTGATCACTGTGATCTTCCCGACACCGCTGCCCTGCAAGTTCTTGACAGCCAATTCGCCCATCTTACCTGCACCCAGAATTGCAATATGTTTATTTTTCAGTGAACCAAAAATTTTCTTTCCAAGTTCCACAGCAGCGTAAGAGACCGAAACAGCATTTTCGCCGATTGCTGTTTCAGAATGGGCTTTTTTCGCAGTTGTTAGAGCTTGTTTGAATAATTCATTAAAGATCGTTCCGGTAGTACCGATTTCCTGTGCAGAAAGAAAACTGCTTCGAACTTGCCCTAAAATTTGTGTTTCGCCGAGTACCATGGAGTCAATACCTGCTGCAACACGCAATAAATGTTCTACCGCGCCATCTTCTTCAAAGATGATTAAGTGGCTTGAGAATTCCTCAATCGGAATTGAAAACCAATCAGCGAGGAACCGTTTTATATAATATCGTCCAGTATGAAGCTGATCTACAACCGCATAGATTTCTGTACGGTTACAAGTGGAAATAATGATGTTTTCCAAGATGCTTTTTTGCTGTTGCAATGTTTGCATCGCTTGCGGCAGTTCAGCTTCAACGAATGATAATTTTTCCCTAATTTCGACAGGGGCAGTTCGGTGATTAACACCGACGACAACTGTATGCATTAGGTGCTCACACCTTTCGAGATCTTTTCGTAACTACATTATAACATATATAGTGTTCTGGTCGGAATGCGATTTGTGAACAACATTTGACGTCAAATTTTAGCAGTGTTCAGTTAAAATCGCTTATTTTCACATCCGACTTTCAATTTCGCGCCACGCTTCTTCAATTCCCATCCCCTTTTCGGATGAAAACAATAATAGTGGATGATGCTTCTCCATATTCAACGTTGTACGTACGACCTTTTTATGCTTTTCCCACTTACCTTTTGGAATTTTATCTGCCTTCGTCGCCACTACGATGGTCGGTACATTATAATGTGCCAAAAAGTCATACATCATGCAGTCGTCTTCAGTGGGCGGGTGACGCAAATCGACAATGAGCAAAACCGCACGCAATTCTTCACGCGCTGTAATATAGCGCTCAATCATCTTCCCCCATGCTTCTCGTTCCGTTTTAGAAACTTTTGCGTAACCGTAACCAGGAACATCGACGAAAAATAATTGCTCTTCGATTTTATAAAAATTCAGAGTTTGGGTCTTCCCTGGCTTTGATGAAGTCCGGGCTAAGCTTTTACGTCCGATCATCTTATTGATAAACGAAGATTTACCTACATTTGACCGGCCTGCTAAAGCAAATTCCGGATAGCCTTCCGTAGGGTATTGTTCAGGTTTCACCGCACTCATGATCATTTCGACATTATGGACTTTCATTTCTTTTCCTCCAAAGCGATATCGAGTACTTCCTGAGCATCCGACACGAGTTTAAATGTTAATTCTTCACGTACACTTTCTGGTATATCATCAAGATCGCGTTCATTGTCTTTCGGTATAATAATTGTTCGCAAACCAGCGCGATGGGCACTTAACGATTTTTCCTTCAGCCCACCGATAGGCAGTACACGTCCGCGCAAAGTCACTTCTCCCGTCATGCCGACTTCACGGCGAACAGGATGTTCTGTCAAAGCGGAGACTAAAGCTGTCACAATCGTAATTCCAGCCGAAGGGCCGTCTTTCGGCGTAGCACCTTCAGGGACGTGAATATGAATATCCCATTTTTCATGGAACTCGGGATCAATCGCGAAATCGACTGCTTTTGAACGGACATAGGACAACGCTGTTTGAGCAGACTCTTTCATGACATCGCCAAGCTTCCCAGTTAACAATAGCTTACCTTTTCCGGGTGATAATGAAACTTCAATTTGAAGAGTATCGCCCCCGACAGTAGTATAAGCAAGGCCCGTAGCCATACCAACCTGATTGACTGTTTCCGCCTGTCCAAACCGAAATAGTTTTTTCCCTAGTAAGACTTGTAATGTTTTTGGGCTGATTGTCAAGCTTTTCTTGTCACCTGCAAGTATTTGACGAGCGGCTTTACGGCAGATGCTCGCGATTTTCCGCTCCAATGAACGAACGCCGGCTTCTCGTGTATAATAGCGCACAAGCTCTAAAATCGCCTGACTTTGGAAACGGACCTGAGATTTCGTCAGTCCATGTTCTTTCAATTGTTTTGGAATCAAATAATTTACAGCAATTGATTGTTTTTCTTGTTCTGTATAACCAGGAATCGAAATGACTTCCATGCGGTCGCGTAAAGGTCCTGGAATCGCACCTAAATCATTTGACGTCGCAATGAATAAGACATTCGATAAATCATATGGTTCTTCGATATAATGATCGCTGAACGTACTATTTTGTTCTGGATCGAGTACTTCAAGCATTGCGGATGAAGGATCTCCACGAAAATCATTCGACATTTTATCGATCTCATCCAATAAAAAGACGGGGTTGATCGTTTCTGCTTTCTTCATACCTTGAATGATTCTGCCTGGCATCGCACCGACATACGTTCTGCGGTGACCCCGAATTTCAGACTCGTCCCGGACACCGCCGAGCGATAAACGGACAAATTTTCGGCCAAGGGACTCTGCAATCGAACGAGCCAATGACGTTTTCCCTACACCAGGAGGACCGTCGAGACAAAGAATCGGTCCGCGCAGCGAATTGGTCATTTGTCGCACTGCTAAATATTCCAATATACGTTCTTTGACATTTTCTAAACCTTCATGGTCTCTATTCAATATAGCTTCTGATTTAGCCAAATCAAGCTGGTCCACCGTCGCATGAGACCATGGCAGCGCGATCAGCCAATCGAGGTAATTGCGAATAATGCCACTTTCCGCGGAAACCGAAGGAATCTTTTCATACCGATCCAGTTCTCGTTCTGCCGCTTCTAGGACTCCTTCCGGCATATCGGCCTCTTTAATCTTCTGCCTGAGCTCCGCGATTTCGATGCCTTTGCCGTCTTTATCCCCAAGTTCTGTTTGAATTGCTCTAAGCTGTTCACGCAAATAGAACTCTTTTTGTGTCCGCTCCATCGCTTCTTTTACTCGCTCGTTTATTTTGCGTTCCAGCTCCATGATTTCCTGTTCGTTGTACATCCTGCTAATTAGCCATTCCAAACGATCTTGGACATCTGTCATTTCAAGTACTTCTTGCTTGGCAGACAACTTCAAAGGAAGGTTCGAGGCGATCATATCTGCTAATCTTCCTGCTTCTTGAATCCCTTCCACTGTTTCCACTGTCTCATCGGAAATCCGATTGCTATTTTTAGCATAGCGCTTGAACTGTGCAATCAAAGTCCGCATAAGGGCTTCGGTTTCAGCGTCTTTCTCTTGCTCTTCTTCATAGCCTTGAACATTTACGACGGGATAAAGATCGGCTTCTTGATAAGCAGACCAGTGTGCGCGCTGCACCCCTTCGATTAACACCCGATATGTACCGTTCGGTAATTGAGTCATTGATTTGATGGTCGCAAGCGTACCTAATCTGTGTAAGTCTTCTTTTTCAGGGTTTTCCAGTCCTAAGTCCATCTGTGTTGCAAGAAAAACTTGATGATCATTAGCTAAAGCGTGTTCGATCGCAAAAACCGAACGCTCTCTGCCTACATCGATATGTAAAAGCATCGTTGGATAAACGATCACTCCGCGAAGTGGCAATAAAGGGATGTTCTTCTTTTGATTACTCGGCATTACAAGCCACCTCCATTAAGTTATGTATATGTAAGAAAGATAAACTGCAAAATCATATGTAAGAAAAAGCCGACTACCTAGCGTGAAAACGCATAGGTTGAGCCGGCTTTTTGCCAATATCGGCGTTATGCCGTATTTTTTTCTTGATCGATGTCAAATACGGTTCCATCAGCTTTATATAAAATTGGAGAAGCTTTTCCTAGGACGGAATCCTTTGTAATGAGACATTCCTTCACTTCATCAAGTGAAGGCAACTCATACATGACATCGAGCATGATATTCTCGATAATCGAACGCAATCCACGAGCACCTGTTTTACGTGCAATGGCTTCTTTCGCGATCTCACGTAAAGCTTCTTCTTCGAAACGAAGCTCTACTTCATCAAGTTCTACCATCTTTTGGTATTGTTTGACGATTGCATTTTTTGGAACAGTGAGGATTTGATAGAGCGTGTCTACATCCAGTGCGTCCAATGTAGCGATAACAGGCAAACGACCGATGAATTCCGGAATTAAGCCGTATTGCTGCAAGTCTTCTGGAATCAATCTAGACAACAAGCTCTCATCTTCACTAATTTCTTTGTTCGGGTTGGAACCAAAGCCAATGACTTTACGTCCAATTCTACGCTTGACGATATCTTCAATGCCGTCAAACGCACCGCCGACTACGAACAGAATATTCGTCGTATCGATTTGTAGGAACTCTTGGTGTGGATGCTTACGTCCGCCTTGTGGTGGCACGCTCGCGACAGTTCCTTCCAAGATTTTCAGCAATGCTTGTTGAACACCTTCACCCGATACATCACGTGTGATGGAAGCATTCTCAGACTTACGAGCTACTTTATCGATTTCATCGATATAAATAATTCCTTTTTCAGCTTTTTCAATATCGAAGTCCGCCGCTTGAATCAATTTCAAAAGGATATTCTCTACGTCTTCACCAACATAACCTGCTTCTGTCAGAGAAGTCGCATCCGCAATCGCGAATGGAACGTCCAAGATTCGAGCCAATGTTTGAGCAAGTAACGTTTTACCGCTACCCGTTGGTCCGATTAATACAATATTCGATTTTGCCAGTTCGACATCATCGATTTTACTTCCTGAATTTACACGTTTGTAGTGATTGTATACAGCTACAGCGAGTGATTTCTTTGCGCGATCTTGCCCGATGATATATTCATCGAGAATGCTTTGGATCTCTCTTGGTTTTGGAACGTCTTTCAGTTCGAAGTCTTCTTCAAGACCAACTTCCTCTTCCACGATTTCCGCACAAAGTTCAACGCATTCATCACAAATATAAACACCTTGACCTGCCACTAATTTACGGACTTGATCTTGTGATTTACCGCAAAAAGAACAGCTTAGGTTATCGTTTTCATCATTAAATTTGAACATTATGCTCACCCCTATTCAAGTGAATATACTACAAGATTACCATGACTTAATCAACTATTTAGAACTCCAAGACAAATATGTATTCGGTTTCCTTGATAGCTTATGGATATTTGTGCAGACTATGCATACCTACCTTTATTTACGAAAAACAAGGCACGGTAAACCGTACCTTGTTTTAGTTTTATGGCTGGATTAGTCAACGATTTTTGCGTTGTCTACAAGCAATTGAACTGTTTTGTTGAAACGAAGGTCATTTTCAAGTACAGAAGTGCCACCAAGAGTTGCCTTGATTTGTTCTACTTCCATGCCGAATTGCTCTGACATTTTTTCAAGTTCTGCATTGACTTCTTCTTCTGTTACTTCCACTTTTTCTGCTTCACCAATTGCTTCAAGTGTCAATGAAACGCGAACGCGGCTTAATGCGTCGTCTTTCATTTGGTCGCGAAGAGTTTGCTCGTCTTGACCAGAGAATTGGAAGTAAAGCTCAAGATTCATGCCTTGCATTTGTAAACGTTGTTCGAAATCTTGCATCATGCGATCTGTTTCAGAATCGATCATCGCTTGTGGAATTTCCATTTCTGCATTGCTTGCTGCTTGCTCAACTAGATCGTCGCGAAGCGCAGTTTCAGAATCGTTCTTTTTCACTTCTTCTGCTTCTTCTTTAAGCTTCGTGCGCAGTTCTTCTACTGAAGAAACGCTCTCGTCGATTTCTTTTGCTAGTTCATCGTCAAGCTCAGGAACTTCTTTCGCTTTGATTTCATGAACTTTCACTTTGAATGTAGCAGGTTGTCCAGCTAATTCAGCTGCATGGTACTCTTCAGGGAAAGTGATTTCGATATCTTTTTCTTCTCCTGCTTTCATACCGACCACTTGTTCTTCAAATCCTGGAATGAAAGATCCAGATCCGATTTCAAGATCATAGTTCTCAGATTTTCCGCCTTCAAACGCTTCACCATTTGCAAAGCCTTCGAAATCGATTGTAGCCGTGTCGCCGTTTTCTGCAGCGCCATCTTCTTTAACTACCATTTCCGCAAGTCCTTCGCGGCCTTGTTGTAGTTGAGCGTCTACTTCTTCATCTGTAACTTCAGTAGATTGACGAGTCACTTCAAGTCCTTTATATTCACCCAATTTCACTTCTGGTTTCAAAGCGATAACTGCTGTGAAAATAACCGGCTCGCCTTTTTCTAGCTTTTCAATATCAATTTCAGGAGCTGCGATTGGCTCAACGTCAGCTTCTTCAACTGCTTTTGAATATGCTTCAGGTAGCACGATATCAATTGCATCGTTGTAAAGTGCTTCTTCACCATACATTTTATCAAACATCTTACGTGGCATTTTTCCTTTACGGAAACCTGGTGCTTGTACTTTCTTTACTACTTTTTTAAACGCTTCGTCCATTCCTTGGTTGAACCGTTCGACAGAAACTTCAAACGTAAGTTTCCCTTCACTGCCTTCTAATTTTTCCCATTTAACTGTCATATGTCTGACCTCCAAATCATTTACACAACTTTTATTTCTTTTATTTTAATCAATTATACCTCCGCGTGATTGCGTCCGAAACTTTTTCAGTAGCACTTGAAAAAACTCTGTGACACCGTTCGAAGGCTTTATCTGGACACCACTAATAGATTGTTCCCCGCCATGCTATTTAGCGAAAATTACAGTGGAGACAGATAAGCAGTTGACAACCATTTTAGTATAACATAGTCTAATCATCTTTCAACAAAATTTCCTCATCAGCCGTCCATTTCTTCATCGACAGAGCGGATGAATTGGAGCAGGGAAGTTTCATCTACCGTTTTTCCATACAATAAATGTTTGGTGTAGGCGACATATGCCTCTGCCACTTCTTCTGCTGTATAAGGACCCCAATGAAAGGGATAAAGCATAATACCGTACTTCAATATTAAATTCATCGCCAACTCGCTGGCCGTCGGATCTTTTTCAAATCGTGATTTCGCAATAAACTGTACTTCATTGATAAATAAATCATCCTCAGGCGACACAAGCCTTGTCGGAATCGTCTCTGTCTCAAAATGATACTTCCTTATATATAGTCTTTCTTCCACACCATTTTGCTGCAGCAAAAGAAGCGCATAGGTCTTTACAACGGGAAGACTGTCTTCATACTGAACAAGTTCAACCAACAAAGGCACAAACGGTTTCAGTTGTTGATTCTGCAAGGACAAAAGAAAATCTTGCTGTTCATGAGCTGTCATTTGAAGAAAATCGTCAAGCTCCATGGCAGGTTCTTCAAGCGTAGAATCTTCTATATAACGATTAGCTAATCGATTATTTAATTCCCGCAAATATTGAAATTTCCTTATGCTGTCTTGTGGAATCATCTGTTTTTCCATTAAACCTTGTATCGTCAACTCAACTTCTTCATACTGCCGCAGTTGAATTGAAATCGATAAATACAATTCCAATATTTCTATGTAATCACCCGATTGATTTTGCATAGCAAGAAGCGCATATTCCTTAGCACGTTCAAAATCCTTCGTCTCGTATAACGAAATGGCCAGCAAGTCAAGAATGGAAGTTTCTTCGGGATCAATATCAAGGATCGTCTCAAAGTGCTCGATGGCTTCGACATGAAGATCCCGCTCCATCGCTTCTCTTCCTTCTCTATGCAATCGTTCCAAGGTGCCTGGGAATACTACGACATTCCCCTTCTGGATTACTCGTTTAGGTTTTTTCCGCAATCCATTCACCTGCCTTTTAACTTTACTATAGCACAGGGGCAGATTAGGATTCCAGTTGGGGGCTGTCGTCGGATTAAATGATTAACGGATATATCTAACAATTAAATTGTCAGACCAATAAAGCAAAATACTATGTTTTTTTACTCTCAAACCATTTGATATCTAACCTTCAAACTAGCACTCACCGTAATCGTTCCCGACTCAATCGGCGTCCCCCCTGCTTCCGCCATCGTAACAGCACGAAAGGCAACCGGCTGTGCAACATGTTGTTCTTCAATTTTCACTGGAATTGGTCGATTGGGCAGCTTTAGCGAAGAACCGATCGTCACCATCTTTGTTTCGGCGTCTTGCAGTGCCTGCGCAAGAGCTTTTTGATAGTATTCGCTTTGATCTTGGATCGTAAATTGGATTGAGCCAATTTGGTTCACACCATTCGAAACAGCAGTGTCCACCACTTCACCTACACGTGAAATTTCACTGATTGTAACGCGTATTGTATTGACGACTTCATAACCTTTGAAGATTTGTACGCCATCCACGTAATCATAGACAGGATGAATCTGATAATCGATCGTTTGGATAGAGGATTCCGGGACGCCCATAGCGACCAATGAGCTGATGACATTGTTCATCCGATCCGCATTTTCTTGCTGAATTTCATTTAATTCATTTCCTCTCGAATTGACCATCATAATAATATGAACGGTGTCGGGAGTTACCTTCACCGCCCCTTCCCCCCAAACAGTTATGGAACGGCTTTGCTGATCATGATAAGACGCATTATACATTTCCATCACTCTCCTTTTCTCTTAATACATTGCTATGCGTCAGCTAGTCCCTTTCATACTAAGCAAATCGTGAAAACAGCTTTTAATCATATAGAAAAGAGCTGAAATCATAAAGACTTCAGCTCTTTTATCGGTTCATCCTTCAACAGGTGCGTTCAAGGTTTCAGAGAAGCGAACGAAATAATCAAGCGCCCCTGGATTCGCCATAGCATCCGGGTTTGCTGCTTGCTCTACTGGAATCCCCGTAATTATTTTTCGTATAGGCACTTCCATCTTTTTTCCGGTAAGTGTATAAGGTACTTGCTGGATTGGAAAAATAGCGTCCGGTACGTGCTTCGGCGAAACACCTTCTCTTATCTTTTTATTAATTCTCGACTTTAATTCTTCGTCGAATAAAACCCCTTCTTTTACCACGATAAATAATGGCATATACGATCGGCTATCCGGTAAATCTAAATTCACAATAATGCTATCTTGGATTCCTTCGAGTGATTCTACCGACGCGTAAATTTCACTTGTCCCCATCCTGACCCCGTTGCGGTTTAATACAGAGTCGGACCGACCGTAAATTACGCAAGTACCCCGCGAAGTTATCTTCAAATTATCTCCTTGCCGCCAAATTCCCTCATACGTGTCAAAGTAGCTTTCCAGAAGCCGCTCATTTTGTTCATCATTCCAAAAATAAATCGGCATGGACGGCATCGGCTGCAGTACAACTAATTCCCCAACTTCATCCACGACAGGAACTCCTGCTTCGGAGAATGCGTGGACATCTACGCCAAGGCCGCGGACTTGCATTTCTCCCGCGTATACCGGCTCTGTCGGTACACCCGACACGAACCCCGAACAAATATCGGTACCCCCACTTTGAGAGGAAAGCCATAAATCGTCTTTCACATTCTGATAAATCCACTCAAAGACATCTGGACTTGCCGGCGCGCCGCTTAATATAATGGAATCAATAGCCGAAATATCATATTGCTCTTTTGGCGTTAGGCCTGCTTTCTTCATTAAATTAATGTACATCGGGCTGGCACCAAAGACAGTAGCTTTCGTCTTTTCTGCTAACTCCCACAACTTTCCGATCGATGGATAAGCCGGATTCCCATCATACAGGATGATAGACGAACCTGTAAGCAATCCACTCGTTAATATATTGAACATCATCCACCCTGTCGTTGTATAAAAGAGCAAGCGGCTATCCGGAGTCAAGTTTGCATGGAAGGTTAAAATCTTATATGATTCCAATAAAATTCCGCCATGACTATGCACAATCGCTTTTGGAATTCCTGTCGTGCCGGATGAGTACATAATTTGCAGAGGGTGGTCAAATGGCACTTTTTCAAATGTAAATTGGGCTACCGAGACTGCTGCGGGCTCATTGATCACATCATTCCAGATTAACGCATCTTTCGTAGGTCCTACCTGTTCTTCTGCATATAAATATGGTACATGAATCACATGCTGAACACTTGGCAAACGCTTTACAATGTCACGAATCTCTTCACGCCGATCAAAGGTTTTACCAGCATACTGATACCCATCGATCGTCAACAATAGCTTCGGTTCGATTTGCTGAAGGCGATCCAGCACACTTCTGCTGCCAAAATCCGGTGAACAACTTGACCAGATCGCACCGATGCTCATTGTAGCCATCATTGCTACAACGGTTTCCGGTATATTCGGCAAGTAGGCAGCTACACAATCTCCAGGTTTGACCCCAATCTCTCGTAATTTCGTCGCTAAGGTCACGACTTGCTCTTTAAATGTCCCCCATGACATTTCTCCGAGCGGACGAATTTCAGATTCATGAAAAATCGCAGTTTTCTCATTAGCGCCCTGTCGGAAAATATGCTCCACGTAATTTAGTGTTGATCCCGAAAACCAGTTAGCGCCCGGCATTCTCTTCGTGTCTAGTACTTGTTTATAAGGAGAAGCTGAATCAATAGCGAAGTAGTTCCATATCGATTCCCAAAAATCCTCTAGTTCATTTACAGACCATTGCCATAGTGAGTTATAGTCAGAGACCTCTAATCCTCTCTCTTCCTGCAACCAATTCATATAGTGTGTAATGTTCGCTTGTTCTTTGTAGGATTCACTTGGTTTCCAAAGTATTGTTCCTTCTATCGCCATCCCGATTCCTCCCTCTGTAGCTTATCTATATACAAACTGAATGTATTCGCTTTCATTAACTATACTACTGTTGTTTTAATAGTTCGTCAATTCAAGGTTTTCTTGTTTTCAAACCAAAAAGCTTATCTGCAGTACATCCTGTCTGCAGATAAGCTTTTCAATTATTCATCGACAAATTTACCATAATTGGGCACAGCTACATTTTTAAACCGATTGGCTAAGTTGTCTAATTCTATTTGCAGCCATGAAGCATCCGTAACCGGTACGCCATGACCTGTAATCGCAATTTCTGGTTTGAGAGCAGCCAATGACTTGACTGATTGTTCTGCACTTTCCCAATCGGGAGTCAAATAGCGTGGTGGACCGTTCATCTCCAGTTCTTGGGTAAACACTTTGTAAAGTGAATCCTGTTTCACTGTAACGAATGCATCTCCTGCAATCAGCGCATGATCTGATTCTCTAAATAGTGATACATGTCCTGTTGAGTGACCCGGCGTATGGATCCATTTCCATCCCGGCATGAACGGTACAGAATGATCAGTTGGTAAGACATGCGCCCGTTCTCCAATATCTACGGCTTCGATTGGAAACATAAAAGACATTTTGGCTACCATGCCACCTTCTACCAAAGTATCAGGTTGTGGATAGTCTTGCTTACCCGTAATATAAGGCATTTCAAGCTCGTGGGCGTAAACCGGGACGTCTTTCCATTCCTCCAATACATCAATCAATCCACCCACATGGTCGAAATGTGCATGTGTCATGATAATCGCTTTTGGAGGTCGGTGAGAACCAAACCGCGCAACTGCGGCTTCCACAATTTTTTTCCCGGATTTAGGCATTCCTGCGTCAATCAGGACCCAATCTCCCTCGTCAGGTTTACCATAAAAGATGATGTTCACAATTTGTATCGTATGACAATACAGGTCAGGCGTTACCTCTACACCTTGATTACTCTTTTCTGAAGTAACCGGTTGAAAACGCTCAGTTGATGAACTTCTTTCCATTATTGTAGCCTCCTGTCCATTAATCTAACAATCGGTTGTTGTGGTCTACTTCCATGACTTTTGCTTCCTCTGCAGAAACAGCAGAGTGAAGAATTCCTTTACCTCGGCAGACACTGCAGGCATATTGCCAACCTTCATCGTCCGCTAACATTCCTGCACCTTCACATGCCTTACATGTACTTTCTCGATCAACCATTTTATAATACCCCCTCTTTAATTAAACATGCGTCTCATCTTGTCGAGCTTTTGCCCAATTAATCATGCCACCTTCGAGCATGACATCAATTTGCCTCTCCGACATGCTGTGTCGAACAAGAATTTGACGATTTTTCCCTTTTATAGCAATCGGAAATTCTTTTGCACTCTTCACCGCTTCACGTAAATTACTAAGTTGAAGAACGTCTCCATTTTCTAACAACTTATAATCATCTGGATCGACAAAGGTTAATGGAAGAACACCAAAATTAACTAAGTTTTGCCAATGTATACGGGCAAAATCTTTTACTAATGCTACCCGTAGACCAAGATATCTCGGTGCAAGAGCGGCATGTTCCCGACTTGATCCTTGCCCATAGTTAGAACCTGCGACAATGGCATGTCCGCCTTCCAAAGTACTTGCTTTGGCTCGCGAGTAATAGGTACGGTCGATTATCTCAAATGCAAATTTACTGATTTCAGGAAGATTACTCCGATAAGGCAAGACACGCGCTCCTCCTGCGAGGATTTCATCGGTTGAAATATTATCATTCATCTTTAGCAATATTGGAATTTCAAGTTCGTCTTTTAATTCATCCATCTCCGGAATCAACGCGATATTCGGTCCCTTGTATAGTTCCACTTTTCGAGCTTCCTCATATGGCAATGGTTCTGTCAATAGTTTCGTATCCACGGTAGGCGTTTCCGGGTCTTTTACTAGCGGATACGGCATACCCAAAGTTCTCGGATCTGTAATTTCTCCATTCAGAACGGATGCTGCAGCTGTTTCCGGACTACACAAAAACACGCTATCCTCGAGTGTTCCCGATCTGCCCGGGAAGTTCCGCGGTGTTGTCCGTAAGCTATTCCGCCCAGTCGCTGGGGCTTGTCCCATACCGATACAGCCATTACAGCCAGCTTGGTGCAACCGTGCGTCCGCTTGAAGAAGATTGGCGATATGCCCTTCTTTAACTAAATCAGTTAGGAGTTGTCTGGAAGTTGGGTTAACATCGAAAGAAACACCTTGTTTCGCCCTTTTCCCTTTAACAATTTCAGATACGATAGCAAAATCACGATAACCCGGATTTGCCGAGGAACCGAGATATGATTGATAAATGGGTGTACCGGCAACTTCAGATACAGGAACAACATTTCCGGGGCTTGAAGGCTTAGCGATTAAGGGAACGAGTTCTGATAAATTAATTTCTTCATTCAAGTCATAAGTTGCGCCTTTATCCGCTGTAAGTTCTGTCCAATCTTCTTCTCTCCCCTGAGTCTTTAGAAAATGTTTTATCTCTTCATCTGATGGGAAGACAGTCGTGGTGGCACCTAATTCAGCCCCCATATTGGCAATCACATGCCGATCCATGGCACTTAGATGGTTCAACCCCGGGCCATAATATTCAATGATCTTACCTACGCCGCCTTTGACATCATAACGCCTTAACATTTCCAGTATGACATCTTTGGCACTTACCCAATCAGGTAATTCACCAGTCAATCTCACACCCCATACTTGTGGCATTTTAATATAAATGGGTTTGCCGGCGATCGCCAGCGCGACATCCAAACCGCCTGCACCCATCGCCAGCATCCCCATACAACCGTTCGCGCAAGTGTGACTATCCGAACCCAGCAAGGTCTTCCCAGGTTTTGCAAGCCGTTGCATGTGTACAGGGTGGCTAACTCCATTGCCAGGTCGGCTATAATACAATCCAAATCGCTGTGTGGCGCTCTGCAAAAATAAGTGATCATCCGCATTCTTGTTGTCTACTTGAATGACATTGTGGTCTACATATTGGGCGGATGCTTCTGTCTGTGCACGCTTTACACCCATTGCCTCCAGCTCTAACATCACCATTGTACCGGTTGCATCTTGTGTAAGTGTCTGGTCAATCTTCAATCCAATCTCTTCTCCGTGTTTCATTTCCCCGGAAATTAAATGTGATTTAATTAGCTTTTGTGTAACATTTAAAGCCACTATACTCCGCCCTTTCAAAGAGTCATACTATTTAAAACGTATACCCAAAATCTGCTTTCTAAACACCCGAACAACGGACATGCAAAAAGCCTGCCCTTTCAAGTCGAGTTTTATGCAGTTTCAGCATAACTAGTATGTACTATAGCACTTCTATTTCGAACTCAATTAGCTGGCTTTTCATATAATAGATAAAAGGATAAGGGAGGTTGTTTGGGTGGATAATGACTTCTTTCAAAACGAGGGTGTTAGCGATAAACAAATTGCGGAAATCGCTTTTCTTGGTGAAGCTTTCGGGTTTCTTGGCGATGCACTGACCACGTTTTCCGCCTACTTAGCACTACAGCAAATTTCAAAAGGACCTGAATCAGCGAATGATCCGGATAAATTGGAGATGCAACAGCAAATTGAATATTTGATGAAAGAAGTAGAACGGTTAAAAAAACAGCAACGTTAAATCTATTGCAACAAAAAAAGCTGAACACAAAAAAGTTTTCAGCTTGGATTGCTTACTATATTGAACTGTTGTAGATTATGCAAAGTAAATACGAGGAATATCACTCGACATTAGGACCGAACACTCGATTATGAATATCCTCAGCCTTTCTCATTTCAATTCGATTCAGCAACGTCTTTTTCCAATTGGTCGCAAGCTCAGAAACTGCTGCAAGTGCAGCTGCTTTTTCGAAGTTTTCTCGCTCTATATGCATGACCTGATTACATTTTTCAATTGTCCATTCTGGGGCGACACGATCTCTCAGTTGAAATGTCTGACCCGCCTCGACAAAGCCCTCCTGAAGAACACGATAATACCAACCCGTGCGGCCTGAGTTTTGCAGAAGTATAGCCAGATTTTGTATTTGGAATCTACGGGCAGGCTTCCAGCATGGCTGACGCGGTTGGGACACCTGTATCACGGCTTCCCCAACTTCATAGATATCACCAATCGCAACGTCAGATTCCTGCAAATTAATAGTAGAGAAATTTTCTCCCATGCCGCCCGGCTTGATTTCCGAATTTCCGAGCTTATTTTGCCAATAATGATAATGCTCGGACGGATAGGAAAACACAGCTTTTTCAGGACCCCCGTGGTGTTTTAGATCCGCCTGCTCATCCCCTTCCAGATTGGTCATCCCTAAAAAGATCTGTCCGTCAAAAGGCTCTTTAAAGATGGAGGTTTTCCATTCACGTTCCATCGGATGATCTGCATTTTGCTGCCCTATCACTTTTGGTTTCCCAACAAAAATAGACGCTATTTCTGCAGGCTGTTTTTGATATATATTCATCTGATTCCCTCCTTCCTTCATTGAGTATTTCGTTTATATCTTTCATGATGTCAAAATAACTTGAAAAGCCCTTGGTCGATGAACTGACCATAGGACTCTAAAGAATGAAACAAGACACTTAAAATGTAATAAAACCTTTTTGCATTGCAAAACCACCCAATGTAAAGAGTACAATTGCAATTAATGTAATAATAAATAATCTATTATTTTTATCCAAGTACTCACCTTTTTCTTCACAGGATAGAACAAAATAAGCTGTTTTCTTTATTCTACCAAACGAAGACCAGAAAAGGAATTGAATTTCAAACTATTCTTTTTACTCAATCTCCTTCTTCAATTCATTTAAAAATAAAACCATAAAATCATGTCGTTCCTTCGCCAGTCGGATTCCTTCTTCTGTTACCATCAAATCCTTAAGCAATAGCAACTTTTCATGAAAATGCGTAACAGAAGCTGTTTCTTTTGAACGGTACTCAGAAGCCGACATACTCCTGCGAGCTTCTTCCTCTAAGTCGTATAACTTTCTGCCCCGCGCCCCTCCAAAAGCAAATGCCCTCGCAATGCCGATTGCTCCGATTGCATCCAGCCGGTCCGCATCTCTGACAATAGCCCCTTCAATAGAAGTAATCTCTTTCGAATGCCCTCCGTTAAATGACACACTTTCAATTGCAGACATTACGTTCGCAGATAAGTCCTCTGAAGCACCAATTTGCTTGAGCATCTCTACCGTTGTAGCCTCATGCAATGATTCATATTTCGCATCTTCTATGTCATGCAAAAGAACAGCTAAGCGAACGACGAGCTCATCAGCAGTTGGTTCAGTAAGCAAGATCTTCTCTGCATTTTTCATCACGCGATCAATATGATCTAGATCGTGACTCGCATCATATTTATTATAAATAATTTCAACCATCTGTCTGCATTTCGCTATCATTTCTTTCAAATTATCCATTCCTTTCTATACAGTTCTATATCCTATGTTGTAGCGTACCAGAAAAAACATTTGACATCTCATGAAAAGAAATCTTACTGCAAAGTAACAAGTGAATTTCATTTGCATTTTCAACAAACTGCAATATTTTTCTACACATGTTGACAAATTGTCAACACTACTTTAAAATTCTTTACAATGTAAGCCGTTAGGTGATCATTTAATTTCTTACAGTTTTTCTGTAAAGGAGATTGGTTTTATGTCAAATGAATTTGAAACACTGTCGATCGGGCATTTATTACGAAATACTTTAAAAAAACATTCATTGTCCATGCGCAAACTAAGTGAACGTACGGACATTGACACAGCTACGATTTCTCGAATCATCAACAACAAACGTAAAGCGACTCTTGATCATCTAGAGAAGTTTTCATCTGTTTTGGATATCCCGTTGTCGAAATTATTGGAAGCTGCAGGCTATTCTATAGAAAACAAAAAAGAATCAACGTTTGCTGACGATAAAACCATACAACACCTCTTGGATATATCTGATCAACTCTCCGCCACTATTTCCATTTCTAATGTAGAAAAACAACTGGCAGAGTACAAAGACGATTCACAAACGACAGAAGGCAAGAATCGTATTCTGAATGATTTTGAGGAGAAACTCCAAAGCACCGGCGGAACGGGACCATTCATGGATCAGCTAAAATACTTATTCGGCAGGTTCAAAGCTCAAAATGGAAGTAAACGAGAAATTGCTATTATTGGCAGTGCATTATTATATTTCATTGCCCCGATCGATGCCATACCGGATTATTTATTCGCAATTGGCTATATCGATGATGCGATCGCTGTTCAGATTGCTTCCAGCACAGTAAATAAGAATTAATAACCAAGTTAGCAGGTGATAAGGATGGAGACGAGAAGCAAGAGAAGGAGGAAGAAAAGCAAGGATCAGAGGAACTTTTTCCTGATTTTTGCGTTCATACTACTAGCAGGTGCTATCTACTTTGTGAATCAATATACTAGTGGAGTATCTTTGGCAAATGGGGATACGACGAGCAACGTCCACACTGAACTGAATAGCAATTCGAGCGGCAATGGGGATTTGAATACGAAGTTCGAACCGTTTGAAGGCGCGGATCCTCAGTTTGGTGAAATAAACGTACTGCTAATCGGTAACGATGCCAGAGCGGATGAGGAAGATGCACGATCAGACGCCCTGATGATCGGCCATTACGATCAACATACGAATAAAGTAAAGCTAGTCTCCCTTATGAGAGATACATATGTCGAGGTTCCTGAATATGGAATGCAGAAAATAAATGCAGCATTTTTCCTTGGTGGTCCTGAATTAGTCCGCAAAACCATCAAGCAAAATTTCGACATAGATGTTCAATATTATGCAATCGTCGATTTCGAGGGTTTTACGAAGATTGTAGATGTGATTACACCTGACGGCATACATGTCGATATCCCCTATCCCATGTCGCACGGTATCGGTATGACACTGGAACCAGGCGAACAACATCTTAATGGTGAACAGCTGCTTGCGTATGTCCGTTTCCGACATGACATCCATAGCGATTTTGGCAGGGTAGAGCGTCAGCAAGAAGCGTTGTCTAAACTAAAAGAACAGGCCATCAGTGTCCACACCCTCTTAAATTTACCAAAACTACTTGGCGTGGTCGATTCCTATCTCGATACGAATATAGATAGTAAAATATTGTTTGCAATCGGCAAAGGTATGGTGACAGGTGGGAAATCCAAAGAAATGGAGACGCTGCGCATACCTGTAGAAGGCTCCTACACCGATAAACGTGTAAATGTAGGCGCTGTATTGGATATTAATCTCGAAGAAAATAAAGAAATCCTAAAAGACTTTTTAGCGTCAAATAAAAATGATGAAGAATGATGATTTATCGAAACAGAACGTGAGGATTAAAACAAATGAATTTAGACTTTAAGATTTTTGAAGCAATCAATCAATTTGCCGGTCACAATAATATACTGGATCAATCCGTTGTATTTTTCACGAAATACGGTCCGCTTTTATTCGGATTGTTTTTCGTCTGGCTATGGTTCACGAAACACGGAAACCGTGCAGAAAACCGAAAAATCGTGCTGTTTGCTTTTACGATTGCCGTGGTCACAATCGGGATTGATAAGGTCATTGAGATGTCGTTTTTCCGCTCACGACCTTTCGTCAACCATGATGTCACCATGTTAGTAGACAAATTAGATTCCGACCCTTCATTTCCAAGTAATCACACTGCCGGTTCCTTTGCCCTAGCCCTTGCCCTCTTCTGGAAACGCAGAAAAATGGGCGCTGTGCTTCTAGTGTTTGCAGGACTGATGGCATTGTCACGAATATTCGTTGGTGTCCATTATCCTACCGATGTATTGACGGGCGCTTTCATTGCACTTGTAGTTGCATTTTTGATTATTTGGCAACGTCGTTTGATCGAGCCTTTATTTAATTGGATTATTCGGTTGTTTACACGCAGAGGATCGCATGCTGTGTAATGGTGAATGGTATATAAAAAAGAACGCTGAGTGGATCAGCGTTCTTTTTTGTATTATTTGACTTCTCAGAAGGGATTCGTTCAAATTTAGGAACGCTCAACGGATGTTCTCAAATGGCAATTTCAGTTTTGACAATACAAATAAAAAAACGAGATAAACACTTAGTTTACTCGCCTCATTGCTGCTCTTATTCTCTTGCTTTTCAACCGCATGAATCTGCTCTATACACTCTTTTAAATTATAATATATTAAATACTTAAACAAGTGTTATACCGTCACTAATTCTTAAATAGCCTTTTGCCGTTGGTCTATTTTTGATAATTTTGAAGATGTTTCTTCCTTTTATTTATCTGTTTGTTTTTGCTTCTTTTCCAAATACTCCGCACGTATTTTTTCAAGTTGTTGCTTTTTATCAAATTTGGCAGGCTTGTGTTTTTCATGATACTTTGTCACAGCTGCCTGACCTTTAGCATCCAATTGATATTTCCCCACTTTGTTCACCTACTCTCTTCTTTTAAAGAAAATTTATTCAACAACTAAAATGTTCGCGACTAATTTAAATTACGTCCCAGGAGGGATTTGAACCCCCGACCTACACCTTAGGAGGGTGTTGCTCTATCCAGCTGAGCTACTAGGACACAGTAATAAAAATGATTAACAACTTCGATTCAGGTATAGAATCGAAGTTCCAATATTAATCATTTGCAGTTCCATCGTAATCTTCATTAAACCATAGTTGTTCTTGATCATCCACATCACCGTTATAGTTGATCAGAATTTCTTCACCTGCTTTGATGTCTTTGTGTGCAAAGAAATCAAAGGTATGGTGATCAAAGTTAATGTCGTACGTTGCATTCGGTTCATATGAATGGTTGAATAACATTCCATAACCTAAAAGGATTGCCGTATGATTCATTCCGTATTCGAAAGCGTAGTCGGCAAGTATTGTTTTTTCAATATGTTGGTGTTGTTCATTCGGGTACGCAATGACAGGCGCCTCGTGCAAGAGCTGGCCTTTTTTGATGTCGCATGTTGCGAATACTCCCCTGTTGAATTCTCCGTCACTGACAGGAGATCGTTTCACTTCTATTATATCGCTCACCTACTCGCTTGTAAATTATACTTTGTAAGTATAGCATTAATTCAGCCGTATTGCTCTTTTCTAATTTGAATTATTAGGTATAACTTTTCGACGGTTTGTTAACATAAATCAAGGCCAGTAAGAAACACGTAAAACCGGCTAAGGGGTATTCCCTTAACCGGTTCTAAAGACGCTAACGTTAGCCGCTTATTCATCATTTGAAATCCCTTTCTTAATCTGGTTCAATTAATGACCGGTTTACCATTGGAAAGTGCTTCCCGGATTCGATATTTCAATACCTTACCTGATGCATTACGTGGAATCTGTTTTTCCACAAAAATTTGGGTGGGAACTTTATACTTTGCGAGATGTTGCCCGCAAAAAGTTTTTATTTCCTCCTCATCCACTACTTCTCCTTCATTCGGAACAACGATTGCCACAACCTTTTCTCCCCACAACTCATCTGGCAAGCCAATAATTGCTGCATCCAATAATTTTGGATGTTTATATAGAATCTGTTCTACCTCAGTAGAATAAACATTTTCGCCACCAGAGATAATCATGTCTTTCTTACGGTCTACCAGTGTAATATAGCCTTCTTCATCTATTAACGCAAGATCTCCGGTATACAGCCAGCCATCCCGAAGCGCTTTTCTTGTTTCCTCAGGGTTTTTATAATACCCCTTCATCACCATCTCACTTTTGATAATGAATTCTCCTACTTGACCCGGCAGTACATCATCACCTGTATCGCTTACTACCCTTACTTCTGTATTCAGCATGGCTTTTCCGCCTGCACCTATTTTATCCTTATGTTTTTCAGGCGGTAATATAATCCCTCCCGGACCCGCCTCGGTTAAGCCGCACATGTTATGAAACTGATCATTCTTAAACATGGCAATAGACTTTTCCAACAGGGCAACCGGCATGGGTGCTGCACCATACCCGCATCTCTTTACGGATGTTAGGTCAAAACTCTCTCTATCAGGAACTAAAAGCAAATAATTGTACATGGTTGGAACGGCGAAGAAAATGTTAATTTTATATTTTTCGATTGATTGGAGTACGTGACGCGGGTCGAATTCCTGATGAATTACCTGAGTACTTCCTAAAAACGTCCCAGTAATCATAAATAAGTTGAGTTGAGCTGAGTGGAAAAGTGGCGCTACGTGCAGCAGATTATCATCAGGACTAATTTTCATCATAATCGCGGTAGAAAACGCTACATGAAGAACCCGATGATGATCGAATAAAGCTCCTTTTGGACGTCCGGTCGTGCCAGAGGTGTATAAAATTTCTGCATCGTCGGATTCATCCACTTCAATAGGCGGGTCCGCGTCATTTTTTGTCAGTATTTCTGCCATTTTGATTTGTTCACCTACTACTTTTTCTCCGACAGAAACCTGAAATATAACTTTTTGGTTATCCGCAGCAGCCTGATTGACTAACATCGCATACTCTTCATCAAAGAATACAGCGGACGCATCGGAGTCATCCAGAATATACCGAACTTCCTCTTGGGTCAATCGGAAATTAATTGGAACAGCTACACCTCCGACTTTCATAACTGCATAAAATGCAATTACGAACATGTCGGAATTTTTCATCAAAAGTGCAACTTTGTCTCCTTTTTCAATTCCTCTTGCAATCAATCCATGTGCAAGTTTATTTACTTCCCGATTCAATCGACCATATGTGTATACGTGATCCTTAAAATAAATTGCTTCTTTATCCGGCGTCCGACGTGCGTTCCTCGCTAAAGTAGTCCCAATATCCATGAACATTCCTCCAGAAAAATATAATGTACTTATACTTTTTTTCGAGCGGCATTTACTTCCTTCAAGATTTCTTCTGTATGTTCACCCAGTTTTGGTGCTATGAAACGAATTACACCAGGTGTCTCAGAAAGTTTAATGGGAATACCAATTTGTTTTATCGTTCCTAAAGTTTCGTGTTTCATGGATTGAATCATTTCACGCGCCATTATTTGAGGGTCGCTTGTCATTTCCTCCAGTGTTAACACTGGAGTGACACAGGCTTCTTTATTCTCAAATATCTCCATCCACTCAGCCAGTGTTTTTTGATAGATTATCGTTTGTATTTCGTATTTTAGGCGATGTTGTTCGTGGGGAGGTGCCAATATACGAGGGATAAAATCACTTCTTCCTATCCCATGACAAAACGCTTGCCAAAATTTTTCCTCGAGTGCCCCTACAGAAAGGAAGCGCGCGTCCTTTGTTTCATAAATGCTGTAAGCAGCAAGCCCGCCGGACAACATTTGTTCTCCTCGTTTGGTCGTCACAGAGTCGGCTAAATAGTTCGGGAGGATCGTCTGCAACCAGGAAATCACGCCATCCAACATGGAGATGTCGACAAACTGCCCTTTTCCTGATCTTTCTCTCTCAAATAAAGCTAATAAAATACCTACTGCTGCCGGCAGGGCCCCACCGCCAATATCGGCTATTTGCGTGGAAGGTACGATCGGTTTCCCATCCTTTTCTCCCATCAAATTGAGCAGGCCGGCAAAACTCAAATAATTAATATCATGTCCTGGAAAATCTTTATAGGGACCTGTTTGCCCGTAACCTGTCACCGCACAATAAATAAGGCGTGGGTTTACTAGTTTCAGCGTTTGATAACCCAAGCCGAGTCGTTCCATAACCCCCGGACGAAATGACTCTACCACTATATCTGCGTTCTCGACCATTTTTATAAAATTGTGTTTACCTTCTTCTGTTTTTAAATCAAGGCAAACACTTTTCTTATTTCTATTGAGCGAATGAAAAAGTGCACTGTCCTCGTCTAATTTAGGTTCGTACATTCTTGCATAATCACCGATTTTTGGGTCCTCTATTTTTATCACTTCCGCGCCGAAATCTGCAAGTAACATCGTACAATACGGTCCCGGCAACAGGCGGGTTAAATCGAGAACACGAATAGACGTTAATACCACACGAACACCTCCAGACAAAATTAATTGCGCAAATATTATAAGGTAACTGTCACTCTAGTAAAATGATAAAACGACAGGCAACTTACAATTTACTAATCAAGTCGCTCTACAATGGTCGCATTTGCCATCCCATGGCCTTCACACATGGTCTGCAGTCCATACCGTCCATTGCTTCTCTCCAATTCATGCAGCATGGTGGTCATCAGACGTCCGCCACTTGCACCAAGAGGGTGGCCTAACGCAATCGCACCGCCATTTGGATTCAGTTTTGCCGGATCGATATCAAATTCCTTAAGCCAGGCGAGCGGAACCGATGCAAACGCTTCATTGACTTCGAAAATGTCGATATCTCCAAGCGTCAATGCCGCTTTTTGCAGTACTTTTTCTGTTGCAGGAATGGGTCCTGTCAACATGAGTGTCGGATCGGATCCTACAACAGTTCGCGCAATTACACGAAATCTCGGCTTTAATCCAAGTTCAACGGCCTTCTCTCGCGACATCATTAATATCGCAACAGCGCCATCACTGATTTGACTGGAATTACCCGCTGTTACGCTGCCGTCCTCCCGAAAAGCCGGCTTAATCCCGCTAAGTTTCTCGAGATTTGTATTTTCTCTAGGACCTTCATCATCTTTCATCACAGTCATTGTCCCATCTGGAAGTGCTACCTCTAACGGCATGATTTCTTCTACAAAACGTCCTTCCTTACGAGCCTTAATTGCCTTTCTATGGCTTTCCAATGAGAATTCATCCATTTCTTCACGGCTTATATTCCATTTATCCGCGACTCGCTCGGCGGATATGCCTTGATTAATGATCTCGTACTTTGAAGTTAATGCTTCACTAAGCTGTACGCCTTGCATATTGGATCCCATTGGCACACGCGACATACTTTCAATTCCACCGGCAATCACAACATCCATATCACCGCTAATAATCGCTTGTGAAGCAAAATGAACCGCTTGCTGACTCGAACCACACTGCCGATCAATTGTTGTGCCCGGAACATCCACTGGAAAACCGGCAATCAACGCTGCTTGTCTAGCAATATCAAAAGCCTGCTCTCCAACTTGCGATACACAGCCGAAAATAACATCTTCCACCAATTCTGCAGAAATACCTGCCCGTTTCAATACTTCCTCTAAAGGCTTTGCAGCCAATTCCTCTGCCCGTATTCCGCTTAATAATCCGTTTCTTCTGCCAACAGGCGTCCTGACTGCCTCAATAATTACTGCTTCACGCATAGCTAACTCCCTTTCCATCAAGCATTCTGTAAGCCCTTATATTTAAGCCTGCACATATACATTTGTACTGCAAGTTAATACTTCCTCATCCCGCTGATTCTTAATAATGATTTTCAATGTCAGAAGTCCGCGTTTTCCATTGGAGTCTATCTTTTTAGCTGCTACAGTAAATCGGCCTGCCAGCCAATCGTTTGCTCTTACTGGTTTTTTCCACCTGATTTCATCCGCTCCCACACCGCCAAGGCAATCTTCAGAAAGGATATCCATTTTAATCCACTCTGACCAGACAACGGCAAGCGTATGAAATCCTGACGCAATCAATGAGCCAAACAGGCTGTTTGCAGCAGCTTGTTCATCAATATGGAAATATTGAGGATCATATTTCTCTCCGAACGCAATAATGTCCTCTTTTGTTATCATGACAGGTTCCGTGTGGAATTCCTGTCCGATAGAAAATGCATCAAATTTCAATATTATTCTCCTCTTTCAATTACATGCAGTCAGCCTCTATAATCCCATGTTTTTCGCAATGATCACTTTCATGATTTCATTGGAACCTGCATAAATAGTTGAAACTGCCACATCACGATATCTTCTCGCGATATCGTACTCTTCCATATACCCATAGCCGCCATGCAGCTGCATACATTCATTTGCCACTTTCTTTGCTAGATCAGTCGTCCACCATTTCGCCATCGATACTTCGGTCACGACATCTTTTCCTGCAACATGGTCAACAATCAGTCGGTCAATAAATGTCCTGCCGATCTGAATTTCAGTCTTCAGTTCCGCAAGCTTAAACTGCGTATTTTGGAACTGACTGATACTGCGGCCAAAAGCTTTTCGTTGTTTAACATAGTCAATGGTTGAATCCAGCATAATTTCCGATGCTGCTATACTTTGAATGGCAACCATCAAACGTTCCTGCTGCAGCTTTTCCATTAAATAATAAAAACCCTTCCCCTCTTCACCCAGTAAATTGCTGGCTGGAACACGTGCGTCTTCGAAAATTAATTCACATGTATCATTAGCATGCTGTCCGACTTTCCGCAGCTTTTTACCTTTTGTAAATCCTGGCGTCCCAGTTTCTACTACAATCAGACTGATGCCCTTGTGAGCAGGCTGAGCTTTAGGGTTTGTTTTACAAACGACGATAACTAAATCGGCACTGTGTCCATTCGTAATAAAAGATTTTTCCCCATTTAAGATATACACATCGCCATCTTTAATTGCAGTCGTTTTGACTGCGGCCAAGTCCGATCCAGTTCCCGGTTCCGTCATAGCTATAGCAGAAATTAAATCTCCGGTGATTGCGCCAGGCATCCAAGCTGCTTTTTGTGCAATTGTCCCATAAGACGCAATGTACGGCATTACAATATCATTATGGAGACCTACACCGATCATTCCGGTTCCTACACGTTCGAATTCCTCACTAAGGACAACAGTATAACCAAAATCAGTTTGAAACGCCCCGTGTTTTTCATCAGCCCAAGGACAAAGATAGCCTTGTGCCCCCGCCTTTTTCCAAAAAGATCTGGGAACTTGTTTCTCACTCTCCCATTGCTCATAGTATGGAAAAGCTTCCTTCTCAAGAAACCTTCTCAATGAACTACGGAAAATTTCATGTTCTTCAAGTAAAAAAGTTCTTTCCATCAAATATCCTCCTTTACATCATCTATCCTTCAGGGCTGGTCTTACCGTGGCTGCATTCTTATCGCGCCATCAAGACGAATGGTTTCACCGTTTAGCATTGGATTTTCCATAATACTGCTTACCAAAAGTGCATACTCAGCAGGAAAACCTAGACGGGATGGAAACGGTGTCATTTTGCCCAATGCGGATTTTGCCTCTTCCGGCAATGAAGCAAATAATGGAGTATCGAATAATCCAGGTGCTACTGTCATTACCCGAATACCGAGCGGAGCAAGATCTCGTGCAATCGGTAATGTCATTCCTACAATCCCACCCTTCGAAGCACTGTAGGCAACCTGACCAATTTGCCCATCAAAGGCAGCAACAGATGCCGTATTAACGATTACCCCACGCTCACCATCCTCATTCGGTTCGTTTTTAGCCATCATTTCTGATGTCAGTCGAATGACATTAAATGTACCAATTAAATTCACTTGGACAACTTTTGCAAAACGAGATAAACTATGTACCCCTTTTTTGCCGATCGTCTTCTCTGCTATGCCAATACCTGCACAATTTACGAGCCCATTAATTTTTCCATACTTTTCAACTGCCTGGTCCAGAGCCTGCTGTACACTGGTCTCGTCGGTTACATCGGTTTGTACATAATACATACTTTCCCCTAATTCCTCTTTCAGATGAAGAGCTTTTTCCTCAGATAGATCGAGGATAACAGCTTTGCCTCCCTTGGAAACGATTTGCCTTACTGTAGCTTCTCCAAGACCTGAAGCTCCACCTGTAACTACTACGACGGCATTTTTTACTTTCATTTGTTTCCCTCCAATAATGATGTAGTTTATTTTTTTACCAGAATACGTGTTAAATAGCCAGAAACCGTTTCAGCAATTTCTATCGGGTCTTTTTTTCCTTCTGGCGAGTACCATTGAGTCACCCAGTTCATGGCACCTAATATTGTGTTCCTTACTATTGTGATTTCTACAGCTTCAAACACTTCTTCATTGATACCTTCTAGGATTAGTTGGTCGAAACACTTCTCGTAATCATTTCGCAATTGAAAAATCTCTTCAAGTTGTTCAGTTGAAAAGATCTGTTCAAGCTTTACCATCATTTCAAACCCTGATTTTTCATCTAGTAAATAGGTGATATGAGCTACCATAGCCTTTTTAAATCTATCAACTACCGGTAAATTTTCCTGCTGTATTGTTTTAATATTTATCAGACTTTGCTGTAAGAGCATAAGCTGACTCTGATAAAGTAGATCCTGTTTGTCTTTAAAATAATAATAGACAGATCCTTTTGTCATCAATAAACTAGAGGCAATCTCTTCCATTGTCGTCCCCTGATAGCCCTTTTCTGCCAGAATACTAACTGCTGTCCGTAAAATATCTTCTTTTTTCTTAGCTATCTTCTTCTGCCGCAACGACACAGTGATTCACCTCCCTGTTAATTGATTAATTTTTATTCTACACATTCACTTTTTAAATATCAAGTTAATTTTCTGAAAATTTAATAACTATTTTTCAGACTATAAATTTCTTATTTATTTGTAGTCATTTTGAAAGTGAAGAATCATGAGCTGATTTGTTTCTATCAATGCTACTGCCTGATTTCGTTAATTTTTATTCTCAGCCGTTTGCAGTATTTAAATAAAAATTCTAGATATTCACAGGTCCTGCTAGTTATTGTGTCACTTTATTTTTTTCAAGTTATTCTCTTCGAATACTAAACAAATATAAGAATAGGAAAAACAAAAATAGGCGCGGTACCTTCACCAGTACATGGTGGGAGTACGACGCCAATATTTTAATTTGTTGGTTTTATTGTCTCAACCTCTTATTATTCAGGGAACCTTGGACCGCCTCCCATTGAAAACTACCTATCCCAATGACGATGCTGTGCAACAGCTTCCACAAACCGATTTGCAAAATTAGGGATATTTTCATCTGTAATAACACCTGGTTTATTGATGAAATTATTGACATTTAACCATTGTACGCCTTGACCAGTAGCCCCAATTGTCTTTTTGTGACGAAAAGCCTCATCAAGGAAATTTGCGATTTTTTGGTTAAAAGCCATATCATCACTACTTCCCCGCACCATATAGACCGCATCGTATAACACTGAATCGGCAGTATATACATTTTGTGTCGCTTCTAACTGAACGTTCTTCGTACCATGAACTATTCCTTGGTCCTCACTTATGATTTCCGGAACAAGCCCTTTCGATTTCCAATAGTCAAGTACTGACTTTACTAAAGGACCATTAAACCCATCCGATACAATTACCGCTACTTTACGAGTTTTCGCAGACATAGGCATATTTAATTGGCTCAATGCTGGGGAAGATTTTTTTACAGTTGATCCTCCACTTGTTGGTGGTGAAACCCCAATATTTCTAGCTATTGTTCTAGCCAGTTCAAGGTTAACATTTGCAAATAAATCTACATTTTGTTGTCGTACCGATTTATTTTTTACTTTTCCTAGTTCAAAACTAAATGCATCGATTATATGTTTCCTCTCGGTTCCACTCATGCTATTCCAAAACATAGTTGCTTGAGAAAAGAAATCCGTGAAACTTTTACTTCTTGCTCTTATTGTCCGACCCTCAACTTTTTCTTCATAATGCTTATAACCACCCTCTTCAGGCGGTACGGGAGCCGGTGTATTCCCTGCTAAGGAGTTGCGATGATAGTTCACACGACCAACATTGATCGTCATTCTATGATAACCTTCACGCTGGTTATTATAGAAGGGACAAATCGGACGGTTGATCGGTATCTCATGAAAGTTTGGTCCACCTAAACGTATTAATTGTGTGTCAATATAGGAGAATAATCTCGCCTGGAGCAATGGATCATTCGTAAAGTCAATACCTGGTACCACATTCCCCGGATGAAACGCTACTTGCTCAGTCTCAGCAAAGAAGTTATCAACGTTCTTCGTTAATGTCATCTTTCCAATGATTTGCACCGGCACTTCTTCCTCGGGTATTAGCTTAGTTGCGTCTAATAAATCAAAATCAAACGTAAATTCATCTTTTTCATTTACAATTTGTACACCTAACTCAAACTCTGGATAATCCCCTCGTTCAATCGCATTCCACAAATCATGGCGATGGAAATCAGGGTCAACTCCCATTAGCTTCTGGGCCTCCTCCCAAGTTAAAGAGTGGGCGCCGAGTTTTGGTTTCCAATGAAATTTAACAAAGAATGCTTCCCCCGCAGCGTTAACAAAACGAAATGTATTTACACCAAACCCTTCCATCATTCGAAAACTTCTTGGAATCGCTCGGTCGGACATAATCCACATCACCATATGCGCATTTTCGGGATTATTGGCAACAAAGTCCCAAAAGTTATCATGAGCTGTAGATGCTTGAGGAATGTCATTATGAGGTTCTGGTTTGAATGCGTGAACAACATCTGGAAATTTTATTCCATCTTGAATAAAGAAAACAGGGATGTTATTGGCTACGAGGTCATAGTTTCCTTCCTCCGTGTAAAACTTTGTTGCAAATCCGCGAGCATCTCTTGCCGTATCTCCTGAACCCCTTGCCCCATTAACAGTGGAGAACCGTACAAATACTGGTGTTTTTATAGATGTATCAGTAAATATTTTCGCTTTTGTATAACGCGACATATCTTGGTACAACTCAAATTCACCGTGAGCTGCAAAGCCCCTAGCATGGACAACCCGTTCTGGTATTCGTTCATTATCAAAATGTGTTAATTTCTCCCGGAAATGAAAGTCCTCCATTAAGGTTGGACCACGGACACCGGCAGTCAAGGAAAGTTCATCCTCGGAAACCTTTAACCCTTGATTTGTTGTCATATATTTTCCCTTATCATTCACACGAAAACACTCAAGTTGCTCATCTTTTTCGTTATCTTTCTGTTTATCTGTCATTTCATATACCTCCCCATTCATTGATATGAATTGTAAACGAAATTTATCCATCTGATGGGTATGTAAAAAAATAATGAACCGCACATCTATTTTTCACAGACGTATGGTTCATTATTTATGGTGTTGCCTTAATGATGTCTGAATTAGAATCCTAACAACTCAGTTTAGATATCTCCTTAAATCACGACGTCCCTTATTCAGACAAGAAGACATCCACGAAATCCTCTGCTGGCATAATAAGATTCCGCTCCATTATGATATACGAAAACGTGTCCGAATCGACGATCGCAAAAAAGGGCTCCGCCGAGTTTCCTAATATCAGATGGAGTTTGAACCCAACTCGATGTCTTCAAATCGAAATCCCCAAGTTCCTGTAATGCACGGAACTGGTTCTCCGTTAACAATTCAATGCCCATGGCAGTTGCCATCTCCATAGCGCTATTCTCCGGTTTATGTTTCTTCCTCGACTCCAGCGCTTCCTGATCGTAACACACACTTCTGCGCCCTTTAGGACTTTCCGCTGAACAATCGTAAAAAGCATATTCATCTGATTTTTCATCATACTCTACGACGTCCGGTTCACCCCCAGTCAATTCCATTTCATTGAGTGACCAAAGTTTTTCGGGATTTGCTTCGAGCTTCGCTTGTATCACCGTCCATACCAGTCCTTCATGACGGTTCATGTTTTTTTCGAAACGTGCTTTCAAAATTGATAGTAGTTCTTCTTGTTGTTCGGGTGATAACTCTTTTTTATTACTCATTGTCATAATCATTCACTCCTTATTATTTACTAAAATCAGGTTTAGTTCGGAGTATAACCTAATAATACTCTGTCCAATCGCCCTAGCCTGCTCTCCACTTTACCTACTATGAAAAATTTTGTCTAGTCATCATACCGCAAAAAAGATCAGACACGGGTTCATGTCCAATCTCTCATGCATTTTATTTAGTTATCTATGGCATTAAAAAATACTAAGCGTTGTATCTTTAATATCGCCAATAAACATGCAGCCCGGGGCATGCGTAATCATGATGGAAGGTTTGCTTTGCATCGCAACTGCCTGTGGAGTAACACCACATGGCCAGAACACCGGAATTTCTCCATCCTTTATCGTGACTGAATCCCCAAAGTCTGGTTTGTCAATATCTTGAATGCCGATTTGGCTCGGGTCTCCGATATGAATAGGCGCCCCGTGGACAGCAGGTAAAGGAGTGGTGATTTGTACAGCTCGTATGGCATTTTCATAAGTCATAGGCCGCATACTCACTACCATTGGCCCTTCAAAGACGCCCGCTTTCTCACATGCAATCGACGTTTTGTACATAGGCACATTGCATTTTTCTTCGATATGACGTATCGGTATATCGTCTGCCAAGAGTGGCGTTTCAAATGTGAAACTGCAACCTATCAGAAAGCAGACCATGTCCTCTTCCCAATAGTCAGAAGCGTCCAGCACTTCCTCCGTAAATACACCATCTTTATAAATCCGATATTTGGGTACATCAGTTAAAATGTTTGCATTCGTCGCTATTTTGTTGGGCTTGAACGAACCGACCTCCGTCACATCCAATAAAGGACATGACTTCGGGTTCCGCTGGCAAAATAATAAAAAATCGTACGCATGCTCTTTTTTTAGAATCACCAAATTCGCTTGTGCAAATCCTTTTGACATTCCTGCAGTAGGACCTGTAATCGTCTGTTCGCGGATCAGTTCCCTAACTTTTGCAGGAGACATCTCTTCATAGTTCGTCATTATGTATTCTCCTCTTCTATGCATACTTGCCATTCTTTAAAACAGTAATGGAATCTGCTCAATTAATGTCATAATACTTAACACAGCCATCGCCACCACGACGATTCCTCCTGTAATGGTTAACCAAAGCGGATGTTTATAATTCCCGATAATCTCTTTCTTATAAGCGGCTACTAAAATAGTACCGAGTCCAAGAGGCAAGATTAATGCATTTAAGGCACCAACAAGGATCAGAACATTTACAGGTTTACCGACGATGGCAAATGTCAGTGTTGAAATCAAAATAAATAAGATGATGACCCAGTTATGATACTTTTCGATAGCAGGATGAAAGGTTCGTATGAAAGAAACGGATGTGTATGCAGCTCCAACAACTGATGTAATGGCTGCTGCCCACATAATCACACCAAACATTCGGTATCCTACCTCTCCTGCTGCCAGCTTGAAAACCGAAGCAGGTGGATTGGCAGGATCGATCGCCAGTCCCATCGATACAACGCCCAAAACTGCCAAGAACAAAGCTACACGCATAACACCTGTTACCGCAATTCCCATAACAGAGCTTTTCGTAACGTCCGGTAATGAGTCAATCCCTTTCACACCAGCGTCTAATAAACGGTGACCTCCGGCAAATGTAATGTATCCGCCTACAGATCCCCCAACAATTGTGATAATCGCAAAGATGCTAAGCTGCTCAGGTTTAAAAGTATTCACAATCGCTTCTCCTACCGGTGGTGAAGTAGTAAATGCAACGTAAAGCATCAAGAGGATCATGACACCGCCTGCAGCTTGTGCAACTTTATCCATTGCCTTACCGGCTTCTTTAAAGAGAAAGATAAAGATTGCAAAAGCAGCGCTCAAAACTGCTCCATAAACGGGATCCATACCGAGCATGGCGTTAAGTCCAAGCCCAGCGCCAGCAACGTTCCCAATATTAAAGGCAAGTCCTCCAATGACAATTAAAACAGCCAGCACGACTCCGAGACCGGGAAGCACTTTATTCGCTATTTCTTGTCCTCTTAAACCAGATACTGCAATAATTCTCCAAATATTTATTTGTACAAAGACATCTAGCAGCAAGGAAATTAAAATCACAAACCCGAAACTTGCCGCTAATTGTTGCGTAAATACCGTCGTCTGCGTTAGGAATCCAGGACCGATCGAAGAAGTAGCCATTAAAAAGGCCGCTCCGAATAAAACACTTTTACTTACTTTCTCACTCTTCGGTGTATGCACCAAATTCTTGTCTTTCATACGAACCCTCCACTTCTTACGACATTGCCGCAACTTTTATCTTGTTTTGCAGTAGCTGTTCTTTTAAGTATTTTGCAAAATCCAACGCATGCTCTCCATCGCCATGGATGCAAATGGAATGCGCCTTGACAGGGACTTCTATTCCTTGCTGCGTTAACACTTTTCCTTCTGTCACCATTTTGATCACTTGTGCAGCAGATTGTTCTTTATCAACAATCATCGCTTCAGCCTGGGAGCGGGAAGTTAAAGAACCATCGTCCTGATAGGTCCGATCTGCAAATACTTCATGTACTGTTTGTAAACCGATTCGTTCACCAGCTTTTGTTAATTCACTTCCCGCCAGACCAAATAAGATAAGATCGGCAGAAATGTCATATACAGCTTGCGCAATAGCTTCTGCAAGTTTTTCATCTTGTGCAGCCATATTGTACAGCGCGCCATGTGGTTTCACATGTTGCATAGACGTTTGGCAAGCAGTTAAGAACCCTTGCAGTGCGCCTATTTGGTAAATGACCATATCATATGCTTCCTGTGGAGTGATTTTCATTTCGCGGCGGCCAAAACCATTCAAATCTGGTAGACCTGGATGGGCACCGATTTTCACATTATGATCTACAGCAAGTCTGACGGTCTCTCTCATCACACGCGGATCACCTGCATGAAACCCGCATGCTATATTTGCAGATGTGACATATTTTAATATTTCTTTCTGTTCACCTAACATATAGCGTCCAAAACTCTCACCCAAATCACAGTTCAAATCAACTTGATACATCATAATCCCTCCAAAAATAAAATGAAATGCATTATCGTAAACGCTTACAAATCGTTTAGTTCCGATAATCGAAACTCTAGTTTTGAATTACAAATCCACTTTATCATAAAGTTTTGAAATTGAATAGATTTTATTTTAAAAAAGTTTGTGATAAGGTATCGAAACCTTTTTATTGTTTAGACGACTTGAAATTTGTTTTCTGTCTATTATAATAACTATATGATCCAATATTTAAAACCAGTGTACCGAATTTCGGAACTTTAGGAGTTGTGATAATGAAGAAAGAAACGAATAACGCACTTATTAAACCATTGGGAGATTCGGCCCTGATTGTCCAGTTAGGTGAAGGGATCGACCCTTCCATTCACAAATTAGTAGGCGAGTTGACTAGATTGCTGGAGATTCATCCATTTAACGGCTATATCGAGTCCGTTCCTGCGTACACCAGTTTAACTGTTTACTATAATCCTTACATTGTGCATCAGTCGATTACTGATGGATTGCCAAAAAGTCCATTTCGATATGTTAGCGTTTACATGGAAAACTTAGTTCAGAAAATCGGTAAACAACCAGGTTCCGAAGAAAAACTCGTCACGATTCCTGTTGTTTACGGCGGTGAGTATGGACCAGACTTAGAATATGTTGCGAGCCATCATGGGCTGAGTCCCGATGAAGTAATCGAAATTCACTCAAAAAATGAATATTTAGCATATATGATTGGATTTGCTCCTGGTTTTCCTTTCTTGGGTGGCATGGATGAGCGAATTGCTACTCCGCGCAAGGAAACACCCAGAACTTCTATTCCTGCGGGTTCTGTAGGAATCGCAGGGTTGCAAACAGGAGTTTATCCTTTAGAAACGCCTGGGGGTTGGCAAATTATCGGCCGGACTCCTGTCGATCTTTTCCTTCCCGATCAGCAACCTCCGACATATCTGCAGGCAGGATATAAAATACGCTTCAAGTCTATTTCCGTTAGGGAGTACACTAGAATAAAGGAGTTGAAATCATGAGTTTCCAAGTAGTTCACCCCGGTCTTTTGACGACTATACAGGACTTGGGAAGATACGGTTCACAAAAATACGGTGTCATCGTGGGCGGCGCAATGGACAGCTATTCGCTTCGCATCGCAAACTTACTCGTAGGAAATGATGAAGGTGAAGGCACTCTGGAAATGACATTGGTAGGCTGCACGCTTCGCTTCGAAAGGGATCTTCTAATAGCAATTACTGGCGGTGATTTAATGCCGGCTGTAGATGACAAAGAAGTACCAATGTGGCGTCCTGTATTAGTCCGAAAAGGCTCCTTACTCTCCTTTAAATCGGCAAGAAAAGGATGCCGTGCATATATTGCGTTTGCTGGTGGTTTAGTTGTCCCCAAAGTTATGGGGAGTAAAAGTACATATGTCCGAGCTGGGATTGGTGGCTTCTTAGGAAGAGCATTGAAAAAAGGGGACAGCCTATCCTGCGGTGAACTAAATGCAACAAGCCGATCATTTTTGCAACAATTATCTAAGTTGCAACGCCACTTTGCATGGAGCGTTAACCACGAAACAATCATTCGTCTTGGTCAAGCGCAAACCATTCGTATCACGGAAGGCGCAGAATATGATCAATTTGATGAAATGAGTAAACAAAGGCTAATCGAGGAACTATTTGTATTGACAAATTCATCCGATCGAATGGGATATCGCTTGGAAGGTCCGCCCCTTGCATTAAATGAAAAAACCGAGCTTTTGTCTGAAGGTGTCACTTATGGAACGATACAAATCCCTCCTAACGGTCAGCCCATTATTTTAATGGCAGATCGGCAAACGACTGGTGGTTATCCGAAGATCGCACAAATTATTTCGGCCGATTTATCGAGTTTAGCGCAACTGCGGCCACCAGGGACCATCCAATTTGAAGTGGTTTCAATTGAGGAAGCAGAAAATGAACTATGGAAAAACGAACAAATTATCGCAAGCCTCAAAATAGGGATTCAGTTAAAGGTTTGACAGGGGCAAGTGCAACTTTACTTTGGCTTGATTCACCGTTTCTCTCACCTTTCATATGAGTAAAAGCTGCCATTGAAAGTTTTTCTAACATTCAAGGCAGCCTCTTCAAGGCACTATTCATCGTGGCCTAAGTGCATTGATATTTTTTTTGCCGCTTCTAGCGTTTTTTCTGCAAAATATTGAATCTTTTCTCCTTGATAATTTGCTTCGATCCCTGCAACACTGATTCCCGCAATGACATCTCCTTTATGGTCAAAGATAGGAGCTGCGATCGCGGATGTATGGTTTTCCAATTCAGAATGACTGACAGTATACCCATCTATTCTTGCTTGATTAATCGTTTCTCGAAGTTGTGTTTTATCTGTAATAGAGCCCCTGCCAAAAGATGTCAGCTCAATCGAATCAAGATAGTCATCAATTTCCGTATCCGGTAAGAATGAAAGAATGGCACGAGAACAGGCTCCGGCGTATAAAGGACTTCTTCTTCCTATCGCTGTGTAAAGCCGAACTTTCTGGTGTGTATCAATTTTTTCTATGTAAATGGCTTCATCATTTTGTTTTATGATAAGATTCACTGCTTCATTCACTTCTTGATGAAGAGCCTGCATGATCGGATACGCGATGGCACGAATATTCATCCTAGAAGAGACCAAATGACCAAACTTCAGAAATATAAGTCCCAATCGATATTTTGAATCCTCCCCCTTCACGAGAAAACCCATTTCCTCAAGTGACCGAAGCATGCGGTAAACAGATGTTTTTGGGATACCCGAGTAATCTATGATTTCTTGAAATGTCAGTTCTGCATGGTTAATGAATAGATTTAAGACATCCATTGATCGAACCACTGTTTTGTTTTTATTATCCAATACAATTCCTCCGATGTGCTTACATAGTTTATTAGGTATTAGTTAATATCTTAATCTATAAGTATCTATCCTTTACTTTAATTTGTATTTTGCAAATGAGCAACAATGAAATTTGTCCGATAAGAAGGCTGAAGAGGTTTCACCTTGTTGGTGCACATGAAAAAACCCTTTTCTTCTAGATAGAAAGAAAGGGCTGGAAATTCTGTTTTATGATTTTTAAAAAATGTTAATTTTATTCCAACATACAAGAAATTGTGTCTTGCATGTTATGTTTATAGAGCTCCATGAGAAGTTATAGGATGGAGTTGTCCATTAATAGCAAATGAAACTCTTCCCGTTTCTTCAGATACTACAAGTACAAGCGCGTCGCTTCGTTCGGATAATCCTAAAGCAGCACGATGTCGGGTACCCAGCTTTTTGTCACCTGTAAATCTGTCTGATAACGGCAGAACATTTGTCGCTGAAACGATGTGATTAAAGTTCACCATCACAGCTCCATCATGAAGTGGATTACCGGGGAAAAAAATTGATTCCAATAAAGTATGAGTTAATTCTGCGCCTATCGGTATTCCTGATGTCACCAAAGATTCAAGAGGATCTTCACGCTGAATTACAATTAATCCGCCATGTCTTCGCTTAGACATATTTTGAATGCACTGTGATATTTCCGGATACTTATCTGTAAACGGAGACAAATAACAGTTCAAATAAAAAGTAGCCGCTCTCATTTCAATGCTTAAAAAAGCCTCTTTAATTTCCTCGAAATCTCCAAGTACACAGAAATTTTCAGCGTTCATTGCTTCTACATTATTTTGTAATGCCGAAATAACTTGGCGAATATCTTCGGTTAATGTTCTCTTCATCGGTGTAAAATCACAATTTAAATTATCCATAGAGACACACCTCCCCTTTATTCCCAATAGTGTACGTAAAGTTTGTCCAAATAGGAATTTTTTATTCATTGAATGAGGTAAAGTCTTTGCGAATAAAGGAATGGTTATTGTCGCCTACTTAAAAGCATTCTTTTTCTAGATCAAGCATGCCTTGCATCGTGTTGATCATAATGGAAACAGTATTGGGGGTATCTATAATGTTAAATAGATAAAAGAATATAGTTTGTTTAATAATTCATACGAGTTTCAGCAAACATGAGTATGTAAGCTTTCTCACAGGCCCTCTTCGCGAGAAAGCACCACTTTGATACGTTGATCGTAACAAAGTGGTGTTGCGTTCGATTATGCGTTGTTTGATTGAGGGTTTTCCTTTCCCCTCATCATTTGCAGGGTACTATTTTTATTCCTCCATTACTACAGTCACTTCGATCTCGATTAGGAACTCCGGAAGCGCTAGCCCCATTACACCAACTATAGTTTGGGAGGGTGGAGGGATATCTCCAAAGTACTTTGCAGTTACACTTCCTATTATTTCATATTCGTGCGGCTGGGTTGTAAAGATTGTTGTCTTCGCAATATGATCCCAAGTTGCTCCTATTTCAATTAAAGCTTGTTCAATATTTTGATAGACCATATCTGTTTGTTTAGCCAGATCGCCCACTTCTACTACTTGCAAATTTTTATCCCATGCTACTTGTCCAGCAATGAAAACAATCTTTTTCCCTTTAGGGATCGTGATGTGGGTATATCCGATCGGGTCGTGAATTGAACTTGGATTAATAATTTCGCGTTGCAAACTTTGCATTGGGCTCCCCCTCTGTCATTGGCGGATACTGGTACATGATATCATTATGAATGCTTAAACATTCAAAATTTCTTACACAAAGATCCTTCAAATACAAACGACTTATTTAAAAAAACCAGCCGGCGGTAAGTTGAAATTCGCCGCTATTGTCTTTGTTTGCGTATATTCACTTAAGGCTTCCTTGCCATATTCTCTTCCTACGCCACTGTCTTTGTAACCTCCAAAAGGGGCTCCTGTTTGGAAGTTAAAATATTGATTAATCCAGACACTTCCAGCCTGCATTTTTTGTGCAGTATCCAATGCGGCCTTAAAATCATTCGTCATAATACCCGCCGCCAAACCGTACTCCACATCATTTGCTTCTTTAATGACCGTATCCACATCATTCCAACGCATAACTGTAATCACGGGTCCGAAAATCTCTTCTTGTGAAATTCTCATCTCATTCGTTGCTTCAAAAATCGTCGGTTCTATGAAGTAACCGTGTTCATTATTAGGAACAGTTACGCGGTTGCCTCCTGCTAAAAGTTTTGCTCCTTCTTCTTTAGCGATATCAATATAGCCTAATACACGTTTTCCCTGCTTTTCATTGATAAGCGCACTGACTCGAGTAGATGGATCAGTTGGATCGCCCACTTTAACTTCTTTTGCTCTTGCAACTAACTTCTCAACAAATTCATCATAGATATCGTCATGGACGAATAAACGAGAACCAAGAATACAACTTTGTCCATTAAATAAGCAGTAACCTAGAGTAGTGTTTTCTACAGCATCATCAATATTGACGTCTGGGAAGACGATATGCGGAGACTTTCCACCCAATTCAAGAGTTACCGGCAACAGTCTTTCACCAGCTATCTTACCAACTAACCGGCCTACGCCTACACTGCCCGTAAAAGAAAGTTTATGAACATCCTTATGGTTAATAAGCGCATCTCCGGCCTCAATACCGTAACCTGTAACAAAGTTCACGACGCCTTTCGGTAGAATATCTTTAAGGATTTTAGCAAATTCCAAAGTAGATAAACTCGCATCTTCAGCGGGCTTCATGACAATTGTGTTACCTGCTGCAAGAGCAGGTGCCAGTTTGAAAGAAACCATTATCATCGGAACATTCCATGGAATAATTTGTGCACAAACACCTAAAGGATCTTTCTGTACAATCAACTGACCATTAGGAAGTGGTCTTGAAGTACCTTCATAAGTTAAAATCGCAGAAGCGAAGTATCGGAATTGTTTTACTGCAATATCATAATCTAGCCCAAATTCATTTATAGGACGGCCTGTATCTAAGCATTCAATCATAGACAATCGTGCTGTGTTTTCTTCTAGTGCGTCCGCAACTTTGTGAAGATATGCTGCACGTTCTTCCACTGATAGAGTTGACCATGTTTTAAATGCTTCATTTGCAGCCTTTACTGCAAGGTCCACATCTTCTTTATTCCCTCTAGCTATTTTGGACAGTACGGCACCGGTTGCTGGATTAATTGCATCAATATAACCATTTGCCGACTCAACAAATTCACCATTAATAAAAGAACCGTATTGGCTATCTAATGTGATTTCGTTTGTGTTTGCTTTAATTGTTTGCATATAAATCTCCTCCATTAATATAAAATCAACAATTTATTCTGGGGTTTATCTATTTTTTATCGGGTTTAAATTTAGCACTGCATTAAACTAAAGCGATGGCTCTAATTGGGCTTCCACTCCCATTTTCTATTTTTAACGGGGCCGCAATTAGGACCGCTCCTTTAGGCGGAAGCTTATCAACGTTCGTCAACTGTGCTAAACCATATTTATTTGCTTGGTGCATAATATGATGGCTTGGAAATGGAGGATCGAAAGTATGGGCAATCCCCGCATCAGTGCCTACTGTCTCTACACCTACTCCTAAAATATCGCGTTCGACAAGAAAACGGGATGCTTCCGGTGTAAATCCAGGCGTATGTGACAAACCATCTCTATCTGTATTGAAATATTTTTCACTGTTTAGATACTCCGCCCAACCCGTATATAGCAATACCCAGGAATGCTTAGGTATTTGTCCGAATTCTGCTTCGTATTCTTCTATATCTTCAACTGTTAAACAATAATCCGGGTTCTCTATACACTTTTCTTTAATATTAATGACTCGTGCTTCTCCAATCAGATTTTTTACTGGGATCTTATCTACACTTGCATTTTCTCTGCCTGTTACCCAATGATTCGGTGCATCGAAATGTGTACCACAGTGCTCACCTGCGACAAAATCATTCCAATAGCATACAGGCCCTGTTTCATCGTATTTAGAAAGCTGTTTAAACTGAAAACCGCCCGTGTTCTTAAATGGTTCTGGAAGTTGAATTACTGGTGTATCTTCGTTCAATACTTGCGTCATATCTACGACTTCAATTGAATCATTTACAATACTTCCTAGTAATTGGCTTAATACGTGTGATTGATCATGCGATGTTTTGTGTAATACTTGCGATTGAACATCCATCCTATTACCCCCGTATCTTCCATTTAATATTTATTGCTTACTTCATTTTATATCTTATTAACTTTAAAGATTGTTAACCTATTAACATTTTTCCAGTTTTCAGTCCGTTGGAAATTAAATAGTTAAACTGTCGGAATCATTACATCTACTACAGCGGCACGACCTTCTTTTACCACTTTAAACGCCTCATCTAATGCAATTTTTAACTCTTCGGGTTTTGTCACTATTAGCGCAAATGCGTTACCTGCAGCCTCCGCTATTTTAGCCAAGTCAGCGGGAGGATCAAAGTTTACTCCGAATTCATCCATAGCATTTGCAATGCCGTCGGGATGCACTCCTAATGTCGAAAGTTTCGGTGATTTCCATCCAGTATTGTTATAAATTACTGTTAGGAATGGAGTATTGTACTTTCGAGCCATCCAATGGACGACGGATGGAATGCTAAACAGGTAAGAACCGTCACCTGTTAGGCTGACAACTGTTTTATCCGGATTAGCCAGCTTCATCCCAATCGCTGCGCCCCCGTTCCACCCTAACGAGCCTGCACCACTTCCATGGAGTGTACCGGGTTTTCTAGGGCCAATATGAGTACAAATCGTTTTATAATTTGAAATGCCCTCGTTCAACACAATCGTGTCTTCATCAATAATTTCACGAACACATGCGCTGAGGTATTCAGGTGTAATCACATTTTCTGTGGGTTCTTCTAAACGAAGATTCTCTGCTTTATTTTCCTCATGAATTGCAGTAATTTTCTCTCTGCGGCTCTGGATTGTTTCTTCACATATTTGCACACTGTTAAGCTGCTCATTTAATTGTTGAAGCGCTACTTTTGTGTCTGCTTTAAAAAAACTTTTGGAAGGGATATACCATAACGGCATTTCCTCCTTCAATGGATCCATGTCAATATAATAAATTGTCGCTTCTTCTGATGGTTTATTTTTCATAGGAATCCACGGCACATCGCTATCTAATACAAGGACAAAATCAGCTTCCGCCAGCAGTTCATTTTGCTCTGCAGTATTCCATTGATGACCGCAATGCATCGGATGATCCGCTGGGAAATTCATCGCATTGGATACCGATTCGATTACAGGTATCGCCAAACGGTTACTCAATTGCACAAGATCTCCAACAGCTGCCGGATTTCTTCCTAAATAAGATGTAATGATAAGTGGTTTTTTGGACCTCGTTAAATCTTCGGCTATTTCCTCGATATCTTTTGGCGGGATTGCGCTAGGAGATATCGGTTCCCAAAGATCTGTATTAATCGTTATGGGTTCAGTTACTTCTTCCATTGCTTCACGCGGACCCATCAAATAAACAGGACCTCTTGGCTCGCTTTTAGCGAATTGCAAAGCACGGTGAACGAGTTGTTTAACATTTTTACCAGTGCGAATTTCGTTATCATACTTTGAATATCCTCGCATGATTCCGCGTTGATCAAATACGTCTTGAATCCAATGAATAAACTCATTTCTACTTCCTAACAATTCATTTTCTTGCGTATACGGAGAAGCACCTGCAAAGACAAGTACGGGGATTCTTCCTTTGAAGGCATTATGAATTGCCCCCCCAATGTTTTGCGTTCCACATTCCACGTGAACCAAGACGGCTTGCGGTTCACCTGTTAGCTGTGCATAGCCATGTGCAGCACTCATCGCAACCATTTCGTGGGGACAAGTAATCAACTTAGGCAGTTTTTTATTATCTTTTTTTGCTTGCGCTAAACTCTCAATTATTGCTGGATGGTCGCTTCCCAAGTTGGCAAAAATATATGAAACCCCAGCTTCTTGTAGTGATTCTAAAAACGCCGTACTCGTTGTATACTTGCTCGGCTGTCTCTCTTTCTGCTCGTCCAGGCTTTTTAAGATTGCTGCATCCTTTGTAGTCATCACATTAAACCCCTCTCTTTACCTTCATGACAATTGTTATGATCTCTTATATATTTATAGTAACGTCACTCACTTACTTTTTCCGTTAACCTATTAACATCTTTTATCTTTTCAGTTGCTGTCGATTACTATTAGTCCACTTAAATAGAAAAACGCTCTCCATTTACTAGAGAGCGCTTACATATTCTAATAGCTTTTTCGGACACCGAATAAACAGCTTACCTTCTTTTTTTATTATAAGTTTCTTTTCATTCCATTCCTTTGTAATTTTATAAATTGTTATACGCGTCAAGCCCGTGTAATTCGTTAGTTGTTGTTGATTAAGAGGGATTTCATAATGATTATTTTCACGGCAAATGCCTATCAATAAATGTGCTAACTGTTCTTCTACAGAAAGAGATTTATACTGAATAATATCGCCAAGTTGTTTTAACTTATCGATTACTGAACTATAAAACATATTCCGAACACTTTTATCTTTCATAACTAGCTCTTGAATTTTATTATATTCCAAGTAGTAAATGACTGAGTTTTCCATTGTGATAGCAGATGAAACATAACATTTACGATCTATTGATAATTCACCGAATGTTTTTCCGCTATCAACAAGTTCAAGTATCCTTTCTTTTCCTTCGAACACTTTCATGCTCATTTTTACCATGCCGTCTGCAACATAATAAAATCCAGCGCCTTTTGTTCCTTGTTCATACACCACTGTATTCTTTTTTAAAAACATTCTCTTACCTTCTTTAAGATACGAATCAAACATAAAAACCCTCCTATACGATTGGTAGAAAAGTCATTTGTAAAACACTATACATACGCAAACGATGAGGACAACTATTTGACTGAAAGTTCTAGTATATTAAATTATATTCGATTTACATACAATATTGTAGTTATCAGTATTATCTGATAAAATAAAGTAAAATGTACCAATTCTTTATGCAGTGTTTTCTATCCATTTCTTAATAGAGGTGATAACTGTTGAATGAACAGCAATATACTTGGAAAAATATTATTAATAGTGGATACGGAAAAAGGATTGATGTTAATAAAAACACTGTATTATTTCGTCAAGGTGAAATTGGTCAAGGCTTCTACTATCTTGAAAAAGGCGAAGTGAGAATCAGTCTTTTATCCAACCAAGGAAGCGAGAGGGATATCGATTATGTAATGCCAGGGGATTTACTAGGAGAACAAGGCTTTAATCATAATCCCTACTTTACCACAGCATCAAGTACTATTCCTTCAACGCTTTATTTTTTTTCAAAAAAAGATTTTGATCTTCTTTGTGTAGATATTCCAGAAGCCGCCAATATGTTGATGAATTCTTTAATAGTAAAAGTCCGGTTGTTGGCAGAGACAACATCCATTCTAAATGCACCGGCTGACTATAGACTAGCTCATCTTCTGTATAAGCTTCACTTACGAGAAAATGATTTTAAAGTAAAATTAAGCCAAGTTTCTCTAGCTCGCTTTATCGGTACATCCCGGGTTACCGTCTATAAGATAATCAATCAATGGAAAGCAGAAGAAATGATTTATTATGACCAGGGCTACATTCATTTTCTAGATATTACTAAGCTTAAGTATTTTTTAGATAACGCTCTTTATAGTTCGTCGAAATAAAAATAATCAATATAACTTTTAGACTTTGTGTCAGTATAATTGATAGGTTCACCGCGTTACTGTCTTTATAGTTTTGCAATTTCGTGGATGAATAGTTTTCATAAGGTCTCCAAAAAGCATTCTACCTTCCATCCAAATCGCTAAATACTTGCTTTCCTCTACAAAAAAATCTTCCATTCAGCTGAATTGGAAGATAATTTCGTGTCTATTTATAGGTAAACATGCTGGGAAAGATTACGATCCCAAGTAGTTTTAGTTCTCGCATGGACTAATGTCTCTCCGTGCTGTAGCAATTGCAATCGATCACTAGGCAGTTTTTTTTGATCCCACTCTGCCAGCAGTCGATTCAGTGCTTCTTCTGTCGTATCGTCCGCTAAACGAAAAGCCCCGTAATGCATCGGTATAAAAATCTTTGCGTCTACATCAAGAAAAGCCTGCACTGCTTCTTCAGGCGTTACATGCTGTGTACCCATAAACCATTCTGGTTCGTACGCTCCAATCGGCATAAGGGCATAGGTGATATCTGGGAATCTCTCTCCAACTTCACGGAAGCCTTGAAAATATCCACTGTCTCCTGCAAAGTAGATCGCATCGTTCTCTTGCATCCCTTCGGCTAAAGCCGCTTCAGAACGTTTGATTACCCACCCTCCCCAATGGGACGAATTCGTGTCAGACAGCGTGCGACGATTCCAGTGCTGAGCAGGCACAAAGTGGAATTCAACGGAATCAATCTTGACATATCCCCACCACGGCAGCTCATGTACAATTTTTCCAGGCATTATCTTTTGCATTTTACGACCGAAACCTTCTGGTACGAGAACGGTTGGCGAGCCTTTGAGTTTTTTCAACGAGGGAACATGCAGATGATCATAATGCGCATGTGAAAGTAAAATAACATCTATGGACGGCATTTCTTCCAAAGCAATGCCCGGTTCTTCAAGTCTTGGACTGAACCCCATTTTTTTTGCCCATACAGGATCCGTTACAATCGTCAGCCCAGCGATTTGCAGTAGGAATGTCGAATGGCCAATCCATGTAAGCGTTGTTTCGTTTTTATTACTTCTCAAAAATTCCTGTTGTTTACATTCTGCCTGGCCGATCCGATAACTTTGATCTTTTTTCTTTCCCATTCGCTCTTTTTGCCAACGTATAACATCTTTCAGTGAACTGATTGTTGCTGTTGGATCTGAATTTTGATATTTTTTTCGAGCCACTAATAATCACTCCTTCTTATCCTTAATTTTGTAGGACAAGTGTTTAAACTATATATAAAAAAGAACGTCGATTTCTTAACGTTCTTTCATCGTTCGTATTACATCTCCGGTGGACCTACGCGAAACCTTATGTGTCAATATATACAGTATTGTTTGTATACCTAAATAAAAATCTTTAAAAAAATAATCTAAGTCCGTGTCTTCCCAGCTGCTTTATACATGTTTCAAATGGATCTTTATGGTTAATTAACAAGCATAATATTAAATATCTGTTCCTAGCGTCAAACCTCCATCAACAACAATTTCAGTTCCATTACAATAAGCGCTCTGATCGGAAGCAAGAAAAGCAATTACATTGGCAATATCATTCGCCTTTCCCATTCTCCCTAAAGGGATGGCATCACGATCTAAATTTAATGTATTGTTACTGACCATATCTGTCTCAATAACACCTGGATGGACTACATTTACTCTAATTCCCTTTCTGCCTAATTCTATTGCAGCTGATTTCGAAAGGTTGGAAACTGCTGCCTTTGTAGCGGCATAAGCTGCGGATTGATTAATTGGTGCAAAAGAAGATATGGAAACATTATTGATAATTGACCCATTTTGTTGTTTTTGCATAAATGGAGCAACTGCCTTTATTCCTCTAAAAACCCCCAACTGATTCACATTGATTAATTCTTGAAAGTCTTCAACGGTAGTATCTAATATTGGTTTTTTCATAAAAACTCCAGCATTATTAACAAGTACATCCACCTTTTTATAAGTAGAAATAATAGAGTTCACAGCAGATATCCAATCTTCTTCCTTCGTTACATCTAATTGTAGCGGAAGGCATTTATCCTCTCCAATTTCTAATGAGAGAGCCTTCACTTTTTCTATATCCCTTGCGCCTAAGGCAACTTTTGCTCCAAGTGATGCTAAATGTTTCGCTATGTCCCTTCCCTGCCCCCTATTTGCTCCAGTTACTAACACAACTTTTCCTGTTAAATTAGGCATAACTAATTCCCCTTTACAGTAAAATACATTTTAATTTATCAAAAACTTATATTAATATTCGCAGCATCTTAACAAAGAGATTAACTATGTCCATACTAACATAAATTCATAGAATAAAAGGATACCGCACGTAATATATTCATGATGACAATAATTCAGTATCTCATTACTACAACAGTAAACGAGTGGAAAAGTTCCTGTTGTTATACAGATGATATATACGATAATTTATCGGAACAAACAAGTGAGGATTTTAAAATATAACTATGTATTTACAGAAAGTATATCTAAAAAAAACAAAAATGACCACAAACGCTATTATATCAACGTTTGTGGTCTTCTTTGATTTTCTTATCGTATTCCATTTTTACTCAAAAACGTCCCAGGAGGGATTCGAACCCCCGACCGACGCCTTAGAAGGGCGTTGCTCTATCCAGCTGAGCTACTGAGACAAACACCTGAATAACTCAGGCACAAGAACTATTATAGGCATGACTTAAATAAAAGTCAACACTATATTTTATTTTTCTAAAACTATTTGATCTACTAGATGATTTTGCATAGTATAAAAGTTGACTGTGTACTTTTCTCCTGTCTCAATCACCGCATATGTTGCTTCCCTGCCGCCGCGTGGCTGTGTTGTGCTGCCGGGATTGACGAATAATACACCGTTGATCAGTTCTGCTCCATATAAATGAGAATGGCCGAATAACGCAATGGTCGCTTGCTGTTCGGCTGTCGCATAAGAAAGCGTAAGTAAAGAGCGCTTCACATCATGTTCATGGCCATGTACAGCAAATACTGATTCATCCCCTACCTTCTCCAATAGAGAGGCTGGTAGACGGCTGTCGAGGTCGCAATTGCCTCGAACACAATGTAAATCTGCAAGCAAGGGATGATCTGCTGCTAATTCGCTATCTCCACAATGAAATATAGCATCCGCCGGCAATGCGGCAATCTGCTGAACAGTTGCCGTATCACCATGCGAATCACTTAATACAATAATTTTCATTCATTATCACCTAAACTTTTAAGGAATTCTAAAAGATGTTCTTTTAATTGTGCTAACGCTGCACCCCGATGAGAAATTGCGCTTTTTTCTTCGGCTGTTAACTGTGCCATCGTCTTCTCTTTTTTCGGTACATAAAATACCGGATCATAGCCAAAGCCGTTTATGCCTTGTCTTTCCGCCGTAATAACACCCTCGCAGCTGCCTGAGAATGTCGTTGTCTCCACGTCAGGCCCAGCGATCGCCAACACACATCTAAAACGCGCCTGACGATCGGCTGCAGGCACATCAGAAAGATTCGCCAGCAACTTATCGATATTCGCTTCATCGTTTGACGGTTCGCCCGCATAGCGTGCAGAGTAGACGCCTGGCTCTCCTTTTAGGGCGTCTACCTCCAATCCGCTGTCGTCTGCTATGACCACCTTATCGAGCATGTTCGCTACCGTTTCGGCCTTCAAGATCGCATTCTCCGCAAACGTCGTGCCCGTCTCTTCCACATCGATTGATTCGTCTAGATCCTGTAAAGTAAAAACCTTAATTCCAAGAGGGCTAAACAGCACCTCAAAATCCTTCGCTTTTCCGCGGTTATTTGTCGCAATCAATACTTCTTTCATTGTGCATCGCCTGCCCGCTGTCCGACTTTATTCGCTAGCTCCCCTAACGTTTCTTTTTGAATCTTGATCAACCGTTCGATTCCCTGTTCTGCAAGTGTTAATAGGTCATTCATCTCTGCTCGTGAGAACGTAGCTTCTTCCCCTGTACCTTGGAGTTCGACAAATTGTCCTTCTCCTGTCATTACGACATTCATATCGACGTCTGCCGATGAATCCTCTACATAGTCAAGATCCGTAATGAGTTGTCCGTCCGCAAGCTTACCAACGCTTGTAGCCGCTAGAAAATCACGAACCGGGAAAGTCGGCAATTGCTTTTCGACCTGCAATTTATTCGCAGCAATCACTAACGCAACAAACGCGCCGGTAATGGAAGAAGTCCGTGTGCCGCCATCAGCTTGGATCACGTCACAATCAATCCAAATCGTCCGTTCACCGATTGCATCCAAATCTACAACCGCACGTAAAGCACGGCCGATCAAACGTTGGATTTCCATTGTGCGGCCGCCTACCTTACCGCGAGAAGATTCACGGATTGTCCGCTGTCCTGTTGCCCGCGGAAGCATGGAATACTCCGCTGATATCCAGCCTTTTCCGCTGCCTCGTAGAAATGGTGGTACCCGATCTTCAATCGTAGCCGTACAAATCACTTTCGTATTTCCAACTGAGATCAACACCGAGCCTTCCGGGTGGATTAAATAATCTTTCTCTATCGTCACTGTACGAATATCTTCAGTTGTTCTGCCATCATGTCGCATGCTATATCCTCCGTTATGTACCATTTTTATTATTTTGTCCATATAAATAAACATTCAACCTATCTTACCATAAGAACAGTAAAAACCCGAAAACGAGTAACTGTTTTCGGGTGAATTCCGCTATTCTCAAAACTGTATCGTGCGTACATCCGGTTTCTGAATGCTCAGCCAATCTTCAACGATTGACTGAAACTTTTCTTTTAAACCGGTCGTATAGAAAATCGGTTCTACTGCGGAGACAGACAACATCTGCTGCTTGCGTAAAATACTTTCAACGTCCGCAACGGTTTCCACAGCAGAAGAAATAATACGCTTCTGCTGTTGGAAATGCTCTTCGATATGTTCTTGCAGTAACGGGTAATGCGTACAGCCAAGTATGACCGTATCAAACGACTCTTTGTGCAATGGCTGTAAGGTTTGATCCACAATTACTTTGGCTGCTGGAGAGCGATACTCCCCATTTTCAACGATCGGAACAAACTCAGGACAAGCCAATGAATGGACCGTTGCGTCAGGCTGCTGCATATGAATTGCTTGATCATACGCCTTACTTTTCACTGTGCCAAGAGTACCTAATACTGCAATCTCGCTAGTTTGAGACGCCTTTAAAGCCGCTCTTGCTCCTGGCTGAATAACGCCGATCACCGGAAAGTCGAATTGATGTCGGACTTCCTCTAAAGCAATCGCAGTCGCTGTATTACATGCTATCACTAACATTTTAATGCCCATATCTGCCAAACTCTTCACCATATCCATGGTAAATTCCAACACTTCCTCTGATGGTCTTGGCCCATATGGACAACGTGCATCATCGCCAATGTAAATAATGGGTTCATTCGGTAAAAACTTTCGCAACTCTCGTACGACCGTTAAACCGCCGACACCCGAATCAATAACTCCAATAGGTGCATTCACTATAATCCCTCAATCTCTAGTCATCTCTTCATGTAATTTAGCTAGCAGAGCCGAAAATTGTTCAATTTCCTGCTTATCATGATTTTTGAGTACTTCCTGCAAATACTGCTGCCTTTTTTCTATGACTTCCTCAATGATTCGTTCTCCTTCTGGTAACAAATGAACCCGAACAACCCGTCGATCTTTGTCATCGCGTACTCGTTTCACCAACTGACTGCTTTCCATTCGGTCCACCAAGTCCGTTGTCGTACTGAATGCCAAAAACATTTTATTGGATAAGTCACCGATCGTCATATCTCCGTGCTCCAGCAGCCATTGAAGAGCGCTAAATTGAGGAGGCGTTATCGTATAATTTTTTAAGATTTTACGTCCTTGCTCTTTGATGATCGCTGCAACATGCCGCAGATCTTTTTCCATCAATGCGATCCCATGCAACAGGCTTTTCTGTTCGTTCGACAAAAAATCAGCTCCCTGAAATGATTCCTGTCTTTTCATTGTACCTTTTTCAATGATGAACGCAACAGTTTTTCATGCAATCTACCAGCAGAGAGGGATTTGTGGACACCTATTGATCAAAAATACGCCAAATTTCATACGCTTTCAATAAAAATTAGTTCAAACGCAATTCACCCAACCGAAGTAATTCTACAATTGCTTGCGCCCGGCCCGATACACCAAGCTTTTGAATTGTATTCGAAATGTGATTCCGGACAGTTTTTTCACTGATCGTCAACTGCCCTGCAATTTCTTTTGTGGTAAAGTCTTCAACGAGTAAAGTAAATATTTGTCGTTCTCGATTCGTCAATAAAGAACGGTTTTGCATTTCATCCAAGATGCGCCCCTCCTCTTTACGCTTTCCACATAAGATATGTGAGCGCGGGCGCGTCTGTGTAGGCTTTTACGAGTTTTGCAAGTATACTCCCAGTTCTTCTTCCGACCATGCCACAGGCTGTCCGGACTTTCGGTTGATTTGCACGACTGTCCCCCTGCCCGTAAAGACAATTTCATCGTGTTCATTTTTCCCCATATAATGCAGATCCATTGAGCTATTTCCCATCTTGTGGGTTTTCACAAAGACCCTTAGCTTTTCGTCAAAGAAGACTTGTTTCCTGTAATCACATTGCAAATCAGCGACGATCGGAATTGTCTCCCCTTTCGGATTCATCCACTTCTCCATACAGTTCAAAGACTTAAAATATTCTATGCGTGCGTATTCAAAGTACGTAAAAACAGACGTATTATTCAAATGTCCGTACATATCCGTCTCAGAGAAACGCACCGATACTTCTGAAAAGAACTGAAAATCCTCTTTCCATTTATCCAAATCCTCAATATAGTTTGCTTTCATATCAAAATACCCCCTTATATAAGTGAATGAATATTCATTCTTTTATTATATCAAAAAAATGGTAGACGTCAACCAACTTGGCTACGAGTGGTTGGCACTGCCTTACCTTTAATCAATCATTTTAGGACAAATAAAAGACGACTTACCTATTAGGCAAGTCGTCTTGTTTTGATATTAGTCTACTTGATGGTCACTTCCGAAGAAGTTCTTGAACATCTGAATTGTTGTTGCTCTACCGATTGCACCGATAGATGTAGTCAATGGAATACCTTTAGGGCAAGCAACTACACAGTTTTGTGAGTTACCACACTCTGTGATTCCACCGTCTGACATGACTGTTGCCAAACGCTCGTCTTTGTTCATCGCACCTGTTGGGTGAGAGTTGAATAGACGAACCTGTGACATCAAAGCAGGTCCCATGAAATTCGTCTTGTCGTTTACGTTCGGACAAGCTTCCAGACATACACCGCATGTCATACACTTAGATAACTCATACGCCCATTGACGTTTACGCTCAGGCATACGTGGACCTTCACCTAAATCATACGTACCGTCGATTGGTACCCACGCTTTAATTCGCTTCAATGAATCAAACATGAATTCACGGTCCACGATCAAGTCACGGACAACTGGGAATGTACGCATTGGCTCTAGTTTAATTGGCTGTGTCAACTGATCGACTAGCGCTGTACAAGATTGACGCGGGCGACCGTTGATTACCATGGAACATGCACCACATACTTCTTCCAAACAGTTCATATCCCAGTTAACAGGTGTTGTTTTTTCACCTTTTGCGTTCACTGGATTCCGTCTGATTTCCATTAGCGCCGAAATAACGTTCATATTCGGACGGTAAGGAATCTCAAACTTTTCCATGTATGGCGTTGAAGTAGCAGTGTCCTGACGCTGAATCTCAAACACGACTGTCTTAGTTGCAGTTGCTGTTTGTTGTTCACTCACTTTGGTCAATCTCCTTTCTTCGCTGAATAATCGCGTTTACGTGGAGGAATTAGGGAAACATCTACATCTTCATACGTTATGATCGGTGCAGATACTCCGTCAAATTTCGCCATTGTTGTCTTCAAGAAGTTCTCGTCATCACGATTCGGGAACTCAGGCTTATAATGTGCACCACGGCTTTCATCACGGTTCAATGCGCCTAATGTGATAACACGAGCTAGGTATAGCATGTTTTTCAACTGACGAGTAAACATTGCGCCTTGGTTAGACCACTGTTGTGTATCCGTCATGCTGATATTTTCATAGCGCTTAAGCAACTCGACAATCTTCTCGTCAGTTTCTTTTAACTTATCATTAAAACGAACAACTGTAACATTATCAGTCATCAATTCGCCAAGCTCTCTGTGGATGACATACGCATTTTCCGTACCATCCATTTTGAGCAAGTCTTCCCATTTTTGCTGCTCTTCTTTGACTGCTTCATCATAAATAGTTTCAGGCAGTTCGTCAGCTGTACGCTTCAAGTGCTTCATATAATCGATAGCGTTTGGTCCTGCGACCATCCCGCCATAGATTGCAGATAGCAATGAGTTCGCACCTAGGCGGTTTGCTCCGTGCTGAGAATAATCACACTCCCCAGCAGCAAATAGTCCTGGAATGTTCGTCTGCTGATGATCGTCAACCCATAGTCCACCCATTGAATAGTGAACAGCCGGGAAGATTTTCATTGGCAATTTACGAGGGTCGTCCCCTGTGAATTTCTCATAAATCTCGATGATCCCACCAAGTTTGATATCCAATTCTTTAGGGTCCTTGTGAGAAAGGTCCAAATACACCATGTTCTCTCCATTGATACCTAATTTTTGGTTTACGCAGACATCAAAAATCTCACGTGTCGCGATATCACGTGGAACCAAGTTACCGTAATCGGGATACTTTTCCTCTAGGAAGTACCACGGCTTACCATCTTTATAAGTCCAAACTCGTCCACCTTCACCACGTGCGGATTCACTCATTAGACGAAGTTTGTCATCGCCAGGAATCGCAGTCGGGTGAATTTGGATGAATTCTCCGTTTGCATAATATGCACCTTGCTGATAGACGATTGAAGCTGCAGAACCTGTATTGATTACAGAGTTTGTTGATTTACCGAAAATAATTCCAGGTCCGCCTGTCGCCATGATAACAGCATCCGCTTTAAATGCTTGGATTTCCATGGTCTTTAAGTCTTGCGCTCTAATCCCACGGCAAATTCCCTCTTCGTCAGTGATGATTCCAAGGAATTCCCAGTGCTCATACTTTTTCACTAACCCTGCTACCTCGTGTGAACGAACTTGTTCATCAAGAGCATACAGTAATTGTTGTCCTGTTGTAGCACCTGCATAAGCTGTACGGTGGTGAAGTGTACCACCGAAACGACGGAAATCCAAAAGACCTTCTGGTGTACGGTTGAACATAACGCCCATACGGTCTAATAAATGGATGATCCCAGGAGCTGCTGCCGTCATTGCTTGCACTGGTTTTTGATTCGCTAGGAAGTCTCCGCCGTAAACCGTATCATCAAAGTGAATATCGACTGAGTCGCCTTCACCTTTCGTGTTAACAGCACCGTTAATGCCACCTTGGGCACATACGGAGTGGGAACGTTTCACTGGGACTAGCGAGAACAAGTCAACCGGTGTGCCAGCTTCTGCTGCTTTGATGGTAGCCATTAAACCAGCTAACCCTCCACCGACGACAATCAATCTGCCTTTTGCCATTATTGTTTCACTCCTCAATTATACATGTTTTCATAAGTTAGTTGATTAAACGAAAGCTAAAAGTGCTTGAATTCCGATTACTGAAAGTACTAAGAATACGATCATTGTAATATAAGAAACGATTTTTTGTGAATTTGGTGATTGAGCGATACCCCAAGTGACACAGAAAGACCAAAGTCCGTTTGCCAAGTGGAAAGTCGCAGATAGGATTCCAACAATATAGAATACAAGCATAAGTGGATTCGATAAGATATCCGCCATCATGTTATAGTCTACTGTTGCACCAAGAGCTTTTTGGATACGTGTTTCATACACGTGCCATGCGATGAAGATCACTAGGAATACGCCAGTAAAACGTTGCAGCGTAAACATCCAGTTACGGAATGTGCCGTAATGGTTCACGTTATATTTCGCAGAAAAAGCTATGTACACTCCATAAAAAGCGTGGAACATTAATGGAATATAGATGATGAACCATTCCAAGAATGTAACAAATGGCAAGTTGCCCATAAAGTTAGATGCAGTGTTGAATGCTTCTTCACCGCGCGTTGCAAAGTGGTTGATGACTAAGTGTTGGGCAACAAATAGTCCGACTGGAATAACACCTAACAACGAATGTAGTCGGCGCAAGAAAAAATCTGATTCTTTCGACAAGTCTTTTACCCTCCCTTATTTCTGAGATTTCCCTGACAAGAATTGCAGATTCTCTATTTAGCTGCACTTCCTCGGTATCTCTCTTCGTGGTACAATATGATAACATGTACATTGTACTCCTCTGTATGTGGCAGGTCAAGATGCTGTCTACTTTTTATAATTTATTGCGATTTTTCCGAAAACTGCTCTGATCCTGTTCATATCTATTTCCGAAAGGATTGTAAACTATTGAATACTCAACAAACACCAGCCACAAACTTTGGCTACAATCTGCTGCGGGATCATTTACTGCCCACGTTACTAGGCAAGCACGAAGACGACATATTGTATTGGCTTGGTAAAGACATGGCCAGAAAGTTCCCTATCTTGTCGCTCGATGAGTTACCCGCCTTTTTTGCAGAAGCCGGTTGGGGACAATTGGCAATTGAAAAGACTGTTAAGCAAGAAACACATTATACATTACATAATAGTAGCTTACTTGAACTTTCAGGTGGTTCTTGCTCGCTCGAGGCAGGTTTTCTGGCCGAACAGCATCAAAAGGTCAACGGCTATTTGACCGAATGTTACGGTCAGAAAATGCCCAAAGAAGATCATATTCATTTCATCGTGAAAGGTGATCCTAAATCACCCGTATAATAAGGAAGGGGCCACTTAGATTACGTGGCCACTTTTTATCATTGTTGTTGAAAATGCGCGATGAGTCCTTCTGCTACTTTTGCAGGGAGACCAGCTTCTTTTAACTGTTCAGCTGTTGCTTCGCGAATGGCTTTTACTGTTTTAAAGTGCTTAAGCAGCTGCTGTTTGCGTTTCGGTCCTACTCCCTCTATGCCATCCAACGAAGAGGTTAGTGAAGAAGCCCCTCTACGCTGTCGGTGGAAAGTAATCGCGAAACGGTGGACCTCATCTTGAATTCGTTGCAGCAGATAAAATGCCTCACTCGTTTTCTTCAGCGGTACAATCTCAGGCGGACTGCCATACAGCAATTGTGCCGTATTGTGCTTATCATCTTTCGCAAGACCTGCAATCGGAATAAACAAGCCAAGTTCATCCTCTAAAACTTCCCTAGCAATCTCCATTTGCCCTTTTCCGCCATCAATGACGATCAAGTCGGGAAGCGGGAGATGATCTTTCAGTACCCGGGTATAGCGTCTTCTAATTACTTCACGCATCGCACCGTAGTCGTCATGAGCGGCAGCTGTCTTCGTCTTATACTTTCTATAATCCTTGCGATTCGGTCTACCATCTATAAATGAAATCATTGCAGACACTGGTTCTACACCGTGAGTATGCGAGTTATCAAATGCTTCGATCCGCAATGGCGTGCTTATGGCCATAGCTTCACCTAATTCTTCACAAGCCCCGATTGTTCGTTCTTCCTGCCGTTCAATCAATTGAAACTTTGCACGCAATGCAATCGATGCATTTTTTTCAGCCAACTTCACAAGATCTTTCTTTTTCCCACGCTGCGGCACATAGACATTTGTGTTAAGCAATTGTTCAGCAAGCGTTATATCTACCGTTTCAGGCAGGAGAACTTCTTTTGGCAGCAAATGTTGTGTTTCCCCATAAAATCGGCCGAGGAACGTCAATAATTCATCTTCGGCGTCTTTATAAGCGGGAAAGATTGAAACATCGCGCTCGATCAATTTTCCTTGACGTACGAAAAATACTTGAACACACATCCACCCTTTATCCACTGCATAGCCGAAAATGTCACGGTCTGTGAAGTCATTTGTATTCACATTCTGTTTTTCCATGACGGCTTCGATATTCGTGATCTGATCGCGGTATTCTTTTGCCCGCTCAAATTCCAACTCTAAAGAAGCTTCATTCATCTTCTCCTGAAGTTCTTTTTTCATTTCTTTGTAGCCACCATTCAGGAAACGTGTAATGTCATTGACCATCTCATGATAGGCTTCTGCAGGAACTTCTTTGATGCACGGCGCCAAGCACTGGCCGATGTGGTAATATAGGCAAGCCCGAGTCGGGATATTTTGGCACTTTCGGTAGGGATAGAGGCGATCCAAGAGCTTTTTCGTCTCATGGGCTGCTGTTGCGTTTGGATAGGGACCGAAGTACTTGCCCGATTTCTTATTCACTTTGCGTGTGATGATAAGTTTCGGATGCCGTTCATTCGTTATCTTCAAATAAGGATAGGTCTTGTCATCTTTTAGCATGATATTGTACTTCGGGTCATGCTTTTTGATTAAGTTCAATTCAAGGACGAGTGCCTCGATTTCCGTATTGGTAATAATATATTCAAAGTCCTCTATTTCTCCGACCAGGCGCTGCGTTTTGCCGTCGTGTGAGCCCGTGAAGTAACTACGAACACGATTTTTCAGCACTTTGGCTTTTCCGACATAGATAATGGTCCCTTGCCGATCCTTCATTAAATAGCAGCCAGGGAGATCAGGGAGGATCGATAGTTTATGTTCAATTATTTCATTCATTATTTTCACCTACTAAAAGACCGGGTGGCTGAAGTAGCTCCCGGTCTCTTGTATTTACGCGTGTTTTTCAACTAGTTGTGCAAGTGCTTCCTTCGGTTGGAATCCTACAACCTTCTCCGCTACTTCTCCATCTTTAAATAGAAGGAGAGTTGGAATGGACATAATTCCAAACTGGCTTGCTGTTGCTTGGTTATCGTCCACGTTAACTTTAACGATATTCGCTTTACCTTCAACTTCACCTGAAAGTTCTTCTAGCACTGGAGCGATCATTTTACAAGGACCACACCAAGGTGCCCAAAAGTCTACAAGTACTACGCCTTCTTTAACATTTTCAGCAAAATTCGCATCTGTTGCATTAATAATTGCCATCTGTTATTACCTCCTTTTAAATACGACTATATTCGCATTATATCATGGAGGTTTCATAGGGGCTAAACAAATGCTTACAACGCCTTTTGATTAGCTAGCTTTTAATTTCTTTATTTCTTCAATCATGATTGGAATGATTTCAAAAATATCTCCTACAATACCATAGTCTGCAATTTTGAAAATATTCGCTTCTGGATCTTTATTGATCGCGACAATAACTTTTGAGTTTGACATCCCGGCAACGTGCTGGATTGCACCTGAAATACCCGCTGCGATATATAGATCTGGAGTGACGACCTTACCTGTTTGACCAATTTGCAACGAATAATCACAGTAATCCGCATCACACGCACCACGTGAAGCACCAACTGCCCCTCCAAGGAGGTTAGCCAACTCTTTCAACGGCTCGAATCCTTCTGTTCCTTTTACGCCGCGTCCACCTGCTACAATGACTTTCGCTTCTGACAAATCCACACCTTCTGTAGACTTTCGAACAACGTCTTTGATCACTGAACGTAAATTGGTAATTTCGACACTTTTCGCAGATACGTCGCCTGTACGGCTTGCATCGTGTTCAAGTGGCTCGATGTTGTTCGGACGTATGCTGATGAACAACAAACCTTCTTTAATTTCCACTTTTTCAAACGCTTTACCGGAGTAAATCGGGCGGATGAATTCTGCATCATCGCCTTCTCCTCCGATTTTTGTCACGTCTGAAATCAATCCAGATGCTAGTTTACTAGCGATTTTGGGAGATAAGTCTTTCCCCATTGCCGTGTGACCAAAGACAATCCCCTCTGGTGATTCATCTTCATATACAGCCATGAATGCCTGTCCGTATCCATCAGATGTATAATGCTTCAAATGTGGGTGCTCCACCGTAACCACACGGTCCGCTCCATAATGAATCATTTCTTCCCCTAATGACTGGACTTGGTCTCCTATTAAAACAGCGACAACTTCCCCGCCGCATGATATTTTCTTTGCTGCAGCAACCGTCTCAAATGACACGTTACGCAGTTCGCCATCGCGTGCTTCACCTAAAACCAAAATTTTCTTTGACATAATGTAGTCCCTCCTAATACAGTTCTATGAGAATTAAATTACTTTCGCTTCAGAATGCAATAATTTCACGAGCTCAGCTGCTTGATCTGCTGGTTCACCTTCAAGGATACGTCCTGCCGCTTTTTCAGGTGGTAAGAAAACGTCTTTTGTTTCTGTCTTCGCTTCCACATCGTCTTCTTCCAAGTCTAAATCATCGAACTCCAACTCTTCTAATGGTTTCTTCTTTGCTTTCATAATTCCTGGCAGAGAAGGGTAACGAGGTTCGTTGAGTCCTTGCTGAGCTGTTACAAGAAGTGGCAAAGAAGTTTCAATTGTTTCAGAATCCCCTTCTACGTCACGTACAACTGTTACATTGGTGCCGTCCACCGTTAGTTCTGTAATTGTCGTTACATAATTAATACCTAATAATTCCGCTACACGAGGACCAACTTGGCCTGAACCGCCGTCAATTGCTACGTTACCTGCAAGAATGATATCTGCATCCTTATCTTTCAAGTAATCTGCAATTATTTTAGCAGAAGTAAATTCATCCACTTCATCGATGTCATCTTCAACGTTGATCAAGACCGCTTTGTCTGCGCCCATAGCTAATGCAGTACGCAATTGCTTCTCAGCATCTTCTTCACCGATTGAAATGACCGTTACTTCACCGCCATGTTCGTCGCGGAGTTGAATCGCTTCTTCCACAGCGTACTCATCGTATGGATTGATGATGAATTCTGCGCCGTCTTCTGAAATAGCACCGTTTGAAATCGAGATTTTTTCTTCCGTATCAAATGTTCTTTTTACTAATGCATAAATGTTCATTAATAGAACCTCCTATTCAATAATTACTTTCCAGTAAATGCAGGTTGACGCTTTTCAATAAATGCTTGAATACCTTCTTTTGCATCTTCTGATACAAACACTTCACCGAACGATTTAGCTTCTGCTTCCACTCCATCATAGAAGGACTGGTCTTTTGAATACGTTAGCATCTGCAAAGCATGCTTTACCGCAATCGGGCTTTTCAGTGAGATCTTCTTTGCCAATTTCAATGTCTCGCTTGAAAGTTCTTCATCGGAGTACGCATGATTGGCAAGCCCCCACTTAACAGCTTCTTCACCTGAAATAGGATCACTTGTCAGCATTATTTCTGCTGCTTTTGCGACACCGACCAATCGGGGCAGCCGTTGAGTCCCTGCGAAACCGGGGATAAGCCCTAACTGAAGCTCAGGCAAACCAAGCTTCGCGCTTTTTGTAACCAACCGAATATGGCATGCCATAGCTAATTCTAAACCGCCGCCTAGAGCCGCTCCATGTATGGAAGCGATTACAGGTTTCGGAAAATTTTCTAAGCGTTCAAACACTTGCTGTCCTTTGCCAGCAAGCTTAGCGAACGCTTCGCCTGATTCCACTGTCGTAAACTCTTTAATGTCCGCACCTGCGGAGAAAAACCGACCTTCTCCGTAGAGAACGACCACTCGTACATCGGGGTCATTCTCTACTTCGGTTAACAGTTGATCCACTTCTTCAATTATTTTAGAAGATAGTGCATTCGCTGGTGGGTGGTCGATTTTTGCTAATGCAACATGTCCGTCTTTTTCCAATTTAATCAACGCCATCTAGTACATCTCCTTCAAAAAATGTTCTTTTACCGTTGTTGATAACCGCGCAATAACATATTACTCACTTTGGGTGCCAGACTGATCAAATCGTACTTTTGTTCATTCATTACCCAAGAAGTAATGGTCTCATCCATTGTACCGAAGAGCATTTGCCGAGCTAGACGTAAATCGAGTTCAGAAGACAACTCGTTTTTCTCTACCCCTTCTTCCAGCAGCTGATCCAGCAAGATCATGTACTCTCTCAATACATTGTTGATCTGAAATCGTAGATCTTTGTTTGACTGTCTTAGTTCCAGCTGTGTGACAATCGCCAGATGAGGATCGTTTTGCAATACCCTAAAATGGTTTTCTACTACTTGAAGTAATTTTTCACTGATAGAAAGATCTTTTGTAAGTATCTCGTTGATGTTTTCTACAAAAATCGCCATTTTTTCTCTGAAGACAGAGATGAGGATATCTTCCTTATTTTTAAAATAAAGATAGATGGTTCCGTCTGCTACTCCGGCTTCCTTCGCAATTTTCGAGACTTGCGCTTGGTGGTATCCATTTTCTGCAATTACGATCACTGCAGCGTCTACAATTTGTTTATATTTAGGTTTTGTTCGTTTAATTTTGTTTCACCACCAAAAAAGAAAATATGAATGATGATTCATTCATATTTTCATAATAATAAACTTTTCAGTTAGAGTCAAGCTTTTTGTTATGAACTTTTTAAAGTGTCTTGGACATCTGTTTGTTTTTTTCTTTCTTCTTCTACTAATGAACGACGTAAAATTTTGCCAACTGCAGTTTTCGGCAAATCATCCCGGAATTCATATTTCTTAGGAACTTTGAATGCGGCAAGTTGTTTCCTGCAATACGTATCCAAATCTTTTTCTGTAACCGATTGACCATCCTTCAAGACAATATACGCCTTCACTGTTTCGCCACGATATGGATCTGGCACGCCAGCTACGATACATTCTTGAATGGCAGGGTGTTCATAGAGCACTTCTTCAATTTCACGTGGATAGATATTGAAGCCACTTGCGATAATCATATCTTTTTTGCGGTCTACGATATAGAAGTATCCGTCCTCATCCATATACCCTAAATCACCTGTCAAAAACCAGCCGTCACGGAAAGCTTCAGCCGTATCATCCGGTCTATTCCAGTAACCAGTCATTACTTGTGGACCTTTTACCGCGATTTCTCCAATCTCTCCGACAGGCAATGATTCCGAAGAGCCAGGACCTAAAATGCAAGCATCGGTATCCGGCCAAGGCACACCAATAGAGCCCCTTTTCTCTAGCCCATCCCAAACAAAATTCGCTAAAGCGACCGGTGAAGTCTCCGTCAGTCCGTAACCTTCTACCAGCTTTCCGCCTGTCACCTGTTCGAATTTCTCTTTCACTTCGATAGGCAAGGAGGCTGAACCACTAATACATGCTTTGATTGATGATAAATCATATTTTGACAAATCCGGATGATTTAAAAGACCGATATAAATAGTCGGAGCGCCTGGGAAAAGTGTCGGCTTTTGTTTATCAATTTCTTTCAAAGCCGTTTTAAAATCGAATTTAGGTACCAATACCATCCGATGGCCCTTCATAACCGCAAAGATTAAGACGGTCGTCATACCATAGACATGGAAGAACGGCAAAATTCCCATGATCGTTTCTTTTCCTTCTTCTGTTTCATACAGCCAGGCGTTACACATCTCTGTATTACTGATCAAATTAGCATGCGTCAGCTCTACGCCTTTCGGTGGCCCTGTTGTTCCTCCAGTATATTGCAATAATGCAATATCATCTTTTTCAAAAGTAACATGAATCGGATCAGCTTTCGTCGATTTCATTATTTCTGTATAAAGATGATGAATCCCCCGATGTTCCACCTTAACGGAAAGACCATGTTCTTTCTTCTGGATGAATGGGTAGATGACATTTTTAGGGAAGGGTAAATAGTCTTTGATACCTGTCACGATGATGTGTTCTAAAGAAGTGTCTTTCCTGATTTTCGAGATTCGTGGAAACAAAATGTCAAGCGAGATAATAACCTTTGCTCCCGAATCTGCCATTTGGTAGGTTAATTCACGCTCAGTATACAATGGGTTTGTCTGAACGACAATACCACCTGCATAGAGTATACCATAATACGCCACGGCACCTTGCGGACAGTTAGGCAACATAATCGCCACCCGATCTCCTTTTTCAACCCCAAGCTTCTGCAAATACGTCGCAAACTTCAAAGCAGACTCATGAAACTCTTGAAATGAAACATCTTTCCCCATAAAGTGGATTGCCGTTTTATTGGGATATTTCTTACTGGACCTAGTAAGATAGTCTTGCAATGGAATTTGTTCATATTCCAAAGTCGTCGGAATTTCAGGGGGATAAGCGGACAACCAAGGTTTTTGTGTCATCTTCACAACTCCTCTACATGTAGTTAATTGTTTGAATATTCCTTGTTCATTAGTATATCGATAAATCTTTTAGTTTACAAGATAAATATGAAAGCGCTTTACTCTCCTGTTGAATTAAGAGCTATTTTAAATGGTTTGTCTACGGTAATGGCGAATTATGACTAAACAGACAAGAGCCCTTGCTTTTTATTCTATTAGGTGCAAGTGGTTTTTATGACTAACTTTACTACTTGGAGGGACTATCTGATAAGTTGATTAATTAATAGTTCACATGTTTTTTGTAATTTTTATTTTAAATGCAACAAAAATAAAACGAATGCAACCGATGGGTTCTTTTGGCCAAGTGAGTGCGGCATGAGTGTATCCATGGGGATTTGCGCTCCAGACGGTACGCTTTCCGGAGGGCGTTGCTTGAGCCTCCTCGTCCGCTTCGCTACCTGCGGGGTCTCAAGGCACACGCTGATCCTCCCGGAGTCGACCGTCTTCCGCTCCAATCCCTACATTGAGTAGGCTAGATAATTTGATTTTCGTTTGAAATTAATAAAAACCAAAAGGTATCGTTTTTGTACTAGTATTTCTTTTTTTAAGAGCAACCACTATTCCACTCGCTACTCACCAGAAAAAATTCAGTGCCTTCCGGATAAAAAGTTGGGGATTTGCCCGGAAGGCGGGGCGACTCTGGGAGGATCAGCGTGACAGGTGAGACCGCCAGGGAGCTTGCGACGGCGGGCTCACCGCGCGCCCTCCAGAACGCGTCCCCGTCTGGAGGGCAAATCCCGAGCAACACACCTTTTCCTCCACACTTTCGTTCTTTTTGCAAAACAGGACATGAATTATTTGGAGTGAAGCAAAAACACGCCAAGACAACTGTCAAGGCGTGTTTTTGAAGAGCCAATATACCCCTATTAGAACGAAAAGTATACAGACCGCGAATAAAATTTTAATCAATCTTTCCATAATACGCTATCTCCTAAGATATACTGGCTCCTATAACAAAGGACAGACCAACCGAAATACAAAGGGAAATGAAGCCGACCGAACGATTATCTGCTTGAATCTCTTCATCCACTTTGAATTTTGGCGTCAGGAACTCGAACAAAAGGTAGGCAAAGATGAGCAATGTAAAGCCATACAACCCCCAGCCCATCATTTGCGGCAAGCTATTATGCTGCTCAATGGAATAGCGAAAAATATTAGCCACTCCAAAGATTTTCCCGCCCGTTGCCATAGCAACCGACAGATTACCTTTTCGAATTTCTTCCCAGTTTTTATATTTTGTTACGATTTCAAATAAAACCATGGAGACGATCAGACATAGAACGACGACACTGAAGTAACCTGCAGTCTCTACTAATGGATGACCCCAAAAACCAGTATTATTCATGTATTCGGCACCTTCTTTATGTTCTCTTGCATGTCATACGGTTCAGGCAGCCGAAAAGTTTCATTTTATTTTAATTCTACGATTGTAACACCGTGACCGCCTTCTCCCGCCTCGCCAAAGCGATAGGAATTGACGCGGGAATGTTTTTTCAAATACTGTTGGACACCTTTTTGCAGTGCGCCTGTCCCTTTTCCATGAATGATTGAGACTTGATGATAATTGGACAACAATGCATCATCAATATATTTTTCCGTTCGCGCAATCGCATCTTCATAACGCTCCCCGCGCAGATCTAGTTCCAGTTTTACATGACCTGAACGCCCCCGGACGGCTGCAGAGGTCACTTGTTTCTTCTCTTTCTCAGGTTTTACATATTCCAAACCTAATTCCGGCAACTTCATTTTCAAGATTCCTATTTCGACGACCCATTCTTTATCCGAGACTTTCTCAACGAGCGTACCCTTTTGTCCGTATGCCAGCACTTTTACCTCATCGCCCTTTTGCAATGGACGAGGAGCTGCTTTTGCCTTGATGGCTTTCTTTTTCTTTTCAGCAGGCGTAGCACTTTCAAGCCGTTTTCTCGCTTCAATTAGTTCGTGTTCTTTCACACTTGCCCCTGCATTCATTCGTAACGCACGTAAGTCAGAAATAACGGCTTCAGATTCGGATTTTGCTTTTTCCACGATCTTTTTCGCCCGTTCTTTTGCAGCTTCCGTCAAGCGCTCTTTCTGTTCTTCAAATTCTGCCAGCTTCGCATTCAATTCCTTCTTTAATTGTTCTGTTTCAAGAAGTAAATCATGCGTGCGTTCAGCATCTTTTTCAGACTGCACCCGACTGGTCTCTAGAGAAGCAATCATCGAATCCACTTCGCCGCGATCCTCACCTGTAAACCCTTTTGCTCGATCAATAATATGATTATGCAAACCGAGTCGTTTCGATATTTCGAACGCATTGCTTCGACCGGGAACGCCGATCAGCAGACGATACGTAGGGCTTAATGTATCGATATCGAATTCCACGCTGGCATTTGCGACACCCGGACGATTATAGCCATACGCCTTTAGTTCAGGATAGTGAGTCGTTGCCATTACACGCGCGCCGCTGCCATGCACTTCATCCAAAATCGAAATGGCCAGTGCTGCTCCTTCTTGAGGATCTGTCCCTGAGCCTAGCTCGTCAAATAATAGTAATGACCGGTCATCGAACTTCTTCAAAATGTCTACGATATTGACCATATGAGAAGAAAATGTACTCAAACTTTGCTCGATAGACTGCTCGTCTCCAATATCGGCATAAATCGAATCAAAGACCGCAATTTCAGAACCGTCCAATACAGGGATTGGCAGTCCAGATTGGGCCATCAGTGTACATAAGCCCACGGTTTTTAGTGTAACTGTCTTACCTCCTGTATTCGGTCCTGTAATGACGATTGTCGTGATATCTTGGCCGAATTCAATCGTATTGGCAACCGCTTCTTCAATTGGCAACAGCGGATGACGCGCTTTTGTAAGACGCATATACCCGTCTGCGTTTACAGCAGGTTTGGTACATTTATTCGCCGTTCCATACTTCGCTTTCGCCAAGATCACATCAATTTCCGCCAATAGCTGCACTAACGTAAAGAGGTCATGTGCCACTTCCCGGACACTGGCGGATAATGCGAGCAAGATCTTCTCGATTTCTTCCTGCTCTTTCACTTTTAAACTGCGGATTTCATTATTCGCTTGAACGACAGCGTCCGGCTCGATAAATAAAGTCTGACCTGAAGAAGACATGTCGTGAATAACACCGCCATAATGCGAGCGATATTCTGCCTTGACAGGGATAACATACCGATCGTTACGGATTGTTACGATTGCATCGGACAGCATTTTCGCTGCATTCTTCCCTCTCGTATAACTTTCAAGCCGTTCGCGCACTCGACTTTCTTGCACGCGTAAGCTTTGACGAATCGATCGCAATGCCGAAGAAGCACTATCAACTACTCGTCCATTATCATCAATCGCGGCATTGATCTCATGCTCAACACCCGTCAAAATCGGCATTGCTTCTTTGCGGGCAATTAAATGAGGAATGTTAATTTCTCCTTCTGCAGTTACAGCCTCCAAGAACTGGCGTAAGATTCGGCTTGCACGTATAGTATCCGCAATTTCCACAAGCTCCATAGCACTCAGCATTCCGCCGATTTGCGCACGTTTCGCATGTGGTCGGATGTCATGAATTCCCCCCATCGGGACATTCCCTCGAATACGTAACAAAGCAAGTCCCTCATCCGTTTCTTCCAATAAACGCCGAACATCTTCCAGTTCACGTGAAGGCGTAAGTTGTTCTACGTGTGCTCTTCCCGCTACTGATGTACAGTGCGTCGCGACTTGCTGAATTATTTTATTAAATTCAAGTGTTTTTAAGACACGTTTTTCCAACGTCTCACACTTCCTTTCATCTGCGTATCACGTTCTTGATGAATGTTTCAAGCGGCCAAGTATTGATGACCATCTCAGCTGGAAGCCATGCCTTTTGAGCATACTCTACACCAATAGGCATATAGTCAAGCTGTTCGGTCGCATGTGCATCCGTATTGATCGCAATGTTCACACCCGCTTCTTTCGCTTGAATCAAATATTCTGTACGCAAATCCAAACGATAGGGACTCGCGTTCAATTCTAATATTTTACCGTACTCGCTCGCCCATTTGATCAATTGATCCATATCGGGATTATAACCTTCCCGCTGACCAATGATCCTGCCTGTCGGGTGCGCAATCATATGGACAAGGGGATTTTTGCAGGCAGAATGCAGGCGCTCCATAATTTGCTCTTGCGGCTGATTGAAACTCGAATGAATCGATGCAATGACGAAATCCAATTGCTCTAGAATTTCATCTTCAAAATCCAATGTTCCGTCTGGCAAAATATCCATTTCCGTTCCGCAAAAAACTTCAATATCATCATATTTCGCACTCACTTCACGGATTTCTTCTATCTGCTTCAGCAATCGTTCAGGTGTCAGACCATTTGCTACTTTTAAATAATGAGAATGATCGGTGATTACCATATGGGAATAGCCTTTTGCCCGACACGCCTCCACCATTTCTTCTATAGAATAGCCGCCGTCTGACCACGTCGTATGCATATGCAGATCCGAACGAATCTGATCAGGCATGACAATATTTGCGATTTCATCGGCGCGCTCAATCTCTGTACCGTCTTTTCGAATACTCGGCGGAATAAAAGGTAAGTCGAAATGTGCGAAAAATTCTTTCTCGCTTTTGAAAGTCTGAACATTTCCTGCCTCATCTTCTACTCCATATTCACTGATTTTCAGCTTTTTACTTTTCGCGAGCTGCCGCATCCGAACATTATGTGCTGCAGAACCAGTGAAATGATGGAGTGCAGTGGCAAATTGGGCTTCTGTAACAAAACGGAAATCCGCATCAATCGGTTTTTCTGTGTCGAGTGAAATAGAAAGCTTAGCATCACCTGCTGCGATGATCTTTTCAATCGGCAATACGGAAAGAATTTTTTCACGCACTGTTTCCGGTTTTTCCGTCACGATGATCCAATCCACGTCAGAACTTTCTTCTTCACGTCTGCGGTAACTGCCGGCAACTTGAAACTTATCGACTTCTTTAATCAGTTCCAATTCCGCTTCAACAATATTTACGACTTTTTCTACTTGCCAAATCGGCGTCTTTCCGGAGCGTTCCGCAAGCAATTCGATTTCACGTAATAGGTTTTCTTCTGTCTTCTTGCCAAAACCAGGCACTGTACTCACCTGTTTTTCTTCGCATGCTTTCCGAAGCGATTCCACCGAATCAATATTCAACGCCTCTCTTAATTTGGCGATCTTTTTCCCACCAAGTCCCGGTATGTTCAGCAAAGGAATTAACCCTTTTGGCACTTGGTCTTCCAATTCTTTTAGCACTTCGGATGTGCCGTTTTCCATCAAATCGGTAATGACCGCACCTGTTCCTTTTCCGATTCCTTTCAATGACAGGATATCGTCCATTTCGGATAAACTTCTTGTATCTAATTCAAGTACAGAAGCCGCCTTTCGGAAAGCCGCTACTTTAAAGTGGTTTTCTCCAAGCAACTCCATATAGAGTGCAATTTTTTCAAACGTGCGAATGATTGTCTTTTTATTCAAATCGTTACCCTCCCTACTCTGTTAAAAAAGCTTCCACGCTAACGGGAAGCTGTCAGTTCATATGTACACTGCTTACAGACGGGCGTTAACCCATATACACAAACCACCAATTTTTGATGGCCGATGAGATGACCGGCGTATGTTCGAACATCGCTTTTGCCAGCAAGGAATGGCGCAAGGAATTTTGAATGACCTCAATTGGTAAAATCGCCAAAACGGATAAAAAGAAAAAGATAATGAAATAAAATTCAATAAATCCGAGACCAGCGCCAAGTAAACGTGCACCGAAACCAAGAACAGGCAAATGCTTCAAAAAGTCCAACATCGAGCCAATTAACTGTAATACCAGCTTGACTGCGACAAAAATGAATATAAATGCGATGAGCCGATAAAACGTCATATCCAAGTCTAAGTGATCAAATGTCCAACTAAGTTTCGAATCAGCCGTAGCCCCAGGATACGGAATCCACAAGATGAGCTTCTCCGCTAATTGTTTGTAATACATATACGCAACGATAATCGACACGATCAGTCCAAGCATATGGATCAGCTGGACGATCAACCCACGTCTGAAGCCCGTGATCAAACCGCCGACTAACAAGAAAATTATCAGTAAATCAACCATTTTTCGCCTCTCAACCCTTCAACTTTTTCACTTCTTCTTCTAATTGCTGTACGGTTTCTTCCAGTTTTAAATAGTCATGCACACTATTAACAGCAGTCAAAACAGCTATTTTTGTACTGTCCAAGTAAGGATTGCGTTTACTGATTTCCCGCATTCTCTCATCAACGAGCGAGGCAACATGACGTACATGATTAGACGTTTCCGTGCCAACGATTGTATAGGTTTGTCCATAGATTCCAACTGCCACTCTTGTCTTTTCTTTGTCCGCCACTATTCCGCCCTCCTCTGAAAAACCCTGTTAATAATCATACCATGAATAACAATTGGTTGTGAATCAATTATGCCTCATATCTACATTCTCTCAACTATTTTAAATGGTTCTGTTCATTATGCACTAGCTTTTCAGGTATACTAAGTAGAAAATCCTTTCAGGAAGTGAGTGAACGATTTAGTGAGTAACCAAGTCATCGTCCTTAATGAAAATGAAATGCCTAAAGTTCTGAATTTCTACGAGCAAAATAAAATTACACGCAATGCACCAGGCGTGATTTTCGCTGCAAAGACAGCTGATACTTCCATCACAGCATATCGATCCGGCAAAGTGCTGTTTCAAGGGGCTGGTGCCGATCGAGAAGCTGCACGCTGGTCCCCTTCCCTAACTCCATCAACGGCTGCTAAAACAAAAAGTTCTGCAGCAAAAGGTGATGTCTTGCCCGAGAATTTCGCTACTTTGTCTGTAATAGGTTCAGACGAGACTGGAACAGGCGACTTTTTCGGTCCAATTACGGTAGCTGCCTGTTTTGTCAGCCGTGATAAAATAGAACTGGTCCGCGAACTAGGAGTGAAAGATTCGAAACAGCTGACGGATGTCTATATGCAACAAATCGCAGAGGACTTGAAACAGGTTGTCCCACATTGTGTGCTGACCCTCGATAATGACAAATACAATGAAATCCAAAAAAAAGGCTGGTCACAAGGAAAAATCAAAGCCGTACTACACAACCAAGCGATTCAACAAGTTCTCGAACAAATGCAGCCTGAGTTGCCCGAATATATTTTAATCGACCAATTTGCCGAACGAAGAATTTACTACAATCATTTAAAAAATGAGTCGACAATCATTCGTGACAAAGTGTTATTTTCGACAAAAGCAGAGAATTTGCATGTATCCGTAGCAACGGCATCCATTCTAGCACGTGTGGCTTTCTTGGAAGAAATGGATCGGCTGAGTGCCAAGGCAGGAGTTACGCTGCCAAAAGGTGCCGGTCCGAAAGTCGACCAAATCGCTTGTCAGATCATACGTAAAAAAGGCGAACCGTTTTTACATTCCATCACGAAAGTGCATTTCGCCAATACACAAAAAGCATTGAAACTTGCATATAAGAAATAAGGTAAAAACACCGCAGTCCTCGTAAGAGAACTGCGGTTCATTTTTTATTAAGATCTCAATTGCGCATTAGCTTGTACTGTCAGTGCATCCAGCACTTTCTTGTGCGCATTGACTACTTCTTCATCTGTCAAAGTACGTTCAGGATCAAAGTACGTTAACGAGAAGGCCAAGGATTTCTTGCCCTCTTCAACATTTTTTCCTTCGTACAGATCGAACAACTGAACGGTCTTCAGCAGCTTGCCGCCCGCCTGCAAAATAATAGCCTGCAAGTTCGCAGCAGATGTGTCGCGATCAACGACTAATGCGATATCACGGGAGATCGATGGATAGCGAGGTACTGGCTCGTAGAAGAGCTCCTCCGCCGCCGTTTCCATGATCACGCGTAAATTCATTTCCATTACGTACGTTTCCTGCAAATCGCGTTGATTTTGTACAGTCGGGTGTACTTGGCCCAGCATACCTACCGCTTGGTCACCTAGCCATACAGTTGCAGTTCGGCCAGGGTGCATGCCTTCTACCGTAGCTTTAGTAAATTGGATGCGCTCGAGCAATCCTAATTGTTCAAACAGCCCTTCCACAATCCCTTTCATGACGAAGAAATCTACTTTTTTCGTCTCACCTTGCCACGCATGGTGAACCCACTTGCCAGTTAATACGGCTGCCACATGCTCGACTTCTTTCGGCAATCCATCTTCTTCGATGCCAAGGAACACGGAACCTGTTTCATATAACGCAACCGATTCGTTGCGACGTGCCGTATTGTACGTAGCTGCATCGAGTAAATGGGGGATCAAACTTTGGCGAAGTACGCTGCGCTCTTCACTCATCGGCATAAGAAGCTCTGTGACGGGAGCTGTCTCCAGTGCAAAAGCTTGTGCATCTTTTGGTGAAGCCAATGAATATGTCAATGCCTGCGAAAGACCCGCTGCTTCTAAAAATCTGCGGACGATGCGCCGCTTTGCTTGATATGGAGTTAATCCACCTGGTGTACTTTCCACAACCGGCAAAGTTTTCGGTATCTCATCATAGCCGTAAAGACGAGCAATTTCCTCAATTATATCTTCTTTGATTCGCAAGTCTTGTCGTCTCGTCGGAATATCCATCACGAGCTGACCATTGATCGCTTCCGTAGGAATTTGCAGACGGTCCATGATCGACTTCATTTCGTCCATCGGAATCTTCATACCTAGACGATTGTTAACGTAATCTGGAGACAGAATGATTCTCTCGGCAGTTTTATCCAACTCATCAAATTGAACTGAACCTTCAAGGACTTCCCCGCCAGCAAGTTCAGCCATCAGTTGTGCTGCACGTTCTGCTGCTTCAGCCACCCGATTTGGATCTACACCCTTTTCAAATCGTGTACTCGCATCGCTACGCAGTCCAACTTCTTTTGAAGTCCGACGTACAGAACTTGGTGCGAAATAAGCCGATTCGATGACGACAGTCGCAGTTCCCTCATGCACTTCCGAGTTCGCTCCGCCCATCACACCTGCAAGTGCAACCGGCTCCACCCCGTTCGTGATAACGAGCTGATGGCCATTCAATGTACGTTCTGCCTGATCGAGCGTCACAATTTTTTCGCCTTCACGGGCATGACGCACAACGATTTCTTTCGTTTCCAGACGATCGTAATCAAACGCATGCAACGGCTGACCATATTCCAACAGCACATAGTTCGTGATGTCGACGATATTATTATGCGGACGGATTCCTGCAGACATCAATGTATTTTGCAGCCACTGCGGGGATTCCGCCACTTTGACGTTCTTCACGACTTTCGCAATATACATCGGATTGTCCTCTTGAGCTTCTACCGCCAACTTTAAATAGTCCTGTGCTTTTTCTGAAGATTCTTCAAAAGAAATAGCCGGCAACTTGATGTCTTTTGACAGTATTGCCCCTACTTCATATGCAACCCCTAGCATACTGAGTGCATCCGAACGGTTCGGTGTCAAGTCAAATTCCATTACTTGATCGTATAATCCAAGATGAGTCAACGCACTTTCTCCAGCTTGCACATCATTCGGCAAAACATAAATTCCTTCTGCATAGGCTTTCGGAACTACTTTCCCTTCAATGCCCAGTTCTTGCAATGAACAAATCATACCATTTGACTCTTCGCCGCGAAGTTTCGCTTTTTTGATCTTCATTCCACCCGGCAACACAGCTCCCGGACGTGCAACGATGACTTTTTGACCTGCCGCAATATTCGGTGCGCCACAAATGATTTGAGTGATTTCTCCACCCACATCCACTTGACAAATATGTAATTTGTCCGCTTCTGGATGTTTTACGCAGTCTGTTACGTATCCGATAACTATATTGTCCATACCGAATGAACGATCAATGATACCGTCTACTTCAATTCCAGCACGAGTGATTTTTTCGGCTAGTTCTTCTACGCTGAGTTCATTCCAATCTACATACTTACTTAACCAATTTGTTGATACTAACATCAGTACGCCTCCTTACGCCTCTGCCCGGTGGAATTGTGAAATAAACCGAATGTCATTTGTATAGAAATGACGAATATCTTCCACTCCGTATTTTAACATCGCGATTCGTTCAGGCCCCATGCCGAACGCAAAGCCAGTCACTTCTTCCGGATTATAGCCCGCCATTTTCAGCACATTTGGATGCACCATGCCGGCTCCCAGAATTTCGATCCAACCTGTTTTCTTACAAACGTTACATCCAGATCCGCCACATTTAAAGCAAGAAATATCCATCTCTACAGATGGTTCAGTGAATGGGAAGAAGCTTGGGCGCAAACGGATTTCGCGATCTGCTCCAAATAATTTCTTCGCCAATAAATCAAGAGTACCTTTCAAGTCACTCATGCGAATGTTTTCGCCAACGACCAATCCTTCAATCTGAGTAAATTGGTGGGAGTGTGTTGCGTCATCTGAGTCACGTCGATACACTTTTCCTGGGCAGATGATCTTAATGGCAGCACCATCTTTCGCTTCCATCGTCCGTGCCTGCACGGGAGACGTGTGGGTACGCAGTAAAATATCTTCCGTAATATAGAAGGAGTCCTGCATGTCGCGAGCTGGGTGTCCTTTTGGAAGATTGAGTGCCTCGAAGTTGTAGTAGTCTTTTTCCACTTCAGGTCCTTCCGCGATTTCATATCCCATGCTGATAAAGAAGTCTTCGATTTCTTCTACAACGCGGGTTAGCGGATGGTGGTTGCCAAGCTCTACTGGGCGACCAGGCAATGTCACGTCAATGGACTCTTTTTCGAGTTGCTCTTGGATGGCTTGCTGTTCAAGTGTTTCTTTGCGCTCTTCCAGAATTCCAGTTACACTTTCGCGGATTTCGTTGACGAGCGCGCCCATTTTTGGTCGTTCTTCTGCAGGAAGTTTACCCATTCCTTTTAGCAGGTCTGTGATGGGTCCTTTTTTCCCCAGGTAGGCCACGCGTACGTCGTTGAGTTCTTTGATGGTTTGGGAATCTTTGATTTTTGCAATGACTTGTTCTTTCAGTTCATGCAGTTGTTCTTTCATGTTCATAGCTCCTCTCTTGAGTTCAATGGTGGTTTAAAACTATGTAAGATGGATTGGCTGCTAAGCACCGTTGATTTCCGTTCCAGACGGACGCTTTCCGCGGGGCGGGCGGTGAGCCTCCTCGGTCGCTCCGCTCCCTGTGGGGTCTCACCTGTCCCGCTAATCCCGCTGGAGTCGCCGTCTTCCACTACAATCAACTAGATATTCTTCAAATCAAGAAAAACTATCTAAAGAATAAAAAACAAATCAACTTGTATAGTTTCCGAAAAACAAAAAACTCGCCCCTGTAAAAGGGACGAGGTCGAGTTCGCGGTACCACCCTGATTAGTTTGCATCTTGAAGAATGTGATGCAAAATCACTTGATTTGGAATAACGGTCCTTTGCCGGCACGCTTTTACATTGCTGGTCCTAGCGTGCAGCTCGCAGGGTGAATTCGATGGGGCGACGTTTTTCACATTTTCAGTCGAGGTGTGAAATCCCTAAGAACGTGCTGTGCCATGTACTTTTCCCGGTCGTTGCTGTTTGTATGATTCATCTTGTAGTATACCGTAAAAGACAATCGCCTTCAACAGTCAACTCAATGATCGCGGAGCGTGTATAGCAAAATGCCTGTTGCGACGGCTACGTTCAATGATTCCGCCTGCCCATAGAGCGGGATTTTTACTACTTGATTGGCTTTTGAAAGAAGGTCCGGGTCTACGCCGCTACCTTCATTGCCAACAAGTAAGGCGAATTCTGATTGTGCAGTGATTTCATTAAGAGAGACTGCTTCCTGCAAACCGGTACCGATGATTGGAATATTATTCGATTTCAGACGTTCCAGCCATGGCATTAATTCACCACGCACGACAGGAATATGGAAGTGTGACCCTTGTGCAGAGCGCACAGTCTTCGGATTAAACGGATCGGCGCAGCCCTTGCCAAGAACTACGGCATCGAGGCCGGCTGCGTCTGCAGTGCGGATCATTGTTCCGATATTGCCAGGGTCTTGCACAGCGTCTATCAATAAAAGCCGTTTCCATTCATGATGGTCTGCTTCGTCATATTGCGGTTGTTTGCAATAGGCAAAGACACCTTGTGTTTGTTCGGTCTCCGAAATTTCCTTGGAGACTGCGGCCGTCAATTCGATGATCGGTACATCCCAATGAGCAGGAATATCAAGATCTTCTCTCACAAGCAATTGAATGACTAAATCCTTGTGTTTTATTGCTTCTTCGACGAGATGGAATCCCTCTACGAGAAACTCGTTTGTTTGATCTCGTTCTTTCCGTGTCGTCACTAATTTTTTCCAATGTTTCACTAATGAATTTTGTGTGGATTCTATACGTTTATTCAAGAGGCTGTACATCCTTTTTTCTTTTTAGTGTACCAAACGCGCGTATATTTAGCGACTGTTGTGGAAAAGATGAAGGTAGGAGGTTGATGAAATGAATTTTCAAATACGCGATGCAATTGCCGCAAATATGACGAATAATAGTTCACAGGATGTACGCAGTGTTATCGATGATGCAATTCAGCGGGGAGAAGAACATTTGTTACCAGGCCTCGGCGTTTTTTTCGAACAGCTTTGGCAGCGTGCCGATGATAAAGAAAAAGATGCGATGACAAATGAGTTGTCTCAAGCATTCGCTAAAGCGCAATAAATCGAACAACAGCTGAAAATCCTCCACTTTGTAAAAAAGCGGAGGATTTTTTACTGTGCTGTTTAATTGACTGAATACTGTTCTCGTAATTGAACGCGCAATGCTGCTTTCAGGAACTTCCCTACCGAAGTCTTCGGGATTTCTTTAACGAAGAGCACTTCATCCGGAACCCACCAGCTGGCGAATTGACCTTTTAAATAGTCTCTCAGTTCTTCTTTCTTGCTGTCATCTTCCGTGACACCTTCATTCAATACTACACAGGCAAGCGGGCGTTCCATCCATTTTTCATGAGGCACCGCGACGACGGCTGCTTCATAAACCGATTCATGTGTCATAAGGGCGTTCTCCAGATCTACAGAAGAAATCCATTCACCACCGCTCTTTATCAAGTCTTTTGTTCGATCCATTAACTTCAGATAGCCATCTTCGGTCATGATCGCAATATCCCCTGTGTAGAGCCAGCCGTTCTTAAATGCTTCCTCTGTTCGTTCATCTTTATAGTATTCACTTGCAATCCATGGTCCTTTCACCGTCAACTCGCCCATCGTTTTGCCATCCCACGGCACTTCGCCTTCTTCGTTGACTACTCGTATATCCAGTCCCGGCATGACCAATCCTTGTAAAGCACGGATTTCAATTCGCTCGTCCATCGTCAAATCCTTCATCGATGAAGTGAGGACAGATAAACTGACAAGCGGACTTGTCTCCGTCATTCCGTAACCAACTATAAACGGGATATTATATTTTTCCTCAAATGCACGGATTAGTCCCTTTGGTGAAGCCGAACCACCACAGACAATGACACGCAATGAAGAGAGGTCACGTGGATTTTGTTGCAATTCTTTCAGTGCAGCGAGCCAGATGGTCGGCACACCGGCAGTAATCGTTACTTTTTCTGCCTCAATCAGGTCTAAGAGAACCGCCGGATTAAAGCCTGGTCCCGGCAGCACTTGCGTTGTTCCAAAAAAGACGCCTGCGAATGGAAGGCCCCAGGCATTTGCATGAAACATCGGTACAACGGACATAGCGATATCGCGCTCGCAAAGCCCCATTGCATCCGCAAGGCCAAGCGCGTAACTATGCAACACCAATCCGCGATGCGTGTATATTACACCTTTTGGATTCCCTGTCGTCGCAGATGTATAGCATAATCCCGCAGGTGTATTTTCATCCAAGTCTTCAGGATAGTCGTATTCATCGGAAGCAGCTTCGAGCAGCGCTTCGTAAGAATGGACATTTTCAAGTGATGTTTCGGGCAAATCTTTGCTGTCACTCATTACGACAATATGTTTCACGGATTTCAACATGGGTGCCATTTTTTCAAAATGAGGGAGAAAATCTTCATCGACGAGAAGGATTTCATCTTCTGCATGATTGATGACGTAGACAATATGCTCGGGTGATAATCGAATATTGATCATATGAAGGATCGCACCTGTACAAGGCACGCCAAAATATGCCTCCAAATGACGGTGATGGTTCCACGCAAAGGTACCAACCCTTGTTCCTTTTTCCATTCCTAGCTGCGTTAAGGCATTCGATAATTTGCGTGTCCTCTTTGCCCATTCTCGGTATGTGAACCGCTGAATTGTTTGTTCTCCTGTACGTGAGATAACCATCTTTTCTGGAAAAAATCGTTCTGCCCTTTTAATAAATGATGACAAAATTAGTGGTGTCTGCATCATATCCATCCGCTCCTCTTAATTTAGAAGTGAAAATCATTATCCATCGCCTTACCAACTGAACATCTGCTTGTCCAATCGTCTAAAATGAAAAGCATCTATGCGCAATGGGATGGAGTTTGTTTCCCCGGATGTACTCTATGCGCCGATGAGGTCTACTATGAATTCCTGCAATGACACTTTAGGTTTACTTTATGGACATAGTATACACATTATCAAACTATTCTGTCTACCATTATTTGAATATTAAATGAATTTTTGCCTCATCCAAGAGAATATGTCTACACCAAGCACCGACAGGATCCCAAATATAATTGCCCAAACAGCTAGACTGATTAACATCCAGAAAGCAGTTTGTTTTTTTGTCGAGCCAAGTGCCAATGCCAAGAATGTAGCAAGATGAGAGCCGATTAAAATTGGACCAAGTAAGGAAAGACCCGGAATCCCGTAATGTCTCCAAATATTCTCAGCACGAACAGTACGTTTGGAAGGCATCGAAACATCTTTTTTCTTTTTGCTTTCCCACCATTCTTTCAACTTCTTGAATACAATGATCTCTAGTAAAATGGTTGCAGCATTACCAGCAAAACCAATGATTACAGCTAAAACTGGCGGGATACCGCGCAAGATACCTAACGGGACAGCCACCAACACTTCAAATCCAGGAACAGCTGCTATCAAAAATACGAGTAAATAGGTCAACAAAGCTTTTCCTCCTCGATTTCAATTGATCGTATTATAACAAAATAATGTTCATCTAAACATCACGACAAAAAAACCACTCTCCCGATCAACAGGGAAAGCAGTCCGGTTTTCTTTATATTCTTATAATAAAGAAGCTAAAATCGCTTTTTGTGCATGCAAACGATTGCCCGCTTGTTGGAAGACGTATGAGTTCGGTCCATCGATTACAGACGTTGCAACTTCTTCTTCTCGGTGTGCCGGCAGACAGTGCAAGAATACATAATCTTTGTGTGCATGGCCCACTAGCTGATCATTTATCTGGAAATCTTTAAAATCGATCAAACGTTTTGCAGCTTCTTCTTCTTGCCCCATACTCGTCCAGACGTCTGTATAGATCGCGTCTGACTCAGAAGCAGCTTCGACTGGATCATACGTTGAAATAACGCTGCCCCCATTCTTCTCTGCAATCTTTTTCGCCTTTTCCAGAAGGCCGGCATTGTATTCATAGCCTTCCGGCGTAGCAACTGCCACATGCATTCCCATATGCGCTCCTGCAATGACCAATGAATGCGCAACATTATTGCCATCACCGATGTAGGAAAGCTTTAAACCTTTCAAATCACCTTTCACTTCTTTAATTGTCAATAAATCCGCCATCGCTTGACAAGGATGGAATATATCTGTCAATCCATTGATTACTGGTACAGACGTATGCTCTGCCAACTCTTCCACCATTTTATGGGATTTCGCACGAATCATAACGCCGTCCAAAAATTCAGACAGCACATGCCCCGTATCATAAACAGACTCCCCACGGCCAATTTGCAAATCACGCGCGTTCATGAATATTCCATGTCCGCCTAAATGAATCATGCCGACTTCGAATGAAATACGAGTTCGTGTTGAATGTTTTTCGAAAATCATGCCGAGCGTCTTGCCTGCCAGGACAGGAGGCATAGTTCCAGCCAATGTGTCTTGCTTCATATCATACGCTTGTTGCAATAAATAGGCGATTTCTTCACTGGAATAATCCAATAATGTCAAGAAGTCGCGTCCCTTTAACGATTCTTTTTCTATCATCGCTTTTGTTTGATTATTAGTCGCCATTTTCCGATCCCCTACCATCCATTTAAAGTATTATGCATTAGTATACATATGTATAATTATGAAGTCAAATGAATTTTTATTAATAAAACAGCGATACCTGAAAAGGCATCGCTGTCGTCTAGAAAGTATTATTCAAATGTGATTTTTTGAACCGTTTCGGAGTCCAAGCGCTTCATTAATTCAACCAATAGTCTTACTGTATTTTCGAAGTCTGCTCGATGCAGCATAGCCGCATGTGAATGAATATAACGAGTTGGAATACAGATTGCCAGTGTCGGTATTCCAGTCCCGCTTACATGAATGGATCCAGCATCTGTTCCGCCGCCCGACATTGTCGCGAATTGGTATGGGACGCCGATTTCCTCTGCTGTCTCTACGACAAAATTACGTAAGCCTGTATGCGACACCATAGAAGCATCATATAACAGAATTTGAGGTCCTTCTCCCATATTTCCAACAGCTTCCTTATCAGAAACTCCAGGTGTATCACCAGCAATTCCTACATCGACTGCGAAACCGATGTCAGGCTGGATTTTATTGGTCGCGGTTTTAGCTCCGCGCAAGCCGACTTCTTCTTGAATAACGCCAACGCCATAGACTTGGTTTGGATGCTTTTCATCTTTTAATCGCTTCATTACTTCAATCGCGATTGCGCAGCCAATTCGATTGTCCCAGGCTTTTGCCAATAGGAAATTTTCGTTTTTCATGACTGTGAATTCGAAGTATGGCACTGCCATATCTCCAGGAAGGACGCCCCATGAAAGGACTTCTTCTTTCGATACAGCGCCAACATCAATGAACATGTCTTTAATGTCGACTGGCTTTTTGCGTGCTTCCGGTGTTAGGATGTGCGGCGGTTTTGAACCTATGATGCCCGTGATCGTTTCTCCTGACCGAGTTACGATGGATACACGTTGTGCAAGCATGACTTGTGACCACCAGCCACCTACTGTTTGGAAGTAAATGAAACCTTTGTCGTCAATCCGTGTAATCATGAAACCTACTTCATCTAAGTGACCCGCTATCATGATTTTCGGGCCGTTTACGTCACCTGTCTTACTCGCGATCAGCGATCCAAGTCCGTCATGATCGATTTCGTCTGCGTACGGTTCGATATGTTTTTTCATAGCGTCCCGTGCTTCCCGTTCGTTTCCTGGAATGCCTCGTGCATCCGTCAGGTCTTTCATCATTTCTAACGTTTCATCTAGTTTCATAAAAGGCTCTTCCTCCTAGTTCTTAAATTTCTAAAGTGTCCTGAATAGGTGTATTTACAGCAATTCCTTACGAATCTCCGCTGGCGACTTGGGAGAAAGAAGGCCCGGTGCTATGTCATAAACAGTTTTCGCGCCTGTGTCGCCTTTTTGCTGTAGTTTGTGAGCTGCGCGTGCGTAGGCTACTAATACGCTTGACGTGAATTCAGGGTTGCTGTCTAATTTCAGGGAAAATTCTATTACTTGGTCTGTACTTTCACCTGTTTTCCCGCTTCGGATGACAAATCCGCCGTGCGGCATTTTCGCGTGATCACGGCGCAATTCTTCCTCGGTAATGAAGTTGACCGTTGTATTATAGTCCGCGAAGTAATCCGGCATCGTGACGATCGTTTCGCGAACTTGTTCTTCGCTAGCCCCCTCTTCTAAGACCACATAACATTCGCGTGTGTGTTTTTCTTTTGTGGACAGTTCAGGAAGTTCACCATTGCGTACACGATTCATTGCGTCTTCAGCCGGTAATGTGTATTGAACGCCTGCTTTGACTCCGTCTACTCGTCTCACCGCATCCGAATGTCCTTGACTAAGCCCCTTGCCCCAGAACGTATACGTTTCGCCTTCTGGCAAAATCGCTTCGCCCATCATACGGTTAATCGAGAACAAGCCCGGGTCCCAGCCGACTGAAATGATGGCCGTTGTTCCTGCAGCTTGTGCGACTTCATCGACGGAAGCAAAATATTCTGGAATTTTGGCATGCGTGTCGTAACTATCGACTGTTGTGAAGTGTTTGGCCAATGCAGGTCCTTGTTCTGGCAAATCGTCTTTAGAGCCGCCACAAAGGATCAGCACATCGATATCGTCTTTGAATGATTCAATTTCGTCCAATTTATGAACAGGCACTTGATCAGACAGCAATTGCACGTCCACTGGCTCTCTCCGTGTAAATACACCAACCAACGTCATATCTTCATTTTGACTAATCGCGGACTCTACGCCGCGTCCCAGATTTCCGTATCCAGCGATTCCTACTCGTATTTTGTTATTCAAGAATACACATCCCCTTCTACTTTCTTTTTTACCTTTCTCATTTTACCGTGAAGGTTGATAGATTGCGAATATTTTTCCGAATTAAGATAAGCGTATGTCGACAGCCGCAGTTTTCGAAAAAGGGATCGTGCTAGCGCAATTCAAAATCTGGATGCAATTACGCCAAGACGTCAGTGATTGTTGAGCTGTTTCGTTCATTTCATAGAGATTCATGGTAAAATAGGGGCAGTTGAATTATTTGAAAAGTAGGGGTTCATAATGCGCTTTTTTGTTTATTTAATTGTCTTCTTCTCGTTTTTCGATTTATTTTCACAGCTCCCTGTTATTAGTCCATTTGCGACTTCGCTGGGCGCTTCTTCATTTATTGTTGGTTTGTCAGTCGGAATCTATTCATTTTCGAATGTTTTCGGAAATATTATCTCGGGGATTTTGACCGATCGAAAGGGTCCATTCTACATATTGCTGTTTGGATTGCTCACTTCTGCCTTATCTTTATTTTCTTATGCGCTGATTGAAGGCTCCGCGACATTGATCGGTGTCCGTTTCCTGCATGGTTTGACAGAAGGTTTGATCGTTCCGGCAGCATTCACTTTTCTTGCGAACGGTTCTGAGCGCTCAAAAAGAGGACGCAATGCAGCGATTTCAGGTGCTTTTGTTGGGTTGGCAGCCATTTTCGGACCTGCTTACAGCGGTATCGTTTCTGTCCATACAAGTGTCGTGACGATCATGGCAATTAACGGGACCTTCATGGTTCTGTTGACGATAGGAGCTTTCCTATTTTTACGCTCGTTTACATATGTTAGGAAAGTGAAAACGGAAACACAAAAAGCAGTGAAGCCATTGGCATTCTTTCGCCACCCAGGAATTATCCGTGCATTTCTCGGTGCTTTCTTCTTGATGTTCTCTCAAGGCGTTTTAGCATTGGTCCTTCCGTTAAAAGTTGAGTTTCTACAGTATGATGCCAAAACGACCGGTATGCTGCTAAGCGTTTTCGGTTTTGTTGCCGTGCTGATTTTCCTTTTGCCGGTCAACCGAATTTTTGACTTTGCGCGACCGATGTTGACATTGGCGATCGGGTTATTTCTAATGAGCGCCAGTATGCTGTTTTTATCGCAAGTGGATCAATTGTCCCTAATGCTGACAGCCATGATTGTTTACGGCATGGGTTTTGCTTTATTATTCCCTTCCATCAATTCATTGCTGATTGATTCTACTAAACCTGAAACCAGAGGGAAGGCATATGGCTTTTTCTATGCATTCTTTTCATTTGGAGTCGTAGTAGGATCCAGTGCAATCGGTATTCTGGACTTAGGGTCTCAGCATGCGTTTATGCTCGCAAGTGGCATTTTGTTCCTAGCGGGAGTTTTTACGGTTATTGGTCTACGAAAAGATATACAGCCTGTTGACAAAACGACGACAATCCAGTAATGTCTTGATAGAAATGAATAACCCGTCTGGGAGAGGTTCATAGCGACCCTCTATAAAAAACTATGGATGATGAATTTTCGCCATGTCCATTGACATGGCTTTTTTTATTTTAGCAGCATTTTTGCAGAAATAAATAAGTAAATTCACCTCGTCTATGAACCTCCCTGACCACTTACACAGGAGGTTTTTTTAAATGGCAGGAAGAGATGAATCAACTTTGCATGACTTAACATTACTAGGAAATCAGAATACGGTCTATGATTATTCCTACAATCCAAATTTACTGGAATCCATCGATAATTTACACCAGGGACGTGATTACTTCGTAAAATTTAATTGCCCTGAATTCACTTCACTATGTCCTCAAACCGGTCAACCCGATTTTGCGACAATCTATATCAGCTTCATTCCCGATCGGAAACTTGTCGAAAGTAAGTCACTGAAACTCTATTTATTCAGTTTCCGAAATCACGGTGATTTCCATGAGGACTGCGTCAATTCAATCATGATGGATTTGGTCAACTTACTTGAACCTCGTTATATTGAAGTATGGGGTAAGTTCACACCGCGCGGTGGTTTATCGATCGATCCGTATTGTAATTACGGCAAGCCCGGCACAAAGTTCGAACAGATGGCGGAGCAGCGCTTGTTCCAACACGATTTGTATCCTGAGAAAGTGGATAATCGGTGATTGAGCGATGAGATACTATTTAAGCGGTACATTTGTCGGTCTACTCATTCTTTCAAATATTTTGGCGGTCAAATTAGTCAGTTTCGGAAGCTGGATCGTGTTGCCGGCAGCGGCCATTGTCTATGTTTGTACATATCCTATTTTGGATGTCTTAACAGAAACATATGGTAAGGAAGCCGCGCGTCAAACTGTGCTCACTGGTTTATTTGCCCAGCTTTTATCCAGTATGTTCATCTGGCTTGCGATCAATTTGCCTGCCGCGCCGGTATATCAGGACCAAGAAGCTTTCCAAACGATTTTTTCGGCAGGTTTTCGTGTAACGCTCGCGAGTTTGACTGCCTATATTGTCAGTCAAAATCTAGACGTCACGATTTTCCATAAACTTAAAGAAAAACACGGTGAGAAGAAATTATGGATCCGTAATAATGCGTCTACCATGGCTAGTCAATTGGTCGACACCGTAATCTTCATCACGATTGCATTCTACGGTATTATGCCGATTAGCGCTTTACTTGTACTGATTGGCACGCAATATATTTTCAAATTCGTTGTTGCTTTAGTCGATACACCGATTGTCTACTTATTGGTCGCTATATGTCGTCGAATCGAAGCGAGAAAAGAAAAAAACTCTCGCCCATTAACTAATTCGGACGCAGTGATTTCAAATCAATAATTTATCTTTATTCAGTAGAAACCTCTCGCCACTATAGGAGATGAAACGAATGTGGTGTTATTTCCTGTTCTTCGGGTATTCAAATGCTCGCTGAACAATAGGAGTACGCAGGCTAAGAACGCCACGTCCTGTGGCAACGCCTGCATGAGCTACATCCTGCTGGCCCAAGCACAATTCAAAACTAAAAGAAGCCGATCCAATCAAAAATTGATTGAATCGGCTCTTTTTTATGCTTGTTGAGCTGAAAAGGATAGGATGGCTTCAAGGAACACGTCTCCGTAGCGCTCTAACTTCGTTTCACCGACACCTTGTACCGTCAGCAATTCATCGTCGGTTGCCGGCATTTTGGCCACCATATCACGCAGCGTCTTATCCGAGAAAATAACAAATGGCGGTACTCCTGCTTCCTGTGCCAATTTCAGGCGAAGCGCACGCAACTCATTGAATAATGGATCGTCTTTAGCCACAACGGTCGTGACCATCTCGCCTTTACGCCACACTTTCACTTTCCCGAGAAGTACATCCTTCCCTTCTTCACTCACAAAAATGATCGGAAAAGGACCACTTTCCACTTGCAAATAATTCTCCGAAATCAAAAACTCAATGAAATCCGCAACGTCTTTGGCACTTCGTTCTTTCATCAGGCCATACGTCGTCAGCTGATCAAAATTAAATTCCATCAGTTTTTTATTTTTCGAACCTGTCAATACTTGTGCGACCATAGTTTTTCCGAATCGCTGTCCCATCCGGATCACGCAAGAGAGAACTTTTTGCGTGTCGACTGTGACATCAAATTGCTCTCGCGTATCAGTACAATTTCCGCATCGTTTACAGTCTTCTGCATCGTTTTCACCAAAATATGTGATGATATGCTTTTGAAGACACCCTTCAGTATGGCAATAATCGACCATCACCTGCATCTTCTTGATTTCATTCGAAACACGTGTGGGATCAGGTGATTGTTCGATCAGGAAACGCTGCGTCTGCACATCTTGCGAAGAGAATAAGAGGTAACAATCACTATCGAGCCCATCCCGGCCTGCTCTTCCGGCTTCTTGATAATAACTTTCCATGTTTTTTGGCATTTGGTAATGAATAACGTATCTTATATTGGACTTATCAATACCCATTCCAAACGCATTTGTCGCCACCATGACGCGCGCTTCTTCCATTATGAAACGATCTTGTTGATGCTGTCGTTCCTGATCCGGCAAGCCTGCATGATATTTTGCAACCGCAATACCATTTTTCTCTAACGTCGAGTATACTTGCTCCACTGCTTTTCGCGTAGCTGCATAGATGATACCCGATTCACTTTTGTTCTTCTGCGTATAATCTTTGACAAATTGATCCCGGTTTTGTCCTTTGACTACTGAAAACACTAAGTTGCTCCGTTCGAATCCTGTTACGACGCGGCTGACAGGCGGGATGTGGAGTTGCTGGCAAATGTCATCCTGAACTTCCGGAGTCGCTGTTGCAGTCAAAGCAAGAATAATCGGCCGCCTGTTTAAATAGTCTAGAATACGGTGGATATTTCGATAGCTTGGACGAAAATCATGTCCCCATTGCGAAATACAATGCGCTTCATCGATCGCAATCAACGGAATATTCATTTTCTGCAATTGATTCAGGAACGATTCAGACTCCAAACGCTCAGGAGCAACGTATAAAAGCTTATACATGCCTGCTGTTGCATTATCCATCGTACCGAAATACTCTTCTGTCGATAATGTGCTGTTTATATAGGCCGCAGGGATACCTAATTGGTGCAGTGCATCGACTTGGTCCTTCATCAATGAAATGAGCGGCGAAATGACGAGCACTGTGCCCTCCATCGCAAGAGCAGGCACTTGGTAACAAATGGACTTTCCGCCGCCTGTAGGCATGACGCAAAGCGTATCATCGTCCTGTAACACTTGATCGATGACCCGCTGTTGGCCTTCCCGGAACTCTGAATATCCAAAATGCTTAGCTAATATATCTAATGGATCGTGAATGATCGCCGCCTCCTTCCCGAATTGCTATTTTGTTTCATTGAAATAATAACCGTTCTTCTTCCCGACTATGTAATTCGTTGATTACCATCAAGCCATAAAACTTCTGCATGATTTCCGGTGTCACTTGCGGATCCTTCTCACGCAATGCTTCGATATCTTGTACTACTAAACGCATCAAATCATGATCACGTGTCAATTGGATAATTTCTCGTTCGAGCTCTGGATTCTCAGCTAAAATTTGCTTATAGAAACCTTCCTCTTCGGCATCTGCATGGCTGATCACTCTCGTTTTCCAGTAATCTATTAAATCATCGCACGCTTGATTGACCATTTCCTGCTCACCTTGCTCTAGAAAACCCACCAAATCTTCCGTCTTCATCACGGCACCTGATAAGCCGCCTTCATGGATTGCTCGATGTGAATGCAGCTGTCTTAAAGCGGGTCCTGACATATCAACCACTCCTTCATCGTTTCCCTAATCATAACAGAATTGCAGAGACACGTGAACTCCCCACCACTTAACACCCTTTCAGGTTGTTTGAAGTGGGGGCTTCTCGACTTATCGCTGCTTTTACTAGCCAACGAAAACTGACCGAGCTACTCCTCTTGTTCTGAGAGTTTTTGTTTTGATTTCACGGTAATGCTACCATCAATTTCCCTTCATTTCGGCTGTTGATGGCGGCGTTCCAATCTCTATCAGATTCGAACCCGCACGCACAGGAGTAGAGTCGTTCAGAAAGGGCAACCTTTTTTACATGTCCGCAATTTGAGCAGGTTTTAGTTGAAGGAACCACTTGTTGATTTTGATAAGGTGCTTTCCTTGCTTCACCAACTTATAGTGCAGAAATGTGGTGAACATTCCCCATCCGTTGTCCGCAACACTTTTACCGAAGTGAAGGGATTGCGACATCCCTTTCATGTTGAGGGCTTCGATGACGACACAATCATATTTGTTTGCCAACTGACGAGATTTCTTGTGTAAGAAGTCCTTTCGTTGATTCGCCACCTGCTCATGTAGTGCAGCGACTTTGATTCGCTGTTTTTTGTATCAAGCGGAACCTTTCGTTCTGCGTGAAAGGACTTTCTGTTCCTTTGAAAGTTTTTCTTGTATCTGCCGATAGAAGCGAGAGTGATTGGACTTCTCGACCAAAGAAACTCTTTCCAAAGCCTCTTCTTCATTTCTGGAAATTCTTTTTTGATACGTCTCGAACTCGCACCCTTGTAAGCATTGATAAATTTCGAGGGTTCAGTGTTTGGGTGAGCCTTGAAAAATATGTGGACATGATTCTGATCATGATTCCATTCGACTAAAGAAATCATGTAATTTTTGCATAATCCGAGATCACATCGTCCATCGCTTTTCGGCGGTATTTGACGGCCATCACGAGATGAGAATACAGTAAGAACAATGAATGATTGTTGCTATCCAAATTCATTGATACATCATTCCCTCTATCACCAGCCGAAATTCTTCCCCCCTTACCGTTGGGCTTCGCCTTGCACACGCTTGAAGAGGGAGACTTCTTTCGGGGAATGTTAAATAAAAAGACAGAAAGATGAGTGAAACATTGGTTAATCAACACACATAATATTACCAAATAAAAAAAGCCTTGCAGAAAACTCCCTGCAAGACGTATTTCAGACTTTCGCGACTCGGATTCGGCTCACCATCAGCCATGCGAGCAATCCCATGAAGATCACAAAATATGGCGGTTGAATATACGGTACTGCAAAATAACTCAAAGTCAGCAGCACACCGGCAGCCGTAATCGGTAAGCCGAAGAACGTGCCGTCAAACTCTTCGACATTATATCGAGCTAATCGCACAGCACCGGCTAAAATATAAAACAGCACTGCAGATAAACCAATCCATAATGTTTGTGACAAAGCAGCGTCATAGATGAGAATAGCCGGTGCTACCCCGAATGAAACTAAATCGCTTAGTGAATCAAGTTCTTTACCGAATAAAGACTCCATATTGTAGTGTCTTGCAACCATCCCATCGAATCGATCAAAAATAGCTGCAAAGAATATGAACATCAAACTCATATGCCCATGTCCTTTTAACACAAGTAATATTGCTATAATTCCTAAACTTAAATTGAAAAGTGTAATAATATTCGCCAATTGTGATTTGAGTTTAGTATAATCAAAATATCTGAATGAAAACATTTCATTGCCTCCTCACTGACTAATCCATTATAATCCTTTACAGAAGGGATGAAAAGATGAAAAAACATATTTTTAAAACATTTGTCGAGTTGACGGGGCATCCGATCAGTTCTTCAATTATAAAAAACTTCACTGCCTCCGCAATCAGTAAGCCATTGATCAAGCCATTTTCTTCATTCTATCGTATTCAGCAACAGGAAGCAGAATTCCCAATGAATGAATATGAAAGTTTGAATGCCTTTTTCACGAGGTCTCTGAAAGCCGGCAGCCGGCCAATTGATAACGATCCGAACACATTGATTTCACCAGTTGACGGGGTCTTGAGCTACTCAGGTCCTGTCAATGAACAACAGCAGTTTGTAGTGAAGGACAAAAACTACAGTATTACGGACCTTTTCGGCGATACAAGTAAAGCAGAACCTTATCAAAATGGTTATTATTATTTGTTTTACCTATCCCCTCAGCATTACCATCATTTCCACTACCCTGTTTCTGGAAAGTTGGTCAGCCGCTATGCATTAGGAACGACTTCCTATCCTGTAAACGATTTAGGAATTCGAATGAAAGATGAGCTGTTCTCCTCAAACTATCGGATTATTTCAGAGTTGGAAACTGCATGTGGCCGGGTTGCGATCGTTAAGGTCGGTGCGTTGAATGTCAATAGTATTCGTATTGCAGATTCTTCTAAGGACTGTGTGAAGGGTGAAGATTTTGGTCACTTTGCATTCGGTTCTACCGTGATTCTATTCATTGAAAACAAAAACTCTCTCGCTCCGTTAAATCTACCTTTTACAGAAGTGCAGGTCGGTGATAAAATCGGAGAGTGGCAATATTAAATAGATGAGGTTTTCTAATGGAACAGATTCAAGAATATATAGCGCAGTACGGATATCTCTCCATTTTTTTCTTTTTGGCGCTAGGTATTTTCGGTTTACCGCTGCCAGATGAATTGCTCGTAACATTTGCTGGTTATTTAGCATCTGCCGGGACATTTCATTTCGTATTTGCAATGGTTTTCACGATTTCCGGTGTAATGGTCGGAACATTGTTCACATATATGATCGGAAGGAAGATTGGCAAGCCGCTCGTTCATCGTTTCGGCCGCTATTTATTCCTCTCGCCCCATCGTATGCAAAAGGTGGAGCAATGGTTTATGGCATACGGTTCTTGGGCAGTAACGATTGGTTATTTCTTACCGGGTATGCGCCATTTTGTTTGTTATGTTTCAGGAATGAGCGGGATGAGCGTAAGACGTTATATTTTATTCGCAATTCCAGGTGTGATCGTGTCGACAATGATTTGCATCCTTCTCGGCTATTTCATTCGACTGCCTTTTTTCTAAATCTTTACTGTACAAAAATAAAGCGTATTCGAGAGTGGGGTCTCGAATACGCTTTTTCCAGCTGGAGTATTAAATTGTAAATCTATCGATAGAGGATCGTAAATCTTCCGCCAATGAAAGCAAGCGGTTCGTGTACTGATCCATCTCTTCAACTGTGACGAGCTGTCGATTGGCTGCATTCGTCACTTCGCCGATATAATCGGATGCATCTCTTGCAGTAGCCGCCATTTCTTCCATCGCCGCACTGACTTCTTCTGAACTTGCTGACATCTCCTCAGAAACGGCACTCATTTCCCCAATATCATTGCTGATTTGTGCAATGGAACGAACGATTTCCTCAAAGCGATCGCCTAGTTGGTTGATCACATCCAATCCTTTTATGACGTTAGCATCCCCTTGTTCAGCAGCTTTCACTGCGTCTCCCGTATGAGATTGTACGCTATCGATCAGACGATTAATTTGTGAAGCAGAATCTGCTGTCTGCTCGGACAATTTACGTACTTCACTCGCAACGACCGCAAATCCTTTCCCGGCATCTCCAGCTCGTGCAGCTTCAATCGAAGCATTCAATGCAAGTAAATTCGTCTGTTCCGAAATATCCGTTATCATTTTAGATATTTGTCCGATCTCCAATGCTTCGTCTGCCAATTGTCGGATAGCGTTGGTGGATTGGGCAGTTGTCGCTTGTATACTATTCATTTGTTGTACGGAAGTTTGGACCGCTACATGCCCCTCACTCACACGCTCTGTAATATAATCGGAGTTGCCCGCAATATTAGCCGCAATTTCTGCCACATTTTGAATACCTATAGACATTTCCTCCATCGCTCGTGCGCTATCTTCGGACATTTGCACTTGCATTTCGGAACCGTGATCCACTTGTTCGATCGCAGATGAAATGTCATTTGACATCTTGGTCACTTCCTCGGATTTTCGGTTGAGCAACTGTGAGGAGTCCGCTAGATTTTCAGCCCCGTTGCGCACGTTATCGATCATATCTTTCATATTGTCCGTCATCCTCACTAGCGTATGAGACAGTGAGCCAATTTCATCATTTCTCCGTAAGTAACGTGCAGGTATTTCATAAGAAAAACTCCCTTCCGCAATTTGCTCGCCTATGCTTTTCACCACTTGAATTGGTTTACTGATCGATCTGGCCATGAAATAGGCAATTATAATCCCTAAAAGAATAATAACCACTACTACTATAAAGAAATCTTTTTTTAATTGCGTCATACCGCTTAGCATATCTTCCATTGGAGAAGCAATAACCACTTTCCACCCATTTTCCATTGTGTCAAATCCAACGTAGCGATCCTTCTCTTTATAATAGTAGTTGATCAAACCTTGATTTAGGGTCAGTATCTCTTTTATTCTGCTCCCTTTATCAGACTGTTTCTTTGACTCTTCTACTAAATTTAAAAAGTTGATTTCATCGTTCACCAATGTTCTATCCGGGTGACCAATGAATTTGCCGTTTTCATCTAAAATATAGGCATACCCATTCTTTCCGAATGTAACTCCTTCTACGATAGAGCTTAAATAATCTCCATCAATACGCCCTAATAAAAGTGCGGGTTCACTGTCCTCTGTTAAAATGGGTGTCGCCATCATGAAAACCGGTTCTTCTGTTACACGACTAATAATCGAGCTGGATAAAGTTGTTTTCCCGTTAAATGCCTCAATCACATATGGACGGTCACTTAAATCCGCTGTCGTTCCATCAAGATAATGCGAAATTCCATCGGCTGTTACGATTGCAAAAGTTAGATAATCTGATTGACTGTCCAATTGTTTTGCCAAATATTCTTATTGTATTTTAAAATCCATACTTCTTACTTCCTGACTCTTTGCAAGCGCTTCAATTTCTAAGTATTTTCTCTTGAAATGTTCATCGATATAATCTGAAGTGTCTTTGGATTTTTCAGTCAATGTAATTTCAGACTGATACAACAGAGCTTTCGAGCTGTTTTGCGCAGTAAAAAAGCCAAGCAACACACTTCCCCCAACTACTAGTAACACAATTGACAAAATAAGCTTAGAACCAATCGTTCTCATACAGCACCCCTAGATTCATTTTTCTTTTGTATGCTGATTGCACTAGTTGAATTAGTCAATTTATCCTACTTTCTATTATAGTTTTATTGGAAAGAAAAAACAATAACAAAATTTTTAGTAAACTACTACTATATATATTTGACCGTTATTTACGCTAGACATCCAACCACGTTATGATATGAGAAAAAACGCCTAGCATTATGCCAGACGTTTTGTTACCAATTTAGTTGTTCTTCATAATCCTTGATCCATTGTATACAGCTGGCGATACCGTTCATTCATACTGAGCAATTCTTCATGCGTTCCTTGCATGATGATTTCCCCGTCCTCCATGAAAAGGATTGTATCCATTTTCTCCATACCCATCAAATGATGGGTAATCCATACGACTGTCTTGTCTTGCAAAGATTGATGGAGCGTCTCAACCAAAGAATATTCTGTCACCGGATCTAACCCTACAGTCGGTTCATCCAAAATGACGACTGGTGTTTCCTTTAGGAGTATTCTTGCAAGCGCAATTCGCTGGCGTTCACCGCCAGAAAAACGCTGCCCTGTTTCCTCCATCTGAGTTTTCAATCCTGCAGGAAGAGACTGTAAATATTCGTGCAAACCTACTTGTTCAGCTACTCGGTTGACGTCTTCAAGGACAGCTTGGTAATCACCCAATTTCATATTATTTTCTACAGTCGTAGCGAATAGATACGGTTTTTGATTCAACACACTCATTACGTCATACACGGAATCTCCATACTGACTAACTGGTTGACCATTGACATGGACGTCGCCTTCTGTCGGCTCGAGTGTGCCAAGCAATAATTGGATCAGTGTAGATTTTCCAGCCCCGCTCTTACCTAGCACTGCAACTTTTTCACCAGGTCGAATGGAAAGGTTGATGTTCTTTACTGCATCCGCTGGTTGATTTTCATAACGATAACGAACATTTTGGAGTTCAATCGTAACATCAAGATGTTCATTCGGCATTTCAAGCAGCTGCACATATTCGGGACTCTGCCGATGTATGCGATCGATACGTTGTAAGGATGCATCATAGGCAGGCATGCGCTCAACTGCATGCGAAACTGGAATCAATCCTTCCAAAATTGGCAATGTCACCAAAGTGAAGGCTGCAATATACGTAGGGAGCAATAATCCATCCGCTGCTTGTTGACCAGCCCACACACCAACTACCAATACAAGAATACCTGAGAAAATCTGAAGTTGTACGGTTCGAGATTGTTGCCAATAAGCAATTTTCTTATCGATTTCGTGACTTGCATGGCTCTCTTTTTGGAAAGCTGATAAGAATTGTTCTTTGCGCCCACTGATAATCCAATCGCGCAGACCGAAGATTCCTTCGGTCATTGTGTTGTACAATTGACTATGCAGCTTTTTAGATTGTTGCTGGTTTTTCTTCATTAAATAAAGAGAAGCCATCGGATAGATGAAGACCACAACTGCAAGACAAAGTGCCATAACGAGTGCGAATTTCCAATCATATACCGCCAGCACGATCACCGAAAAGCTATAGAGGAATAAACCGATGACTGTCGGAAATAGCGTTCGAATATAGACGTCTTGCAAATGTTCGATGTCATCCGCAAGTGTACCGAGTAAATCACCGGTCTGAAAGCGTGAGCGAATGAACAATGCTTGCGGCTCCAACACATGGTAAAGACGAACACGCATATCAGCAATAATCTTCAAAACCGCATTGTGGCCAAGCAACCGTTCCACATAGCGAAGAGCAGCACGCGAAATTCCAAACGTCCGAACCGCTACGATTGGAATATAGACAAGCAAAATTGTTTCGGGACGTTCAGATGTCCTCGAAATCAAATAACCTGAAGTGAATGTTAACATCGCCGCAGACAAGATCGTCAATGCGCCTAAAATGATTGTGGACCACAATGTCTTCTTATATTTACGGACATACGGAAAAATATGATGTTGGTAAAGATTCATACTGCATGCCCCTTTCCGCGTGCTTCCAGCAGTCGACAATAGGCTCCGTCCGCGCCGATAAGCTCTTCATGAGAACCCGTCTCTACAACCTTGCCATTTTCCAGCACAATGATCGTATCCATATCTTGCATCCAATGTATTCGATGCGTCGCAAACACAACGAGTTTATCTTCAAGTAAGGGTAATAACATCTGCTTCAATTCATGCTCTGTCTCCACATCCAAATGTGCTGTCGGTTCGTCAAACAATAAAATTTGGCGACGTTGGAGCAAAGAACGCGCGACTGCAATCCGTTGCTCTTCTCCCCCGCTTAATGAACGTCCGCCTGCGCCAATCCGTTCATCGTAACCATTCGGTAAAGTCGTGATCAACTGATCAAGGCCAACTCTTTTCGCGGCTTCCGTCACTTCTTCTAACGATGCATCGGGCTCATAAAAGCGAATATTATTGATTACTGAATCTGGAAATATCGTTGGGTGTTGCGGAATATAGGCGACTTGATCTTGCCATTCCGCAGTCGACAAGTGAGGCAGCTCTTGCCCATCCAGCAAGCAAGCCCCACCGGTCGGCACTGTGAAACCCGATAATACATCGATCAATGTGGACTTTCCTGCGCCTGAATGGCCAATTACCCCCACTTTTCCGTAACCCTGCATTTTCATAGTAAGACCTTTAAATATAGTCTGTTCTTCCATCTTGACCTCTAGATTTTTCAGCTCTAATGAAGATTCAGCATTCCAGCGTCGAATTGTTTTTTCTAAAACAAGCGATTCTGGCTCAGCCTCTTCTAAAATAGCGTGAATTTGCATACTTGCATCTTTACCGTCAGCGGTTGCGTGAAAATCATTTCCAAGCTCCCGTACAGGAGAAAAATATTCAGGCGCTAAAATCAAAATTGCTAAAGATGGTTCAAGCAACATCTGGCCATTGATCAAACGCAATCCGAGCTCCACCGCTACAACAGCCACCGACAGGCTTGCAAAGAAATCCAATGAAAAAGACGATAGAAATGCGTAGCGCAACGAACGATTGGTCGCGATACGATACTTATTACTGACCGTTGCGATAGACTGCTCATGAGCACGGCTGTGGCCTAAATACTTTAACGTGACGATACCGCGCAATGAATCAACAAAATGTCGTGATAGCAATCGATACGTATCCATCTGGTCATCAATCTTTTTCTGAGAGACCATTCCAATCAGAATTAAAAAAATGATCAAGATCGGCAAAACGATAAGCAATGTGATCGCGGACATTTTATCAAGTGTAAAAACATAGACCAAAATCACAAATGGAACAATCGCCATTGAGAGAGAACGCGGTAAGAGCAACTCCAAATACTTACGGAACTTTGGAACCCCCTCTAGCCCAAGTGTCACCAGATGACCCGAACCATACTTTCCGACAGCTTGAGGACCGATCGTAAAAATCTTGCGCAGCAATTGCTGTTCGTAATCCTTCGCTGTTCGATCGGCAAATCTATATGCAATTCGCTCCTTCCCCCATTGAATGAGGTGGCGAATGCTGTTGGCAACGATAAAAATCACAAATGACCGAAGTGCAATACTTCCTTCGGCACCTTGGAACAATTGTGTAATGGCTTTCGCCAAGTAAATTGCTTGGAAAACGATGGCAATTGACTGAACTACAGTTAGTAGTCCAATCAACGCCAACACTTGTTTACTTCCTTTATATTGAAGCAAGTATTTATCCATTAGTATTCTAGATGCTCCTTATCACCTGTCAATCGTTTACGGAACACATAATAACTCCAGATTGTATACGCCAAAACGATTGGCACCATAGTAAATGCTACGATCGTCATGATTTTCAGTGAATACTCTCCTGAAGCCGCTTCTGCGATCGACATATTAAATGCCGGATCCATTGTACTGATCATGACGTTCGGGAACAAAGCAATGAAGAAGCTAGCCATGACAATCACTAAGATTAATCCTGTCATGGTGAAACTTAGGCCTTCCCGCTTTGTTTTCAGGAAGAAAAATAATAAACCATACAATACTAGGGCCACGCTGTACAACGGGACTAGAATCGTTCCCCGATCTGAAAATGCACCAGTATCTATATAGGTGAAAACCATGAACAGTACGACAACCACCCCTGTAAGCCCATACACCTTAAGAGCTGCGGAATTGGCTCGCTCCCGCAAGCTGCCTACTGTTTTCAAACCGATGAATAAAAGCCCGTGCAAGTACGACAACATAACAAAAGTGACACCGCCGATTACTGTATAGACATTAATGAAGTCAGTGAATCCTGCATACATATTCATTTCACTGTCAATCGGTAATCCTTGTATCAAACTCGTGAAAAATACACCGAATAGGAAAGGCGGCAGCAAACTTCCAAAGAAAATCGCCCAATCCCAAGTTTTGACCCAAGCTTCCGAGTCACCTTTTCCACGGAACTCAAATGCTACTCCCCTGACGATCAGCGCCAGCAATAGAACAACGAAAGGCAGATAGTATCCACTGAAGACTGTTGCATACCAATGAGGAAATGCCGCAAACATGGCGCCTCCAGCAGTGATCAGCCATACTTCATTGGCATCCCAGACAGGGCCGATCGTATTGATGATGATCCGTTTATCGGTATCATCTTTCGCCAAAAACTTCGTACTCATCCCGACACCGAAGTCAAAGCCTTCCAAGAATATGAACCCAATAAACAGGACAGCTATCAATATGAACCAAATATCACTTAACGGCATGTCCGGCACCTCCTGTATCAAACGGATCTGTTGCGGAAACATCCGCTTCTGGTCTCTCTTCCGGTCCTCGCTGGATAAACTTTACGAACAACACAACCATGATAATACCTAGGATTGTATAGATTGTAGAGAATGATATGAGCGAAAATAGAATCTGTCCGGCCGAAACGTTCGGTGAAATGCCATCTGCTGTTTTCATCAAGCCATTCACTACCCACGGCTGACGACCCATTTCCGACATAATCCATCCGAACGAGTTACCAATAAACGGCAGGAATATCCCCGCGATCAGTAAACGCAAGAACCAAACCGACTCGGCAATCTTTTTTCGATACATGAGAAACAGTCCTACTGTACCTAGTCCGAGGAGCACGCCGCCCATCACGACCATGATACGAAAACTCCAGAATGTCGTTTTTACAGGAGGAATATAACTGCCTTCTCCGTGCTTTTCAATCATTTTCGCTTCCAGTGCATTCATACCTTCGACTTTTCCTTTGAATTCACTGTACGTCAAGTAGCTCAACATGTATGGAATATCAATGCGGCTAGTCGTTTCACGATTTTCCACATCAATATTCGCAAACAATGTCCACGCAGCAGGGTCTCCACTATCTTCCCATAATCCTTCTGCAGCTGCCATTTTCATTGGCTGTGCATGCATTAGGTATTGTGCTTGAGAGTGTCCGGAGAATGCAATTCCCACGCCAGACAACATGCCGATGACCAATGAAATGGTCAGTGACTTTTTAAAGAAGTCCACTTTACGTTTCTTAATCAAATACCATGCGCTGACCCCTGCTACGAAAAATGCACCGGTTGCGAAACTGCCGAAAACCGTATGTGGAAATGCAACCCATAACTTCTCATTCAACAGAACGGCCATAATATCATTCATTTCCGCCCGCCCATTTTGCAATACATAGCCTGTTGGGTTTTGCATGAACGAGTTGGCCGCCAATATCCAAAACGCAGACATAACTGTGCCGATTGAAACAAGCCAAATACACGCTAAATGTAATTTTTTCGGTAACTTATTCCATCCGAAAATCCAAATTCCGATAAAGGTGGATTCCAGGAAAAATGCCAATAATGCTTCAACTGCCAGTGGGGCGCCAAATATATCCCCTACAAATCTAGAATAAGCAGACCAGTTCATGCCAAATTGAAATTCTTGAATGATCCCGGTCACCACTCCGATGGCGAAATTAATGAGAAAGAACACACTCCAAAATTCGGTCATTTTTAAATAGATTTCGTCTTTTTTCACCACATACATCGTTTGCATGATCGCAATAACCAATGCCAAGCCAATAGACAGTGGTACGAAAATAAAATGGAATAGTGTGGTGGATGCAAATTGTATTCTTGCTAATAGAACTTCCTCCATTTTCCATGATCTCCTTTCGATCTTTGTTTCTATTACCTACAATAACGTAGTTCGAAAAAGAGTTCGTGAACAATCTGCGTAGTTCCTGTTACAAAGCTGCAAACTTATGTCCGAATTGTACAGAAGTTATGGCGGCTTTGTAACAACAAGTTCAGACCTTGCGAATTCCTTAAAACGGCTACCTTTATCAGGAAATCAAGGCAAAAAAGTCATATGAATTCGAGTATTGCGTGGCTCTGGTTTTTGTATAACGAAAGAATGTTGTTCTTTGAGACAATTACTTAAGGGAAGGTAATTTGGATGTGCGGCTGGAGTGATTCTTTCGGTGGTGGTTTAGAACGGTATGTTTTTTGGTTCAGACTGGAGGCATTTTAGTACGATTCAACAAAACTCTGTTCCTTTCTCCAGCTTCCATTGCTCAATAACAAAAGAAAAGGCTGTCACTGAAAGACAATTGCAACTTTCAGTGACAGCCTTATGGGATAATATTTCTCTATAGATTACAACTCGTCCAACACTTCCATCACTTTCTCGTAATCCGGATGGCCTTTATGCAGATATATAATGAAGTGATCTTTTCGTTTGGCTGCTAGGCGTTCATGTTTTGTTTCAGTTGTCACCTCTAAATAGCCCGTTTTGTCGACTTCTGATAAACGTTCATCTGAAGGTGATAATTTGTAAAGATTAAGGGGCATCAAGGCTTCTTTATTCACTATAAGTGTCATGCCGCTTACTGCTCCGAATAGTTCCACATCTGCTTCCATCGGTTCGCTCACTTCAAAACCTGCTGTCTCTAATTTCTTATGTACCTGCTCAAAAAAAGCTTCATCTGTTAATGCTGGGATTACCACATTTTCCTCCTGCGGCTTATTCACTTCGGGTTTTTCTTCTGATTCATTCTTTTCATCATTGCATGCACTAAGCAATAAGCTGGTAAGTACGGTAAGCAAAACGAACAATCTACTCGTTGATTTCATCGATTAACATCCTTTCTTTCAAACTATTTCTTTTGTTATTATACCTCATTGCAACTTTTTTCGTTAGCCGATACCTTTTTCTAGACAAACAGCAAGCTAAAAATTAAGATATAATATATATCATTTAATAACTTATATCTAACAGTAATAGTTATCAGGTGATAATTATTATAAATAACTCTTTTCTTTTAATAAATGCTCTGCTATAATGGTAATTGTAGATAAAAAAAGAACTGATTGGGAGGAATTTTATATGTCAATTAACGAGAACGATTCTCAAAGAAGAAAGCTTACTACAGCAGCTGGTGCTCCTGTAGTTGATAACCAAAACTCTATGTCTGCAGGTTCAAGAGGTCCGCTTTTGCTGCAGGACGTTTGGTTATTGGAAAAGTTAGCACATTTTGACCGCGAAGTTATTCCTGAGCGACGCATGCACGCGAAAGGTTCAGGAGCTTACGGTACATTTACTGTCACGCATGATATTACGCAATATACGAAAGCTAAGCTGTTTTCAGAGATTGGTAAACAGACTGAGATGTTCGCACGTTTTTCAACTGTTGCTGGTGAACGCGGAGCAGCGGATGCGGAGAGAGATATTCGAGGATTTGCATTAAAATTCTATACGGAGGAAGGTAACTGGGATTTAGTCGGCAATAATACACCGGTATTCTTTTTCCGTGACCCATTGCAATTCCCAGATTTGAACCACGCCGTTAAACGAGACCCGCGGACGAATCTAAGAAGCCCGAAAAACAACTGGGATTTCTGGACTTCCCTGCCTGAAGCGCTTCACCAAATCACTATCATCATGAGCGACCGTGGTATACCAAGATCGTATCGTGAAATGCATGGTTTCGGCAGCCACACATACAGCATGATTAATGCGAACAATGAACGTCATTGGGTGAAGTTTCATTTCCGTTCTCAACAAGGGATTGCAAACTTAACTGATGAAGAGTCTGCTGCAACAATTGCTACTGACCGTGAGAGTGCTCAGCGTGACTTACTGTCCAATATCGATAATGGAAACTTCCCGAAATGGAAAATGTATATCCAGGTCATGACGGAAGAGCAAGCGATGGAAATGCCCTACAACCCTTTCGATTTGACAAAAGTTTGGTATAAAAAGGACTTCCCTTTAATTGAAGTTGGAGAATTTGAGCTAAACCGTAACCCAGATAACTATTTTGCGGAAGTGGAACAAGCCGCGTTCACACCAGCTGCAATCGTCCCAGGCATCGGTTTCTCTCCTGACAAAATGTTGCAAGGCCGCCTATTCTCTTATGGTGACGCGCAGCGCTACCGTCTAGGCGTCAATCATCATCAAATTCCAGTCAACGCACCAAAATGTCCATTCCATAGTTTCCATCGCGACGGCGCAATGCGTGTTGACGGGAACCACGGTGCTACAATGCATTATGAACCAAACAGCTACGGCGAGTGGCAAGAACAACCTGATTTCAAAGAACCACCACTTAAAATTCATGGCGATGCAGATCATTGGAATTTCCGTGAGGATGACGATGACTACTTCACACAGCCAGGAAAATTATTCAATCTATTAAGCAGTGAAGAACAAGAACGCTTATTCAACAATACTGCTCGTAATATGGGAGATGCTCCTAAAGAAATCAAAATCAAGCATATCCGCCACTGTTATTTAGCAGATCCGAGATATGGTGAAGGTGTCGCAAAAGCATTGGACATTCCAATGGCAGATGTAGACATTGAAAATACTACAACACTCGTCTAAGAATAAAACATATAAAAGCGCTTGGAGTTCATTCTCCAAGCGCTTTTGTCTGAACATTATTTTTCTCCTACGCCATTCAAAATATTAGCGATGATTAATCCTGTAATAATGGCGACCACACTCATGACAAATGGCGTGCCACTTTCAGGGATTCCCGGGAAAATAACAAAAATGGAACCAATAATGAGACCTAGGATGACCGCAAACATTCCGGTATGGAAATGAGTCAACAACATGCGAATAAGTTTACTGCTCACCACAAATCCAACAGTGATTCCGACACCTGTAACTAAAATAATCGGAATATTAAAGTCTGAAATTGCTGTAATAACAGTCGTGTAGACGCCAAGCAGCAATAGCACAAAAGATCCGCTCACACCTGGCAACAACATGGCCATACTTCCTGCCCATCCGGAAAAAAATAATATAACCGCTGTCTTTCCTGTCAGATGTGTGATGAGACTAGGATCCGCCGGCTTAATAAATATGGTAGAGGCAAGTCCTGCTGCCACAACTAACATTAATATTATATGGTGAAACTTAAAACTTTTTCTCAATCCTGCCTGCTTGGAAACAAACGGAATTACGCCTACGATCAACCCTAAGAAGAAATATTGAGTAGGTTCATGATAATGCTTCAATAAATAAGAAATTACTTTACTGAATAAGATAATGGTCGCACCCATCCCAATGCCAAGTGGAAGCAAGAATCCAATATGCTTTTTCCACTCTCTGCTGAAAAATCCGCTTATCGAGATAAGCAATCGATCATATATTCCTAATATGAAAGCAATTGTTCCACCACTCACACCTGGGATCAAATCACTGATTCCCATTAAAAACCCTCGATATAAATTTTTCCACTCCATGCGTATTGTTCCTCCAATAAAATTCATTCCATACAGTATATCACGCAGTCAACTGTTAATAACATGACGCCATTTTTCTTTAATGCTCATTTGGACTGATATTCTTACTGTATGTCCATCCTCTACTAAATAGGACTAGTACAAAACAAAAGTTGTTCCATTGTTAGAAGTAAAACAATGAAACAACTTTAAATTAGTAATTTTCTAATTCAGAAACGGTTACAAATGAATAACCTTGAGATTGCAAGTAAGCCATAACGGATTCCAAACCATCTGCTGTTGCTTTATGGATGTCATGCATCAAAATAATGCTCCCATCACGCGTATGAGCTTTCACTATTGCTAATAGTTTTTGAGGATTGTGATGTTTCCAGTCCAAGGTGTCAACATCCCACATTACTACAGGTAAATTTGTAATAGCTCGCACACGATCATCGACTGCGCCATATGGTGGTCTGAAAACAGTTGCGGGTTGTCCGATTACTTCTTGAATGATATCCGTAGTCCCCTGTACTTCGTCATAGAGCTTTTTATCCGGTACTTTTGTTAACGAAGGATGGTTCCATGAATGGTTGCCTAGTTCGTGACCAGCTTCGGCAACCTGCTGTGCAATTTCCGGATAATATTCAACGCGGCTTCCTAACATGAAAAACGTCGCTTTTGCATCGTATTTCTTCAGTGTCTCAAGAATTCTTACAGTGGATTTCGGATCAGGACCGTCGTCAAATGTGAGTGCGACTTTTTTGCCCTCAGACTTTTCAGCGACCTCCACTTGATACTCTTCAGCTAAAAATGGATTTAACTTTTCTAAGGGGACTTCCACAATTGCCGGGCCTGCTGACTCTTCCGTAACAACGCCTGCATCATAATAAAAAATGATTTTGTCGTCAGTCAAAGAAAAATTACGATAATTTTTCCATAAAGGTTCCGTCGGCGTCCAGACATTTTCCGCTAGGAGTATGTCTTTGAATTCAGGATTTTGATAAATATGATCACGAACTACTTTAGCAATCCGTTTTAGTTTTTCAACGTCTCCACCAACCAAGTCCGTCATCTTAATTCCTTTACCTGTTTCTGGCTGGATATGGAATGTACGAATCTCTGTCTGGCTATCACTTTCACTCGTTGAAATTGTTGTCAGCATAACGAATGAGTAGTTCCCTGACTTATGCTGTACTGTTTCAAATGAAATATTCAATTCTTTTGGTGTTGTACTGTTTTTATCCGAGTCAGATTTCAAATAACGAGTTTTCCATTGATCTATGTACTCCAATATCTCGTCATTAAAATCTGTAAACTCGGTTTGAGGGTACTGGATTGCAAACGGATTATTTGGATCATTGGTAGTTTCAGTGACAATTTTTACGCCTGGAAAATTTGAGTCGCTTGAGTCGACCAATATTTCCGGCTTCGTCTCTTTTTTTGATTTATTTGGAGATGCATTTGTCGACCGGTCAGATGTGTTAAATATTAACAGTAATGCAATGGCTGTCATTGCCATGATTGCACTTGAAAACGCAACATCGATCCATAGCGAACGGCGTTTTCTCTTTTTGAACTTCATAGAAAGACTCCTTTTTTCGATATTTCTTAATCTTTGAAACTACCTAAAATTGCTTTATTCAGTTTGATCGGACAAATCTCTTCTGTATGCAGTCAGCTATGGTAGATTTATAGCGAAAACTAAAAAAGTATGTCTATTTATTAGTATACAATAAATTTATAACTAAACAAGAATTTGATAGAATCTCTCAATATTTTTTCATTAAGTAGATTGGGCAATCCCCTGAAGATATACTTTTCCTGAAATCGGATTTATGGTATAATATCCAAGGCCCGAATCTTGCAAATCCGGGTGTAAGGGGAACTTACCATCTCCTTTGATACACACCGATCTCGGCTGTTATCTATTGCAAAGAGAAAACAGAAGGCGGTAATTAAAATGGAAAAGAATGAATATCGAGTATTGTTGTTTTACAAGTACGTCCACGTGGAAAATCCTGAGGAATTCGCTGCTGAACACCTGGCATTCTGTAAGGAAACTGGACTAAAGGGACGAATCCTAGTTGGTGAAGAAGGTATTAACGGAACATGTTCAGGGACAATTGAACAAACTGACGCGTACATGGAACATATGAAAGCTGATCCGCGTTTCGCTGATATTTGGTTCAAAATCGATGAAACAGACGGTCACGCATTCAAAAAAATGCACGTACGACACCGACCCGAAATTGTTAATCTCAGCTTACCTGAAGATGTCAATCCTTTAGAGTTAACTGGTGAGTATTTGGAGCCTGAACAATTTCTAGAGCAGATGCAAGACGAAAACACAGTTGTTCTGGATGCCCGTAACGATTACGAGTATGACTTAGGCCATTTTCGCGGAGCAATCCGTCCAGATATCGAAAACTTCCGTGATCTACCTGAGTGGGTTCTAGAAAATAAAGAGCAACTAGAAGGTAAGAAAATATTGGCTTATTGTACAGGCGGTATCCGATGCGAGAAATTTACTGGCTGGTTGAAACGAGAGGGCTTTGAGGACGTAGCGCATTTACATGGCGGTATTGTTTCGTATGGTAAGGATCCTGTTGCAAAAGGACAGCTTTGGGATGGCCAGTGTTATGTATTTGATGAGCGTATCGCAGTTCCGATCAATCAAGTGGAGCATGTAGTCGTTGGCCGTGATCATTTTGATGGCACACCATGCGAACGCTATGTGAATTGTGCGAACCCGGAGTGTAATGCGAAAATCTTATGTTCTGAAGAGAATGAACATGTCTATATGCGCAGCTGTTCAGATGAATGTCGTGTACATCCACGCAATCGTTATTTCGTGGAACACGATTTAACGGTTGAGGAGTTTAACGATCGCTTAGCTAAAATTGAAGCGTTACGTTTAGAAGAGACAGTTTCATGATTGATTGAATAGACAACAGCCAACTTCCTAGAGTGGAGTTGGCTGTTTTTCTATTGACAGCGACTTTTTTATTAACGGCTTCTCGGCTCTTCACCAAAACACCTGCTTAACTAGGAGCCATATTGGTTCATCACCGCGAAGTGTAGTCGACAGATAAGACGATGAAATGAAAACAAATGGCAAATCCGTTATTGTGAAAGTTGTCGAAACAAACACGAGGTTCTGCCACTTGCTACATCAGTTTATCAAAAAAATCATTGATTTGTCACACTATGAATGATTAGAAGGAACCACAAAAGAAAATGGGCATTGGACAACTACGTTAGCCTCAGTGCCTATATATCATTCCTGCCCTGTTTGCCTCGAAAAAGGAAACTAGCTCGTCAACTACATGTTATGTGAAGAATGAATTGAAGTCTTTAAAGATACCTAATATCTTTAATAAAACAAAAAAATAATCGATTAATCCCTTCTCTGTGCAACGAGCATGTATAGAGATTCCGATGGAAAATATTTCTCTGTTACCTGGAATCCTGCTTCCTTCATTTCTCGCTCCATTCCTTCCAAGGTAATTCTTGATCCTTTATCGGAACTTCCTTTTGGTTCAAGTTCTAGACAGATTAGATGGCCTTCTTTTTTCAGTACATTTCTCATTTGCTGTAACAATGGTCCCAGCGGCTGAATTTCATGCAATATCAGAGAAGCAATAATCATATCGATAGTGCCTTCAGGTGAAGGTAGTTCCTCCATACTTCCTTGCACCGGGACAATATTCGAAAGCTGTTCCTTCAAGGATTTCTCTTTTATTATTGCCAGCATTGCAGCATCGATATCTAGTGCGTATACTTTTCCCGTGGTCCTCTTCGCCACCGGGATGGAAAAATAACCGGTTCCGGCGCCAAAGTCCAAGATGCTGTCCGTTTCTTTTAAAGGTATCATGTTCAGCAACTGTTCCGGGGAAAATTCCTTTCTTCGTTCTGGGCTTTCCAAGTATGATACTTTTTCTTTGCTATTCTTACCATGCGGGTGATGCATATATATTCTCCTTTTAAGTGGCTGTTTATCCTGGTTAAATTTTTCTTCTGTCAGTGCTGTAATCACAGATATGGCAGCCATACTACCTTCTGCCGTTCCAATAATTAATTGGGAGGGACCGGAAATTCGCGTATCTCCACAAGCAAACACCCCTTCCGTATTCGTGCGTTGCCAGCTGTCGGTTTCAATTCCACCATGCTCGTTTAATGTATATTTAAGTGTAGAATCAAAAGAAGCAGCCTGTTTCCATTCCACAGATATAAACCCTCCTTCACGGAGCACTTTTGTACCATCTTCAAGTTGAATTTTTTTCAGCATCCGGTTTTCGCCAATGAAAGTGGCGATCTTCTTTTCATTAATACTGATTCCGTAGCGTTTGAGTAATTCTTGTTCTTCCAGCGATAGTATTTTATTGCCATTGGTAAAAATAATTAAATCGTTCGTCCAGTTGGACACCAGTTTCGCCATATGAAAAGCTTTTTGATCATTTGCAATCACTGCTAGCGGACGATCTCTTAATTCCCAGCCATCACAGAAAGGACAGCTGAACAGGCTTTTGCCATAGAACTCTTCCACCCTTGGGATATCTGGAAGGACTTCTTTAAAACCGGTTGCGAGAATGATCTTTTTCGCGCTGTATACTTCCCCATTTTCTGTCTCCACCTGGAAAAAAGTGTTTTCTTTATTTATACGATACACCCGTTGCTTTTCAATTCTCACGTCTGGATATCTGCTTAATTCTTCCTGGGCAACTCTTTTGAATTCCTGCGGATGTATACCGTCCCTTGTGATAAACCCGTGGGACTCGGAGGTTACCGCATTTCTTGGTTTATTGTCATCGAACAGAATCGTTTTACGTCTTGATCTTCCAAGAACTAATGCAGCATTCAGCCCAGCCGGTCCTCCGCCAATCACAGCGCAGTCTAATATCATTTTGTCCACTCCTTTAAATAAATTAACTTTTTCGTTATTCCTGTTTGGATTCTGCCTCTTTAGCAATATCAATCAAAAGCTTTGATTTCAATTCACTTTTCATATTTTCTTCTGCCTGCCACATGACTTTCTCAATCAGGCAGCCTTCATGATGAATGGAGCAGTCGAATAAGCTATTATCTCCTTCAGTCGCATTAATAACATCTAAAAAGGATATTTCGTGTTTTGTTCTGGAGATTTTATAGCCTCCCTTCGCTCCTGGTGTCGACTCGACCAAACCAGCTTTCGTAAGTTTGGTTAATATCTTAGAAAGGTACGTCGGGGAAAGATGTTGCATTTCAGCTAATTCCTGCACTCCCACCAGGTTCTCCCTAGGCTGCAGCATTAAGTGGACCATTGTGTGCAGGGCGTAGTTTGTGGCGTTTGAATACCTCATACATATCCTCCTTATCCTAAAAGGGATATTAGAGACTCCTAATATCCCTAATACGGATTAGCTTATCACTATACGTAAAGGAAGTCAATTTGGAGATTTATAAATCTTTTTTTCAGATATTCGGCAAATTAGGCATGCGACTGTACATACTAATGATCAATTAAAACAGCGGCATTTTCCCAAAATAGAATATCTCGAAAAAAGTCAAAGATTAAATGCCCTAATTTTAACGTAGTTCAGTTTTCGATTACATTATCTGAGTTACCCCTCCAATTCGCAGTTAATATAACTGCGAATTGGCTGCTTCTTTTTATTAATATAGTTGTTATTAAAGCTAGCTTATGAAGAAATATACCTAAACTATATGGTGCTTTTAAATATATATTTTTATTTGCATTTTTGAGTGTAAATTCTAGTTTTGCGATAGGCAACGGAATCCATTATTAACATAAACACTTCCTTTTTTCTTATTCACAATCTTATCCAGACCTTATACTCTTCATAAATCGCTTAAACATTCTTTTCTTTAATTATGGTTATAACCGAACTGAATTGTTTGTAGCTTTCCCTCCATTTTAATCTTTGAAATTCAACCTACCTTTGTTTTTTCATAAGAAAGGCATATTGGATTTCCGCTAATAGGGCATTTCGCGAAAAATGGGTGAATATCAAAAATTTCATTTAAGTAGTGGGCAGTCATGACTTCTGAGACTTTTCCTTCTGTTACAACTTTTCCATCTCGCATAGCAATCAAAAACTGCGAAAACCTTGAGGCATGATTTACATCATGAAGGACCATCACAATCGTTTTATTTTCTTCGCTATTTAATTCTTTTAATAGCTCCAATACATCTAACTGATGCGCCATATCTAAATATGTGGTTGGTTCGTCTAAGATTAAGATATCTGTATCTTGTGCTAACGCCATCGCAATCCACACTCTTTGCCTTTGACCGCCAGACAATGCTTCAATCGGACGATCAGCAAGCTGCTCTAAATTAGTGCTTTTTAATGCCCATTCCACCATCTTTTTATCTTCTGACGTAGTCTTTGCAAAATAGTTTTGGTGCGGAAATCTCCCATATGTAATTAACTCCTGAACTGTCAAACCTCCTGGCGCTGCAGCTGTTTGTGGCAAAACCGCCAACTTCTTCGCTATTTCTTTGGAAGACGTTTCGTGTACCGATTTCCCATCGATATAAACCGCTCCTTGCTGTACTTTTAAAATCCGGGCAATCGTCTTAAGCAAGGTAGATTTCCCACAGCCATTTGGTCCAATAATTGTAGTGATTTCTCCACTGGGTATGTTGACACTAAGATCGCTGATGATTAATTGCTCGCCATACCCTACTTGAATGTGGTCGATCCCTATCATTTTTATCACCTCTATGTTATTTATAAAAAAAGCGCATTGCTTCGCTGAATATCGCGGGAACTATGGACATATGGTTTTCTCCAACTGGAGAGGTAAAAGAAACAAAATCAGGATGATGAGCTTTTAATCTCTGATAAAGCATTAGGCTATTTTCGAACATATCCCCTTTTTCTACCTTTTCCGCTGCAATGTACAATTTTTTATTTGGAAAAAGACAGGTTTTTCGTTCATGAATTAAAATTTCTCGATCATTCCACCAGATAGACGGACTGCAACATAAATAATTTCTAAACAGTTCAGGTCGTTCAAATAGCACATATAAAACAAACAACCCGCCTAATGAATGGCCGAATAAAATTTGGTTATTTAAATCAACAGATACCTGCTTGGTAACAAATGGTTGAATCTCTTCTTCCAATAAATCTAAAAATTCTTTTGCTCCGCCATGTGCCGGCCATGAAGTACCATCTGGTTTATCAGGCAATGAACTAGCGGGATAAGAAGGAGTAAAATCGTATACACGCAAGGCGGGAAATACTTCGTCTAGCTCATATCCAATGCTCACGATAATCATTGGAGAAATATAGGTTTTTTCAGCCCTCCGCCACTGCAGCTTCAATATTTCTTCGCACATAGTTCCATAAGCATTGCCATCTAGAATATACAATACCGGAAAGCCTGTTGCAGGCACTTCTTCATTTGGAACCGACACAGTTATTTTATAAAAATGTCCCGCTAAAGGGTGCCGAAATATCTTTTGAATATTTCCTTGCATCCCCATCACCTCCTTATCAATTCACTACATCGATCTCGTTGAACGCATCAATAAATATACAAAGTATGGAACTCCGATTATGGAAATGACAATACCTACAGGCAACTCTGCAGGCGAGAAAATCGTTCGCCCTATCCAATCCCCAATTACTACTAACAGAACTCCGACCACCCCACTGATCGGCATGACATATTGATAATGGATGCCTACCAAGCGTCTTGATATATGAGGTGCAATCAAGCCAACAAAGCTAATACTCCCTGAAACGATGACACTGGAACTGATTAAACCTACTGCCCCCAAAAGAAAAAGGAGCCGAACTCTATTTGCCCGTAATCCAAGACCAACCATTGATACTTCATCTAATTGCAGCAAATTCAATGTACGCGAATTCCATATGAGAAAAGGTACCACGATGAGCAACCATGGGATGATTGAATAGATCTGTTCCCATGATGCGCTGTAAATACTTCCTGACAGCCAGACCGTAGCCATTTCAAAATCTTGTGGGTTCATCTTTAATGAAACGAAAAGTGTAAGCGCACCAAATTCAGCATTTATGGCAATTCCTACCAATATCAATCTTTTTGGATCGAGCTCTCCATGGTTTCTAGAGAACATAAAGAGGAATATAGCAGCGAGAACCCCGCCCAGCCAACCAAATAACGACATACTGAAGATAGACTGCCCGCTCATGCCGACTACATTACTTTGTACAATAAACATATAGCAAACTACTGAAAAACCGACAGCAGCTTGTATCCCTAAAATACCGGGATCCGCTAATTGATTTTTTGTAAGACCTTGCAAGACAGCACCGACTATACCTAAAGCACAACCTACAAAGGCAGCAATAGTAATACGCGGGATGCGAAATTCATAAATCACAAGTTGATCATCCAGATTTTCATTTAGTCCAAACAGAGTGCGGATGATCTCAAAATGAGTCAATTGAATAATTCCAGTTGCCAAGCTCATGTACATGACCAGTAGCACTAACACTAAACCAAGAAAGAAAACAGTGGTAAAACGTCTTGATGCCGCGCGTCTACGCATGTTGTTTCCCTCCCTTTATTCGTATTAGATAAAGGAAGAAAGGAACACCGACTAAAGCAGTCATCACACCTACAGGGGTTTCGAAAGGCGGGTTGATCAATCTGCTGGCAATATCTGCCCAAGCTAAGAAAAATGCGCCTAAAACTCCAGCGAAAAAAATAATTCGCTTATAATCTTCGCCGACTAAAAATCGAGCGATATGCGGAATGATTAAACCGATGAATGTAATTTTCCCAACCATCGCTACGGAGATTCCAGTTAAGAGCGCAACACTCAATATGGTCAGAAGTTTAATTTTAAGAAGGTCGATTCCCAATCCTTGTGCGACTTCATCTCCTAAGGAAATAGCCGTGATGGATTTACTGACAATCCATGCGATGATGAGTCCAATGAGTGCAAACGGTATTGACCATTTAATAATAATTGGATCGATTTCATGCAGGCGAGAATTGTACCAATAACTAATATTTTGTGAGACTTGAAAATATGTAGCGAGCGCTTGCGACACTCCGTTTAGGAACATGCCAAGAATTGTACCGATAATCGCTAAGGAAATCGGTGATAACCCATTTGGAATCAAATTAGCGACACCGAATACAAATAGAAGCCCTAGAATAGATCCGACAAATGAATAGAGGATCAATGTTAACGGCGTGGCATTCGGCATAAATATCATACTTAACGTAATCACGAAGATAGACCCATCTGAAACGCCCATAATGCTAGGAGATGCAAGAAAGTTCCTTGTCATCCCCTGCATTAACGCTCCCGAGATAGCAATAAATAACCCTACAAGAAGTGCACCCACCACTCTTGGAATTCGAGAATTTCGTATGATCAGATGATCCATGTTTGAAAAATCCGCATGATACATAGCTCTCCAAACAGTTGATACGTCATAAGTTGTCGCCCCATACATAACAGAACAAATCATTGTAACGATTAAGGCTGGCGGTATGACGATCAGTAATAGGGTAGGTTTATTTCGTATCTTCGACATACAAATAGCTCCTATTTTCATTAGAATTAATAGTTTTTCTGTAATTCATTCACAAATGCACTCTTACTAAAAACAGTTCCTCCTTCAAGGAGCGAATCAACGACGTTTACGTAGACTTGATCTTCTTTAAACGCTTTGATATTTTGGATAATCGGATTTTTCTTCAAATGTTCGAAGGCTTGTTCATTCTCTTGCGTTCCAGTTTGTTGTACTTGCATGAAAATATGATTTGGATTCATTTCTGCAAGTTGTTCAACTGATAGTTCCTCTTGTGCTTTAGCTTTCTTAATCGTCTCAGGAATCTCCAATCCTAGTTCTTCATACAAAACAGGATTGAAAAAGACATCTTCTGGATAGACGAACATTTTGCCCCCGCGAACACGCATGGCCACAACTGTTTGGTCTTTGAAATCCTCAGCTAAAGAAGGCTTTATTGTTTTGACACTTTCCTTATAGTCACTTAATAGCGTTTGAGCTTTTTCCTCTTTTCCACTCAACTCCCCCATCAACATGAGATTGTCTTCCCAACTGGAGGAAATATGTGAAACTAAGATAGTCGGTGCAATTTGCTCTAACTTACTTACTACTTCTTCAGAAAATTTAGTTGACCCTAAAATAACATCTGGCTTTAATTGGACGATTTTTTCGAAATTGGGCTGCTGTTTTTCTCCAATTGACTCAGCTTGGCCCATTGCCGTTTTAAACATTTCCGGGAACTCACCAGCAATCGTTATGGCTCCAACAGGTTCTACTTCTAAAGCTGTAGCGTCTTCCATCGCTTCCATTGCACCCGTAATTACAAGACGCTCCACTTTACTGGGAACCGTATATGTTTCTCCTAAATATGTAATAGCACGCGTCTCCGATTCACTAGTATTCGCCTCACTTGTTGCTGTTTTTGCTTCCTTTTCTGTATCTGCCTCAACTTTCTCTTGGGTGCTACAAGCAGCTAACGCGAACAATGCTACTAGTGATAAGATAAATAGTTGTACTTTGGTTTTCATTTGGCAATTTCTCCTTTTTTCTATTTTTGATGTAAGACCTTCATATTTATCATTACTATTGTGAAATTTATCCTCAACCCATATGCTTTCTATAACCAGTTGGTGAAAAGCCCGTCTCTTTTTTAAAGACTCTACTGAAATAAAAATGGTCTTTATAGCCCGTATTCTCAGCAACTTCAGCTATTGGCAAATCAGAGGTACGCAATAATAATTTTGCTTGTTGAATTCTCAAATCTGTTAAATAACTTGTGGGACTCACCCCTATTTGTTTGAAAAATAAGGACGACAGCTTTCTTCTCTCTGTATTGAAATGATTTGCGATATCCAATGCGCTGATCCCCTGCTCGTAAAACTGATGCATATATTCGATGATGGCACTCATATCGTCGATCCTGTCTGAGCGTTTTTTTTCAGTTATTATGATGAGCTCTTCTAAGATCTTCAAAAACAACACTTTAGACTGTAAATAGGACAAAGCCCCTGGAATCAAAAAGTTTTGCTGAAGTTGTTGGACTATCTTAGCTAGTTTGATACTTTCACTCGTCTGGAGCAGGAAATGTTTATAAAAAAGTGGAAATTGATCTGATATGTCACATGAAAGTTTGAAGTGAATTACTGCATACTCAAAAGGACGATCGCTTGTTATTTGGCTTTCTATCGCTAAATCGGGTCCTACATGCAAGATTTTCCCTCTCTCCAACATGTACTCTACATTTTCAATCGTAAAAACAGCCGATCCATCTATAGGGAATAGCAGTCCCCCTGCCCCGACATTCGAAGTAAAGGATCGAATTGAATCTTTCTCCGCCATTTTTTGTGTAACAATATCTAAAAATGTGAGCGGAGCAGTTCCATATAGTTCTACCAAATGTTCAGAATTTGTCATCTAACCCCTTCTTATTAGAAAGGACGAATTCATATAGGATGCAAATAAATAATCTCGTCCTTTTTTCATTTTTCATACTATTACTCGACCTTCTAAAATAATGCTATTATCATTGTGTTGTTAATCCCTCCTTTTCACTTGATACTGATAATCATTATCAATTAATATAATAACAAATTTTGAATAAATGTAAATGGAATAATAAGAAGAGTTTTTGCATTATTTAATCCATCGTATGTAAAAAGTCCATTTATTTTAATAAACATAAAAAACAAGAGCCATCCGTAAAGTCAGGTGAAAATGACTCGGATGGCTCCTTATTTTCTTATTAAAAATCAGTAGATTAAAAAAAATATTATACACTATGAATGCAGACAACAAGACTACGATCAGCAGTATTTCGGCTTAATATTTCTCTTCTAGCTCCCCAATTTTCCTGTTAGTTAATCAAATGAAACACCTCCCTGTATTTCAACTGCTAACTTACAGCCGATATTCACAAAAAACGGCCTTATAATTGACATGTTTACTTACTAATAGTAAGGTTGAATATAAACTTACTATTAGTAAGTTTATTAACAGGGTATAGCATGTTTAATACCTATAACCGAACATAATGGGAGGACTTATTAATGACTCAAGCAACACAACAAGAAATTTACTTAGCAAAACGTCCAACTGGTTTGCCTACTATGGAAGACTTTAATTTTGTAGAGCGTCCTATTCCTACACTTAAAGATAAAGAAGTACTGATCAGAACTTTATATGTATCGGTAGATCCATACATGCGAGGACGGATGCAAGATGCAAAATCTTATATCCCGCCTTTTAAGCTCGATGAGGTGATTGTTGGCGGTGTGGTAGGTGAAGTGTCGAAGTCAAATTCAGATGCTTTCCAGCCAGGTGATGTTGTTGTAGGCAATCTAAACTGGGCGGAGTACACTGCAGCAATGGAGAAAGATATACGAAAAATAGATCCATCCATTGCCCCAATCACTACACATTTGGGAATCCTTGGCATGCCTGGCCTTACAGCGTATTTTGGATTATTAGATATCGGAAAGCCGCAAAAAGGCGAAACCGTTGTTGTGTCAGGTGCTGCAGGAGCAGTTGGTTCCATCGTTGGTCAAATCGCCAAAATGAAAGGAGCCAAAGTAGTGGGGATCGCAGGTTCGGATGAGAAGGTTGATTATCTGAAAAGTGAACTTGGTTTCGACGAGGCAGTGAATTATAAAAATGACAGTTTTCAACAAGACTTGGAAAATGCTGCTTCCGATGGCGTAGATATTTATTTTGATAATGTAGGCGGCGAAGTAACAGACGCGGTATTTCGTTTGTTGAATAAACATGCGCGTATCCCTTTATGCGGAGCGATTTCGTCTTATAATAAAGAAGGTCAGGACGTCGGCCCTCGCCTTCAATCAGCTATGATCAAAACAAGTGCATTAATGAAAGGGTTCACTGTCGGGGATTATTCAGCAGACTTTGGAACTGCTGCTGCTGATTTAGGTAAATGGCTTGCGGAAGGAAAATTGAAATATAACGAAACGATCGTTGAGGGTTTTGAAAATATCCCAAATGCGTTCTTAGGTCTTTTCGAAGGAACAAACCTTGGGAAACAACTTGTAAAAGTTGCAGATCCTGAAATAACAAAGCTTTAATACTATATGGTTAACGAATACCCTGTATGGAGTTTTCTCCAAGCAGGGTATTCAGACTGCTTTTAACGTATTTTTCATGCATTTCATTGGTGGTCCAATAGTTCTTTAAGAACGATTGCCTGGTTATGTTTTTCATCCTTCGACCCAAATACAAGCGTCAATTGTTCATCATGCTCCTTGCTCCGGTTGATCAATTTGTTCAATTCTTCTGTTTGGACTTTATTATTTTTCAACTCTTCTTTGTATTTCCTTTTGAATTCATCAAACTTTTCAGGATCATGGCCAAACCACTCACGAAGTTCTTTGCTCGGTCCCACTTCTTTTAACCAGTCATCCAGCTTAGCATCCTCTTTGCTGACTCCCCGCGGCCATAGACGATCTACCAAAACCCGTATCCCATCCGCTTTTTCAGCCTTATCATATACTCGTTTTATCTGAACAGACATATTTTCTCCTCCCATTTTCCAATTTCCATGGTGGTCCGGAAATGCAACATCTGAGTATGAAGAATGCCTTGAACTCAAACACTCCCACTGGAAGCAGCTGCCTGATCAGCCTTAGCACAATCAATAGCTATGACAAGAGCAACGAGTAGGATTTCCATTTCTTCCTTCATAATTTCTATTTGATAGCTATCCCCCCACGTGAACCATTCCTTATCTACAGCACCAATAACTTCCCCATTTTGCAAAACCTCAAAATTCATATCCCACCAGTTTCCCCGCACTTCAAGTCCTGCCGCATCAATAGTATATTTTGCTTTCAAGAATGTGAATTGCTTCTTGATCGTTACCATTTCTCGATTCTCAGTCTCAACAAAAAAAGTCGGCATGAAACTGAATATTTTTTTCGTAATCAGTGCTACCTCATTCATTTCAGAATTTTTGATTGAATAAGTCTTAGGGACCTTCATAAAACTGCCTTCTACATAATAGACATCTTTCTCGGTCTGATCCTTTACTGTAAACTTGCCGCTCATACTGAACACCTTTTGTTTAATGTATAGTTGTTTCATTTAACTCTCCCTCCTATTTAAATGCACCTTCACATACGCAAATTTTTCAAAAAAAGTTTCATTTGAATCTATGCACGAACAATAAAATACCCTATAGAAAGCCCGGCTGAGGCTTCCTATAGGGTATGAATTTTATTTTCAGATCAACCAAATACACTAGTACTGTGTAATGGCTGCAGCTTAGCTTTCGGATCGATAAAAGCTTTCGCGTGGCTGATAGCAACTGGTGCTTCACCCATACCGACAGCAATCAATTTCACTTTGCCGTCATACGTTGTAACATCTCCGGCTGCATAGATACCTTCAATATTGGTTTCCATTCGAGAGTTGACTACGATCGAGTTGCGCTCCATCTCCAAGCCCCACTCCTTCAATGGCCCAAGTGAAGAAATATTACCATAGTTGACGACCACATGATCCACTTCGAATTCTTTCGTGTCGCCGCCTTTTTCTGTTAAGGTCAACTTCTCGATTTTATCGCCATCACCATGAATTTCACTTACCGTATGGGATGTCAAAACATTCACCGTTGAATTGCGCAGCTGATTAACACTTGTTTCATGCGCCGTAAATCGCTCTCTTCGGTGAACGAGCGTGACTTGGCTTGCGATATTTTCCAGCATCAACGCCCAGTCAAGTGCAGAGTCTCCTCCCCCACATACAAGGATGTTCTGGTCCTTGAACATGGAAAGGTCCTTAATGCCGTAGTGCAATGTTTTGTTTTCAAAAAGAGCTTCTTCCTTTAAACCGATTTTACGCGGTTGGAATGCGCCGATTCCGGCAGTTAATAAAATCGTACGTGTCAGATGCTGTCCTTTATCTGTAGTCAGAACAAAATGATCGTCTTTTTTCTCTACAGACAATGCAGCCTCACCTAATAAAACTTCCGGATTCGCATGATGCGCTTGTGTGACTAAGTTCGCCACTAAATCCTTTGCTAAGATTTTAGGGAAGCCGCCGACGTCGTAAATATATTTATCAGGATATAGCTCGATCAATTGTCCGCCCAGCTGCGGCAGGCTATCGATAATTTTCACAGACATTTCACGCATACCTGCATAGAACGATGAAAACAATCCAGTCGGTCCTCCGCCGATAATCGTAATATCTACTATTTCTTGATTCATGAAAAACACTCCTATAAACAATTCTTTAGTATAATACTCTTGAGATCTACAACACGTATTCCTACTATATTATCTACTATTTCTTAGAGAGTTACATCTATTTTGTTTTACATTTCAGGAAAATGAGCCAGGCAATACTGTTCTGCTGCTGCTTGTTCTTCTTCGTCCCATTCTACGTCAAATGGAATTTCGGTAGCCAGTTCATAAAATTGATATGTTAACATTTTGCGTTGATCGTCTTTTACAGAATATAGAATACGCAGTCCCGTGCCATTCTCATTGTATAGCTCATCTTCTTCATCCAATTTGACCGTCAAAAGGAACTCAAACCTCTGTCCTTCTATAATGCCTGTCGGATCCACCAATTCTTCTACCTTGCCGTTTACTATGTTCATACAACTTCTCCTTCTTCCCGCTCTTTAAAGTATCGCCAACCACTTGGGGCATTTCAGCGCTGTTCACTTTAGTGCTTCCTCTATCCTACATCATTTTACATGTAGGGGGCAATTTAAGACCATGAATTCTGATAAAAAGTTTGCTTTTCATGAATAGTTGCTCGAAAATGAATGGATAGACTGCGTTAAGACGAATTAGGAGGAATTATATGCTTACCTTTGAAGATTATAAGTATACCCGACCAGACATGAATGAACTTTCAAAGCAATTCCATGCACTTCTTGAAAATTTTCAACAAGCCTCTTCATTCGAAGATCAATCCGCCATTATTGAGCAGATTAATACGATCACAAGGAACTATAGTACACAGGAAAACATCATGTATATCCGCTCTTCCATCGATACGAACGACTCTTTTTATCAGCAAGAGCGAGATGTTTTTGATGAAATCGGACCTCAATTCCAAGCGTTGCAGAGCGAGTATTATAAAGCATTGCTCACTACACCATTCCGTGGAGATCTCGAGGCTAAATGGGGACCCCAATTGTTCGCTTTAGCAGAAAACGCAATCCGCTCATACTCCGATGAGGTACAGCCTTTCTTGCAACAAGAAAATAAACTGATCTCTGAGTACGCGAAGCTTGTCGCTTCAGCGCAAATAGAATTTCAAGGCGAGACGTTAACTCTCGCTCAGCTCGGACCTTATAAAGAGTCGCTTGATCGTTCGATAAGAAAAGACGCTATGCAAGCGTCAGCCGATTTCTTCGCTGCACATGCGGATCAATTCGATGACCTTTTCGATCAGCTCGTTGCAGTGCGTCATAAAATAGCAACGACGCTTGGTTACAAGAATTTCACAGAGCTTGGTTACGTCCGGATGGATCGGATAGGCTACGATGCAAAGATGGTAGAAGGTTTCAGAAAGCAAATTAGAGAGGCAATTGTTCCCTTAGCTGCAGAAATTCGTCATGGGCAGGCAAATCGAATCCATGTACCTAAATTAAAGTTCTATGATGAACCGTTACACTTTCCTGAAGGCAATCCGCAGCCAAGCGGGTCGCCGGAGTGGATTATTGAAAATGGGCAAAAGATGTATCAAGAACTTTCTCGCGAGACAGGACGCTTTTTTGATTATATGAAACGAAAAAATCTGCTGGATCTTGTGGCGAAGAAAGGAAAAGAGGCCGGCGGCTATTGTACCTTCATCGATAACTATGACTCTCCTTTTATCTTTTCCAACTTCAATGGTACTTCCGGTGATATCGACGTCTTAACTCATGAAGCAGGCCATGCATTCCAAGTTTATTCCAGTCGAAATATTGGAATCCCCGAATATATTTGGCCCACGAGTGAAGGCGCAGAGATACATTCGATGAGTATGGAGTTTTTCACTTGGTTTTGGATGGATCTTTTCTTTGAAAAGGACGCCGACCTCTATCGTTATACCCATTTACTTGAAGGTGTCTTATTTTTACCATACGGAGTAGCTGTGGATGAATTTCAGCACCGGATCTATGATCAGCCTGATCTGACGCTGGTGAACGAAAATCCGTGTGGAAAGAGTTAGAAAATATCTATTTACCGACTCGTGACTATGATGGACATCCGTATTTAGAACAAGGAGGCTTCTGGCAGCGACAAGGTCATATTTATGAAGTGCCGTTTTATTATATCGATTATACGCTTGCTCAAATCTGCGCATTTCAATTCTGGCAGCGTTCCATCGAAGATTTCGATTCCGCGTGGAAAGATTATGTACATCTTTGCCAACTTGGTGGTTCAAAATCCTTTTTGGAGCTCATCAAAGAAGCACACTTGCAGTCTCCATTTGAAGAAGACACCGTACAATCTATTGCCGATTCAATCAGAAATTGGTTAGCTGTAAACGAACTTAATTGATTCCAATCAAACCGGTCATCCCACTTTGAGATGACCGGTTTTGATTATTCTGCGGAATTATATAGCGAATACTGATCCTTTCCTTTTTTCTTTGATTGGTATAAAGCGAGGTCCGCTTTATGATAGAGGGTATGCATGGTATCTTTCTCATCAGCGATTGCAATCCCAATACTGATTGACAAGGGTATTTCTTCTTTTTGCAAGTAACTAAAGGATTGACGCATTGTCTTTAACATATTTTCCGCTCGCTCCCTCACTTGCTCTTCTGTTAGCCGAGAAAACAGTACGACAAATTCGTCGCCGCCAATCCGAGCTGCCAAGTGATCTTTCCCACTTTCTTTTCCAATAATTTCTGCAGCTTGAATTAGAATCTTGTCTCCTTCTCCGTGGCCAAGTGAATCATTCACCAATTTAAAGTTATCCAAATCGATAATCATAAATTGCAAAGGTCCCTTTTTTTGGCGTAACCATTCTACAGCCGTATCTTCGAACGCTGCGCGATTCTTTAATCCAGTCAACACATCATGGAAGGCTAAATATACTGGTCTTGAAATCATTCGAGCCAGAACAATCGAGAGAATAATGGTAATGATTGTAATCGCGATAATTTGAAAGATAAATTGATTTCTGTATGATGCGAGTACACTGGCGAAAGGGACGTCATAGTATGCTATTTCCACTACACGGTTAGTTGAAAGTCCTTTCGCTTTCTCTGCTTTATAGGGTATGTAACGATAAGTTAACGTCTGCCCATTTTCCTCGACAGTTAGTTCTCTTTTCTCGAACTTCTTAAAAGCTTCTTTGAAGACTTCTTCACGAGATGCAGCCACCCTTACATCCCTATCCGTTCTCCTGTCACCTAACAGTAAACCGAAAGATGTGTAGACGTTGATCGATTTAATTTGCTCATTTTCCTGCTCCAACCGCTCCGTGGTATCATTGAAATTAAATTCTTGGAATTCCAGTTTATCCTCTAAGTAATATGCCAGCTCAATTAAGAATTTTCCATCGGGAGTCGGCATATAGCTAAATTTCTTGAATTCGCCTGTTTTTTGTTGAATATCCAGAGCATCATGAGAAAAAACTCCAAGCTTACGCCGTTCTGTCAATAACGTACTAAAGTTTTTGCAGCATTCATTAAAGTTGAGACCGATATCTTCTATGTAACTGCTCTCAATCACTTCATTTGAAGAATTAATAATAAAAATATCCATTCCACTTTCTTTTTCCATTGCCTCAAGATCCCACGTTGAAAAATCCGAATTTTCTTCATACAGATCCAGCAGTTTAAGTGAATACGCTTCCATATTCGCAGCACGGTCCACGTCTAGTATGTTATAGACTTTATCAATAGTGGAAAGACTTGTGATAATTTCATCTTCCGCCTTCTGAATTTTCGTCTCCAGATTTGCTTGCACATTCTTTTTCAGCTTCTGATAATCGGCCACAACGATAATGAGTGAAAGAAACAGCATGAATGAAAAGAGGATGACTGTTAATTTCCCGCGAAAATTCTTATCCAATCCATCACCTCTCATCCTCAACAATAGTTATAAACTTCTATAAATATTATATCATTAAAGTAGTCCATTGGGACCTTATTTTGGTTTTTTTCAGTCTTTTGTCACAATGCATGCATTACTTTACAAAAAAAAGAGCAAAGAGCCTAATTAGACTCCTTGCATTCTAAGTATGTTCACATTAAGCCTTTTGCCTTGCCATCTTCATCTATATCCATTTTCAGCGCAGCTGGCTGTTTTGGAAGACCAGGCATTGTCATGATGTCACCTGTTAAACAAACGAGGAATCCAGCACCAAGCTTCGGCAAAATACTGCGTATCGTGATCATGAATTCAGTAGGCCGACCAAGTTTTTTGGGATCATCCGAAAAGGAATACTGTGTCTTCGCCATGCAGACAGGCAGTAAATCCCAGCCGTTTTTCTGAATTTCAGCCAAATCTTTTAGTGCTTGGTCGGTAAATAAAACACCTAATCCTCCATATACTTTCTGGACGATTGCGGTCACCTTCTCTTCGACCGATTGTTCCACATCATAAATCGGGGCAAATTCATTTGGCTCATCTAATGCTTTGAGAACTTCTTTCGCCAATTCCTCTCCACCAGCCCCGCCGTCTTGCCAGACATTAGTTAAAGCTATCTTTACGGCATTTGTCTTGCACCATTGTTGAACTTTTTGAAGTTCGCTTTCAGAATCTCCTATGAAATGATTCAACGCAACAACTGGCTGAACACCGAATGCACGAATCGTTTCCACATGCTTCTCTAAGTTGACTAAACCTAGCTCAACCGCAGAACTATTTTCCGATTTCAATTCCTGCTTGGCTACGCCGCCTTGCATTTTTAACGCACGGATTGTCGTCACCAAGACTACTGCATCCGGCTGAAAATTCCCTTTCCGCGCTTTGATATCCATGAACTTCTCCGCACCTAAGTCCGAACCGAACCCTGCTTCCGTCACCACAAAGTCTGCAAGATTACGGGCAGTGTTTGTCGCGATTAATGAATTACAACCGTGTGCAATATTTGCAAAAGGGCCTCCATGAATCAATGCTGGCGTACCTTCTATCGTTTGGACAAGATTGGGTTTAAATGCATCTTTCAATAATAAAGTAAGTGCGCCTTCTACCCCTAAGTCCCTTACTGTTATAGCTTCTTTTTCATACGTGTAGCCAATGACGATCTGTGCCAATCTCTCCTTGAGATCTGACAAATCTGTCGCCAAACAGAACACAGCCATAATTTCAGAAGCAACCGTAATATCAAACCCTTCTTCCCGTGGTACTCCTTGAGCGGGTCCGCCGAGTCCAATAGTTATATGGCGAAGAGCCCGGTCATTCATATCCATAACACGTTTCCATGTTATACGACGCGGATCAATATTTAACAAATTTCCTTGATGCAGATGATTATCAATCATCGCACTCAGTGCATTATTCACAGTTGTGATTGCATGAAGATCTCCCGTAAAATGAAGGTTGATGTCTTCCATCGGCACTACTTGTGAGAAGCCGCCACCAGTGGCACCTCCTTTGACACCCATTACAGGACCTAATGAAGGTTCACGTAAAGCAACCATCGTTTTCTTACCTAAGCGGGAAAGCGCATCACCAAGACCAACCGTCACTGTCGATTTCCCTTCTCCTGCCGGCGTAGGACTCGTGGCTGTGACTAAGACCACCTTTGCTTGATTTGTTTCTTTTGGTATTAAATCCACATTGATTTTCGCTTTGAACTTCCCATATAACTCAAGAGCATCTATAGGTATTCCTGCTTTTTCCGCTATTTTTTCAATTGGCTGCATTTTTGCTTTTGAAGCAATTTCTAAATCCGTCAGCGTTTTCACCTGTTCCGCCACTGCCCCCACTGCCTTTCTATTTCTCGGATAGTCTCATTGCATAATTTGTAAAACGATTTTACCGAATTGTACACTGTCGTCTAGCTTGGCAAATGCATCATTTGTTTCTGCGAGCGGAAGAACTGAATCAATAACTGGATGAATTTGATGCGTTTCAATAAATGATAACATCTCACGTAATTCCTCACGACTGCCCATCGTCGTTCCAAGCAATGTGTACTGACCATAAAAGAACTCCCGCAAATTAAGATCGACTGTATCCTCTGTCGTAGCTCCGAATACAACGATCCGGCCGCCTTGTTTCAAGACATCAAGGGAACGATTAAATGTCGCTCTTCCCACACTTTCTATTACTAAATCCACACATTCATCTTGCAGTTCAGCTTGCCAGTCACTATTTGTATTAATCGCCAGATCTGCACCTATTTCAGTTGCCTGACGTCTTTTCTCTTCGCTTCGAGAAGAGACAATTACACGCGCTCCAAGCTTCTTAGCGAACTGAATTAAAAATGTTGCGACGCCGCTCCCCGCGCCAGGAATAAATACGGTCTGTCCCTTTTGTATTTGTCCTTTCGTCACCAGTGCGCGGTAACCTGTCAAGCCGGCAAGTGCGATAACAGCAGACTCCTCCCAAGTTAAATAAGAAGGTTTCTTTTCTAACTGGTCTGCTGGAAGACAAATTTTTTCAGCAAATGTACCGTGATCCGGCATACCTAGAATATCGAACTCCTTTGAAGGCGCATCACTTTTTTCAAACCAACGAAGCGATGGGTTGATGATTACTTTATCGCCGACACTCCAATTTGTTACACCTTCACCTATTGACTCAATGATACCCGCCCCATCAGAACCTAGCACTAGAGGTTCTTTGGCATCTCCCCGCCGAATTGGAATTTTCGTGTCGCGGCGGTTCAGACCAGCAGTTTTCAATGCGACTACCACTTCTCCTTTACCTGCCATAGGTTCTGCGATATTAGTAAACTGCAATTTGCCATTCTCATGTACAAAAGCTTTCATTCAACTCATCCTTCCCACATTTATATACGCTTCTATCATAACGTATTATTAAATGTTTTCATATACTTCACTCTATTCCATATTTCAGACACAAAAAAACACAATGAACAATCGAGTCATTGTGTTAGATGTTACGTCTTTTATATTTAGCTAATTCCAATAGTTCAAGTACATCTTTTTTAGGCAGTCTGATAACCAGTTCCATTAATTCTTTTTCGGCTAAGCGTCGGCCTTTCCCACTGCGGTATCGTTCTTTATTAGTTGAATCGATTTCCGCATACATCTCATCGCTTTCGGATGGCCATTTTCCAGAGGATTCTGCATTCATTGTTTCGCGAAGTCGATCATACAGCGATTCGACGGTGTTTCCTGTCGTTTTTATATAAGGAGTAAAGGTTACTTCACCCATGATCAATTCATCTGTAGACACCGAAAAACGTTCTGAAATTTTGGCAATCCAGGCAGCGGATGGGGCATTTTTCCCGCGCTCCCAATCTTTTATTCGACTAGCAGATGTTCCGATTGCGGCACCAAATGCCATCATCGAAAGCCCTCGTCGCTCTCTAAGTGCTTTCAAACGCAATCCAAAGTCATCTTTACTCCATTCGTTCAACGAAATACCCCCCATTTGAGCTCTACTCATTTATTTTATTGATAAAAAGGTCTTTTTGTCAATTGATTTTATATGAAATTCATATAAGGCTCGAAAGAATCGTATCATCTGAACCGCGATATATCAAATACATAGCAGTAGAGCTCAATAGCCATTTCTTTGACGTGCATAATTTTCTTCATTTTTGTCAATATAAGCTTGAATGATCTGCTGTTCTGTAAAGCCCAATGTTTTGGCCAATGCCCCATACCGCATCCAAACATCTTTGTAATTGTCAAACGTCAAGTCATCCAAAAACTTGTAGATGGACTGTCCTGTTTGTAAAAATAATTGAGTTAGATCCCGTTCTAGTTCATCACTCGTAGGCCATTCATCCAAGTCGTCAAACCCTTTTTCAATTCCTAACGAAAGAAGGAAGTGAATAGAGTCCACGTACTCTTCAAGAACGACTTCATCCGCGGAAGGACCTTTCGTGCTCCAAAATTTAAAACATCTCGTTTCATTCGCTAACTCCGACAATTCCACCAATAACGCCAATCCTCTTTCATTGAATGTTTCGGCTTGTTGGTGGTTTGCTTGTATGTATGCATCCAATGCTTTCTGCATTTCGAATAATTGGTGTAATTTCATTTCAAAATCCCCCCGAAAGTTTGCTGTAGAATGAAACCTTATATCCTGTTCATCCGTATAGTAAAGTATTATATAGTGTTCAGGAGTTGATTTCATGGTTTTATTGATTCGCGTGTTCATTATAGCTCTTGTCATTTACTTATTTTATGTAGGTATTCGCTATTTGACGGATGCTAAGCGGAAACTGGATGAAGCGCATGAAAAAGAGCAATACTATTTTTATGATGATGTGAAAAATATCCGAAAAAATTTCTTCATCACGTATAAAGGTGCATTATTTGAAGGCGAGAAGTATTTAGGCACGACAACAGATTCATTCGATGTCATATCCATTTTCATCTGGGTAAAGGACGAGTCTAAACTGCAAGGGATGACAAAGGAGGACTTCTATTTTTTAGAATCCGAGGTCAAAACTAATTATCCACACGCCGAGATCAATTGGAAGAATCCTATCGAGCAGTTAATGAAATCATAATTCTTTAAAGGAATAGCGCATATGGGCTATTCCTTTTTTAAAAGGTAATAGAAGTCGGCAATTTAACACCTGACGCGGCAAGCAGGATTACAACGTCTAACATTGCGAATAACAAAAAACCGATTCGAAAAGCAGTCTTTCTCGTTTTATGACGAAATATTTGCATGCCGAAGTAGGCACCGACACCGCCGCCTAGTAGTGCGAGTAACCAAAGATTCCTTTCTGGAATACGCTTTTTTTTCTTTTGTGCTTGTTTTTTATCAAATCCCATAGCTGCAAATGCCCATATAGAAAGGATTGCCATATAAATCATCAGGGTTTGTGCCAACTTACCCGCTCCTTCACATAGAAAAACCGCTCCGTTTCCATATAAGAATGAAAACGAAAGCGGCTTTTAGTTCATCTTATTTTGCAACCGATTTTTTTGCAGTTTCTGCAAGCTGTGCAAATGCTTGTGCATCTGTAACAGCAAGATCTGCAAGCATTTTACGGTTAACATCGATGCCAGCTACTTTCAAGCCGTGCATTAATGTGCTGTATGAAAGGCCATTCATACGTGCAGCCGCATTGATACGTGTGATCCATAGTTTACGGAAGTCACGTTTCTTTTGACGACGGTCACGGTATGCATAGTTATAAGATTTCATTACCTGTTGGTTAGCAACCTTATAAAGTCTATGTTTTGAACCAAAGTAGCCTTTTGCTAATTTCAATACTCGTTTATGACGCTTGCGCGTGACTGTTCCACCTTTTACGCGTGGCATAGTGCATTACCTCCTGCTTATCCTGTAAGTGTGTGTTGTTAGAATTCATCCAGCGAGTTCTACCTGTATTACTTCATGTTTGTTAGCATTTCACGAATTCGCTTGTAATCGCCTGAAGAAACTAGTGCAGATTTACGAAGGTGACGTTTTGCCTTCGTTGACTTGTTTGCAAAAAGGTGACTTGTATACGCACGGCCGCGTTTTAATTTACCAGATCCAGTTTTTTTGAAACGTTTCGCGGAACCGCGGTGAGTTTTCATTTTTGGCATGTTCTGTTCCTCCTAAATTGTTCGTGTTACTTTTTTTCGGCAAGCGGTGCAAGTATTAAGAACATGCTCCGGCCTTCCATTTTTGGTTTTACTTCAACAGTTGCGACTTCTTTGCAAGCTTCTGCAAAGCGATCGAGCACACGTTGGCCAATTTCTTTGTGCGTGATCGCACGGCCACGGAAACGAATCGAAGCTTTTACCTTGTCCCCATTTTCGAGGAACTTGATTCCGTTACGAAGTTTCGTTTGGAAATCATGCTCATCAATTGTCGGGCTTAGCCGAACTTCTTTCAAATTGATGATCTTTTGATTTTTACGAACTTCACGCTCTTTCTTTTGCTGTTCGAACTTGAACTTTCCATAGTCCATAACACGAGCTACTGGGGGCTTCGCTTGTGGAGCGACAAGAACAAGGTCCAGGTTCACTCGAGCAGCAATATCCAAAGCTTCATTACGTGTTTTGATACCGAGTTGCTCACCATTGTGATCAATTAAGCGTAGTTCACGTGCTCGGATACCGTCATTTACGTACATGTCTTTGCTAATAGTAATCCACCTCCGAATGTTGTCTCGTGAATACACGTATTGGGTATGTCGAATAATCCGATCCCACAGGTCCATTCATTTTACGAAATAAAAAAAGTAGACAAATGTTATTTGTCTACCCGCGTAAGTAATCTATGCAATGCATGCATAGAAATTCACTCATGTGCCAACCTGTCAACAACTTTATTGCGTCGATCAGGTGAGAAGCGGGTAGCCTCTTCTTATACCACAAACTGTATTCATTTAACCTTATTTACTTTATCATGTTTTGGATAACGTGTCAACAACTAGATTTGAAACTTGTTATCGAATGCACATTTTAGATTCAAAAGAATTCAACTATCATAGTATAGCTCACTCGTGAATATTTGGCAACTATTATTTTCTTAAGCAAAAAACAGCAAAAATAAGTAACGTTATTGAAATCACTTCGGCGCTTGCGGATGGCTCCCGCTTGTAAGGCGCCTTCGTTGAATAAGTGAAAACCCCGGGTATATATTTTCGCTCATCGGCTTCTGACTACTTAACCGGGTGCTAAAGCCTTCTCAGCTTTAAACACTTTCATTGGAGTATCGGCACAAAAAATAAGTAACGTCATTGAAAACACTTCGGCGCTTACGGATGGCTCCCGCGATGAGCCAGTCAGGAAGTGCACCTGTCTGTCCCATCACTCCGCCTACCGCTTGTAAGGCGCCTTCGTTTAGTGAGTGAAGGCCCTAGGTATATATTTTTGCACATTGGCTTCTGACTAATAAATCGGTTGCCGAAGTTTCCACAACTTTAAACACTTTTCTCACTAGTTTTACCACACTAGCGAAGCCGCAACTGCGGGGTCAGCCGAAGCCAGGAGACAGCTAGCGCTTTTTGCTAGTTGGCTCTTGGCGGGAGGCAATCCCCCAGCGGCGTAGCGGTGCCAAAGCACAACATGTACTCTGTCTAGGACACACTGGTATTCGAGCAACGGAACAAAAAATGAGTAACGTCATTGAAACTACTTCGGCGCTTGCGGATGGCTCCCGCGACGAGCCAGTCAGGAAAAGCGCCTGTCTGTCTCATCACTTCGCCTACCGCTTGTAAGGCGCCTTCGTTGAGTAAGTGAAAGCCCCGGGTATATATTTTCGCTCATGGGCTTCTGACTACTAAACCAGGTGCCGGAGCTTTCTTAGTTTTAAACAATACACTTATTAGCTTCATCACACCAGCAAAGCCGCAACTGCGGGGTCGGCCGAAGCCAAGAGACAGCTAGCGTCCTTTGCTAGTTGGCTCTTAGCGGGAGGCAATCCCCCAGCGGCGTAGCGGTGCCAAAGCACAACATGCACTTCGTCCCGGACACACTATAAGTCGAACGACGGCACAAAACTAATTGTCCAGTTAGAGAAAGCAAACCCCTAAAAAGATTTAGTCTTTCTTCACGTCTTCCTGAATCAATTCCAAGAACGCTTCGAAAGACATGCTTTCGGATTTTTGTTCACCATACTTCCGGACATTGACCTCACCGGACTCGACCTCTTTATCTCCAAGGACGAGCATATAAGGTACTTTTTGAACTTGCGCTTCACGGATTTTGTAACCGATCTTCTCATCACGGCTGTCTACATCGACGCGGAATCCAGCTGCTGTCAATTGCTCTTTCACTTGATTTGCATAGTCGAAATGCACTTCAGGCGAGACCGGGATCACTTCTACTTGAACAGGTGCAAGCCAAGTTGGGAAGGCTCCTTTATACTCCTCAATTAAGAATGCAACGAAACGTTCCATTGTGGATACGACACCACGGTGGATGACGACTGGACGATGTTGTTTCCCGTCTTCGCCAATGTACGTTAAGTCGAAGCGTTCAGGCTGAAGGAAATCGAGTTGTGCCGTAGAAAGTGTTTCTTCCATGCCGATAGCTGTTTTCACTTGAACATCCAGTTTCGGACCATAGAATGCGGCTTCGCCTTCTTCTTCTGTATAAGGAAGCTCTAACTCATCCATTGCTTCTTTCAGCATGGACTGTGCGCGTTCCCACATTTCATCATCATCAAAGTATTTCTTTGTATCCGCGGGATCACGATATGACAGACGGAACGTATAATCTTTAATATTAAAGTCTTTATACACTTCGATAATTAATAAAATTACATTTTTCAATTCTTCTTTAATTTGATCAGGACGAACAAAGATATGCGCATCGTTTAACGTCATTCCGCGTACCCTTTGCAAACCGGAAAGTGCCCCAGACATTTCATAACGATGCATGGTTCCAAGTTCAGCAATTCGAACAGGTAAGTTCCTGTAAGAGTGAATACCATTCTTATAGACCATCATATGATGAGGACAGTTCATCGGGCGCAGGATCAGGCTTTCATTATCCATTTCCATCACCGGGAAGATGCTGTCTTGATAGTGGTCCCAGTGTCCGGATGTCTTGTATAAATCTACACTTCCCAAAACAGGTGTATAGACGTGATCGTAACCCAGTCTTTCCTCTTTATCTACAATATACCGTTCGATGACTCGACGAATTGTAGCGCCTTTTGGCAGCCATAGCGGCAAACCTTGTCCTACTTTTTGAGAGTTCGTAAAAAGGTTCAGTTCTTTACCGATTTTACGGTGGTCACGCTCTTTCGCTTCTTCCAATAAACGCAAATGCTCTTTCAGTTCATCTTTTTTGAAGAAAGCTGTTCCGTAAATACGTTGAAGCATTTTATTGTCAGAGTTCCCTCTCCAATAAGCGCCCGCAATGCTGAGCAATTTGAACTCTTTTAGTTTACCGGTAGACGGTACGTGAATTCCACGGCAAAGGTCGAAAAACTCGCCTTGTTCATAGATTGAGACTTGTTCACCCTCGGGAATTGCTTCAAGAAGTTCCAATTTATATTCATCATCAATTTCTTTGAAACGTTTTTCTGCTTCTTCTCGTGAAACATCATGACGCACAATAGGAAGATTTTCACCAATGATCCGTTTCATTTCTTTTTCTAATTCTGGTAGATCCTCTGCTGTGATCGGCGTCGGTGAATCGATATCATAGTAAAATCCGTTTTCAATAACCGGACCGATTCCAAGCTTCGCGTCAGGAAACTTACGTTTGACAGCTTGTGCTAAAAGGTGAGCAGTACTATGACGTAAGATTTCCAATGCTTCGTCTGAAGTTGGTGTCACGATACTGATTTCCCCATCTTCATGGATCGGTGTTTTCAAATCGATTAGCTGATCTCCAATTTTCCCTGCCAATGCACTTTTTCGCAATCCAGGACTGATAGACCCCGCAACATCTTCTGTTGTTGTTCCATTTTCAAATTCCTTTACTGCTCCATCCGGAAATGTTAAATGAATGTTTTCTGCCATTTTGCCATACTCCCTTTCTTTTTTTGAACACAAAAAAGCCTCATCCCTAAAGGGACGAGGCTTGAGCTCGTGGTTCCACCCTTCTTCCTTCTGTTCGCATTTGCGAATAGATGAAGCTTTCGATCGGCTAACGGGCCGTTACCGTCATCAGCTACTATATTCACTGATGCTGCTTGGAGGTGGTAAATTATTTTTCCTGCCTGCAAGGGTTTCAGCCATGCCCCTGCTCTCTGAAAGGTGAAAAAGTAACTGTTGTCCTCTTCGATGCATTTTGACAAATTATTTATATTGAACTGAGTAATAGTATAAAAAAGTCTGAGCGGAATTGCAAGTTTATTTTCTTATTTCCTTAATTTCATAACCAAAATCCGATGAAATGGCATAAGTAAAGTTTAGCGGCGACACGAGATTTATGCTGCAGACGGGACGCTTTAAGCCTTAATAAAAAACATTATATAACATCAATCCCGCCAGTTTTTACCGCCCAGTTTGAGCGGAGTGCTGACCATGCGAATTCTTTCCATGAGCCGGCCTGCTTTCATCGGTTCCTTTTCACCGCGCTGAGATGTGGTCAAATGATGTTCGAGCACATCGTAATCGAAATTGGATGTGAAGAAGACAGGCAATTTTTCGGCCATTCGATATTGCAAGATGGTACCGAGCACTTCATCTCTGGTCCAGCTTGACATCGTTTCAGCACCGATATCATCCAACATTAATATCGGAGCTTTTTTGACGAATTCCACTTTTTCATCCAATGTCTGGTTTTGGATAGATTGCTTCATTTCACGTAAAAACTCTGGGACGTATACAACAACTGTTTGAATTTTACGTGTTGCCAGTTCATTCGCCAAAGCGCCTAATATGAAGGACTTCCCAACTCCATAATCTCCATACAAATACAAACCGCGTTCAGGAATCTCACCTGTGGAGTCAATGGTGTTCAAAAAATTCTTCGCAGCCCGCATGATTTGGACACGGCTGTCTTCAGTTTTAAAATCGACATTTGACAGTCGAGCTTCCATCACATCTTTTGGCATATACATGCTATTGACCATTTTCGATACATTTCGACGTTCATCGTCAAGTTGCTTGGTCGGACAGACGACGTAGTCCAGGTCGATGAGACGCTGTGCGATTACCAGTTTGGGTTCGAATCCTTTCATGACATTTACGCAGCCTTCTAGGTTTGGACAGCGTTCACAAGCATGCGAGGCGGTTGAGAACTCATACAGTTTCCCTAAACTGCGATTCACTACTTCTGTATTGATTTCGTCTGAATGTTCACTGATGAATTGCTGGACAGCAATGTCTTCTAGCACTTCTTGCCGAAGTTCCTCGTATTTTGCAGCCAATGAAGGAGCATTGACCACCCGCTTCATAGCATCTCCGATTCGTTCCAATTATTTCACCTCTGTTTCTTGAATCCCCAGTTCCTTCATTAATTTCCGTCGTTCTTCCTCTACGTTAAAATCAGAAGGCGTTTCTGCTTTTTTCGATTTATTGGTACGTTTGGCAAACCATTCAGGCACTTTCTCTTCTCGAATTGGTTTTCGTGTACCTGTATTCGGCTGTTTTCCTTCTTTTAGCCACTTCATATATTTATCATGTTCTTTTCGTGCAAGCTCAAGCGCTGTCTTGACATCCTCTACTTTTTTACTTGCCCAATGAGAGGCAATGCGTTCTGCAAAGCCTTTCGTAATTTTCATATCGTTACGCAACATGATGTATTGGAACAACGCATTTACAACACCAATTGGAAACTCGTGAGTCAGAATAAGTTCTTCTGCTAAATTAATATCGACTGATAATGGTTCTTTGTCAGTAATCTGCCTTAGCATATCAATTGTAGAAATATTTTCTAAATAATAAACCAACTCTTCTTCCCGACTCAAGTCTTCTGGCATTGGCTCATCATTTACCGGTAAAGCGAATGCTTTCTTTAAACGAGGCGGCACTTTCGAGCGGTTCATCTTATAAAATTCAGCGGCGGCTTTTCGCGCCCGCTCCTCTGTAACTTGATGGTTTTCGTCCATTGCAATCATCACAACTTTTTGCATATCCAAAGGCGTCAATGTATATAAAAAAGAAAGTTTTGCTATCATTTCCTGGGAAATACTGCGAAGTGAAGACTTCGGAATCATTTGTTCAGACAGTCCGCTATAAAATAACTCGAAGTTGAAATCTGACATATAAAAAGGGATTCCAGGGGCAACTGTTTTCCCTTGAAACTCCAAGCCATATGTTAACTCCATAGCCTGATCCCCTCTTGCAGGCTGAAATACGTCTAAAAAAGTACGGGAAATGTCTTGATACATTTCTTCATTGATTGATTCTTGAAGAAACCGGCTGCGTAGTTGGCGATATGGCTGTTCACCTATTTTACTGAATAAAAAAGTGGATAATAACGGATCGTGAAAGAAAGAAGGCGCGTCTAGCGGCGGCAGTAACTCGTATAGAAAAGAGCGGTTCTCCATCTCATCTGTTTTTTTATAAGTCCGAAGCAATCCAATCGCCTCTAATGAAATTCTCGCTTCAAAAATTCTTTGAAGTGGGAATGATAAGATATTCATTAAATAGTAATGAGTATGCTCTTGGGCCTCCATATTTTCAGCATCCGTCCAAAGTGTCAAAAACAAACTGACAGCCTCTGAACCGATGAGTGGCTGATAAAACAAAGTGATCATCTGCCGGTCATAAACGGAAAAAGGATGCGCTAGTTTTACTTGGAAGGAATCGACAGGCTGTAGTTCTGTATAAAGCATTATGACAATCTCCTCCTCCTCTGGTTAAAACGATTTACTCTTGTTGGTCTTTCCTGCTTTGTAAATGCTGTAATTCATCTATGAACACGGTGATATCTTTGTATTGCCGATAAACAGAAGCGAAGCGGACGTATGCAACTTCGTCTACGTCAATCAACCGTTCCATCACCATTTCACCTACTTGATCGGAGTCTATTTCTACGATCCCTGCACTTCGCAGCTCTTTTTCAATCGAGATAACAATACCTTTCAATTTTTCTATAGGGACGGCTCGCTTTTCACAGGCACGAATTAAACCTCTAAGCAATTTTTCACTGCTGAACTCCTCGCGCGTTGCGTCTTTTTTGACGACAATGAGCGGGGTATGTTCTACTTTTTCAAAAGTCGTGAAACGATAACTACATTTTTCGCATTCACGTCTTCTACGAATTGAGCGATTTTCTTCTGCCGGACGCGAATCGATAACGCGTGTTCCATTGTAATGGCAAGCTGGACATAACATAGTCGGTTCCTCCGCATTTTTAATTGGTACCTTTCATTATAACAGAAACTGCCGGTACAACAACAGAAGGGTAATGAAAAACACTTCACCGATTATGGTGAAGTGTTCGCTCTGCCATTATGAAATTACTTTATTTTTCAAAGCAGCTGCTACTTTTTTAGTTAATTGGACTACGCGTGCTGAATAGCCCCACTCATTGTCATACCAAGCAAGTACTTTTATCTTACGATCTCCCATTACCATCGTGGAAAGACCGTCAATCGTTGCAGATTCTGTTGTCGTGTTGAAGTCGATAGAAACAAGCGGTTCCGTCGTGAAACGCATGATACCTTTCAATGGCCCATTTGCTGCTTTTAGAAATGCATTATTCACTTTCTCAACAGTCACATCTTTTTCTACGTCTACAACTAAGTCTACAAGTGATACGTTTGGTGTTGGAATACGTAATGCCAAGCCATGAATTTTCCCTTCAAGTTCAGGGAGGACTAAAGATAATGCTTTCGCTGCTCCAGTTGAAGTTGGGATAATTGACTCGCCGCAAGAACGAGCACGACGTAAATCTTTATGTGGATTATCCAAGTTTTTCTGGTCATTCGTGTAAGCATGTACCGTTGTCATTAAGCCATTCACAATACCAAACTCATCGTTCAATACTTTTGCTACTGGCGCCAAACAGTTGGTCGTACAGCTGGCATTCGAAATAACGCTGTGTTTTTCAACGTCCAGTTTATCATCATTAACACCAAGTACTACTGTGACATCTTCATTTTTACCAGGAGCCGTCAAGATTACTTTCTTTGCTCCGGATCCTAAGTGAAGTGCTGCTTTTTCACGTGAATTAAATACACCTGTTGATTCGATCACGATGTCAACACCGAGTTCTTTCCACGGCAGCTTTGATGGGTCGCGTTCAGAAATGAGTTGTACACGTTTGCCGTCTACAATGATGGCATTTTCTTCAGTTTGAATGTCACCGTCAAACACACCGTGAGTGGAATCATATTTTAATAGGTGAGCAATCGTTTCTGCTGGATATGTCGCGTTTACGGCAACTAAATTAACATCTTCTTCCTTGATGATTTGACGGAATACCATCCGTCCAATACGGCCGAGTCCGTTAATCGCAATTGTAGTAGTCATGAAAGGGATCCTCCTGCATGTATGTTATACTTATTATCTTTTATCGTTAATTAGTATAACATATATTACGATTTAGCCAACACTATTAGATGTTTATTTTTTAAAAAAAATTTTCTAAATATACGAAAGAAATACTACTTACAAACACGAACGAACTACGGATATTATGCGGTACCGTCGGGTATTCCTTATAAAGGCGTCGCTTGCCAGTCAGCTAGTATCTTTTCTAACTGTTTTTCAGTTTCTTCTATCGTGCCATTATTATGGATGACTGCGTCGGCACTTGATTCTTTGATATCCATGTCGAGCTGGGAGGCAATTCGTGCATCTGCCTCTTGTTCTGACAATTCATTACGTGCGATTAGACGCTGTTTTTGCAGTTCTTTAGTGACAGAGACGACTAGAATCTTTTCTACATAGGAATGCAATTTGCTTTCAAAAAGCAATGGGATGTCCATAATGACAGTTTGATAGCCTTGCTGCAGATATTGTTCCTTCTGGCTTACCATTTCCCCTCTAATTGCCGGGTGCATGAGTTCGTTTAATTGGACGCGTTTATTTTCATCATGAAAAATTAGTGCACCTAGTTCTTCGCGATTGAGTGATCCGTCTTTTTGAATAACATCACTGCCAAATGCATGTTGAATTTCATTCAAAAGAGGACTTCCTGGTTCAACTACTTGGCGGGCGATGACGTCTGCGTCGACAATAGGGTAACCTTTTTCACGCAGCATGTTGGCCACTGTGCTTTTGCCGCTGGCGATACTACCTGTCAATCCAATGATCACTTCTATCACTCCTCATTTTTGACAAGCAGGACAATAGACGGAAGTCCTTCCGGCAATCTGCTTGCTTTTCGTAGGCGTTTCGCACGTACTGCACACTTTCTTTCCGTACATATGCAAACGATTTTGCATTGTTCCCGCATTGCCGTTGACAGAACGATAATCCGAAATCGTGCTGCCCCCTGCATCTATGCTCTCTTGCAGCACGCGGACAATTTCATTGAACAGCAGAATTTTGCGTTTTCTGCTAATTCTTTCCGCGGCTCGCGCTGGATGAATATTCATATGAAACAATGCTTCTGTTGCATAAATATTGCCACAGCCTGAGATCACTTTGCCATCCATGATCACTTCTTTGATCGCTTTACTTTTATATTTTGTGGATTCCGCCATTTCGAGAAAATGATCTAGCGCTTCCTCTGAAAATGGCTCTGGTGCCATATCTAGGAGAGGCGGAAAATCTTCTTCTGATTGTAAAAGACGCATCTCTCCGAATCTGCGGATATCCGAATAAATAAGTAAACCGCCATCTTCCATCTCCAAAAAGATATGAGCATGTTTACGAAACTTCTCTTCTGCAATTCCATTTAAAGAGTCGACGACAAACCAAGCACCCGTCATCCCTAAATGGCTGACGAGTAGATACGACTGCTCTTGCTTCTTCAGATGAAAATAAATATATTTACTGCGCCGGACGATCTTCTGAATGTGCATAAGTTCCATATCTTGAAGAAAGTCCTCTACAGTTTTTCCTTTAATAATCGTTTCTTTACCAGCTAATTTTGAAGTTACGACCGTATCGGACACGGAAAGCCCTTTGATCGTCCGTCCTTCAACAAGCGGCGCGAGATCTCGCACCACTCCTTCTACTTCGGGTAGTTCCGGCATGTATATCCTCTCACTTCGTTTCGTACCAGGACTTGCCATGATTCCAATCGACTTTTAATGGAACATCAAGCTGAAGTGTTTGTTCCATGACTTCCGGTACGATTTCTTTTAATCTTTCTAATTCTTCCACAGGGGCTTCAAAAATCAATTCATCATGTACTTGCAGCAGCATACGTGTTTGCAATTGTTCTTTTTCAAGTCGTGCGTCCATATCAATCATCGCTTTTTTAATGATATCCGCCGCAGTCCCTTGAATCGGTGTATTCATTGCAGTCCGTTCTGCAAAGCTGCGCAAATTAAAGTTAGAGCTCGTAATATCCGGCAAGTATCGGCGTCTATTAAGCAAAGTCGTCACATATCCCTTTTGCTTGGCATCGGCAATACTGTCATCCATATATTGTTTTACACCCGGGAAACTAGCCAAATACGTATCGATAAATTCCCCTGCCTCTTTACGCGTAATATTCAAGCTTTGCGACAATCCATAATCGCTTATGCCGTAGACAATTCCGAAGTTGACAGCTTTGGCTGCACGGCGCATATTGCTGTCGACATCCTCTTCACTTACGCCGAATACATCCATCGCAGTTTTCGTATGAATATCCGCGCCTTGCTTGAAGGCCTCGATCAATTTCTCATCCTGCGAGATATGAGCTAATACACGCAACTCAATTTGTGAATAGTCTGCAGCAAACATAATCCATTCAGGTTCGGAAGGAATAAATGCTGCCCGTATTTTGCGGCCTTCTTCCAAACGAATCGGGATATTTTGCAAGTTCGGATTGATTGAGCTTAAGCGACCTGTCTGCGTCAGGGCTTGCTGGAAGCGCGTATGAATTTTTCCATCTTCGTGAATCTCTTTTGAAAGTCCATCAATATAAGTCGAATTCAACTTACCAAGCTGACGATACAGTAGGATATGCTGAATGATTTCATGCTCATTCTCTAGCTTCTCCAAAACATCGGCTGCTGTCGAGTAGCCTGTTTTCGTCTTCTTAATCGGTGTCAGGCCAATTTTCTCAAAAAGAATTACACCGAGTTGCTTTGGCGAATTAATATTGAATTTCTCTCCCGCCATTTCATAGATGTCCTTCTCAATCAATGCTAGGCGTTCGGACAATTGTTGACCAATTGTTTGGAGTACGTCCAAATCGGTCTTAACTCCAGTCACTTCCATCTTACCTAGAATTTTCGCTAATGGCAGTTCAAGCTCATGAAATAATTCTTGTTGCTCATTTTCTTCCAACTGCTTGGATACGACTGGGTACAGCTCCCACACAGCATGCGCTTTTCTTGCGACATGCTCTGCAAGTTGTTCTGCAGCAGGAAGTGATCTTTTTGCACCTTTGCCAAAAACCGCTTCATCGCTTTTAACTCCGTGGTATCCGAATGAACGCGCAATCTCTGCTACTTCTCCTGTCGAAAAAGAAGGATTAACGATATATGCTGCCAGCATGAGATCAAAGTCCGTGCCGTTCAGCTCCATGCCAAGCCTCGCTATCGCCGCATAGGCTGACTTGGAATCAGAAGCATATTTCAATGTCGCATGGTCTTCCAGCCATTCTTTAAGCACAGCCGAAGATGCCGCTACATTAGTCGGAACGAAATAGGTATTGGTTTCATTCGACAGGCCAATCCCTAAAATAGACGCTGATAAATAATTGTCTCCATCGATTTCCACATGGATAGACATTGTATCCGTCAACATATCGGCAGTCACTTCATCGACAGTTTGAATTTCTATTTCTTCAAGGTGCTGCACTTCAACTGGCGCATCCAATTTTTCGAGAAGCGAATTAAATTGCAGCTCTTTGTAAAGCTGGATGACTTCCTCTTCATTTCGACCTGCAAAATCTAGATCTGCTAAAGATACTTCGATTGGCGCATGCACTTCGATCGTTGCCAATTCTTTACTCATGAACGCCTGCTCTTTATTCGTCACTAAGTTTTCTTTCATTTTTTTGGCGGTAATTTGATCGATTGATTGGTAAACATTCTCTACTGAACCATACTCTTTCAAAAGCTTTAGCGCAGTTTTCTCCCCAATTCCCGGAACACCTGGAATATTGTCGGACGCATCGCCCATCAAGCCTTTCATATCGATGATCTGCAATGGCTCAATGCCGTATTTTTCTTCAATATGCTGAGGAGTGTATTTTTCAAGATCCGTAATCCCTTTTCTCGTAATACACACCGTTGTCTGTTCGTTTGCCAGTTGGGTCAAGTCCTTGTCTCCAGAAATGATGACCACTTCTGCTTTCGCTTCACTACACTCCCTGCTCAATGTACCAATGATGTCATCCGCCTCATAAAGATCGAGTTCATATTGCTCGATGCCAAATGCCTCAATCAATTTACGGATATAGGGAAATTGTTCGGAAAGCTCGGGCGGCGTCTTTTGTCGGCCTCCTTTATATTCTGTAAAAGTGCTGTGCCGGAACGTTGTTTTACCCGCATCCCAGGCCACCAAGACATGTGTCGGCTTTTCATTGTCCAGAATCGTTTCGAGCATCATCGTGAAGCCATATACAGCATTCGTGTGGATCCCTTTATCATTCGTCAGTAAGGGTAAAGCAAAAAAAGCTCGATACGCCAAGCTGTTGCCGTCCAGTAAGACTATTTTCTTTTTCGTCAAAATCTATCCCACTCCTTTAAGTATCTTCACAATTAATCATCCAGCTGCAAGCGCCAGCCTCTCGGGACACTTCAGTCTTAAAGATAAAGGCAAAAAGCGCCTTTATTTTAAAGCTTCCAGTGCCTGTCGAGGCTAGACGGCGCTTTCCGCTTTTGAATTAAAAACACGTCATTTTCATTTAGTTTACCATTCGGCAACTGTAAATGAAAATGACGCACTTATTATTATTGTAAATATCCAGTTAATAGCTTCGCATATGGTGAATCGGATGGAAGGATGATTACCGTTTCGTCATTCACGACTTTCGAATAAGATTGAAGCGTTCGATAAAGCTTGTAGAATTCAGGATCTTTCGAGAAAGCTTGGTTATAGATTTTTGCAGCTTCTGCTTCCCCTTGTGCTGTCACAATGGCTGCTTCTTTTTTTGCTTTCGCCAACATTTCCTGTACTTCTCGATCCGTTTCTGCTTCGATTTTACGTTTTTCCGCGTCCCCTTCCGACAAATAGGATTGTGCGGTCGATTGACGTTCTGAAATCATGCGTGTGTATATGGATTGCTCGTTCTCTTCAGGTAAGTCGATGCGTTTCATTCGGACATCGACGACTTCGATTCCAAAGTTTCCTTCAGCTAGGAAGTCATTGACCTTCTCTGTAACGCGGTCGTTTAAACTTCCGCGTCCTGAGTTTTCGTCATTGACGACATCCACGTAATCCAGGCGCCCCATTTCATTTCGGACTACTGAATAAATGAATTCCTCCATCCGTGCTTCCGCGTTAACGATGTTCCGGGCGTTTGAAATCATCTTTGCAGGATCTGTGATGTGCCAGACTGCATAGTTGTCGATGATGATCCGCTTTTTATCCTTAGTAGTGATTTCTGCTTCCTGCACGTTATACGTCATTTGGTTTTTAGGCAAAGTCGAGACACTTTGAATAAATGGTATTTTCATATTAATACCCGGGTCTTTGACGATCCTGGTAATTTCACCGAACTGACGAACGACCCGGTATTCATTCTCTTTGACGATGAACAAATTGGAAAGCAGGATGACCAGCACAGCAAATGCGGCGGTCAGCATTACGATTAATTTCGTATAACGTTTGATATTGACTGTTTTTTTCGGTTTGATAACTTTTACTTTAGGATCAGTTGCCGGTCTTTTCTGATCGGTTTTATTTTTCTCATTTTCACTCATTTTCTTCATCGCTTCTTCTATTTTTTTGAAAGGATTTTGCTCGTTACTCATGATGCTTTCTCTCCTTTCTCAGCTTGCTGCTCCGACTCTTTAGTCTCTACAGGCGGGGCTTGCGGCAACTGTTGAATAGGCAAATACTTCATTGTTTCTCCGCTATCGTTCATGATATAAAGATTTGCTTTAGGTAAGACTTGTTCAAGCGTTTCGAGGATCAGACGCTCTCGCGTAATTGCTTTGCTTTTCGCATACTCGGTATATAGATCACTGAATACCGCTACATCCCCTCGTGCTTGTTCAATACGTGCGGTCTTCTTACCTTGTGCTTCGGATTTGATCGCGTCACGTTCACCGATCGCTTCTTTTGTTTTCTGGTTTTCATATTTCTTTGCTTCGTTAATTTTCGTATTCTTCGTTTCCCTTGCATCAGTCACGGCCGTAAATGCAGCACGTACTTCAGCATTTGGCAGTTCTACATCTTGCAGTTTTACGCCTTGAACGGCAATTCCAATGTCATAACTTTCCACCAGGTTCGTTAATAAATCGCGTGTTTTAGCCTCTATTTCTGCCTTTCCATCCGTTAATGCTGCATCGATAGTCGAACTGCCGATGACGGAGCGAATGGAAGCAGAAGCTGCATCCCGCAAAATTTCAATTGGCTCTTCAGCATTGAAAATATATTTTTTGGGATCGACAATTCGCCATTGAACGGTTAGATCGGTGAGTACTATGTATTCATCACCTGTAATCATTTTCGTTTCCTTATCGACAATCTCACCACTTTTGTCTTGTTTGTAGCCAAAGTGGATACTATACGTTTCTTTAGATAAAATTTCAGCCCGCTGAATCGGCCACGGTAGTTTGAAGTGCAAGCCAGACTCCACGACTGGTTCACCCGCTTGACCAAATGAAATCACGACGGCTTGTTCGGATTCGTCAACGGTATACCATGTCGTAAATACGATTAATAAAAGCAATAATCCGGTGATGACTAAGCCCAGTGTCACGAGGATTCGTTTTGTGCCCATAATTGTTCCTCCCTTTTCTCTGTATGTTTACTTTACGGAACAACCGGCAATTTAGTTTCAATGAAATAGAGAATTGTATATCATTGTTTAGATTCACTTACTGGAAGCTGTACTTTAAAGGTGGTGCCGATCCCTATTTCACTATCAACCGTAACAGATCCGTTATGTGCTTCTACTATGTGTTTGACAATTGCCAAACCAAGTCCCGTACCGCCCGATTCCCTGCTTCTCGCACGATCGATACGGTAGAAGCGCTCAAACAAGCGTGGCAGCTCAGAAGATGTGATGCCCATTCCTTCGTCACTGACATCAATATTGACAAAGTCAGATACTTCCTGAACCGATACAGTAATCGTAGTTTCCTCTCGTGAATAGGCAATAGCGTTATTCAGCAAATTGACCATCACTTGTACAAGACGGTCGTGATCCGCAGGGATTATTAATTGTTGCGGCATATTTAATACAACTTCCATATCTTTTTTCTGCAACTTGGTTTGAACAATTTGGATAGATTGCTTAATAACTTCAATCATATTTACAGGTTTACTCGTAATTTCAAAACTTCCGCGTTCCATACTCGACAAACGAAGTAAATCCTCAATTAGCAGTTGGAGCCGATTACTTTCTTTGTAGATGATTTCAAGAAATTCTTTTTTAAGCGCAGAGTCTTCAAGTTCCCCATCCAATAGCATCTCAGAAAATCCTTTAATTGATGTGACAGGGGTTTTCAATTCATGAGAGACATTTGCAACAAAATCTTTACGTATTTGTTCAAGGTGAATCAACTCCGTAATGTCATGCATGATGACAACGATCCCTAGCCAATTCCCATTTTCCCCAATAACTGGAGCACCGTACACTTCCAAATGAACTATATCGCCTTCCAAACGAATTTTTGATTGGAATGAGCGAACTTCTTCCGTTAAAAAAATCGCTTCAATTTCCTTCTCAATATCTTCTGGTAATCCGATATCTTTATAAGTCTTCCCCATTAGATCTTCGCCAGTTCGATGAAATGTTTCTTCAAACACACGGTTTACAAGATTGACAGCGCCTTGCCGACCAAATACAAGAAGACTGCTGCCGATACTGCTGATCAATGTCTTAAGTCGTTCCTGTTCCATCGCACGCAGAATCGAATTCTCTTGCAGATTCCTGGCTATCTGATTGATTGTGATCGTCAACTGCTGATTCATATGACCATCTTCCACTTGAGCTCTCGCTAAGTAGTTACCTGAAGCCAGCTGATGAGCGATATCCGTAAAATGGTCGATGGGTTGAACGTATTGCTGGAGTAATTTTGCCATCACAAACATCATGACGATGAATACTAATACAAGTGTAAGTAAAAGAAAGACCCAATACGTTTGTTGAATGATTGGGTCGACATCTTCTGCGAATAAGTGAAAAAATTGACCTAGGATAATTCCAAGTACAATTAATAAGATGGATAAAATTATCGCAGACGCAGCGAGCAGGCTCGAATAATAGTTCTTCATTTAAATTTGCTCTCCGAATTTATAGCCTACCCCTCTCATCGTTTTGATGTAACGAGGCTTTCTTGTATTTTCTTCGATTTTATCGCGCAGATGGCTGACATGGACGTCCACGATTCTCGTATCGCCCGCAAAATCATAATTCCAGACAGCTTGAAGAAGCTGATCACGTGTGAGTACACGGTTGGTATGACGCATGAAATAGACGAGCAGCTCAAATTCCTTAGGTGTGAAATCTAATTGTTTTTTATCGAGATAGACTTCAAAACGCTCAGGATAGACGACTAATTGTCCTGCTTCTAGAATTTCTTCTTTTATTTTTTGGACCTTTTTTTCGCCGGTACGCCGAAGAACCGCCTTTACCCGAGCTGCCACTTCGCGTGGACTGAAAGGTTTTGTCATATAATCATCTGCCCCCATCTCAAGACCGATGATTTTGTCCATCTCTTCGCCTTTTGCGGTCAGCATTATGATCGGAGTTTCAATATCTTGCTTTCTCAGCATTCTGCACACTTCTATGCCCTCAATTTTAGGAAGCATCAAATCTAAAATAATCAAATCGGGCTCTTCATCTAAAACGAGTGATAGAGCTTGTTCACCGTCACTGGCCAAGATTGTGTGATAATTCGCTTGCTTAAGAGTAAATTCTAATAGTTTTTGAATCGATTGTTCATCTTCTACGATCAATACCTTCTGTTGTTTAGTTTCCATTAATAACTCCTTTTTTCGACAATTGTTCGGTGTTTGTTTTTTCAGGCGTCTTGACGACTACTTCCCCGCTCATGACACACTCTCCCTCGTCATCGATCGCATCTACTGAAATCGTTACTTGATTTGTTGCGAGCTCCAACTTAGTAATTTCCAAGAAAAACTCGACAATCGCATAGTGATATACCGGCTTTGGAAAATGTAGTTGTTGACGGATAATGTGCGCGCCTGGGCCAGGCAAGTGCTTTGAAACTGCAGCTGTCACGATACCCGTCAACATAATCGGCGGCACAATCGGCTGTCCATAAATGGTCTCAGCTGCATAGTCATGCTGAATATACAGCGGATTCGCATCATTTGTCAGCCCTAAATAGAGCATCAAGTCTTTATCCTCAATTTTCTCAGTAAGGCTTAGCCTCTCTCCAACTTCCAACTCGGCCATTTCTTTCCCAATCGTTATACGTTTACCTTTCAACAAAGAAATCCCCCCTAGTATACTTCCGGATTATCCAGTAAAGCGAACGAAGATCTATTCAATTAGTTAAAGTATAGCAATCTCTTTGCGAAAAATCGAGTTACATAAAAAAACGAGCAGCTTCATTCGCTGCTCGTTTCTTCAGACATTCATTATGCCAGAACATTCATTACCGCACGCACAGAGTCAGCTGATTTCTCAAGACCCGCTTTTTCATCGTCCGTTAATTCCAGTTCTATAATTTTTTCGATACCGCCTGCACCTAACACAGTCGGCACACCTAAGTATATACCGTCCATGCCATACTCTCCTTCAAGGAATGCAATAGATGGCAAGACACGTTTTTGATCTTTAAGGATTGCTTCTGTCATCTCCACTAATGAAGCGGCAGGTGCATAGTATGCAGAACCATTACCTAAAAGATTGACGATCTCAGCTCCACCTTTGCGCGTCCGATCTACGATTTCTTCCAGACGGCCTGCAGAAATCAAGTTTTCCAACGGTACACCACCTGCTGTTGAATAACGCACTAACGGAACCATATCATCCCCGTGACCGCCCAATACAAAACCAGTCACATCTTTTACGGAAAGATTTAATTCTTGTGCGACAAATGTACGGAAACGAGCAGTATCTAAAACTCCAGACTGACCGATTACGCGTTCTTTCGGAAAGCCAGATTCCCTATAAACGGTATACGTCATCGCATCAACTGGATTGGTTAACACTAGAATCGTCGTATTTGGTGAATATTTCACGATCTCAGCTGTTACTGATTTCATTACTTTTTGGTTGGTCTGAACTAAGTCGTCACGGCTCATTCCTGGTTTACGTGCAATACCTGCAGTGATGACAACGACATCTGAATCCTTTGTATCTTCATAATTAGAAGTCCCTATGATATTTGCGTCGAAACCTTGAACCGGACCAGCCTCCAACATGTCCAATGCTTTGCCCTTTGTTGGATTTTCCATCTGAGGAATATCCACAATTACGACATCACAAAGTTCTTTTTGAGCCAAAAGAAATGCAGTTGTTGCTCCGGTAAAACCAGATCCGATAACCGATACTTTTTTACGCTTCAATGACATGTAAAACTCCCCTTTTCAGAACAATTTACTATCAATTACGCCTCGGTGTAATTGCGTCTAGATTTTGAATCGAGCAAGCTCGATTAACTCCTTTCAAAACCTGTGACATCCGCCGGAGGCTCCGTCTTTATTCAGCAGGCGTTTGAACACCGCTAAACAGTAAATATAAAGCTTTCATCCCGCCACCTATAGAGGTGAAAGTCTGTTGCTGAATGTAGATAAAGAGGGAGAATGAATTCCCCCTCTTAATTATTTCTTATAGATTTTTGATTAATTCATCAGCGAAACCAGATGTGCTGACTTCAGTTGCGTTGTCCATTAGACGTGCGAAATCATACGTCACGACTTTAGACGCAATTGTGCTTTCGATAGAAGCTGTGATTAAATTAGCTGCTTCATTCCAACCAAGGTGTTCTAGCATCATAACGCCTGAAAGAAGTACGGATGAAGGGTTAACTTTATCCAATCCAGCGTATTTAGGTGCAGTACCGTGAGTTGCTTCGAAGATTGCATGTCCAGTTACATAGTTGATGTTCGCTCCTGGAGCGATACCAATTCCGCCAACTTGTGCAGCTAGTGCATCTGAGATGTAGTCACCGTTCAAGTTCATTGTAGCAACTACGTCGAATTCTTTAGGACGAGTCAAGATTTGTTGCAAGAAGATATCTGCAATCGCATCTTTTACGATGATTTTACCAGCAGCTTCTGCGTCAGTTTGTGCTTTGTTCGCTGCTTCAGTGCCGTCAGCTTCTTTGATACGGTCATATTCTTTCCACGTGAATACTTTGTCGCCGAATTCTTCTTCAGCCACTTCATATCCCCAGCTTGCGAATGCGCCTTCTGTGAACTTCATGATGTTACCTTTGTGAACAAGTGTCAATGATTTACGGCCTTCATTGATCGTATAGTTCAACGCAGCACGGACAAGACGTTTCGTTCCTTCTTCAGAAATCGGTTTGATTCCAAGACCGGAAGTTTCAGGGAAACGGATCTTATCAACACCTAGCTCAGTTTGAAGGAAGTTAACTAATTTTTTCGCATCGTCAGAACCTTTTTGGTACTCGATCCCCGCGTAGATATCTTCTGTGTTCTCACGGAAAATAACCATGTCACAATCCTCAGGACGTTTCACGGGTGAAGGTACTCCTTCGAAATAACGAACTGGACGCAAGCAAGTGTAAAGATCAAGTTCTTGACGCAAAGCTACGTTCAATGAACGGAATCCTCCACCGATTGGTGTTGTAAGCGGTCCTTTAATCGCGATAAGATATTCGTCAATTGTGTCGAGAGTTTCTTTCGGAAGCCAATCACCAGTTTGATTAAATGCTTTTTCCCCTGCAAGAACTTCTAACCAATTAATCTTCTTTTTACCGTCATAAGCCTTCTCAACAGCCGCTTCAATTACGCGTGATGCTGCGTTCCAAATATCTGGACCCGTACCGTCGCCTATAATGAAAGGAATCGTTGCGTGATCTGGGACGTTTAAAACACCGTTAGTTACTGTAATCTTTCCATCATTAGCCATTATTGATATCCTCCTGAGTTCAAAATCAGTGGGCCGGTATACGAGATACCGCCCCACGAAATTTACTAGTTTTTATCGTTCATTGATTGGAACATATTTCTGCATGCCTGGTCCTACGTATTCTGCACGTGGGCGGATCAAGCGATTGTTTTCGTATTGCTCCAGGATATGTGCAATCCATCCTGAAAAACGAGAAACCGCAAAAATAGGTGTGAAAATATCATGATCGATGTCTAATGAATGATATACCGAAGCGGAGTAGAAATCAACATTTGGAGGCAAATTCTTTTCGCCTGTTACAATTGATTCGATTTTCTCAGACATGTTATACCATTTTTCTTCACCGCGAAGAGCAGTTAATTTCTTAGACATTTCACGTAAATGCTTCGCACGTGGATCACCTTTGCGGTAGACACGGTGACCGAAGCCCATGATTTTTTCCTTGTTTGCTAGCTTTTCACGAATATATGGCTCGACTTTTTCCTCATCGCCGATTTCCATTAGCATATTCATAACCGCTTCGTTAGCTCCGCCGTGTAGCGGCCCTTTAAGAGCGCCAATTGCAGCAGTTACACCAGAATACATATCAGAAAGAGTTGCGACACATACACGCGCTGTGAAAGTAGATGCGTTCAATTCATGGTCTGCATGTAGTACAAGTGCTTTGTTGAATGCTTCTTCCGCGATATCAGCAGGCTCTTCCCCAGAAAGCATGTAAAGGAAGTTTGCCGCATAGCTAAGGCCCTTTTTAGGCGCTACTGGCTCTTGTCCTTTACGGATACGCGCGAAAGCAGTAACAACAGTTGCAACTTTTGCTTGAAGTTTAATCGCCTTTTTGTAATTTTCTTCAGGTGACATATCTTCAGCTTTATCATCGTATAATCCAAGAAGTGAGATTGCTGTGCGTAGTGCTGCCATCGGATGCACTTTGTCGATTGGATAAGTTTTAAAGTGGTCGATTACTCCTTGTGGTATTTCCGCATGCTCTTCTAGTTGCTGTTTTAACTCAGCAAGCTCGTCTGCACTTGGCAGGCGCTTATGCCAAAGGAGGTAAACTACTTCTTCAAAACTAGCGTTCTCTGCTAGATCGTCAATGCCATACCCTACATACGTAAGTGTGTCATCGATAATGGAGCTGATTTGAGTTTGTGCCGCAATGATACCTTCCAATCCTTTTGTTGCTGTCATGATATTCTCTCCTTCTTCCCAGTCTGGCCATCCCCCGGATGCGGAGTGCAGAATGACGGCCATCTGCTAATTATATTTTTATCTAAAACGCTTACAATGTCCATTATAAGCAACTTTTACAGTTTTGTGAATGGTAAAGATGTTTTTTGTTTATAATTATTCGAAAGGAGCGGGCAGAAATTATGATATCGATCGACTCTAAACGCCTACAAACGTACTCACGGCAATGGTTACCCGCTTTATTCATTGTCCTGTTTGTAGTGATCATCCCGCCTATTGGCTTCGCAATAATTTTAGCTTTTTTCACTGCCCCGCTTGTGAACTCTTTAATATCTTTAACTAAATTACCAGCTTTTTTAGCTACCTTAATCATTATGTTCATCCTTGCGCTTTTAATGTACGCATTTGTTTTCTTTTCGGTGAACGGCTTTATTTCAGTTCTTTGGACAGTTGAAGATCAGTTGGTCTTAGTCTTGGAGATGATTGACAGCAAAGGGCTGGATTTTCACGCAGTATCAGAGAGCTTTATACAGTCCAGTCATGAAGCAATGGAAGGAATTTTAAGTTTTTTCCAAAAGTTATTCCAACAATTGTTTAGCATCTTCATGTTCGTTATTGCTTATTTCTTTGCATTACGAGAAAGTGCGAAGAATCGCTTTTGGTTTTTAGTTTATTTCCCCAAAAAATTCCGCCCCGCTGCGACACGTATTTTTTCAAAAGCCAGCAGCCTGATGGGGCATTTCTTTTCTGTTCAAATACGGCTTTTTTTCATTACCTTTTCACTCATGAGTATCGGTTTTTGGTTGCTCGGTTTCGACTCTTTTTTGACAAAAGCATTTTTAATTTCCATGGTCGACAGTATTCCTTTTTTAGGAATTGGATTAGTCTTTTTACCAATGATTGCATTTGCGTTTTACATAGATCACGTACAATTAGCAATCGGTTTGCTCATTCTATATATCGTTTTGCTCATCACAAGGCAGATGACTGAATCTTTTTTATGGGCTCATACTTTCAAATTAAGAACCGTTCATTCGTTTCTCATTACTGCATGTGCAGTCTATTTATTTGGCATTTACGGCATTATATTTTTACCATTCTTTTTATTTTTAGCTTTGAAAGTAAAAGAACATCCTACCTTCACATAACGCGAATTTGCCCGTTTTTCATCTTATTGTAAATCCACTTCACAATAAATGGATATAAAATTTTACGCGGCCAACTAAATAGCAATATAAATCCTAGGATGTCTGTCAAAAATCCAGGCATCAACAACAATAGTCCGCCGAAAAATATACAAACACTATCTACCAAGGCTTTTCCAGGTGTTTCCCTATTCGCCAAGCGATATTGAAGATCTCGCCAAGCCCGAAAACCTTGTTTTTTCGCTAGATAGGCACCTCCGAACCCCGTCACAAGTATGATTAAGATTGTCGGAAGCACTCCTAGTGTTTTACCGGTAACTATCAATAAAGCCAACTCTGCAGTTGGAACAATGATGAACAGACCTACTAACCATTTCATATATTAACCTCCTAAAAGACCGCCTTCTCATAATGAGAACAGCGGTCTGAATGAATTACAATACTTTCGCGTGACCGTTGTAGATAACACCGCTCGCTGCATCCATTGTAATGTCGCTTCCATTTTTAATTATTGATGTTACATTTTCAACACCGACGATAACAGGAACACCTAGACTTAAACCAACTACTGCTGCATGACTCGTCAGCCCGCTAGTTTCTGTGATAATACCTGCACATCTCTCAAGCGCTGCATACATATCACGATCGGTTGATTTCGTCACGATGATGTCGCCTTCAGCTATTTGAGTCAGTGCTTCCCTTGCCGAATTGATGACTTTCGCTTTTCCAAACGCCACATTTTTACCGATACCTTGTCCGCGTGCGATTAAATCACCGATCACATGCAATTTCATTAGGTTAGTAGTACCTGCTTCTCCAACTGGAACACCTGCAGTGATGATGACGACATCCCCATGTGTGACGTATTGATGCTTGACACTTTCTTCAACAGATTCTTGGAGGATCCCATCAATATCCAACGCTTTTTTGCCGACGATAGGATATACCCCCCACACGAGTGTCAGTTTATTAGAAACAGATTCAGAACGTGTCACTGCGATAATCGGAACACCTGGGCGGTATTTCGCAATCATCTCAGCAGTTTGACCACTTTCTGTCGGTGCCAAAATTACTTTTACATTAAGATTTAGAGCTGTATAGGCAGCCGCTTGTCCAATCGCTTCTGTAAGGTTTCCTTCTTTTCCTCTTGTTCTGGAGGAAACAACCGAGTGGAAGTCCATGGAGTCTTCTGTAGAAACTGCAATCTTATCCATTATTTTAACAGACTCTACTGGATACATCCCTGCTGCCGTTTCGCCTGATAGCATGACTGCATCAGAGCCATCCAAGATGGCATTCGCTACGTCGCTTGCTTCCGCTCTCGTCGGGCGCGGATTTCTCTGCATGGAATCAAGCATTTGAGTGGCCGTAATAACCGGCTTTCCATACTGGTTACATTTCTTAATCATCATCTTCTGAACCAAAGGAACTTCTTCAGCCGGTATTTCGACGCCTAAGTCTCCGCGAGCTACCATTAATCCATCTGATAATTGAAGTATTGCATCCAAATTGTCGACGCCTTCTTGATTTTCGATCTTCGGCACAATATGGATCTGTCCGCCATTATTGTTTTCAAGCAATTCGCGAATCTCTATCACATCTGCTGCGCGTCGAACAAAGGAAGCTGCAATGAAATCGACTCCTTGCTCAATACCAAACAGAATATCTTCTTTGTCTTTATCCGTAATCCCCGGAAGCTGTACAGAAACATTTGGTACGTTAACACCTTTATTGTTTTTCAATGGACCTGCGTTGATCACTTTAGTATGAATCAACCCTTTGTCATTATCTTTGCCGGTAACTTCCAGCTCAATCAGTCCATCATCCAAAAGTACGAATGAACCGCGATCTACATCATTGATCAGCTCTTTATACGTGACTGAAAAAACTTCTTCAGTCCCAAGCACTTCCTCCATCGAAATATCGATTGCTTGTCCTCTGACTAGCTCGATTTGGTCGTCCTTCATTTTATGTGTTCTGATTTCAGGACCCTTCGTATCCAGTAAAATCCCGACGACTTTTCCTCTTTCTTTAGCCGCCTTACGAATTCTTTCGATACGTACTTTATGTTCTTCTTGGGTGCCATGGGAGAAGTTCAGACGTGCCACGTTCATCCCTGCGTCAATCAGCTTATTCAGTGATTCATACGATTCACTTGCTGGACCGATTGTACACACAATTTTTGTCTTCCTCACTAACTATCGCTCCTCTGTGTCATGTAGACTCTAGTGATAACAATTAAATGGATAAAGTTTCAGCTAAATCCAATAATGACAGATCTAACTTTTCTCGCTTCGTAAAGACTTCCTCTAAATTATAGTCTACCACTTTATGATTTCTCATACCAATGGCAGCACTTCTTTTTCCTTCCATCAGAGCTTCAACCGCACGTGCGCCATATTGGCTGGCAATGACGCGGTCTCGTGCAGATGGTGAACCCCCCCGCTGAATATGCCCCAAAACAGAAACACGCGTATCGACATTAGCTTCTTTTTTTAGAATCTCCGCCAATTCATTTGCGGGCATCATCCCTTCAGCCAAAACGATAATACTGTGTTTTTTTCCACGATCAGCACTTTTCTTTATACGGTTGACGACTGAAGTCACGTCAAACTCCTTTTCAGGAAGTAGAATGGACTCCGCTCCGCCGCCAAGGCCGGCCCATAACGCCAGGTCACCTGCATCCCGCCCCATGACCTCTATGATAAATGAACGTTCATGTGAGGTGGCAGTGTCTCGGATTTTATCAATCGCTTCAATTACCGTGTTGAGCGCAGTATCAAAACCAATCGTAAACTCTGTGCCATTGATATCATTGTCAATCGTAGCCGGTACACAAGCACACGGTATATTCAGCTTGACGAGTTCATTAGCTCCGCGGAAAGAACCGTCACCACCGATGATCACGATACCTTCTATACCGTGAAGCTTAATCTGTCGCACTGCTTTTTGGCGGCCTTCTTCTGTCATGAATTCAGGACATCTGGCTGAACGTAAAACAGTTCCGCCCCTTTGAATGATATCGCCTACCGACCCAAGTTGGAACTGTTCAATTTTCCCATCAATCAACCCTTGATAACCATTGAATACACCTGCGACTTCCAAGCCTTCAAATATCGCCTTCCGGACAACCGAACGAATCGCCGCATTCATTCCAGGCGCGTCGCCTCCGCTCGTCAACACTGCAATTTTCCTCATTCTCCACACTCCTTTCACATCAAATTAGTATGTAAGGATGAAAAGATGCGGTTATTCCGCACCTTTCATTCAGAAAACACGCCGATATTACGGAATTTCTCATAGCGTGCATCGATTAACGCTTCCGATGACAACTCAAACAGCGTTTTTAATGATCTGCGCAATGTATCGCGAATCTCGATCGCTTGCTGATTTGCATCTCGGTGGGCGCCGCCTAGAACTTCAGGAATGATTTCATCAATGATGTTCATTTCTTTAAGATCTGGAGCCGTTATTTTCATCGCTTCCGCTGCCTGCTTCGCAAGTTTTGGATCTTTCCATAGAATCGAAGCGGCCCCTTCTGGTGAAATGACAGAGTACGTAGAGTTCTCAAGCATATGGATATGGTTGGCCACGCCTAATGCCAGCGCCCCGCCACTTCCGCCTTCACCGATGACAATCGAAATTACAGGCACTTTCAATCCTGCCATTTCCACCAAGTTCCGTGCAATTGCTTCACTTTGGCCACGCTCTTCAGCGGCTTTCCCGGGGTAAGCTCCTTTTGTGTCAATGAAGCATATAATTGGGCGATTGAATTTTTCGGCTTGCTTCATTAAACGAAGCGCTTTGCGATATCCTTCCGGGTGAGGCATTCCGAAGTTTCTTCTGACATTCTCTTTCGTATCCTTCCCTCGCTGATGGCCAATGACTGTGATCGGCATTTGGTCAAATGATGCAATGCCTCCTACAATCGCTTCGTCATCACCGAAGTTCCGATCGCCATGAAGCTCTATAAAGTCTTCGAAAAGATACTGGATATAGTCAGTAGTTGTCGGTCTCATAGGGTGTCGAGCGACTTGTACACGATCCCACGGCTCCATATTCTCATAAATATCTTTTTCCAATTTCGCCAAACGGCTTTTCAAATTCACGATTTCCGTTGAAAGGTCAACATCATTTACTGTCGTATACTCTTCTAATTCACTAATTTTTTCACGCAGTTTCACGATGGGTTCTTCAAAAGCTAATGTTTTACTCATGCACGATCCGTCTCCTTCCCTGCGTGAAGCTTAATAATTCTATCCATTACATCCACCATATCGCATCGATGAACGACAGCATCAACTTGTCCGTGACTAAGTAAGAACTCTGCCGTTTGGAAGTCTTCCGGCAATTTCTCCCTGACTGTCTGTTCAATGACACGACGTCCAGCAAAACCGATAAGTGCCTTTGGTTCCGCCAGATTGATATCTCCAACAGAAGCAAAGCTTGCTGAGACTCCGCCTGTTGTCGGATAGGTCATAATCGATACAAAAAGCAAGCCCTTGTTGGCATGACGTTTAAGAGCAACACTTACTTTCGCCATTTGCATCAAACTAAGGACTCCTTCTTGCATCCTCGCCCCACCGCTAGCGGAAAAGATCAACATTGGAATTCCTAGTTGCGTTGCTTTTTCTACAGTTCTTGTGATTTTCTCGCCTACGACAGAACCCATTGAACCCATTCTGAAATGCGCATCCATAATAGCAACCGCAACTTGCTTACCTTGAATAGTGCCGACTCCTGTTAACACTGCTTCATTTAACCCTGTCGCTTCTGAATCTGCCTGGACTTTCTCCGTATAGGAAGGAAAATCTAGAGGGTTTTCTGTTTTCAGGTGATCATCCATTGATTCAAAGCTCTCAGCATCCAATAAATGCTCGATTCTTTCCTGTGCAGTCATCTTGTAATGATGTTGACATTCCGGGCAAACTTTGGCGTTTTTCATCAGGTCTTTTGTCAATATTACAAACTTACATTCAGGACATTTAGTCATGATGCCTTCTGGTACGTCATTTTTGCTTTTCATTGATGGAATCGTGTGGTTTTCTTCTTTTGACTTCTTTTTAAATAACTCTCGGATACTCATTCCATTTCCCTTCTTTCTCCCTCGACTCGGTTCATCCATTGTGCATAATAGGCTATGGCCTGCTGTGTATTGCCTGCCATCATTTCTTCTAACAGAGCGCCCACTACCTCTATTTCTTCTGGGGCAATGATCGCCACATCAAAAGAGACTCCGCTATATTGTTTCAATAAAAACCAAATTTTTAAGGAAAGTCGATTTTCCGTCGCGATAATCGTTTCACGTATCACGTCTTCTCTTAAGAAAACAGCTTCTTCTTCATTTAATTTAACTTGCATGCCCTTCCAAACAGGCAATGCGCGCAGTTCCTCATTTTCAGTTACAGTGGTGATGGCTGCACGTTCGTGAATCATTCGAGTTTCCACAACGTCTTGGACAGATCGAGCTTGTTGCATGATAAACGTGGAGAGGACCTCAACCAATTGGTGTTTTTTAAAATCAGATAAAAAAGTTCCTTCTCCGCGTCTCGTTTCAATCAAGCCAAGCAATTCCATACTGCGCAACGCTTCTCGGACTGCTGTCCTGCTAACCTGCAACTGCTCGGCAAGATGTCGCTCAGAGGGCAATTTATCGCCATATTGGATACCTTGCTCTTTGATCAGCGATTGCAGCTCTCCGATAATATCCAAAAATCTCTTGGATGACGATTGTGAATTTTGCATAAAAGAACTCCTTTTTCGTTCTGCCGGCAAAGTGGTCAGACCACCTTGCTTACTAGCATACAAAAAAGATTCCTCTCCGTAAAGCATAAATGGGAAAGTTTCGATAGTTTTTTTCCGTCAAATTTCGCACTGACTGAACGCTCGCTTTGTAATAGTACAGCGCACAGCCAGCAATGACGCGTCTTGTGTCATGTCTGGCTAACGCTTTTTTTCTGTTCTATTTCATTCTTTTTCATGAGTCGACAAGGGAGTCATTTGGTCAATGATTACCTGAACAGCATGATTTCGATAATCAATCGTTCCTGCTAATTGAACAAATTGGTTTTCATTCAAGTGAACACTAATTTGCGCATAAAGCTTCGGAAATACTGTACAAGAAATTTCTTCCGTCTCATCTTGCAGAGTCAGAAAAGCCATTGCTTCTCCTTTTTTCGTTCGGATCCGCTTAATCGATAAAATAATGCCCATACATTTGACTTTGGCGCCTGGCCTTAAATCAAGCAGAGATGAAATCGGCTGAATAAGATCGGTGGCATTGCGTTTTAACTCTTCTATAGGATGTTCAGATAAATAAAATCCTAAGGTATCACGTTCAAAGGCCAGCACCGTTAAACGATCCATCGTTCCGCCTGGATTGTATTTCGGATGTGAATTGAATTTGAATTGTTCGCTTAGCGCGTCATCCCCTATATACAATGCATGCGATTGTGCCGCATCGATAGAGGCCAATAGAACTGCTCGTGTCTCTCCGAACCCATCTAGGGCACCTGCTTTGATCAGTGGAATCAATGTCTTTTCAGTGAAATGATCAGCACCCAAAGCAATAGCCATATCAAACATCGACGACCATTGTTGATTCTCTCTAGCAATAGCTAATTGCTGATAGAAAGCAAAGGTCACTCCTTTAATCGCCCCAAGGCCTAAACGAATAGCGTTTCCTTCCACAGTATGCGAATAGCGGCTGTTCGTTACGGAAGGCGGATGAATCTCCATTCCTTTCGCTTTAATTTCTCGAATTAGTTCCATCATTTTATCTTTGCTGCCTGTCAGTGAAGATAGATAAGCCGCATAAAAATATGTCGGTTCATTTGCCTTAAAGAAAGCCAGGCGATAGGAAATTAACGTATACGCAACGGCATGACTTTTCGGAAAACCATAGTCCGCGAACTTGACGATTAGATTATAGACGTTATTCGCCTTGGCATGATCAAACCCTTTTTTCGTTGCACCTGCAATAAAATGCTGCCGCTCTTTTTCTAACACTTGTTGATTCTTTTTACTGATGGCCCGTCGTAATAAATCCGCTTCAGCTAAAGTGAATCCGGCGATTTCAACAGCGATTTTCATGATTTGCTCTTGATAGATGATGATTCCGTATGTTTCTGCTAAAATCGGCTGTAATTCCGGTATATCGTACGTTGTCGGCTCCTGTCCGTTTTTACGGCGGCTATAGAGAGGAATGAATTCCATCGGTCCCGGTCGGTACAAGGCATTTACCGAGTACAGATCATTGAAATTATCCGGACGAATGGTTTGCAATGCCCGCCGCATGCCAGGTGACTCAAACTGGAAAATCCCTGTCGTATCCCCTTTTTTGAACAAAGTGTACGTTGCCGGATCATCCAGCGGGATGCTTTCAAAATCAATCTCCAATTTTTTATTGTACTGGACCATTGAACGAATCCTGTCGAGTAATGTTAAATTTCTCAGACCCAGAAAGTCCATTTTCAACAAGCCGGCCTCTTCGACATCCTTCATGGCCCACTGCGTTAAAAATACTTCTTCTGTACCAATTTGCAACGGCACAAAATTGACAAGCGGATCGGTCGACAGTACAACGCCCGCTGCGTGCGTGGAAGCGTTTCTCGGCAAGTCTTCCAGTCTTTCCGCAGATTGCTGCCAAAGGGCTCTGCGAGGATCAACCGAAATCCAATCCTGCAGTTTTCGGGACTGCTGGACCGTGTCTTTGAATGAACGTCCACTGTTTAATTCATTGGACATAAAACGTACTTCTTCTGGAGTGAAATCCAGAACTCTCGCTATATTCCTTGCGACAGCTTTCGTTGACAATGTTCCAAACGTGATGATTTGTGCCGCGTGTTGCTTGCCGTATGTACCCGCCACATAATTGACCACTTCCGTTCGGCGATTATCTGCGAAATCGATGTCGATATCCGGCATCGTCACACGGTCAGGATTCAAAAATCGTTCAAATAGCAATCCATAATGAATTGGATCTACTTCCGTGATACCTAGAGCAAAGGCAACTAAAGATCCGGCAGATGAACCCCGGCCCGGACCGACGAGTATTTTCTCGTTTTTTGCATAGCGGACATAATCTTCAACAATCAAGAAATAATCAGTGAACCCCATCTGCTCAATGATCTCCAATTCATAGTTCAAACGTTTTGCATACTCAGCAGGTAGTTGCTGAAAACGACTCTGGAGACCTTTCTGGCATTTTTCTGTTAGTACGGAAATAGCGGTTCGTCCCGCAGGAATTGGAAATGTAGGAAGTTGAAAATCTTGATTTGATATGTTCACTTGGCATGCACTGAGAATTTCCGTAGTCAGTAGCAGCCATTCGGGATGGTCATGGAACCATTCAGACAGTTCATGTGCCTGAGGTAAATACGCTTGGCGAAAACGATTCGGAGGTTTTTGAGGGTCATTTAATTTATAGCCTTTACGAATCGCGGTTGCCACTTCATAGGAAGGAAAATCTTCCGCATGCAGAAAACGAGTTTCATGGCATGCAGCAATTTGCAGTTTACATTCTCCTGCCAGTTCGATCATGCGGTCTTCTTCGGCGTGTTTTGCTCCGCCTGGTCGACCAATCCCAATAAACGTCGACTGATCCGCTTGTGCTTCCACTAACTGTTGCACAATCTCAGCGGTCCTGTGTGCAGCCCATGAAGAATCCGTTAACGCACAAATGACCCAGCAACCTTCCCGATATGCATGCAACCAAGAAAGCGGTAGGTTTTCCTCTTCACGTGTCGATATGGCACTGCTCATTTTCATTAGATTCGAAAAACCTAATTGATTTTTTGCATACACATATAGAAGAAGATCTTTGTCCTCAATCGACACTTTGACTGATAGACCGATCACTGGACGTATGCCGTATTTTGACAACATCTTACTGAACGATCGTACACCGTACAGTTTACTATTTACGATTGCAGCCGAACTAGCTCCCCTTTGTTGTAAAAGAGGAGCCAATTCATCTAACTTTACGATTCCGCGCAATAAGTCTGCGCCAGTAACGATTTGCGGATACATCAGGTTCATTTCAATCCCTCAGCTCTGCTTAGTAATTTCTACAAATTTCTGCTAGCTTCACAATGACTTCATTTGCTTCATCCCACGAATAGACCGATGCTCCGGATGCAAGTGGATGCCCGCCTCCGTTATATTGCATCGCCAAGGTGTTAATCACAGGACCTTTTGAGCGTAAGCGAACACGGATTTGATCGTCTTCTTCAACGAAAATAATCCACGCACAGATCCCTTCGACATTCCCTAATGAACCGACCAGCTGTGAAGTTTCAGAAACTGTCACATCAAATTGATCAAGTATCTCACGGGTCAATTTAATATACGCGGCTCCATGTTCATCAATTGTGAAGTTTTGATAAATATAACCTTGGAGGTGCAAGATTTTACGCTCTACTTCATACATTCCTGCAAATAATTTCGTTCGATCAAAAGGTTGTTTGATAAGTGAACTCGCAATTTCAAATGTTTTTTCTGTAGTGCTTTGGAACATAAAACGTCCAGTATCTCCCACAATTCCAGCGAATAAAAAACGAGCTGCTTCTGTTGAAATTTCCCAGCCATACGATGCTTGACCTTCTTCAAAAAGAGTATAGATCATCTCCGAACAAGAGCTGGCTTCCGTATTCACCCATCGCTCATCACCGTATGGATCTTCGTTCGGATGGTGGTCAATCTTCAATAAAAAAGATCCTTGTTTGAAGAATTCGCCATCTATCCGATCTGTATTGGCTGTGTCTGTAACAATGACGAGTGCGCCTTCGTAATCTGCTTCAGTAACCTGATCGGGTTTCCCCAAATAAGTGAGAAGTTCATCATGTGTTCCTGCAGCCAGTACTTCTTTATCAGGATAATTTTTTTTGATTAATTCTTTAAGTCCCATTTGAGAGCCATATGCGTCCGGGTCTGGACGGACATGTCGATGGATAATGATTTTTTGATAGCGTTCAATTGTGTCAATGATTTGTCTTTTCATGCGGATTCCCCCAAGTTCTTGTTCTTGTATTCGCAATTCCTGTTAAAAGCCGCTACAATGTATTATGACCTAAAGGTTTAAACCTATAGATTATTTTCATGTAATGGAGGCTTTTTAATGGGAACGGTCAATTTTTTATTCGTTTTTGGTATCGTCGCTTCCGGCGTTTTTTATTTCGTTTTTAAGACTCGTCAATTTCGAACCAGCCATATGTTTCCGATCCGGAAAAAGATGTATGCAAGCATGGCAGGATCTGCTCTTGGTGCCCTTTTGATCTTTTTTGGGCTCAATCAAATACTGTTTTTCGAAGGTATTCTAACCTATGTGGTGGCAGGTATATTCATAGTATTTGGCGGCTATGTCGCGATCTTTAATCTTAAAGCGAAGAAACATTATAAGCAGTTCGTTGAAGAAGAGCGAGCATTGAACGAAAACTGATGTCCAAACGGCATCAGTTTTTTATTTTTAATCACGGTTAGAAGCCAGCCAAGTTACTTCTCAAAAAGTTGGAACATCCCCATTGCTTTTGCCACGATACTGTCATTCGAGAAGAGCTCTATTTCCAATTTGATGAATCTCCGACTCGTGTGCAAGATTTTCGGCACAACTGTGACTGCAGCACCTAGCTGAACTTGTTTAATGAAATAAATCGTGACGTTTTCAGGAACGCTCTCTCCGCGTTTTTGAAGACGAATCGCTCGGCTGCCTGCTTCGTTCAAGATTGTGAGCATAGCGCCATAAGATAGAGAGCCGAATTGATTGGTCATTTGAGGGACAACAGAGAATTCTATTTTTTCAGGCGCGTTTGGAATGACCTTCATTTGATTCTTTACAATATCATCGATTGTTTCACCTTGTTGCGGTTGACGCTGGGTCATTTGCAGTGCCTTCAAGACATCTTGACGGCTGATGATCCCTTCGAGTATTCCCGCTTCGGAAACAACTGGCATTAAATCAATGCCTTCCCAAATCATGCTGTGACCTGCCGAAGCCACGCTCATTTTCCCATTGACGGTAATGGGATCCGGGGTCATGACTTTTCCGACAGTATCCATATCCGGTTTACTGACGACGTCACGAGACGTGATGATCCCAACCAACTTTCCATCGGACTCCACGACGGGATAAGCCGAGTGTGCCGTCTGATGATTAACTTCGAAAAACTGATCAACTGAGTCTTCCGGGGCCAAAGTTACCGTACGGGCGAGCGGAGTCAATATGTCTTCTACTAATAAAATTTCTTTTTCGATTAACTGATCATAAATGGCGCGATTGAGCATGGTAGCCACTGTGAATGTATCATAGCTCGTGGAAATGACAGGTAAGTTCATTTCATCTGCTAGATGCTTCACTTCTTCCGTCGCATCAAATCCGCCTGTTACAAGCACCGCCGCTCCCGCTTTTATAGCGATTTCATGGGCTTTCAAACGGTTTCCGACAATTAGCAGGCTACCCGCATCGATGTATCGTATCATATCCTCAAGCTGCATAGCTCCAACGACAAATTTCGTTAATGTTTTATGTAATCCATCGCGACCACCTAATACCACGCCATCTACGATATTGATGACTTCAGCAAATGTCAGGCGTTCAATATTTTCTTTTTTCTTTTTTTCTATACGAATGGTACCTACACGTTCAATTGTATTGACGAGCTTCTGATTTTCAGCTTCTTTAATCGCACGGTATGCAGTACCATCACTTACTTCTAGCGCTTTAGCTACTTGGCGTACAGAAATCTTCTCCCCTACTGCCAAACTTTCAATGTAGCGCAAGATTTGTTCGTGTTTTGTTGACATGGATTCACCTTTTTCTCCGACCTAGTTTGAACGGTTTAGGCTTTTAGCTAATCATACCATAATTCAATCAAAAAAACGGTCTAAGACGATAACAAAGCGTCTCGACCGCCACTGCTCTATTTTGGATTTTTAGATCTCAATCACGTCTCCAGCCGCCATAATTTTCACTTCATGTGACGTTACAAGTGATTTGAAACCTTCAGGATTCTGTTCGATTGGCGGAAACGTATTGAAATGGACAGGCACAGTTAATTTCGGCTTCAGAATCTCAACAGCCTTCGCTGCGTCGCGCGGCCCCATTGTAAAGTTATCGCCAATCGGAAGGAAAGCAATATCAATCGGATCTTCGGCATACAATTTCATATCACTGAACAGCGCCGTGTCTCCCGCGTGATAAATGATTTTATCTTCAATGGTCAGTAACAGACCTGCTGGCATGCCTGTGTATATGATTTCATTATTTTCTGTTGTGTAAGAAGAACTGTGGAATGCTTGTGTATATTTGACTGTCCCAAAATCGAACTTTTTTGAACCGCCTATATTCATGCCGTGTGTCCGCAATCCTTGAAAACCTAAATAAACCGCCAATTCATTGGGCGCAACGACGAGAATATCTTCCCTTTTCGCAATGTCCATCGTATCTCCTACATGGTCGTTATGACCGTGCGTCAGTAAGATCACATCCGGTTTTTCATCTGCCGCTTTCAGATCTGTCAGCTTATTGCCCGTAATGAATGGGTCAATCAGTATGGTCTTTCCGCTTGTTTCAATTTTCACGATCGAATGGCCGTGATATGAGATTTTCACAAAAATCACTCTCCTAATTTTAATGAATCTGTACTCTATACCTTCTGCAAAACAGCGCAAAACCCTCTTTTTTTGTTATACTAACAAAAACAAAGGAGGCTACATAAATGTCTAATATTAAAAAAGTCCAAGATTTCCTCATCGAACACGCTATAGATGCCGCTCTTATTACGAATCCCGATAACATCTTCTATCTAACCAATTTTCGAAGTGAGCCACATGAACGTTTACTAGGTGTGGTTATTTTTAAAGAAGAAGAACCATTTATTATATGTCCAGCCATGGAAGTGGCGGATGTAAAAGCAATCGGCTGGTCCCATGGCGTTGTCGGCTATAAAGACACCGATAACGCATTTGAATTCTTGGATAACGCCATCCAAGAACGCATCTCTGAATTGACACTACTGGCAATAGAAAAAGAACATATAACAGTAGACCGGTTCGAAATTTTACAAGAACGGTTCCCCGCCCTCCAATTCGCTAAGCTGGATGGAGAAATCGCAAATTATCGGTTAATTAAAAATGAAACTGAACTGGACTGCTTGAGAAAAGCTGCTGAATTGGCAGACTACGCAATCGAAGTCGGTTGCAATGAAATTAAAGAAGGTAAAACCGAACTGGAGATTGTCCAAGCTGTTGAACAAGCAGTCAAACAGAAGGGTGCCGAAAAGATGTCCTTTGACACGATTGTCATTTCAGGTAAAAAAACCGCTTCTCCTCACGGTATCCCCGGAGACCGCGCTATTAAAAATGGAGATTTCATCCTTTTTGATCTAGGTGTCGTCTATAAAGGATATTGTTCAGATATTACCCGAACAATCGCACTTGGCGAGCCAACAGACGAACAACTAAAAATCTATGAAACAGTTAAAAAAGCACAGCAAGCAGCAATTGATGTGGTTCGTCCCGGCACATTAGCAAAAGAAGTGGATCTGGCCGCTCGTTCTGTGATTGAAGAAGCGGGCTATGGTGAACTTTTCCCACACCGAATAGGTCATGGCCTCGGTATATCCGTACATGAGTACCCTTCTCTGACAGCAGCGAATGAACTCCCTTTAGAAGAAGGGATGGTTTTCACAATCGAGCCGGGTATTTACGATCCAACGATTACAGGCGTACGAATTGAAGACGATGTACTGGTAACGAAGGACGGCGTTGAGGTCTTGACGAAGTTCCCTAAAGACTTGAAGATTATTTAACTAGTTTATGAACATAAAAAAGCAGTCCGCGAAATGTGCGGACTGCTTAGATTGTAGACAAAAGAATAGGCAAGTGGAATAACATCGTTGAACTCCGTTCCAGGCGGACGCTTTCCGTGGGGCGTGCGGTGAGCCTCCTCGTCGCTTCGCTCCTGTGGGGTCTCACCTGTCACGCTAATCCCGCTGGAGTCGCCGCCTTCCACTACGATCAACTAGCATATTTTTCTGATGATAGTGAGTTGATTGTGTATTTCGGGAAATATATAAAGTGTAAGTATCATCCAATCACCTTAACTTTAAGCCCTTTATTATTTTATTTCATTTCTCCCTTAATAAACTTAATGTTTATTTAAAGTTAAAGCAGTCCGCACAAAGCGCGGACTGCTTTTTCAATTATATGCTTTGCAAAACGTCTTCCACGCGAGTATGCTCAAGCTCTTGAGCTTCTGCTACTGCTTGGTATGTTATGCTTCCAGCCATTGTATTAATACCTTTGCGGAGTGCTTCGTTATCCAAACAAGCCTGTTTTACACCTTTATTCGCGATTTGAAGTGCGTATGGAATCGTTACATTCGTTAATGCAACGGTAGATGTTTGAGGAACAGCACCCGGCATATTCGCTACCGCGTAATGAACGATATCATGTTTTACATAGGTTGGTTCATCATGAGTCGTTACACGATCGGATGTTTCAAAAATACCGCCTTGGTCAATTGCGATATCAATTAATACGGAGCCCGGCTTCATGGATTTAACCATTTCTTCCGTTACCAAAGTCGGTGCTTTTGCGCCCGGTATAAGCACACAGCCAATTACCAAGTCCGCATCTTTCACTGCATTCGCAATATTGTATGGGTTAGAAACTAGCGTCTGAATATCCTTCCCGAACAACTCGTCCAACTGGCGGACTCTCTCTACGGATAAATCTAGAATCGTCACATGTGCACCAATTCCGATCGCAACACGAGCCGCATTCGTACCCGCCTGACCACCACCGATGATTGTTATCTTACCGCGTGAAACGCCTGGAACTCCTGCTAACAGGATTCCTTTACCACCCTTTGTTTTTTCTAAATATTGCGCACCGATCTGAGTTGCCATTCGTCCAGCCACTTCACTCATCGGAGCCAATAAAGGCAATGCACCGTTTGGCAATTGGACTGTTTCATATGCAATCGCAGTAACTTTATGTTCAAGCAATGCTTGCGTCAGATTCAGTTCTGGAGCCAGATGCAAATAGGTGAATAAAATCAATCCTTCACGGAAGTATTGAAATTCTGAAGCAGCTGGTTCCTTTACTTTCAGCACCATATCTGCACCCCAGGCTTCAGCAGCAGTTGCCACAATCGTAGCTCCAGCTTCTTTATACTCTTCGTCTAAAAAGCTGGAGCCAAGTCCTGCCCCTGTTTCAATTAAAACTTCATGTCCAGCAGTTTTTAAAGTCAGTACACTTGCAGGGGCAATTGCCACTCGGTTTTCATTGTTTTTAACTTCTCTTGGAACACCTATACGCATGCGAAATCCTCCTAAATTGAAAGTTACGTTAATCGCCTATTTCATCTTGCCGATTAATATAAATTTAATCTTATCAGAAAATATAAGTTTTTTCCTCTGTTTTTTAAAACCTTTCCGTATACTTTTCAGTTTGCATTGCTTAGGGTAAATATTTCGACAAAAAAAGAAGGATATTCGCAAGCTATGAAGAATATAGTAGATGTAGATACAATCTAACTTTAAGGATGGAGTGGTAATTATGGCACTTAAGTACAAAGACATCATCGTAGCCGTAGATGGATCAGATGAGGCAAAATGGGCTTTCAAAAAAGCAATCGCTATTGCAGACCGTAACGAAGCAACTTTACACTTAATCAACATCATTGATACGCGTTCTTATGCAGCAGTCGAGGCATATGATCGTTCCATCGCAGAACGAGCTCAAAAGTATGCGGAAGATCTATTGACTGAATATCAGGCCGAGGCTGCCGCAGTGGGTATGAACAACGTACAGATCCACGTTGAATACGGTTCTCCCAAAACATTGATCCCTCGTGATATTGCTAAAAAATTAAATGCAGATCTCATTATTTGTGGAGCTACAGGGTTAAACCGTGTGGAGCGTTTCCTGATCGGCAGCGTTTCCGAGAACATCGTCCGTTCCGCGAAATGTGATGTGCTTGTAGTACGTACACCTGAAACTCAAGAATAACAAAAAAGCTCGTTCTCCCTAGGTATTCTAGGAAGAACGAGTTTTTTATTTCGATACTTGTAAAGATTCCACTGAAATACCGCCAACTCGCACCGTATCACGTGCCAACATGATCTCTTCGTTCGTTGGAATGATCAATACTTTTACAGGCGAATGAGGGAAACTAATATACGCTTCTTCTCCTCTGACATTATTCAAGCTCGGATCAAAATAGACCCCCATGAATTCTAGTCCTCGCATCACTTTTTCACGCACAATGGCGCTGTTTTCTCCGATTCCCGCTGTGAATATGATGGCATCGACTCCACCCATTCCAGCAGCATATTGACCAATATGCTGATGAATCCGATCTGTGAAAACATCCAAAGCTAATTGAGCACGTTCATTACCTTGTTCCGCAGCTTCTGTAATATCACGTAAATCACTAGAAAAACCACTCAGGCCAAGCAAGCCTGATTTTTTATTTAGTACATTCACTACCTCTTCAGCAGACTGCCCCGTGCGGTCCATCATGTAAGGAATAAGCGCCGGGTCGATATTTCCTGAACGAGTACCCATAATCACCCCTGCTAAAGGAGTGAAGCCCATGGACGTGTCTACTGATTTGCCGCCTTTGACAGCGGCAATACTTGCACCGTTACCTAAGTGACATGAAATGAGACGCGTATCTTCAAGCGGACGATTTAATATCTTCGCAGCCCGTTCTGTAACATATTTATGGCTCGTACCATGGAAACCGTACTTCCGTATACCATATTTTTCATAATACTCATACGGCAGTGCATATAAAAATGCTTTTTCAGGCATCGTTTGATGAAACGCAGTATCGAAAATTGCTACCGCTGGCAAGTTAGGCAGAGCTTCCTTAAAAGCTTTGATACCGACAATATTTGCGGGATTATGCAGCGGTGCAAATCCTGAAATTTCTTCGAGTTTTTCAATTACTTCTTCAGTGATCAGCACTGAATCACTAAATACCTCGCCTCCGTGGACGACCCGATGTCCGATTCCATCAATCTCATCGTAGGACGATACAACACCTTCGCTTAGCAAATGCTCAAGCAACATACTAACAGCCTGTGAGTGGTCCGCAATATCCAGTACTTTTTCGATCTTCTTGTCATTTGTTGTCATGGAGAAAATTGAATTATCCATTCCTACTCTTTCGAATAATCCTTTGGTAATCTCTTCTTCCGTTGCCATCTCAATCAACTGGAATTTCAAAGATGAACTTCCCGCATTCACTGATAAAATTTTTGGCAATTTATACTCAACCCCTTAGTAATCTTTTACGTTGGTAGACGTTCAAGTTATTATAATACCTAACTATTTGAAACGCAATTAATAAAATGATATTTGAGCTATTTTTCTGTAAAATTTTTCTTTAAAAGAAAAAGAGAGGAAGAGCGAGTGCTCAGTCACTCTCCCCTTCCTCCATCCAAAGACTTACTTTACCAAAAAAGTTTTGTAATGCCAAAGCGTTTCCAAGCTCTGGAATCTTCGCAAGCAATACCTCAGGCATGACAATCCGATCAGTTGGCGGTTGTTGCAGCAGCAAAATACTTTTCGCAAAACGTTGATCCTTGAATAAAGAAGCAGGTAGTTCAAACATTCCTCTTAACAGCTGATGTTCTTTCACAAATGATAAGATCGGCTCTGCTCCATCCGCCGTCAGTAATTTTGATGGGACGACGAAGAAACCATATCCACCCGGCTTTACATAGCGCATCGATTGCTCAATATAAAGATAATGCGAAAATGCATGTCCTTCTGAAGCCATGAGTTCATAATCCATCGCCACTTCGTCATCCGGATAGTAACCAACCGGAAGATCACTGATCACCGCGTCTACCAAATCAATGGGCAGGGGCCGCAGAGCATCTTGTAAATAAAACGATACCGGCAGTTGCAGTAAATTTGCCGTAGCCGCTGCAATTTGAATAAGTACATCATCGATTTCCACCGCACTTGCAGATGCTTTGCCTTCAAATTGATTCAGCACTGTAAATAGCAGATTTCCTGTACCGGCAGCCGGATCCAAAAATATAACTGCTTGTTTAGGATTTATCAATTTATTGACTAAGTAGCCAATCAAATAGCCGATTGAATCGGGAGTCATTTGGTGATGAGCTTGTGCAGATTGCTTCATTCCTTTTAACAGAGCAAGTTGAACACCTTTACGGATTTCTTCTGGTTGGACAGGATCCTCCAACTCTACTGCTGAAGGTTTGTCCAGCCAATGTTCACTAGCCTCAAGCACTGCATCCAAATACAAACCATCCGTTGATTGTGCATATTCATCATAATAAGTAAACACTTTTTCCATATTGTTCATGCTATTTCCTCCATGAAGAAACCCACCTCTTAATAGGTGGGTTTTAGTTTAATTCAATTCTTTCACGGCTTTGATTGCCGCATCATAGTCCGGGTGATCTGTTGCTTCGCTGACATATTCCACATAGGACACGTTATCATTACGGTCGATAACGAAAATTGAACGAGTCAGCAAACGCAGTTCTTTAATGGCAGTTCCATATGCCGTACCAAATGAAAGATCTTTGTGATCGGAATATAGATTCAAATTCTCCACACCTTCAGCATCTTTCCATCTAGCTTGTGCGAAAGGTAAATCTACCGAAATTGTTAACACTTCCACGTCATCCCCAAGAGAAGTAGCTTCATCATTGAAACGTTTTGTCTGCAGAGAACAAACACCTGTATCTACAGAAGGTACGACACTGATCAAACGAACCTTACCTTTTGAATCTGCTAATGTAACAGGCTGCAAGTCATTAGATAGAACTGTAAAGTCTGGAGCACGTTCCCCTACTTTCACTTCTGTTCCCTCTAGATGTATTGGATTGTTTTTAAATGTAACATTTACCATGCCAATCACTCCTTTTAACATAGTGTACTAAACGGTAGGGCCTTCATGCAACTTATGTTGTTCGGTTGGACTCAACTCATGTACTTTCTTTTTCTCATATACCTGCTCATGAATCACGGCCGTATCTGCGAATATATCATGCAGCGCGGACTTCTTGGGTGTAAACAGAACGAGTAAATAAGGAATCCACAGCATTTGTGAAATGAATCGTCCAATTCCTTCTCTAAACAAAACTGTGCTCCAATCCAATTTCTGCCCATTTAATTTCACTACACGAATCCCCATGATCATTTTCCCTACTGTTTGCCCAGCCAATTTTGTCATTAAAATAAAATATAGAAGCAATAATAGTAATGCCGCTACTTTATATGGGCTGAATAAAAAGGCAAACGGTTTATTGATCGCCATATCCATCAGACGGAAAATCGGTTTGACAAAGATTCCACTAATGGACGAGATGAGCAGCAGGTCAATCAAAAAAGCCCACAGCCTGACCCAAAACCCTGCAAATTTCGGTTGGAAAAGTGAATGTTCCGTGGGTATGGATCGCTGTGTGTTCAGCAGTTCATTCGTCATCATCGATTTCCCCCTTCTCACTCACCATATAAATACATCATCCGAGGTGCTTGGTTATCTGTCAGTAACTTCTTCATGATTTGGGACTCCATATCTCCGCCAAATACATCGTGCGCTTTCATGGATAACAATGAAGTCAAATTGTCTGGCGCCCCATATTCAAAGACAGCAGCCTTTTCTAAATGGTAGTCTTCTTTCATTGCCGAAACGACTGTCGGTAATTTTCCGTAATCATCTGCAAGTCCAGCCTCGATCGCTTGTCGGCCATTCATTACACGACCATCCGCAACTTTGCGTACATCGCTTTCTGACATGCCGCGACCTTCTGCGATGATGTTTACAAATCGTTTATACGAATCATCGATCATTTCCTGTAGCATTTTGCGCTCTTCAGGTTTCATCTCTCTCGTACTGCTCATCATGTCCTTGTAAGGACCTGACTTGATGGTAGGAAAATCTACTCCATATTTTTCTGCCAGTTTGCCATAGTTGATCGACTGCATAATGACTCCAATCGATCCAGTTAATGTTTCAGGGTGAACGAAAATCTTTTCAGCAGGGGCAGAGATATAGTAACCGCCTGAAGCTGCCATTCCACCCATGGCCACATAGATCGGAATTTCCTTTGTCGCTTGAATTTCTGTAAACGCATCGTAAATATCCGATGATTCCAATACACCGCCACCTGGCGAATTGACAGATAATACGATTCCTTTTACTGTTGAGTCGTTCATGACTTCATTCAATTGTGCCATAAACTGCCGGTGATTGTACTCTTCCCCACTAAACAGAGAAGCTGCGCCCGTATCTTGGATGACACCATCCACTTTCAGTACGGCAATCCGTTCACTCAGACTCCCGTCTTCGACTATTGTTTCTTGCAGGTCTTGGTCGATAGCTGTGATTTCAGTGATTAGATCATTCCAATCTCTCGTGAAAAACCAGGACATCGTATTGATGCCGATCGACACGAACACCAATATCGCTGCGACTGCAATTGCAATCACTCTTTTTGCTGTCATTCTTAAAATTCCTCCTTTGTTTACATCTTACTGTACGTTACCAATCGTCCAAATGTTTCATTCATGCTACACTTAATCTATTAAATAGAGAAGGAGAGATTTCCGATGGTTAATCAGCACACTATTTATCTCTTTAGCCGGCTTGACGAAGATACCGTTCATAAAAAGACATTTGTTGAAGAACAATTGCTGAAAGAAGGATTCTCGCTTACTGATGACCATACAGAGGCGACCGTTGTCATAAGTATAGGAAGTGATGGCACATTTCTTCAAGCTGTCCGCAAAACAGATTTCCGCCAAGACTGTCTCTATCTTGGCATCTCCATAAAGGGCGCTCATGGAGTTTATTGCGACTTCAAATACGATGAAATTGGGACATTGGTATACGCATTGAACCAACCCAGCCTTGCAGAGCGTCACTATCCGATACTCGAAGTAACAATCAACCAACATAAACCATTCTATTGCTTAAATGAGTTCAGCATTCGTTCCACCATTATACGAACATTCGTCATGGATATTTCCATTGACGAATTATTATTTGAGACATTTTTAGGAGACGGTTTGATCATTTCCACACCGACTGGCAGCACAGCCTACAATAAATCGGTACGCGGCGCTGTCATTGATCCATTATTGCCTTGCTTCCAAGTGTCGGAACTTGCTTCCGTCAATAACAATCGCTACCGCACTTTGGGGACTTCATTTATTTTAAGCGGCAATAGGAAACTCACTTTGAATGTTCATCAAGAAGGCAATGAGTTCCCTTCGACTGCGGCAGACAATGAGGCGCTCGGAATCAAGCAGGTTGAAAAAGTCGAAGCTAAACTGAGTAACCGGGTCATTCGGACTGCCAAACTTTCGGATAATTCATTTTTCGAGAAAGTGCAACGTACTTTCTTTTAATTACAAAACTAAAGGCTGTTCAAAAGTCGGAGCAAACGACTTTGGACAGCCTTTTTTCTATTAACTTTCTAAACTATGTTCCTTTTTACGTAACTCAACGCGCATAATTTTACCCGATGCTGTCTTTGGCAATTCTTCCAAAAATTCAATTTTACGCGGATATTTATACGGCGCTGTCAATTGCTTGACATGTTCTTGCAACTCTTTAACCAAATCATCTGAGTGAGCGTTCGCTCTATCACGCAACACAACAAATGCTTTCACCACATTGCCGCGCTCTGCATCAGGACTTGCTACCACAGCACATTCCCGCACAGCTGGATGTTTAATCAACGCATCTTCCACTTCAAAAGGTCCGATCGTATAGCCGGAGCTTATAATAATGTCATCTCCGCGTCCTTCAAACCAGAAATAGCCATCTGCATCTTTTTTTGCACGATCTCCTGTAATGTAGTAATCGCCCCTGAATTGCATTTTAGTTCGCTCAGGATCATTCAAATACTCTCGGAACAGAGCCGGTGTCAATTTATGAACTGCAATATCTCCCACTTCATCCACTGCAGCAATTGTTCCTTCATCCGTAATGATCTCCACTTGATTTCCTGGTGTCGGTTTACCCATGGAGCCCGGCTTCGCTTCCATTCCGATCATCGTTCCAACCAGTAAAGTGTTTTCGGTCTGTCCATAACCATCTCGTACAGAGAGCGAGAATTGTTTTTCAAAAATATCAATGACTTCACGATTTAACGGTTCGCCCGCTGAAACAGCACTTCTAACAGAGGTAAGTGTATAGTCGCTGAGATTTTCTGCTTTTGCCATGAAGCGGTATTCTGTCGGTGTACAGCACAACACATTGATTTGGTACTCGTCTAAGAAATTGAGGTATTTATCAACATTAAATTTACCATTAAAAACAAATCCTGTGGCACCGCTTCCAAGAACCGATAAAAACGGCGTCCAAATCCATTTTTGCCAACCAGGCGCGGCGGTCGCCCAAACTATGTCTCCTTCTTTTATACCAAGCCAGTTCGGTGCTGTCGTACGTAAATGCGCATAACCCCAAGCATGCGTATGTACTGCACCTTTTGGTTTGCCTGTTGTGCCCGATGTGTAAGATAAAAATGCAGTGTCTGTGCTTGCCGTATCACAAGCTGTAAAATCAGAGGATGCGTTTTTTTCTTGTTCCGTTAAAGACACTTCACCTTCCCTTGCCTGACCGATAATACAAACTTTCACTTTGTCTATATTGCCAACGTGCTCTAATTGGTCGGTGAAGGCATCAAATGCAATGATCGCTTTTGCACCGCTATGCTCAATCCGGTATTCAATATCAGAGGAACGCAGCATTTCTGAACTCGGTATGACGACAAGCCCTGCCTTGAGCGCACCAATGTATGTAACATAGGCTTCGATCATGCGAGGTACCATGACCAATACGACATCACCTTTTCGCAGACCATTTGCAGTCAATACATTGGCCGTTCTGTTTGCCGCTTTCATAAGTTCATCATATGTCACTTCTTGCTGTTGGTTTTGTGAGTCTACGTAAATTAACGCTTTTTTGCCATCACCTGTTGCATACTTTTCGAATTCTGAGACGATGTTATACTTAGACGGTGCTAACAATTCTTCACGGTTCATTTTCATTCCTCCTTTTACATAATAGTATAAGTATACAAATACAATGCGTACTTTTCAAAACTTTTTATATTAATCGTAATTTTAAGTTATGAAATTTAACTACAATAGCCTGATCTCTATGTATAAATTCCACTTTTCCATACAAACTAAAAAGACCGTTCTGCATATGCAGAACGGTCCTCTTTGGACCAATGCTTATTTTTGGAAACCGTTCATTTGTTGTTGAGCCTGACGCACTAATCGCTTAGTAATTTCTCCGCCGACGGAACCGTTGGCACGCGATGAAGCATCTGGTCCAAGTTGTACTCCAAATTCAGAAGCAATTTCTTCTTTCATTTGGTTAAGTGCTTGTTGTACTCCTGGTACTAAAAGCTGGTTTGAGTTGTTGCCGTTGCTGTTGTTTGTCATGTCGTTGTCACCTCCTTGTGACTATAGAATGGTCACTTTTCGAAATTTCATGCAGGAGATTCGACAGGAAATATTTTCTTTAAAGCAAATCATTGAATTCCTCTTCGTTCTGTTCACTTGGAATGATCGTGATACGCTTGTTAACCGCTTCTTCCACCATAGCTTCAAAATTCTCGAAGCTTTCGTAATAACGTACTTTTTCTAATTGCGGTTTCGTTTTGGCGCTGGACGGCGCAAATATGGTACAGCAGTCTTCGTATGGACGGATTGATATCGGATACGTTCCGATTGTCTCTGCTATTTGAATAATCTCGAGCTTATCCATTGCAACGAGTGGACGCAACACCGGTGTAGACGTTACTTCATTAATAGCCGTTAAACTTTCTAATGTTTGACTGGCTACTTGACCAAGGCTTTCACCTGTAATCAGTCCAAGTGCATGTATTTCTTCGCGGACACGATCTGCAATTTGCATCATCATCCGTCTTGTCGTTGTCATCGATAAATTACTCGGTACTTGCTTAACAATCGCTTGCTGCAATTCTGTAAATGGAATAACATGCAAGCGGATAGTAGCTCCGAACTTCGTCAACTGACGTACAATATCTTCTACCTTTTGTTTTGCCAAGTCACTTGTGAATGGAGGGCTCGCAAAATGTATCGCGTCAAACGATACACCTCTTTTCATCATAAGATAGCCTGCAACCGGACTATCGATTCCGCCGGATAGCAATAAAAGCGAATGACCATTTGAACCGACCGGCATTCCTCCCGCTCCCTTATAAATATGAGAAGAAATATAAGCTGCACCGCGTTGTATTTCCACGTATAATAAAATTTCAGGTTTCTTCATTTTTACGATCAATTCAGGAAACGCGCGAAGTACATGTCCACCGAGTTCTTGTTGCAATTCTCCTGTGACGAGCGGGAAAGTTTTATCTGTTCGTTTCACTTCAACTTTAAACGTTTTACCCTCTGTTTCAGTATTGCCGATCACATCTAGTGATGTCTGCTTAATCGCTTCAAGTGTCGGTTCGCAAATCGCAATTGGACTGAAGGATTGGATTCCAAACACTGTTGGCAAAATCTCAATCGCTCGGATTAACTCCTCAGGACGCTCCGTATAAAGAAACATGCGATCTCGTTCTGCGCGCATTGTCAATGTCGTAAGTTCTTGCAAGGCAGCTTTAATATTTTCTTTTAATTTGCGGACGAATTTACTTTTATTCTTCCCTTTTAGAGACATTTCACCATATCTGATTAAAATGGTATTCCAATTCATTTTCCAATTCCCCTTTTCAGCAGCTGCATCAATTGACGTACAGCTACCATTATCTGATGAATTTCATCTATTGTCTGATCTTTTCCGAAGCTGATACGGATTACACCCTTCTCGAAGTCTTTCGGCAAACGGATTGCCTCAATTACATGGCTCACGTCCGAATTTTTCGAAGAGCAGGCACTTGACGTTGAGACGATGATGTCTCGTTCTTGTAAAAAATTAACGACTACTTCTCCAGTAATATTTCTAAAAGCAACCGATAGTATATAGGGTACGCTCGAATTTGGCGCTAATACTTTGCAATCATCAAACTCTGCAAAGAATTGTTGCAATTCATTTTTCCACCGTCTAAATTTTTCCAAATCCACTTCTTCCGCTTGCAAACGTGCGGCTTTTGCGAATGCGGCTGCATGCGGTACGGAAACTGTACCATTTCGCAAGGTCGCCTCTTGTCCACCACCAAATGAAATCGGCTGAAGCCTCAAATTTTTTCGAAAAGCTAAAAATCCACTGCCTTTAATTCCATAAATTTTGTGAGCGGAAACTGTAATGAGATCTGGTCCATCCTGAAAATCAGCCGGCAATAACTTTCCGAAACTTTGGACACAGTCCGAATGAAAGACTGCACGCGATGTACTATGGATGATCCTAGCACTTTCCTCTATTGGTTGAATTGTACCAATTTCATTATTGACATGCATGATACTGACCATAATTGTATCATTTCGTAAAGTAGACTCGAGTTCTTTCAGTGAGATTCTTCCTTCTTCATCGACTTGTAAATAGTCGACAGTAAAGCCCTGTTCTTCTAAGTACTGAAATGTACGGAACACGGATGGATGTTCTACTACTGTTGTGATCAAATGTCTGCCTTTATGCTGATTCGCTAAAACATATCCGACAATAGCAAGATTATTTGCTTCCGTTCCACCCGATGTAAAAACTCCTTCTGTAAGTCCTGTCCCAATGGTATCCAATAATTGTTTTCTTGCACGTTCCAGCAGCTTTTCTGTTTGTTTCCCTGCAGCATGCAAAGATGCTGGGTTTGCAAAATAATTTGTAGAAACCTCTATAAATGTGCGCAGTACCCTTTCATCCGTTTTTGTCGTCGCACTGTGATCAAAATACACATTTCAAACCTTCCTTCTTAATCAGAATGAGCGAAACAAAGCCACCGGGCAAACCGGTGGCTTTGTCGGAATATAGTTACACTTTATGATGAAGCATTTCTTGAATTTTCTTCATGGCGCCCGGTTCGACGTCTTCAACAGCGGTAGCTGCCTCTTCCAAAGCTTTCATGTAGCGGAATTGCATAAAAGAATCTTCCGCTTGTACTAATTTCTGATGCACTTCTGGATGAGAAGCGCGATATCGATTGCCGTACTGAATAATTCGTTCGACTAACATCGCATTTTCAATCAAATCTTCCGCTTTTTTGCATACATCATCGACAACAGTCGTTGCTTTTTGAATATACGACTCCACTAAAGCCATATTAAGCGGGACATCTTCCAAACTTTGTTTGACAAGAAAAATTTGTTCATCTGCTTCTTCCAACTGGATTTCCATTTCATCCGGAATACCAGGGATATTCGCACGATGCAAATTGCGATCCGCAGCCTGAAGTTGTTGCGACAATGCCAAAAGACGCGAACGTACTTGATTTTCATCGATTCTAAGATTTTTTATACGATTCGTAAATCTCTCTTGTTCTTCCGCCAACAGATCTAGTTCTTCTGCTATTTCCTGCAATTCTGTCTGTAGGCCGGAATAAGCGGATACATGATTATCCTGGCGTTCAATGAATACCTCGATACGTTTTGCCAACGCATTCAACTTTTTCATAGCATTTTGCGGAACTTGAGCTTCTTTTTCATCTAAACGATAACTTTGCTGTACAAAATTCACTTCACGTATCGTATCTTGAATCGTTCCTTGCAGCTCTTCAAATAAATCCAACACCGCTTCCCATCGGTCCTCAACATAATGTCGGGAACTCACTTCTTCCTCCAAGACATCATAGAAGGAGTCAATCCGATCGTGAAGCTCCGATACTTCTTGCCCAACTTCTTTCACTTGCAACTCAACAAGCTGTTGTCGAAGTTCGGTAAGGCGCTGTTCAATTTCGTCAAACTGCGAAGTTAGGTTGAGATGTCCCAAATAATAGGCTTGTTCTTCCATTTCTAAAATCCCGATGCGTAGTTCACGTAATGCAGCAGGTATTTTTGATTGTAACTCCGTCAGTAACGAAGGAATTTCATGGATAATATGAGATAGCCTATCTCCTTTAGATGCCAATGAAATAACGATTTCTCGGGCTTGTAGATAGTTCCCATTTGCGATCAAGGCATCGTATTCATCAAATCTCGGATTAAACGACTCCCATTCCTTCTCAAGTGGTTCAACGGCAGGCCCGTATGAGTGTTGATGTGCTAAGATTGCTTTTCTTGCCGCATAATGCTGCTCTTTAATCGTTTCCATTTCAATGCGGTTTTTCTCTTCGCTGCCGATTAACTCATTCAGTTCCTCAAGGATGGCATGCATTTCCTTTTCGCACTGAGACAAGATTTCTTGTATATGCTTTTCTGTTTCTGTTGCTTTTTTGAAATGGAATCGATCCACGTGATCTTCCACATCAAATAATAATGAATCCACTTTTGGAATACGATCATCAACGACTTCCGTCCAAGTGCTTCGCCAACGCTCGAACATCTCTTCCGTTTGGCCTGTCATATTCAATTGTTTCACTTTCGTCATTTCTTCAAATATCGGTTTATGTTGAATTTGTAATTTTTCTTGTTCCAATCTTCCAATTTCTTGTATATGCTTTCGCCTAAACAGAAATGCGATTACTGTCAGAACGATGACAATAATTAATGGAATGATGAAATATTTCATCGCATTATGATCCCCCTATCCCACACTTCGCGCATAAAGTCATTACTCTAGATATTATAGTATATCGTAACATGTTTAAAGCTTTTTCGTCTTGAATTAACATGTTTTTTGAGAAATAACAGATATTTTATCAATTAGACGCGGTTTTTAGAGGGAAATTCGGTAACTTTACTCTTCCTACTCTATGCATCTCGGTGTAATGGATCAGGTAATCGTCAAAAATCCTTCGGAGTTCAGCATTGCGGTAACATGATGCCTGAGAGCGAAAAACTCATATCGCTGATTTCCAATTTGAATGACAGTTCCTGGATGTGCTGTTCCAATCCGAATTTCTCCAACCTCATCAGTTTGGATATTCGTCTTCACGCCAGCAGCAGAACCTGTTTCATCTAGGTCAATATGTCTTCTGCCAATTACTTCGCCGCCACGACAAACACCTTTGATGGCAATGTCATGTAATGCAGTAATTGAACAGTTGTAGACACCTTTCGACATAATATGGATTTTCCCATTGCTATATAATATGCTATTCAGCGCAAAGGAGGCTTGCAATACCGATTCAGGCCAACTCTCTTCATTATATATTTGAAGCAACACGTCTGCATCGTCTATTAATTGTCGCAAATAAGAGATGGTTGTTTGTTCTTCTCTCAGCGGATCGGCAAATAATAGATACAGCCGCTCGGAAAGTTCCAGCCATTCTTTCTCCAATCGTCTCGAATGGTTCTTGACAACTTGAATAAACTGTTTGTTTAATTGCATGAAATCACTATATTTCTGTTCTAATAAAAGTTGAATCGCTTGTTTCAAAATAAATGGCGCTATTTCTTCCGCTTTCTCGCCACGTAATGTAAATATTTGAACAAGCGCCAATTCGATATTACATAAATAGGAAAGAACTTCTTCAAGATCTTTCAACAACATCGAAATCACTTTTTCCTGTATCCCAACCGTAACAGTGGAAGAAAAAATACTTCCTTTAATAAATACTGATTTTGTTCCTCGTATGGAAGCCTTCGTGCTGTTTTTTATGATCGTAATCGACCCAGACGCTGCTATAAACATTGAGGGATGTATACTGCCGCCAATCCAGACATCCCCATCAAAATAAATATTTCCGCTCTCCAAATTAACGTCAGCAGAATGTCTATATTCTCGATTAACATCTATTTTCACCAATTTCCCGCGCCATTCTATTACGGGTCTTCCATCAATTTTTGCATAAACTTTATTTTGAAAAACTTTCACATGCCGACCCGATTGCATTATGATTTCCTGCGGCGGTTTTACCGGCCTTTCTTCATCAAATAAACTCTTCCCCGCGATTCCTTCCACCGGTGGACTATATGTTGCGATCAACTGACCAGCTTGAACAGTAGGGATGGGATCTTGCTCCCGATAATCTACTCGTTCATGCTCTTCTGCTTGTTCTTTATCAAATTTTAAATGAATAACCAGCGCAGCATCTTTACTTTCAATTGGCGCAGTCCCTTTTGCCACGACGAATTCTTTAACTTCCAATGAATTTGCCGCTTCTTTTATAGCATCCATACATAAACCGTTCTCAATCCCCATTTTTCTCAGTTCATCCACAAAGCTCTCTGTTTTTAATTCGTTAAAGTTTTGCGTTTCTTCTGTTACTTGGATATTCAGAACCGTTTCCCACTGTGTATCCATCAATGTACGTGTAATCGTTTTTCCCGGTGTCACGATAGCCTTTGCGATCATATCGTCATCCTTTAATTGAATGACGAACTGAGGATCTAGCTTTTCTGCTTTTGCTTTGCAAACGATTTGATCTGTGGGTAAAAGAATTGTACGCCGTGCCACAATATCATCGTTAATTCTTAATTCGGTCCCAGCGGACGGAATAATCATCGGATATTTCTGATCTTCAAAGTGCGCTTCCAGTTGTCCGTTGTGAATTCGTACGACAGATTGGTTTTCCATAATTTTTTCTTTCTTTTCTTCCACTTCTGTAACTGAGACTTCTGCTAAAACTTTTTTCAGTCTGAACATGGATGTTCCAGCAGGTCGATTTACTCGAACAGACACTTCATCCAATGTGAGCCCCAATACCTGAAGCGCTTGCTCCAACGCCTGCTCTACAGTCTCTGCTTGGATCGTAACAGACCTTTTCACACTCTCACCTCCAAATCAATAGTCCTTTATCTCCATTTCTATTATATCATAAAAAGAATCTTTTCTACTACTATTATCTCAAATTTCTGATTAATCGACTTTCAAAGACAAGAAATCAAACAGAATCACTCTTCCTCGTTCACATTATTAGGTCAGAGGTGCGGTACAGTATTTTTCATTCAGTTTCTGGTAAACTACTTAGTAGAAAGAGGTGGAATGAGTGGATTCTAAAGATCCTTTGCATGAAGACTTGGATGATGAAGAGCTACAAGAACTAGTGCTGGAAGCGCAACGTGAAGCGCTTGAAAAAGCAGCTACTGAAAAGAACGAACGCCGCGTATACCGCCCATTTCCAAAATGGATGTTTTGGATCATGGCGACAACATTGGCAGTCAGCACATTCGCTATTGTATTTCAAATTTTTTCGATTCCAGCAATTGAATTTTTAAAGACCTCATCTGAACTCTCAAGAAACCCGCAAGTTGCTGCATATAAAGAAGCTGTTGTTGTCGTCTCAACCGGGGATGGTAAAGGGACTGGATTTTCTATTAGTGATAAAGGTACAATCCTTACAAATTATCACGTGATCGAAGGGAATGAATCGGTTATGGTCTTTTTCCCTGAGGGACAGCGATACTCTGCCACAGTCACTCGTACTTTCCCAGACATTGACCTCGCTATTTTAGAAGTGCGGGGAGAGGATCTTCCCTATTTAGTGTTGGCCGAACAAACCCATTTTGATGAACATGAAGCTATCACATTCATTGGCAACCCATTAAGTTTTTCAGGCATAGCCAATAATGGGTATGTACTTGATTATATTCAATTGCCTGATTGGGACCGCCCTGTCGTGATGATCCGAGCACCAGTTTATCGCGGCAATAGCGGTAGTCCCGTGATCAATAATGAAGATGAAGTAATCGGTATTATTTTTGCTACTTTAAACGAAGACAACCATGGTAAAGTGGGGCTTTTCATTCCGATTGACGCCTACTATGAAGCATTGGATAATTTATGAGTATAAAAAAAGTCGGCAAAGGACTTGTCCTTCACCGACTTTTTATTTTTTTATCGTTTTGCTACGAGTAAAAGTCTGCCTTTATCAAGCTCGCTTTCGCCTTCTTGCGCTTCAGCTTCAGTCAATCCAACTGATTGCATTTCACTGCGTAATGTATCTCCACGAGAAGTAAACATATTCTTCATTTTATTAAGGAAGCCCATCTCCCCCATTCCAACTTGTTCAGAATCTAACGCTTCTGCGATTTTGTCTTCGCGATCCTGATTGTGTGCGAATATATAAATATCGTCATGTGTGTAGCCTTGAGTCACTAGCTCTTCAATCTTCTTTTTTGCTTGTACTGCATTTTCTAAGAAAAACTTTTCCATTTGTAAAACCTCCAAATAATTGTTTTCCGCTCTATTCATCTATACCTATTCAGCCTGCCTTTCAAACTTCCTCTACACACTTCGCGACTTTTTACCCATTACCTTTTCACCTAACTAATATAAACTGCTCACTTCCTTTATAAGCAAAAAATCTCCATTTGTTTAGAGAACATTCGGACTATGCTATACTAACTCTATAATTTATTAGAAAATAATAGAAAAAGGATGGGAACATTATGTCGACAGATCGTTTGGAACAAGGTTTACGCAAAATCAAAGAATATGTTAGCGAGGAAGAAGCAGAACGGATGATGACGTCCGATACATTAAAAGATCTAGCACCTGATTTACGAAAGTACATCGTAGAGTTTGGTTATGGAGAAATCTATTCTAGGCCTGGATTAGATAGTAAACAGCGACAGTTGGTGACGCTTGCTTCTCTTGTGACGCAAGGTACAGAACCACAGATTAAGACACATGTAAAACGAGCATTGACGGTTGGTTTGACTAAAACAGAAATCGTCGAATGCATTATGCAACTAATACCTTACGTCGGCTTTCCGCGTGTTCAAAATGCTTTGTCTGCCGCAAAAGAACTTTTAGAAAATGAATAACTCTACAAAATGCCGGTCGAGAACATTTTCTCAACCGGCTTTTCATTACCATCTATAAATTGCCGCTATTCCGGTATCGACAGGCATTCGCTCTTCTGGCAAGACGACTACTTCCCCGCCGCTTTTAAAAACAATTTCAGCCAAGTCGTCCATCACATCATCAACAGCTGTATTCTTCAGGTTTTCTGTCTGAATTTCTCCTGTATCCAAATTAATTCTACCTGGGTACAAACGGCCGTCTTCTAACATAAGACGACTAATCCGATCTTCACTGGCGGCTTGAACAACTTGCTCTATTTTTTCAGAGCCTTGACCATTAGACCTTGCGTTCTCAAAACTATCTACTAGTTTCTTTGTTTTTTCTAAATAATTTGGTTCAATGCATTCCCATGCGGTTTTTCGTAATTGTTCTAAACTCAGTGCTTCAAAATCAGATTTGATTCCGATTTGCTGCAAGTGCGGGTTGTGGCTCAGTTCTTTAAAAGGCGTATGGTACTCTGTCAACGTGACCAAATATAAAGGCAATCCACTTGGTTTGGAGTAATGCTCTGCAACCGTTCGGTCGACATAGCGGAAATAACGCTCAATATCTATATCGATTTCGTCTTTTTTACTTCCATGCCCATGCATCATTGCGGTTCCGGCAGCTCCACTTGAATCACCTGCACCTAAGTATGATTCGGTCACTTGATCACCGATTGCTTCCGCTTTAGTTTTTGCCAATCCTTCAGGTATTTCCACTTCTTCTACACCGTAGCGATTTCCTTCAAACAATTTAAACTGTTGTCGATTGACTCCTAACAAATGATAGCGATCTGCCGATTGGAATACTCGGATGAGAGGCTTGATATGGAAGCTTTTTGAAACGATTGCCAATTCAGGAACGGGCCGTTGGAGTCTATAGGCAATACAACGATCTTTCGTCGCAAATAACGCTAGTCCATCTCCTGCATGAGCCCAAAATGGCCTCTCGCCTACTAGCTTTTCAAGTGGCTCAAGTAAGCCCTTCACTTCATTCGCAGGATATTCTTTTTCTAGTTCTTCATGTACTTTTTGTAATAAATTTTTAAATCGTATTGGATCTTGCTGATTTTCAGGACGATAACGGTGGGTCGGTTGATAGATTGAGATACATAGCTCCGCTTGCTCCCTCAAAAATTCATGTGGAAATTCATTAACAATTTCGACGTTCATCCTAATCCCTCCAGTTCAAATTTTCCTGCCTTTTAACAGCGCAGGCTCTAATTTATTTGTTCCCCTTTCATCTAAATGTAAACTCCGTCCATCTTGACTATTTACAATTCGGTTGACATGTAATGATATATGGTATATAATAAGTATTTGGTATTGATAACTGATCTGACACAATAAATGGCGTTCTGCAGATGTTTTTCGGAACACTTATTCATCACTGGCGCGACTATAGGGTCGCAAGGACGCAAAAGTAGGTAGGGTTTGCGTTGCTTAAGTAAAACAACCAGTAGAACAACAACCGCGGCAAATACGGTTTATTCAGATTCTACATGATGTATAGAAACCAACACACTTATGATATAGAGAGATCCAACATAATAAACTGGTAAGTTATCAAAAGTAAGGGCTGCTTCCAAAAGAGGCAGCCCTTCCACAATTTTATACAGTAAACAGAACCGCCCGAAAAGTTTTTTTCACTTCGGGCGTTTTTTTGTATAACGAAAAGGTTGCCACGGAAAGACCTTCCACGGCAACCTCTTTTCATTTCTTCATTAAATAGAGTGTAATGCTTGTTCGAGATCAGCTATCACATCATCCATATGTTCTAGTCCTACAGATAACCGAAGCAAGGAGTCCGTAACGCCCATTTTTTCTCGTTCTGCTTTTGGTATTCCTGAATGTGTCATTGTCGCGGGATGTTGCATCAATGTTTCCGCATCACCTAAACTAACGGCCAATTTCACAAGCTCCAGTTTATTCAGCAACTGCTGTGCTTCCTTTTTACCACCTTTAATCGTAAAGGAAATCAATCCTCCACCCATTTTCATTTGCTTCTTCGCAATCTCATACTGTGAATGTCGATCATCAAATGGATAAAAGACTTCTTCTACTTTCGGTTGTTTTTTCAGATAATCAAAAAGAATCTTGGCGTTGGCAGAATGTCTATCCATACGCACAGGCAACGTTTTGATTCCCCGCAGCAATAACCAAGCATCAAATGGCGAAATCACGCCGCCATAATCTTTTTGAACAGTACTGCGAATAGTCGCTATTTCTTCTTGATCTTTCCCTACCAATAATCCTGCGATTACATCCCCATGACCATTCAAATATTTCGTTGCACTATGCAACACAAAGTCTACCCCGAATGTCAGAGGTGTTTGGATATAAGGCGAACAGAATGTATTGTCTACGATCACTTTCAAGCCATGACGTTTGGCAACATTGACGACAGCCTGCAAATCCACCAGCTCCATCGTCGGATTAATTGGAGTTTCTACATATATACATACCGTTTCAGGCGTTACCGCTTTTTCAATTTCTTCTTCTGTCGCCATGGAAATTAGATCATGTGTGATACTGTATTTTTCCTGCATTATTTTTAATAAACCAAAGGTACATCCATAAATTCCGCGAGAACAAAGCACATGATCATTCGCCTTTGTAACATGGACGAGCACTGCACTAACAGCTGCCATTCCCGATGTAAAAGCCAGTCCCGCTGAACCTTCTTCCATTCTGGCAATCCGTTCCTCCAGTACACCAACAGTCGGGTTTCCTAAACGTGAATAAATATTACCACTCTCTTCACCTGCAAATCGCCGCTCACCTTGCTCGGCCGAATCAAATACATAGGTTGCCGTTTGATATAAAGGTACAGCGAGACTACCTTGATGCTCTTTACTATTATACCCTTCATGAATCATTGCCGTTTCTTTATGCCAGTTGTTATTCTTTTGCATGTTGATTCCTCCTTCTACTACCTTATTCAATTAATCATATGAAAGCGTATTTTCGTTATACTATTTTCAGTGTAACGCGAATTCTCGAAAAGTGAAAGAATCGTTTCTCTAAACTTCCTCCATATGTATAAAGCTTGACCTAGGACTAATTAATTGGTATGCTATTCTTTGTGTAAAATAGTTGCAGCAGTTATGTGTTCCATTGTGTCCAGTCTATTCCTTTATAAAGGTGTATCGCGTAACCTCGGGGCTGCAGAGGCGAAGATGCAAGATAATAGAATGGCAAATGGATTGAACATATCTGGTCTTATTTTACAACAAAATAAAACCAACAGAGGAGGAGTCTCTCATGGCTCGATATACAGGTCCATCATGGAAACTGTCACGCCGTCTTGGTATCTCACTAACCGGCACAGGTAAAGAAATTGAAAAGCGTCCATACGCACCAGGACAACACGGTCCTAACCAACGTAAAAAACTTTCCGAATACGGAATGCAATTACAAGAAAAACAAAAACTACGTTTCATGTACGGTGTAAACGAACGTCAATTCCGCACGCTTTTCAACAAAGCAGGTAAAATGCAGGGAATTCACGGTGAAAACTTCATGATTCTTCTTGAAACTCGTTTAGATAACGTTGTATACCGCATGGGTCTTGCTCGCACTCGTCGCGCAGCTCGCCAATTGGTCAACCACGGTCACGTACTAGTAGACGGCAAACGCGTAGATATCCCATCTTTCGCTGTAAAACCTGGTTCTGAAATCTCTCTTCGCGAGAAATCTCAAAACTTAACTGCTGTTGAAGAAGCGCTAGAAGTGAGCAGCTTTGTTCCTGACTATGTGACTTTCGACAAAGATTCTAAAAAAGGCACGTTCGTTCGCCTTCCAGAGCGCAGCGAATTGGCTGCTGAAATCAACGAAGCATTGATCGTTGAATTCTACTCTCGTTAATTAGTTTGCATTGCAAACCATGGTATTAAAAGCCTTAGAAACCTTGTTAAATCAAGGTTCTGGGCTTCTTTTTATTTATTCATGTAAGTATTATAATGCACGTTAAAGTATATAGTTGGGGCTAATAAAAAACAGCATAGGCGGCTAATATACCGATTATTTATGGACCACTCAAAATAGAGTGGTCTTTTTATTCACCACAATAACCAATCCTCAATTATCGGTTTACTCTCGCTAATTAGAACGCTTAGTAAACGACAGTATTCAAAATCCCCGAAACTGCTTATGAACTGCACCCCAATTGTTAGACACAATCTAACAATTGAAGGTGCAGTTTTTCTATGGCTAAATTTACTGCAGAAGATAAATTACAAGCAGTTAATCAGTACTTAAACGGAAGTGAGAGTTCTCGTGAAATAGCTAAATCTTTAGGAACTGATCATAAAGCGATTCTTAAATGGGTCAAACAATATGAGTACAATGGTGTCGAAGCATTCATAAAACGATGTACAAATTACACCCAACAGTTTAGACTGGACGTACTAAATTTTATGGTTGGAAATAGTACGTCCTTGAATGAAACTGCAGCTATTTTCAAAATAACTTCTCCTTCAACGATTCGTGTTTGGAAAAGACAATTTGAAACACAAGGAATTGATGCCCTTCAGCCAAAACAAAAGGGGCGTCCATCCATGAAAAAAGAGTCACATCCATCATCAAAACCATCCGCTACTGAAAGATCAACGGAAGTGCTTGAAGCGCGCATTAAACAGCTTGAGATGGAAAACGAGTATTCAAAAAAGTTGAGTATCTTAGTTCAAAACAAGGAAAAATCACCAAACAAGACAAGCACAAGTAGTCTATGAGTTAAGGCATAAATATCCGGTGAAAGCACTCGTGAAGCTTGCTGGCATTCCACGCTGCACATATTATGATTTAGTGAAACGAATGAATCAGTCTGATCCAGATGCTGATTTAAAAGTTGAAATCAAAGCGAGTTATGAAGAACATGAGGGACGTTACGGTTACCGTCGTATTCGTGATGAGCTAGCGAATCGTGGAAAGAAAGTTAATCATAAGAAGGTTCAACGCATCATGAAAGAGTTAGGTTAAAGTGCTTGGTACGTATGAAAAAGTATAAATCATATAAAGGTACGGTTGGTAAAATAGCGCCCAATATTTTAGACCGCAATTTTACCGCAGATACCCCAAATAAAAAATGGGTAACCGACATTACGGAATTTAAATTATTTGGCGAGGAACTCTATTTATCGCCTGTTTTAGACTTATTTAATGGAGAAATTATTACGTATACAATAGGCTCTAGACCTACGTATTCACTTGTTTCAGATATGTTGGAGAACGCTCTAGAACGCTTGCCAGAGGATCACCAGCTAATGATGCATCCGGATCAAGGTTGGCATTATCAAATGAAACAATATCGTCACACCCTTGAAGCAAGAGGAATCGTCCAAAGCATGTCTCGTAAGGGCAACTGTTACGACAACGCGATGATAGAGAATTTCTTTGGGATTATGAAGTCGGAATTCCTCTACTTAAAAGAATTTGAAAGTGTAGAACAATTTAAAATAGAACTAGAAAAATATATCAATTATTATAATACGAAACGGATGAAGGCAAAATTAAAAATGAGTCCGGTGCAATACCGAACTCATTTTACTCAAGTCGCCTGATGAAATTAATCAGATCACCAGGCTTTCTCTGTGGCATATGGGAACGGCTGCTAATATATATTATCAATCAGAAATATTCGTTTGGAATTTCGTAGAAAGTAATATGCGCGAAATGAGTTCTCTTCCACTTGTAACACGCGGATTCGTCTTTTACTGATCGAACCATCCTTGGCCATATACATAACCTCTAATATTTCTCCATACTTTACCTACTTCTCTAATATTTTACGCACACTCGCCCCCCTTTTTCTCATTATATCGTATGAATGTTCGTATACCAATGGTATGTATTGTAATTATTAAAAGTGGACATAATGAGTATGAGGTGATGAATGATGCAAATCATATTGGTGAAACATAACGTTAAAGGGGTGTAATCATGCTTTCAGAGAGAGTTGAGTTTGGTGACAAGGGGTCAAGTAATGAATTGAAAATGTTAATGGAACTTTTAAAATCTGGATCTATAGATGAACAACGTATGCTTGCACAAACACTATTAGAATTGGGCGATAGGCATAATACAAAAAGAGAGCCGCTTTCTAATTAGCGGCTCAATAAATTAAAATTTATTATTCATTATCCATTTTAGGATTTTGTGCATGAAGCTTCCAGTATAGTTCTACAAGCTGTTTTTCATATTTAAAGTGCAACTCGTAAAAATACATATGCCATCGTGGATCGATATGTTCGTAGTATTTGGCTAAAGTACCGTACAAACTGGTCTTCTGAAGAAGGTCTGCTAAACGCGGGTCCATTTATTCTCTCCTTTTTCTTATCAATATGATAATGTATTCTCTAAACTGGGTACTGACCGGGCAAATAAAAAAAGCGACTCCGTCTGAATGGATAGAGTCGCTTATGTTATGGGTATTTTGCATTTTTCAGATATTCCGTCGTTTCTATTTCTGCGCCATTTTCATAAGCAGCACCGAAGAAACGTTCTTTTGAAAAATAATGGTATTCGTATGTTCTTTCCGGGTATTCCTTAAAAAATACACGCGTGTAAAATTTACCCATTTAAGCTTGTATAATTATTATCCCAAGTTATCTTTAATAAAGTTCCTGTTTTATATTTAAGAAGCTTTTCACAATTTTATCTATATGGATCATTTATAATAACTTTCCTTAGTCTATTATGGCGCTGCTGGAACTATATAAGCACCTGTTTTACTGTAATGTATAATTCCTTGGTTTGTAGGATGGTAATGCTTTGTTGTTGGATTGTAATAATCTCCAATTGATTTTCCTAAATCTACTCTTTCTTTATTTTCATTAATCATTTTTCCTTTTCCAGCATATGATTTTAATAATGCATTAGCGTCAGCTCTTAAAACACTTCTTCCTGGTATGAAATTACTGTGACCTATTATGTGTTTACCTTGTTTTCCAGAATGAATAATAAGTTTATGAGTAGTGACTAATGAGTTGCCTCTAAAAACTTTTAATAATCTTGAACCACCTTGAATAACAACTCTTGCAATTAAGCCTAAAAACATAGGTTGTACTTCAAATCCGTTTTCGTCATACTGTAGATTTTCGATAGGTTTTTGATCAGAAGCTGTTGTTTGTGCTAAAGCTATACTTGGAGAAATCATATTTAAAAATAGTGTGAAAGATAACAACAACACAAAAGGTTTTAGATATTTTTTACTTATTCTGATCATTTTAAATCCCTTCCAATATTTTATATTCGAGGTTAATCAAAGCATAATAAAAGAATAAATAAACAAATAAATAAAAGTAAAAAAGAAAAGATGGAGAGTTAGACAGATTTAAAAGAAGAATGAAGATGAGTACACCCATTTGCTTCAGTCAGTTTAGAAAAGTTCAACCTACGGTAGTAAGCTGCGTGAACTCACACCTGAAGAATTAGAACTGTATAATGAGCGAGCAAAATTCATTGAAGAGGGTGAAGATATTTACTAAAGAATTGATATCAGTGCGGGAAAAAAGTAAAACATCCCCGTGAAAGGGGTAATATCACGGCTCCTTTAATGGTTCCCCTCAAGTATAGCAAGTTCGTATATCATAGCATATATCATGAATCTTTTTGAATACGATCAGAAATCTTCTTTTTGGCAAGGCGTATAGACTGTTGGACCATGCTTTTACTGACACCTAAACCCTCTCCTATGTCACTCATGCTTTTCTTCTGCCCCTTGTGCAACAGGCAGCACTGACGCTCTCTCAACGAAAAGGAGGAAAGTATGTCAGCGAGTATTATCTTTTCTTCCCTGGTCATGAATAAATGCTTTTTGTTTATGTCATTTTCTTCACGTAGTTGCGCTTCCAAATCAGGCAGCCAATCCATATTTTCGTAGGATCTTTTTTGATAAACATTACTTTCTTCCGCTCCCCGATAAGTCCCTGGTTGACGTCCTGTTTCCATCCATTCCAGAGAGTAAGACATGAATTTAATCATAGAGTTGAAATGCTTCAGATCCTCCATCTCAATCGGATTGTTTCTATCCAGCAGATCCGCCCAATCCAGCATGTTGTATCCCCCATCCTATCGTTGTCTAAATGTTCAGCCCTTTTTCCGTCCATACGTCGGCATGTTCGAACCCATCAATTTCCTCCAATCCCGCTCGCTCAACCGCTCGTTTCTCTTCTTGCTTGTCCGAGTATCCTTTTTCACTTTCGCTTGTTTGACCAGCTGCACGAGTCCTTTTTCAATGAGTTGTTCTTTTAAAGTTTTGTTCATTTCCCCACTCCTTTCATAAATGTTGCCAAAACTATCGTTTTTGGGTAAAAAAGTCCCAGAGAGCAGTTTCCCTTGTGCAACAAATAAAAAGGACACCAAACAACAGCGTTACGCCGTTCCTCAGTGTCCCTGGTTGTTCCAGTAGACTTATTTAGTTATGCATATCCTTTCATAGTCCTGCGTTTGTACCAACCAGATATGAAAAGCGTTGATATACTGCCGTCTAAAGCATTGCAAATTACAGACTTCAAAGAAATCAATAGCTTGTAAAACTAATTTTGCTTTATATCACTTATCAAAGACTCATTAAACTTGACTGATTCTTCCCACTGGGGAAAATGACTTGAATTTTCGAACCAAATAAGTTTTTTTGTCGTTTTTATTGTGTGATAGTAATCCTCTACTAACGCGGAAGAAACATGCCTATCATGACGCCCCTCAAAAAACGTAACAGGGACATCGAAACTCTTGTATTCACTAAAATCTATTTTCATGAGCTCTTGCCACAAATATTGTATTGATTGTAGACTCCCTTTTTCACGATTAATTAAATCTTTAAATGTGTACTTTGATGAAAAAACGAAATCCCTTACCAGTTGGTTATAATTGCTTTTACCATATAAAGAACGTCTGTATCGTACCACTAATTTAGTAATAAATAATAAATCGTTTAACCAATCTTTTTGAGTTAATGAAAGGTCAATACTTTTCAATCGCTGAATAAGCTTTTTTTTATTTTGTTCTTGAATTTCTTTCAGAACAAAATCATATTGACACTTTAACCCTTTTTTTCATGTTAACTACTTGACCAGATCCAAAATAACTATATACTAGATGAGGATATTTTTTAATAAAAATTAAGCCTAGTACACTACCCCACGAGTGCCCTAAAAGGTAAACTTTTTCTTGTTTAAACGTTTCTAACAAATAATGAATTAAACTGTATACGTCTTCTATATAAGTTTCACTAGATATTTGTTCCTCATTAGAAAAAGTATAGTAGGATTTCCCAGCCCCTCTTTGTTCCCAAACTACAACATTAAACGTTTTTCCAAGTTCTGAGTTATATTTATAGATCAGTGGTAAAGCAGCATCACCTGGACCACCATGCAAATACACTAAAAGAGGCAGATTGTTATTTTCACCAAAAATAGAAATAAATTGTTTTGAAGAGCCTGTTTTTTATATATTTTGACAGTTGAGTTTTCATTTTCTTATCCTACCTTACTATCGTTTTTGTGATTCAAGATAACATCTTTATATTTGTGACTCTTCAACAAGTTGTGCGCTTGACTATATATTCTATTACTGGTGGATGCTTTCCATAACCCTGAATTATATATTGTATCATTTCCCCATTTTATTTTCTTGACGTATAATTTTTTTAATAGGGAACTTGAGAATTGAACGTCTAAGTAACCCATCACGATAACTCATAGCGTTAACTGTATCATTCATCTATTCACCCACCTACCTCTTCGTATAACTAACCTCATAAAACAACGGCTTATCATCCTGCCAGTTGAAGATTTGCTTCCCAAATCCCTCTCCCTGCTTGTCCGTCTCATCTATAGACTTATCTATCACTCGATAAACCGCGTTTTTATCCAAACTCACCAGCGCCGCATTTTTCACTTTTACAAACTTGCCTGCTCTCTTAACGTATACTTCTTCTTGAATTACACCCACAGGATCCCTCCTTGTGTGTTACAATAACGTCAGCCATGACGGGAGAGATCCTGTCTTTTTTATTTACAAACAACTTCATCAATAAAAATAAAATCTTAATTGTTCTTGATTATCCATAGTTGCCAATAAAATATCTTTTTCACTAACATTAGAAATTGACATTTTATGTTCTAACCAAGCAATGTCTTTACCTATCTGGCTTAATTCAGCGAGATCTATTTTCCCTTCTTTGATAATCGTCTTTGAAATAGAAAAAGGATCTTTCACTAATTGAATATCTTTCGGAGTTAATGCCTGGAGTTGTGGCGATAAGAAAAAAGAAATGGTTCCATCAGGTTCCCACATTGCAAGGGCGACTTGATTAATTTCTGCAACTTTTGCTTTTCTAGCTTCTGATAATAAATGGTCTATTGTGATCCTTGCTTTACCCAATTCTTTATACAGAATTTCTCCATTTTCTATTAAAGGGAAAGGAGATGGTTCTAACCATTTTCCAAATCCTCTCGACTTCAAAGAAACAAATACACATAGCAAGTAAAGAGCAATTAGCACCCCTGTCGTAATAATTGAACCTTTTAATCCTAACTGCTCGTCTGATAAAGGGTGTGCAAGTATATTTCCAAGTATTAAGGCTATAGTAAAATCAAGAAGCCTTAACTGTGCAATTGAGCGGCGTCCCAATAATTTGGTTGCCAAAAGTAAAACGGAAAATGAAACTATTGCACGTAATATCCATTGAATACTTGTAAGATTTTCTTGACCATAAAAAAATTCCACTTATATTTCCACTCCGTTTCTCTTTCAACATTTCAAATTATTGTTGCCATAAAATTTAAAAACATGAGTGTTTCCCATAGGATACCTCTTTGTGTATTACAATGTTGTTAGCCATGCCGCGGAGGGATCCTCGTCTTTTTCAATTCCCAAACAACCCAAATCGCTGATGCTCAATAAACCCCTGCTCCGCCTGTTCCATCACAACAAGTGCAATACTACGCCGATTAGTCTTAAACGCTTTTGTCAATTCGCTAATATCAGCGCCATCACCCACATCTGCCGGAAGCGGAACAACTCACTCTCTAACCACTGCCACTTGACTGTGGCATCTTCAAATAGCAAATAGATCGGTTCATATTTAGCGACCATTCACTTTCACCCTTTCTGCTACACTCTTCGCATATCTCAACTGCCGCCAAACATACGGATCATCATGCTTGCCTCCGCCGGCTAACCAATCCGCTATGCGTTTGTGTATGTCTTGTAACGCTACGATCGGTAGCTGGTCCGATATCTTCGTTATTTCTGCTATTGGATTTTTGCTCATGCTCTTCACCTGTTGTCCAAAATTTACTATGTTTATTTACAGCCTCACTCGCTGAAACTGTGATTACACCAAATGGTGAGTGTAGACCGCGCTTTGCGGTCTGTTTGTCATGAGAGTTTAGCGTGAAGCTCTTTCTCACCTATCTGCATTCGTTCGCCTGTCTGAACATCCTCCAAGATATAGACCAGCTGCGACAGCGATATTGAGTCACCTCTAACCTTGCCGTTGCCTGCTACTCCTGTCACGACTTCGTTTAGCTTGCCGTCGATATCATAGGTTTCTCCTGGCTGGATAATCGGGCGACCTTTGTGAATTTTCGGTTTCATCTGACCCCTCTTGCGCTTTTCCTTCGACTTTGCAGTAAGATTTGACAGAAGATGATTCATTTGTTACAATTCCCCCATCAATTAGGAATAGGATGAGGGCGATGGTTCGTCGTTTGAAACGGTTTAAGAATGTTGCTACGGCATTAAGCTTCTAAGTAAAAAATGATTTATACTACTTAGAAGCGAGGAAAAAAAATGAAAAAACATCGATTTAACCACTGGTCTGAAATTAAGTATTTAAAAGATATTGTCAACAATCCAATGATTGAAGTAGGGGAGTACTCCTACTATTCTGGTTATTACGATAATCAAGATTTTGAAGATGGGTGCGTTAGATACTTATGGGGAGACGAAAAATCAAGAAAGTTATTTAACCCTATCGAAGACTATGGTTGGCATTTAGATAAGTTAATTATTGGAAATTACGTATGCATTGCAAGTGGTGTAATTATTTTAATGGGCGGAAATAACAATCATCATCCCGAATGGATTACCGTGTATCCGTTTGTGGAACAAATTGAAACTTCTTACGAACCTAAAGGCGATACAATCATCGAAAATGATGCCTGGATTGGCATGAATTCGATGATTATGCCTGGTGTGACCATTGGTGAAGGTGCCATTGTTGCGGCTGGATCGGTCGTTGCAAAAAATGTCCCACCATATACGATAGTAGGTGGTAATCCTGCAAAAGAGATAAAGAAACGCTTTACAGACAAAGAAATCGAAAAGTTGAAGGAAATGCGTTGGTTCGATTGGGAACGTGAGAAAATTGAACGGGCCAGCCATATCTTGTCTGGTTCTTCTATTAACCAGTTATACGACTTCTATAAAAAGGAAATTAAACCCTAACGTTTCTTTTTTAAATCTTCTCTTTAAATAAAAACGAATAAAATTAAGTAATAGTCTCTTCTTAATAGCTAATTAAGAAGGGACTATTTTTTAATGTGAAAACTCATTGTTGTGCAGCTTTTGTCAATTGTGTATCAAAACTCCCTACGCCTTCCAAGCCTTTCGCCTTCCCGCTTACCATTTATCCAGCCGTGATCATAGCCAGCATTTACTCCTGCTATGTAACCGTTGCTACGACCGATCCAGTAAAACAGCATGGAAATGGTTAGAGCGGATACTATAAAAAATATCGTGCATCGCTTTCACCCCACTTAACAAATCCACCTTAACTGTCCGTGTGTTTCTTGAATAAAATCATTTGGTTGTTCAGAACTTAATAGAACATCGAATATCGCTTCCAACACATCCACCACAATGCTATTGCCTGCTTGGTGATAAAGCGTGCCATTAAGAAAGTCGCGCCTGCGTGGATGCTCTTTCTCAGCGGCATTAAAGTCCTCATCATCAAAGCACATCAAATGCCAGCACTCCTTTTCTGTCAGCAACCGATAATTTTCTTTTCCGATTGGTATAATGCCGCTGTTCGGACAACGCATTTGCTTCGTGGTTATTGTCCATGCATATTCTTTGATAAGAGTGAGCCTGCCACCAAAAGGGTTGGATCAACACCTATTTTGTTAAGCATGTTTGGCTGAGTGATAATGTACCGATCGTCCGCTTTGTCTTCGATGAAACTCCAAATATCTTGCATTGGCTTTTTCTTAAGTCTCGCGAAATTGAAAACTGATCCACACAGTCTGCTTACGACAAATACTCTTTCCCTCGCTTGAGGAATCCCGAAGTCTCGAGCATTAAGCACATCGAAATTATTCGTATAACTCAATCTTTCCATATCTGATAAATAACGATCAAATTCCAGCTTCATTCTTTTCGACAAGACATTTTTCACATTTTCCCCAATAACCACTCTCGGCTTCCATGTACCCATGCTTTCAATAATCTTTAACGTTTCGAATATCAAACTACTTCGGGTTCCATCAGCCCTGGCTATTATAGTATCGGTTTGTCTTGTTCAACAGGTACTCAATGTACTGGATCTGGAGTATTACAAGGTAATTAACCTCAGTGCCTGCAGTAGACTTTACTAGTCTATTGTAGGCACTTTTAATACTCCTAACTATCCTTACTTACAACCTCGAATATTTGCAGGCTGTAAGAATATATAGTTTTGTATCTTCCAAATATCATTTCTACATCCAGCAATAATTTTAGTTATAATGTAAGCTAGCCGATAAATTAAATTAAATTAAATTAAATTTATTATTGTAATTTTGTATTTAAATACTCCATAGCCGCTTGGAGACTTTGAATGGTATCAACATCTTTAGCTTTTAGTTTCGCCTCTTCTAAGCCTACAATGACTTGGTGCACTTTCTCTGATTCTTGATACTTCCTCATAGTAATTCCATCGTCTGTCGCGAACATTTCAACCAAAGTCCCGTGTTCCCATTTCTGTGTTCTTCCGACTTCCATAGGAATAACAATCCTGCCTAACTGATCTATCTTCCTTACAATTCCAAGTGCTTTCATTTGTATTGCGCCCCATTTCCTTTAGATAGTTTATTTACGATTATCAATTGATTAGTTTTAAATAACTAGTGGCAACTAGACAAGTGTGCTATAAATTAAAGTTCAAGGATAATTAAGATATAATCCCATTAACCTTTGGCAAATGAATACTTTAACAGCTTAAACTCCCTCACGTCGTCATCCCCTCTCGCGCAGCTATCGCCACCTCTGCAATTTGCAACTTCGCTTCCAGTGCATCCATCTCCCCCTTGATCTGCTGCTAGTCCACTTTATCTGAGCGGGGAACCATGTAGATTCCGCCGTTGTTTGTCCAGTTAGGAATCAGCTACACCTCCAAACCTTCGATCCCCATTTCAATTTGCTTAGTCCAAACAACTTGACCATTAACTTTCTTTTTCACATTCCGCATTTGGAAGTAGACTTCGCGCGGATTGGCTGCTGAGTTAAGTTTTAAATAATGCAGCTCTTATCAAAGTAGGCATCGATAGAACTCAACCAACTGCGCGAGTCCATCCAGAACGCGCGACAGAATCAGAGTTGTGTAAATACTGAATTTCTCTACGTTGCAATCTCCTTTCGTTTAATTTAGAGGTCACGAATGTGATAGAGTATCCCTCCGTACCCAGAGATCGCGGCAAACTCGGAATCATCTACATTAAAAAAGGATTGGACGAGATCGAGAAAAAGCTACTGCTTGAAGAAGAGTTCTGCCATCTGTATGCACACCACGAAACACAGTTAAGCGTAGATCAATATGCTATTGCGAAGTGCGAGAACCAAGCAAAGCGCATGGCCGCACGTTTTGCTTTGCCGTGATAGCCGGATGTTGTTAATTTGCGCAGAGGACGCATCGATTTCTTTTTCAACTGTAGCAACTTCCGTAACTTCCGCTTCTATAGAAGAGACGTTGATTTTTACATCTGGCATAGAGTTGTTGGAGTGGTTAACAAAAATCTAAAGGATTATACATAGGAGGGGAAAATATCCACTATGAAGGGTTGAGTTTGAAAATGGAACTATTTCAGGATAGTTTGTTTAGGCATAGAAAAAGCACCGCCTAAACGGTGCCACATACTTTACTGGTTATTCTCATCTTGACGCTGTTCAGATGGTTCTTCTGTCGGATCCGGTTCGTTTTCATCTACTCCATTGCAGCCAAATAAAAATCCAGCAGATAAAATAACCGACATAAGTGGAATAATATACTTTTTCTCTTTCAAGTTAATCTCTCCAATCTAAGTATGCTTGTATCATTTTGCCCTTACTTTGTTTTTTTATTCGTAGTTTGTAAAATATATGGAGAAAAACATTCACATAAACACTCTAATAGTGGCCTGCTATATATTCTGTTACCTGCATTCTTACGCTCGTTTGCACATCCTCCAAGATGTAGACAGCGATATCATGCCACCTGATGCCGCATCTCCTGTCACCATGCGGAAGAGCTTACCGTCAATGTCATAGGTTTCAACCCGATAGATGATCAGGCATCCTTTAGGGATTTTTGGTTCATTTCTTCGTCTACTCCGCTTTTCTTCGAAATGTGTATCAAATTCGTTTAACCCTCATGTTTCATTCACATCTTTCCAAATTGAACAATTCAATGAATCTACAAATTGTTTAGTCATCCCCCTCTTATATTCGTGTTAAGCTCAATGTAAGGAGTTGATGTTAATGGTTCAATCTACTAAAACAAATAAATTGCTAATGGAAGCAACACAATTTATTAATCATTGTTACGATGAACTCAATATATCTAAAGAAAATCAATTGAAGCGAATTGAAGAAATTAAAAATGAAATAAATACTACCGGAACATATTCACATAAGACTTTTGAGTTAACGCACGGAGCAAAAATGGCTTGGCGCAATAGCAATCGTTGTATAGGTCGATTACTCTGGAACACATTACATATTTTTGATGCACGAGATGCACTTACAGCAGAAGATGCATATGAAAAATTAGTTAATCATATTGATTTTGCTACAAACGGTGGGAAAATCCGATCTACCATTACGATTTTTGCACCTCGAAAAAATGGAGAAGATCCTATTAGAATTTGGAACCATCAATTACTACGTTATGCCGGATACAAAGAGGGCGATAAAGTAATTGGTGATTCAACATCTATCAAATTGACAAAAATGTGCCAAAGAATGGGATGGAAAGGGGATAATACCCACTTTGATATTCTCCCTCTAGTCATTCAGGAAACAGGAAAAAAACCTAAATTATTTGAAGTCCCCAAGGAAATTATTAAAGAAGTGCCGATAACTCATCCGCAGCTTGATGATTTTAATAAGCTGGGTGTAAAATGGTATGCCGTTCCAATCATCTCAAACATGCGTTTGGAAATAGGCGGTATTGATTATCCTATGGCCCCATTTAATGGTTGGTATATGGGCACAGAAATTGGAGCAAGAAACTTAGCCGATCAAGACCGTTATAATTTACTGCCAAAAGTTGCCAAAATAATGGAATTAGACACTAAGTCAAACAGTTCGCTGTGGATCGACAAAGCTTTAATTGAATTAAATATCGCAGTAATACATTCTTATCAAAAAGAACACGTAACGCTTGTCGACCATCATACAGCTGCAAAACAATTTAAGACTTTCGAAGAAAATGAAAGAAAAAATGGTCGACCTATCACAGGTAATTGGGCATGGCTTATTCCACCACTCTCACCAGCAACGACTGACATTTACCATAAACCATATAGCAATGACATTTTAACTCCTAACTACTTTATTCAAGCAGACCCTCCAGAAAATTAAATGGACAGTTCCAAATAGCACATTATTATTTTTTTAATTTTTAGGCTAAAAAAATATTACAAAGAAGAGATCAATGAGATTGGTCTCTTCTTTCATATATAAAAGAGTTAATTCCACTACATGTTTTGTGTCACTTTCGTCGTTTTGTCTGCAAATTGCGTAACATTATTAGATGAAAGCCTATTCCCCAACTCAATCAAAAACCTTCATTCTCCATCTTCGAAACCCAAAACTGAAGGGTTGATAAAAGTCAAGTCAAAATTGGTTTATCTTACACAAAACTCTTTGTTTATGACATTATTATGAAATCACTTTTTTACGCATAAATCGACACTCTTTACATTATGAGTAGGCTAATATAGAAAAGGTTGTTTCATCTCAATCAAACGCCCCAGATGAAGAAAGCTAAAAATATTGGATGAGAGGGATTATAATGATAAGTTTCTTGTTAAAGAAAATATTAAAACGTAAAATTGAAGTAAAAAGAAAGGACATGTATAAAAAAGCCGCAAATTTAGGGTTCACACATCCGCTAGTAGTAAAATGCAGTCAAGAATTAGATGTATTGCTTAATAGTTACTTTGATCAAGCTGCTTAATTAGAGGGAGGAATATTTATTAATCAAAATCTCAGATCTTTATAAAGCCAGTCAGAACAAATAAAAATTCGATTTGATTGGCTTTATTGTTTTTAAATCACTTCTTTAAGCAATAAACACTGTCCCCTACTACTATCCATCCCCGCCCACTTCTCTCTTTTTAAATAAAATAAAAAGAACGCCCAAGACGGACGCCCCTATTAACCGCTTATTTGCTCTTTACATATTCCATACCTTTCGGCGTTATGGACAAAACTAAATTATCCGACCCTTTCCCACTATCTACGGCATATTCATTTTCGATAAGATAGTCAATAGCCAGTTTACTATTCGCATCGGCATTCAGCATTGCTTTTGGCAAAGTGTAGCTTCCTCCATTATTCGCAAAATGATAATCATAAAGGCTTTGTAACAGCATATCTGATAGTTTAGTTACTTCTTCGTTTGTCATGATTAATCCCTCCCTCTTTATTTAATACGATAAGTGAAAGCAAAACCCTTCAATTACCTTCACCAAAATACACTTTTAAACGTTCTTTAGCAAACGTCGTTGCACCTCCCTCTGTAATTATCAATAATAATCCTTTTTTATAAGGCCCCAATGCTCGTCTCGTAAACTTCCGTCCTCATTTATAACACAGTCGTTCTTATGTTTGATGCATTATACTTTTTATTGATTACTCAGGGGAAATAGTTCTTCTCCTCACGAGTTTCTGCTTAATAATATTATTAACCCTCGATATACATTCTTTAAAGAACACCTACTACGTTAAATATAACTTCAGAAACTTTTCAGAAGTCACTTAAAGAAACAGATAGGATAACGATATATAACAAGGATGGTGGATACATAGACAAGTTTCATATAAGTTGGAAAGAGTTTGGAGTGAAAAAGGGTCGCCAACAAATTTAATTTTTCGCTTAGAGTAATTCAATCTATGTTTGAGATAAATGTAATGACTTCATCAGTCCTCTATTAAATATTATATTGAGGTGGGAATATGCTGGCAATTGCAGCGGTAGGTTTACTTATATTTTTTGGTTCATTGATTTATCTGGCTTATCATTTCGTAAGGAAAATTAAGAATAGTAATCGTATATTACCGAAGAAGCCTTTCTACTCCGCTTTAATCGGGGGTCTTTTATTATTTATCGTTGGGGCTTTCAATGTGGATACAAGCGTACAAGTTGCGTTCGAGAAAGCTCAGGAAGAGAATATCGAGTTGATTGCAAAGAACGAAGAGATGCAAACCTTACACAATATACTTATAGAAGAAAATTCGAAGTTGCTAGAAGAGAACAAGAATGCGAATAAAGAAATTGACGAGTTAGTGGTGAAGCTAGATGATTCCAATAAATTAACAAAAGAGTTAACGGAAAAACAAACTGCTCACGAAGAGAACAACAAAGCTTTTGAACAGGAAATTACTGATCTCACAGCGAAGAACACAGCTTTGACAAGTGAAGTTAGCAACCTAAAAGGCCAGGTAGCAAGCATGAATACAAACGCCACTGTAAATGCTGCTAGTAATAAATCAGATTCATCATCTGGCAGCAGTGTATCAAAGCCGAGCCAACAGAGCTCTACTGCTTATTATAAAAATTGTACTGCTGCAAGAGCTGCAGGGGCAGCGCCTGTATATCGAGGAGATCCGGGATACGGAAAGCACCTAGACCGTGATGGCGATGGAGTCGGATGTGAATAACCTGTTTCTGACCAAATGCTGAACACGCTTTCCAATCCACTTTAAAAATAAAACAAGTGACTGTAAACCAATTCGTTTACGGTCACTTGCTTTTCAATTCAGCTACCTATTACACAAACTTCACCATACTATATTTCTTCTTACCACGTCTCACAATCGTAAAGGCATCTTCTAAACGCTGATCTGCCCCCACTGTGAAATCTGTATCCGTAATGCGTTCCCCATTAAATGAAATCGCACCGTTTGTCACATCTTCACGCGCTTGGCGTTTCGACGGTGACACGCCTGCCTGAACGATGAAATCGACGATGTTCTGATCCGCCTTCTCCATTTCAACAGTCGGCACATCTTTAAATGCATCTTTCATTTCAGAGGCAGTCAACGCTTTCAAGTCGCCGCTGAATAGAGCAGCTGAAATACGGATGGCTTGCTCGAGTGCCGCTTCTCCATGAATGAGGCGTGTCATTTCTTCTGCCAATGTTTTTTGTGCTTTACGTAAATGTGGCTCTTCTTGAACTGAAGTTTCGAGTGCTTCGATTTCTTCACGGCTCAAGAAAGTGAAGATTTTCAAGTATTTCACGACATCTGCATCCGCTGCGTTGATCCAAAATTGGTAGAACTCATAAGGAGAAGTTTTCTTAGCATCTAGCCAAACCGCGCCGCCCGCTGTTTTTCCGAATTTCGTTCCATCTGACTTTGTCACGAGCGGAATTGTAAATCCGTATGCCTTTACTTCTTCGTCATGCATTTTACGTATGACTTCAAGACCTGTCGTGATATTCCCCCACTGATCCGATCCACCAATTTGCACACGGCAGTTATGATGGTCATATAGATGATTGAAGTCCGCACCTTGCATGAGCATGTACGAGAATTCCGTATAGGAGATTCCTTGATCTAAACGAGATGCGACATTATCTTTCGCTAACATGTAATTGACACTCAATAATTTACCGTAATCACGCAGAAATTCGATCAATGACATTGAGCCGATCCAGTCATTGTTATTAACTAGCTTCGCACCATTATCTGATTGGAAATCAAAAATCATTTCCAATTGCTTTTTGATTCCGCGCACATTATCTTCCACTTGTTCCGTCGTTTGCAGCTGGCGTTCTTCAGAGCGTCCAGATGGATCTCCAATCATTCCTGTTGCCCCGCCGATCAATAAAATCGGCTGATGTCCGTGCAATTGGAAGCGTCGCAATGTCAATAACGGAACGATATGACCAATATGCATACTATTTGCGGTTGGATCCACACCACAGTATAGAGCAATCTTTTCATCCGTCAGTAATTTTTCCAAGCCCTCTTCATTCGTCTGTTGGTATAGCAGGCCTCTCCATCTCAAATCTTCCATTAATTCATTCGCCATTTTCCATTTCCTCCTCAGCTCAACACAAAAAGTCCCCACACAATCAATAAATGATCATGCAGGGACGCTAGTTGAGTAAATTAAACATAACGCGGTACCACCCGGCTTGAGAGAAACTCTCCGGCTTTAAGGCGCTGATAACGTTGCGCAAAACGTACACTCCAAAACTGTAATTCATGTATAGCGCACCGAGCAGCTTGCACCAACCGCTGCCTCTCTAATACGGACCATCGCTAACATTACTTCGGTTTTTTCGACATGTAATTTCGTATGTCTTTCATTTTAACCAAGTTCCAATGAAAGTCAACATTAATTGCTTATTTAATGTTGAATCTATGATATAATGAGTAAGATTTTTAGGGGGAGAATGATTTGGATAAAGAGAAAAATAATCGGATCCAACAACTAGAAAGTAAATTCGAACAGCTCAAAAAAGAACCGTGGGCCAAAAAAGTTCGAATCGGTTCAGGTGTTGTTTGGAACTTATTCATATTGTTACTGATATTCGGTGTAATCGGCGCGGTTTTCGCCACATCTGTCGGTGCCGGATATTTCGCTTCACTAGTTGCGAAAGAACCTTTGCGTTCTAAAGAAGAACTGCGCAATGCGGTTTTCACCTATGAAGAAACATCGGAAATGTATTTTGCCGACAATGTATATTTAGGGAAAATCAACTCGGACATCGAGCGCAGGCAGATCACTTTGGACAAGGTGTCACAATATGCATTGGATGCTGTTCTCGCAACAGAGGATGAGTATTTTAATGAGCACACAGGGATTGTGCCGAAAGCGATTTTTCGCGGTGTATTCCAAGATGTCACCAATTCTGCTAGTCAAACGGGCGGCTCGACTTTGACCCAGCAGCTCGTGAAAAACCAAATTTTAACGAATGAAGTATCTTATGAACGTAAGGCGAAAGAGATTTTACTCGCTATGCGTTTAGAGCACTTCATGACTAAAGATGAAATATTAGAAGCGTACCTGAACATCATTCCATACGGCAGAGATGTCTTAGGTCAAAATATTGCGGGAATTGAAACAGCAGCACGCGGGATTTTCGGTATTAAGGCAAGCGAGCTGAATTTGCCACAAGCTGCATACATAGCAGGTATACCGCAAGCTCCCTTCTCTTACACACCTTTCTATAGTAAGAATCAGGGGATGAAAGAACCAGAAAAACTGCAACCCGGAATTAATCGAATGAAGACGGTATTATTCCGCATGAGGGATACTGGCTACATTACAGAAGCAGAATATCAGGAAGCGCTTGCCTATGATATCGTTAAAGATTTCAGACAGCCTGCAAGACGCGCAACTGACCGCTACCCTTACGTTACACAAGAAATCCAGAATCGGACAGTCGAAATACTTGCGAAGGTCTTAGCAGAAAAAGATGGTATTGAAGCTAGTCGATTTGAAGAAGACTCCAAAATACAGGAAAAGTATGAGATTATTGCAGATCGATCCATGCGCACAGACGGCTACCGAATTTATTCTACAATTGATAAAGATCTATATGACAAGATGAATGAAGTAGCGAAGAATTTCCAACACTACGGTTTTACTTATACTACTGAGAAAACGGATGAAGATTCCGGTAAAAGTTATATCGTAGAAAACCCAGTACAAGTCGGTGCTTCAATGATCGAAAACCATACGGGAAGAATTCTTTCATTTATCGGTGGACGCGATCACGAAATTGAAGCGTTGAATCACTCAACTCAAGCATTTAGACAGAACGGATCTTCCATCAAACCTTTACTTGTCTATGCGCCCGCCATTGAATATGGCGTTATCGGGGCAGGTAGTCCAGTTGTTGATGTGAAGTTCAACTGGCACGGTTGGAAACCTGCCAATTACTATGATCGCGAAATGGGCATCATCTCAGCCCGCGAGTCATTAGCACGGTCTCAAAACTTATCCACCGCACGTCTTTACAATCAAATTATCGATAGACAACCGATTGATTTTCTACGGAAAATGAATTTTTCTCAAATTATTGAAGAAGATGGTCATAACCCATCCGCTTCACTCGGAGGTTTAAAATACGGCGTCACAGTTGAGGAAAATACCAATGCCTTTGCAACATTCGCCAACGGCGGTCAATTCATTGAATCCTATATGATTGAGCGTATTGAAGATATGAAAGGCAATATTGTTTACGAACATAAAGCGGAGCCAGTCGAAGTATTCAGTCCAGAGACCGCATATATCGTCACCGATATGATGAGAGATGTATTAAAAGGCTTTGGTACTGGGGCGAGAGTTCCTGGATTCATGAATTTCCGTCCAGACTTAGCCGCCAAAACCGGTACATCTCAGCATTATGCTGATGCTTGGCTCGTTGGCTACAATCCGAATGTATCTCTCGGTGTTTGGCTTGGATATAAAAATCAGAAAACAACACTATACAATGGCAGTCCTAGTCAAATGCACCCTTCTGAACGGACTGCACGATTATTCGGTCAGCTGATGAATACAGCCAACAGCGTACGACCTGACATTGTCAAGGCGTCCGACACATTTAAACGTCCAAGTGGCGTTGTAACTCGTTCATTCTGTTCGATTTCGGGCATGGCTCCTTCTGCTGCCTGCTCAGCTGCAGGGCTTGTGCGCGCTGATTTGTTTAATTCTAAAGTGATGGTCCCATCGAAAGCGGATGACAGCATCATTTCATCTGCCGGAGTACGAGTGAAAGGTCAAATGTATCAGGCATTGCCTTCCACACCACGTGAATTCGTGACATCTGGCGGCGTTGGCTTGAACTCTGAATTTATTAAACGTATGCTTGGCAGACTTGGTGGAGACGGATCGAAATTATTCTCCGGACAAAGCGGATATTCAAGCAGTGTAGTTTCCGGCTCCGTCTTCCCTGCAGACAATGTACCGCCAGCTTCAGTTTCAGCAAGTCAAAATGGTTCTGTCCTTACTTGGTCAGCTTCACCTTCTAATGATGTAATCGGCTATTACATTTATCAAAATGGCGTTCGCGTCGGTACAGTCCGAGATGGCGAATCACTTTCCTATCCGGCTGGCGCTGGGTCGTACTATGTAAGAGCTGTTGATATTACAGGATTATTATCAGGTGCTTCCAATACAGTGACTGCTGCGCCGGAGCACGAGCCTGAACCAGAACCAACACCTGATCCGGATTCAACTACACCGGAAACCAAACCTGAAGAAAATGGTGGTTCTCCCGCTCCTGAAACAGATGGAAACGTTAATGGCGGTTCTAACAACAATGAAAACAAAGATGATCCGAAAAAACCGGAACCTGAGAAACAGGAACCACCAAAGACAGATTGAATATGAAACCGAATTACAATTATTCTTTTGTAATTCGGTTTTTTCTGTGAAAAAATAACATTGACAATTTCATGATATTCTGAAAACTACACGCATTTTTCCAACATAAATTGTATACTTGAAGTAGAGTAGCACATATTGGGCTCACAGCGATTACCTGCCAACTTTAAGGGTAAATTGAAAAGGAAGGAGTGAACTGCGTGGAACATAGAAAAACGTATTTTTCAAGATCGTTTCCTCACGAAGAAGGTGAATTAATTATTGAAGGACCTATTTCATCTGAGCAATTGTCTGCGCTTAATTTCCATGAAGGACTGAAAGCATTTCGTCCACCTAAACAGCAACAAGAAGCATTAGTAAAAATTGCTTCATTTCCAGAAGGACGCATCAATATCGCGAGAATCGGAGACATGATCGTCGGCTACGTGACCTTTCTCTATCCTGATCCACTTGAAAGATGGTATGAAGCAAAATTATCCAACTTAATTGAGCTTGGTGCTGTCGAAGTAGCTGCAGCTTATCGGGGTGCTCATATCGGAAAGTCATTGCTGGAGTTATCGATGATCGACGATGCAATGGAAGATTATATCGTGATCACGACGGAGTATTATTGGCATTGGGATCTAAAAGGAACCGGATTGACAGTTTGGGAATACCGAAAAGTCATGGAAAAAATGATGCGTGCTGGCGGAATGGAGTTTTTCTCAACGGACGATCCGGAGGTATGCTCACACCCAGCCAATTGTTTGATGGCACGGATAGGAAAAAGAGTCGACGAAGAATCGATCCTACAATTTGATCGAGTTCGTTTCAAAAACCGGGTAAACTACTGAAAGTGAGGAATGACGATGCTCGTACTAGACATTATGAAGAATGACGTTATTACGTTGAATTCCACGCATACGATCGCAGAAGCTGTCCATTTGATGCAAAAGAAAAAGATCAGACATATACCGATCATAGAAAATGACCGCTTAATTGGATTGGTAACGGATCGTGATGTCAAAGAAGCCGCCCCTTCCAGCCTCTCCGATGAGTTAGAAACATTACTCTATGAAACACCTCTTTCTAAAATTATGAAAACTGATTTGATCATTGGTCATCCAAGAGATTTTATAGAAGAGGCTGCTTTGCTATTTTACACATATGAAATCGGTTGTTTACCTATCGTATCAAATTATCAACTCGTCGGTATACTGACCAAAACAGATCTGCTCTACAATTATATTGAATTGACAGGTGCGAACCAGCCAAGTTCTCATATTCAAATTAGAGTCCCAAATCAACCAGGCATTCTTTTTGAAGTATCAAAAGTATTTCATCACCATAATACCAATGTGCTGAGTGTTCTTGTCTATCCTTATCAAGATGACGAATCATATAAAATTCTAGCTGTCAGAATCAAACGGATGAATCCCCTTTCCATCATCGAAGATTTAAAAATGGAAGGGTTTCAGGTTCTTTGGCCGAGCGAACCGGAGATGAACTTATGAAAAAACAAGCAAGTTTTATATTTTCACCCGACCAATTAAATTATGAGTTTTCGGAGACACACCCATTCAATCAAAAACGAATTATCTTAACTAAAGATTTACTGGAAGAAATCCATGCGATCCAGCCAGATGAAATTGTCGTGCCAAGATCGGCAACCGATGAAGAACTACTGTTAGCTCACGACGCGAAGTATATTGAAATTGTGAAAAAAGCAAGTAAAGGTGAAGTAAGTGAAAATATTGGCAGTATATATGGAATCGGAACAGAAGATACTCCCTTCTTCCCTAATATGCATGAAGCCAGTGCACTACTAGTCGGCGGAACGCTCACTGCGATTGAGGAAGTGATGGAAGGTCGTTCAAGATTTGCTCTGAATCTAGGCGGAGGCTTACACCATGGTTTTCAGGGCAAAGCATCAGGGTTTTGTATCTATAATGACAGCTCTGTTGCAATAAAATATTTGCAGGAAAAGTACGGTGCCCGTGTGCTTTACGTCGATACGGATGCACATCATGGAGATGGTGTGCAATGGACATTCTATGACGATCCAAGTGTTTGTACATTTTCTATCCATGAAACCGGCCGTTATTTATTCCCAGGAACCGGGAACGTAACGGAGCGTGGGAACGGTAAAGGATATGGCACTTCTTTCAATTTCCCTGTGGATGCATTCACGGAAGACGAATCGTTCTTACACATTTATCGTACAGCATTGCGGGAAGTTGCAGAGTTTTTTAAACCTGATGTGATACTGACACAAAACGGTGCGGACGCACATTATTTTGATCCGCTAACCCATTTGTATGGAACGATGAAGATTTACAAAGAGATTCCAAAAGTTGCCAAAGAACTGGCAGAAGAATATTGTGATGGACGTTGGATTGCAATAGGCGGAGGTGGTTATGATATATGGCGCGTCGTTCCACGCGCTTGGTCTCACTTATGGTTAACTATGAAAGCGATTCCAGCTCCAACCGGCGCTCTGCCTGAAGAATGGTTGAAAAAATGGCAGCCGGAATCCCCTGTTTCCCTGATTGAAACATGGGAAGACCCCCCCAATTTGTACGAGCCTGTGCCACGTAAAAAGGATATCAATGAAAAGAATGAGCAAATGCTAACGAGAGCTCTCCATGTCATTCGCAATGGTTCGTAATCTATTTATAAAAAACAAGCAACTTATCTCAGTGATAAGTTGCTTGACTATGTAGCCTACATAGAATAAAGGCGAATATATGATAGTGTAATTAAATGATGTAAGATCGTCTGTGCTTGCATACCGAAGATTTTATACATAGTGGAAACACTGTGGAAAGTTTGATATTTTCTTCCTTGAACAAAAAATATTTCTATTCTTTAACTCGAATGTTATTTCCTATATCCATCATCCTCAGGATATTACGCCAGTTGATCGTGGTGGAAGGCGGCGAAAGGCGAAAATATGCTCTCAACGCTACGCTTTTGTTCGCAAAAGCCGTTTTTCGTTCCGGCTTTTCCTGTGGGATTAGCCCGACAGGTGAAACCCCGCAGGAGCCACGCGGAAAGCAACCGCCCGGAATGCAGGTCAACGGTGCCTCACCCACTAGTTTCTTAATCTACACAAACAAGCAACTTATCCAAATGATAAGTTGCTCGTTTTTACTTTACAGACTGGCGCTCTTCTAGATGATACGGTAAGATAACCTCTGTTTCTTCTACCTCTTCTTCATTGATCAACTTTGTCAGCAAACGCATGGATACTGCACCGAGGTCATACAAAGGAACGACAATAGCCGACAGTTGTGGACGGACGATTCTTGCGAGAATGGAGTGTTGGAAACAAATGATTTCTACATCATCTGGTATACTCAGACCTTCATCACGTACGCCATTCATAATTCCAACCGCCACCTCATCGCTGCTAGTCATGACAGCTGTTGGATGATCTGCCAATTTCCCTAATACATTCCAACTTTCATAGGCATCATCATACGTATTATCTGTCTCGACAATCAATGATTCATCAATCGGCATACCGGCTTCTTCTAGAGCCCGGATATAACCTACCCGTTTACACACACGGTTAATATCACGTGTGAACGGGCCTGATACGAAGGCAATTCGCTTATGCCCATTATCAATTAATTTCTTAACGACATCATAAGCGGCTTGTTCATGATCAATATTCACCGACGGTAAATTGGTTTCAAAATCCAATGTACCCGCCAAAACAATCGGTACATTGGCAGTCTTCATTTCTGCCCGCACTTCTGGAGAGATCGAATCACTCATGAAAATTAAGCCGTCCACTTGTTTTCCTAAATGATCTTCAAAAAGTTCGACTTCCCGTGAAGTGCTCTTGTCTGAGTTGGAGATGATGATATTGTATTCATACATCGTCGCCACATCTGCAATTCCTCTAGATAATTCTGCATAATAGCTTTTGGACATGTCAGGAACAATGACACCAATCGTTGTTGTCCTTTTGCTAGCCAACCCTCTAGCGACTGCGTTCGGTCTGTATCCTAACCTCTCAATACAATCCAATACTTTTTTTCGAGTAGCAGGCTTGACATTTTGATTTCCATTAACTACTCGTGAAACCGTTGCCATAGATACGTTTGCTTCTCTTGCTACATCGTAAATGGTGATAGCCATTTCCAATCCTCCCAACGATCCTTATTCTATACTAGTATACAGTGTTGCCCATCTTTATAGGGTTTTTTCTTTATTTTAAAATTTCTAATTATGTACATACGATGAATTAAAGGAATGAACGGTCTCAACCGTCACTTTCCGTTCCAGGAAGATGCCTTCCACTCCAAGCAACTTAGTGTGAATAAGTAAAAAATCAGTTGTTCAACTTATATAGAAGGCACCGATCCTCATTACTGAGATCGGTGCCTGATTGTCAGATTGTTTGGTGTGTCTTCATGAAGCGATTCATTTCTTCATAGAACGTATCAAACTGCTCTAGGTTCATTTGTTGTGCTGAATCCGACAGTGCTACTGCAGGATCCGGATGAACTTCTGCCATGACACCATCTGCTCCTACTGCAATCGCTGCTTTCGCCGTTGGAAGCAATAGGTCTTTGCGTCCTGTAGAGTGCGTCACGTCGACGAATACCGGCAAATGCGTTTCTTGCTTCAAAATTGGAACCGCTGAAATATCGAGTGTATTTCGTGTAGCCGTTTCGTATGTACGGATTCCACGCTCACATAGCATAATTTCAGTATTTCCTTTAGAGATAATATATTCAGCTGCGTTAACAAACTCAGAAATCGTAGCTGACATTCCGCGCTTCAGAAGTACCGGCTTATCAACCATGCCCGCTTCTTTCAGCAATTCGAAGTTCTGCATATTACGAGCACCAATTTGGATTACATCGATATACTCGAGTGCTTCCTCCAAATGTGCTGGTGTGATGATTTCAGTGACAATGGAAAGTCCTGTCTCATCCGCAACTCTTTTTAAAATTTTCAGTCCTTCCAGACCAAGCCCTTGGAAGTCATATGGAGATGTACGCGGCTTGTAAGCTCCACCACGAATCATCGTTAAGCCTTTTGCTTTGATAGATTGTGCAACAGCCAATACTTGCTCGTAAGATTCTACTGCGCAAGGACCATAAATGAAAGTAGGTTCCCCACCTCCGATTTTCTGGCCGTTCACATTTACAATTGTATCTTCAGCTTTCCGTGCACGGGATACGAGCAATGCGTTCTTCTGCTCATCTTGCTGCACCTCAAGCGCTGACATGAAAATCGATTTGAACACTTGCTCCAGGATTCCGTCTGGTAATGGACCGTTATTCGCATCCTTTAAGACGTTTAGCATCTCCCGTTCGCGGATTGGATCATATCTATTCACACCTTGCTTTTCCTTAAGTTTACCAATTTCTTGTACAATGGCGGTACGCTCATTGATCAAATCCAAAATATTATTGTTTAACTGATCAATGCGACCTCTTAACTCACCTAAATCTTGCTTGCTCATCATTCTGTCTCCTCCCCGCACATATCATCCTTTTCTAAGTCCGGAATCTATGTTACATTTTTATATAATAGACCAAGTATAATGACTTATCTTTGAAAAGTCACGCAATTTCACCGAATTAATACATTTTCACTATTTTCACATAGAATAAAGCTTGAAAAGAGGTTGAAAATCCTGGTTAACACATTATTTGCACTCGACATCGGAACGCGTTCTGTAGTCGGTATTGTGCTTGAAGAATATGATGATTCGTTTCATATCATCGATTTAATTTCGAAAGAACATAAGGAACGCTCGATGATTGACGGACAAATACATAATATTTTAAGCGTGGCGTCTATCATTCAAGAGATTAAACAAGAGCTAGAACAGCATCATGGTAAGTTGCAGCATGTCAGCGTGGCAGCGGCAGGTCGCTCTCTGAAGACAGCAGAAGGCTCCATAACGATTGATATCTCGGAACGATCATTGATTTCGACTGAGGATATTAACCGCTTGGAATTATCAGCGGTTCAGAATGCACAGCAAACTTTGCTCACTTCGGATGAACTGAAAGAGGACGATCATTATTACTGTGTTGGCTATTCCGTACTTCACTATAAATTAAATGGCGAGGAAATCGGCAGTCTGATCGACCAGAAAGGAAAAGAAGCAACAGTCGAAGTTATCGCTACATTCTTACCGCGTGTTGTCGTTGAATCATTACTCGCGGCGTTAAAACGGGCAGATTTAGAGATGGAAGCATTAACCCTTGAACCGATTGCCGCGATTAATGTCCTCATCCCGCCTTCCATGAGAAGGTTGAATATTGCATTAGTCGATATTGGCGCCGGTACATCGGATATTGCGATCGCGAATGAAAATACCGTAACAGCGTATGGCATGGTCCCGGTAGCAGGTGATGAAGTAACGGAAACTTTGAGCAGTCATTACTTGCTCGACTTCCCGCTTGCCGAACAAATGAAACGTCAAATAGCTTCGCAGGAAACGCTCACCTTTCACGATATTTTGGGGTTCGAACAAGAAATTCCAGCGGAGGAAGTTATTGACGTCATTCGTCCTGCTGTACAACGCTTGGCTATTTCCATCAGCGAAGAGATTAGAAGATTAAATAACGGGACCTCTCCGCAGGCTGTTATGATTGTTGGAGGCGGAAGTTTGACGCCCACATTATCAAAAGAGTTAAGCGTCCAACTGGAGCTGCCTGAGAACCGGGTGGCGATTCGAAGCTTGGATGCATTGACAGGCGTCACTCTTAACGACACGATTGAAGCTTCCCCTGCACTCGTCACGCCGATTGGAATTGCCATTGCTGCGAAGAGAGCACCGATTCACTACATGTCCATCACAGTCAACGAGCAGGATATTCGTCTTTTCGAACTAAAAGAAATGACAGTCGGCGACGCATTACTTGCAGCGCATGTCACTGCTCGCCAATTATACGGAAAGCCCGGACTCGCTTTGACAGTGAAATTAAACGGGCGCTGGGTAACGATTCCTGGCGAACACGGGTCTTCCACCACGATTTTATTAAATGGCAGAGAAGCCAGCACGAAAGATCGTATTCGTAATCAAGATGTAATTGAACTGGATTTCGGAATGGACGGCAAAGACGCAGAAGCTGCAGTTAAAGATTTAGTAGATGGTCCTGCATCGATCCATTTTCACTTAGATGGTTTGGCTGTAACAGTTGACAGCGAGGTATTACTGAACGGACAAGTTGCCTCTATAGACACTATGGTCTCAGATCGTGATGAATTGATTGTACGGCAAGCAAACACATTAGGTGCGGCTATTGAAAAAGTGTACAGCATACAACATCCGAAAGTATCTGCAGAATCGTTTTCCGTAAAGTGGAACGGGAGCAATCATATCCTGAAACATCGTCCGTCTAAATATCTCGTAGATGGTAGAGAGATTACTCATCAATATATAATCCAAGACGGCGATATCATTGAGACCAGATCTCCTGAGCATTTATCTATTAAAGAAATTGCGGACGAATTGGAGATTATCTTGGAAGCTCGTGCAGATGTTATGTTCAATACTGAACCTGTCAGTATCAAGAAACAACGCACTGCCGTATACATCAACGGTCAGCTGGCGGACCATGCTTATCAGGTTCAACCCGAAGATCAAGTAGAATTTAAGTCCGTCTCAGATGCACCTATCATTTTCAGCGACATTTTTTCATTCACAGATTTCTCGCTGCCTACTAACTCCGCTTCTGCTTATCTTTTGCTGCGTAACGGAGAATCCATTCGTTTCAATGAACCTATTTTTGGCGGAGACCGACTGGAAATTCAATTTGAATAAAGTGTAAAGAGGCTGTCATTCTCATATAGAAAATGACAGCCTCTTAATTTATTGAGCATTATTTTTTGCTTGCACTCACAGTTTTATTCGGGTTTACATTTTTATGCGGCTTCTCTTTTTCATTTTGGTCTACAGATTGATCCGCTTTCTTGATCTTGCCAGACTCTTCTTTGCTTTCCTTCATGCTTTTATATTCTGTTGCCTCTTCACCTTCTGAAGACACTGTTCCATCATCCATTGGAATATTTGTCTTGCCTGCAACGGATTTCACTTTATCCACTAACTGACCAGATTGCTCTTGGATTGTTTGAGAAAGTTCCGATGATTTGTCTTTTGCAGCGGAAGTGAATGCAGCTGTTTTCTCTTTGGCAACGTCCGTCCAATCCGCCGTTTTATCTTTTGCTGTACTTGATAATTCTATTGCTTTATCTTTTGCAGTTGAGCTAAGTTCAATGCTTTTATCTTTCAGTTGTGCTGCTTGTGTTGTGAAATCTTCACGCATCTCACGTCCTGTTTTCGGTGCCAAGAAAAGTGCAGTGGCTGCGCCGATGACACCTCCGATAATTGCTCCGGCCAGGAAGCTTCCTGTTCCGCTGTTATCTTCTTCATATAAATCGTTTGTAGAACGGTACGTGTAATTTGCCGGGTATTGTGGTTCACCGTACGTGTTTGCGTAGGTACCTTGGTTTGTATTGTAGTTCGGTTTGTTTTCTGTCATTTTACTTCCTCCTGTGTGTTGAATGTTTGGTATGCTGCTAAGGAAAATGCTTGAACTAGGAGCGGGCCTTATATAGTGTCCAGCCAGTGGACTTTGCCGGTTTCCGTTCTTTCACTTGATCGTAGAGACCAACTGCCACGGTTCCCCACTGCAAGACTTGGGCTATTTTTTCACTGTTTTGTTCAGCCTGTGTAGTAACAGAGCTGGAAATACGGTGCACGGATTGATTCAAGTTGTTTACCGAATCACCTACTCCTTTTACTGCATCCACTACAGTGGTCAGCTTTTCCGCCTTACTTTGTAAGTCCTCAGCCAGCTGATTAGTTTTGTGAAGGAGTTGTGTACTTTCTGTTGTGACTCCCTCCAGTTGTTTAGTCATGTCGTCCATTGTATGCGAGACGCTTTTTAAAGTAGTCTTTAAAGACCCGAGCGTCATGGCAAGACTGACACAAAGAATAAGAAATGCGATCGCAGCCACAACTGCTGCGACATAAAGTAAATTAACCACCGACGTTATCCCCCTAGAGCATATTCTTACGAAAACTTTACCCTTCTTAAAGAGCTTTTAAACTTTTCGCCTTATAGCTATTCTTCGACAAAACTAAGCGATATCCTTTTACAATCTCCAATTAATTGTTTCATTTTATCGATTACTCCTTGGAATAATTGCGCCTGAAATTTGAATTGTGCTTAGTTCTGCTTGATGCAGGTCAGTAAACTTTGATGCAGGACGGAGGCATTAACCTGTGTTCTCCTGCCGTTCAGCGAGCGTTTGAACATCCCTCAAACACGCAATAAAAACTACTTCATCTCATCATTTAAGTCTCCCGTTGAATAAGATAAAAAAACAGCCTCCCCATATGGTTAGGCTGTCTCTTCTTTGGAAATATTGGATTTGAATTGTTCTAAGTATTGTTGGATATCTCCTGCACCCATGAATAGGATGACCGCGTTTTGATGTCGCGAAAGTTCGGATGTATCATCTATTGTTAAATGGCGAGAACTCGGAATTTTATTGACTAAATCCTGAATTGTTAAATTTCCTGCCTGTTCTCTAGCTGAACCAAATATATCGCACAGGTACACTTGATCGGCATCGGACAAACTGTCTGCAAACTGATCTAGAAGCGCAGCCGTACGCGTGAAAGTGTGCGGCTGAAATACCGCCACTACTTCCCGATCCGGGTATTTTTGACGTGCAGAATCCAACGTTGCACGAATTTCAGTCGGATGATGCGCATAGTCGTCCACGATCACTCTGCCTTCGAATTCCATGACAGAAAAACGTCTTTTCACACCTGGAAACGTAGCGAACCGAGCATCGATTACTTCAGCCGGTATATTCTCATAATGGCATAGGGTGATGACACCAAGCGCATTTTTGATTGCGTGATCGCCAGTTAAAGGAATCGTGAATCGATGATAGAATTCATTGCGAATAAACACGTCGAAGGAACAGCCGACTCTGTCCTTTTCGATGTTGGTCGCATAGAAATCATTTGAGGAATCGAGTCCATAATAAACGATTGGCACTTGTGTCTGTAGACGCTGAAGATTTTCATCATCACCGCAAGCAATCAATGCTTTCTTCACCTGACTTGCCATTTGACTAAATGCATCCAAAATATCGTCCAAGCTCTTAAAATAATCCGGATGGTCAAAATCAATATTCGTCATAATGGCATAGTCTGGATGGTACGCCAAAAAATGCCGTTTATATTCGCACGCTTCGAATACAAAGTACTCGCTATTCTCTACGCCTTTACCAGTTCCATCGCCAATTAAGTACGATGTCGGTGCGAAACCGCCCAATACATGGGAAAGTAAGCCAGTCGTGGACGTCTTTCCATGAGTGCCAGTTACGCCAATTGAAGTGAATTGTTCCATATAAGATCCAAGGAAATCATGATAGCGAATCACTTCTACTCCAAGTTCGTCTGCTCTTTTTAATTCGGCATGATCGTCTTTAAAAGCATTGCCTGCGATAACTTTCATACCAGGTTGGATATTGCTTTCGTCAAATGGTAGGACTTTTATATTTCGTTCATGTAAAGGATCTTCCGTGAAAAAATATTTCTCTACGTCAGAACCTTGGATTTTATAAGAAGAATCATGCAGCAACTGGGCAAGCGAGCTCATTCCCGATCCTTTTATGCCTGTAAAGTGTAACAATGTCATATTGAAACCTCCCGGGAATTCTTTCATCCCACTTTTTATCTTCAGCTAAAAATATTTACGCTTGAAGATTATATCTTGTCATAGTATAGCATGTGTTTAAGAAAAAAATTAGCGACTGAATTACTGATTTCTTCAGTTTAGGAAGTTTTCTAATGCTTGATGTGTCAAAAATACATCTCTCGGTTTACTTCCTTTTTGCTCAGAAATAAACTGATTCGCTTCCATACGATCCATCAGTTTGGCCGCACGGTTATATCCGATGCTGAAATGTCTTTGCAGCATCGAGGTGGACGCACTCCCCTGCTCAATGATGAAGGAACATGCCTGTTGGAATAATGGATCCATTTCCTCTTCCTGAATAGCTGTGGCCAGCAAGTCTTCTTGACCGAAGAGATAGTCAGGTTCAGCTTCGTTACGAACGTGTTCTATTATACGCTCAATTTCATCATCCGTGACAAATGTCCCTTGTAGACGAATAGACGCTGACTGTCCATTGCCTAAGTACAGCATATCCCCTTTTCCGAGCAGCCTCTCTGCGCCAACCGAATCCAATATCGTCCGTGAATCGACTTGTGACGAGACCGCGAATGCAATTCGTGTCGGAATATTTGCTTTGATCGTTCCCGTAATCACATCGACGGATGGTCTTTGTGTCGCGATAATCAAGTGAATGCCGCAAGCTCTGGCTTTTTGGGTGATTCGGCTAATGGAAATTTCCACGTCTGCCGGCGCCATCATCATCAAATCCGCCAACTCATCAATAACGATCAGCATGTATGGCATCTTCAAGGAGAAGCGGCGCGATTCCATGACCATTTCATTATAGCGCTCAATATTTCGTACACCGGAATGGGCAAACAGCTCGTACCGTCTTTCCATTTCTTCAACAGCCCATTTTAGAGCAGCAGTAGCAGCTTTGACATCTGTAATGACCGGGCTCAATAAATGCGGAATGCCATTATAAGGAGCAAGCTCAACCATCTTCGGATCGATCAACAGTAGTTTCAGATCATGGTAGGATGCTTTATACAATAAACTGATCAGCAATGAATTTATACAGACTGATTTACCGGAGCCAGTTGCACCGGCAATCATTCCATGCGGCATTTTGCGCAGGTCGATCGTTTGCGGTTCACCTGTTAAACTGAGTCCAAGAACAGCTTCTAGAGGTGAGTCCGAGTTTTTAAAGGGCTCACTTTCTATCACTTCTGAAATACGGACTGCTCTCGTTTGACGATTCGGTATTTCTACTCCGATCAAACTGGTTCCTGGAATAGGAGCTTGAATACGAATATCCCGCGCTGCCAAAGCAAGTTTCAAGTCGTCCGTCAGATTGCGGATTTTACTTACTTTTACCCCTTGTTCCACCGTCAACTCAAACATCGTCACAGCAGGACCTTGAACAGCTTGCATGACGGTCGCTTGAATGGAGAAATATGACAGTGCCTCTTCTAACTTCGCTGACTGAGACTCGAGCCACTCCTCATCCTTCACCTCTTCTTCCGGCGGTGCCAAGAAATTCAGGGGTGGGAATGCATACGAAGGAAGTGGTTCTTCGTCCACTTCATCTTCCATGCTCTTAATAGGCTGTACTGCTTGCGCAACTGAGGGTTTAATGACCGTTTTCTCAACTAAAGGTTGTTTCTCTTGTACGGCTTCTTGCACGTTTTTATCTTCCAATGAAGATTGTGCATGTTTCATCGCCAATTTTTCTTTGTCCGATTGGAGCATCAACACATTAAAAGGTATGATTTTTTCTTTCTTTTGTGATTCAGCATTTTCTTCAATCGTCTGAACAAAATCAATTTCCTCGTTCACTTCTCCTAATTCAGCTTCTTCTGCATCAAACTCATCAGTTTCAGATTCTGCAACTTCCAATTGCTCGATTTCACGGACTGCCACCATTGGTGCTTCGGAAATCACAGTCGTTTCTTCATCTTCATCTGAAATGGCAGATATCGTCGATGTATCTGACATAGAAAGGGGCAATTCTGACTGTGAGTCTGTTTCTGTTTCTGTTTCTGTTTCTGTTTCTGTTTCTGTTTCTGTTTCTGTTTCTGTTTCTGTTTCTACTTCTTGTACTTCATCCTCTATTTCCTCAGTTTCTTGCTCTTCCATAATAAAAGATTCAGCTACAGCAACTTCATTGCTCCCACTCTCAAACTCCTCTACGGCTAAAGGCTGTGTGAGTTCTTCGATTGAACCACTATTAGAAGTCATTTCTGCAGGTACTTCTTCGATTTCTGTCACAACATCTACCGATTCAGCCTGTTGCAGGTCCAGATCATCTATAGCTTGGGTTTCCTCTAGTTCTTCCGTTTGCATTGCATCTTTTTGCTTTCTTCTTAACTTAGCTTCTTCCATAGCAGATAAGACAGGCGTGCTCTTAACATAGCCATAGATAGGAGACGGTACTTCAGATGGCGAGAACGGTCTTCTAGGTACCTTTGGCAGAGCTTCCTTAACAGGTGTGCTTTTCACTTGTGCTGCCTTGGGGCGAATCTTAGCAATCGTCGATGGCTTTGGAGATTCAGATTTTGGTTCGGATCTATAAACCTTACCTTCTTGTTCAAATCTGCCAGGCCAGCGTGCATTTTGATAAAGCGGAATCTTTTCATATTCTTCTTCTAGTTCTTGTTGTAAATAATCTTTTGTATATTCATTGTGCTCGATTTCTTTTTCCCATCCATAAATTTCATGATCTGAAACAATCGGAAATCTAAAGTTTACTTTTTTATTACCTTCCATATCATCATTGGTGATAGAATTTTCATAGGATTCATTTATTTTTTCTCCGTCTTCTTCCATTTGTTGAAGACGTCTTTTCATATTTCGTAACCAACTCAAATGTATCACTCTTTTCATGTCAATCAATCTATTTTAACAGGTTCACTATGTGGAAATCAAACAGATCTATGTATGTTGAAAATAAAAAGAATATTGCAAGAGTCAGCCTATCCAAATGCAACAAGATTCTCGGACCTCTTATACGACTGAAGTCATAAAAAAAGCTTTTGCAGCGAGCTGGACTTAGCCTCGTACAAAAGCTGATCGACTTAGATAATTATAATAACCTTAAAGTTGGAAAGCTTCTCCAGCTTCTCTTTGCTCGTCCAGCACAAGAATTCCCTTTTCTTCAGGAGAATCCTTCAGGTTAAGTTCTTTAGCAGAGCAGATCATTCCAGATGACGCTACGCCACGTAGTTCAGCATCACGAATAACCATCCCAGAAGGCATAACTGCACCGACTTTCGCTACGACTACTTTTTGTCCAGCTTCAACATTCGGTGCGCCGCAAACGATTTGCAATGTATCTTCGCCCACGTCAACTTGACAAATATTCAATTTATCTGCGTTTGGATGCTTCTCTTTTTCTTTCACATACCCTACAACGAATTTCGGACTGAAGTCGACATCAAGTTCAAATTCCACTTCATTCTTCCTAAGCGCTTCTTGAAGTTGTTCAGCAAGTTCTTCTGTTAATTCCACTTGTCCGTCTGCAGCAAGCGGGAAGTAACTCGACACGTCAAACAAATTGAATCCGATGATATCACCAGTTTTCGCTTCTTTGAGGATCGCTACATCATTTTTACGCTCGCATACTACTTCAGTTGGTCGTTCAGTTGTCAACTGGACGAATAAAACATCGCCTACACCTGCGGCATTATAAAATAAGTTCATTTTTTCTTGTCCCTTCTAGCCAATCGATTTTTTGCCATAATAAAAATAGGCTCTAGTTTGCCATCTTCATAAATAAACGACAGCGATGTAACAGGCACCGCGCCTGTTGTGAAAAATTGCATTGCCATTTGTGCAATGACATCATAGCCTGTGTCATTCCGGATATCTCCGATGATCAACACGTCTTGATGCGGTACCGACACAACCATATGACCTTCAATCTTCTGTTCCATTTCCTTCAAAAACGGCTGATTCAATATTCGGCTCGCATCATAGCCATCATTATTATTAATGAAATAAAATACATTATCGGATACTTCATCACGTTTCCAGGCAGTTGGCAATGTCTTCACTGTGAACATAGCAACTTCCTGTACTTCCTTAGCCGTCATTCCCATCTCAGTAAGCATGCCTTCATCAATCAAACGATAAGTCGTACCTAAATCCAGCGCATAAAAAATACGGGTTTCCGCTGTATGATCCTTCGTCAGAAACGGTTGCCCCGCTGCACTTTCAGTCGGGAACGATGTCGAACGAATAACAGGATAAATAGTTGTTTCACCAACAAATCCTTTTTCATGCTCCTGTTCCATCGCATGGAACGTTTCTTGGATTGTGTAGACTACTTCATCGATTGCTCGCTCTTTTTTTAACTCATACTTCGCCAAAATCTCCGGCAATGAAATATCCATCCCTCTATGAAGTGTATGATGGACGATTCGCAGCTTGTCAGCCTTACGATCGAACTGCCAATCAAACTTCTCTTTAGGTAAACGATTTTTCAGTTCTTCTACTAAATCTTTAGCTTCCATTCCAGACACTCTCCTTCTCAACAATCGTTCGTCCTATTTCATCACTTCTCGTCTTGCTGAACAGAACGCGCAATTTGCATCATTTTTCCCAAATGAGAGTCGATATTCTTTTCATCTGTTACGGTCTCCACTTTCACTCCACCTACACTAGCAATCAATTCCACTAACTTCTCACTTTTTTGTATGACCGCAACAAAGCCAAACACCTCGTCCTTTGCGAATGTCTGCGCTCCTACTAAGTTTTCAGGTTCATCTGTCATCAGCAAATCATAATAGACACGGCTATTTTTCTTTTCGTTTGGATTGACAGTTAAATAAAATGAATCATTTCGTTTCGTTAGGACAATTGTTTGAGAAGTGGATTGCTTGTCCACTTCCATCGTTGTCGGCTTGTAAAAATGGATGTCACCAGCCGCCTCATTGGTTTTTTTAGCATTTGCCTCAAATGCTTCCCTTGCAGCGACAAAGCCCTCATCAGTCAGTCCTTCGACTTTCTGGTTGCATCCTACGAGGACTACGGCCAGAAGCAGCAGCAAGACAACCTTTCCATTTCGGAACATCTAGGTTCCCCCCTTCTCCACTCCGTACAATTTTCTATCAGTCCTATTCTAATCGCATGCCGTCTCTATTGCAATATTCAACTGCTAGCCTTGCTGTATAGGAATTGGCCAATCAACAGCTGCATGATGTGTTCGAACAATACATCCCTCGGAACCGTTTGGGCTGTAAGCATTCCCATGGCTCCTTCTGAAAGGCGAATTTGTTGTTTCTTAAAATAGTGATCGACCGCATCTCCCAGTTCCTTACCGTTCTTAATTTCGGCAGCCAAGTCTTCCGGAAGCGGAATTTGCGCACCTGCAGCTGTAAACACCTGACCATCCGGTGTGGCAAGTGCGCCCCAATTGCATAAATACATCGTCCTTCCGATTATCCGGACGCCGCCTTCCAATCCGATTCCATATGTATCCTCTTGCAACGCACTCGCCGCGACCGCTCGATTAATCGCACCTTGTCTCGTTTCTTCGTCACTCATTGGCTGTGGACTCACACCAGAAGCGACGGATGCTGAAGATATGTCCCTGTTGCCAAGGTAGCGTTCAATCATCCGCGTCGCCGCACGCATTTTCGCTTGATTTTCAGAACCTGTTATAAATTTCATTCAGCACCCTCCTTCCTCTCTCAATATCCGCTTAACTGTTTTGTTTAATCGTTTCGACAGTCGTTTTGTCGCAAGCTTTCACTAAATGAACGAGCAATTCTTTTGCTGCCGCATAATCGTCCGTATGAATAATCGAAGCCGCCGTGTGAATGTATCGAGAACAAATTCCGATGACGGCACTTGGCACGCCCTCATTGGATAAATGGACTTGACCGGCATCCGTTCCGCCTTGGGAAACAAAATATTGATAGGGCACGTTGTGAGTTTCCGCCATATCCAAAATGAATTCACGCATTCCGCGATGTGTCACCATCGTACGGTCGAAAATACGCAACAACGTTCCCTTTCCCAACTGGCCAAATTCGTTTTTATTGCCACTCGCATCATTCGCAGGACTTGCATCCAACGCAAAGAACAAGTCTGGATTGATCATGCGGGCAGCGGTCTGTGCACCGCGCAAACCAACTTCTTCCATGACAGTTGCACCGGAATAAAGAGTATTCGGCAGCGTGTCGTTTTTCACTTCCTGCAGCAATTCCACCGCTAGCCCGCAGCCGTATCGATTATCCCAGGCTTTCGCCATAATTTTTTTCGGATTTGCCATTGGTGTGAACGGACAAATCGGCAAAATCTGCTGTCCAGGACGGATTCCAAAACTTTCTGCATCTGCCTTATCATCTGCACCGACATCGATTAGCATATTTTTAATATCCATTGGTTTTGCTCGTGCTTCATCACTCAATAAATGTGGAGGGATTGAACCAATGACACCTGTTACAGTATCTTTGGTCGTAATAATTTGCACTCGTTGCGCAAGCAGCACTTGATTCCACCAGCCGCCTAATGGCTGAAAACGAAGCATTCCGTTGTCCGTGATGCCTGTCACCATGAAGCCGACTTCATCCATATGTCCGGCTACCATGATTTTCGGCTGCCCCTCTTTACCGTTTCGGACACCAAACACGCCGCCCAGACCGTCTTGAATGATCTCGTCTGAATTTGTTTTAAGTTGTTCACGCATAAAAGCCCGGACACGATGTTCATTTCCTGGAGCGCCGGGAAGTTCTGTCAATGTGCGAAATAAATCCAAAGTTTCTTTTTTCATGCAAATCCCTCACTTTTTTTACGATCTACCTGCATTATATCGAGATGGCAAACAGATGAAAACTATTTAGGTTCCTCATTTTCTTTAATTAGATGATTAAAAATATGCTGAATGGATAAAAAGGAAAGACATTTGAATCGCCATGCTCTTTTAATCTATGGTACACTATAAGAAAAGATTTGCGAAGGAGGCTGCAATTGGCCATGAGAGTAAAAGAATTTTTAGCTGGCATTTTAACTGGTGTTGCTGCAGGAGTAGTAGTAAATGAAGCATTCAACAAATTAAATGAAGAAGTACCTGCTGACAACGTTCTTAAAAAAGTGAAAGAAGCTTTTAAAGAGGAAGGTCCAATTGACGGTTCTTGGATCGTAATGAAACCAGAACCTTATACAAATCACGTAATTTCTATGGAGGTCTACCGTGGAGGAGTTTCTCGTATGAAAGACGGAAGACTGGAACAATATGAATTTGCTGCGGATGCGAAGACAGGTACTGTCGTGGAATTAGTTCGCCAATAATCTATATACAAATAACAGGTAAGGACACGGAGACTGAGTAACTCATCTTACGTGTCCTTTTTCATTTCTTGTTTTATGTCGATATTGTATGTTAGGTGCAGCGAGACTTTAGTGAGTTCCAATTCTTTTCTCGCTTGACCACACGAGAAAAAGCTGTCACCGAAAGTGATTTCTACTTTCAGGACAGCTTCATTTTTTCATTTTATCGAGTACGCGGAACGCTCTCTACGATTTGCTTTCCATCCTCGCTGAACTTTGCCATACGGAACACAGCATCGTGATAGAAAATAAATCCATAGTTATTTGGAAGCGCTTCCTTCATGAGGCGCTCTTTTGCGAAAATGGAGTCCATCGGGTAGTCATCATAAGCAAGTACCCACAGTGGATTAGAATGCGCATGTGTCGGCATGATATCCGCCATGTGAATAAGTGTTTCGCCTTGCTGTTCCAACTTGATCACACTATGGCCGTCACTATGACCGCCTGTATGGATCATTTTAATACCTGGCAATACTTCCAGCTCATCTTCAAATGTCTCCACTTGATCTTGGATCGGCTCCCAGTTCTCCGGCCAATACGTGTTGCGTGAACGAATATTCGGCTCTCTCATTTCGTCCCATTCCACTTTAGATGTGTAGATTGTAGCATTCGAAAACACAGAGACGAGTCGGTCGCCTTTCCATTGTGTCAGGCCTGCCGCATGGTCGTTGTGTAAATGCGTCATCAGCACGATGTCGATATCTTCTGGTGTCAAGCCGAGCTCTTCTAAACTTTCTTCTACTCTAGTTTCAGCACGGACACCCAAGTTTCTTTTCTTCTTTTCATCCAGTTTCCCCTTGCCGATCCCTGAATCAATCAATAAATTCTTGCCTTGGTACTGTATTAAGATCGGATCCGTCCGCAATTCGATTAAGTTGTTTTCATCGGGTTCGTAGCGTCTTGACCACAACGCTTTCGGTACGACACCGAACATCGCACCTCCATCCAAATAGTTCACTCCACCGTCTAACCATGTTAGTTTCATGTCATGAAAAGTTAATTGATCCATAATAATTCCTCCCTACCTTCCGAATTAACATCCCGCCCGCCATCATGGATTTCCGCGAGGAGACCTCGCGGAATAGCCTATATTTTCTTTCTGATTGGATACTCGGCTTCCAAGCGATAGATCGGTTGTCCTTTGCTTGAGAACTTTTCTTCGTACTCCGTTAATATATTGTCTTCCGGCATGTTCGCGTGTAAATCTAAGGAAACAGACAGTAATTTCATGCCGTAATCTGTCATGGACACTAAAGAGTATTCGAAGAGCGAACGATTATCTGTCTTAAAGTGAATTTCTCCACCCGGCTTCAGAATACCTTCATATTTTTGTAAAAACTTCGCATGAGTCAGCCGACGCTTCTCATGGCGTGTTTTCGGCCATGGATCGGAAAAATTTAAATACACTCGATCGATTTCAGCATCCGCAAAAATATTTTCTAAATCTTCACCATTGGCACGTAATAAACGCAGATTGGACGGTTTGCCTGCCTCGATTGCTTTCTCCAATGCCGAAACGATGACATTATCAAAATGTTCGATGCCGATATAGTTGATGGAAGGATTGGCAAGCGCCATGCCAATGATAAATTGACCTTTTCCTGTCCCTACTTCAATATGGATCGGCTGCGGGTTTCCGAACTCCTCCGCCCAATGACTTTTCTTGCCTTCAGAATCCATGATCAACATCTCAGGATGCTCTGCCATAAAATCTTTCGCCCATGGTTTGTTTCGTAAACGCATAATCAGTACACTCTCACTTTTTCTTTAAATTCTTTTATTCTTCGCCTGGCTCTTCCGGATCAAATAACCGGCTCATTGCAGTCGTTTGTGCATGTTCCAAAATCGCTTGTGCCGCCTTGAATTGTGTATGCTTCATCGGACTTGGGTTGTTACTGAGTCGCTCCAGCCACTCATCGTATGTTTTTTTATCTATTGACGTGATTTCATTCGGGTTTCCAGGATAATCGATATAGCCATTTCTCGTGAGGATTAATTTCTTGATAGGCAACTCCAAATTCGCAGCCGTGAAAAATGATGAAACAACTTTCTCCATCCGATTCAGTGCAATGGTTGGATTCAACACTTTTACTTCATTCTCACCGAACTTCTTCAGCCAGAATCGATCACCGCTGCTGATATAAGCAGCCATCCGCTCATCTTCCAGTGCCGTGATGCAATAGCAGGCAGTTGGTGTCAGCAATAAAATATCCAGTTCAATTGGAGCTTTATTCACTTTGACGATCGGATAATAGAACAGCAAAAAACTATCAGGTAAGCGCTGCGTCAACTCTTTCAATAAGGGATCGGAGAAAAACCTCGGATCTACTCGTGAACGATCATACAGTGTGGAACTCGCCCATTTTAATTGGAACTGAAATAATTGATTCGTATACGATTTTTTCAGTTGTTCAATAGTAGAAGGCCGGTCGGAGATAGCGGCCTGGAATGCCAAATCCGTTTCCGTACCTTCTTCTTTCCCAACGTTCGGTTCTTCCTCTTCAAATTCCTCATCTCGCCGCTTCCGCCATTTCTTGAAGAGAAGAGAATACCATTTCGCATCTTCTCGTGGATCCTCTTCAATCGTAGCGGCCTGTTCTTCAAAAAGATTAAAACCATGTTCCCATTGGTTTTTAATCCGTTTCCATTGATAACGCTTTAGACGGATGAATTGTGTCGGATAGCGTGTCAAATCATTCTCATAGCGCGAAACATAGTCGACTAGCTTAACTAGTTGAGCCATTTGAATCCCTTTCCGAAGCATGTCCAGCAGCTACTAATGCAGGTATCTGCTCATCGAATAATTTCTGCAACTGTCGAGTGAGCGGGCCTGGTATACCTTCGCCGATTGGCTGACGATCAATGGTCACGACCGGTGTGATTTCTGCGTTCGTAGATGTAAAGAAAAATTCGTCCATTGCCAACGCTTCAGCTAATGTAAATTCCTTCTCTTGGACAGGTATTGAAAGTTCGGACGCTAACTGAAGAACAACGCGACGAGTAATGCCATTCAGGATAAAGTTATTGGCCGGGTGCGTATGTAGGATACCGTCTTTAATGCCGAATACATTAGAAGCTGAACCTTCCCGGACAACTCCGTCGCGCACAAACAATGCTTCCTGACAACCTTGTTCCACCGCTTCTTGCTTAGCCAAAACATTACCGAGTAAATTCAAGCTCTTAATATCACAACGAAGCCAGCGCATGTCTTCCACTGACTTCATGGCAGCCCCCTTGTCCAACTGTTCAAGCGGTCGTGGATTCTCAACTGTATAGCCTGTTAAGACAGGAGACACGCTATGATCTGGAAATTGATGGACGCGTGGAGCTATCCCGCGTGTCACTTGCAAATAAATATGACCTACCGATAACTCATTTTCTTGCAACAACCGTTCTGCAATTCCAACCAGCTGTTCCAAAGTGTACGGTAAGGTCAAACGAATTTTGGCAGCACTTTCAAGCAGTCGCTCCATATGTTCCTCTGCTGTATACAGTACGCCATCATACACTTTTATCACTTCGTAAACGCCGTCGCCAAAAACATAGCCACGATCATTCATTGATAGATTCATCTGTTCTTCCTGCAGGTATTCTCCATCTTTAAAGTAGATCATACGTCCGTCACCTCTTCTATTATAGAACCTAAAAACAACCATGATAGGCTGCCGTTTCCTCTGACTCTATTTTCCCACGTTTAGTGAATAAAATAAAGGGAAACTATCTTATTGGAGTTTGTTAAAGAGTGAAGCAAAAATATGTGCGATTTATGAAAAAATAAGTTATAATCATATTGTCAGAACATTTCACATACTATTCTGGCATAACTACTCAAAAGGAGCGGATCAGGACAGGTAATTTCAGAGAATACCCAACAGTCTTCGTTTGCTATGTTGGTGTGAAAATATGAAGATGAAGGAGTGGTTTCTTCGATGAACCCAGCTACCGATCGCATGTTAATTCGTATCAAAGATGTCTATTTGTTCATTCGGGATAACGGTACAGTAACGACTGAAGATGTGGCGGAGGAATTCAATATTTCCTCACGTACGGCTCAGCGGGACCTTAACGTTTTGGAGTACAACGAATTGATCAAGAACTCAGTCCGCGGCGAATGGACGACGACGTCCAAGAAAGTGAAATTAACTTCCTGATTCAGCATCCTATATACAGTTGTCTATACAGCGGAAAAGGCTGACGCATTCTTGCATCAGCCTTTTCGCTTGGAACTATCCAATTTCAGCAATTCCTGCAGCTCCACGTCTGTCAGCTCCCGGTATTCCCCTAACTGCAAATTGCCGTCTAACTTTAAGGGACCCATCGTCAGCCGTTTGAGATAAACTACTTTTTTTCCTACCGACTCAAACATCCGCTTTACTTGATGAAACTTCCCTTCCGTAATCGTAAGTTCAATTTCGGAAATTTCGCCGGAATGAAGTATATTCAAAAATCCCGGCTTTGTTTCATACCCATCATCGAGCACGACACCTTTAGAAAATTCATTTACATCCTCTTCTGTGACACATCCCGATACTTTGGCAAAATACGTCTTCGGCACTTCTTTTTTTGGTGCCAATAAACTATGTGCCAACTGTCCGTCATTGGTCAGCAATAACAAACCTTCTGTGTCTTTATCCAATCGACCGACAGGAAACGGCTGAAAATGCCGTTCTTCAGCTCCTAGTAAATCCACTACAGTGCGATCACGGGAATCTTCCGTTGCAGATAGAACACCAGGCGGTTTATTCAACATAAGATAAATGAATTCCTTGTAAACAACTTCCTCGCCAAGTAATGAAACCGCATCTTTGTCGGGATCCACATGCTGGGCAGGATTTTTCATCACCGCCCCGTTCACGCGAATCATTCCTTTTTTCAATAACTGACGTACTTCTTTCCGAGAACCATACCCCGTATTCGATAATAATTTATCAAGCCTCATTCGTCACCCTCCAAATCCAATGCGCTGCGCAATCCGCGTCAGCCGTTCACCGAATAATCGTTGTGCAAGTCCTGACTTGAATGACAGGAACCCGTAAATCGCCATACCGACCCCTGTTCCGATAAGTACATAAAGCAATGCCTGCCAGCGACCTACCGGCACATGCAATGCGTTCAGCCCTTTAGTAGTCAACCATACGCCGGCAAACATGATCGCATTAAAGATTAAGATAAGAACCAATCGTCTGATGACCATCTGCGACTTATAATTCAACGCCTTCTTAATGACCAGTAAATTGATGCCAACCGCTACTGAATAACCAATTGCAGTAGCGAGAATCGCACCATTTGTTTCGAACAATTTAATTAGCGGTATATTGATGATCATTTTCACAAGTAAACCAAGTAAAGACGTAAAGACAATCCATTTATGATGATCGATACCTTGTAAAATTGCCGCTGTTACCGTGAACATTGCAAACAGGATGGCGACTGGAGCGTAAGACGCCAGTACACCTGCACCTGCTGCGTCCTGTTCATATAAAAACTGATAAACTTCATTGTTCAAAACGATCAGCCCGATAACCATCGGGATCGTTAGAAATAACATGATTTGATAGGTTTGGTCCAATGACCGGCTTACTCCTTGCTGATCATTCTTTGTGTAATAGCTCGTGATAATGGAAATGAGCGCCATCGAAAACCCAGTCGCCACCATGACAGGAATCATCACAACTTTATGCGTCAAGAAGTTCAGCTTCGTCAAATACAAATCTGACACGCTTGCCAGCCCAATCGATTTCATTGCATCATTGAACGTAACCATATCGACAAATTGATAAATCGGATTAATGGTGCCGACAAGAACAAACGGCAAAACGTAAGCGAATACTTCTGTATAGATTTGACGGAGTGATACAGAACTCGCCGGAGGACTGTTAGTCAATAAATAATTGAATTCATCACGATACTTTTTCCAGTAATGATACAAACTCCACAAACCCGCAAGCGCACCAATAAACGCGGCAAAGACCGCAAATTGGACAGCTATCCTAGGAGATAATCCCAGTACGTTCACAACAATAAAAGCACCTGCAAGAACAACAACAATCCGGACGATCTGTTCAATTAATTGAGATACAGAAGTTGGTTCGAACTTTTGATAGCCTTGCAAAAATCCGCGCCCAATACTGAGTAACGGAACGGCAAGCAATGCAAAGCTGACCCAGCGGATGACTGAGGCGATATCTTGCACCGTGAAAATTTGTTCATCATCTCTTATCACGAGGCCAGCGATAGGATTCGCTAAGGCGAACAAAGCGAGAAACGACAGTAAACCTGTCAAAGACATGACGAGCATGCCTGACTTCATCAACTTTCGCCCTGTCGCATAATCCCCGAGCGCGTTATATTTCGAAACGAACTTCGAGATTGCAAGCGGTGCCCCCGAAACTGCCACCGCAAGTGCTAGGTTATAAGGTATGTATGCATATTGATAGAGACCGACACTTTTTTCACCGACTATTGCATAAAATGGGATAACATAAAGCAGCCCAAGTGCCTTTGACAAAAATAAGCCAATCGTTAAAATGGCTGTGCCTTTAATTAAATTCGATGCCATGATTGATTCCTTCCATTTCTCAAGAGATACTTATATAGTTTACCCCTCGGCACGTGTTTGTACAATCTTTAACTGCAAGCGACATGGTGTATAATGAATTCAAAACGAATGAAAGCGTGGTTCTACTATGTATGATGTAATTGTGATCGGCGGCGGCCCTTCTGGCTTAATGGCTTCTATTGCAGCGGCCGAACAAAACAAACGTGTATTGTTGCTTGAAAAGGGGCGTAAGCTCGGTAATAAACTGGCCATTTCTGGAGGTGGCCGCTGCAACGTCACTAACCGCCTATCTCAAGAAGAAATAATCAAGCACATCCCGGGTAACGGAAAATTTCTCTACGGACCATTCTCCGTCTTTAATAACCAAGACATCATCCAGTATTTCGAAGGTTTAGGTGTGCCTTTGAAAGAAGAAGATCACGGTCGTATGTTCCCTGTTTCCAATAAAGCGAAAGATGTCGTCAATGCCTTATTGAATCAAATGGATAAATTTGAAGTGGAAGTGCGTTTAGAATGCCGTGTTCAGAAATTGCTGATGAATGACGAAAAGATTCTTGGTGTCCGATTGGATGACGGCGAAGAACTGCAGGCCAACGCAGTCGTCGTAGCAGTCGGTGGCAAAGCAGTTCCCCAAACAGGCAGTACAGGAGACGGCTATCCTTGGGCTGAACGCGCCGGACATACTGTAACAGAACTTTACCCGACAGAAGTTCCTTTATTGTCAAAAGAACCATTCATCGTCTCAAAGGAATTGCAAGGTCTCGCGCTGCGTGATGTCAATGTGTCGGTGCTGAATAAAAAAGGTAAAACGCTTGTTTCGCATCAAATGGACATGCTTTTCACCCATTTCGGATTGAGCGGGCCTGCGATATTGCGCTGTAGCCAATTTGTCGTCAAGGAACAAATGAAAAACGGCAAACAACCGGTGTTGCTACAAATCGACTCTATACCCGATCAGCATGAGGAACAGCTCATGCAATCCATTACAAAGGTTTTGAAGGATGAGTCTAAAAAGCAAGTGAAGACTTCTTTAAAAGGGCTTGTACCTGAGCGCTGGCTTTTATTTTTACTACAAAAAGCTGAGATCGCTGAAACTGAAATCGGCGCAGATATTCCCAAGGAAGCTATTCGCAAGCTCGCTCATTTGCTCAAGACATTTCCTGTTCACGTTACCGGGACACAACCTATCGAGAAAGCATTCGTCACAGGCGGCGGTGTGTCTGTGAAAGAAATCGAACCAAAGACGATGGCTTCACGAAAAAAGTCCGGTCTCTTTTTCTGCGGAGAGATTCTTGATATACACGGTTACACGGGCGGATATAATATTACCGCTGCGCTTGTTACAGGCAGATTAGCTGGTATAAATGCAGGGATGCTGTGAAAACATTGTGTTGTATGAGCGCGGAGTGAAGGTTTATGAGCGGTAAAAAACTTTTATGAGCGTGAATCGAAGAGGTATGATCATGTATCGATGCAGTATGAGCGACTTTCCCAAAAGTATGAGCGCTTGCCCACAATTTATGATCGCGACCATCTTTTCAATCAAAATAAGCCGGTCAGAGAAAAATATTCTCTGACCGGCTTTTAAACATTTTATTAACCAGCGACTATATTTACTAGACGTCCAGGAATCGCAATAATTTTTTTCAATTCCTTACCTTCCATCCACTGTTTTACATCTTCGTTCGCTAGTGCAACTTGCTCTAGCTCTTCTTTCGTACTATCCTTCGACACATTGATTTTCGCACGGATTTTACCGTTGATCTGTACCGCTACTTCTACCGTGTCATCAGACAATTTCGTTTCATCATACGTCGGCCATTGTGCATAAGCTACTGTCTCCGTATGACCGAGTTTCACCCATAGCTCTTCTGCCAAATGCGGCGTAATCGGTGAAATCAATAAAACGAATCCTTCGATATACGCTTTCGGTAATTTATCCGCTTTATAGCACTCATTGATGAAGACCATCATCTGAGAAATCGCCGTATTATTGCGCATGCCTTCGAAATCTTCGGTTACTTTCTTGACTGTCTGATTGTATACTTTCTCAAGCGGTCCGCCTGTTTCTTCCGTAAGCTTATCCGTCAACGTATCATCTTCATTGACCAGTAAGCGCCAAATTCGGTCTAGGAAACGACGGGATCCGTCCAAACCGTTTGTCGACCATTCCTTCGAAGCATCAAGAGGTCCCATGAACATTTCATAAAGACGCAGCGTATCTGCACCGTGAGAATGAACGATATCATCCGGGTTGATGACGTTACCTAAAGACTTGGACATTTTCACATGACCTTCCCCTAGTATCATCCCTTGGTTGAAGAGTTTTTGGAACGGCTCTTTCGTCTGAACCACGCCGATATCATACAGCACTTTATGCCAGAAACGCGCGTACAATAAATGCAGAACCGCGTGCTCTGCTCCTCCTACGTAAATATCCACCGGCAGCCAGCGCTCTGCTAATTCCGGATCAATAATCATTTCATCATTGTTCGGATCGATATAACGCAAGTAGTACCAGCAGCTACCTGCCCATTGCGGCATCGTATTCGTTTCACGACGACCTTTCATACCTGTTTTTGGATCTACCACATTGACCCATTCTTCAATATTCGCTAGTGGCGACTCGCCAGTGCCGCTCGGCTTGATATTCTGTGTAACCGGAAGCATCAATGGCAATTCCGACTCATCCACTGTCGTCATCGTGCCGTCTTCCCAATGAATGACAGGGATCGGCTCGCCCCAGTAGCGTTGACGAGAGAACAACCAGTCACGCAGACGATACGTAATTTTGCGTTCGCCAGTTCCTTGTTCTTCGAACCATTCAATCGACTTTGCAATCGCTTCTTCTTTTCCTAAACCATTCAAGAAATCAGAATTGACATGCTCACCTTCACCTGCATAGGCTTCTTCGTCAATATTCCCGCCTGCTACAACTTCGACAATCGGTAAATCAAATGTTTTTGCGAATTCGTAATCCCGCTCGTCGTGCGCTGGAACCGCCATGATTGCACCTGTTCCGTACGTCGCCAAAACGTAATCCGCAATCCAGATTGGCATTTTCTCGCCACTTGCCGGATTAATCGCATACGCACCTGTGAAGACGCCTGTTTTATCTTTCGCTAAATCCGTACGCTCCAGATCACTCTTTGATTTCACATTGTCGATGTACTGTTCCACTGCCTCACGCTGCGCATCCGTCGTAATCTCTTGTACTAATTTATGCTCAGGTGCCAAAACTGCATACGTTGCACCAAAAATCGTATCCGGACGTGTTGTGAACGCATCAAATGAATGTTCCGTGTCGGCAATTTGGAATGTTAACTGTGCACCTTCTGAACGACCGATCCAGTTGCGCTGCATATCTTTCAGGCTTTCAGGCCAATCAAGGTCATCTAAATCTTCAAGAAGACGATCCGCATATTCAGTAATACGCAAAACCCACTGGCGCATCGGACGGCGTTCAACCGGGTGATTTCCTCGTTCGGACAGTCCATCGATGACTTCTTCATTTGCAAGCACAGTTCCTAATGCAGGACACCAGTTGACCGGAACTTCATCGATATACGCAAGGCCTCGCTTATACAGCTGAATGAAAATCCATTGTGTCCATTTGTAATAGCTCGGGTCCGTTGTATTGATTTCACGGTCCCAGTCATAAGAAAATCCAAGTTCTTGCATTTGACGCTTGAATGTCGCAATATTTTTCGCAGTGAATTCCGCAGGGTCATTTCCTGTATCGATCGCATATTGCTCCGCAGGCAAACCGAACGCATCCCAGCCCATTGGGTGTAACACATTGTAGCCTTGCTTACGTTTAAATGCGCTCAAAATATCTGTCGCAATATAGCCTAGCGGATGCCCGACATGCAACCCCGCGCCGGACGGATACGGAAACATATCCAATGCGTAAAATTTCGGCTTGGATGGATCATTGATCATTTTATACGTCTTGTTGTCATCCCAATACTTCTGCCATTTTTCTTCGATTTGCACGTGATTATAACTCATCTGAAAATTCCTCCAATTCAAATAGAAAAGGCTCTCGTCCCTTTGCACAGGGACGAGAGCCTATATAGCTTCCCGCGGTACCACCCAAATTAACGGATTTCTCCGTCCAACTTGATTCCTTAACGCGGATCACGGTATCAGTTACATCTCTTCACTAATACAGACTCCTAGGCGAGTTCGATCTACGTTACTACAGACTTGCACCTGCCGTCTGCTCTCTTAAAATAAGCGGTAGAACTACTATTCCTGATCAAAGCCAACATTATTTTCTTCAGTTTACCCGAAACCCTGATTGAATACAAGCCTTCCCTGTTGCTTTTTGTCGTATACATACAGATTGTTGTATGATTTATTCGCTTGCTACGTGGTACAATGTCTGTTGTAAAGGAGCTGGATACGATGAACCAACCAACTTTTCCGTTCCCGAGTGAAGGGAAACGGTATCATACATGGTCTCGACATTTAAAAGATACATTTGGATGTAAAATTGCGAAAGTAGCACTGGATGCGGGGTTTGACTGTCCGAACCGCGATGGAACTGTCGCGCATGGAGGCTGTACATTTTGCAGCGTTGCAGGTTCTGGTGATTTCGCCGGAGACCGCGTCGATCCAATCGAAGTGCAATTTAAAGAAATCAAGGAACGCTCGCAAAGAAAATGGAAAGACGCAAAATATATGGCGTATTTCCAAGCGTATACGAACACCCACGCTCCCCTTCCTGTATTGAAAGAGAAATTTGAAGCTGCCCTCGCACAAGAAGGAGTCGTTGCGCTTTCCATCGCAACTCGTCCGGATTGCCTCCCCGATGACGTAGTTGAATATTTGGCGGAACTCAATCAGCGTACCTATTTATGGCTCGAACTCGGTTTACAGACGGTTCATGAATCCACTGCAAAACTAGTCAATCGAGCGCATGATTTCGAGTGCTATAAAGAAGGTGTCGATAAACTTCGGAAACATGGCATCCGCATTTGCAGCCATATTATTAACGGCTTGCCGGGTGAAACGGAAGAAATGATGATGGAAACTGCGCAGGCAGTTGCAAAGCTTGACGTTCAGGGAATTAAAATTCATTTGCTTCATTTGTTGAAAGGTACTCCTATGGTCAAACAATATGAAAAAGGCAAATTGGAATTCCTGACAAAAGAAGCGTATATAAACCTTGTCGCAGATCAGCTGGAAATCATGCCTCCTGAGATGATTGTACATCGGATTACTGGAGACGGACCGATTGATTTATTGATTGGACCGATGTGGAGCGTAACCAAATGGGAAGTGCTGAATGGCATTGACGCGGAATTGGAAAGACGGAACAGCTGGCAAGGGAAAAAGTATGTGCAAGAGGTGAACTTGAAGTGACGGACATTATTTTGCATCGTGTCCTGCCTGTAGCAAAGCGGCTCATTTCAGAACGCGTGCAACCGGGCGAAATGGTGGTCGACGCAACAGCAGGCAACGGAAACGATACACTGTTTCTGGCTGAGCTTGTCGGAGACTCCGGAAAGGTATTTGCGTTTGATATCCAACAGCAGGCACTGGATACGACGCGTCAACATCTTGGCGATTTAGCAGGCCGGACTTCTTTAGTTCTCGATAGTCACGCGAACGTCCGCCAGTATGTAAGCGGCGAAATCGGCGGTGCCATGTTTAATTTAGGCTATCTGCCTTATAGTGAAGACCAAAGCATCATTACAAAGCCTTCTTCAACCATTGCAGCGATGGATGCTTTGCTTGGCTTACTAAAAAAAACGGGCATCATCACGATTACCGTGTATGACGGACATGAAGGTGGCAGCGAAGAACGCGATGCGCTGCTCGAATATGTCAAGACGCTGCATCAAGGAGATGTCCATGCCATCCGCTACGAATTGCTGAATCAACGCAGAAACCCACCTTTTTTGATTGCGCTGGAAAAAATGAAGGATTTTAAAGAGGTTCGCAATGTAGCTATAGAATGAAGTTGAAACCCCGCTGCAGCTTGGATTCTTCAAGTTGCCGTGGGGTTTCTTTTCTAATTAGTTGAAGTGACGAATATCTGCAATTGTTTCTGTTTCAATGAAATTCGTTTTGTTAATAAACTTCAATAATTTACTCGCAGTCTCTGCCGCAGAACTTAGTTGTCCTTGTTCTTTATACGCAATGAATTTCTCTAAATGAGGAAATTGTTCTTCTGAAGAAGATCGGATGGTCTCTTGCATGCCCGTATCAATAATTCCAGGCGCGATCGATACAATACCTACTGGGTTCTCTGACTGCTGTTGTTCTAATGCAACGACTCGCGAGAAGTGATCAAGCCCCGCTTTCGTTGTGCAATAAATGCTCCACCCTTCATAAGCATTGCGACCAGCGCCGGATGAAATATTCAAGACCTTTTTCTCTCCCGAAAAATCTACTAAAGTGGCGATAAATGTATTGATCAAATGAATAGGAGCAGTCAGATTTACTTTCACTGCTTTCTCAATTTCTTCCGAATCCAATGAACCAACCATATCAATCGGATCGATCACACCCGCGTTATTGATTAAGGTGAAAGATTTAGCCTCGTCCATATGGCGATGGATGATTGTTTTCACTATGTTTGACGTTTTCCCAAAATCCGTAATATCCACTTCCTCCATACGTTGCAAGCGGTCTGGATTCGTGCGTGCTAGACCGTAAACCATTGCACCGGATTCAGTAAATTGTTTATACAGTTCTTGTCCAATTCCTTTTGATGCACCCGTAATAATGATAATTTCCATTTTTTCTACCTCTTTCCAAATTGTTTCTCTGCAGATCAATGTGCGATACTCTTCAATTTGCCCTTATAAAGTTTTATCGGGCAGTTCAAAAAACAGAATCCAACAATAGAGTAAAACAGCTGCGATGATGAGGATCAGTAAAATCAGCTGACGTTTATTCATTCTGTCACGCCCCTTAATTAATTCAACTAACTAATTGTATGTTCACTATAGCACAATGAACTGACTGGCAAAAACAGCCCGTCATCCAAGGTTCACTTGAATGCGGGCTATTCGATAGGGATTAAGTATGTGATACAAACTTATGCGCTCCACCATTTTTAATGCGCAATAAATCAGCAAGTGTCTTAATTCCTTGACGGTCGAGTTTCTTTAGCAATTCAGTGAACACATGCGCTGTCGTTAAGGCATCGCCTAGTGCGCGATGCCGTTCAAAAATTTCCGTACCAAAAATCCGCGCATAATCTTCCAAATCTTGCTGCTCGCTTGCTGGATCTAAAAAGCGGATGAGATGCATCGTATCGAACGAAGTAGGCGTTTCAAAGGTACATTTCTGTCTGCTTAATTCTTTTTTTATGACCATTTCATCAAAACTAACATGGTGACCTACCCAGCCACCACTTTTATTCTTTTCGATGAATGTGAAATATTTTTCAATGGCCGGTAAAGGCAAAGGAGCTTCATCCACTTGTGCTTGCTGTATATTGGTTAATTTTTTGATTGCAGTCGGAATCTCTCTTGAAGGATTGACGAATGTTTGAAATACTCGATCCGTCACATGAAACCCCTCCACTTGAACCGCGCCGATTTCTATCATCCTGTCGTCTGCTCCTATCGCAAAGCCAGTTGTTTCGGTGTCGAATACTGTAAAGCTCATATCTTGTAAAGGCGTGTTTAAGTGAAGAGATTGCTGTAGCTCATAGGTTAATTTTTTCTTTTTCCAGAACATGATCTTGCCTCCCCTCCCTATATAGTACATTACGCACGTGTTTAGTACAGGGATCTTCATCTAAATCATCTTATAATTTTGATAATAAGTGCGATTGAAGAGCTCTTACAGTATCTAAGGTGGTTCGTAATTCATTCAGTTCCCAACGGCGTAACTTTCGCAAATCAATTTCTGTGGAGATTTTCTCATTTCGTAAATGTTTTTCCCATGACATCGAAATACGAATGCTCAATGAAATTTCATAAGCATGGCGCACTTCTTCTGCAAAATCTTTTGTGATTTTTTTCTTTTTATGCAAAGCTGAAATAATTTCTAAAGGCGTCGCGTTAATGATACCGTTGTTGACACCTAAAATCTGCAAACAATGATGCAGAGGAAACAACGCATGCTTTTTAATATCAATAATATCTGCCTTGCTGCGCCCTTTAAAAATCGTCAGGAAATTCTGATGGAGCTGAGGAATCGGTTTTTCTCTCTCCTGCTGAGCCATGTAATAGATGAACGTGGAAGACTTCCTCAATTGTTCTTTCACCATTAGAACAAAACGGTCATTCACCGATGACTCTCCATATAGGAAACGGAATGATAGAAAGTTATAACCCAATAAAATTTGTTCAGGCGTCGACTGCAAAGCCCATTTTCGCAGACGCTCTCTCCAATCATTCATCGTACCGCGCCATTGAGTCTCGCTCGCCATCATAAACCCTTTACATCTAGTATACCCGGCTTGTTCCAAATGAACGACAATCTCATTCCCTAGAATTTCAAAATAACTTTCGACTCGCTGTGCTTCAGTTGAAGAAACATCTTCATATACTAAAAAATGATCCTGATCGGTGAGCATGAACTGTTCTCCCCGTGCCCCGCTCCCCATTTGATACCAAGCAAACGGCACTGGCGGTGAACCTTTCCCCTGGTCTTCCAGTGATTTAACAGCTAGCATTACACAATGTTTAGCTAAACGATCATAGAATTTCGTGATGATTTCTAAAGTATGAATGGTAGAAATTTCATCGTGAATCAAATTCGAAAGAACATCATAAATCGCCGCTTTCACGATTGGCAAATTTTCAAATGAAGATTCTTCAATCGTACGCAAAATATTCATGGAATTACGGTCACGTTTCATGATTAACGTAGCAAACGTAACGATTCCTACAGGCTTTCCAGCTTTCACAACCGGCAAATGCTTGATTCCGTGTTTGTAGAACTTTGTCAATGCCTCATAATAATAATCTGTCAAACGAACAGTGTGAGGTTTCTTCGTCATAATATCTTTGGCTGCTAGATCCATCGGAGAGCCTCCACCCGCTATTACACGTTCCACTAGATCTTTTTCAGTAACGATGCCGATAAGTTTGCCTATTTGATCTACCACAATAATTGAGCTGATGGAGTTATTAATCATCAGCTCCGCTATTTCCTTCGTTCTTGCATCAGCATCAATCGTAATGACAGGACTGCTCATGAAGTCCTGTACACGGCGCACATAAGGCTCACTTTCACCATACTCATCAGCTAAACGAACCTGCTCTCCTAGGGAGGTATATACGTTGGCTAGACGCAAAGACATCTTACGCAGAACGAAATCGCGTACGTTCTGATCATCCATTCGCTGCTTTATTACTTCATACGGAATCTGAAGACAGATTGCATTTTCCGCCACTTCCATATCAATGTGATGTTTATCCAGCGGCCGATCCATTTCACCTAAGTAGTAAGCAAAATTAGAAAAACCGATTATCTCGTCTTCTTGAATCACTTCCAACAGGACAGAGCTTCCGTCTTGTCCTTCAATATGAACTTCTGCAGTTCCTTGCAAAATGATCAATAGTCCTTCTTGTGGTGTTTTAAAGTAGTTCTCTTTCTCGGCATTTTCATATATTTTTAGTTTACACTCTAGCAATAACTTGTCGAATTCTTCTTCTGTTGTGTTTTCAAATAATGGGCTCTGATGAATTTTTTCATATAACGCACGATCTTTTATCGTCTGCAGCACTCCAAAACCTCCTTCACAAATTAACGGTTCATGAACAATTTATTATTCGGGGTTCCCTGACAGTACATAAAAATAGCCTCCCCTTCTGAGTAACTAGTAGAAGGGGAAGCATTTCTTAAAACTATCTTACAAATAATTAATTATCAAGCTCTCTGTAGCCAGTTTCTGCTTTGAAGCGTACTTCGGCGTACGAAGTTTCGAGCTCTTCGTGACGCTTTGCACTTAGAACTGTACCTAGCCACGCACCAATGAAACCTGCTGGAACAGAGAAAATTGTAGGAAGTGGATACGGGAAGATTGGCTCTCCTGTAAACAATGCAGCTCCCTCAACAGGGTTCCATACACTCGGACTCATTGCCACAAGTACCAGCGCCACGATAAGCCCTGATAACATGGATACGACAGCACCCGTTGTATTAAAACGCTTCCAATAGATTGTCAAAAGAATTGTCGGCACGTTAGCAGAGGCTGCAATACAGAAAGCCAGTGATACTAGGAACGCAACGTTCAGTTTTTCAGCGCCTAGTGCAAGAATGATAGAGAACACACCGATCGCGATGGAAGCCCAACGCGCAGCGTTAACTTGCTCTTTCTCTGTCACTTTACCATTTTTGAAAATTTGACCATACAGATCATGAGCGATTGCAGATGCACCTGAAAGAACGAGACCTGCAACTACCGCTAGAATTGTTGCAAATGCAACTGCTGCAACAAAGGATTCAAGGGCATTACCACCAAGAACTCCGGCGAGCATAGGCGCTGCCATATTTCCGGCGGCATTTTCCGCGATGATCGCATCTGCCCCAACGAACTTGGCAGCTCCGAAGCCAAGGAAAATTGTAAGTATATAGAAAAGACCAATAATCCAAACTGAATAAATAACAGAAGAACGCGCTGTTTTCGCATCTTTAACTGTAAAGAAACGCATAAGGATATGCGGAAGACCCGCTGTACCTAAAACAAGGGCCATTAATACAGATATTAGACCAATTGTATCCTTATAGACAACCCCTGAGTGAAGGAATGCTTCCCCATGTGGCGTTGCATTTCTCATTGCATCAAACATACCAATGAAGTTGAAGTTGAACTTCATAAGTACAAGGAACGAGATAATAATTGTACCTGCCATTAGTAGCATCGCTTTAACAATCTGTACCCAGCTTGTTGCAGTCATTCCGCCGAATAAAACGTAAATCAACATCATCGTTCCAACAAGTAGAACTGATCCCGCATATGGGATACCAAAGAGTAATTTAATAAGAGCTCCAGCACCAACTAATTGTGCAAGCATGTAAAACATAACAATTGTAATTGTATTTAATGCAGCCGCTCCACGAACTTTTTTAGCACCGAAGCGAGCACCGATCATATCGGCCATTGTAAACTTACCTAAGTTTCGTAGTGGTTCTGCGATTAGAAATAGTACAACTAGGTAGGCTGTCAGCCAACCAATACTATAGTAGAAGCCATCGAAGCCGTTAAGTGAAATCGCACCCGCGATACCAAGGAAAGAGGCTGCTGATAAGTAGTCACCGGCAATTGCCATACCATTTTGCCAACCAGTCAATGATCCGCCGGCTGTGTAAAAGTCACTCGCTGTGGTCGTTTGCTTTGCCGCCCACCATGTAATAAAAAGTGTCAGTGCAATGACTGAGAAGAATATTAGTGCAGAAATAAAATCCATTTTCATCAACAGAACCCCCTTATTTTAAGACGTTTTTCTCTATTATCTTATCTACTTCAACGTCAAAGTGTTTCGCTTTTGTCATATAAATAGATGTGAATATCCATACCATGAAAAACATAGAAAACGCATACACCCATGTCCATGTCATATAGCCTATTGCTCTTGTTTCTAGGATCGTAGTATAACCAGTTAAGAGTGGAAGAAGGAAGGTCGCTGCAAAGAAGGCTACGACATAAGGAGTTGCAAAGTTCTTTTTCCTTCTCACCAAACCTTTAAAGTCTTCAGTTTGGACAAGTCGCTCATAGTCTAATGTAGTTTTCGATTGATTACTCATTTGTTAATCCCCTTTCTATTTTTCTATTTTATCTAGCAAAGTGAAGCGATTTAACCAATCTCCTCCGTTCCTCTGAAACCGCTTTCATCATTAGCCTGTCTAGTTAATATGTCACAGCGGAATAAACAGGTTATTTGTTATAGTACACATGTAAACAATACCAAACATTTACTTAATTTGCAATACCTTTTTTCGAAGATTTGTAAAATTAAATCTACTGAGATAAGCAAGTTAATATACTCATTAATCTATCAAATGCAAGTGAAAGTTACAAGAACATTTTTTATCACTCGCTATTTTTTAAGTTTTCTAAATAAACGTGCCCTTTTTTCGATTTTATTCAACCTTAACAAGTTTTCTCTGTTAAATAACAGCTAAAAGATGTAGTATATTGTATATCATCTCCATTTAGATTGCGATCCGTCAAAATAGACTGAAAAAAGAGAAAGATGGTGTAAGAAATTGCCTATACCAACTAATCATGAACAACCTATCCGTAAGACAGCAAAGGAAAACGCATTTAGTCAATTACAAAAGTGGATTATCGATGGAACTCTCCAGCCCGGTGAAAAACTGAATGATGTTGAACTTGCAGAAGCACTCGGTGTCAGCCGCACGCCGATCCGTGAATCACTGCAACTCTTAGAGGTTCAGGGATTCGTACAAATGTTTCCTGGAAAAGCGACGCAAGTAACCGAGGTAGATCGCGAGACCATCTCAGACTTATTGCCTCCGCTCGCTGCTTTACAAGCTTTATCAGCTGAACTTTCGATACCGAATCTCACTGACAATATCATTAAGAAACTGCGGGATACGAATAAACGTTTTGCACGGGCAGTAGAAAAGGAAGATTATTTTCAGGCATTGAAAATCGATGAAAAATTCCATCAAATCATTGTGGATACGGCTGAAAACCCATATATTTCTTCAATGCTCGTCTCCTTACAGGCCCATGTACGAAGACTATTTTTCCATAACTCCATCATATTAACTTCCCAATCAATTACGGAACACGAACAAATAATTGATCTGATGAGTGCACGAGACGGAGAACAAGTAACAAAAGTTATGCGAGAAAATTGGCTACGCGCAATCGAAGAGTTTCATTCTGTTAAGAGAGTCAATTCATAAAGTAATACTATTTCCAATCAAATATTTTTTAGTTCTTCAAAAAACAGGACCCGAGATAAGTTCGGATCCTGTTTTAATTTTATTATTTTTTGTTGGTAATAAAGACCATAGTCCCGGTAATGACCGCTACGATCAATACGGGCACTAGCCAACCAATCCCCTGCTCATAATATGGGATGTATTTTATATACGCATCATTAATTACTTCTAGCCACTTAGGCATCTGTTTCTCAACCAGTGAATAGAATTTCACGAGCGCTTCCACAAAGCTGACCAGAAAAGCTGTAACTGTGGCGATCCGGTATACTATCTTGGCTTGTCGGAATAAAGGCCCTGTAAAAGTCAGCAAGATCAGTACCATAGCCAGTGGGTAAAGCAATACGAGCACAGGTAGTGAGTAATTGATAATGTTTTCTAAACCAAAATTCGCAACGACTAAACAAAATGTCGAAAAGAAAATTACAAATGATTTATAGCTAATCGCCGGGATAATTGAATGAAAGTATTCACCACATGCTGTTATTAATCCGATCGCTGTAGTCAAACATGCAAGCATGATTACTACACCGAGCAACACCAGACCAATCGAACCGAAGAAATGAGACGCCGTCTGACTCAAGACCGGTCCTCCCCCATTCAGTTGGCCGAATAATTCGACCGACGTAGCACCAAGGTAAGCGATACCGAGATAAATAATAGCCAAAAATCCAGCTGCCACAAAGCCGGTCTTCATAGTGGAAGTCAGAATTTGTTTTTTATTCGTTATACCCATCGCATGCAACGCTTTAATCACAATAATTCCAAAAACAAGCGACGCCAATGCATCCATCGTATTGTATCCTTCGAGGAAACCTTTAAAGAACGGAGACTCTATGTATGGATCTTGAGGAGCTTGGATTGTTCCCATCGGCTTGATGAGAGTCATCGCAATTAAACCAATCAACAATATAATGATAAGAGGTGATAGATATTTACCGACCCTATCAACGATTTTTGCAGGATTCATTGATAACCACATGCTAATGCCAAAAAACACCAAAGTAAATAGCAATCTGGCCAAATCAATAGAAAATCCACCCAGGAACGGAGCAACTCCAATATCAAATGCTACTGCTCCAGTACGTGGTGCAGCAAAAAACGGACCGATGGTTAAGTACAATATTGAAGTGAATAGTACCGCGTAGATAGGGTGAATCCGGCTTGCCAAGTCCTGTAAATCTTTCTTCCCTGAAAAACCTATCGCTAATATTCCTAAAAAAGGTAAACCAACACCTGTAAATAAAAAGCCCAGCATTGCTTTCCATGTGTGAGTTCCTGAAAGCTGACCAAGTTCAGCGGGGAAAATTAAATTGCCTGCCCCAAAAAATAAAGCGAACAGCATAACCCCGATAACGAGACTTGATGAAAATGATAATTTTTTCTCCATTTGAATAAAAATCCTCCTACTAACGACAGTACTTTTCTGTATGCAATATATTACTCTTCCTAAACCAGAAAATCAACAGAGTGATAAATCGTTTAATTATTGAATTTATTGCTAACTCACTGACTATTTAGTTGTATCCGTGATATACCTGCCTTCTTCTATTTAATATACTTTTTCTTAATATACTTTTTCAAAACAAAAAAACTGACCATATAAGCGGTCAGTTCTATCCTTTCCTTATCACCATCTATTTAGCTCAGCACAAACTTCGTCTTACTATATCCCTCTTTCAATTTTGTAACTTGCAATGTCGCTGGAATCGCTTCTTTCATTTCGTCAATATGTGAAATAACTCCAATCATTCTTCCGGATTGCTGCAAAGCGATCAATGTATCGATCGCTTTCTGAATGGCTTCCTCATCCAGTGCACCGAACCCTTCATCTATAAACATTGTCTCCATCCGTACAGCACCTTGGAAACTTTGGATAACATCCGCCATGCCAAGTGCCAGACAAAGAGACGCATTGAACTTCTCGCCGCCTGACAACGTCTTTACATCTCGCGTCTGGCCTGTATATGCGTCATGGACATCAATACCCAGCCCGCTTTGCTTCCCTCTCGTTTCCTGACGATCGCTGCGGACTAATTCATACTGCCCATTCGACAGATCTCGTAAACGGATATTCGCCGCTTGGATAATCCGTTCCAAATATTCAATTTGAATATATCGTTCGAATGAAATTTTTAACCGATTTTGACCACGTACAATATCGTAAAGGTCTGTGTACTTACCATGTGTTTTCTCTAATCCCACTTCACGTGATTTACTGCTTTCCAGCTGTTCACACAATTCTTCTGAAGACTTTCTCCATCCTTCTGACTGATTGAAATGTGCAAATGCCTTCTCATATTGTTCTTTCAAAGATTCTACTTGCTGTTCCAGTGTCTCGAGATCAATCAGTTTTTTGCCTTCAACCGATTGTTTCAGTTCATCGACAGAAGCTCTTAAAGTATGGAGCGTTTGATTGTACGATTGTAAACGATGTCTAATTTCTTGACGATCGCTCGAGGATAATTTTACTTTCAGATAACTTTCCTCCGACGTAAAACCTTCCTCTGCCAATCGCTTTTTAAATGCTAGCGTACTACGATTCAATTTCTCCTTCATTTCCGCCACAGATTGCTTTTCCATCTGTTCACGCGATTCCATTTGTGTTCGCAAGATATTCGCTTCTTGCAACTGCTTTTGAATTCTTCCCCATGCATCTTCTAACTGCTGACTAACGGCTTCTTTCATTCGTATCTGTTCATTTAAAGCAGCAAGCTCTCTTACATCTTCAGGGACAGATGCAATCGTATGGTCATACACGGCTCGCTTCGTTTCCAATTCACTTTTTGTTTTATTACACTGCTGTTCCATTTTTTTGGTTTCAGCCATCTGTTCGTCCATAGCAATTTTAACTTGAGTTTCGGCATCTCTTTTCTGCTTTAAAACATCTCGATTCTTTCGAAGCACAGCCACTTTGTTTTCGAGATTCGTCTGTTCAGCTTTGTAATCACGCCCGAAATCGACGTGCTGTTCATCCAGTTCGTGTTTGATTGTTTCTAAATTTTGCTGAAGCTGCCGAGTTTCAGCAGATTTCGTATGAAAGACTTGCTCCTTCGATGCCAACTCTTGCTTTGCCTCGTCCAATTGCTGTTTTGTTACATTCTGTTCTTCTGAACCTGTTGCTTTTGCAGGATGGTGAGCGCTGCCGCAAACAGGACAGTCTTCTCCTTCTTTTAAGGAAGCTGCCAGCAGCACTGCTTGATTACCAATCCAACGATCTTCCAGCAAACGAAAAGCCGAGGCATACTCTTCGTATTCTTCTTTAGCAGCTTCATATTGAAAATGAAGCTGCTGAAGTTCGTGAACTCTTTCTTGATAGAATTTCAATTGTTTCGCAATGGCAGTTAAAGCGGCTAGCTCGTCCAGATGCAGTTCGTAATCTTCCAATGTACCTTCCAGTTCCTCGATTTCTATTTTCCGGGAAATAATAGTGGCTTGCTGTTGCTCAACCGCTTGATAATTTTGCTGTAGTTGCGTCTCAAGCTGGTCCGCTTTCTTTTGAAGCTGATCAAGCTGCTGACGCTGAGCCGCCAGTCCAGTGACCGTCGGAAGAAGTCCGTTCAATCTTAGTAATTCTTCCTTCGCTGCTATCCGGTCTGATTCCTTCACTTTCTCCTGTTCATATGAAGCCGTAGTATTCGCAAGTTGTTCATTAGCATTCGCGAGCAAGTGAACCACTTCTTGATAACTGCGGTCTTTTTTGTCCTGTTCTAATTTATTCGACTTCACTTGTTGTTCCAGATCTTCCAAGCCGGCAGCGCGTTCGGCTGCTTGCAATTGTTGCTCCAGAGAAGTCATTTCATCTTGCTGCGCGTACAATCGCTGAAGATCTTCCTGACGCTTCTGCAGTTTCTCAAACAGTTCATTAGTAGTGCGAGCAGAGTACAATTCTTTTTGTTTATCATTATGGAAGGTATAAAAACGGGTATAGTCTTCATGTTTTTCCACGGATTGTGTTTGGTAATACTGTTGTTCTTCTTGCAACCCTAAAATTAGCTGATGAAAATTAGGGTACTCCGATTCCAGTTCAGTGAAGAGCAATGCATCACGCACAGGCAATTTCGCTGGAATTTGATGTAGAATAGCATCGCTAAGCTGTTTCTGTCGTAGATATTCCATTTTCGCTTCATCTTTTTTCGCCTTTAACCGGTCAACGATTTTCTGATAAGGTTCCGTTTTAAAGATCTTGCGCATGATTGCTTCCTTATTTCCTGTATCGGACGTAAGGAATTTACGGAACTCCCCTTGGGGAAGCATCATGATTTGACTAAATTGCGCGTGTGTAAATCCTAATAACTGCTCGATTTTCTCATTCACTTCAGTGACAATTTGCCGATCGACTACAGGAATGTTTTGCTCATCCTTCACCTCATACAGTTCACAGCGCGCAGATGTTTCGGATTTATTGCCTCGTTTTCTGTAAGGAATCTGCCGCAAAACACGGTATCTTCGTTGATGAATATCAAATAGTAATTCCACCGTCGTCTGAACAGAGTCATCTGCGAATTGACTGCGTAATGCTTTTGAATCTGTTCGGTCTTCCCCGCTCGCCAGCCCATAAAGTGCAAAACAAATGCCATCGAATATCGTCGTTTTTCCTGCACCTGTCTTACCTGAAATGACGAATAAGCGATGCTCTTTCAAATCACGAAAATCTACGGTCTCTGTATCTTTATACGGGCCGAATGCAGTCATGTTTAATGAGATTGGCTTCATGCTCTGTCCTCCTCATTCATGACATCCCATAAAACTTCTTCAAATAACTTCGCTGTTTCTGCATCAGCTTCTTCACCTTGCAGCTCTTTGTAGAACGATAAAAACATCGCACGATCGTCTTCCCGCTTTTTTACGTCTACTGCAGCACTTAATCCTTCAGACGTTGATGTGAGGAGCTTTCTTTCGATGTGCATAGCATTCGGGTAGACAGAACGAATTTTTTCCATCGGCTGGATGATCGGCACAGTATCCGATAGCTTCACAAAAACATAGTCTTCATTCGGCTGATGTGCAAGCAAGTCTTCCATAGTTCCTTCGACAGTCCGGACGTCATGACGCGGAGTCAGTGATCGTTTCTCCACATCCACTTTTCCGTCTTTTTGCAGATTAATGATGAGATAGCCTTTTTGATGATTCTCTTCTGAAATGGAATATTTCAAAGGCGAACCTGAATACCGAATCGTTTCATTCCCAACAAAATGAGCTCTATGCAAATGCCCAAGTGCTGTATAATGGAAAGGCTCGAACAAATTTGAGGAGACATATTCTGCTCCCCCGATTGATAAGGGTCTCTCTGCGTCGCTCGTATTCTCTTCTTTTTCACCAATTGGTGTGATGAATGCGTGCCCCACAAAAATATGTCTTGCGTTTGGTTCCATCGATAATCGTAAATGATCGATGACTTTTTGCATCGCTTGTTGGTGGCTGCTGATGGTGTCGTCTTCAAATAGGCTTCTAACAATAGATGGATCAGCGTATGGTATGAGGTGAAAATGTACGTCTCCAAATTCATCTTTCAAGACTACTGGCGGTAAATCGGCAGATAGTTCTCCTGTTATGTAGAGCCCTCGTTCTTTCATAAATGAACTGCCAAAGTGAAGTCGACTTGGGCTGTCATGGTTTCCGGCGATTGCGATGACCGGTGTTTGCAAGTCTATAACGATTTCCTGCAGGACTTCATTTAGCAGTCCGACAGCTTCGGTTGGCGGGATGGCACGGTCGTATAGGTCGCCTGCGATGATGACGGCGTCCGGTCTTTCTTGTTTGATATCTTCGATAAAGGCTTGCAGGATGAAGCGCTGGTCTTCCGTCATGTAAACGCCTTGAACCAGTTTGCCAAGATGCCAGTCCGCTGTGTGGAATATTTTCAAATGTATTCTCCTCTCGGGGTATATAAAAATGGCCAGTAACCTTTTATCGCAACAATTCCTCATCCGCTTCCTTTAAAACTTCTCCAATTTTCCGCCCGTTGATGACCAAATCTGCGATGTCGTCCATTTCAGTTGCTTCCAAATTGACGATGACTACTTTTGCACCTTGTTCTTTTGCCATCATCGGGAATTGATTGGCTGGGGAGACGGTTAATGAAGAGCCTAGGACGATAAATAAATCGGCTTTTTCACTTTCGAATATAGCCTGGAGAAAAGCTTCCTCAGGTAGCATTTCCCCGAAAAGAACAACGGATGGTCGAAGTTTGCCACCGCATTCGCAGTAGAATTCGTCCTGTGCGTAGCGTTCATTACTGTAGTCTTTTCCGCAGCTTTCACAATGAACCTTACGGAGCGTACCGTGCAGCTCCATCACGTTTTTCGACCCGGCCATTGTATGGAAACCGTCGACGTTCTGCGTAATGATACCGCTGATCAAGCCTTGCTGTTCCCACTTCGCCAAGATGCGGTGTCCGGCGTGCGGTCCAGTTTCCTTCGTGGCCAGTACGCGTTGTTTGTAGAATTGGAAAAATTGCTCGACCTGTTCGTTGAGAGCTGTCACACTCGCCACTTTTGATGGATCTTCCATTTCCCACATTCCTGTTTTGGCCGAACGAAAATCCGGCAATCCACTTTCCGTCGACATTCCCGCCCCTGTATAGACGATTGTCCGCTTGGATTTCTTCAATAAATCTGCCAGCATACATTCTCATCCTTTCATAATAGCGAAATTACGTTCTCTCTTTATAGTAGCATATTTTGTTTTCATCCGGATTGACAAAACTCCAACGACATAGGAAAAGCGAGCATCCTATTTTGGACACTCGCTTTCATTTTATTTGGCGGTAATTTCCTTAATCACATTCAGATCAATCAAACCGTCAATCTCATTCGTTTTAATATAATCTGCTTCCTGACTGATATCCGCCATTTCTTGTAAGACGTCTTCATTCACTTCCGTCGTCACTTCGATCCGGCTGAATGCCGCTTCAAGCTCTGCTTTGTCTAATTCTTTGCCTGTCAGCCCTTTAATATGCTTCACGACAAGTGCTTGTGCTTCTTCCGGCTCATCACGCACAAACTGCACCGCTCTGGCATGGGCTTTTAAATATGCTGTCACAAGCTCTTTATTTTGCAAAAATCCATCGCTTGTCGCTACAACAGTATTTGTTGACTCTTTGCCCCATGCAAAGTCTTCCCAATCCAATAACAGTTTTCCGCCTGCTTGGTTTTGCAAAATATAGCCCCATGGTTCTTGAGTCGCCGCGGCATCAACCGATTTTTGTATGAATAATGTAGCGGTATCTGCAGGAGCAGCTGCGAATAAGTCTACTGTTCCGCCATTTGTTTTTGCTTTCAAGTCTACGTCTTGCAATGCTTTACGCAACATGACGTCCTGCGTGCTGCCGATAACAGGAATCGCGACTTTTTTTCCATCTAAGTCCGCCAATTCATCGATGCCGCTATGACCACTTGCCACCAATACTGCGCCACCATTCACCGCACCTGAAACGATATGATATTTTGGATCCTTGACAAAATAGTTGATGACCGGTCCCGGACCAACAGTTCCAATATCGATTGAATTTGTAGCCATTGCTTCCATGAAAAGACCGCCGTTGCTCACTGTCTTCGTAGAAATTTTGATATCTTCACCAAATTCTTCTGCAAAGTAGTTATTTTCCAGACCAATGATCGTTGCAATATGTGTTAAGTTCGGGAAATAGCCTATCTTCACTTCATTTTTATCAGCTTCTGCTGCATCTTTTTTACCGCACCCAGATAAAATCCCAACGAGTGCCACTATAGAAATCAACACACCCAGTAACTTTTTATTCATCTCATTCTCCCCTTTTCCAATTGGATTCGTTACGTCCTAATTCCCCATTTTCGTTCTACGTTTCGTTCCAAACGTAAGAATAATACATTATCCATAATCGTTCCGATCACTCCTATGATGATCATGACCGAAATTACGAGATCCATCTGACCGAGCGCACGGCCTGCTTCCAGCAATTGACCGAGCCCGACACCAGCACCAAGCAACTCACCTGCCATCAGGGCGCGCCATGAGAAAGCCCAGGCAATACGTAAACCGGAAATCAGCTGCGGAACGGACGCTGGCAAGATTACGGTCCTTAAAAAATGAATTCCACTGGATCCAAGAGACTTAGCAACTCGTTGGTAAAGTATGGGTACATTTTTGAACCCACTCGTCGCATTGACGATCATTGTCCAAGTAGCCCCTAATGTAACGATAAATAAAATAGCGAAGTCATTTAGACCAAACCAAATGATCGCCAATGGAAACCAGACGATACTGGGAATCGACTGCAAAGCCGTCACAAGAAAACCAAGCGTATCTTCCACCAATTTATAGCGCCATATCAAATAACCAAGCACAAGACCGAGAATCGATGCAATGGTGAAACCGATGAGCAGGCGACTGAGACTAGCTCCAATTGCGACTAGAATCTGGCCGGATATGAGCCCGGAAAATAACGTTGCCATCACTTGCGTAAAACTCGGAAACATGAAATCGGGTAAATCCGATAATCTAGATGTGACTTCCCATATCGCCACTAGTATCCCGAGAAACGCTATTCGTCTTAAAGCTGTAGTCATCGCCCATCTCCTCCTTCAGCACCTTCTCTATTTCGTCTTGCAGTTCTGCTAAAATTTGCTTTTCCAATTGCAGTGTCACGTCACTTGGTACAACGCCATCTTTTGAATCCTTAGATGTGAAGACCGCTTTAATTTTTCCAGGACGAGTAGCGAATACTACAATCTTTTGGGAGAGCAGCACTGCTTCTCGGATATTATGGGTAATAAAGAAAATCGTGACTTTTGTTTTCCTCCAAATATCCAGTAACTCTTTATGCAACACCATGCGCGTCTGCTCATCCAGTGCTGCGAACGGTTCATCCATCAATAAAATATCAGGCTCCATCACGAGTGCACGTGCTATAGATACTCGCTGCTTCATCCCCCCCGACAACTGATGCGGATACGAATGGATATAATTTCCTAAATGAACCATTTTCAGCATCTCAATCGCTTTCTGTTCCGCTTCTTTTTTCGGTATCTTTTTCAGCAGCAAGCCATACGTCACATTATCCAGGACAGTCAGCCATGGAAATAATCCCGCTTCCTGAAAGACGACAACGCGGTCTGAACCCGATCCAGTCACTGTCTTTCCGTTAATGCTGATCGTTCCTTGATCCGCTTTTTCAAGTCCTGCAATTAAGTACAGCATGGTGGATTTTCCACATCCGGATGGACCGACAATCGAGACGAACTGACCTTTCTCCACCTCAAGGTCAATCTTATCCAATACTTTGACCGTTCCTCTTTCTTTATGGGGAAAGCTCTTTTCAATCCCTTTAATTGATAAATACATGTCGATTCCCCCTATTGCTCATTTTATTTTCTATCAAAGATTTTTAATCCCTACTATCTTTATATGTTTAACTATGTATATAATCTACCATTCCTATAGGATTTGTCAACACAATTTTAAAAATTCTTTTTTAAAGTTACAATTATTTGTTTAAACTACAGGAAAACGTAGGAATCGAATTATTTACAAATCAAAAAACCTCCTCTGCTATGCAGAGAGGTTAATAAATAGATTTTATTAGTGAAACAAGTCACTTGATAGATATCGTTCACCAGAGTCAGGTGCAATACAGACAACCGTGTCCTCAGGTGTCAGCCGTTTGGCCACTTGCAAAGCAGCATAGAGTGAGGCACCACCAGAAGGGCCAAGCAACACACCTTCTTGTTTCGCAAATTGCCGGACTGTTGTATAGGCATCATCATCTTCGATTCGGAAAATCTCATCATAGACATCGGTGTTCAATACTGGAGGAATAAAACCAGGACTCGTACCGACAAGCTTATGTTTTCCCGGCTGACCACCCGATAAGACCGGTGATCCGGCAGGCTCCACTACATGGACCGTAATTGTAGGATCATGCTGTTTCAGTGCCTCTCCAGTACCTGTTACTGTTCCGCCAGTGCCGGAAGTACAGACGAAGGCCGTCAGTTTACGGTCAATCGAAGCGATTGACTCAATAATTTCAATAGCAGTTGTATGGCGATGGCTGTCCGGGTTCGCTTCGTTCTCAAATTGCATCGGTATGAAACTGTGATCAATCGATGCAGCAATTTCATTCGCTTTTGCAATCGCACCCGGCATGCGCTCTGAACTTGGCGTAAGAACCACTTCCGCTCCATAAGCCTTCATCAAATTGATCCGCTCAATCGTCGAGTTGTCGGGCATGACGAAGATGGCACGATAACCTTTCGCCGCCGCATTCATCGCCAAGCCGATTCCAGTATTGCCGGAAGTCGGCTCAATGATCGTAGCGCCAGGCTTCAAGACTCCGCTTTTCTCTGCTTCCACAAGCATTTGATAAGCGGCTCGGTCTTTGACACTGCGGCTCGGATTGAAATACTCCAGCTTGACATAAACAGCAGCACCACTCGGGCTCCCTAGCGTACGTACTTTTACTAAAGGCGTTTCTCCAATCAACTCCGCCATATTATTTACAACTAACATTCTCGTTCACCTTCTTTTTTAATGGTGAACCTAGTATAACAAACTAAAAGCTTTAAATCATAGTAATTTGATATAAATTATAAGTTATTTCAATTCATCGCTTGAACTTTCTGGTCACGCGGCAATCCCAAGCCAACCAGACCAATGAAAGGTAAGAACGATGTAATAATCATTGTTTGATACACTCCTAACGAATCCATCAGACCGCCAATCGCTACCGCGCCGATCGCACCCATCCCGAATGCCAATCCTACCGTAAGACCCGCCATCGTACCGATTTTAGATGGCACCAGTTCCTGTGCGTAGATTACCGTCACCGAAAAGCTCAACATAATGAAAAATCCGATGATAAGCAAAAGCAATATGACCGCCCATAACGGAGCGTACGGCAACAACAGGCAGAGCGGCAAAGGCACGACCAGAGACAAGACAATGACTTTCTTTCGTCCGATCCGATCTGCCGCTGGTCCGCCAAAAAACGTTCCGACTGCGCCCAGCGCTAAAAACAAGAAGATATAGAGCTGGCCATGCTGGATCGTCAATCCGTAGTTATCTATCAAATGAAAGATATAAAAACTCGTAATATTCGTCACGTAAAATGATCGGGCGAAAATAACGATCATTAAAAGAATTAATGCGATGGTAATTTGTTTTTTCGACAGATTCTCCATCGTGGACAAAATAGCCTTTTTTCTTTTGCCCAGACGTTCCTCATTTAACTGTTTCTTATACCAAACCGAAATACGGTACAACAGCGCAATTCCTGCCGCTGCCACCAAAACAAAAACTGCTGCTCCGATCTGTCCGAGCGGAACGAGAACAAATGCACTAATTAACGGGGCAAGCGCTTGGCCTGAGTTTCCGCCTACTTGAAAGATAGATTGCGAAAGTCCTCGTTTATTACCGGCAGATAAAAAAGAAACACGGGAACCTTCCGGATGAAATACCGCTGACCCAAAACCTAGAAATAGCACCGATACAATAATCAGCCAGTAACTAGGCGCTAGCGCAAGGCCTGCCATCCCGACTAACGAAAACGTCATACCAATCGGCAAAGCGAAAGGCTTCGGCTTGCGATCACTGAAATAACCGATGACCGGCTGTAGCAAAGAAGCCACGATATTCAGCGCAAATACAATGAAACCTAATTGCTTGAACGAAAACTGATGTTCTTTCTCAAGAATCGGCAACATGGCCGGGATCACCGCCTGCAACGTATCATTAAATAAATGACAGACACCGATTGCAATCATGATTGGAAATACAGGATTTGCAGCCGTTGCAGCCTGTGGAGAATTCTTCATTATCTGTTCACACCTTATCTAGTTGCCGTTTTATTCAGTAAATGTAGAGGGCATCACGACACCGACTACTTCTCCTTTGGCGCATAATTCCTCTCCCGCAAAGATTTTCACATCCACCTTCCACTTTTTCGGATGGATTTCCGTGACTTGCCCAACCGCCTTCAGCACTTGACCTTGAGGCGTCGGCTTGCTGTATGTAATTTGCAAGGATGCCGTAACGAAACGAGGTGGAATCGCTCCGTCGCCGGGTTCATGACCATTTTTACGATGCAATGCAAGCGAGCAAGAACCCGTGCCATGACAGTCCAAGAACGACGCCAGAAATCCGCCATAGACAAATCCCGGGATCGCGGTATAGGTTTCAGACGGCAAAGTATACGTCACCGTTTCCTCACCTTCCCATCCAGTCCGGAAATGATTACCTGCTTCATTTAATCGGCCACAGCCATAGCACCACGAAAAGTCATCTGGATATTCATCTTGAATTGCATGGATAATAAATTCTTTCACGACAGCTCCTCCTTCTAAATGAATTCTCTCTATTATACATTCCGAATATTGAAATATCGAGTGTAAATTAATATCGGCACAGCCGAGTCTATAATTCAGTGCGTATAGTAATAGAAGTATTCATATACTATGAAGAAACACAGAGTATGTAAAAGGAGTGAGTCTCAATGAAAATACGTGCTGTTTTACTGGCCTTATTAGTTTCAGCAGGTTTCTATGTGATGGTCCAGACAATCAAGGAAACTACTTTCCAGCCCACTGAATGGTTATATGCAGATCAGGATGGAACGCCCTATTCCTCCATCATCTTCCGACAACCCGGCATACATGAACAACCGTCCGTCACATGGAAAGTAGATCAAGTGGATGAAGTCAATCGCCTGCTTCATTTTTTGCAAGCTTATGAGTTTGAACGGGTTGATCCGGATACTTTGCAATTATTTGACGATCAGCCTCTCTTCACTATCGACCTTCACGATGATTCAGGAAACCGTATGACAATCTTAATAGAAGAAGGGATTTTGATTCAAAACGATCAATTATACTACGAAGTCGTCAACGGACCTTTACAAGTTGACTGGTTGATGGAATTTATCATTTCCAATAAACCGTAATTTTGTACTCTCGCTAGTATCTGTACTATACTATTAAATAATTCGGAAATCGAATAATCGAAGCAAAGGAGCGATCCACATAGTGAAAAGCTTACCTAAACGTGAACAAGTTAAAGTAGAGGAAACATGGAACTTAAAAACTTTATTTGAAAATGACAGCGCTTATCAGCAGGCTGTACAAGAGGCTGAAGCAGATTCCGCCACATTTGCAAAGCACTATCGGGGAACGATTAAAGACGCAGCTTCAGCAATCAAGGCATTGGATGCATACCGCAGTTTGCAAGAGAAAATGACCAAGATTGGCAGTTATGCAGAGTTGGCTGCCAGCATCGATTTGACAGATGATGAGGCACAAATGAGAGAAAGTCAATACGGATCGATCGCCGCTAAAATTGGCAGTCAAACTTCATTTGTCATGAGCGAACTATCGGAACTGCCTGAAGAAGTTTTACAGCAGGCAAGTGAGCAATCAGAAGATTATGCAGTGACATTCGAGAAGATCATACGCAAAAAGCCATATCAGCTGCACCCCGAAGTAGAGAAAACACTCGCTGCATTCTCTTCGACTTTCCAAGCACCATATACTTTGTACAATACGACCAAGATGGCAGATATCAATTTTCCTAATTTCACTGTAAACGGAGTGGATTATCCACTTAGTTATGTTTCATTTGAAGGTGTTTGGGAATCCGAGCCGGATACTGCCAAAAGACGCGCCGCATTCCAGACTTTCTCGGGCAAGTTAAGAGAGTATCAGCATACAACAGCAAAAACGTATGACATGCATGTCCAAATGGAGAAAACTACAGCGGATTTACGTGGCTATAAATCCGTTATCGACTACTTGTTGATGGATCAGGACGTGGATCGTTCGATGTACAATCGACAGATCGATGTCATTATGGAAGAGTTGGCTCCGCATATGCGAAAATATGCGAAACTTCTTCAGAAAATCTATGGTTTGGAAGAGATGACATTTGCAGATCTCAAAATGCCAATCGACCCATTATACGAGCCTTCCATTACTGTTGAAGAATCAAAAACCTATATGAACGATGCACTCGCCGTCATGGGCGAAGACTATCTTGACATGGTAAACCGGGCTTTCTCGGAGCGCTGGATTGATTTTGCGCAAAACGAGGGGAAATCAACGGGTGCATTTTGTGCAAGCCCTTATCGCGGCGGTTCATTTATCCTGATCTCCTGGACGGGCAGCATGGAAGACGTCTTTGTGTTGGCACACGAACTCGGTCATGCGGGACACTTCTACCATGCCAACCAGGAGCAGAATTTATTTAACTACGAAGCATCCCTTTATTTCATCGAGGCACCTTCGACGATGAATGAAATGCTGATGGCCAACCATTTGCTTAAGAACTCAGAAGACCCGAAATTCAAACGATGGGTACTCTCTTCTATTGTTTCTCGGACATACTACCACAACTTCGTCACCCATTTATTGGAGGCGGCATTCCAGCGTAAAGTGTATGAACGGGTAGATGCTGGCGGCAATGTCAATGCAATCATATTGAATGAGTTAAAACGCGGTGTATTGGAAGAATTCTGGGGTGATACTGTCACGTTGAATGAAGGAGCCGAACTAACATGGATGCGCCAGCCTCATTATTATATGGGCTTATATCCTTACACATATAGTGCGGGGTTGACAGTCTCCACTGAAATGGCACAGCGCGTTCTAAAAGAAGGCGACCCAGCTGTCAAGGATTGGCTGAATGTCCTAAGTGCAGGCGGATCCAAAAATCCAGCCGAACTTGCGAACATGGCAGGCATTGACATCACGACAGACAAACCGTTACGCGACACGATTGCTTACATCGGCGACTTAATCGAACAGATAGAGAAGCTGACAGAAGAAATTGAAGCTCAATAAAACGAACGTAAAAAAGCATCGGCTGTTCAGGATTCCCCTGCACAGCTGATGCTTTTCATCTTTCAGTCCATCAATTCACTTAAGATTTCATACGAACGGAGTCGGTCCTCGTGATAGAATATACCGGAACTAATGATGAGTTCATCCGCTTTTGTCATTTCCACAAATTCTTCAAGCTGACGGCGTACGGTTTCAGGTCCGCCTATAATGACGGACGGCGCATCCGCTTGCTGAGTGACCGCAGCCTGTTCATACGGTGACCATGTTGCATTGATGTCCTCAATCGGCGGTCTAAATTGTTTCGAGATACCTTGGCGAATATCCAAAAATTGCTGTTGCATCGAGGTCGCCAAGTACTGTGCTTTTTCATCTGTATCTGCCGCAATCAAGTTAACCCCTAACATTGCATGTGGCTTTTGAAGGTCTTTAGAAGGGCGGAAATTTTGATGATACAACTGTAATGCCTGCATCATATACGCCGGCGCAAAATGGCTAGCAAAAGAAAACGGCAATCCAAGTTGAGCTGCCAACTGTGCGCTGAAACCGCTTGAACCAAGCAACCAGATCGGAATGTCCTGCCCTGCTCCAGGAAATGCTCGAACTCGGGCAGTTGAGTCAGATGAGAAATAAGACCGCAATTCCTCCAATTGTTGAGGGAACTCTTCCCCACTGCTGTGCAATGTTCGACGAAGTGCATAAGCCGTCGCTTGGTCACTGCCCGGCGCACGCCCGAGGCCCAGATCGATTCGACCCGGATACATCGCATCGAGCGTTCCGAACTGCTCGGCAATAACAAGCGGCGCATGGTTAGGCAGCATAATACCACCCGAACCTACTCGAATCGTCTTCGTTTCCCCGGCAACATGTCCAATAATGACTGACGTTGCTGAACTCGCGACACCCGGCATATTATGGTGCTCTGCCAGCCAATAGCGGTTAAACCCCCAATCTTCCGCATGTTGGGCAAGGTCGACACTGTTCTTGAAAGACTGTCCCGCGTCGCTGCCTTCATTAATCATTGCTAAATCCAATATAGACAATGGTATTCCTTTGTATCTTTTAGCTTTTTCACTGATCACATCATTCACTCCTTATAACTACAGCCATTTTTCTTCACCCACTCAAAAATAGCATGAATTATTTTTTCTAATTCTTTACCTTTACCCGTCAGCTCATATTCAACTTTCCTGGCTGCTGGATCTGATTTCTTTTTAACGACCAATTTATGAGCTTCCAATTCACGCAGCCGCTCGGTTAAAAGACGATCCGAAATCCCTTCGATTTCAGACACCAGCTCGTGATATCGTTTTGGTCCGTCCAATAACTGATAGATAATAATTCCCATCCATCGTTTGCCGATAAATTCGATCGTTCCATGGAAACTATCACATGTTTGTTGCCCTTTAGGGTTTACCGATTGAACGAACTCTTCATTATTCATGATTCGCACTACCCCAATCGTTTAGTACTATATTCGAGGTCTTCAGAAGCAACCAAATTAAGCTTACTAATAGTAACCTTAACAATTTTTTACCGATAAGTAAAACCATACGAACTCAATGAACATTCGAAAAAACCATCTTCCGCACTTCATTTACGGAAGATGGTGACTCACCCATTCTCATATTTACAGCTGTTCCACTGTCACACGACAGCTTGTTTCATCATATTTGCCATAAGCTGCATGGTATGTAGGTCCTACTCCTTGCTTAAATGTTAACGAATGACGAATAGCTGCCGTAATGAATTTTTTTGCCTCAATCACAGCTTCAGGTACAGTTTGCCCTTTTGCGAGTCCTGCCGTTATCGCTGCCGAATAACTACAGCCCGCTCCATTTGTATGAATCGTATCGATGCGCGGTGCCTCCATTAAATAAAATTGTTTTCCGTCGCATAATACGTCTACTGCCGGACCAGTTAATCGGCCGCCTTTTACGAGCACAAATTTCGGACCTAAATCAATTAGACGACGTGCTGCTTCCTTCAGATCCACAACTGAGTTTAGTTCCATTCCATTCAGTAAATATGTTGCTTCCGGCATATTCGGTGTGATAATCGTAGCGAGCGGCAGCAGTTCGTTTTTCATTACTTCCATGGCATCTTCTTTCAATAAAGCAGAGCCCATTTTACCGATCATGACCGGATCCACTACAATATTATCTGCCTCCGACTGTCGGATCCACTGTGCTACGTTGACAATAATATCTTTAGTGAACAGCATACCCGTCTTTAACGCATCGACTCCTATATCCTCTTCAATCGTCACCAATTGCGCTTCAATCGCTTCCCAAGATTGCGGGAATACTCCTGTTCCGGTTCTTGGATTCTTCGCAACAATCGCTGTAACTGCTGTCATGCCGAATACATCGAACTCTTGGAAAGTTTTTAAATCTGCCTGGATGCCTGCTCCACCCCGCGCTGCAGATCCAGCAATGGTTAGTGCTCGTTTTATGTTCATTGTGACATCTCCTTAGTAATGGATAACTGCGCTATTGTAACGAAACATATGACGTTATTGAAAGAGTCAATTTCCATCATTCCAACAAGTTCAGTTGGCTCAAGCGCCTGCCGTTATGGAAAACAGGTACTCCTACCATTCCCGACGAAACGGTATATGCCAGAGTACCTGTCATGTATTATATTTTGAACTGTTGAATCATCTCTTGCAAATCAATTGCCTTATTGCTGAGATCGTTAGCCACTGCATTAATTTCTTGAACAGTTGCCATCTGTTCTTCCATCGCTGCAGATGTTTGTCCTGATTGTTCCGAAGCTACCTCTGCCAGTGAAGCGATATCTGTGACAGACGCAGATACTTCTTCCGCACTTGCCGAAATCTCTTCAGTCGCAGCAGATATTTCTTCAATTTCGTCATTCATTTTTTGAACCGCTTCTACGATTGTCATGAAAGAATGTGCAGCGTCCTCAATCACTTCTACACCTTGAGTCGCATTGGATAAGCTATCTTGTACCGACACTTCAACATTTCTCGTATCATGCTGAATAGCAGAGGTTAAGCTGGCAATCTGACTTGCCGATGCTTTCGATTCTTCCGCTAATTTTCGAACTTCATCCGCAACGACTGCGAATCCTTTGCCGTGCTCACCTGCACGCGCGGCTTCGATTGCTGCGTTAAGCGCCAGCAAATTGGTTTGTTCTGTGATACTCGTAATGACATTTGTAAATTTCTCTATTTCAGCGGATTGCTGGCTTAATCGTTTGATCATCTCATTCGTTTCTGAAGATGAAGTATGAATAAGCGCCATCTGTTCTTTGGCAAACTGCATCGTTCTTCCACTTTCTATACCCAGCTTCATGGCATTTTCTGCACGGTCATGCAGGCTGACTGTTGACTCTGCAATCCGTTGTACCCCTGTAGCCGTCTCTTCCATAGCTTTTGAACTCTCTCGGGCAGAGACAGCAGATCCCCGTGCACCGTTTGAAATGCTTTCCACGGCCTTTGAGATGTCTTCAGAGGAATCCGCCACTTCATTCGTACTCGCTGAAAGTTCTTCGGCAGAGGCTGTCAAATGAAGTGCATTGTCATGGACATCACCAATTACTTTGCGGAGATTATGCTTCATTTGATTGAATGAGTCCGCCAATTCGCGAAGTTCATCCTTGGAATTGAGTTCTACATCTTCACGAGTCAAGTCTCCAGAAGCGATGATTGCTGACTCTGCAGTTACTCGCCGCAAAGGACGGGTGATAATTCGGGTGATATAGATGGAAATAACTAGAGCTAATATCAAGGCAATTATGCCGGCGAAAATCAATCCCCATTTTGCAGAGTTTGCAGCTTGTTCGACTTCACTCATCTGGGTTTCAAGATTTTCATATTGCACCGCAATCATTCCATCCATTGATTCACGTATTTGAGTATCGAGCGGGCGCATTGTCTCTTCTAATACAATGCCTGCCTGGCTCGTTTGGCCCGCCTTCTTCAAATCAATCACACGGGATGCAGCTTCCGAAAAGTCCTCTGACATTACCTTGATGCCATTAATAAAGTCTTTGGTCTCTTGAGAATTCCCACTCTCCACCATATTTTGCAATATACCTATACCTTGTCGTGCTTTTTCTTCATATTCGATAAACTTCTCTACATCCTCAGACTTTCCTCGCAGAATAAACGAACGGATGTATGATCCTGACAATGCGAGTTCAGTTTTTACGGCTTGTGCTTGCATCGTCAATGCGACACTGCCCTGCATCATCTCATCATAACTACTTTCAATTTCATTCAACTCATAATGATTCCAAGCCGAGGATAATAAAATCACTACTAAGATTGCCCCGAAACCCGTATATAGCTTTTTTCCGATTGACATTTTTGATTTCCCCCATCTACATGTTCATGCTAAAGATCATTCAATCTCTGCATAAAACTTTCCTTGCCCTTTGAATACTTTATGCATAGCCACCTACTTTATCGTCAACTTTTCTTTATTTATAACAACTATGACTAATGTTCATTTTTTCAAAAAAGAAAGACAAAGGGAATGTCCACCCTTTGTCTATTCGTTCAGATGATTAAAACCCTATGGAACTATTTCCACCTAATACTAGATCATATAAGAAATATCCGAAGCTGAAGTTGGATATGCAAACGGCATGTCTTTTAATTCCTGAAGAGAGAGTTTAAACCGGATAGCCAAAGCGAAAAAGTTTATAAGCTCATCTGCTTCTTCGCTAAGTAAATGAGCTCCCAGTACCACGCCTTCTTCCTGATCTGTAATCACTTTAAAAGCTGCGGCCGATTCGTTCGTCCTTTTATACGTGAACCAGTCAGTCGTGTTTTGATACTCCACGTGGAAGTCCAGTCCCGATTTTTTCGCCTGTTGTTCACTCATCCCTACCGATGCCAGCTTGGGGACTGTAAAAACGACTGATGGAATGACAGGATATTTTGCTTTCTCATAGTTCCCCTCCAATAAATTGGCCGCTACCAAGAGCGATTCGGCCTTAGCGATAGGCGTTAAGGGCGGCCCATCCGTTGAAGCTGCATCTCCCGCTGCGTAGACGTAAGGATTGCTGACACTCTGCATGTATTCATTCACACGTACCCCTTTCTTGTCGCGCTCCACATTCCCTCGGTCCAACTCCATATCGAGCGCCGCCGTCCGTCCTGCCCCATGCACAACCAAGTCGGTTTCCCACTCTAGTTCTTTCTCGTTTTGCTTTCCCTTTACAACAAATGAATCTCCACGCTTCTCAATCGCATCCACACTTACTTCCAAATGAACCTGAATACCAACTTCTTTTGATCGTTCCATCAGTAAGTCAACTAAATCTGGATCAAAATGCTTCAGTACACGTTCACTCCTATGCACAATATGAACTTCCGAACCTGCTCTAGCTGCAATATGCGCAAACTCAAATGAAATAAACCCGCCCCCGACAAAAACGATGCGTTTTGGGAGTTCCTCCAATTTCAAAAATTCATCACTTGCCCTCAAATATTCTTCTCCCCCAATTCCCATCTCTATAGGTTCTGCTCCGGTCGCAATTAGGATATACTTACCTTTCAAGAGCTCTGAACCAACTTTCAGTTCATTCTCACTATAAAAAACTGCTTTCCCATGATACGAATCCACACCCAACTTCTTAAATTTCTCTTCCGTATTTTGGGGAATTGTTGCCGTAAATGTGCGTTTGAATTCCATCAGATTTCGCCAATCAAACCGAGCCGCCGTCCGCACCCCTTTGTCATACATCCGCTCATTCCAATCGGTCAGCTCAGCAATTCCTACCAACACCTTCTTCGGGTCACAGCCGCGCTGAGAACATGTACCGCCAAATGGGCGGTCATCGATAATTGCCACACTCCAACCGGCTTCCTTACATTTACTAGCTGCAATTGATCCGCCAGTTCCCGTTCCAATTACAAGCAAATCATACTCCTTCACCATATCCAATCTCCTCCTTTAGCAATTAGCTATTCAAGAATTTGCTTTCCTCATCTAGCAGCACGCAAATCGCTTATTATGTAATGAAATACCCTGAATTCAAATTGTCACACTTCTAATACTTTACAGTTCATTTATCAAAAGCATAGTTCCCTATGTTTAGGAAATACTTATTAGTAAAACCATTTACGTAACAAAAAGGAGTTGAAAACAGTGAAGAACTTAAGCATACTTTCTCTTCTCATATGTATCGGAATCTTGTGCTGGGGTGTTTCCACGAAGTATTTAGGCATCGATTCACGTCCAAATAGTAAGGCTTCTGCTTCGAAGCTCAACCAAGATGAGCTTTATAAGGAATTGGAAGCATTCAGTAAGAAACATAAGATACCTGCAGTTGATGCAAAAGTAGATCGGGTTTGGAAAGCAATCCCTGGATACAATGGTCTCGAAGTGAATATAAAAGCCAGCTATGAAAAAATGAAAGTCAGTGGCAAATTGAATCCCTCGGAAGTCATCTACCAAGAAATTTCTCCTAGCGTTCATTTGGAAGATTTGAATCCTCCACAACCCATATTCAGAGGTAATCCCGAAAAACCAATGATAGCTTTTATAATTAATGTTGCCTGGGGCAATGAATATATTCCAGACATTTTGGACGCATTGAAAAAACATCAAATAAAGGTATCTTTTTTCTTTGACGGGAGCTGGGTAAGCAAAAACGCGGATATAGCGAAATTAATTTTCGAGGAAGGTCATGAAATCGGAAACCATGCATACAGTCATCCAGATTTGCAGCAGAAATCCGAAGCGGAAACGGTCGAAGAGTTAAGGAAAACGAATGAAATCATTTCGAAAACATTGGGAATTGATCCGCCAAAATGGTTTGGACCGCCAAGCGGAAGTTTCAATCAGCAAACTGTCGAGGTCGCCGATCAGCTTGGAATGCATACGGTTTTATGGACAGTAGACACGGTGGATTGGAAAAAACCAGCAACAACGGTGATGGTGAACAGAGTAGTATCCCAGGTCGAAAACGGCTCCATGGTATTGATGCACCCTACATCGCCTGTTGCAGAAGGTTTAGAGGATATGATTATGCAGATTAAAGAGCAAGGTTACAGGCTCGGGACAGTCAGTGAACTGATGAGCGAAAAACGCTTGAATGGTACGGTTTGGGATGCCAAAAAGCCATAAACAATTTTTACAGCTAATTCATTTACCTTCCTCAATAGATGGCCCATCTAGACGTCTTTCACTGACCAAAGCTATGGTCGGAAGTAGAAAGACGTCTTGTTTAATAATTCATACACTGAGATGTAAACAACTTTGCCGCCATGAAGTGTAGTTCGATTGAAAAGTATTTCAGGGGTTATCACAATGCAATGCCCCTAGTTTAATCACTCTGCGGGTGTTAGGAGCATATTCTATCGTGGAGTGGTAGAATGCATGGAATTTCCTTTATATCTGTACTATACGGGAATTTCGTACTGTTCATTTTTTTGTATATTTTTATTTTTAAGTTGCGTAGAATGATTGGTTTTCATTTAGGTATGAACATAGCCATAGTTACCGGTGGATTAATTGCATTAACCTCGGGCATTTTATTAATTTTTCAATTTCCGTTTCACTTTACATTTATTACGATTTTAGCAACATGCATAGGCATGGTAACTGGAGCAATTTTCGGTGCTTTATTTGATTACCAAACAATGTTAACAGGATTAATAAATGGTCTGATGGCGGGTATTATGTCTCCAATGCTAGGGGCTATCATGACAGAGCATGTCTATTTTATGGTCATTCTGGAAGCCTTGATATTCCTAATGATCATCATAATCGGTATTTCAATAAGAAGGTCGTGAATCTTAATATGGTCATCATTTATAGTCTTGGCGTTTGGAATCTTGCCATTACATTGTTCTGTTACCTCATTTTACGAAGAAAGAAAACCTTATTCGAAGATCGTTTCGCAACCACCATAACCAAAACAGCTACCAACCATAGATCACAGGGAGCATTCGGTGCTTTTATCGCTGAACCCAGATGGACAGAATATTTGGATCCCTATACTTTGAAGCCTGTGGAGACAGGCGCAAACGTTATTTTACGGAATCCTTTTTTGCCGGACATTAGAGAATTTGTGGTTGTCATGCATGATGGAATGAGACTGCTCGATCAGAACAATCAGCTCATTATCGATCCAGTTGATGGAATAATACTGCCTCCAGCTGAAGTCGAAGAAGATCTCCTCGATCGACAACAATCACAGCATTGATGGCTGTGATGACAATTACTGCAATCCTTTTGATGATGACATGCACAGCAGCTAGTTTCATGAGAATTCTCACTGCATCTGCAGCTTTTATTTGCGCAAGGTGGTAAGGTTTGTCTGCATGTTGCACAATGCTTTTTTGTCATACTACGACTCCTTTCTTTGTAGTCCTCCGAAAATGAATTCTTAGCGTATTTTCGGTTACTACTATAGTATGACGGCATTCGATGAATGAGTGGATGTTTCAACCAACGGACGACAGTTTCCATTAGATTCCTTCTAAACTAACTTCCATATATATGAATACATATCAATCACAGCTTCGTTTAACACACAACGTTAGTTGTTTCAAAACATAGACTTATTCAAATATATTTACGAAACATATGATTTAAATGCCAGGCATATCATGGCACCGTACTCATTACTTTGGAATGGGGTGTTGAATTGGCGTACACAGATAACTATGAAAGGGATGCCTATGGGATTATTGCATTTTGGTTACGAAATGATTATGATCATGGGCGTTTTTTAGACAGAGAAATAAGCCATTACGAAATGGAACTGGCACGTGCAAACCTAAACAATATACAACGTTTGGGGGAAGTATGGCAGAGAGCGGAAGCAAGACAAGAGGATATTGGTACATTGCTTATTGATGCCCATCATGCCACAAGTGAATTTCACAGTCTGTTAGCCCATACGATGGATAAATCTTTACATTGTGAAGTCATTATTTCAACGCCAGTATCCCTTCTTGACCACATGGTACGGGAAGCTGAAGAATCTCAAAGGGTCTTTAAGTTAATGGAAAGTGGCGGTAAAGTTTCACCGTCAGATGCTATCATCCACGAAACCGTATTTTGGTTAAGACAAATGGCAGATCATCTGGGCTATATTCGTCATTATTCAGACGTCTCGAATTATGAAGTGAACTTTGAAGTAACAAATATGATGCAAAAATTTGAGCGTCTATTAATGCAGGCAACCGCTCTCAAAACAATGATTCGTAAACCTCGCAATGAAACGCTTCCTGTTTTAACACATTTTAAGGAAGTGATTATTAAAGAAGCTAAGAGTCTCGAAGCATTTAAATTGGAGTTAGATGAACTAATCAAAAAATGTGCAATCGCAACAACATCGCCTCCTGATTTGTTAGAACATATCGCAAGAGAAGCTCATCACCTGTGGAGAAACTTGGAAGATGAAAGAATAACATAAAGTGAAATATACTAGGGACCTGATACCACTTACTGGCCTCCACCATCAAATAGATTGAATAAAAAACAGGCACTTACCTTCATTACATTACAAGAACAGCTGTTTCTACCACGACAAAGAAGTGGTATTTTGGCTATCGCCAACTGAAATTCATCTCCCTCTTATCGTTGGGCATTGCCCTTCACACGCTTGAAGAGGGTGAATTCTTTCGGGGTATTGTTAAAAAAGATATGGTCAATAGTATAATGGAAAGGTTGATTTAACTGATTTCAAATCACGATCAGTATGCTGCGAATGTTAATAAAAGTACATTCTTCAAGAAAGATGAACAAAACTTCATTAATATTCTTAGCGTTCAGCAGTTGAATACACTGAACGACCTCTCGATGCTCGATATCTTCCTTAGCAAAAACAGTATTATCGAGCCCCATTACCATCCCAATGCATCCGAACTGACCTATTGCGTATCCGGTTCCGCCACCATTTCATTAATGAATCCTAACACGAAAAAGTTTCAACACTCTCAGATCACCTCAGGACAGGTGGTCAATATTCCTCAAGGTTGGTGGCATTATCAAATCGCAAATACTGATGATACCCACTTACAAGGAATCTTTAATACCGATACACCCGAAGTGATTTTAGGTTCAGACATTTTAACAGCAACGCCCGCTGACGTTTTCGCCTATACGTATGGTCTGGATGAAAATCAATGGAAAGCGGCGACTGCTAATATCCAGCCTTCTATTTTGATTGGTCCTCCAACGGATAAATAAAAGAAAAAAAGCGACAGCTTGACGTGCACCCCAAAAGTTAGAGTTCAAAA
>NZ_JACLBZ010000013.1 GCF_019748715.1 Sporosarcina aquimarina | reverse complement strand
AAATTCATTACTATACTTAGCCATAATAAAACACCCCAAAAGTTAGATTTTGAACTCTAACTTTTGGGGTGCACGTCAATGCCGCTGTCGGTTTTTTACTTTGGAATTTTTTTAGTTTTAATTTTGGGTTGAAAAAGTAGATCTTCAACAGATTGAAACGGTCGGCTCGCCATTAAACGCTCTATATCCTCCACCTGCGCTCGTTCGTCTAAATGGTGAGGAATGGAAATGATATCACCTGCTGCAGCTTTGGGCAAAGCACCCTCTTTCCAATGAACAGTCGAACCGAGCGCATTGATTTCTGCTTCGTTTAACTTATGTAGCAGAGGCTGTGGAAATTGCTCATCAACAGTGCGAAACCATAATGGCCTTGTTTCAAAAAAAGTCTCAAACTGATCCAATTGCTGTTCAAATAATTCACGATCGACCTCATACCTATTGCCTTCCTGCCCAAGCAATGCGACAGGCAAAGAACGCTTCTTCATCTCTTCGACGAGGTTTGGAAAGCGGGATGCCCATTCTACGTCAACAAACAGCAGCGGATATGGTTGAGTCAGCTGCTCCAAAAGATCCTTCACTTCTTGCTCGCCAAATGAAATGTTAATGGTCAAAGCAGAACCTTGGGAACCTCTTACGATGACTGTCGGGTTTTCGGTTAAACGAAAAGCAGTCGTTAAAGCGGGGGATGGTTTGATCAGTTGTGGCAAATATAAAATAAGTAAAAAGCATAGTGTCAAAAGGAGTATGATTTTTTTGAGCATACAGATCTCCTTATTTTTAAAAGTATAAATTAATATATGAAAAAGCCTTGACGCATATGACCGAGCCGCTATATAATAAAAAAGGTTAAAGTATTAAAAGAAAGTTGTTGCACATACTTAATAAGTGTGATACAATGATTTTTGTCGTTAGAGATAGCAACTAACTATTTTATTTTTCCGCAGTAGCTCAGTGGTAGAGCAATCGGCTGTTAACCGATCGGTCGTAGGTTCGAATCCTACCTGCGGAGCCATTTCTATGCTTCCATAGCTCAGCAGGTAGAGTGCTTCCATGGTAAGGAAGAGGTCGCCGGTTCGAGCCCGGCTGGAAGCTCCATGAACGCTATTTTCATGGCCCCTTGGTCAAGCGGTTAAGACACCGCCCTTTCACGGCGGTAACACGGGTTCGAATCCCGTAGGGGTCACCATTATTTTTATAACAAGTTAAGTAATGCGCGTCATATCTCGTTGAAGAAGCGAGTTGAGCGAGAAATTGTAATTTTAACACGGTGGGGTAGCGAAGTGGCTAAACGCGGCGGACTGTAAATCCGCTCCCTCCGGGTTCGGCGGTTCGAATCCGTCCCCCACCACCATGTTTGTTTTATTTTACACTCAATAAGAACGTAACCAGCTTCACGTTGGGGTATAGCCAAGCGGTAAGGCAACGGACTTTGACTCCGTCATTCGTTGGTTCGAATCCAGCTACCCCAGCCATTTTACTTTTATTAAAGAATATAATGCATAATGAATCCTTATTATTATTAAAATAATGAAGGGTTTTTTTGTGTTTAAATTTAAGTGATAGGTATAGAAGAGAATGATTAATCGTGTATACTATTTAATAATACATATAGGCATTTTCTCTTGTAGAATAAATAAAAATATATAAACATAGGGATTGTGATATAGATATGCAAGAGTTTCTTAATGGTATGGAGAAATTCATCAAACCTAATAGTTCAAAAGGATTGCAAAAACTTCTTGGTGACATTGCCTACACTTTGGAACAGGCCGCCATTGTTTCCATTACCGATCCTCGGGGAACGATTCAATACGCCAATGAAAAATTTGAAAAACTCTCAAAGTATCCATTAAAAGAACTAATTGGAGCCAATCAACGGATTGTCAATTCTGATTACCATGATGCTTCCTTCTTCAAGGAAATGTGGGCGACAATCGGAAGTGGAAAGACGTGGAGAGGAGATATCCGAAACCAAGCCAAAGACGGGTCCTATTATTGGGTTGATACAACGATTGTCCCTTTTTTGAATGACAAAGGCAAACCCAAACCCTATCAGTACGTATCCATCCGTTATGATATTACAGCTAGAAAGTTGATGGAGGAAGAGATACGAAAAAACGCAGAGCTCTATGAAATTATTACAACCAATGCTTCAGACTTCATTGCAATCATTGATCGCGATGGGAAGTTTCAATACTTGTCTCCTTCTTTCGAAAATTTGTTGGGCTACTCTTTGGATAGCTTGTATTCTGATACGTTATATTCCATTCTCTATAAAAAGGACCGTCAAAAAGTAGAAAGGAAGATTGCGCAATTCAAAGGGTTTCACCGGAAGGCTATCGGTTTAGAATATTCCATGCTGGATGTGAAGGGTGGCTTGCATGTCATGGAAGCCAAGTTAAATGAAGTGCGAGGCTCCATTGATTACGAAGACCAGCTATTGGTCGTCATGCATGACGTGACAGAGCGTGTGAAATCTGAAGAAAAGATCAAACATCTTGTCTATAATGATCAGCTAACTTCTTTGATGAACCGTAATTCATTCCGCGAGCAATTGGCTCTAGCTTTTGAAAGGGCAAAGACTAGGAAGCAAGTATTTGCGCTCGTACATATCAATATTGACCGTCTGCGTTACGCCAACGATCTTTTAGGTCATGAGGCGGGGGATTACTTGTTGTCGATGGTCGGTGAAAGATTAAAAAAGAAAACCGGTCCGGAAAGTTTGCTGGCACGGATTGCTGGAGACGAATTTGCTTTTATTGTAACGGGGTTGTCGGACGAGACAGAAATCTACAATTATGCTGAAGAAATACGGTTGTATTTGGAGCAACCTATTCAGGTGGGGCAACAAACGTATTCGTTATCTATTAGTTGTGGTATCTCAATGTATCCTGAACATGCCAATCAACCGTCTGAACTGGTGACGAAAGCGACATTGGCGCTTGGAAAAGTGAAGACGCGAGGTGGCAGTGACAGTGAGATGTATGAGCATGGTACCTCTAAAATGTCATTGGAAAGAATTTTATTGGAAAATGAAATGCGGAAAAGTATACAGCAACAGCATTTTTATTTGGAGTATCAGCCCAAAGTATTTTTAGGAACTGGTGAATTAACTGGCGTAGAAGTGCTTGTCCGATGGAACCATCCAGATTTAGGTGTGATTCCTCCAATGAAATTTATTCCCCTTGCGGAAGAAACGAAAATTATTGTATCCCTTGGTGAATGGATTTTACGAGAGGTTTGTAAGCAAGCAGCTGCAGAGATCGAAGCCGGTGAATTTTGTAAGTTCGCGGTCAATGTTTCGACTGTACAGATGAAAGAAGAAGGTTTTGCCGATTCGGTATTGAGTATTCTGGAGGAATTTCAAGTTCCCGCTAACATGTTGGAATTGGAGTTGACGGAAAGTTCGTTTATGGATACAGAAGGAATGAAAGAATCCATTCAAAAGCTTCGAAGTATCGGTATCACGGTGGCCATTGATGATTTCGGAACAGGATATAGTACATTTAGCTATATTAAAGAACTTCCTGCTGATACATTGAAAATTGATATGGCATTTGTGCGGGATATATTGGAAAATGAAAATAGTCAGGCGATTGTAAAAGCGATCGTGACACTGGCGGATACAGCAGGATTGAATGTGGTGGCTGAAGGTATTGAATTAAATGAACAAGCGAAGATGCTTTACAACTTAGGTTGTAGAGAAGGGCAGGGCTATTATTTTGGTCGTCCAACCACTTTATTGGAAGCAAAAAAAGCAAACTATAATTCTTCTGAAATTAACAAGAAAATGTAATATAAGGGGGAAGTGCTATGCGCAATCTGGATATTTCGATGATCGGTGTACCTATAGATCTTGGTCAGAGCAGACGTGGAGTGGATATGGGACCGAGTGCCATGCGGTACGCGGGAGCTGTGGAGCGGTTACGTGCATTAGGCCATCAGGTAATGGATCAAGGCAATATAGTAATATCAGCTGTACATGAAAAAACAAGTTCTGAAGCTGGGCTGAAAAACTTGGAAGAAGTGACGGCTGCAACTGTTAAGTTGGCTGAAGCGGTCTCGAATATCGTAGCGGATAATCATTTTCCTTTAGTACTTGGCGGGGATCACAGCATTGCGATTGGCACACTCGCAGGATTAGCGGATCACTACAAAAACCTTGGTGTCATTTGGTATGATGCACATGCAGATATGAATACACGTGAAACCTCGCCTTCAGGTAACATACACGGAATGCCGCTTGCGGTCAGCATGGGTCTTGGACATGAGCGCTTGGTTAATGTGCATCGGGATGGTGTGAAAATTGATCCGAGAAACGTTGTCATTATCGGTGCGCGTGCATTAGACCCGGGAGAACGGAAATTAATTAAAGAACAAGGCGTAAAAGTATTCACTATGCATGAAATTGATCGCTACGGCATGTCTGCCGTCATTCAGCAAACCCTTGAATACTTTTCAACCCGTCAAGTTGATGGTGTTCACTTATCTCTGGACTTGGATGGCTTAGATCCTCTTTATACGCCAGGCGTAGGGACGCCGGTCCCAGGAGGTATCACGTACCGTGAAAGCCACTTGGCGATGGAGTTACTTGAAGATGCAAAAGTCATCACTTCGGCAGAATTCGTTGAAGTCAATCCTGTGCTTGATGAATACAATAAGACTGCAGACGTCGCAGTCGCCCTGATGGGTTCGTTATTCGGTGAAAAATTATTGTAATCAGACGTGACGAAAGCCGATAAAGGCTTCCGTCACTTTTTTAGCTGTAAACTTTTTATCATTTTACGGTGTAAAAATGATAAAGTAGAAGAGGACACAAAAAAGTGGAGAAAAAATGAAACCAAATGAAGTTTCTAACGTATATAGAGGGACAGCCGCATGGAGCGGAGAGTGAAGCCTAATGGATGAATTGATTACAAAACGAGTTAAAGAAGTGTTGAATGGCAATCAAGATGCTTTTGAGGAAATTGTCATTCATTTTCAACATCGGTTGTATCAAGTATGCTACCGTATGCTGAATAACGCTGCAGAAGCAGAGGACATAGCGCAGGAAGCATTCGTACGTGCCTATGTCAATTTGGAGACGTTTGATCAAAAGCGGAAGTTTTCGACCTGGCTCTATCGCATTGCTACAAATTTATGCATTGACCGAATCCGTAAGAAAAAACCGGATTATTACTTGGATGCCCAGGTACCAGGAACAGAAGGCTTAGATATGTATTCGCAAATTGCTGCAGATCAGCGTTTACCAGAAGAAGAAGTGGAAAAGATGGAAATGAAAGACCGTATTCAGTATGAAGTAAGCAGGCTGCCCGATAAATACCGTACGATAATCATTTTACGATATATGGAAGACCTACAGTTGCAGGAAATCGCCGACATTTTGGAGATGCCTCTAGGCACAGTCAAGACGCGAGTACATCGCGGACGAGAAGCACTTCGGCAACAAATGGGGAGTATGTAGGAGGTTGGATTCATGGAAAAATGTCCTAAACATGTTGTCCATTATATGCATGCGTTTTTAGATGGAGAAATTAGCAGTGAAGAAGAAAAAATTTTAACAAAACATTTGGAGTCTTGTGAAGACTGCAAGGCGTTGATGGAAGAATTAGAGCAGACGGAGACGCTCTTTGAGAATGTAGCAACAGTACAGGCGCCGTCTGGATTTACCAATAATGTTATGGCGAGATTACCGCAACCCATCAAGCAAAAAGGACCTAAAAAGTGGTTGCGGCAGCATCCGATGATGGCAGCAGCAGCACTATTCCTTATTCTGATGAGTGCATCTTTTTTCTCAAGCTTTGAAAACGAACAGCAATTTTCATTTACAAAACAGCCTAATATCATAGTCGAAGGGGAAACAGTCATCGTACCCGCAGGCGAGGTTGTAAAGGGTGATTTAGTTGTGAAAAATGGTGATCTTCGAATTGAAGGCGAAGTGGATGGCGATGTTACAGTCATCCGCGGTTCGAAATACATGGCTTCAACGGCTGTCATTACAGGGTCGAGTGAAGAGATCGATGAAGTGTTTGATTGGCTTTGGTATAAAATAAAATCTGTCGCGAAAGAGGTTATTCCTTCTTCGAAAGATGACAAATCGAACAACGAATAGTTATATTGATAGTTTTGATAAGTGATGTGAGCAGCAAAGCTCTTGCATCACTTTTTTGTCGTTTGTCGAATAGTAGGACACCCTTTAGATAGGCATGTTAGCTGGAAATTATGCTATACTAGATGAATAAGAACTTTTGTAAAAGGTAGGGGAAGCACATGCCGGTTTTGGAGCAGGTAACAACATTAGCACCAATGGAAATTCTGAAAAATATTGTGGATGTGCTTCTTGTTTGGTTTGTACTATATAAATTAATTACAATTATTAAAGGAACGAAAGCCGTCCAATTATTGAAGGGTATTTTCGTTATTTTGATCGGACGTTACCTTACCGAATGGCTGGGATTAAAGACACTTCAATGGATGATGGAAGAAGTTCTCCGATGGGGTTTCTTAGCCGCAATTATTATATTCCAGCCAGAACTACGCCGGGCTTTGGAGCAATTAGGGAGAGGTCGACTGTTTGCACGCACTGCTATGCAGGAAGAAGAGGAACGCGACCGTTTAGTGAGTGCCTTCAGCAAATCAGTCAGTTATATGGCTAAACGCCGGATCGGTGCTTTAATTACAATTGAAAAAGAAACGGGTTTAAGCGAATATATTGAAACGGGTATCCCGATGAATTCGCATATTTCATCCGAATTGCTGATCAACATTTTCATTCCGAATACTCCGTTGCATGACGGTGCGGTTATCGTAACTAAAAATCGCATTGCCGCTGCAGCCTGTTACTTGCCGTTATCTGAAAGCCCGTTCATTTCGAAGGAACTTGGTACGCGACACCGTGCTGCGCTTGGCATCAGCGAAGTGACAGATGCCGTAACGATTATTGTGTCTGAGGAAACGGGTGCCGTCAGCTTAACGGTGGACGGGGATATCAACCGTCATTTAGACATGGATGAATTTGAAAAGTTATTAAGGATTTCATGGTTTGGAAGCGAAGTCGGTCAAGCGGATACTTCTCTATGGAAGTGGGGGAAGAGAAAAAATGGATAAATTCATGGACAGCCCCTGGTCTCTGCGTCTGATTGCTCTGTTTTTGGCTATTATGCTGTTTTTTACAGTAAAAGCCGAAGATCAAACGAGCCGCAATACAGCAAATGATGTTGTCGCTCTCATTCAAGATGTTCCGGTAGAGGTATATTATGATACAGAAAACCTAGTCGTGACAGGCGTTCCGGAAATGGTCAATTTAACAATTGAAGGGCCTGCCAATATTGTGCAGACAACAAAAGTGCTGAAAGATTTCACATTGAAGTTGGACTTGCAAAATTTGACGTTGGGAGAACATACTGTACGGATCCAAGCAGAGAACTTATCCGACAAGCTGGACGTTCGTTTGGATCCCGCAACCGTGCATGTCAATATTGAAGAGAAAGTGACACAATCATTCCGCGTAGATCCCGAAATGAATACAAGATTACTTGCGGAAGGTTATGAAGTGAAAAATATAGAAGTTCAACCGGCTACTATTAGCGTGACAGGTGCAAAGAGTATTGTGGAAGCCATCAGTTTTGTGAAAGTGTCGGTAACTGGCGACAACAATTTGAATAAGTCTTTTGAGCAAAAGGCACGGGTTCGTATTTTGGACCGAGACTTGAATAAAATGTCTGTTTTATTAGATCCAGAAGAAGTGACAGTCAAGGTGGATGTACAGGAATACAGTCGTGAGGTACCGGTAAAGTTAATTCGGAAGGGAAAAGCGGCAGATGAGCTGACAATTGAAAGCTTGACACCAGTAGATGAATTGGTTCGTGTATACGGTGCAAAAAGTGCAGTGGAGGCCATTAATGAAATACCAGTAGAGGTCGATCTTTCGAAAGTGAGTAAATCTGGTAAGTTCGAAGTGGATGTTAAAAAGCCAGAAGGCGTTAGTAAAGTGACACCGAATAAAATAAAAGTACAAGTTAAAGTATCTGGCGATTCAACAAAGTCTGATGAGAGCGAAGAATCGGTGGAGGAAGAAGTAACAATGGGGGATACGGAAGAACCTGAAGCCGAGACACCCCCGACCACCCCGACCACTGCGCAAGTAACACAGCAAATTACGGACATCCCAATATCAGTCAGAAATCTTGATCCCATTTATACTGCTTCTATTAAGCAACCGTCCAACGGCAATGTGTCGTTACAAGTAACAGGGGATAAAGCCGTTGTCGAACGATTGAAACAAACAGATATAGCGGTATATATTGATGCAGCCAATGTAAATGCGGAAGGTGAAGTCTCCGGGCCTTTACTTGTAGAGGCACCTAAAGAAATTTCATGGAAATTGGCAGTTCGAAGTGCCGTATTTGACGTACAACTTGTCGAAGCAAAAACGAAAGCTTGAGATTCGTAATACCAGTGATCCAATTAGGATATGATCGAAAGGAAGAATTTAAAATGACACAGTATTTTGGTACAGATGGAGTCCGAGGTATTGCAAATACCGAACTGACACCAGAACTTGCGTTTAAACTAGGTAGAATTGGCGGATATTTACTCACAAGAGATGTAGAAGGAAAGGCAGAAATTCTTGTGGGAAAAGACACTCGAATTTCTGGGGCTATGCTTGAAAATGCTTTGATCGCAGGATTATTGTCAGTAGGAGCGGAAGTCATGAGACTTGGCGTTATCAGTACACCTGGCGTCGCCTATCTGACAAGAGTGATGAATGCACAAGCTGGAGTTATGATATCGGCTTCTCATAATCCTGTAGAGGATAACGGCATCAAGTTTTTTGGCGAGGACGGTTTTAAATTGACCGACGCGCAAGAGGCAGAATTTGAAAAGCTGCTGAATGAAGAGGAAGACAAGTTACCGCGTCCAATTGGTGGACAGGTAGGAACGATAACAGAGTACTTTGAAGGCGGACAAAAATATATCCAGTATTTAAAACAAATTGTGGATGAAGACTTTGAAGGAATTCACGTTGCGTTGGATTGTGCACACGGAGCTACTTCCGTATTGGCGACACATGTATTTGCTGATCTCGATGCCGATTTGACAACAATGGGTGCTTCTCCGAACGGCTTAAATATTAATGACGGTGTTGGATCAACGCATCCCGAGACATTGGCAGGCTTGGTTATTGAAAAGAACGCAGATATCGGTTTGGCATTTGACGGAGATGGAGATCGTCTCATCGCAGTAGATGAAAAAGGAAATATTATAGATGGCGATCAAATCATGTTTATTGTAGGCCGATACTTACATAGCAAGGGTCGTTTGAAAGCGGACACGATCGTTTCTACTGTGATGAGTAATCTAGGGTTTTATAAAGCGTTGGAAGAGTGCGGAATGAAAAGTGTACAAACGGCTGTCGGTGATCGATATGTCGTGGAAGAAATGCGCAAAAATCATTATAATTTAGGCGGAGAACAATCGGGCCACATCATCTTCATGGATTATAATACGACAGGCGATGGTCTGCTCACGGCATTACAATTAGTTAATATCATGCAGCAAACAGGCAGAAAACTATCCGATTTGGCCAGTGAAATGAAAGTATATCCCCAAAAACTTGTAAATATCCGAGTGGTCGATAAACATGCGGTTATGGAGAACATCCGTATCGTCAGCGTCATCAATGAAGTCGAACGGGAAATGGCTGGGCAAGGACGTGTGCTTGTACGCCCATCAGGTACAGAGCCACTCGTACGAGTGATGGTAGAAGCGACGACGGAAGAACAATGCGCAGAATATGCGGAACGGATTTCATTCGTAGTGAAAGAGGAAATGGGTTTGGAATAAGTAACGTCAATGAAGCTGGAAACAGGCATATACGTGTTTCCAGCTTCATTTTCATATAGGGAAATAGATAAAAGGAACTTGATTATGAATCGATGGGGAAATGCTTCCGATGGACGAGGGGGGAAGGAAATGAACCAAAAAAAGTACCAGGATATGTTGGCGCAACGAACGGAGAACATCTTTAAGGATTGGGAAGCAAGAGGTAGCTTAACAGAGCGCGAATTGTATTACTTCCTCCATAAGCTTAAAGGAACGTCCGGAACGATTGAATTACAACAGTTGTCTCTTTTTTGTGCATCTCAGCTAGAAATCTTGTCTTCTTCCAATGATCAGAAGATTCCTGTGTCATCATTGGAAAACTTGAAAAATCGTATTCGTTCTCATTTTGATGGCTCTGAAGCTGTCAAAAAAGAAGAATTCCAATTACCGGACTGCTACATTAATCAATTAGATCAAGAAACATTTATTTTAATTATTGATGACGATTTAGAGTTTGTTTCTTACTTAAAGGAACTGCTTGAGAAAATGGGCGCCCAAGTAATTATTTCATTGAATGGCAAGCGGGGAATCGAGCAGTTTTATTCCATGCGGCCGAGTATAATACTTGTAGATACAAAATTACCGGATATGTCAGGTTTTGAAGTTCTTGATCAAATTGCAGATACGGCTAGACAGAAAAATACGATGGTAGCTCTCACTAGCGAGCAGGCTACTAAAGAAAACGAGATTGAGAGTTATCGAAGAGGGGCTATGGACTTTATTCCAAAGCCGTTTGATATGGACATTTTTTTCCCTTATTTGTTTAATCGGCAGCAACGACAACATGCAATTAGCAGCAGTATTATTACAGATAGTCTGACGGGTATTGGTAATCGTCGCTATTTCGATGAAGTCATTAATAACTTTGCGAAAAAAGCAGATCAGTCAGATACAACATTCTCTTTAGTGATGGTAGACTTAGATCATTTTAAACAAGTGAATGATTTATATGGGCATCCAGCAGGTGACGATGTATTACGGAAATTCGGTGAAATTCTCCATGATGAAAAACGCGAGGGTGACTATGTTTTCCGTTATGGCGGAGAGGAATTTGCCTTATTGTTCGTTAATCTCCAAGCAGATGAGGCGGTTCATGTAGTGGAGCGCATTCGCAATAAATTTAATCCACTCTCCTTCAATTCAGGCGACCAATCATTCAATGTGACATTTTCAGCTGGCAGTGCTGACTATCAGGGTGATACAAAAGATCTAATTTCAGCCGCAGATCAAGCGTTATATGAAGCAAAGCGGACAGGCAGGAACCGAACCATCCTGTATGATCAGCGAAAGCGTATGGTCAAGCGGAAGTTAATGGTCATTATTGTAGATGATGACTCATTTATTCGGCAAATTCTTCAGCAAACTTTGCTGGAATTGCAATCACCTGATATTGAGTTTACTGTAAAGACCTATTCAGATGGTCCGGCTTTTCTCGAAGATGACTGGTATACGCCAGATGACTACTTTATAGTGTTGTTGGATGGTGTTATGCCGAAAATGGATGGGCTAGAAGTGTTGAGCCGTTTAAAAAGCGACCACGCCAAAACAAATGTGACGGTTTCAATGATGACAGCAAGAAAGAGTGCAAACGATATTAAAGCAGCGCTATGGTTAGGGGCGGACGACTATATTATCAAGCCGTTTCAGCCGGCAGACGTACTAGGTCGTATTGAAAAATTGGCCAATCGTTTGTTTGATAAGAGAGAATAGAAGGGAGACCGCGCCATGTCATATGCAGAGAAGAAAGTGTTGGTTGTAGATGATGAAGAAATTTTACGTATGCTGCTGACAGATACATTAGAATTCGCGGGGTTTCAAGTCGACGAGGCAGAGGATGGGCTGGAAGGATTGCGGAAAATCCAAGAAAATCAGTATGATGCCGTTCTTCTGGATTATATGATGCCTCATATGACGGGTTTGGAAGTACTGGAGCGTATACAACCGCTCCAGCTCGACACTACTGTGATCATGCTGACAGCAAAAGCGCAGCGGGAAGATCAGGAGGCAGCCATAGAAAGAGGGGCTGCGTATTTTGTCCCCAAGCCTTTTAGTCCGAATGAGCTGGTTGAATTACTGAACTCGATTTTCTGAATCAATATCATAAAAAAGGCTGTCGCTGGAAGATATTTTGTCTTTGAAGTGACAGCCTTTTTTTGCACGGTTGGAAAAGGGAGCAGCAGACCACCTTACCCCTTCCGCAACAATGCGTATACTTAGAATAAATAAAAAGCTTTCGTATACAAAACAAAAGCCATCCGAAAAGTCAAAATGACTTCTCGAACAGCTCATTTTTTACTCGCTGTCAGGGTATAAAATCCTGCCGTCTGCACGCTGGACAGTTTCCATGAGTGTCGAAGATAGATCCTGAAGTGAGTATGGCTTTGTTAGATAATGTTCAATCTTAAATTCTTTCATCAGCTGTGGCTCTTTTTCCAAAGACGAAGAGATGATGACTGGGATAGAAGCAGTTTCCTTCTGTTCTTTCATCTTTCTAATCAACTCCCAGCCATTTTCATTGCCGCTTAATTTTAAATCAACTACGACAGCGGCTGGCTGCATTCTTTGCATGCAACTAAACGCTTGGTCCACTGTTGAATGATGGATCACTGAAAATCCGTTGTTTGCCAATTCCTCTCCCAATAACAATGCAATATTGACGTCGTCTTCTACTACATTCACAAGTGGCTTGTCTAAATTGACAGGCCCCGTTGGCAATTGCTGTTTTAGGGGAAGAGTAATAAATACCGTCGTACCTACGTTCTCTTCTGATTCTATCCAGATTCGCCCGTTGTGGTCTTTTATGATTTCTTGGCAAATGGACAGACCAAGACCTGTACCACCTATTTTCCTGCTGTAACTATTATCGAATCGATAAAATTTCTCGAAAAGATGACTGATGTCTTCTTTAGGGATTCCGATACCTTGGTCTGTAATCGACAGGATGATTGAATCCTGTTGATTCCATAATGTCACATTTACATCACCGCCGTTTGGAGAAAATTTAACGGCATTACTAAGTATATTCGTGAAAACCTGAATCATTCGATCTCGATCGGCAGCAACCATAGAGGCGCAAGTAATATCTTGGATCTTGATGTTGTGCAATGAGGATTGGGTCTCTAAATTATCCACTGTTTGCCGCATAAGATCGACTAAAGATATTTCTTCTACCGTGTAAGCCAGTCGGCCTGATTCCATGCGTTGAAGATCCAGAAAATCATTGATCAGTGCAGTCAAGCGTGTAGCCTCATTATAAATAGTTTCTAAATAACGTTTTTTTCGTTTTTCGTCCATTTCCTTATTCAGCAACAACTCGGAAAAACCGAGAATACTAGACAATGGGGTGCGTAGTTCGTGACTAACTGTAGAGACCAGTTCGGTCTTCATTTGATCCACTTCATGCTCGTGTGTCATATCCCGATGCACGAAGATGGTACCGACTTTATCTCCTTGAATGACGATCGGTACACTGTAGACGTTCATGACGCGTGATTCTGCGGATGGCAGCGAAACAATATAGGAATAATTTCTGAATTCCTGATTTTCCGGATCAAGCGCTTCATTCAAAAACTTTTTGTATTGTTCGGGCTCACTGATTCGCTGTAAGAAACATTCTGTCCATTTGTCTCTGGGCCATTTCTTATGCTCCATCTCAGGCTCCATGCCCAGCAGTTCGAATAGGGCGGCATTGTACTGATCGTCTTCATCAGTGCTGGAAACAAACTGAATTCCTTCATTAATATTGTCTAGGATGTTCTGATTAAGCTGACGTTCATGGCTGATCAATTCGTATTGTTCAATCCGATCCACTGAGATCGCGATTCTTCTAAGCAATCCATAAAGGTCTGTTTGATCGTCTTCAGTGAAGGGTTTACCAATACGAGAAAGTATGGAGATAACGTTTAATTCGTTTTCAGAATTGTAGATACCCGCCACGAAATCATAAACGAACGTCGTATTTCCTGCAACGCCTTTCTCATAATCCGCCTCCCGTTTGATCACGAAGTAAGGCTCTTTTTCAAGTCGAAGCTTTATGTATTCCATCCGCTCTTGTTTGACCTCTTCAAAGAATTTTTCAGACATGCCTTTCAGCGAAGAGACATTACTTTTTGGGAACCAAAGGAAGCTGAGATCCGATTGATAGATTGTGTCGAGATAATCCGATGTTTGATCACAGACTTCTTGTTTATCCAATGAAAGCGATAGTAAATGACTGAGACCGTTATATCGTTCCAAGCGAACACGCGAAAAGCGTGCTTCAGACAGGGCATATTCCATTTTTGTCTGTCGATTGAACAGCTCATCCTGCTGAGAGATCAATTCTTCATTCTGAGCAAGTAGTTCCTGTTCGTTCGTCTGGATGCGCTGCATCATCTTATGAATAGCTTGAGATAAAGCACCTATTTCATCTTCTCTGGTAATGGGTTGGAAAAGTATTTTGCCTTCGGTTTCATATTGATCCGCTGCGTAGGTGATTTTTTCTACTGGTCGTATTACCCGATTTATTACATTCCAAACCATGTAGATAGGAATAAGCAAAAAAGCGAAACTGAGTAAGGTGATAAGTAAAAAGAATACATTGGTTTGTTTTTTCGTTTGTGCATAAGACTGGGAAAGTTCTTCTTGCGCATTTAGATTATACTCATTAGCATATTCGATGAAGCGATTTACGGATAAATTTGATCCGCTTTTTGCAAGTTCACGCAATCCTTCGTAGTCGTTATCTGCAACAAGTTGGATGGCTTTTGGAAACGTTCCATTTTCATAATCTGTTAGAAAGTTATCAATTTCTCCAATCATCTTTTGTTCTTCTGCATTAAGAGAAAGTGATTTGTATTGACGTGAATAGGTATGGATATCCTGAAATGCCTGAAATGCACCATTCAGTTCACCTTCTATTTGGAATGAATAATACCCGCGGATACGAAAAAATAAGTCCTGGATAGAATTCGAAATAAGCTCTACCAATTGAGCCTTTTCAAAGGATTCTTGACGTGCCTCTTCCAAATCTGTCCAAGAATTTTTGACGTATTTATACATACTGCCCATGCCGATCACTGCGATTAACAATGATACGAGAAATACATTAATATATTGCTGGCGAATCCCTCTTTTACGCGACATTCGGCTGCCCCTTCCTGACTGCTTCTATACATCTATTCTACCATCTGAAGTAGTTTAAGGGCAGTTGGAATTTGCAGAAGAAATACGCAATTAATCAACCGAAGCGACCGTTGATATAATCGTCCGTCAATGAATCGGTTGGACGCTCAAAAATAATTGGAGTGGAGTTCATTTCAATCATTTCTCCATTTAAGAAAAACGCAGTCTGGTCAGAAATACGGGAAGCTTGTTGCATATTATGCGTCACAATGACAATCGTTACTTCCTGTTTGAGTTGAGTGATGAGTTCCTCGACTTTATGAGTAGAGATCGGATCCAAGGCAGAAGTTGGTTCATCCATCAGCAGCACCTCAGGGGAAACAGCTAACGCGCGGGCTATGCACAGACGTTGCTGCTGCCCACCCGATAGACTCATTGCAGGCTTTTGCAGTCGGTCTTTCACTTCATCCCACAATGCTGCTTTACGCAAGCTATCTTCTACAACATGTTCTATTACATCCTTTTGACGGATCCCTTGAATTTTCAGACCGAATGCAACGTTTTCGAAAATAGATTTAGGAAAAGGATTTGGCTTTTGGAAAATCATACCGACCTTCGTGCGCAATAGCTCAACGGGCAGTGCAGGAGAGAAAATTGTTTCCTCCATGAATGTCAATGTGCCGGAAATATGGACTTCTGCTTGCAGTTCCACCATCCGATTTAGCGTCTTGAGAAAAGAGGATTTACCGCATCCGGAAGGACCGATAATCGCCGTCACTTCTTTTTCATGAATCGTCATATCCAAATTTTTAAGTGCATGTGACGTTCCATACCAAAGATTTAATTTATCTGCTTGATACACCGGCTTATTCCAGTTTGCATTATTCATCACGCGAAGTTTCGGTTCTTCAATCCGCTCTTTTAGTACCATCTGTCGAAAACCTCCATTTGTTCGTTAACTTTACTGTACAGGAGATGTGTTGAGTGAGTGTGAAGGGTGTGTAAAGAGTTTGTAAAGATGCGATGAGTGAGGAGGTGCTTATAAAAACTTATTAAAAATAAATGAACAGGGAAGCAACCAGTCGTGGTTGCTTCCCTGTTTTATTCAAAAATATACTCCAAAGCGCGGACGGCTTGATCGACAGATTCAACCGTTAGATGAGCTTTGCGTGATAGTTCTTTTAATGGGTGATGATGGTTTTTCTGACGAATTAAAATGAGTGGTTTGCCGTATGCAACGGCTGCACTCGCATCCATTGCGGTATTCCACTGCTTGTACTGCTCACCGAATAAAGCAATAACGATGTCTGATTTCTTCATTAAGATTTCGGTACGTAAGTTGTTGAAGCTTGAAGCAGCGGCATCTTTAAAAATTGGATCGGGCTGTTCCCCTAAAATTTCTTCCCCGATGTTATCCGAGCGGTCATGAACTTCCATCGGACCGACGAAATCGACCGGCAGCTGCAGTTTTTCTGCCTGCTGCTTGACCTCATCTCGCCATGACGTGTGAATCTCCCCAGCTAGGTATACTGTTAATCGCATACTTATCCCCTCCTAGTTAGATAGACTTTATTGTATCATGCATTTTACCTTCCTTCATTAGAAGTACTTGAAAGTGAGGCGTGTGAAGGTCCTTCATTACTGTTAAATTTTCTAGCTCATGTAAGAGACCAATACGAGTATAAGGGGAATTGGTTATGGTACACTGAATAAAAAGAGGAGCGGTTTAATTTATGAATGGACAAAATCGAGCGGACATCAAGCCAGGGCTGCAGGTAGCAGTCATCTTGAAAAAGGATCAGCGAAGCGGTGTGAAAACGGAGGGGGTCGTTAAGGATATATTGACCAATTCAAGCTTTCACCCGCATGGGATTAAAGTGCGGTTAGAGGATGGACAAGTCGGCCGAGTGGCAGAAATTTTGGGATGAACGGGGCTGAATTCTCATGTATGAGTTGAAGACGAAGGAAACGGACGATAGTGTAATTGAATTTATTGAGAGAGTGGAGAATCTGAAAAAGCGAGAGGATGCGTACCGCTTGCTTGATATATTTACTGAAACCACGGGTCATGAAGCGAAGATGTGGGGACCTAGCATTATCGGGTTCGGCTCCTATCATTATGTATATAAAACGGGCCATGAAGGGGAAGCACCACTCGTGGGGTTTTCTCCGCGTAAAGCCAAGATCAGCCTATACTTTGCAACAGGTGATCCTGAACGGGAACAGTTACTAGAGAGTTTCGGCAAGCATACGAGCGGCAAGGCCTGCGTCTATATTAATAAAGTGCTGGATATCGATGTGGAAGTGCTGAAAGATCTGATTCGGCAATCTGTTACGTTTTTACAGGAGTTTTATCCGAAAGAACAGAGATGAGAAAAAGAGAGGCAATTGAACCTCTCTTTTTTATATTCCTACCGGTTGTTCATCATCTCGATAAAACGTGTGGAATCCTCAGCTATTTGTATAGATTCAATGTTATGAACGTAGTGAGAGCAGTTTAATTCTATCAATTTACTATTGCTTTGATCGGCAACAAAATCTTTTTGAAAACCGACCCAATTACTCTTATCCAAGCCAGTACCTTGCCCATTCGATACAAACAACAGCATCGGAATATCAACAGGCAAACTTTCTTGTACACGCTTCGCATTGTCTTTAATTTCAATGACTTCATTGAGCATATTTTGAGTGGCGGTCCTTCGGTAGAAGGTCACCTCATATAGTTCTTTCTCATCTTCCGTCAATGTCCCGTACCTCATCGCGTCACTTTGAGATAATGCAGGAAACCATCTTGTTGCACCGATATCCGCAACCAGCTTACCTAATCGAACTAGGGGCATATTGATTTTCATCTGTTCGTACACGCCGGGGACGGCCATATCTAAACCAATGATGGCTTTTACTTCATCCGGATAGATCTGTGCCCAATGCAATGCTTCAATTCCTGACATAGAATGGGGCAATAAAATGAAAGGCCCCTCCGCTCCAGCCTGAAATAGAGCTTCTCTCGTCTCAGACAGAATCGTATCTATATCACGTTGCGAATCCGTTATTTCACTGAATCCATAACCGGCTCTTTCCACTACTGCAATTTGATGTGTATCGCTTAATAATGAATACAGTGACTTGAAATCCAACGACGGTGAACTCGTACCGCTGCCCGATAAAAATACCAAGGTTTCTTTCCCTGTACCTTCCGTATACACATGTATTTTATGATCGTTCACTTCTATCAACACGCCAGTTGGAATAAATTTCTCGTTCTCTTTTTTGAGTTTTGCTTGGTGATTCACATGACTGATACCAATGAGTACTAAAAAACTAGCAATCAAAGTTAAAGCAGTGATCATCATAAATTTACCAACTTTCCTCAACGTGTCGCCTCCAATAAATTATCCAGAGCGGCAAACTATTTGATGGTTATTCCCCGTCGCGATACGTAACAGCAGTTCCGGTCGCAATACACATCATCATACCTTCACGCACCATTTCAAAATCTAAATCCACGCCAATCACTGCATTCGCTCCCATACGACGAGCCTTTTCAGACATCTCCTCAATAGCAGTTTCACGCGCTTCTGTCAGTTTGCCTTCGTAGGCAGAGCTGCGTCCGCCCACGATATCTGTGACAGATGCAAAAATATCACGTACAATATTCGCTCCCATAATCGTCTCTCCTGATACAATCCCATGATATGTTTGTATTGTCCTTCCTTGTAAAGTATTTGTTGTCGTGTGTAACATACAATCTCCTCCTTTTGTTTGTATTTATACGTTATGAAAGTGAAGAAGGTTTCAAAATAGTTTGAACGGAGAAGATTAACTGTGAAACTACAATTAACAAGATTGTATCGACAAAGAATTTGTCGTACGAAATCATTTCCCGGGGAATATTGTCGGGAATAATTGTTTCAATATACGCACATTGGAATTACGGTTCAAAGTATCTTGTGGATAAGGTAAAATAGGTTTGTTGGTTAGAAAAAGGAGGGAGATTGTATGACGGAACAAACGTATCAGCTTATTTCGATTATTTTGTACATGGCAGCGATGTTATTTATCGGTTGGTACGCGTTCAAACGGACATCCAATCTGACGGATTATATGCTAGGCGGACGTTCACTTGGTCCCGCAGTCACGGCGTTAAGTGCTGGTGCTTCCGATATGTCGGGGTGGCTGTTGATGGGTCTTCCGGGTGCGATTTACTTAAGCGGTCTTGGTGAGGCGTGGCTTGCCATTGGATTGACGATAGGAGCCTATTTAAACTGGCTTTTGGTGGCACCGCGTTTGCGTGTGTACACACAAGTTTCAAATAACTCAATTACGATTCCAAGTTTCTTGGAGAATAGATTGAAAGATACCTCTCGCTTGCTGCGCGTTGCTTCAGGTATTATCATTTTAGTATTTTTCACCTTCTATGTCTCTTCAGGAATGGTGGCAGGGGGAAAGTTCTTTCACAGTTCATTCGGTTTAGAGTATCATACAGGGTTATTGATCGTATCCGCAGTTGTCATAGCCTATACGTTATTCGGCGGATTTTTGGCAGTAAGCTACACGGATTTCGTGCAAGGGCTGATTATGTTTTTAGCGCTTATCCTAGTGCCTTCAGTAGGAGTTTTCATCACAGGGGGCTTTACGGAAACAGTGGAAAGTATACGCCAAGTAGACCCGGCACTGTTTAGTTTAGTGTCCGGTGTAAGTGTATTGGGAGTTATATCCTCGCTCGCATGGGGGCTTGGTTATTTTGGTCAGCCGCATATTATTGTGCGTTTCATGGCGATAAAGTCAGTTAAAGAGACGAAAAGTGCTAGACGTATTGGAATTAGCTGGATGCTGTTGAGTTTGATTGGCGCCATCGCGACCGCGTTGGTAGGAGTAGCGTATTTTCAGCAAAATGATGCTGTGCTGGCGGATCGCGAAACGGTATTCATTGTCCTAGGTCAAATCTTTTTCCATCCTCTTATCGCAGGAATTATGCTGGCTGCGGTATTGGCCGCGGTCATGAGTACAATTTCATCCCAATTGATCGTTACATCTTCCGCGTTGGTAGAGGATTTGTACAAAGCAGTCTTCAAGTCGGATGCGTCAGATCGGCAGTATGTCTTTTTAGGGCGTGCAGCGGTTCTATTCGTTTCATTCGTCGCGTTAGTTCTTGCATGGCCAAATAAAGAGTCAGTTTTAAAACTAGTTTCGTTTGCTTGGGCAGGTTTCGGAGGGGCATTTGGACCGGTGATCCTCTTATCTCTTTATTGGAGAAAAATTACGGCTCAAGGTGCGTTGAGCGGTATGGTGACTGGAGCAATTACAGTCGGTGTGTGGGGCAGTTTTAAAGTCCTTTCTGATACACTTTATGAAATCGTTCCAGGATTTATCGTTTGTCTGATCGTGACGTATATCGTCAGTTTGGCAACATACCGAAAGAATGCTGACATTGAGCGTGAATACAATGAAACGATTTATTTATTGAAGAAAGAACGGTGACATACAAAACTGAGCCATCCGGTACACATTTAAGTGTGAGGATGGCTCTTTTTGAACTTACAACAATTTCACAATCATCCGACCTCGTGCTTCGCCTTGCAATAAAACCGGCAGTGCATCAGGCAACTCGTCCAATGAAATCTCCTTTTGCACAAGCTGTTCCAAGTCCGGCAGCTTCAAATCTGTTGCTAAACGGTCCCATACTTTTTTACGTGTATCCATTGGGCAATAGACAGAATCGATGCCGAGCAGATTGACCGCGCGTAAGATGAATGGGAACACGGCCGTTGGAACTTTCGTACCTGCTGTCAAACCGCTCACCGCTACTGATCCGCCATACTCAATTTGGCTCAATAACGAAGCTAGTGGCTCACCGCCGACCGGATCGACCGCTGCAGCCCATTTCTGTTTGCCGAGTGCACGAATTTTTCCGTCATAGACTTCTTCGCGCGAAACAATCGATTTAGCACCGATTGACTTTAAGTACGCATGCTCTTCTTGTTTGCCGGTGCTTGCTTCCACGTCATAGCCAAGCTTTGATAAAAATGAAATCGCAAAGCTGCCGACTCCGCCAGTCGCCCCTGTAACCAGAACTTTTCCTTTATCAGACGATACATGATTTTCTTCGAGACGCTGAACAGACAAGGCCGCCGTAAAGCCTGCTGTCCCGATAATCATTGCTTCTTTTAATGAAAGTCCTTCTGGAAGTGGAACGACCCAATCCGCTTGGACTCTCGCATATTCGCTGTACCCTCCGAATTGCGACACACCGATTTCGTAACTCGTTGCAATGACTTCATCGCCCTCTTTGAATCGTTCATCCGTTGAAGACACTACAACCCCTGCTAAATCAATACCAGGCACCATCGGATAGTTTTGCACGATGTTTCCGTTAGGTATTGAAGCGAGGCTGTCTTTATAATTGATGCCCGAGTAATGGACGCGAATCAGCACGTCACCTTCAGGCAGATCGTCCAATGAAAGTTGTTGGACCTGTACTGAAAATTGTCCTTCCTGCTTGTCTACTACAAGTGCGTTAAATGATTGGGACATGAAATTTCTCCTTCCACTATGTAAAGTCATCTCTCTAGCATTATACTAACTTACTTATCTGAATCATTCAAAGTGGAAGACTTATTCACTACATATTATAGTTTTAAATAACTGGTTGACTCTCACGTTACGTTAGGATTTATAGTAGGAATAGAAAGGAGGCGGAACAGATGAAAGTGAAGGAAGTAGCTGAACTGACAGGTGTCAGCATCCGGACACTGCATCATTACGATGACATTGGATTGCTCAGACCTGATCACGTAACGGAAGCAGGATATCGTTTGTATTCTAATGAAAATCTAGCCGATTTGCAGCAAATTCTGTTCTTTCGTGAACTAGGATTTTCATTGAAGCGAATTAAAGAGTTACTGTTAAGCCCAGAATTTGAACGTGTGGCGGCGTTGGAATTGCAGCGTGATATGTTGCTCGATAAAAAGTCGCAACTAGAGATCATGCTAGCTACGATCGATCGAACGATTCAATCAGAGAGAGGGGAAACTAAAATGACGAATGAAGAGAAGTTTAAGGGGTTTGATTTCCGTACGAACCCATATGAAGAGGAAGCGAAGGCGAGATGGGGAGAGAAGGCGGTAGGTCAGACAAAGCATAACTTTAATGAAGAAATGCAGGAAAAGATGAATCGAATATATTTCAAACTTGCCGAACTGCGCCACTTGGAGCCAGGTTCTAATGAAGCACAAGAAGCCATTGAGAAATGGTTTATGTTATTAAACCAGATGGGCAGTTATTCATTGGCTGCTTTTAAAGGACTGGGGGAAATGTACGTGGCGGATGAACGTTTCACACAAAACATCGATCAGTTTGGCGAAGGGCTCGCGGTGTTCATGCGAGATGCGATGAGTATATATTCGGATCGGCAGGTATAAAACATGAAATAAGTGACGAAGACCAAATGGTTTTCGTCACTTATTGATTATCTTCTTTGATTTGGAAATGCCGAAAAAAATCCTAGCGCCTAGAGAGGAAGAGAAACGGTACGTATGGTACAATCTGAGTAGACTGATAGGTGTGAAAATTTAAGCGACTGGGAGGATTATATATGAAAAAGGAAGAGTTTTTGGAGCGGTATGCAATTGAACGAAAAGGGACAAATTCATTGAAGTGGGATAAGTTAGAGGAGCGATTTGGTAACGCCGATTTGCTGGCTGCTTGGGTGGCGGATATGGAATTTAAAGTACCTGAGCAAGTTGTAGAAGCTCTTAAAGAAAAAGTGGACCATGGCGTGTTCGGTTATACATATGCACCCGATTCTTACTACGAAGCCTTCATTGGCTGGGAGCGCGAACGTCATGGTTACGAAGTGAAAAAAGAATGGATGCGTTTTTCAACAGGTGTGGTGACGGCACTCTACTGGTTTGTGAATGCCTTTACGAAACCTGAAGATGCAGTCATTATTTTATCGCCAGTTTATTACCCGTTCAGCAATGCGGTGAAGGACACTGGACGAAAACTTGTGAGTAGTGAGCTCATTAATACTGGTGGCAAGTACACTATCGACTTTGAAGACTTTGAAAAGCAAATCATCGATAATGATGTGAAGTTGTTCATTCATTGTACGCCGCATAACCCGGTTGGACGTGTATGGACTGCGGAGGAAGCAGAAAAATTGTTGTCGATTTGTGATAAACATAACGTCCTAATCGTCTCTGATGAAATCCATCATGATATGACATTTGATGATCACACGCATCTTCCATCTGCAATTGTAGCGGACGGTAAGTTCTCGGAACGCATCGTTACGGTAACGGCAGCATCCAAGACATTTAATTTGGCGGGGCTTTTGACTTCACAAATTATTATAGAGAATGAAGAGTTGCGCGAACAGTTCGATCGATTTGTAAAGTCGGTCAATCAGACGGAAGTGAATCTACTTGGTATGACGGCTTCTGAAGCGGCATTCCGACACGGAGCGGATTGGCTGGAAGGTTTACGTGCAGTCGTGAAATCGAATGAACGTTATGCAGTGGAACAATTTGCAGAGCATGTGCCGAAATTGGTTATCAGTCCGCTGGAAGGAACGTATTTATTATGGATTGACTTGCGCCCTTATATCGATCCAGAAGACGTTAAAGAATTTGTACAAGATACTTGTAAGTTAGCGATCGATTACGGTGAATGGTTCGGTGAAAAATCCAGAGGCTTTATTCGCCTGAACTTAGGGACAGAGCCGCGACATATCAAACAAGCTGTCGATAGTATCATCGAACATTTACCACAATAAGAGAAAAAGCAAGGAATGGATGGAGTTTTTTCGATCCCGTTCCTTGCTTTTTCTTTTTTTTTCGCTAATTAACACAACCTTTACATACGATCCACACTGGCTTTACATTCGCCTAGTATAGTCGTAATTGTAGAAACGATTAAACGAATGGAAAGGGCGATCAGCATGCAGAAGAAAAAGGCAGTATGGTGGGTAGGAATGTTATTTGCGGCTATATTGATGGCAGCGTGCGGCAACGCAGACGCAAACGAGTCGAATCAAGATGAAGAGCAGGCAAATAAACCAGAAAAGCTAGAAGGAAGTGTGGTCATTGATGGATCAGGGACGGTTTATCCGTTGATGGCAAAAATCGCCGAAGAATATATGATCAATGAACAAGAAGACGTCTCAGTGGAAGTCAGTCGTGCAGGAACAGGTGCAGGCTTCAAAAAGTTCCTTACAGAAAACGGTACAGACTTTAACGATGCATCTCGCCCAATAAAAGATGAAGAGAAAGAAGAAGCAGAGAAACTTGGCATGGAAGTAAAAGAATTGAAAGTAGCGCTAGATGGATTGACGTTTGTCATCAACAAGGAGAATGACTGGGCAACTGAAATGACGCCAGAACAATTAATCAGTATTTTCGTAGCGGATAGCGGTGTAACGAAATGGTCGGATATCAATCCAGAGTGGCCAGCAGAAGAGATCAAGCCAATGGGACCTAATGAAAACCATGGAACATACGAATTCTTCTATGAAAAAGTGTTGGAAGAACAAGATATGAGCGACCATATCAATTTACAGCAAGAGTACTCTACATTAGTCAATCTAGTGTCTGAAGATAAAAACGGAATTGCATTCTTCGGTTACGGTTACTATGTAAACAACGAAGATCAACTGCAAGCAGTCAGTGTAGACTTTGGAAAGGGTGCAGTGGAACCGGCCATGAATACCATCGCGGAAGATGGGGCATACGCACCCTTCACTCGTCCTGTATTCACATATTTGAATGTGGATCACGCAAAGGAAAAACCTCAAGTGTTGGATTTCACGCACTATTTAATAGAAAATATGAATAAATTCGCAGCAGAAACTGGATTTGCTCCAATCCCTGAGAATGAAGCAATCGAGAACTTAGAATACTTACGAACGTTACAAGAGTCTAAATAAGATGGACGATGCGGGAGGAGATATCCTATCTCACTCCCGTATTACATATAGGGAGTGAAGAAATGCTTACTAGGCAAGAAAACTCAAAAGACATCCACTTCCGACAGATAGCAGAACGGCATCAACGTCGGAAGGCACGCGAACGATTGATCCCGATTGGCCTGTTTTTGCTGACATTTTTATCGATCGTCACAACGATTGGTATTGTCATCGTTTTATTATCCGAGACAATTAGCTTTTTTCAACGAGTTTCCATATTAGAGTTTTTCACAGGGACGGTCTTAAAACCATTAAGTCAAACTCCCCAATTCGGCGTTTTGCCACTCCTGACAGGGACCATTCTTTCTACATTAATTGCGATGGCAGTGGCGATTCCATTTGGTTTAATGACTGCGATCTATTTGAGTGAGTACGCTTCTGCGAGGTGGAGAAAGTTTTTGAAGCCTGCCCTAGAACTACTTGCGGGGATTCCGACAATTGTCTATGGTTTTTTTGCCTTCACTTTCGTAACGCCAATCTTGCGTGACTGGATTCCGAGTCTCCAAGCAACCAACTTATTAAGTCCGGGTATTGTCATGGGAATTATGATTATCCCAATGGTTGCATCTTTATCAGAAGATGCCATGCGTTCTGTGCCAAACTCTTTACGCGACGGTGCATTTGGCTTAGGTGCCACCAAGCTCGAAGTAACTCGTAAAGTCGTCATTCCAGCAGCACTCTCGGGCATTATCGCCTCCATTGTATTGGGAATTTCACGAGCAATTGGAGAAACAATGATTGTCACGATTGCGAGCGGTAGTTCGAAAAACTTTACACTGGATGTTACGGAGTCTATGCAAACCATGACCGCCTATATTGTTGAGGTGACGGGTGGCGATGCTTCTGCAGGCACGACAATCTATTATAGTTTGTATGCTGTTGCCATGACGTTATTCGTGTTCACGCTTGTAATGAATATGTTGGCACGTTATATTTCCAAGAAGTTTAAGGAGGAGTACTAAGTGGTGAGTATGAGAAGTTTTCGAGGTCGAATGATCAGCAATCAACTCGCGAAATTTGTTTTTCTGTCGGCTTCCTTATTCGGACTGCTGGTGCTCTTCGTGCTGTTGTATCGTGTGATCGAACAAGGAATTGGATGGTTGAACGCAGATTTCCTTACTGGTCGCCTTTCTACACAGCCTGAAAAGGCAGGGATCAAAGGCGCAATTTTAGGGACATTATGGCTAATGGCAGTAGTTATTCCAATTACGACAATCGTAGGAGTTGGAACGGCCATTTATTTGGAGATGTACGCGAAGAAGGGGAAGATGCGTGAGCTGATCCAAACGAATATCGCGAACTTAGCAGGGGTTCCTTCTATTGTCTATGGGATATTAGGGATGACGATATTTGTTCGGGCGCTCGATTTCGGAAATATTGTGCTGGCTGGGGGATTGACGATGTCATTGCTAGTCTTGCCAATTGTAATCGTGTCCAGTCAGGAAGCATTGCGTGCGATTCCCGCTTTCCTTGGAGAAGCATCTTATGGATTAGGCGCTACGAAATGGCAAACCATTCGTTCCGTTTTGTTACCAGTCGCGTTGCCTAGTATCTTGACAGGATCCATTCTGGCTTTGTCTCGTGCGATAGGCGAAACCGCACCGCTAGTAGTCATCGGGATACCAGCGTTGCTAATGCCGATCCCGATGAGTATCTTTGATAAGTTCACGGTGTTGCCGATGCAAATCTATTATTGGACGATGGATTCATCATTGCTTGCCGAATACGCTAACTTGGCAGCTGCGACTATTCTTGTACTGCTGACGGCCTTATTTTTATTAAATGCCTCTGCTATTGTCATTCGGAATAAATTTGAGCAACGATTCTAATTCTTTTTCTAAAAATGGTTTTGCTTGCAGCATGTTACGGAATGCAACGTAGCGATCAATCTGAGCTTGATCAGGTCGCAGACCATCACGGTAGGCTCGGATTAAAATGTTTTTTGGAGTATGCTCCATATCGATAAATTCTACAAGTTGTGCTTCATAACCGACCAATGAAAGCAATTCTGCACGGATCGAATCCGTAGCTAAAGCGGCGAACCGTTCCTTCACCAAGCCGTGCTGCAGCATAACATCCAGTGCAGGTGCTTCCAATTGGGAAAACAACTCATGCTGGCAGCAAGGAACGGACAGGATAACGGATGCTCCCCATGTGACCGCCTTGGCGAGCGCCATATCCGTCGCCACATCACATGCGTGAAGTGTCACGACCATATCGACTGCAGTGTCCCCTTCATATTCATTGATATCGCCAACCAAGAATTCCAATTGATCGTACTGTAAATCGCGTGCAATCTCCTGACATTCCTCTATTACTTCCTTTTTCAAATCCAATCCTGTGACACGGATATCCAAACCTTTTTCGATTCGCAGATAATGATAGAGCGCAAACGTCAAATATGATTTTCCGGAGCCGAAGTCCAAAATGCGGATCGTTCGGTCTTTGGGCAAATAGGAAAGTGTATCATCAATCAACTCAACGAAACGATTGATCTGCCGAAACTTGTCATGCTTCTGATTCTTTACTTTCCCTTCTGGTGTTTGGACGCCGAGCCGGACGAGGAACGGGTAAGGAGTACCTTCTGTCAGCGCATAATGCTTTTTGCGGTTATGCGCATAGTCAACGGTCTTCTCTGTATCGAGAAAGATTCGTTTGATAGACACCTTCATCTTCTTCGAAAGTTGGATCTGTATCGTCTCATCCGTTAATTCAATATGGAATTGTTTATAATGCTCCAGAGCATGCCGCAAAGGCTGTTTGATCTCCCCTAGGGCAACATTCTCATGCTTAAGGATGCGCTCATGCTGATATTCAAATTGTATATAAAATTCACCTTTTAGTTCGAGAGGCTTCAGCTTAATTCGTTTAATTTCATTCGACTTCAAACGCGGACGACTAATGGTAGCTCGAATGAACGTTCCATCCGTCATCCGTCTCTGCAGTAGTTCCAGTACTTCATCTACTGACATTCATTTACACTCCTGTCTTTCTCGGTTATTTAAATAGGAAGCCTTGTTTCTCCAAAAACGTTTTGATATCCAGACGGCGGGGCTTTTCTAGGAAGTCCGCCATTTGTTCTGTCCACGTCGATTCCTTTTGATTGGAGTCGCGAGTTGCGTAATATTCTTTAATAATTTCATCGTATGCCGGCAAAATAGTAGCGTATTTCTCCTCATTATAGCTGTTTTCATGAAACACAGCTTCTACAGGAAGACGCGGCTTAACTCCATTTGCTTCATTCGGCACACCGATCGACATGCCGAATAAAGGGACGACACCTTTTGGCAATTCAAGTACTTCCGAAATCTCTTCGATTGCATTCCGAACGCCACCGATATAGCAGATGCCATAGCCTTTTGATTCGGCCGCAATCGCGACATTTTGTGCGAATAAGCCTACATCAATTGCGCCAACCAAGACATTTTCAGCAACGGAAAAGTCGATTTCCCTGTCGTGCAAGCGAGCGGCATGCGACAAACGATTATAGTCCATGCAAAAAACGAGGGCTGCACCCGCTGTATAAAACTGACGTCGGTTTTTAGATAACTCCGCTAACTGTCCGCGCTTTTCGGTATCTGTTACATAGATGACAGAGCAAGCCTGTACAAAGTGTGAACTGGCCGCATGCTGACCTGCCCGGACTAATTCTGTTACAGTTTCCTTTGTGATCGGTTCATCCTTATATCGACGAACTGAAGCATGAGACGTTAATAATTCGATTACCATAGGATCCCTCCGCATTTTTTCTGCAGGAGATTTTTTTTCTCCTGCATTTCTTCCTTCATCCTACACTATTTGGAGACTTCAGGAAACTCTCAGACTTACTTGGATTGCCGCTTTTTCCATTCAATAAATGGCTTTGTCGAATTATCTGTTTTTTGCTGAATGAATGGAATAGAACGCTTTTCTGGTGGTAGCTGTTGATCGGGGAAGAAGTCTTGGACAGGGTTCGTGAATCCTACTTCCATATATGCGTCCTGTTTACTACAGGCGTAGATGATTTCACCAACAGCTGACCAGTATGACGCGCCGAGACACATTGGGCACGGTTCCCCACTTGCATATAATACGCAGTCAGATAGATCAAGAGTTTGTAATTTTGTGCATGCCTCCCTAATAGCCAGTAACTCTGCATGGGCGGATGGATCACATGTAGACTCTACGAGATTCGTACCAGATCCGATAATTTCACCGTCTTTTACTACGATTGCTGCAAAAGGACCTCCGCCATTCACAACATTATCTGTAGCCATTTCCACTGTATGCTCTAACCACTTTTTATGATTCATCATTATTTCCTCCTGTCGAATAGTTAAATTTCCCGGGAAATAGTGTCGGGTCTTCTGACTTCATCATACAAAACTTTGCAGACATAGACAAAATAATCAAACAGACTGTAGGGTGAAAAAACGTTTTTAGATGTGGAGGTTTGTTATGATAAGGAAACAATGGCGTCAGGAGTGATATTCAATGAAATTGGATCATGTAGTTTATTTTACCAATGAAAACTTGAAGAATGTAGTTGAAGAGCAAAACCGAAAAGGGTACGGCGCTGTGATGGGTGGGCGTCATGAGAAATGGGGAACGGCCAATGCCTTGCTCTATACAAATAACGCGTACATCGAATGGCTGACAATTGAAGATAGAGAAAAGGCGGAGAAAGCAGCTGTCGATCAACCGCTTGTTGCGCAGTTCCTACATGACAAGCAATACGGAGACGGCTGGGCGACGGTTTGCTTTTCTGTCGATCGGATGGAAATATGGAAAGAAGAGCTAGATAATAAAGGTTTTCAGACGACTGATATCCTTTCTGCATCGAGAAGAACTGAAGAAGGACAGTTACTGCGTTGGAAAATGTTGTTTATAGAACAGACTCCGACGAGTGAATTACCCTATCCATTTTTCATTGAATGGGCAGAACTGGAGAAGCAGGGAGCACGTCGTTCTTCACATAAAGAGCAACAGATTACAGAATGTATCATTCATGTTGAAGACCCATTAAGAGAAACAGGGGAATGGGCCGTCTTATTATCACAAAAAGTCGGGGATAAGAATGATATCCGAGTAGGCGATGTTCTGTTTCGTTTTGAGGAAAAACAAGGTACGCCTGAGCGCCTGGCAGCTGTCCGTTTGTTACATAACGATTAGTTAGCAGGACGAAGGGTAAACTATGTAAAAAGATGTTGGGGAGGATACAGGAATGGATGTATTAGTGGAAGAGGCAGTAATCGTCGGAGTACATGAACAAAAAGATCTGCATTTCGAGTATGCGATGGAAGAGCTGCGCAACTTGGCAGAAGCAATTGACGTAAAGGTAATCGGTGAAGTGACTCAAAATTTAGAACGAAGAAACCCATCTCATTATTTAGGTAAGGGAAAGATCGATGAGATTCGTCAAGTGTACGAAGAGACTGGCGCAAATTTATTGATCTTCAATGATGAATTGTCTCCATCGCAATTACGTAATCTAGAAAAAGAGCTGGAGTGCAAAATCATTGATCGAACGATGCTCATCTTGGACATCTTTGCGCGGCGAGCGAGAAATCGGGAAGCGCAAATGCAAGTAGAATTAGCCCAGCTACAGTATACTTTGCCACGCCTAGTCGGTTTGCGTGCTTCATTGAGCAGACAAGGTGGCGGCACAGGCGGCGGTTTGCAAAACAAAGGAGCGGGAGAAACGAAATTAGAGCTCGATCGCCGGAAAATTGAAGATCAGATTGCCAAGCTGCGTCGCGAATTAGAGCATGTGAAAGATCAACGTGAAACCCAACGGAAACAACGAGTACGCAGCGGCATTCCCGTGGTTTCGATTGTCGGCTACACGAATGCCGGCAAGTCGACGTTGATGAATCGTCTGTTACAATACACGGATGCAGACCAGTCAAAGGAAGTCAGCGAAAAAGACATGTTATTCGCGACGCTAGAGACAGCGGTGAGAAAAATCAAACTGCCCGACAAGAAGGAATTCATCCTCACTGATACCGTTGGATTTGTATCAAAGCTACCTCACCATCTTGTCCAAGCATTCCGTTCTACATTAGAGGAAGCGAAAAATGCAGATTTACTTTTGCATGTCGTGGATGTTTCAGATGAAGAGCATGGCCATATGATGGACGTGACGAATGAAACGTTGGAAGACATTGGTGTGGAGAGCATTCCAACTGTAAATGTTTACAATAAAGCTGACTTGGCAGGGATTACATATCCGCTTACACAGGAACAAAGTATATGGATGTCTGCCGGGAAAAATGAAGGAATACCGGAGTTGTTAAAGTTAATTGAGCAAAATTTATTCAGACAATATATAACGTGCAAATTGTTGATTCCGTATGATCGCGGAGAAATTGTCTCACATTTGAATGAGACGGCAGCAATCAAAGAGACTGCTTACGAAGAAGAAGGAACGTTGATTACGGTAGAAGTGCCGGAAAGTGAATGTGAACGATTAGCGAAGTTCGTAGTAGGTTGATGAAACTGATGGACCGCGCCAAAAGTGCCCAGAACCGAGCGAAACATACGTTGGACCGCGCCATTCGATAGTGAAACCGAACCAAACAACAATACGACCGAACCAAAACTCCGCTCAGCCGCTCCAATGACCTCTCGCAACGCACTATTTACGATAAGACACAAGGATTTCCCGAGAGAACAAAAAAAGGGCTGCATGCGCAATGCATGCAGCCTAAATCCTTTTATCTTTATAAGAAGAGAAAGGGGGTGGGATGATTCTAGTTTGCCCGCTCTCGCTTTTTCTAAACCTTTTCTAAGAAATAGAGTATAAATACCTAATGCGCTCGTTTTAATTGCCCATGAGTGTTTTGGTTAGATTTGGTATAAACGGTTCGTTTCATTAAAAATCAGCATTTTTTTGAACCTTTTTTATTTTCCTACCGTACAACTAAGTGAAGTCATTATATAAGAGGAGAGATGGACAAATGAAAAAGTGGATAATGATCTTAGCTGCCAGTGTGTTGGCATTAGTGTTAAGTGCTTGTGGGCAAACGGCTACACCAAAAGAAGATTCAGAAACCGGCAAGGAAGATAAAGTTATAGAGAAAAGTGACCTCACCATCGAAGAAGTAATGGAGAAGGCAAATGCCGCAAGTGAAACAATGCAAAGTATGCATGCCGATATGGAAATTACACAAAACATGCAAATGGGTGAAGAAGAGCAAGTCGTAAATTCTACAATTGACATGGATATGATTCTTGAACCACTTGCAATGCGTCAAACGATGAATATGGAAATGGCTGGCGAAGAAATGGCAATGGATCTGTATATGACGCAGGATGGGTTCTTCATGAAGGATCCTGAGTCAGGAGATTGGATGAAGCTTCCGAACGAGATGTATGAAGAAGTAGCAGGCCAAGTAGCAGGTTCAGCAAATACGCAAGTAGATTACTCACTCTATGAGCAGTTTGCCGACGATTTCAAATTTGAGCAAACAGATGATGAATATGTACTTCGTTTGAAGGGATCGGGCGAAAAATTCAGCGGGCTGATGAAAGATTTGATGAAAGAAAATATGCCGGCAGGAATGGACGAAGCCCAGTTGGATATGATTTCTCAGATGGAGATTGAGAGTATCGACCTTGAATTCACAATTGATAAGAAAACCTTCTACACGAAGAATCTTGACATGGACATGGTGTTGACAATGGAAGAACAGGGCCAACAAGTGAAAGTAGCGCAAAAAATAAAAGGTGATATTTCGAAAATCAATGAAATCGATGAAATCAAAGTGCCGAAAGAAGTCATTGACGGTGCGGTAGATATTAACGAAGCAATGGAACAACAACAATAAGCAAAACGAAAAGCTGTCTTCTATTATAGAAGGCAGCTTTTTCATGTATCGATCACGGTGTATTGCATGGTGCTGGCTACAATTCAATTCCTCCGGCTCAATGACACAATCTGTTGATAATGATTTTCAATTAGGTATTGACATCATCTTCAAAATTGTTTAATGTAAGTAGTGAGCGAATGATAATCATTTTCATTTAAGTGAGAAAGCTCAAATATTCGATATCGGAGTTCTTCATGAAGAAACGTTATTTAATTACAGCCGTAATTCTATTGTCATTTCTTTCGCTGTTCGTGGGAGCCATTCGAATTTCACCAGCGGATTTATTGGATTTACGCTCAGAAGAAACAGAAATTTTTTTAATTAGTCGAGTGCCACGGTTAGTAGCTATTTTGCTGGCTGGAGCGGGGATGAGTATTGCCGGGCTGATTATGCAGCAGTTAAGCCGTAATAAGTTCGTCTCACCTACGACAGCAGGAACACTGGATGCGACACGACTTGGAATACTAGTGTCCATGCTGATGTTTACAAATGCAACATTATTTGAAAAGATGGCAGTTTCCTTTGCCTTCGCGCTACTAGGTACATTTTTATTTATGCAGATATTGGACCGTATTAAATTTAAAGATGCCATTTTCATTCCGCTTGTCGGTTTGATGTTTGGGAACATCCTCTCTTCTATCACTACATTCTTTGCATTCAAGGCAAACGTAATCCAGAATATGTCGGCTTGGTTGCAAGGTGACTTTTCAATGATCATGAAGGGACGCTATGAGCTTTTGTATATTAGCATACCTGTCTTAATCATTACATATTTATATGCGAATCGTTTTACGGTGGCTGGAATGGGTGAGGATTTTTCTAAAAACTTAGGGTTGGCGTATAAACGAATCGTCAATATCGGCTTGATTTTAGTTGCACTTATTACGACAACAGTTGTGTTGACGGTCGGTATGATACCGTTTCTCGGATTGATCATCCCGAATATCGTATCGATTTTCAAAGGTGACCATCTGCAGAAAACTTTACCGCATACTGCATTGCTTGGGGCAATTTTTCTTCTCGTTTGCGACATTTTAGGAAGAGTCATCATTTTCCCATACGAGATTTCGATCAGCTTAATGGTCGGTGTCATCGGAAGCGGAATTTTCCTCTACCTGTTGTTTAGGGGGAAAGCGTATGCGTAATTCAACGAAACTATTGATTTTGACTGCATTTGCACTATTGTTTTGTGGATTGTATTTATTTCAAGGTTTGAACGGCAGCTATGATTATGCACTTCCTCGAAGGGCAATCAAAGTCATTGCGATGATTCTGACAGGCGTTGCGGTCGCGTATTCTACAGTCATTTTCCAGACGATTACGCATAACCGGATTTTGACGCCAAGCATTATGGGGCTAGACTCTCTTTATGTCTTATTGCAGACCGTTCTTGTATTCTTTTTTGGATCTACCCATTTTGTGCTGATTAATCAGCAGTTCAACTTTATGCTGTCAGTTGGGGCTATGGTCTTGTTTGCCTTAGCACTTTATCACTTTCTATTCGGTAAGGGAAATCGTCCTATTTACTTCTTATTGTTAGTGGGCATCATCGTCGGTACATTCTTTGGAAGTATTTCGACATTCCTGCAAGTTATGATTGATCCGAATGAATTCATGCGAGTGCAAGATAAAATGTTTGCGAGTTTCAACAATATTAACGGCGATCTAGTTTGGTGGGCATTTGGAATATTGATACTTACGCTAATTATTGGTTGGCGCTATATCAATGAATTAGATGTTCTGTCATTAGGTCGTGATACTGCCATTAACTTAGGTGTATCCTATCAGTCGGTAGTCAAGCTGATGCTGATTTTGTCGGCTGTCTTAATTGCCGTATCGACTGCGTTGGTCGGTCCTATTACTTTCTTTGGACTCATTGTGGCCAATCTATCGTATCAATTCTTCAACACATTCAAACACTCTGTCTTAATTGCAGGAGCATCTGTTATGAGTGTGATAGCACTGGTCGGTGGGCAATGGATCGTGGAACGTGTCTTCTCTTTCTCAACTACATTGAGCGTGATCATTAACTTTGTCGGTGGCGTGTACTTTATCTATTTACTATTAAAGGAGAGTCGATCCTCATGATTCAGGTTCGTGAGCTAACTAAGTTTTATGGAAGAAAAGCAGTCGTCGAAAAGGTCAATGTGAATATACACCGTGGTAAAATCACGTCATTCATTGGACCGAACGGGGCTGGTAAATCTACTCTTCTGTCGATGGTAAGCCGATTAATGGATGCAGATACCGGTGAAGTACTGCTCGATAAAAGTAAAGTGAAAGATATGAAGTCTAATGATTTTGCTAAACGTGTAGCCATTTTGAAGCAATCGAACTTCATGAATGTCAAGTTGACCATCCGCGAACTCGTCGGATTCGGCCGTTTCCCGCACTGTAAGGGCCGTCTTCACGAAGAGGATGAACGGATGGTAGATCAGGCATTGGAGTATATGGGCTTGATGGATATGCAGGAAGCGTATTTAGATGAATTGTCAGGCGGCCAGCGTCAGCGTGCTTTCATTGCCATGACAATCGCTCAAGATACGGATTATATTTTATTGGATGAACCACTCAATAACTTAGATATGAAACATTCCGTACAAATCATGAAGATTTTACGTCAGCTGGTTGATGATCTTGGAAAAACTGTCGTAATTGTACTGCATGATATCAACTTTGCTTCAGTCTATTCCGATCGGATCGTGGCATTAAAAGAAGGCAGGATCGTCAAGGATGGTCCGACGAACGATATTATCAATTCGGAGTCATTACGGGAAATCTATGATATGGATATTCCGATACAACAAATGAAAAATTGCCGTATTTGCGTCTATTTTAACTCTTAAAAAAGTGAGGAACTTAAACCAATGAAAAAACTTACATTATCCCTGTTTGCATTAGTTTTAATGCTTGCACTAGCTGCTTGTGGCAGCACGAAAGAAGAAGATAAGCCGGCTGACAACGCAGCTCCTGAAGATAAGCCAGCTGAAGAAAGCAAAGAAGTAACAATTAAACACGAACTTGGTGAAACAACTCTTGGAAAGAACCCTGAAAAAGTAGTAGTTTTTGACTTCGGAACATTGGATACACTAGACGAACTGGGAGTGGAAGTAGCAGGCTTACCACAAACAAACGTACCTGGATATCTTTCTAAATATGAAGATGAGAAGTATGAAAACTTAGGAAGCTTAAAAGAGCCGGATTTCGAAGCAATTCATGCATTAAAGCCAGATGTCATCTTCATTTCTGGACGTCAATCGGACTTGTATGATCAGTTTACAGAAATCGCACCGACAATATTCACGGGTGTAGATACATCACGTTATATGGATTCGTTTAAAGAAAACATGGAAACTATTGCAACGATCTTCGATAAAGAAGATGAAATGAAAACTGAGTTGAACGATGTGGACGCAAGTATTGAAGGAATCAAAGCAAAAACAGCAGAATTAGATAGCAACGCATTGATCATCCTTGGAACAGAAGGTAAAGTAAGTGCTTATGGTCCTAGCTCACGTTTTGGAATCATCCACGATGTGTTCGGTTTTAAACCAGCAGATGAAGGTATCGAAGTATCTACACATGGACAAAATATCACGTTTGAATATATCTTGGAAACAAACCCTGATATCCTATTCATCATCGACCGTGATGCAGCTATCGGCGATGGAAGTGCAAAAGATTCCATTGAAAACGACCTAGTGAAGAAAACAAACGCATTCAAAAACGATAAAATGATTTACCTAAACGGTGAATATTGGTACTTATCTGGCGGCGGGCTACAATCATTTAAAGAAATGATCAAAGAAGTCGAATCTGCACTATAAAGAGAAATGCCACCCCGAAGGACTTAGTCCTTCGGGGTTTTTCTATGGAGTGGTGTAATGAATTTTGCGTGCGATGAACATAAAAGGCTGAATTGCGCTCATAAATTACCCACCTTAGCTCATACTTCTTTCTTAAGTAAAACTACGCTAGTCAAATTACCTCATAAAGTGCTATAATTACATATGTAAAGACACCTAAAGATTGTACAATAGAAAGGTAGAGCACTAGTGAAAACGAAGGAAATCTCACGTAATAAATTGCTTGGCATCGCGGGTACCGGGTGGATGTTTGATGCAATGGATGTCGGCATCCTGTCATTTATCATTGCAGCGCTCGCTGTTGATTGGCAGCTGACGTCTTCAGAGATGGGTTGGATCGGAAGTATCAATTCAATCGGTATGGCTGTTGGAGCGTTTGGTTTTGGATTGCTTGCGGATCGTATTGGGAGAAAACAGGTGTTCATGATCACGCTCATCTTATTTTCAGTCGCTAGCGGATTATCCGCCTTAACCACCTCTTTATGGGCGTTTCTGATTCTGCGTTTTTTAGTGGGAGCAGGATTAGGCGGTGAGCTTCCTGTTGCGTCTACGCTAGTATCGGAAAGTGTTTCAGCGAAAGAGCGCGGGCGTGTTGTCGTATTGCTTGAAAGTTTCTGGGCGGCAGGTTGGCTGATTGCAGCGCTGATCGCGTACTTTGTCATCCCGAGTTATGGTTGGCGGATTGCATTGATCATAACAGCATTACCGGCATTTTATGCAATTTATTTACGACGGAATTTGCCGGATTCAAAGAGGTTTATAAAAGAAGGAAGAACAGAACAGTCTACTGGACAAAAACTGAAGCTATTGTTGGCTCCGGCATATAGAAAGCGCACCGTTATGCTTTGGATCGTTTGGTTTGCTGTTGTCTTTTCCTATTACGGAATGTTCCTATGGCTACCGAGCGTCATGGTATTAAAAGGTTTTAGTTTAATCAAAAGCTTTGGATATGTTTTGCTTATGACACTGGCCCAGCTTCCTGGCTACTTCAGCGCTGCCTGGCTGATCGAACGAGCTGGACGAAAGTTTGTCTTGGCCACATATTTATTCGGCACGGCACTTAGCGCGCTGGCTTTTGGTAATGCGGATACGCTAACGACATTAATGATTGCAGGCGCATTTTTATCGTTCTTTAATTTAGGCGCGTGGGGAGCATTGTATGCTTATTCACCTGAGCAATATCCAACCGCAATACGGGCAACGGGATCAGGCGTTGCAGCAGCTGTTGGCCGAGTTGGCGGTATTTTCGGTCCGTTGCTTGTCGGTTCGTTGCTGACGGCAGGCTATGGGTTCGGTATCATATTCGGTATCTTCTGTGCCGCCATCCTGGTGGGGGTATTATCTGTTGTATTACTCGGAACAGAAACAAAACAAACGGAGTTAGCATAGTATAGGTTAAGTCGTTTCCATTTAACATAAATGGGGGCGGCTTTTTCAATGGTAAATATTTTTGATTCTGCCTAAGAACCTCTATAATTGTGACAAGGGAGTTGATAGGATGTTTCGTATTCCGGATGATATAGCACAGACTGCACTTGAACGCAGTGAAGGTTTTCAGGTGGAAGGGTTTGTACGAGGTGAAGGTCCTGAATCACCGACCCTCTTGCTGGTCGGAGAAGCGCCTGGAGAACATGAGGCCGTACATGGCGTGCCATTCATCGGCAGAGCAGGTGACGAACTGATGAAATCTCTTGCCTCGATAGGACTTTCGCGAGAAGATGTTTATATGACAAGTTCATTCCGCAGTAGACCTTATAAATGGGGAACGAAGAAAGAACGTGACGGCAGCTTGACGAAACGTAAATACAATCGTCCGCCAACGCAAAAGGAACAACTTGCCCATGCACCGGTATTGGATTATGAAGTGGCAAATCTTAAGCCGAAGCTCATCGTTACGCTTGGTAATATTGGTTTACAACGATTGCTCGGAAAGCATGCCAAAATAACAACACTTCACGGTCAGCTATTGACACAGCCTGTTCAGTATCTGAAATCATTGGATGAGACGCACTATAGCTGGACAGACCATTCGTATACCATTCTACCGACATTTCACCCGGCATCCATCTTTTATCGTCCGTCCCTTCGACCTGATTTAGAAGAGGATTGGTTGCGCATTGGGGAATATATCCAAGGGCTAAATTACAACGCATTGGAATAAGATAGAAAAGAGGCGAGTGATGAACAATCAAGCAAAAGCAACCGGATCATTGAAAAATTTCATAAGTTTAATCAAGACATTACATTGGCCTGTTGCAGTTACAGCCTTTGCCTTGCTTTTATCACTTATCGAGACAGTAGCAGGGTTGGTCGTTCCCTTGATCACCAAAGATTTGGTGGACTCTTTCACGAGCGAACTGATGAACTGGAAAACAGGCGTATTCTTGCTGGGTTTATTCGTTGTCCAAGCAATTGCTGGTGGCTTTTCCTACTATATGCTTGCTTATATTGGAGAAACGGTAGTGGCAGATCTACGCAATCAATTATGGCAGAAGGTTCTGCGTTTGCCGATCCCATATTTCGATCAGAATGAAACCGGGGAGACGATGAGCCGGATTACACAAGATACAACTGTGCTCAAATCGTTAGTGTCTGAACATCTAGTATCTTTCATTTCCGGCATGATTTCCATTATCGGAGCCATTGTCATTTTGTTGGTGCTGGATTGGAAAATGACCATCATTATGCTGATTAGTGTGCCAGTCAGTATGGTCATATTAATCCCATTAGGACGGTTAATGCATAAAGTAGCGAAGGCGACACAAGCTGAAATGGCGAAGTTTTCGGGGCACTTAGGTCGTGTGCTCGGTGATATCCGGTTAGTAAAGGCGTATCGGGCAGAGCCGACAGAAGGAGGGAAAGGGAAGACGGCAATTCAATCGTTATTCCGGTATGGGTTAAAGGAAGCGAAGATTCAAGCCGTCATCTCACCCATCATGATGCTGACGATGATGGGGATCTTAGTAGTGATCCTTGGTTACGGCGGAGCACAAGTTGCAAGAGGTGCTTTGTCTGCAGGAACGTTAGTAGCCATTATTTTCTTACTGTTTCAAATCATCATGCCGTTTGCCCAAATGGCACAGTTCTTTACCTCGTTTCAAAAAGCAGTCGGAGCGACAGAGCGTATCCAGGGAATTCTACAAATGAAGTCTGAGCCGGCAATGGGCAAATTTTCACCGCAATCAGAAGGGGCACTAACGTTTTCAGATGTGCACTTTTCTTATGATCCGGATAAACACGTAGTGAATGGTATTTCATTTACAGCGGGTAGAGGGACGGTCACTGCATTCGTAGGCCCAAGCGGTGGCGGGAAAACAACAATCTTTTCATTAGTCGAACGCTTCTATCTACCGAATTCAGGAGAAATCTTACTTGGCGCGGTGCCTATAAAGGACATACCACTAGCAGAGTGGCGTGGACGAATTGGTTATGTTTCACAAGAAAGTCCATTATTGAGCGGCACTATTCTAGATAATATTGCTTATGGTTTAGAGCGGCGACCCTCTATTGATAAGATTATCGAAGCAGCAAAGGCGGCCAATGCCTACACGTTTATCGAAGAGATGCCGGATCAATTCGAGACATTGGTCGGGGAACGCGGTATGAAACTGTCAGGAGGCCAGCGCCAACGGATTGCCATAGCCCGTGCATTATTGCATAACCCGGAAATCTTGTTATTGGATGAAGCTACTTCCAACTTAGACAGCGGGTCCGAAACTCATGTGCAGGAGGCATTACAGCATTTGATGAATGGCCGAACGACATTGATTATTGCGCACCGTTTGGCGACGGTTTTGCATGCCGATCAACTGTTGTTTTTAGAGAGCGGCAAGATTACGGGGCGAGGACGGCATGAAGAATTATTGGAATCACATGACCTCTATCGTGAGTTCGCAGCGGGTCAAGGTTTGGCCTGATATGTGGAAAGGAGAAGATTACAATGTATGAACCGATCGATCCGTCTTTTTTTGAAGCTCCTGTCTTAGAACTTGCACGCAACTTAGTCGGAAAGCATATTGTTCATGAGCGTTCGGACGGCTTGCTGGTTGTTAGAATCGTAGAGACTGAAGCGTACCACGGACCCGAAGATCGTGCGGCTCATAGCTTCGGTAATCGTCGAACAAAGCGCACAGAAATTATGTTTGGAGAAGCGGGATCGGTGTATACATACCAGATGCACACCCACGTGCTGATGAATGTCGTGGGTGCAAAGGTAGGAATTCCGCATGCCGTTTTGCTGAGAGCAGGCGAGCCTGTAGAAGGTTTGGTTCATATGCAAGAAAACCGTGGGAATCACATTAAGAAAATGACCGATCTGACAAATGGTCCGGGTAAGCTCTCAAAAGCACTTGGGGTCACGATGGACTACTACGGTCATCATTGGGCACAGAAACCGCTTTATATTTCAGAAGGATTGTCGCAAAATGAAGTGGAAGCTGGTCCGCGCGTAGGTATTGGAAACTCAGGTGAGGCTGTCCATTATCCTTGGCGGTTTTATGAAAAAGACAACCCTTTTGTTTCGAAATACAGGAAATGAAGTGGGGGTAAAGATCATCTCGCGGCCTTGTCGTGACAGAGAAGAATAGGGGAAATTATGAGAGACATATTAAAGATGGGAAGTGCCTTCATCGGCATAATTGTCGGGGCTGGTTTTGCTTCCGGGAATGAAATTATGACGTATTTTACGAGTTTTGGATTCTGGGGGATCCTGGGTGCTATCGTCTGTACTGTATTATTTGCTTATTTGGGGATGGTATTGACGCGTCTTGGCAGTCGGATGCAGACGAATTCTCACAAGGATGTCATTTATAAAATTAGCGGGCGTTACTTAGGCGTCGTGGTGGATGGCATTATTATCTTTACACTGTTCGGCGTTGGAGTGGTTATGCTGGCTGGCGCCGGAGCTAATTTACATCAGCAATTTGGGTTGCCTTCTTATGTCGGCAGTTTGCTGATGATTGTGCTCGTATTTTTAACAATCTTATTGAATGTCGACAAAGTGGTTGCGGTGATTGGCAGTATTACACCATTTCTGATCATCACAGTTGTTGGCGTATCGATCTATAGTGTATGGACTATGGATACAACATTTGCGGTTCTGGATCCTGTAGCTAAAGCGGTGCCGACGACATTACCAAATTGGTTTGTTTCGGCAATCAACTATGTGTCGTTCAATATTGCAGTGGGCGCATCTATGTCCATTGTGATGGGAGGCGCGGAAAAAAATGAGAAGACAGCTGCTTGGGGCGGTTTTGTTGGGGGCCTTGGTCTCGGTATCTTGATTTTATTGAGTCACTTGGCAATATTCTCGAAGGTAGATGACGTGGCGGGAACAGAATTGCCAATGCTTGCGATTATCAATTCTATTTCACCTATATTCGCGATATTTATGGCGCTTGTGCTGTACGGCATGATCTTCAATACGGCAGTCAGTATGTTCTATGCATTTGGTGCGAGATTCATTGAATCTGGTACGAAGACGTTTAAAGTTTTCGTAGCTGTTTCATTAGTAATCGGCTATGGGCTGAGCTTCTTCGGTTTTACGAACTTGGTCAGCAATTTTTACCCGCTTGTCGGCTATTTAGGACTTTTTTTAGTGGCTGCACTGATTTTTGCTTCAATCCGTATGCCTAAGAAATTATAAAGCGAAACACAGTTAGAAATGAACTAAAAGCCAAAGAAAGACCCCGCGAATCAAATTCGCGGGGTTTGTTAGTATGGTCAAACAGTTGCTAAATCAAGTTGTACAGCAGGTCCGAAGAATTCGAAGTGTACTTTTTCTTCTGGTACGCCGATTGCATAAAGCTGTTGGATAACGAATTCCATGAAACCAGTAGGTCCACAGACATAGACATCGCTGCCTTCGATGACATTTTCCTGCAAGAATTCGCGTGTGAACATGCCGTCTCCCTCTTCTGAATAAAGGGCTTTGTAGCTGGAGTTCGGTAATTTTGCGTTCAACTGCTCTAATTTAGTAGCAAATGCTTGTTGGCTGCGTGTACGGGCGGAGTGCAAGAATGCGACTTCACGTTCAGGAGACACGTCTGCAATTGTTTGATACATTGCTTTCATTGGTGTGATTCCTACACCGCCGCTGATCAATGTTACAGGTGTTGTCTTTGTCGGCTCTAGATAGAAGTCTCCTGCAGGTACGCTTACCTCGATGATATCGCCAACGGCTGCTTCGTTATGCAAGTAGCAAGAAACAACGCCATTCGGTTGCAGTGAATCTTCACGTTTGACGGAAATGCGGAATGTCTCATCATTGGATTTTTGCGACAAGCTATATTGACGATTAACGACATTTTTCACACCTGGGATTGAAGTGCGAATTGTAATATATTGTCCTGGCAAGTAGTACGGTAACTTTTTGCCGTCAACTGGTTTTAAATAAAAGGAAGTGATAACATCACTTTCTTCTACTTTATCGACAATCTCGAAATCCTTGAATTCTCTCCAGCCGCCATCGGCAGATTCGTTGTCATCATACATTTTTGCTTCCAATCCGATGAATGCATCTGCAATCACTCCGTAAGCTGCTGCCCATGCGTCGATGATTTCAGGAGTTGCTGCATCACCTAGTACTTCTTTGATTGCACCTAATAAATACTCCCCTACAATTGGATAATGCTCAGGCAAGATCCCTAAAGATACATGCTTGTGTGCGATTTGCACGACTGCTGGAAGAATTGCTCCTAGGTCGTCAATGTGTTGAGCTGCTGCGTACACTGTATTAGCTAGTGCCGTTTGCTGACGTCCCTGTGATTGGTTTGCATGATTGAAAATGTCGAGTAACTCTGGGTGTGCTTCAAACATATTTCTGTAGAAAACTGTTGTAATCGTTTTACCGTGTTGCTCCAGTACTGGTACTGTTGATTTAATAATATCGATTGTTTTTTGATCTAACATGGTAATGCACAACCTTTCCGTATTTGATAAACCCATCATAAAACACTTTTTGTTTAAAAGCTATATATAAAATACATGTTTAAACAGAATACAAAAAGTGGACACAGTTCATTCAATAAACCGCCATACACTAAAAAAGCTATCTTTTAATGATAGCCGGTTCTGATAAGTTTAAACCCTAAATGGATCAACATTATTATTCATCTAACTCGCTGCGGTAAATAAGGAATTTTTGAATGAAAATGCTATAATGGAAAAAGAACAGAAAGTGGTGATATTATGCGTTTAACTATGTACACTGATTATTCGCTGCGTGTTCTGATTTTTCTAGCGTCCAAGCAACCTGATGAACTTTCCACTGTGCAGGAAATATCGGATGCTTATCAAATCTCTAAAAATCACCTCACAAAAATTGTCCATGAATTGGGAAAGCTGCAGCTGATTGAAACGATTCGTGGTCGCGGAGGAGGAATTCGCCTTTGTACAGACCCTAAAGATATCAATGTCGGAGAACTTGTCCGTAAAACCGAGGATGATTTTCATTTGGTTGAATGCTTTGATCCAAATAAAAATATGTGTGTTCTATCATCGGCCTGTCATCTGAAAGGTGTATTGTATGAAGCATTACAAGCCTATTTTGCTGTGCTGGATCGTTATACAATAGCAGACTTCGTTCATAATAAAGATGAAATTCATGCTTTATTATTTCCCACTACTCAAACTTAAATAGTGTGGTAAAATAAAATTAGTAAACAGAGTGAATTAGGAGGATTTAACAATGTCAAAAGTGTTAGTCATCGGGCATAAAAACCCAGATACAGATTCAATAGCATCTGCTATTTCATATGCGTACTTGAAGCAGCAATTGGGAGTAGATGCAGAAGCAGTGCGTTTAGGAAATATTTCAAAAGAAACTGCGTATGCTCTTGAAACATTTGGTTTTGAAGCCCCTCGTTTAATCGAAAAGGCATCGCCTGAAGTATCGCAAGTTATCTTGGTCGATCACAATGAAAAGCAGCAGAGTGTAGACGATTTGGACGAAGTACAAGTGTTGGAAGTCATTGACCATCACCGAATCGCAAACTTCCAGACAAATGATCCGCTATATTATCGGGCTGAGCCGGTTGGTTGTACGGCAACAATTTTGAACAAATTATTCAAGGAACATGGAGTCAAGATACCGAAAGAAATCGCAGGACTCATGCTATCGGCAATTGTTTCTGATTCATTGTTATTCAAATCACCAACTTTTACAGAGCAAGATCAGGCAGCGGCTAATGAATTGGCTGCCATTGCCGAGATCAATGCTGCTGAGTATGGTCTAGCCATGCTAAAAGCCGGTGCAGATTTGAGTGCGACGCCTATTCAAGAATTAGTTAGCTTGGATGCAAAAGAATTTTCATTCGGCGATATCAAAATGGAGATTGCTCAAGTGAATGCAGTCGACCTTCAAGATATTCTTGGGCGTCAAGCAGAGTTGGAAAAATTGCTTCTTCAAGTGATTGAGCAAAAGAACTTGGATTTATTCTTGTTTGTCGTAACGGATATCATTAACAGTGATTCTGTCATCATTGCATTAGGTAAAGAAGCAGAACGTGCAGGCTCCGCGTTTAATGTATCGTTCGATAATAACTCCGCATTGCTAAAAGGCATCGTGTCACGAAAAAAACAGATTGTACCAGTATTAACTGAAGCGTTATCCTAATGAAAAGACTGTCTAGAAATCGGAAATTCATCCGGTTTCCATGACAGTCTTTTTTAACTTAAATCAAGAGGCTGAGTGGCAGGACCTTCGAGTACTGAACCATCTGCACGGAAACGAGAGCCGTGACAAGGGCAATCCCATGTTTGGTCGCCTTTATTCCAGCGAGTACGGCAACCCATATGTGTGCAAATAGGCGAGTCCGTGCGTGCGATATGACCGCCTGCAAATTCCTTCACTGTGCGCCCTGTCAATAAAAGAGCCCTGCTGAATAATGCGCCAAAATCCGTGCGTCGAGGAGAGTATAGTTCGCTGGCAGGATTGTGTCGCCCGACAATTGCGTCCGAGATGATTTGAGCGCTGGCCATGGAGTTGGAGAGCCCCCATTTTCGATAGCCAGTACTAATAAAGACATCAGGCGATGCATCTGAAATAGCTCCGGCGTAGGGCACTAGATCTGGCGTAGACGGATCTTGCGCAGACCATTTGTAGATGATGTCCGAATGTTGCAAGTTCGTTTTTAGGTCCTCTGTAATGCGGTCATAATGGATCTGCGTTTCTTTTTCTGCCCCCGCATGATGAGATTCTGCCGCCAGTAATAAATACGATTGACCGTCAATGGTTGTTGTGCGTATTGAGCGTTTCGGATTATCAACGGCGATATATTGATGGGCGAAAGGGGTGGTTGTTTTTGCCGCTGCTATATAAGAACGATCGACGTCTAATTTGAGAATTTGCATACCTTCAAGTGCCTCAATCGGATAATGCGAACAGATGATCAGCTGACGGTAACGAATTTCTGTGGAAGAAGAAAGCTTAACGAAATGGCGGTCTGTATCGAGTGCCGCAACTTGTGCATGTTCAAATAATCGAGCACCAGCCTTGGTTGCAAGCTGTGCTAACTTTTGTCCAAAACGAACTGGATGTATTTGAGCTTCGTTCTCGATGATTAATGTGTTTGTAGTCTGAAAAGGTAAATCGGTTGCCTTGCCAGCTAATGTGAACGGAATTCCTATTTCCTCATAGGCTTTTTTCTCTCTCATTAATTGTTCTGTACCTTTTGCAGTTTGTGAGTAAAGTGCGGAATGTGCAGTTTGCAGCTCATTTGCATCTGCAATGGAACGAGCGAATTGCAGAGCACTTTCGTTCGCATTGAAATAAAGCTTTGCGCTTTCCAAGTCAAATTGCTCAATCAAATCGGCATATACCAAGTCATGTTGCGCAGTTAGTTTACCAGTTGAGTTCCCGGTCGCTCCGTGTAAAATGCTGTTTTTCTCCAATAAAATGACATCTTTACCTTGTGACGCTAAGAAATAGGCATTTGCAATCCCACTTAAACCTCCGCCGATGATCAAAACCTCGCATGATAGATTATCCTCTACCACAGGATATTCTTCGTTTGGATATGCGGTTGCCAGCCATAGTGACTCATTCATTTTTACACCCGTCCTTTTATATTCAAATAGTTCAAGCATTTATATTGTACCCAAATTTTATTGAATCTAAAATTGATAGTAGAAAGGTGGCGGAATAAATGAAAATTGAAGTATGGTCCGATTATGTTTGTCCGTTTTGCTATATTGGAAAGAGACGTTTGGAGCAGGCACTGAAGCAAGCAGGGCTAGAGGAGAAAGCAGAGGTGCAGTACAAGGCCTATCAGCTGGATCCGAATACACCTGTAGCATCTGACCAATCGCAACTTGAAGGGTTGGCAAACAAGTATAACATCAGCAGGACTGAAGCAGAAAATATGATGAAAAATGTTGAAGAGCAAGCAAAAACGGTGGGGCTTCATTATCAAGTGGAAAAAATGAAGACTTCCAATACGCAGGATGCACATCGTCTAGCGAAATTTGCTGGACAGCATGGGGCGGAAGAGCAAGTGACCGAGCGTTTGTTGCATGGTCACTTTGTGGAAGGTGAACGTATCGACACAGAGGAAGTACTCGTATCGATCGCACAAGAAGCGGGTCTCGATGCAGAGCTGACGAAAGCAATGCTCCACAGTAATGATTTTGCAGATGAAGTGCAAGCTGATATCGAAGAAGCACGTCAGATTGGCGTACAGGGTGTACCGTTCTTTGTCATCAATCGGAAGTATGCAATTTCCGGTGCTCAGCCGATCGAAGCATTTGTGGAGGCGCTCGAAAAGATTGCAGAAGAGGAAGGAATCAAACCAACTCTGCAGATGCTAGGAAAAGATAGCGGGGGGCAGTGTGATGATGACTCGTGTGATGTGTAAATAAGGATAGCAAAGCAGCAGTCGGAATGCTCGTATGGCATTTCGGCTGTTGCTTCTTTAAATGTACGAGATTATTGAGTTACCTTACCAGATGAGATGATCTGGAGATATTTCACATTGTTATTATCGAGATTTCCATTTTAAGTGAAGCAAAAGTTATACGAATACAGCTGGTCAAGTTTTCGCCGAGTAAGTGCGGCAGGGGGGTATCCGTGAGGATTTGCGCTCTAGACGGTACGCTTTCCCGGAGTCGACCGTCTTCCGCTTCAATCCCTAAATTGCGTAGACTGGGCAATTTGATCTTCGTTTAAATTCAGTAAAAAGCAAATGCTTCTGACTGAGCACTGGTATTCATCTGTTCAGGCATTTTCATTTTTTCTTTACGGCAATGGTCAGCTGAATATCAATTGTATCGCCGACCATGACACCGCCTGCTTCGATAGCCCTATTCCATGTCAGGCCAAATTCTTTCCTCTTAATCTTGCCTTCAGCTAGATAGCGGGCATCAAATGTTTCAGGCGCTAAAGGTGTAACACAAAACAATAGCTTTTTCGTAGTCTGTTTAATGGTCAAATCTCCAGTCATTCTATACATATTATCCTTCTCTAGATAAATAGATCGAGAGAGAAACGACATATATGGAAAGGATTGTGCGTCAAAAAAGTCTTGTGAGCATAAATGCACATCGCGCTCCTTATTGTCTGTCTGAATAGAACGAACAGCCACTTGAAACTGGACAGAACTCTTCGCCAAATCCAGTGCATTTCCTTCGATTTCCCCTGAAAACTCTTCAAACTTACCCTTCACGCTCGATACCATCATATGGGGAACGGAAAATTCGACAGTGGATGCTGTGGAATCAACTTTCCATTTATTCACTTACTCTCCTCCTTGTGGGTCTTTAGTTATGTAAACTGTAAAGGAAAAGCCTATAAAAGTCAAAATGAAAAACCTTGTCAAAAAGACCGATTGGAAGCATACTAATAGAGTGATAAGAATGTTTCCTTGTTTGGAGACAGGTAAAGTGAAAGGACTGGATGTGAATGTCAAAACATCGCTGGTTTGAAGACCTTCAAATGAAAATAAAGAACGGTTGGGTATTGCTTGATGAACCGCTAAACAAATACACGAAAACGCGTCTAGGTGGAAAAGCAGATGTTGTCGTAGCACCTGGAACTATAGAAGAAGTGCAAGCAGTTGTAACCTACGCATATGAACAAAACATTCCGATTTTATTATTGGGTAACGGATCGAATATGGTTGTACGGGATGGCGGTGTTCGTGGGATTGTCCTGTACATGGCCAATCTTAATGAAATTCAGATTAAGGAAAGTACGCTAATCGCGGAAGCGGGGGCACATATCATCGATGCATCCAAGGCAGCGGCAAAAGCTTGCTTGACTGGTTTGGAGTTTGCTTGTGGGATTCCAGGATCGATCGGCGGAGCAATGGCAATGAATGCCGGGGCATACGGCGGTGAGATCAAGGATATTATTACACAAGCTACATTGATGGATGATACGGGGAAGATCTTCATTCTATCCAAAGAAGAGCTGGAACTTGGTTATCGAAAAAGCATTATTACAACGAAAGGCTACTATGTACTATCTGCTGAATTCCAATTGACGCCTGGCGTACAATGTGATATCGATGCGGCTGTGGCAGACCTTACGTTTCAGCGCGAATCTAAGCAGCCTCTTGAATATCCTTCGGCGGGCAGTGTTTTCAAGCGACCGCCAGGCTATTTTGCAGGAAAATTGATTCAAGATAGTGGGCTGCAAGGCAAAGGATTTGGCGGAGCAGAAGTTTCTACGAAACATGCCGGGTTTATCGTTAATAAAAAAGACGCAACTGCAACAGATTATATCCAGACGATTGAAATGGTGAGAGCAGAAGTCAAAAAGAAATTTGGAATCGATCTGGAGATGGAAGTGAAAATAGTAGGAGAAGAGCTCTCTGAATGATAAGAAGCAGCATCCCGAAAGTCGGGATGCTGCTTTTTTTTCAAAATGATATGCACAGATGTCAGTATTAATCATAGACTTTGCATTGAATCTTGCTCGTTTCCAGCACTTGGTCCTCTTCAATTTGAACTTGGCAAATTTTATTGTTTTGCATGAATTTAAAAATGCCGTTATTAAAATCTGTTCCAATTTCTTTGAAGAAGATACCTTCGTATTGTGCACGTTTGGAGAGTGTGAAATTAATGCGATAACCATCACCGTCTTGAACAAGGTAGGCACGCACGCCTTTTTCAAAAGACCCTTCCTCCTCATGTTTGATCGCCCGATCTACAGAGACTACATGGAAGTCAACGAATGGGATCTCTCTTAGCAGTACGTTCATGAAGGAGCCTTTCGTAATTTCTTCCCAACGGCTTTGCGCTGTTTGCCCGATGATGATTTGTGTGATGCCGTATTGGTGTGCGACTTCTTTAATGACCTTGGCTGCGGGTCGCGTTTCATCGTCTCGGATAATGAACGCTTCCACGTCTAGCTCTTCAGCAAGTTCTTGCCAGCGTTCGATGTACTCCGATTTCTCCGCATCAAAGTCATCCAGTGGTGCAGGATCGACGGTTAAGATGTACAGCGGACAATCCATGATTGCTGCGATTTTATATCCTCTTTTAATGAGACGTTCACCATTTGGACCGTAGTACACACAAACGAGAATACTCTCGTCCATACGGCTTTTCATTTTGCCCATAATGACTCTTCACCTCTTCATATTCGATAAAATAATTAGTTTACCACTGTATACATCCTATCTATTTGGTTGCATACTTCAGCAACCATACAACATTTCAACTGCGTTTTCTATGCGAATTCCTGTAAAGTAGTGTATACTTTCGAGTAGACAATATACTCTTTGCTTAGAGTCCCATTATGCATAACGTATGGGGTTCAGTCAAGAGGAGTTGGGTGGTTAGTCGATGTTTACGTTAGAATTTTTTAGGAGGTGTAAGGTTGATTACCGTCTTGCTGGCAATTTTTATTCCATTTATCGCGGCATGTTTGGTGCCATTCGTACATAAATTTTTAACCGGTAGGAAAATCGGTTGGTTTGTAATCATTGTTCCCTTGCTATTATTCATACTTCTTCTTCGTTTAGTTCCCTCGCTTTCACATGGCGCAACTTATACATATTCCCTTCCTTGGATACCTTCGGCGGATGTCTATTTTTTGACGTATTTAGATGGGCTAAGTATGATTTTTGCCTTGTTGATTACAGGGATTGGTAGTCTAGTCGTTTTCTATTCAATATTTTATCTTTCTGAACGAGAAGCGATTGGCCGCTTTTATACATATTTACTACTGTTCATGGGTGCGATGCTCGGAGTAGTTTTGTCTGATAATCTGATCGTTCTGTATGTTTTTTGGGAATTAACAAGTATTTCCTCTTTCTTGCTGATTGCATTCTGGTTCCACCGTAAGCAATCAAGATATGGTGCTAAAAAGTCGATGTTGATCACCGTGACTGGCGGTATTTTCATGCTGGCAGGGTTTTTAATGCTATACACGATGACCGGAACATTTAGTTTACGTGAATTGATCGGAATGCGCGATATCATCGCTGCAGATTCTCTTTTCATCCCTGCCATGCTGCTCGTATTGTTGGGTGCGTTTACAAAATCCGCGCAGTTTCCTTTCCATATTTGGCTGCCTGATGCCATGGAGGCACCAACTCCGGTCAGTGCGTATTTGCATTCTGCCACGATGGTGAAAGCCGGTATTTATCTCGTTGCACGCTTTACACCTGTATTTGCGGGTCATGCGGTGTGGTTCTATATCGTTTCATGTGTGGGTCTGTTGACGATGCTATGGGGGTCTGTCAATGCTGTGAAACAGACCGATTTGAAGGCGTTATTGGCCTTTTCAACGGTGAGTCAGCTCGGTATGATCATGAGCCTGCTCGGCGTTGGCTCACTTGCATTTGCTTCTTCAGAAAGCTCGCACGTGGCGCTATTTACAGCGGCTACATTTGCTGCATTATTTCATTTGGTCAATCACTCGACCTTTAAGGGATCGCTGTTCATGGTTGTCGGAATTTTAGACCATCAGCTTGGGACGCGTAATATTAGACGGTTGGGTGGTTTGGCGACAATTATGCCGATCACGTTTACGATTGCGTTGATCGGGAGTTTTTCCATGGCAGGATTGCCTCCTTTCAATGGTTTCTTAAGTAAAGAGCTATTTTTTGAGGCCATGCTGTCACTGAAAAATGCCAACTTATTGACGATGGATTCACTTGCTCTGCTCTTTCCCATCGTTGCATGGGTCGGCAGTGTCTTTACTTTCATCTATTGTATGGTTATTGTGTTTCAGTCCTTTTTGGGAAAGGTGCCAGAACCGTTCCCCGGCCAGCGCCCTGCTCATGAAGCACCCATCCAAATGTTGGTGGCGCCAATTGTGCTAGGCAGTTTAGTACTTTTGATTTTCTTCTTTCCGAATATTTTGGGGACGTATATTTTGGGACCTGCCATGCTTGCGGTGTATCCGCATCTTGGGAATATGGAAGGCTTGGTTCCTGAGATCCATGTTTGGCATGGATGGAAGGCTCCGGTCTTTATGACGCTTGGTGTAATCATAGCGGGAACCTTGCTCTATCGTTATTTACGTTACTGGAAAGGCGTCTATCGATTAGGAGTTCTGCAATGGACGTTGGATCGTTTCTATAATGGGACACTCTTACGGATGGAACGAGTGGCGACACGTGTTACGAGAGGCTATATGACGGGTTCTGTGCGTGATTATGTCGCATATATCATGCTGATTTTCATTGCGTTTATCGGAATCGGATTAGCTGGTTTCCAGCAATTTGTCTTTGATTTTTCAAACGATGCACCTATAGAAATGAATGAAGGCGTCATCGTTTTTGTGATGATGTGTTCGAGCGTGGCGGTTTTGTTTGCGCGCTCCCGAATTACAGCCATAATTCTAAACGGTGTGCTTGGGTATTCCATAGCGATTTTATTTGTCGTATTCCGCGCACCTGATTTGGCTTTGACACAAATTATTGTGGAGACAGTTACGACTGTGTTGTTCTTACTGTGCTTTTACTTTTTACCTGAGTGGAGAGCGGAACATAGAGCGGTATCCATGAGATGGCGCAATGGGCTGATTGCAGCGGCTTCGGGAGTCATTGTCACTGTAGTGGCTTTGTTGGTCCAAGGTCATTCGTTGTATCCAACTATCTCGATTTATTATGAAACAGCTTCGCGCATTGCGGGAGGGCTGAACGTAGTTAATACCATCCTCGGTGATTTCCGGGCGTTTGATACGATGCTGGAAGTGTTGGTGCTGTTTATCGCCGGACTTGGTGTGTTCTCGTTAGTGAAGCTGCGGCGCAAGAAGGGAGTGGATCGTCCTGAAGAAAAATGATGTGATCCTGCAGACCGTAACGAAAATTGTATTCTTCATTATTTTAACATTTGGCGTGGAGCTGTTTATATCTGGCCACAACAATCCAGGTGGCGGCTTCATCGGCGGTTTGGTGCTCTCTTCTGCGTTCGTCTTGCTTTATCTTGTATATGATATTGAGACGGTTCACCGAGGCACGCCATTCGATTTTAAGCGGGTGGCTGCGTTAGGTGTTTTATTGGCAGTAGGGACAGGCGTTTTATCTTTATTGTTTGGTGTTCCTTTTTTATCGCAGTCGACAAGAGAATTCGATCTACCGGTTTTCGGAGAGACGGAACTTGGAACTATGACAATTTTCGAAGCGGGCGTCGCACTGACGGTACTTGGAGTGGTAGTAACGATTATTTTGGGAATCAGTGAGGATGTGGAGTAATGGAAACATTAATTACCCTTCTGGTTGGTGTGTTGGTGATGGTCGGTGTTTATTTGCTTCTATCGAAAGAAATGTTGCGAGTTATTTTAGGTACGGCGATTCTTTCTCATGCCATTCATTTATTATTACTAACGATGGGCGGTTTGAAGAAAGGGGATGTGCCGTTGCTTCATGAAACAGCAGCAGAATATACGGATGCTTTGCCGCAAGCTTTGATTTTAACGGCGATTGTCATTAGCTTCGCTGTGACGGCATTTTTATTAGTGCTGGCATACCGCGTCTATCAGGAATCTGGTCGAGGACCTGAATTGCGAGGGCACCAAGATGAATAATTTACTAGTGTTGCCTATGATTCTGCCTGTATTGATGGGTGTAATCCTAGTGCTTTTCAGGCCGTATATTAGGGTTCAGCGTGTGCTGAGCCTATTGACGATGGTGCTGTCAGCCGGTGTTGCGGCTTATTGTTTGGAATATATCCGCCGTACAGGTATTATGCGATTGGATTTTGGGGATTGGTTACCGCCACATGGCATATTATTTGTAGGTGATTCATTTGCGATGTTACTTGTTTTGGCAGCTTGTGTTGTATCGAGCATAATATTGCTCTATGCATTCGTGACGACAGGTATAGAAACGGAAAAGATGTTTTTTTATCCATTCTTTCTATTTTTAGTGGCGGGTGTTAACGGATCTTTTCTGACGGGTGATTTGTTTAATCTATTTGTCTGTTTTGAAGTCATGCTGCTGGCATCATATGTTCTTCTTACCTTAGGCGGACGCAAGATGCAACTGAAGGAAGGTATTACTTATGTGCTGATCAATGTGCTGGCATCTTGGTTCTTCTTGCTGGGCATTGCATATCTGTATGGCACGGTCGGTACTTTGAATATGGCGCATATCGCGGTTCGTGTCGCAGAAGCTGGTCAAGGACCATTGCTTACTTTGATCAGTATCGTGTTCTTAATAGTATTCAGTTTGAAAGCTGGACTGCTCCTATACTTCTGGCTCCCCGGGTCGTATGCTGCACCTCCTACAGCAGTCGCTGCATTGTTTGGTGCTCTGCTTACGAAGGTTGGGATTTATGCGTTATATCGGATGTTTACGCTAATTTTCATTCACGATCCATTAGTCTTTAAAATGATCGGCGTATTAGCGGTTGTCACGATGATCGGTGGTTGTTTGGGTGCCATTGCCTACGGGGATATTCGACAAATTGTTTCCTATAATGTCATCATTTCAGTTGGCTTTGTATTAACAGGACTTGCAATTTCGACGACTACGGCATTTCAGGGTGCCAGTTATTATTTGGTTCACGATATGGCTAGTAAAGCATTGTTATTTTTACTGGCGGGTACCGTGGTACATTTGACCGGTCGCTCAAAGTTCGATGAAATTAGCGGGTTGATCCGGAATTATCCGCTGGTGGGCTGGCTATTTTTCCTGACGATGTTAGCAGTTGCAGGAATTCCGCCGTTAAGTGGTTTTATTGGAAAGGTGTATATCGGTTTAGGGGCGATTGAAACAGGTTCCTATCTGTTGTTGGCAGTCGCGTTCATATCCGGTATTGGAGTTCTGTATTCTTTGCTTCGCATTTTCCTAAATAGCTTTTGGGGAGAAACGACGATCAGTGAAGATGACCAAGTGTCGTTTAAGAAGGCGCTCGGACTGCCGCTTGTGTTGCTTGCAATGTTAGTGGTTGGTATGGGAATCGGAGCGGAATTGCTTTCACCATATATTCAAGATGCAACTAATACATTGGCGAATCCAGAACAATATATTCGGGCAGTTCTCGATAATGATTTGAAGTAGAGAGGGGGAGAGCGGCATGCCAGTCCAGCTATTGCTGAATTTATTCATCGCATTTTTATGGATGACTCTGATAGATGAAGATGAATTGAAATTCACAACGTTTTTTATGGGGTTTTTAGTCGGAATCGGCATCATCTTTTTTATGAGCCGTTTTTTCGGCATGCATTTTTATTTACGCAGAGTGTACGCAGCTTGTAAGCTCCTGCTCATCTTCATTCGGGAATTGACTCAGTCCAGTGTGGTTGTCATTTCTCAGATTTTGCGACCAACATTGCGGATTAAACCGGGGATTTTTAAGTATGAAACGATTTTGACGAGTGATGTAGAAGTAACGATGCTGTCGATGTTGCTCACGCTGACGCCAGGTTCCGTCGTAATGGAGGTTTCACACTCTGGAAATGAATTGTACATTCACGCGATGGACGTAGAAGAATCTCGAGAAGGTCTCATCAAGCAATTGAAGAACTTTGAGAAGGCGATTATGGAGGTGACACGATGATTACAGGTATGCTGACAATATCTGTCACTTTATTCGCGCTGACTATTTTAGTGGCGGTCATTCGGATTATTTTAGGTCCGTCGTTGCCGGACCGGGTCGTGGCACTAGATGTGATTGGCGTGAACTTGATTGCGACGATTGCTGTCGTGTCAGTCATGATGAATACGAAAGCATTCTTGGAAGCTATTTTGATTCTCGGTATTCTTTCGTTCATCGGGACGATCGCATTTTCTAAATTCATTGAGAGGGGGAAAATCGTTGAGCGTAAGCGAGATGGGTGAATTTGCAGGTGCATTGTTGATTTTGACCGGAGCTGTCGCGAGTATCCTCAGTGTTTTTGGCTTGATCCGGCTGCCGGATGTCTATACCCGATCGCATGCCGCGACCAAGAGCTCAACACTCGCAGTGCTTTTGACTCTGTCGGGTGCTTTTGTATACTTCCTTGCCGCTGAAAATTTCATTAGTGTGCGGTTATTGCTGGGGATAGCTTTTGTTTTTTTGACAGCACCAGTCGCTGGACATGTGATCATTCGGGCGGCATATCGTTCCAAAGTTAAATTGGCAGACATATCAACTGAAGATGAACTGTATGAGAAGATCCATGGAGTGAATGAGGATAAAACCAATGGATAGGATGATCAAACTCCTATCTGAGTAAATTGATTTTACTTAGTATGTTCTATATAATGACCATAATCTACAGTCTATGGAATGGGGTGGAAATGTGGCGAATACAGATTCATGTGACGTGACGATCGTACACGAGGACGTTGTGCGGAAAATTCAAAACGAGCTTCCGGATGTAGGGGAAATGGTACAAATATTCAAAGCGTTAGCCGATGAAACGCGGCTGAGGATTGCATATTCCCTGACATTGGAATCTGAAATGTGTGTTTGTGATGTAGCAGCTGTTATTCAATCTTCGTCGGCTACAGCTTCCCATCACTTGCGGTATTTGCGTGAACATTCATTGGCGAAATCGGAAAGACGCGGAAAAATGGTATACTATGCTTTAGCAGATAAGCATGTTGCTGACTTGGTGAAGATTGCGTATGAACATGCAATTGAGGAACAACACACGATGTAATTGAACTGTGCAGTGAGATGCTTGCTAAAGAGCGAGCATGATGGAGGAATTTTGATGCGCTTACAAGAATGGACGATAGAGGAACAAGATTTACTAATTCAGTTTATGACAACGAACTCCTGGCCATATCATGATATTAGCGAGCCCGGGCGTGAGTTATTGGAAAAGTCGATAGAAGAAGGCGGCTATGCATCCGATGACGTGAAGACGTTCTGGATAGAGAATAATGAAGATGAAAAAGTGGGTATTGTCAAAGTCTATGATTTACAAGAAGATGTTCCGTTGTTTGACTTGCGAATTGCGGATCGTTTCAGAGGTTATGGATATGGTTCGCGTGCGCTGAAGAAGCTGACGCAGTACGTGTTCGAGCTGCCTGAACAGAAAAATCGTATAGTAGGACATACCCGCCACGATAATGCGGCGATGCGTAAAGCCTTTGAGCGTGCGGGTTTCGTCAAAGAAGCTCATTTGCGGAAAGCTTGGTTTTTCCCTAAAGAGAATACCTATTATGACGCAGTGTCTTATGGGATGACCCGGGAAGATTATATAGCAGGCACAACAACCCCTGTGCATTGGGAAGATCGTGACTTTTACGAAAAAAGCATTCCGGATTTCAAAGAACAGTTCGAGTCATCACGCTTACTGATTCGGGCGCCAGAGTTGAATGACGCAATGGATGTATGGGGTGCTGTTTCACGTTCAATACCGACTTTGCGGCGCTGGACAAAATGGGCACAACACGATCTTACAATTGAGAGAACAGAGGAGCATGTTCGTCAAACGGTTGCTGAATTTATTAGCAGAAAGAACTTATGTTTCAACTTGTTTTTAAAAGATACAGGCGAATTTATCGGCTGTGCAGGATTACATCAAATTGATTGGCGGATTCGTAAGTTTGAATTGGAGTACTGGCTGGATACGAAATTTGAGGGGCGAGGTTATATGACGGAAGCGGTCAAAGAAATTGTAGCTTTTGCCTTTGATGAATTGCAAGCAGAGCGGGTGGAATTTCATTGTGATGAGAAGCACAGTAAGGGACTCGCAGTAGCAATGCGTGCAGGTTTCGAACTGGAAGGAATTCTACGTAAAAATGCTCCCTCCGCGAATGGAAAAGACTTGCAAAATACATGTTTGTACGCAAGAATTACCTGAACGCAGAGCGAGCATTAATTGAGATTTACTATTCACTATACCGATCGTCTTCCGGTGAGTAACTGAAGAATGAAGATGATTCCTGCCACTACAAGAAGAAGGTGAATAAATCCGCCGCCGATCTTTGCAACTAATCCGATTACCCATAATGCTATTAAGACTACAATAACAAGCCATAGTAAACGAGCCATTTTACATCACCTCTTTTCTTTGTTGTGTAGTTAATTTACCCAACCCACTAATTCCTAAACTTCTAAGACGAATATCAATTGCGCCGAGGCATAATTGTGTTCAGAAATTTATTGAGCTCACTCGAAAAGCTCCCTTAAAAATCTGTGACATCCGCTGGAGGCATGAAGTTAAAGTGTCTTTGCATTTAAACTAGGAGGCGATGTCTTGGCTACACCAAGTATGGAAGATTACATTGAACAAATTTATTTACAATTGGAGGCAAGGGGGGAAGCGCGTGTGTCAGATGTGGCAGAGGCGCTTTCCGTGCTTCCATCGTCTGTGACGAAAATGGCGCAGCGACTAGATCGGGAAGGGTATGTGCATTATGAACGGTATCGTGGTCTTGCCCTGACTGAGCGAGGATTGCGTTTTGGGAAAAAGCTTGTGCGTCGTCATGAACTACTCGAACAGTTCCTTCGAATCATCGGGGTGGAAGAAGAGAACATCTACGGGGATGTCGAAGGAATTGAACATCATCTCAGCTGGAATGCAATGGATCGCATCACGGATTTAGTGGAGACATTGGAACAAGATCCTGAGTTTATAAAAAAATTAAAAAGAAGAGCACTTTAGAAAGGACGGTCATTCATGACGCAATTACAATCAGGCACGCTTGCAAAACTTGAAATCCTTCGAAAGGAAGGATCTCGATGGGTGCTGGATGCAGACGGGGAAGAAATTTATTTGAATCTTTCGGAAGCACCGGACTTAGAGGAAGGCATGCAAGTAGAAGTTTTTCTCTATATCAACCGAAGAGGTGAATTAACGGCAACTGCACAGCTACCGACTGTCACAGTCGATACATTTGGCTGGGCAAAAGTCATTCGACTTGAAAGAGAAGAAGGCGCCTACGTGGACATCGGTTCATCTTTTGAAGTACTAGTTAACCGTGCTGATTTTCCACAGTTAAAAAAGCTTTGGCCGCAACCAGGCGATCAATTATACATGACATTACGTACCGATCCGGGTGGAAATTTATTTGGTCGCTTAGTTACCGAGGAACGTGTACAGGAGCATTTTACAATTGCTGATGAAGATTTATACAATCAGAATCTAAAAGCGAGAGCCTATCGTCTACTGCCTGTAGGATCTTTCTTCTTAACGGAAGATTTGTACCGCATTTTCGTTCATGAAACAGAGCGTCAGCAAGAACCTCGATTAGGTGAAGAAGTGGACCTTCGAATCATCGGGGTACGCGATGACGGGACCTTGAATGGTTCATTATTGCCGAGGAAGCAGGATCGCCTGCAAACAGATAGCGAACAAATTATGTCCTACTTGGAAGAGGCAGGCGGCAAGATGCCATTTACCGATAAATCGTCTCCTGATGAGATTGATGAGATGTTCCAAATGAGTAAAGGTTCATTTAAACGCGCGCTTGGAAAATTGATGAAAGAAGGACGAGTCGTGCAACAGGACGGCTGGACTACATTGAAGTCTTAAGACAGACGCAACTTTTTGAATTGCCTCATCGTATCTATATGTATAGAACAAGGAGGAGAAATTGTATGAAAAAAGGATTGTCATTGTTATTATCAATCATATTAATGGTTGGCGTCATCATGCCGTCAGCTGTTTTTGCAGATGACGTGATCAATGAAAAATTAGGTGTGCCGATTGTCGTCTATGGTGCAAATTTATCCGAAAGCGAAAAGGCTAGCGTCAAAAAGGATTTGAATGTGGCGGGGGAAGCTGAAGTTGAGGAATTGACGGTAGACGGTAATGACTTAATTAAATATATACCAGGCGGAGACCGCAACGCGCGTATGTATTCTTCTGCGAAGATCACTAGGCAGGAAGAAGGCGAAGGTCTCGTCATTAATATCGTGACGCCAGATAACATCACACAAGTGACTGCCGACATGTATGCTACCGCAATGCTAACAGCAGGTATTGAGGACGCAGTCGTTGAAGTGGCGTCTCCGAAAAAAGTGTCAGGCCATTCCGCGCTTGTCGGTATTTATAAGGCGTACGAAGTGACCGGGGAAGTATTGGACACGGAACGTACGGATACAGCAAATGATGAATTGAATCTTGCGACAAAGCTGTCTGAAAAAGCAGGCGTTGATAAAGATGAAGTGGCTCAATTGCTGACCGATATTAAAAAGCAAATTGCCGAGCAAAAGCCTGCAACGAAAGAAGATGTCGAGAAAATTGTCAATGAACAGCTGAAGAAGCTTAATATCCAATTAAGTGATGCTGACCGTCAGTTATTGATTGATCTCATGGATCGAATTTCAAAGCTGGATATCGATTTTTCAAAGCTAAATGAACAGCTAACCGACATGGCGTCTAAAATCAAAGACAAACTGGGAGATATCGATCCGAGTTTCTGGGAGAAAGTAAAAGAGTTCTTCAGAAATATGGCAGATTCGCTCAAATCATTGTTTAGTTAAGTTACAATAGTGGTAGGTTAAAGAGTATGAGATGAAACTACAAAGGAGAGATTTGCATGACTGGAAATAAAGATATGAATTTGCCTGAAAAGTTGGATTTGGATCTTGTGGAATTAGGCGGACATAAATACGCTTATCAGCATAAAGACAATGGTAAAGTGACAGCTGAGATCGAATGGACAGAAGAAAACGGCATCATGACAATGACACATACCTTTGTAGATGATTCATTACGCGGTCAAGGTATCGCTAAAAAGCTACTCGACCAAGCAGCGGTAAATGCACGCGACAAAGGATTGAAGATGAAAGCGGTTTGTTCTTACGTAGTGAATGCATTTGACCGTAGTGAGGACTACAACGACGTTAAGGCTTAAGTTTTGCAATCGCTTGGAATGAAATTAACAGTGAGTAAAAAATGTTGCTATGTCATTTAACTTTTCAGTAGATGACCCACATCGCTTTTTTGAAACTTTTTCATTTCCCTAGCGTATAAATGGGAGGGAAGTAAACTTGAAGAAGAGGATGATGTGGAGATGATTAACAGAACGGCTGAAAGAGTGCTTTCTATTATAGCGGCTATTTTGACAACTATTGGGTTGGCAGGATCTGTGTTAGTGGGAGTATTTTTGAAAATGGGGTTTTCTCAACCAGAAATACAAGAGGAAATTCGTCTAGGTATGGCTAGTGATGGAACATTGACACCTTCTGAAGTCGATATGTTAATGGGATTCGTTGAGTCATTTTCTATATTCATTTGGATTCTGGTCATTGCAGCTTTCATCAGTCTCGTGCTGAACATTATAGGGACCGTAAAGATTTGGAACAATGCCAATCCGAAAGCGGCTGGAGTTTTATTTATCATAGCGGGATTATTTGGCGGTATCATTTCTCTGCCATCGATTCTACTCTATATTGCTGGAATCCTTTGTTTCACGAAAAAGGATCCACTGGCACCTGAGCTGTCACACGATGCATCTGAAGCCAGTCAGACGAATTGGATGAGCTGAGGAAACCCATAAAAAAACCCTTTTCTTTAAAGAAAAGGGTTTTTACATATAGACAGGCTGCCTAGCCGGCAACGAATAGTGGATAGTCTCAACAGGAATTCCTTCAAATAGCTCAGGGAAAGACTCCACGTGAAGAAACCCGTGATCTACGTAGAAGTGTTGTAGTTCATTTGCACGTTCATCTACATATACATCGATTCGCTGTGCGGAATGTAACAAATCTAACGCAGCATTGAGTAATAATTCTTCATAGCCACTCTCGAGATGTGATGGGAGTACATGAAGAGCTGTCACTTCACACTCCCCGTCTTCGTCGATCGGAGTATGGCTTAAGTATCCTACAGGAAGCCCTTGCAGGTCTGTAGCGATTAAGATAGTCGTCTTTTCTAGTTGTTTTCGTAACATTAACTCGGAATAAGAGCGGTTAATAAATTCCTCAAGAACTTCACTGGGAATATCATCTTGGAACGTATGTCGCCACGAAGTGAGGGCGATATATTGAACATCTCGAATATCTTCTAATGTCATTTGTCTGATCATAGTGGTCTCACTCCTGTCATTCTTTCCATATAGTATATCAAATTAGTCGTCTCAAAACTACGATGTCATGAAAATGAAATATACTATTCTGGCAACTTGGTTAGCGCACATGAGTTCCTTTCAAGTAGAAGTTTTAATATAATGAGATTGTAGCAGCCAAACATCGTGCAGTCGACATCGGGGTCTAGCATTCACGATTGAAACGGTTGGTAACCACCAGTCGCAGAAATTTCAATGCTAAGTAACTAACTGTCCTGCGGTACGTTTGAAAATATGTTGCTCGGGTATATTAAGGATTAAGTAGACAAGCACTACAATTAATTAAGACGGAGGATGGTATACATGGCGGGTAAAAAATCGAATGGATTATTATTAGCAACCTTAGCAGCAGGTGCATATGCATATTTCAGTAAAAAAGAAAATCGTGACAAAGCAATGGAGACTGTTGGTACATTAAAGGAAAAAATGGATTCGTTCATGAATAACAACAAGCTGGTAGATCAGACCGATGAAAAGGTCGGACATTCCGATCCAGAAGACTTTGGTGACAACAATATGGTATCAGAAGGTGCGCAAACTAGTGTTCACTATTACAACCAGGAAGTTCAAGATCCAGACAAGAAATCCTCGGAAAAAGACGGCCTTTACAAGAAGAATAAAAACACCTCAGACAATGAGCCACTCTACAACAAAGACAAGTCCACGAATGAAGCAGCGAAAGAGACCAAATCTAATTAATCATATTCATGCTAAAAGCGTCCCTTTCGAAGGGGCGCTTTGATCTATATATATCAGTAAATCTAGAAACTGTAGATAAATTTGGAGAATAAGGTAAAATGATTTACATATAATATCTCGTCATGAACTATCTGAGATAGAGAGAATGAGTGGAGTGATACTCATGACTAACAAAAGAATAGTAGCCTCAAGTCTCGAATTAATCAATGCAGCGGAAAAAGAAAACAGCACCCAAGAAGCAAAAACATTCTTTCGCCTAGAAGAGGAATTGCTACAACAGATTTTTGCTCTAGAAAGAGATAAGGCCCGCGATACACTCAAAGAGATCCAACAAATCTTAGCGTTGTACACCCCTGGGTTTTCAATTAAAGTCATTCAATATCATTTCATCGTACTCTCAGCGATTGTAACTCGACAATTGCAAGTGAGGGCTATTTTAAATGAAGAAAATGCTTTTACATTCAGTGGCACTTGTATTGAATTAATAGAACAAAACCTGACGGTGGATAATGCGAAAGAAATTGGAGACGAGTTAATCGAATTCTTTTGCTATGTGCTGAAAGAAAAAGAAAAACCTTCGCTCTTACATGAAACAGTAAATGAGGTAATTCAGTACATCGACGAAAACGTAGAGAAACAACTTGTTGTTGAAGAGATCGCCAAACGATTTAGTGTAAGCACGAGCCATCTTTCTCGTATATTCCGTGAGTACACATCCGTCACATTAGTGGAATTTATTACGATTCGTAAGATAGAAGAAGTACAGTATTATTTACGCTTTACCGACCAAAAGATTGCTGAAATCGCAGAAAGATTTCATTTTTGCAATCAAAGTTATTTTACCCGTGTTTTTAAAAAGTACACGGGAGTAACCCCGCGGCGTTTCCGTAAAGATTTAGACGGAAATTACTTTCAATTTACAATAAAAAAAGATGATTCGCTGTAAATCTTACGCTGTTTGCTGTATAATTTTCTATAGTTTGAGATAGCGTAGGTGAAATCATTGAAAAAAAGAATAGGGCTCGTAAGTTTACTGGCTATTACTGCTGTGTTTTTGAGCGGTTGTTCTGGAGTAGAAAATAAAACAGGTCTTTTCTACAGCACATTTGTCCGGCCGATGGAGTGGCTGCTTCATTATCTTGGTGAAATGTTTGATGGGAATTACGGTATTGCGATTATCATTATAACCGTAGCAATCCGTTTGATTTTAATGCCGTTAATGCTGAAGAACTATAAATCTCAGCAAGATATGAAAGTTAAAATGGATGCATTACGACCTGAAATGGAAGATATCCAGAAGCGCATGAAAGAGTCCAAAGAGAAAAATGATAAAGAAGAGCAAATGAAGTTGCAGCAGGAAATGATGGGCTTATACTCTAAACACGGAGTGAACCCATTGAATATGGGTTGTCTGCCGCTTATTATTCAGATGCCGATCATCATGGGTTTATACTTTGCAATACTTTATGCACCACCTGAAGTGAAAAATCATGAGTTCTTATGGTTTAAACTTGGAGAACCGGATATCATTATGATGCTTGTTGCAGGTGCAGTGTATTTTGTACAAGCACGCGTATCGTTATGGACGATGCCGGAGCAGCAGCAGAAACAAATGAAGTTATTCATATACATGTCGCCCATCATGATTATGTTCATTTCTTATACTGTCATGGCGGCACTTCCGTTATATTGGGCAGTCGGTGGATTGCTTCTAATATTCCAGACGTATCTAGGACGTAAGTTTTATTATAAACATACCGATACTCCAGTCGCTGAAGAAAAATAGGGTACATGAAAAGCTGGCGTATACCAGCTTTTTTTGATGCCGAAAGTGGAAAGGGAGAGTCGTATGAAATCGAAATGGATCATGGGTTTGGCGATTGCGGCTTCTGCTGCCGTCTCACTTTATTTTATTATCCGATTAAATTTAGAGTTCGCTATCTTGTCCATGCTGATCATGTTTACATTAACCAATGCATCACGCGCGGTCATGTATAAAAACCAGGGATTAGCACGTGAGTCCAAATGGATGTTGTGGATGTCGATGTTCTTCGCGGTTGCCTCAATAGGAACTCTGATCTATATATGGATGTTATGACAGCTGCTAAACAAGAAATAAAACCGCATTCATCTCAATTCCTAAAGGCGATGGAAGTTTTCTGCTGAATAAAAATAAGAGGAAAGGCGCTCTCAAGAAGTGACCTTTCCTCTTAGCTGTTTTCGACTATAAATCTTCCTTTGAAACGTAGAGTTAAGAAGAAAGCGGCAACAGAGCAGACCGCCATGCTTAAGAATGCCAGTCGAGGCGTATGATCATACAGATAACCTGCGGGAAATGTCAAAATTGCAACGCTGAGACTCATGGCAACTGCTGCATAAACACCTTGTGCAGAGGCGATTAAATTGTGAGGCAAGCTTTTTGATATATATTGAATGAACCCAAAATGCGCCAAGCCGAATGAAACAGAATGCAGTACTTGTGTAGCAACGAATACACTTGTCATAGGAAATAGGAAGATCAAGAACCATCGCACTGTGGAGCCGATAGCTGCAACCAAAAATATTGTAGAGGTTTTGGTTTCCGAAAACAGACGATCTGCTTGGCTAAAAAACAAAATTTCAAACAGAACAGCAATATTGAGGATCACCCCAATATAAAATCCGTTGATGCCTAAGTCATTCAGAAAAATGAATCCGTAATTATAGTAGGATGCGTGTGCTCCCTGCAATAAGATTGCGATGAATAGAACAATGAGAAAAGGTTTGTTTGCAAAAAGAATTTGTAATTGGCCTTTCTGTTCGTTCGAAGCAGAAGTTGGCGGCGCCTGCAAGACATCTGGTGCGTTTTGATAGAAGAACCATAGGGCTGCGCCTAATCCGATAATCATCATGTATAAGATGGTGTGTTCATCCCAAACAGCCGTCACAATACCTATTAGTAAAAGGGCGACGGTATAGCCAATCGAACCGAAAGAGCGGCTTTTTCCATAATGGATTTGCTCTGATTGCATGAGTAAAGAAGCTCCGCTTTCAACGCCGGGTAAAATGACCGGATAAACTGCACTAAATAAGACGGTCAGTCCAAACAGAATGAAAAATGGACTTTCAGGTAAGTAAGCTAGTGCAATCAGAAAAGAAAGCAGTGTAGTCCAACGTATTACGCGTAGAAGAGACATGTGTCGCATGGCATATGGAAATAGAAAAAAGGTCGAGAATGAGCGTGCAATCATGCCTGCTCCCATAATAATACTTGCTTGCGTAACGGAAAGCCCTTTCGCAGATGTTAGCCAGCCAGTCCAATAGGGCAAGAAAACACCCCATGTAAAGAAAAAAGCAAAGAAACTCATCGAGAGCCAGCGCTGATTATTCAATTTTATTACCTCGCAATTAGTCTCATGATAGATTTCTTTAAATGGTAGCATAGACAGACTAAAAAGAAAAATGATGATACACTATATAAAAAGAGTATAGGATGAATAGTAATTGATTTGTTTGATAGGCGACTCAGAGAAAGAAAGCAGGGTAAAGTAGGATGAAAAAAAGAGGAAGATTTTCCACTCAAAAACGTAAACGAACAACTAAATGGACGAATATGATAGTAGGGCTGATATTTATTCTCTTAATAGGGAGTGTTGTTTGGATCGGAGCGAATGGATGGAATGTAGAACGGGCGGTTAAGAGCTTGCAAGGGAATACTGAACAGCCTAGTGAGTTTGAGGAAATCGAGCCCAAACTAGATAACGATGCAACAACGGAAAGTGAAATAGAAAAAGCTAACGAACTTGAGGAAACGCCTCTTAGAGAGGTCAAAGAGGCGCCTAACGCAGCAGAAGACCCCAAAGAAGGAGAATCAAAGGTTCAATCGGAACAGGCACAGAAGAAGCCTTCTAATCCAATAGGGTATATAGAAGGACAGGAATTGCCTGCTGAACCTAAATATATTAAGGGAGTTTTAATTGCCAGTAAGCAATATCCGTTACCGAAGGATTTCGCACCTGGTGAAAGTAAGGAAGCGAGAGCTGCTTTTGATGAAATGGCAGCCGCCGCCGCAACCTCAGGTATCAATTTACAGGCATTCAGTACATACCGTTCTTATGACTATCAAGTTACTTTGTATAATCGGTACGTAGAAAGGGATGGGCGGGAGGCAGCTGACCGCTATAGTGCACGACCGGGTTATTCCGAGCACCAGACAGGGTTGGCGTTCGATATCGGTGAAGTCAACCATGAAAAACATTGGGCATCCACTTCATTTGGCGATACGGAAGCCGCGAAATGGTTGGGTGCAAATGCTAATCAGTATGGCTTTATCCTTCGCTATCCTGAAGGAAAAGAAGAGATCACTGGATATATGCATGAATCTTGGCATTATCGGTATGTTGGCAAGGAAAAAGCGGAGCAAATATTTAAGCGGAATATAACACTGGAAGAGTATTTAGGAGTTCACTAATGAAATAGCCGGCAAAGGATGAACATATCCTTTGCCGGCTATTTTTCTCATAATATAGGGGATAGCAAACGTGAAACAGATTCCTTCACTTTGATGAATCGTGGTCGGTTATAGTAATCCTCAAATGTTAGCTCCGTACAGAGTTGGATGTCCTGCTCGAAGATTTCTGCCAGTTCATGTGATTTTTCGCGATCGTAGATGAAAGCATTCACTTCGAAATTCAGCCGGAAGCTGCGCACATCAATATTTGCCGTGCCGACGGTGGATACTTGATCATCCACGACGATCATTTTGGAATGAATGAAGCCATTTTCGTAAATATAGACTTTTGCTCCTGCCTTGAGTAAAATACCGATATTTGAGTATGTTGCCCAGTAAACAAACATGTGATCCGGTTTATTGGGGATCATAATTCGAACGTCCACGCCAGATAAACAAGCGATGCGCAATGCATCGAGTACACTTGTATCCGGAATGAAATAAGGTGTTTGGATGTAAATATACTCTTTAGCAAGGAATATCATTTTTAAGTAGCCATCTTTAATATCTTCCCATTGCGAATCTGGTCCGCTGGAAACGATTTGTACGCCGACTGTACCTTTGCGTGGTATTGCTGGGAAGAATCTCTCGTCATACTGAATATGAGTTTTGGCAGATGCTTGATTCCAATCTAAGATGAAGCGTGTCTGTAGTGGATGAACTGCACTGCCTTCCATCCGCAGATGTGTGTCACGCCAGTAACCGAATTTTTTACTCAGTCCTAAATATTCATCACCTACGTTAAATCCACCAATATAGCCGACACGACCGTCAATGATGACAAGCTTTCGGTGATTCCGATAGTTCAATCGGGGATTGATGAGCGGGAGAATGGCAGGAAAGAATGCAGCTACTTCGCCGCCGCTCTCTGTCAGCTCATGCAAATGATTCACGTGTAAGTCTCGTGAACCGATATCGTCAAACAGCATCCTAACTTTCACGCCTGCTTTAGCTTTACGTATTAAGACATCGACAATTCTTTGTCCAATCCCATCTAAACGGAAAATATAATATTGAATGTGAATATGATCTTTAGCATGTTCTAAGTCATCCAGCAGTGATTCAAACTTTTCATTGCCATCCGTAAAGATGTGCACATCGTTATCTTGCGTAAGAACAGAATGATTATTACGAAGATGGAGATAGATCATATCATGGTATTGCTCAGTGTCTGCCTTCAAAAATTCAAAGGATTCATCCTCTATCGCTTCAAGTTGATAATCGATGAGCCTTTCAATCCCAATCTTACTCCTGCCTTCCCAGCGGAATAAATGTTTTTCACGTAGTTGGCGGCCGAGTAGCAAATAAATGATGAATCCGACGATAGGCACGAAAAATAGGACGAGAAGCCAAGCCCATGTACTGGTTGGATCTCTGCGCTCTAAAAAGATCAAAGCAATTGCTAAAAATATGTTAATGATCAAAGTGCCTGTGATAATCAAACTAATCACTTGCGTCATATTCTTCCTCCCGTAGATTTATATACTATTTCTATAGTATAACGGAGTTAGTAGGAAAAGAAAGGATTACTAGAGAGTACGTCCTGCCTAGCCTTTCAAGAAACGGCTGTTTCCGTTACGTTTTTCAAAGAACGAGTAGATTTTCGGAAAATCCACACGAGCCCAATCGAAAGGATCGCTAATATGGCGGAAATAAAGTACATATTCCCTGCCTCCATCGTAAAAATCCAAGTGAATAACAATGGGCCGATGATCCGTCCCATATTATCCATGGAATAGGACAGACCGGCAGCCGTTCCATACATACCTCCTGCTTCCTTGGTTGTCAGTGAGACAAGAACAGTCCGCACAAGCGCATTTCCTGCTGTGAAGACACTCATCGCAAAACCTGCCCAAATTAAGTTCATTGAAAACGGAATGAGTGCCAAACCAATAGCCGTGACAATTTGCGCAACGATAATCCAGGAAGTCTCTGTTCCATTTTTTACTCTGCGCACGACTCCGCCTTGAATTGCGGCATCCACCAAACCGCTGACCATAAACAAATAACCGAGCTGCAAAGGCGTAATTTGAATTTTATCAATTTGGAACAACTGGAATGTCGACTCCACGCCTGCCAATAAGAAAGTTATGATGAAAGAAGTGATGAATAAATAGCGAATTCGATACGTCCAAAGTGTAGAGGCTCCTTTTGGTATGATCGCCCGTTTGTTTGCAGAATTATGTCTGTCGGGTTCCTTTAGAATGATGGACGCATAAACGGTTAATAAAAGTGTCAGCGTGCCCGATGCAAGAAAAGGAATTTGCAACTGTATATCACCAAGTATCCCACCAATTGCAGGGCCGAAAATAAAACCAAGTCCGATTGACATGCCGAGAAGCCCCATATATTTATTACGGTTCTCCTCTGTAGTTAAGTCCGCTACAAAGCCGGTGACCGCTGTATAAAGAGCTCCAGAAAAGATGCCGCCGATAATCCGTGAAACGTATAATAGCGGTAAATGGTGCATGAATACTGCGAACAAGAAGAAGCTTGCGCTAAAACCAAGCAATCCAATCATGATCAGCTTCTTTCTGCCTGTCCGGTCAGATAGTGAACCCCATAATGGAGCCGTGAAAAAAGAGGAAAGGGCGTAAATGGTCAGCAATCCTCCGACATGTACTTCTGAATAGCCTTCAGCCAGGATGACTTCGGGTAAGATAGGAATAATAATGCCAAATCCCAAATAGACAAAGAATTGGACGGACATCAATAAAAGAATCGTTTTCTTCATAGGTAACCCGCTTTCTGAGTAATTAGTTTCTCTCACATCGTACGATGAATGCGGATAGCGTTCAAGTATCGAGAGAACTAAAATGACATCTACAACCAATCAGTAATGAAGAAGTTCTGTTTTTCCATTGCTTCAGATTTTATATTCCAATGCAAAATACTTGCAAAATAAATGAAACTGTAACAAAAATGAAAGATTTAAAATGCTTTCACAGTGGTATAATAGGGATAATAAGAATTAATCATCAAAATAGAACTTCATAAGCTGGTAATGCGTCTATATAATTAACTAGGAAGGTTGAGGTGGGATGAATGGCTAAAGAAATGGACATAAAGAAAATTATATCCAACTTGGCAAAGCTTGGAGTTTCCGCAACGTTGACGAAATCGAGAAGTGATATGCTTCAATCTCTGACGCCTGCTGTACAAGCACCGCCCGTACAACCCAATTAAATTTGCAATAAGATAAAAAGATCACCTCTGAATCCTCGGAGGTGATCTTTTTATTAGGGATTCTTCAAATTTTCTTGACGAATTCAGACTTCAACTGCATGGCGCCGAATCCATCGATTTTACAGTCGATGTTATGGTCGCCGTCGACCAGGCGAATGCTTTTCACTTTTGTCCCCATCTTCAGTGCAGTGGAACTTCCTTTTACCTTCAAATCCTTGATAACGCTAACCGTGTCTCCGTCCTGCAGGAGATTTCCGTTGGCATCTTTCACTACTAGGCTCTCGTGATCAGACTCTTCCATGGATTCCTCTGTCCACTCATGCGCGCATTCAGGACACACGAGAAGGTTTCCATCCTCGTATGTATATTCAGATTGACACTTTGGACAATTTGGTAATGTTGGCATAAAAAACTCCCCCTTTTCTGTACAGTTTACACAACTTCTACCTGTCAGGAAAGGAGGTCTCTTTTTTACGCATAATCAGTCTTCATCGTCTGAAGCGAACATATACGTTCTATGATGGAATTTCATACTGAAAATCAAACCGATCGCCAGCATATTACTGAACAAGGAACTACCGCCATAGCTTATGAAAGGCAAAGGTATACCGGTAATCGGTAACAGCTGAATATTCATGCCGATGTTCTCGAACACGTGAAAGGAGATCATGGCGATAATACCTGTACACACATAGACACTGAATGGATCGTGAAGTGAAAGCGCCACTTTGGTTAAGTGATAAATCAAAATAAAATATAAAGTGATGACGACACAAGCACCGATAAATCCATATTCTTCACCGATAACGCTGAAAATAAAGTCGGTGTGATTTTCAGGGATGTAGACAATACGACCAAGAAAGCCTTTCCCTGTTAACTCTCCAGAGCCGATAGCAGTCATCGCCGTGATCAAGTTATACCCCTCATCTGTTGGATAGGAATACGGATCAAGCCATGAGTACACTCGTTTGAATTGATAAGGGGAAAATCCGATTTTATCCAAGAAATCCTGCGCATAGATAGCCATCCAGAGCACGCTTGCTGCCAGTGCCGCTCCGATTGAAAACAATGGAGCGAGCAACTTCCAGGAAATACCCGACACAATGACGACCGCAGCTGTAATCGAGACGAAAACGAGAGAAGTTCCTAAGTCGGGCTGCTTCATGATGAAGAACAATGGCACGACCAGCATGAGTGCAATCTTACCAAGTAACTTGAGATCTGATTGATAGGTCCGATGCAACACTTTTTCATTATGTGAGCTGACCATCCGTGCAAGCCCGAGAATGAAAAATGTTTTGATAAACTCGGCAGGCTGGATCGTTCCGATAACCGGTAGGTGAAGCCAGCGCTTCGCACTATAGCGCATCTCTGCGATTTGACCCGGTCCGCCCGGTGCAAGCATAAGGAATAGCAATAAGAAAATCCCGAAGCCATATACATACCAAGCAATTTTCTTATATTGATCTGGTTCAAAGTACATTACCATCGCGACAATGAACGATCCAAGAACGTACCATGTAACTTGTTTGATAACAAAGTTTTGAGTATATTGCTCAGAAGTTTGAGCAGAACCAATGACAACTAAACTAATAACCCCGAATAACATAATGATAAAGGCAAGTGTCCAGTCGAATCGTTCACCTAGCCTGTTTGTTTGTTTCAATTACGAACTCACCTTTTCTATAGCCATCATTTTGCTAGCTTTTATCAATATTCATTACAATCACTTATTATATCGTAAATGTTTTTAAGAAGTACACCTATTAATTGACGCTTTGTGAAATGAATGGTTTCTATAACTTGTAAAAAGAATGTCCAACGTTAGTTTTCCGTTCATGAACAGTCTCGTTTCATGGTAAACTATATGAATCAAATCTACGGATTGCGAGGAGATTGTATGAAAAAACGATTAGGGCTAGTATATGGCGGGAAATCCGCGGAGCATGAAGTTTCACTTTCCACAGCGCGTGCAGTTACACAGGCGCTGGATTTGAATAAATATGAAGTACTGCCGATTTACATTACGCTGCAAGGAGAATGGCTGAAAGGTCAGCCGCTCGAAGGACCGGTCACGGAAATCGACACGTTGCGTCTGAAAAAAGAAGGGGTGTCGCAACCGGATCATATTGAGGAATTTTTAAAAGGGGATATGCCGGATGTGATCCTTCCACTTCTGCATGGAACGAATGGGGAAGACGGTACAGTCCAGGGATTGTTTGAAGTGCTGAATATTCCATATGCAGGAAATGGTGTGCTTGCTTCATCAGCGGGCATGGATAAAGTTGTCATGAAACAATTATTCGCTCAAGCCGGATTGGCTCAAGTAGAATATATTCATTTCATTCGCAATGCATGGCAGGAGGACGCCGCAGCTTTATTAGACCAGGCAGAACAGAAATTGTCCTATCCGATGTTTGTTAAACCGGCAAATCTTGGTTCGAGTGTGGGGATCAGCAAGGCGGATGATCGAAACGAACTTCAACTGGCAATCGAACTGGCACTGAGATTCGATCGTAAAATCATTATAGAACAAGGCATCCAAGCGCGTGAAATCGAGATGGCGGTACTTGGTAACGATCACCCGGAAGTATCAGTTGCAGGTGAAATCCGTCCGGTCGCAGAGTTTTACGATTATGAAGCAAAGTATCAGGATCAAAGCACCGAATTATCAATACCGGCTGAAATTTCTGATCCAACGGCACGGCATATGAAAGACATGGCGTTCCGTGCATTCAAAGTGCTCGATTGTTCTGGGCTTGTTCGTGCAGATTTTTTCGTGACACAAGACGATGAAGTGTTGATCAATGAAGTAAATACTCTGCCGGGCTTTACTCCGACAAGTATGTTCCCATTGCTTTGGCAAAAATCCGGGCTTGCATATCCGGATCTGATCGACCGACTGATCGAGCTGGCATTTGAACGCCATGCTGAAAAGCAGAAATTGCATTACACAATGGATTGAGCGGAGGATATAACGTGAAACGAAATCTATCAACAATACAGCGGTGGTTGAAGGCGGATGGCCAGCATATTGCACAACAACTTGTAACAGGCGTATGTATCGATTCCCGCCAAGTCCAGGCCGGGGATTTGTTTATACCATTTCGTGGGGAACAGGTGAATGGCCACAAATTTGTGGAAGGTGCGATCGAACAAGGCGCCGTCGCCGCACTCTGGCTGAAAGACGAACCCAACCCGCCTGCTCACCTGCCACTTTTATTTGTCGAGGATGCAGAACTGGCACTACAGCAAATTGCACGCAGCTATCGGCAAGAGTTAAACTGTACGATTATCGGCGTAACAGGTTCCAATGGTAAAACGTCGACAAAAGATTTATTAGCTGGTGTGTTGTCTCCGTATTTCAAAGTGAAGAAGACGGAAGGTAATTTCAACAATGAGTTAGGTCTTCCACTGACGTTATTGTCGGTCGAAGAGGAAACCGAAGTTGCCATACTTGAAATGGGCATGAGTGGGTTCGGGGAAATCTCTTTCTTATCAACGCTTGCGGCTCCTCACTTCGCGGTGATCACCAATATTGGGGAAGCGCATATGCAAGACCTTGGCTCTCGTGAAGGAATTGCGAAAGCGAAGTTTGAAATAATCGATGGGCTGAAGAAAGACGGATTGCTGCTTTATGACGGCGACGAACCGTTGTTGCAGAACCTTATTGCGAGTCAGCCTGCAGTGCGCAGTATGTCATTCGGATACGAACGAGCGGATTTGACAGCGGAACAAATTGAGTCTACCGACAAAGGCAGTTCTTTTGCCGTTCGGGGTAAATTGCAAGGACAATTCACGATTCCTGTTTATGGTGCCCATCAAGTGAAAAATACGTTGGCGGCGATACTCATTGCCGATGAACTCGGGCTAACGGATGAGCAAATTAAAAACGCATTGGAGCAGACTGAACTGACTGATATGCGCATGCAACCCGTAGAAGGAATTAATGGTTCCTTGCTGATTAACGATGCATATAATGCAGCACCTACTTCTATGCGGGCGGCGTTCCGTTTTATTAAGGATACATCCGTTCGTCGAGATAAATGGCTTGTTCTTGGAGATATGCTGGAACTTGGGGAAGAAGAGCAAGACTACCACGAAGGGCTTGCAAATGATTTGAACGAGCTTGATCTGCAAGGCATCGCACTATTCGGCAGACGGATGAAATGGCTGGCGGATCAGCTGACGGACTTTCCGGGTGAAATCATGTGGACTGCGAATGATGTCGAACTGATTACGGATGCACTTAGTCCAAAATTGACGGAACAGACAGTCGTGCTGTTTAAGGGTTCAAGAGGAATGGAGTTAGAGCGAATCATCCAGGCCCTGGCAGAGGAAACGCCGTGACGACTGGCGTGCTCTTTGTTCACGGATTTACAGGAGGCCCTTTTGAAATCGCTCCCTTGAAGCAGTTTTTGAATGCTCGTACCGATTGGATTGTGAGGTCTCCCGTTTTACCGGGACATGAATTGGAAATCGGTTTACAAGAAGGTTCTGCCGCTTCGTGGATGATGGCGGCAGAGCTTGAGTTACAGAAGTTGCAGAAAGAAGTGGATCATGTGATTGTCATCGGTTTCTCGATGGGTGGTTTAATCGCCATGTACTTGGCTTTGCGTTATCCAATAGCAAAGCTTGTGTTGCTAAGCGCTGCAGCGAAATACATAAGTCCGCGGATATTGATGGAAGATGCACATGTCATGATGATATCTTCCATTCAGCGTCGCTATCCCGCAGATTCTTTCTACCACTTGTACAATTACAAACTCACACATACACCGATGCGGGCGACGCTTGAATTTTTGCGTGTCGTCCGTTTGGTGAAACCGTATTACCATAAGGTGCGGACGGCGGTCTGCATCGTACAAGGTGAACAAGACGGAATCGTACCTGCTTCCACAGCTACTGTGTTATTCAGACAGCTTGGATCAGAGCATAAGAAATTGATTTATTCGGAACGCGGAAAGCATCATATTTGCTATAGCGATGACCGAGATTTGTGGTTTTCTAAGGTGCTGAACTTCTTGACAGAAGACTGATTAATGGAACATAAGCTGATTCGTTGCAGTCCGGGGTGATGCGTGTTAGACTAATGAAAGGAATTGGATACATTTACAACAGCACTCTTCCGTTTTGTGAAGAGTACTTTTTTTTGAATAAAACGGTGGATACTTAGGCAAACTAGCAATGAGTTGCCGATCCAACCGCTCGGCAAGGACTGAGCTTTCCTTGTATGTCACAGGTTTCGCATTGTGCTGCATAATAAATCTGGACACAATTACGCTAGATGTAATTGATATGCCCCCTCTGCATCCGCAGGAATCCTTCCATTAGAGATTTCAAACGCCAGATGGATATATCGGAAAGGCTCCCAACTTTCAAAGTACATGGCTCGAATTGCCGCGCTTTCATTTGCAAATGTAACCAATTGTCAAATGAAGAAACAAAGGAGATTGAATATTTTGACGAAGTTTTCAGAATTGAATATTAGTGAAACAACACAAAACGCTTTGCTACGCATGGGGTTTGAAGAAGCAACACCGATCCAAGAAGGTACGATTACATTTGGTATGGAAGGCCGAGACGTAATCGGTCAAGCTCAGACAGGTACAGGGAAAACAGCGGCTTTTGGTATTCCGATCATCGAGAAACTTGATCCGAGAAATCCGGCAGTCCAAGCATTAGTCATTGCACCTACGCGTGAGTTGGCAATCCAAGTATCCGAAGAAATCTACAAAGTGGGCTACGGCAGCCGTGCGAAAGTTCTTTCCGTTTATGGCGGACAAGAAATCGGGCGTCAAATCCGTGCACTACGCAACAATCCAAACATCGTAGTCGGAACACCGGGACGAATTTTGGACCATATTAACCGTAAAACATTGAAGCTAGACAATGTCCAAACGCTTGTATTGGACGAAGCAGATGAAATGTTGAACATGGGATTCATCGAAGATATCAATACGATTCTTGCGAGCGTTCCGGCTGAGCGTCAGACGCTGTTATTCTCAGCAACTATGCCAGCTCCGATTCGTAAAATCGCAGAAACATTTATGAAAAACCCTGAGATCGTGAAGATTAAATCCAAAGAGATGACTGTCGAAAATATTGAACAGTTTTTCGTTAAAGCACATGAGCGTGAGAAGTTCGATGTTCTTTCCAGATTGTTAAACGTTCACCAACCAGAACTTGCAATTGTCTTTGGTCGTACAAAGCGTCGTGTCGATGAGTTAGCACATGCATTGAGCATCCGCGGATACTTGGCAGAAGGAATTCACGGTGACTTGACACAAGCAAAGCGTATGTCAGTTTTGCGTCAATTTAAAGATAACAAAATTGATGTTCTAGTGGCAACAGACGTAGCGGCACGTGGATTGGATATTTCAGGTGTAACACATGTATACAACTTTGATATTCCACAAGATCCAGAAAGCTATGTTCACCGGATCGGACGTACAGGCCGTGCAGGTAAAAGCGGGATGGCGATTACTTTCGTCACACCACGTGAAATGGGCTACCTTCGTATAGTTGAAGAAACAACTAAGAAGCGTATGACTCCTTTACGTCCGCCAACATCTGACGAAGCATTGTTCGAACAGAAGAAGATAGCGGTTGAATCTTTATCAGAAACAATTAAGCAAAATAATTTAGAAGACTACGCAGGACTTGCAGCACAATTGCTTGATCAGTATGATGCAAAAGACATTGTGGCAGCAGCTCTTCGCTCGTTGACTAAAGATGTAGATGAGACACCGGTCACTATTACGGAAGAACGCCCATTGCCTTCACGTAGAACTTCATCCGGCAACCGTGGTGGCTATAAAGGCAACCGTAGCGGCGGCGGACGTTCTCAAGGCGGACGCAGCAGAAGCTTCAGCGGCGGTACTGGTGGTTCACGACGCAGCAGTGGCGGTGGACGCGACGGCGGCAGAAGAGACAGCCGTTCACGCAGCAACCGTACAGAACGATAAAAATAGAGTATTCAAAATCCGAACTTGCTTCCAGCAGTTCGGATTTTTTTTTAGATGTTATGATATGATCAATCAGAATGAAACGTTTTCAAGTTTATTTCGTATACATAGTAGGTATTGTGGAAAGGAGTAGATGTGATTGAGACAGCAACCTGCAAATCAAATCTCAAGAAAAGGACTGACCGTCTGGAGATTGTATGGAATTATACAAACTTTAATTTTAATGGCCGTCGCGATCGGCATCGGTTTTCTCGTGTATTACTTTGAATGGCCTATTTGGATAGGTATAGTAGCGGCAGTGGTTGTCATGCTGTATGCATTTTTCTCTATTTATCTATTCCCGAAAATTAGATGGGAACGGTGGCGTTATGAAGTGCGTGAAGCAGAGATCGAGCTGCAACATGGCCTTTTTATTGTCAATCGGACGTTAATTCCAATGGTTCGCGTGCAACATGTGGATACAGCGGAAGGGCCGATTTTGCGTAAATATGGTTTGGCTTCGATTACAATCTCCACCGCGGCAACGAACCATTCTATTCCCGCTTTGGTGACGGAGGAAGCGGATGAATTGCGCAATCGGATTTCCACGTTTGCAAGGGTGGCGAAAGATGATGTCTGAACAACGCTATAAATTGCATTGGATCACGGCAGTAGTGGAAACGGTCAAAACATTGAAAGATATGATCGCACCTTTCGTTATCTTGGTCGTTGCCAACGGATTTAAAGGGGAGTCTACACAACCTTGGTTTGTTCAGTATTGGTCTCTGATTTTATTCGGTATTCTACTTGTGTCTACACTAGTAGCGGGTATCGTCAAATGGCGTCGTTTTGACTATTGGTTTGAGGATCAGGAATTGCGGATGGTTTCGGGGTTGTTCGTGCGAAAAAAACGCTATATTCCATTTGACCGTATACAAAGCCTTGATTATACGGAAGGGATTTTTCATCGTCCATTTAATTTGGTGAAAGTGAAAGTAGAAACTGCGGGTTCTGCTTCGGGCAAGGATGCAGAAGCGGAATTGACCGCCATCACGAAGGACGCAGCCGAGCAAATTGAACAGGAAATTCAGCGAGCGAAACGAGTTCAAATAACAGGGCCGATTCCTCGTCGTTATGAAAATGAAGAATTGTTGCTTCACGGAGACCGTGAAATTACGCAAGAAACAGAACGATCAGTACGCGCTGTTTTTTCGATGACAACAGGTGATTTGCTCATGTTGGCAACTACGTCGGGAGGAATTGGGGTCATTTTATCGGGGGCCGTCGTATTTTTGTCGCAAATCGAGGAAATCATCCCGTTTGATTGGCTATTTGGCGAATTGGAATCATTCGTTCGTTTTGGCGTGTTTGTGATCGGCATTCTGATTTTGCTAGGTTTCATACTGGTTTGGTTATTATCCGTTGCGATGACCTTCTTGGCGAATTACGATTTTAAAGTGAAGTTGGAAAAAGATGATCTCGTTATCACGCGAGGACTGCTCGAAAAAAAACGTGTGACGGTTCCGCTGAATCGGGTTCAAAATGTCTCGATTGTGGAGAATCCATTTCGTCAGTTATTTGGTTATGCGAGCGTCGTTCTGAGCAGTGCAGGGGGAGTAGGGGAAGGTGCGCGTATCAAGCTTTTTCCATTGGCTAAACGTGATCGGATAATTGAGCCGCTGCAAGAGTTGTTTCCGAATTTGGATTTCGGTGAGCCGACGGAAGTGCTGGATGCGCGGGGGAAACGTTTTTATTATCGCTTTAAGCTCTTCCTGACGCTTGTACTCGTGGCGGCCGCTTCGTACTTTTTATTCCCATACGGTTTATTATCGTTATTGTTGCTCCCATTCGTGTGGGGGCTCGGACTCTGGCAATATAAGACAGCAGCTTATTCAATCTTACCCAAACAGTTGACCATGCGCTTCCGGTCCATAAGCCGACACACCGTGTTTATGGAAAAGAATCGTATCCAATCAATGGAGGTAGATCAGAACTACTTCCACCGCAGAAGAAAGGTGGCCACTGTCACGGTCAATGTCAAATCGGGCATGACTGTCGATGCTCCTGCGGTCCGACACATGCCGCAAGAACAAGCAGAGCAATTCCTTTTATGGTATGAATATCCCACGGAAAGTAAAGAATGAAAAAGCCAGACAAGATCACTTGTCTGGCTTTCTGTTCATCTATCGTTTCTTTCTCCAACTGACGATATTCTTTGGATTGAAATAACTGAGTCCGATGAGGAAACCGGTGATCAATCCTGCGATATGTGCAGTGACATTAATATTCGTCCCGACAAATGTCATGACAACGCTTATAACGATGATCGGCAAAATCACTTGCTTCAATTGCGGGAAGACGTGCTTCGTATAATAAACGAGCGCACCGAACGCGCCGAACACTCCGAAAATCGCACCGCTTGCTCCCAAGTGACGATAGTCTCCTGATTGCAAGAAGTACGTGGCGACATCGCCGAACAAGCCTGCCAACATATAGATCGTAATAAAACGAGCCTTCCCTGCGATCTTCTCTAGTTCAGGACCGAAAATGAATAAAGAAAACATATTGAACAGTAAATGCGTCAACCCGCCATGTAAAAACATCGGGGTGACCAGGCGCCAATATTCTCCATTAGCGATTAAAAAGTTATCGCCGATACCGAACAGAAGGAGTTGGTTCCCAATGCCGGGAATCCACGTCAATATAAAAATCCCGATATTCAATGCCAATAAGAATGTCACGATAGGATAAGCGCGAACATATTGCGAAAAGTTTTCTGTACGTATAAACATAGTTTCACCTCAATCTTCTGTACTGATTATACCTGTAAATCACACTGATGGGAAAGGAGATGTCTGTTTTGATACAAGGAATTGGACTGGATATAGTGGAATTAGAGCGTGTTGCGCGCTTGGACAAACGTAACTCTAAGTTCCGTGAACGTATTTTGTCTTCATCTGAATTGCAAATCTATGAAAAAATGAGCGGTCATAGGAAAACGGAGTATTTGGCGGGTCGCTTCGCGGCAAAGGAGGCGTTTTCCAAAGCGCGGGGCACAGGCATAGGTCAAGATTGCGGTTTTCTAGATATCGAAGTGATTGCGGAACCAAGCGGCCGACCCGCATTATACTTCCGTCGACAGCCTGTCAAAGGGTTCATCAGCATCACACATACACAAACTGTTGCGGCAGCACAGGTAATTTTAATGGAAGACTGAAGTGACAATCCAAAACTTTGAAACAAGCTCGCATATTCGATTCATCACTCTCATAAGATAAGCTACCCGAATTGATTGGAGAAAGGATGAATTGAATGCGGAAACGATTTCTGTTGTTAGTTGTCGTAGCAGTCTTGCTAGTCTTAGGGGGATGCGGTAAACCTTCTAAAGAAGATGTGATGAAAAAGCTCAGCAATAAATGGAACGAAACGAAAGGCTATGAATTGAATGCCTCAATGGAAATTAAAACGGGCGCAGAACCTCGGGTATACGATGTGGAGGTATGGCATACAAAGCCCGAATTTTACAAAGTGAATGTCACGCAATCGGGGAATGAAGATTCACAAATGATAGTCCGTAATGAAGAAGGTGTCTTTGTCATTACACCGTCCTTGGGCAAAACCTATAAATTTCAAAGTGACTGGCCTGCTCAAAACAGCCAAGGATATTTGATTGGTACGCTAGCGGAAGACATTAAGGTTGATAAAGCGGCGACAATGGAAGAAAAGGAAAAAGAGTATGTCTTTGAAACGGAAACTCGCAATAATCATAAAAAATTATTGCCTACGCAAAAGATTCATATCGATAAGAAAACACTCTTGCCGACTCATGTAACAATCCATGACGAAACGGGCGAGGAAAAGATTTCGATCAAGTTCTCTAAAATTTCTTTGGGTGTAGAGCATAAGGTTGCGGATTATGCGGTCGAAATGGAGCAACCAAAAGCGGAAAGTGATCAAGCGGGGTCTGATGATGAGGAAGCCGGCGCTGATGAAAAAGCGGATGCTGATGAAAAAACAACAGGCTTTCAAACTTATTATCCAGCAGTGAATTGGGAAGGATCGACGCTATCAGACGAAAAGAGCGTGACGACTGAAAATGGTCAACGTATCTTGATGACGTTCAGCGGAGAGAAAGAATTTGTGGTTATTCAGGAACCTGCAGAAAAGCCGATGAACCAACTGCCTGTCTCAGTAGAGGGTGATCCAGTGGATTTAGGATTTGCTGTAGCAGCGTTAACGGACCAATCCATCCATTGGGAAGTAAATGGAGTGTCCTTCTTTGTCGCTTCTGAAACATTGAGCAAAGAAGAATTGATCACTGTTGCGAATTCCATGACCGTTACAGAAGCGAAATAATCAGCGGTTGAATCAATTGACTTGATCCTGCGTTCGGATAGATAATTAATTAAACAAGACACAGTCTATCCAATGAGGTGAAGCGAGATGTTCAACGAGACCGATTATCGGCCAACAAGAGCGATTATTGATACAACAGCAGTTAAGCATAATGTCCAGCGTGTTATTTCTTATCTTCCTAACAAAACGAAATTGATCGCGGTTGTGAAGTCGGACGGCTATGGTCACGGCGCAGTACAGATTTCAAATGCTGCGCTGGAGGCCGGAGCCGAGATGCTGGCTGTGGCTACGCCCGACGAAGCAATCACGCTTAGGAAACATCATCATGCAGTCGACATTCTCGTGATGGGTCCTTCACCTATTTCATTTGCGAAAGTAGCGGCAGAACAAGGTATTATGCTGACTATTACAAGCGCTGCATGGGTGAAACAAGTTAACGATCAACCGCAATTCGATAAAAAATGCAAAGTACATGTAAAAATTGATAGCGGAATGGGTAGAATCGGGGTACGGACTGAATCGGAGTTGACTAATCTGACCGAGTTGATTAATCAGTCCGATCACCTGTCTATTGATGGAACGTTTACTCATTTTGCCCGGGCGGATGAAAAGGATGCAGAGCCGACTCGATTGCAATTTAAACGATTTACACAACTGGTCGACTGTTTTCCGAAAAAGCCGCGCCTGGTTCATGCTTCTAATAGTGCTGCGACACTGATGTTCCCTGAATATGCACTAGATGCGGTTCGCTTTGGTGTGAGTCTGTACGGTATCGCACCATCCGCAGCCGTTGAGAAAAAATTACCCTTTGTGCTTGAAAAAGCAATGTCGATTGAAACCGAGTTGGCTTATGTGAAGAAGTTGCCTGCCGGCGAACAAATCAGTTATGGCGGGACCTATGAAACAGAAGAAGATGAATGGATTGGCACGTTGCCGATCGGCTATGCAGATGGTTTAAAACGTTCATTAGAAGGGCAAGAAGTATTGATAGGAGGCAGACGTGTCCCGATTGTCGGCACGATCTGCATGGATCAATGTATGATCAAACTCCCGTACGAATATCCAGAAGGTGAAAAAGTGATATTAATCGGCAGGCAAGGAGATGAGGAGATCACGATAGAAGAATGGGCGGGACGGCTAGGTACCATCCCTTATGAAATAGCCGTAACATTTTCAGCGCGTATTCCTAGGGTTTATAGGTAAAATATTTCTCGTACAATTCGATGCAACTTTCACAGCAACGGCCATTTATTTCGACAAACTACTGAATAAATTTGCATTTCTTGTCATAAGAGTTCAAACCTTGTCTTTTCTTATTAGTATTTCGATGGTAAGATAGATTTGATATAGAAATAAGGGATGGGTTTGTCGGAGGTGCTCAAGTTGCGTACGAATAAAAACGAAAAAGAAATAATTAGTATAGCCCCAACAAGATTGCTGCAGCAAAATGAAGACGCAATCTTTCAGCGGGAGCAGATGCAAGATGATTTCGTTTATATGACGACAGAGAGACATATGGAGTATGGTGAAGCTTCCTTATTGCGGGAAGCTATGATCAGAGGTTATGTTGAAATGTCGCAGATTAACCTAAACATAGCGGCAGAGTGTTTATATGCGGAATTTGAAGCTCAGCATACCGTGGAACGTTGCGTCAGCGGAGGATGAAAAGTTGGCAATTAAACGTGGAGACGTCTTTTTTGCAGATTTGTCACCTGTAGTCGGTTCTGAACAGGGAGGGACCCGACCGGTTCTCGTCATACAAAATGACATCGGAAATCGGTTTAGTCCCACAGTAATCGTGGCAGCCATTACTGCACAAATACAAAAAGCAAAATTGCCGACACATGTCGAAATAACGGCGGCACGGCATGGATTCGAGCGGGATTCAGTCATCCTGCTCGAGCAAGTCCGCACAATCGACAAGTCGAGGCTCACAGACAAAATAACACATTTAGACGATGCGTTAATGAAACAAGTCGATGAGTCATTGCAAGTAAGTTTCGGGCTCATTAAATTTTAGCATACATATTCTAACTACAGTTTTTTTAAAAAGCAGTACAAGATGGCTGCTACCCTAAAACACTACTGCCAATAGGCTCTAGTGTTTTTTTTGTATAGTTCTTTAATAAAAAAACAGCAAAATACATGTAGTTTGTACAAATTTTCGTTACAATAGAGATAACTGAAGGTATAGGGAGGAACAAGTGGCGATGAATGAAGTAATGAAACAAAGCATATCCGACAATATAGATACCATCACCAAACGCTGGGTGGAGCAAATGAAGGACAACTCCAGTGAGCGATTTTTAGATTTAATGCCGGCGAGTGTTGTAGAAACGACGAGCAGGGAATTTACTACATTAATGACTTCTAACTTATCCCATCGAGAGAAAGTGGATAAAGAAAGATTGGACGAGTTCACGGAGAAGATCATTCATTTTGGTTGGTCCATCAAATTCATTAACCGTGCGATTGATACATTCTCCGCAGTTGTATATGAGTTGTTTTTCGAAACGGGTGTTCTGACGAATTCAAATCTGCGTCAAGGTATGGACATTTTCTCCAGCTGGATCAACCCATTGCGCGAGAGTATTATTGAAGAATACGCTACGAAGTGGGAACAAACAGATAGCCTGCAAAAAATTGCTTTGCAGGAATTATCAGCCTCCTTGATTCCAGTATTTGAAAAAATCTCCGTTATGCCGTTAGTAGGGACGATCGATACAGAGCGCGCCAAACTGATTATGGAAAATTTGTTGGAAGGTGTCGTAAAACAACGTGCCGAAGTGGTGTTGCTTGATATTACAGGCGTACCAGTCGTGGATACAATGGTGGCTCATCATATAATTCAGGCTGCAGATGCAGTGCGGCTTGTCGGAGCGAAATGTATGTTGGTCGGTATTCGTCCTGAAATTGCTCAGACTATCGTGACATTGGGTATTAACTTAACGGACTTTTCAACGACCAGCACACTGAGACGAGGGATGCAAGAGGCGTTGCAGATGACAGGACGTACGATAGTGGAGGAGGAATAGTATGAAGATGCGAATCCCGATTCTAAAGTTAAAAGATACATTAATCGTATCCATTCAAGTAGAGCTAGACGATCAGACCGCTTTGCAATTCCAAGAAGATTTATTGGATCAATTGCATAAGACATCAGCCCGCGGTGTGGTAATCGATCTGACGCCAATTGACTTCATTGATTCATTTATCGCGAAAGTACTTGGTGACGTGATTCACATGACCAGTCTGATGGGAGCGAAAGTGGTCATCACAGGTATTCAACCATCAGTAGCCATCACACTTATTGAACTTGGCATACGCTTGGAAAATGTGAAGACTGCATTAGATCTAGAAAATGGGCTAGAGAAATTGACTAGAGAATTGGAGGCCTGACCATGGAGCACGGGTCTTCTATAGAGATCAATACGGAATGGGACATTGTTGCAGCAAGGCAGCTTGGCCGTAATGAGGCGAAGGAAACTGGTTTTGGAACAGTGGACCAGGCAAGAATTACAACTGCCATCAGCGAATTGGCAAGAAATATATATCTGTATGCAGGAAAAGGTGTAATTAAAATCGAGCCTGTCCGGGCTGGTCAGCGAGCAGGATTGATTATTACGGCTTCAGACGAAGGCCCGGGTATTACTGACTTGCAAAAAGTGATGGAGGATGGGTTTACTACTTCTGGAGGGTTGGGTGCCGGTATGCCTGGAGTCAAGCGATTGATGGATGACTTTCGCGTTGAGACGGAAGTGGGTATTGGTACTACCATTACAGCGACGAAATGGTTGCACTAGGAGTTGAAGAACATTGCCACAGGAGACAGGTAAACAGTATAAACAAATGCTGAAGAGTTTTCTGCGCACCCAAGGGGAAGAAGATCTTTATTTAGGTCAGCAATTCAGTCGTAATTTTATAGAAAAGAAAATTGCGCCTGAAGATGTCATCAGCCTTCACAAAACCTCTATTGAAGAGTTGATCGAGGACCTGCCCCCGGAAGTAAGTATTTCTTTTGATTTTTTAATTGAAATGATGATCCATTATGGACTAGCTTTGAAAGAACACCAAAGTCTAATTCGTAAGCAAGAAGCCATTCAAATGGAGATGGATATTGCGGTAAGGATGCAGAATACGCTGTTACAGACCGCGACTCCTGAAGTACAAGGACTGGACATCGGCTGGATCTCAAAGCCTGCTAAACAGATGAATGGGGACTATGTATACTTTTTGAATGAAACTTCAAGTCAAGTGTGCTTAGCGGTGGCGGATATTATTGGCAAAGGGATGTCTGCTGCTATGCATATGTCCATGGTGAAATTCGGCATGGATAGTCTGCGCTACGAAAAGAGAAGTCCATCTGAAGTACTCAGTTTTATTAATAAAATGATTGAAAAAAGCATTTCCGATTCGATGTTCGTTTCCATGTTCTATGGAAAGTATGACACGGATACCGCTACGTTTCGCTATGCTTCAGCGGGACATGAACCAGCCCTTTTTTATTGTGCAGCCGAAAAAGAGTTTAAGCTATTGGAGAGCAAAGGGCTTCTGCTTGGAGTTCAGGAAGAAGCGAAATACGAGGAACGTACAGTTAAGCTCGAAGTGAATGATTTTGTCGTTATAATGACGGATGGTGTAAGTGAAACTCGAACGGAAAATGGATTCATTGAAATGGATTTTATCGAAAACTTACTGTGTCAAGTGAAGTCCGAAAATGCACAAGCGATGGTCGACTATTTATTTAATGAACTTTCTAGAATGCAAGACTACCAGTTGCATGATGACTTTACACTGGTTATTTTGAAAAAAACAAAATAAATGTTTTGAAGTTTGGAAAGCGGGTATATTACAAGATGTGTGCAAATATCGAAATGATGATGCGCATAAATTGGAAAAATAGAGAAACCGATCGGGGTGGCGAAATGAATTTACAAGTTGAGCAAGTAGACAAAGATTTAGTTCATAAATTTAAGATTATTGGTGAGATTGATATATATACGGCACCAAAGTTGAAGGAACATTTGGCAAAGCTGGAGCAGGCAGAAGGAATGGAAGTTGAGCTGGACTTATCTGAGGTCAATTACATGGATAGTACAGGATTAGGCGTTTTCGTCGGCTTCTATAAAGAGATTAAAGCACATAACGCTAAACTGGTGATCAAAGGATTGAATCAGCGCCTCTATCGATTATTCGAAATCACAGGGTTGAATGAAATTATGGAGATAGAACAGATAGAAGGTGGCGAAGATGATGCAAGCGTTTGATTATATTGAAGTGAAAGTTCCGGCGAAACCACAATATGTTGGGGTAGCTCGATTGGCGATTTCAGGCTTGGCGAGCCGTCTAGGATTTACATACGACGAGATCGAGGATTTGAAAATCGCTGCAAGTGAAGCTGTGACGAACGCAGTGCAGCACGCCTACAATGACGAGAAAGTAGGTGAAGTGATTTTAGGCTGTGCCCTCTATGAGGACCGATTAGAAATTGTCGTGACAGATCATGGCAGAAGCTTCGATTTTGAAGAAACGAAGAAGAAGATTGGTCCATACCAAGACTGGAACGAGGAATCGCCATTAAGGGAAGGAGGATTAGGCCTTTACTTGATGGAAGCATTAATGGATGAAGTGAAGATTGATCATGGGGAGGGTGTCATCGTCTTCATGACCAAATACTTGGGCAGAGAGCGAGGAGAAGGACATGTCAAACCAACGGTCTTCTCGTGACAATGAGACAAAGGAACAAGTAATCCAGTGGATACATGAATATCAAGAGACGCAAGATGACGACGCCCAGACGCAGTTAGTCTTGCATTACGAGCGTTTGGTTCATTCGATTGCCCGAAAATATTCCCGTGGCCAATCACATCACGAAGACATCGTGCAGGCAGGTATGCTCGGGTTATTAGGTGCGATTCGTCGCTATGATCCTGAGCAAGGAAGAAGTTTCGAAGCATTTGCCGTACCAACAATTATAGGCGAAATCAAGCGTTTCCTTCGCGATAAGACATGGGCTGTCCATGTACCGCGACGTATAAAAGAATTGGGTCCTAAAATTAAAGCGGCTGTTGAGACGCTGACAACAGAGTTTCAACGCTCGCCTATGGTATACGAAATAGCAGAGTATCTTGACACTGACGAAGAACTTGTATTGGAAGCAATGGAGATGGGCAGAAGCTATCAAGCGTTATCCATTGACCATACGCTGGATGCGGATTCAGAAGGTGGCACAATTACGCTGCTTGATATTATAGGTGAAACAGACGGTGGATTTGAAAAGACAGACCAACGAATGCTGGTCTTAGATGCATTAAGTGTATTGAGCGAACGTGAGCGCCAAATTATCCAGTATACATATATTGACCAGATGAGTCAGAAAGAAGCTGGGGAATTACTGAATATCTCTCAAATGCATGTATCTAGACTGCAAAGAAAAGCAATTAAGAAACTGCAAGAAGTAATACTAACAAGTGGTGGTGCGAAGTAGTGAAAACTTTCGAGAATGAATATGTAGAGGCATATATATACCAACAGTCGAAAAAGGGAAATAAGGATTCTGGGGATGCATACTACATTCATTCAGAAGAAGATTATTTCATTTGTGCAATCGCAGACGGTTTAGGAAGCGGAACAGACGCTAAGGAATCCGCCGAAGTGATACCGAACGTATTGGAAGAGTACCATCATGAATCACCTGACGATTTGTTGCTACGTTGCAATAAATTAATGTTCCACAAACGTGGCGCAGCGGTCGGAATTGTAAAAGTTTATTTTACCCAGCAAACTTTGGAGTACAGTTGTGTTGGTAATATCCGTCTATATATCCTACAGTCAAATGGTCAGATGATTTATCCGTTGCCTGTCATGGGCTACCTGTCAGGACGTCCGCAATCACTTCGTACGCAACGCTATCCATATCATAAGAATGATCGATTTTTCTTACATTCAGATGGCGTGAGCTTGCGTAGCCCTAAAAAGTATTTACAAGAGAACACCACAGCCTATCAATTGTACAGAAAAATTGAAAGTACAATCGATTCGAATGATGATGCGACATTCATCGCGGCAAGCCTGCTTCATTAATTTGAAGTGGGTTTTTTTGTATGTACTTATCAGATAGGTAAGGCAGGAATCTGAATTCGACCTATGCTATTATATGGAAAGAAGAAGGGGTGGTTGAATTGTCAATAGATCTTATGGAAGCAACCGCGAGCCGAGCAGGCATTGGCAAACGTCAAACTGCAAGTGTTATCGCGCTATTGGAAGAAGGCAACACAGTACCTTTTATTGCGCGTTACCGTAAAGAAGCGACAGGTTCATTAGATGAAGTGCAGATAAAAGAGATTGAAGACTCTTATCACTATGTAAAATCATTGGAACAACGAAAAGAGGAAGTACTTCGTTTGATCGAAGAGCAAGGAAAGCTGAACGATCAATTAAAGGCCGATATTGAGCGGGCGACTGTATTGCAGCGAATTGAAGACTTATATCGTCCATACAAGCAAAAACGTCGAACGAAGGCGATGATCGCTATCGAAAGCGGTTTAGAACCGCTGGCTGATGAGATGATGCAACAAACAAACAGTAGTATCGAAAAGTCAGCTGCTGTGTACGTGAACACGGAAAAAGAGGTTCACACAATCGAAGATGCTCTTGAAGGTGCTAAATTCATTATTGCGGAAAGAGTTTCTGAAGACGCCACAATGCGGGAACGTATCCGTAAAACTACGTGGTCTGCAGGACGCTTGACGGCTGCTTTGAAAAAAGGTGCGGAAGATGAGCGGAAAGTTTTCGAAAATTATTATGATTACGAAGAACCGTTGAATAAAATTGTTCCTCACAGAGTGCTTGCTATCAATCGTGGAGAAAAGGAAGATGTACTGCGTGTCGGTGTAGGTTTTCCGGCTGATCGGATTGTCGGAGATCTGGAGCGGGCGTACCTCAAACAAACAGGTTCGCCATCTGCATCTTATATAAAGAACGCATTGGAAGATTCATTCAAGCGGTTAATCGCTCCTTCTATTGAAAGGGAAGTACGAACAGCGTTGACTGAAAAAGCCGAAGCGCAGGCGATTCATGTGTTTTCCGAAAATCTTCGGAGCCTTTTACTGCAAGCTCCCTTAAAAGGCAGAACAGTTCTCGGCGTGGACCCTGCTTTCCGTACAGGGTGTAAGTTGGCGGTCGTAGATGAGACGGGTAAGCTTCATGATATCTCCGTGATATATCCACATCCGCCCAAACCGCAAAAAGAGGCATCGAAAAAAGTAATAATGGATTTATTGAAGAAATATCCGATTTCGATCATTGCAATCGGCAATGGAACAGCTTCAAGAGAAACCGAGAAATTCATTGTCGAACTAATTAAAGAAGCTGAAGAGCCAGTTTCCTACGTGATAGTAAACGAGGCAGGTGCCAGTGTCTATTCGGCGTCACCGCAAGCAAGGGAAGAGTTTCCTGATCTCCAAGTCGAACAGCGTAGCGCTGTATCGATTGCACGTCGTTTGCAAGATCCGCTGTCAGAACTCGTCAAAATTGATCCCGAGTCAATAGGTGTGGGGCAATATCAGCATGACGTGGCAAAAAAGAATCTGTCGGAGTCCTTGTCCTTTGTCGTAGAAACGGCTGTAAACCAGGTAGGTGTCAATGTCAACACCGCCTCTTCTTCACTTTTGCAATATGTTTCAGGGCTTTCAAAAACTGTAGCTGAAAACATCGTCAAAGCAAGAGAAGAAGCAGGTAAATTCAAAAAGCGAACAGACTTAAAGAAGATTCCAAGATTAGGTGCCAAAACATATGAGCAAGCAATCGGCTTCCTGCGCATACCAGAATCCAAAGAACCTTTTGATACAACAGGGATTCACCCGGAAAGCTATAAAATTGCAGAATCCGTTTTGAAAGAAGTAGCGCTGGATAAAACTCAATTGGGAACGAGTGAAGCGACAGAGGCTTTGGGGAAAGTCGACATTGCACAACTGGCTAGACAGCTAGAGGTTGGAGAGATCACGCTTAAGGACATTATCGAAACGTTGCAACGCCCCAACCGTGACCCTCGTGACGACTATCCACAACCATTACTGAAAGCGGATATTTTGGATATTAAAGATCTGCACGAAGGAATGGAAATGCAAGGGACTGTCCGAAATGTCGTGGATTTTGGTGCCTTTGTTGATATTGGTGTTTCCGAAGACGGTCTGGTTCACATATCGAAGATGAAAAAAGGATTCGTCAAACACCCATTAGACGTCGTAGCCTCCGGTGACATTGTGACAGTGTGGATCGATTCAGTTGATCGACAAAAGGGACGTATTGCTTTATCCATGCTGCCTTTATCTAAGTAAGGGAGAATATGAGTATGTCGGATGAACAACTACAACAACTAGTCGAGCAAATCTCACTCGACGTCTTCTATAAACCTTTCATCCATCAAGCAATCTTTAATAAAAGGTTGCGTACAACAGGAGGACGCTATAAGCTATCCAATCATTATATTGAGATTAATCCACTTGTTGTCCAACTTTACGACGAGGATGAATTGGTTGGAATCATCAAACATGAACTATGCCATTACCATCTTCATTTAGAAGGTAAAGGATATAAACATGGGGATACCGATTTTAAAAAACTGTTACGACAGACAAATTCGCCACGTCATTGTAAGCCGCTTGCAGAGCGAAGAACGAAAAGTACGGTCGTCCACCATTATCGTTGTACTGCCTGTGGGTGCAACTATCAAAGACGAAGACGAATGGATTGCCGTAAATATCGTTGCGGAAAATGTGCGGGGAAGATCGTCAAAGTAGTATAAATAAAGAAAAGGGCTGTCATGAAAGACTGAAATGTCTTTTATATGGCAGCCTTTACTCGTAAATATTGGCAATGAACTCAGTGAGACGCGCTAAAGTCTCGTAGGACCATACCAGTCTTATATTATATATTCTCATCGTAATAGCGTTTTCCAAGAATGAATAAAAAGTTTTTTGACCCACAAGTAAGTATTGTTAAAGTGAAATGTTTTCAGAAGGATCTTAGAATCGGGATAGAGGCTATACAAAATAAAATAAAAAAATTTAAAGTGAAAGCTTGTTAAATCAAGGTTCTAGAAGAATAATGAAAGTTTTTTTAAAAAGATTGATAAAAAAGGTTGACGAATTTGATGACCCTGTCTATAATAGGAAAAGTCGACTGAGACATGCGGAACAAATCGCACATTAGTTTACCGAACAATATAACTAAGGCCCCTTGGTCAAGCGGTTAAGACACCGCCCTTTCACGGCGGTAACACGGGTTCGAATCCCGTAGGGGTCACTTTAGTAAAATGAAACGAATGCCTAGAAGTCTGACGAACAGATTATCAGTAGTGGGGTATAGCCAAGCGGTAAGGCAACGGACTTTGACTCCGTCATTCGTTGGTTCGAATCCAGCTACCCCAGCCATTTTTATAACATCACTTTTTAAAGTGTTATAAGGATCAAGTATGGTATTTGGAACATCTCGTTTTTTACTTTCAAAACGAGCCATTAGCTCAGTTGGTAGAGCATCTGACTTTTAATCAGAGGGTCACAGGTTCGAATCCTGTATGGCTCACCACTTTTTTAAAAAAGTTGTTGACTTATCATTTCAATCATGTATAATAGAGTTTGTCGCTAAAACAGAGCGGTAGTGGCGGAATGGCAGACGCGCTAGGTTGAGGGCCTAGTGGGGGTTAACCCCGTGGAGGTTCAAGTCCTCTTTACCGCACCAAACATGCTATTCATTACAATTTATATGCGGGTGTAGTTTAGTGGTAAAACCTCAGCCTTCCAAGCTGATGATGAGGGTTCGATTCCCTTCACCCGCTCCATATTATTTAACCAAATGAACCTTGAAAACTGAACAGCAAAACGTTAACGAATTATACGTTTGTGCATCGGCTCTGCCGGTGACATAAACAAAAT
>NZ_JACLBZ010000012.1 GCF_019748715.1 Sporosarcina aquimarina | reverse complement strand
CCGGGATTTCCGCTCCAGACGGTACGCTTTCCGGGGGGCGTGGCCTTGAGTCTCCTCGTCCGCTTCGCTTCCTGTGGGGTCTCACCATATGCGCTACATCCCGCAGGAAAAGCCGTGACGAAGAAAGGCTTTTGCGAGCATAAGCGAAGCGTTGGGAGCATATCTTTGCCTTTCGCCCTGCCCTCCGCTCCAATCCCAATTTATTGTTTACAAGGCAGTTTGTTAGCAATTTACATTCTTAAAAATCCCAAATTATGAATTAAGCACTGGGTTTCTATGCTTCAAAATTGAACATAGTAAAACTATCTGTATTCGGGGCCAAGACAACTGTCCTACCGTACAAAATGTAGGATTTGCCCGGAAAGCGTCCCTGCCTGGAGGGCGAATCCCTAACCGCACACTAAGTAACCCACACCTTTTTGTGTTTTTTGCGATTGTTCGTCTTTCATTATGACCAAATTAGTTTTGTCCCGGTCCCATTTTTCGTCAGTACGGTAATTACTTAATAAATCAAGATAAACAGCAGAGGGACCAGAACGGTATTCCAAGCTCTTCCGATGATGTAGGGTAGGATGCTGATGCCAGCACCTTTTGCCAGCGTCATGACTTGTATATGGATGCTTAGACCGTTAATTGAAATGATGGCAGCTATGAGCATCGGATACATTGCGTCACCGCTAAAATGTTCCGTGGCGGATTGAACACCAGAAGTCATTTCAAAGACCGCTAATAATAAGGTTTTCGAAATACCCATATCGATAGGGAAAACACTCGAGACTAAATGCGATAGGACATTTCCCAATGAAGAAAAGAAAATCACTGTGGTGGCTACCAACAAAATGACTGAAGAGCTATCTTTAATTGAACCTAGCAGAGGAGATGTCTTTTGATCGCGTTCAACAGGTGGCTGCGGCACTGTCTTCACCCGTTGTTTCCTCAAAAACACTAGCAGTACAAGGAAGAACATAATATTAGCCAAATGTATGGCGATAAGCAGTTTCCAGCCGCTCGCTACGCTGCCGAAAAGTTCATTCCCAACAAATCCGATTATAAACATCGGTCCAGGCGCATGACAGGCCGCGAGCAGCAAACTGCTTTCGGTTGTAGAAATTTCACCGTTCTTCTTCATTTCGCTGACTGTCACAGCACCAACCGGAAAACCTCCGAAAGAACCGAGTACATACGCTTTTATGTATCTGCTCCATTGACTCGAAGGAAGATGATTGCTGGGCATTTTCAATAGCCATTGCGTTAAAATGATATAGGGCAGCAAGTAGGGCAGCAGGGCATGGACAAATAATTGAGCACCTGAAACAGCGCCTTCGTGTGCAATATCGGGCTGGATAATGAAGAGGATGATCAAAGCCCAAATGACCGTAACATTTATCATAGGCAATTGTGGCGGATAGGAAAATGGCTATTCAAATCTCTCTCTCCTTCCTATATTTTGAACTACAATGAAATCTACCGTAATATATATGTTGTATTCGTACAGGCTATTAATGGAGGTGTGCTTTTATGAAGATGCGTAAGTGGGGGATATTGGCTGTAGTCCTTGTCCTCGTAGCGGTTCTGGCCTTATATCCATTAGATATGTATATTTCCCGGCCGGGAGGCGCTTATAATTTGGAGCCGCTTGTAGAAGTGGCGGGAGGAGATTCAGACGATCGCGGGACTTTTAGTCTTATGACCATCGCAATTGGGAAAGCAACGCCTATTACTTACGCGTTTTCTTTTGTGTCAGATAAAATGAAACTGATGCCTGCCACGAAAGTGAGAAGGCATGGGGAAAGCGACGAAGAATACTCTGTGCGGCAAAAAAAATTAATGACAGACTCCAAAATACATGCGATTTCTGTCGCGTTTGATAAAACGGGACTGCCGATGGAACGGATTTTTAAAGGTGTGTATGTTGCTGGAGTGATTCCGAACGGGGCCGCTGACGAAAAATTGCAAATCGGTGATTTGATTGGGTCAATTGATAAAAAAAAGCTGTCTTCTGCTGAACAATTTATGGATGAAATTAGCGCCAAAGAAGAAGGAGCCGAAATAAGCCTTCAAGTAAAGCGTGGTGACCAGGAGTTGACAATTCCTCTGCAATTAAAAAAACTCCCAGGAACTGATCAACGCATAGGTCTCGGCATTCAATTCGAAGAACAGATTGAGCTCCAGACAGAACCGAAAGTGGATATCTTTACAGAAGATATCGGTGGTCCTTCGGCAGGATTGATGTTCACGCTAGAGCTAATGAACCGCTTGTTGGATGAAGATTTGACGAAAGGTTATAATATTGCTGGAACAGGAGAAATGTTGGAAGACGGATCGGTTGGGCGAATCGGTGGAATCGACTTTAAAGTGATTGCGGCAGATCGCCAGGACATCGAGATTTTCTTTGCACCTGACGATGACCTGCCTGAAGAAGTTAAGAAGAAAAATCCACAGTTGGTGTCCAATTATGAAGAAGCAAAAGCGACTGCAGAAAAAATTGGTACCAAAATGAAAATCGTACCCGTAAAAACAGTGGATGATGCGCTGCGCTATTTAGAACAGTTAGAAGAAAAGTAAAAGGGCGTTAGACAAAAATCGGCGGCGTCCTATAATCCTGTCCGAGTGTAGGGGCAGGTGATTGGATGCCGGACATGTAAATATCCGTACTTTTTACATCCATCAGCAAAGAAGGGTCGGACAGCGAAGCCACTCTGCTGACAAGGGGTAATGGCAGTTGTTTCTTTATGGAACGTAAATAGCATCGTCCTGACTCTGTCATGCCGAGCAATCGGATATAAGAGGGATCTGTGATTTGCTCGCGTGTAGCTTTCCGATAACCTGTTAAAATATGAACGAGCATTCGTTGGATGCTCGTCCATGTGTAACGTTTGGATTTGACAGCTTGCATAAACCCTTGAAAAGTGGTCTGTTCTTTTGCTGCGCGAAAAAATGAAAATTCAATGCCTTCTCTAATGTCCGCGATTTCTGTAAGCCGTTCTGGCTCCTCGCGAAGAATGCTATAACGCAGAAGAGGATAAAGCGCATCCCAACTTTGAAAACCATTCAGATCTTCCCAGTTTTTCAATAGACGATAGCTTGTTGGCGGCATAAAAGGTTGCACGTCTTCAGCCGATTCGTTTGTGAAAATGGACTTCCGGATGCTTGTCGCACTCGCTACGGAGTCGGCAGGCAAGGCGGGATCATGGTAATGCGTTCCTATTCGCTCGATTGTCAGCGGAATCATGGAAGAGTGGATGTCATTTGCTGCTTGCATATAATGAAATCCTAAAATGTTATTTGGTTCGGATAAATCGGCTAAGTCGATCGATGTATCATGGGATATGGCTTCATAGCCTTTTCGCAATGCGTTCGGATAGCTTATCCCTTCTCTCATCGCTTCTTTTATCGCACTTTCGTAAAGTTGCTGCTGTGTAGAAATTAAAGTGAGACTGTTCGTAAAAGGTGCAATGGATCCTTCCTCGCTGCCAAAACAAAAATAACTGCAATAAAGCGCGTCAAGAAGTTGGATGGCACCTTTGGCGAACTGAGGAGCATGAGCAGTAGCAAATGCATACGGCAGTTCGATGACAAGATCAGCTCCACCGGCAAGTGCCATCCTTGTCCGCGTCCATTTGTCCACTATGGCAGGTTCTCCACGTTGCAGAAAGTTTCCGCTCATGACGGCAATAATGGTGTCGGCGTCTGTTTGTCTTTTTGCCTCTTGCAAATGGAAAAGATGGCCATTATGAAATGGATTATATTCGACTACAATTCCAGTAGCTATCAATGTAATCATCCTTTCTGCTTGTGTATAGTGAATTATAACGTTAAGCTTGATGAAGTGACAAGAAAATATCTTGACATCCATTATTTAAAATACTATAATCAACATTGTTGTCTTGAGGTGATAGACATGAAATGGTCCATTCATCAATTACGGAAACATAGGCAAGGCCCGCTACTGCTTGACGAAGCAGTAAATTTAGATTCCGTCAAAAAGCGGAATGAAGAAATTAGGGCAATTCAGCCTGTTCGAGTAAGCGGAACATGTTCAATTGGTGAGAAAAAGTTAACATGCCAGCTCCGGCTAGAAGGTTCGATGATTTTGCCTTGTGCACGTACGTGGGAAGATGTCGATTATCCTTTCTCCATTGAATCGATAGAACAATTCAGTTGGGATCAGGAAACGCTTTTGACAGATGATGAAATTCATCCTGTTGAAGGAGAAATAATCGATTTTACGCCTGTATTGGAAGAACTCATTTTGCTTGAAATCCCGTTACAAGTATTTTGCAAATCAGCAGAAGATGTGCAGCAGGCAGAAGGCAAAGGATGGTCCTATACAACCGATGAAGAATTGGAAGCGAAACGGCAAGAAGAAGCAGAAGAAAAAGTAGATCCTCGTTTAGCGGGATTGGCTAATTTTTTTGAAACCGATAAAGAGTAAACCCTTATAAGGAGGTGCCCCCCAATGGCAGTACCAAAAAGAAGAACTTCTAAAACGAAGAAAAATATGCGTCGAACTCATTTCAAAATTGAAGCGCCAGGTATGACTACTTGCGAAAACTGTGGCGAAATGAAATTGGCACACCACGTTTGCAAATCATGCGGACACTACAAAGGAAAAGACGTTGTAGGCGAATAATTTAGATTCTACACAGCGAATAGAAGACTGCCCTGAGACCATGGCTCAGAGCAGTCTTTTTTGTTTTTCTTAAAAATGGTATGCTAAGTGGAAAAGGGGGAATTGTTTTGTCTTTTTCATTTGAAATCGAACCAACCATAAATGGGGAGTCCATTGCGTATTTTCGTATCATGAGACCTGAAATGAGAAATGCGGTTAACTATGACGTTATGTCAGGTTTGGAAGAATTCTTGGATCGGATTGAGGACGACCCGGAAATTTCATTTGCAGTCATTTCTGGTGAAGGCAATTTGGCGTTTTGTTCGGGGGGCGACCTAAGTGATTTTCACGGCTTCCAAACAGCGGAGGATGCTTGGCCGATGTTAAGCAGAGGAGCTAAAATTCTCTATCGTATTGCGACATTGCCGATGCCGACGATTGCCTTAATAAATGGAGCAGCAGTTGGCGGTGGCTGTGAGCTTGCCACGGCTTGCGATTATCGTCTGGTTGCCTCCCATGCGAAGGCAGGTTTCATTCAAGGTACTTTGGCAATTACTTCGGGCTGGGGCGGAGCTACATTATTGTTCGAGAAGAATAGCCCTCATGATCAACTTCTTCAGTTGACAAGCAGAGCGAGTGTTCATTCGGCAGATAAGTTGAAAGAACTCGGATGGGCTACGGAGGTCTATAATGGAGATGCTGATGCGGCTTTGGATCAATTTTTAGCACCTATGCTAAAAGTGCATCGCAATGTACATCGTGCATATAAATCTATCGCGACAAGAAAATGGCAGGCGAATAATTTGAGAGAAGCGATGCAAGAAGAAGCGCGTGTCTGTTCTGTGCTTTGGGAAAGTGACGCGCATCATGAGGCAGTTCAAAGGTTCTTGACTAAAAATAAGTAAAGTTTGACAACCGAAAAACATACACTGTTGGGGCACTATCTATTTACTTGTAAACGATTTCATAAATAAGTTACACTAAATGGAATAAGCCTTATGCAACAACCATCTCGACAAATAGAATACGAGGAGTGATTGTATGCAAGAAGTGAAAGCTGCTATGGCAGGCACGATTTTTTCGATTGAGATAAAAGTGGGAGATGTTGTAACGAGAGGACAAGTCGTTTTGATCATGGAATCTATGAAAATGGAAATCCCTTTGGAAGCGGAAGTTGACGGCACCGTTACCGCAATTAACGGGAATGAAGGCGATTTTGTAAACGAAGATGATGTGTTGGTGACAATCCAATCTTGACGGAAGGTGGGGAGTTTATTGACAAACAATTCGACAGAGACAGCTTATAATGCAAAATTGAAGGAAAAGGCCAACCGAGTCTTTACTGGCGGAGCCGAAAAATATCACAATAAACTTGAATCGCAAGGAAAATTATTTGTCAGAGACCGCCTTCGCTTGCTGTTTGATGAGGGGAAATATGCGGAAGATGGCAAGTTTGCCAATTGTGAAGCAGTCGACCTTCCAGCAGACGGAGTCGTGACAGCGACAGGTAAGATAAATGGGCAGACAGTCTGTGTCATGGCCAATGACTCCACTGTAAAAGCAGGTTCGTGGGGAGCACGGACGGTTGAAAAAATCATACGCATTCAGGAAACTGCTGAGAAACTACGGGTTCCGCTGCTGTATTTAGTGGATTCTGCCGGCGCCAGGATTACAGACCAGTTGGATATGTTTCCGAACCGCCGAGGGGCAGGACGGATCTTTCACAATCAAGTTCGCCTATCGGGTATGATTCCGCAAGTGTGTATTTTATTTGGACCATCGGCTGCTGGCGGTGCGTATATTCCCGCATTCTGTGATATTGTCATCATGGTTGAGGGAAATGCGTCGATGTATTTAGGGTCGCCTCGGATGGCAGAAAAGGTCATCGGAGAAAAAGTGTCGCTTGAAGAGATGGGCGGCGCGCACATGCACTGTTCAGTCAGTGGATGCGGGGATGTCTTGGTTGAAAGTGAAGAACAAGCGATCGTTGAAGCCCGGAGATATCTATCCTACTTCCCGGCACATTACGAAGCCCCTGCCAGGGCAGCGAAGCCTGGAGAAATAAAGGAAGGACGTTCACTGGAAGAAATTATCCCTGAAAATCAAAACGCACCATTCGATATGTATGAAGCGATCGATCGATTGGTTGATGAAAATAGCTTGTTTGAAATTAAAGAGCTGTTTGCCGCGGAAGTGATTACGACACTCGCCCGGCTTGACGGTCGTCCGGTCGGAATTATCGCGAATCAGCCAAAAGTAAAAGGCGGCGTATTGTTTGTTGATTCGGCAGATAAAGTGACCAAGTTCATCACGCTTTGCGATGCATTCTCCATTCCGCTGCTTTTCTTAGCGGATGTCCCTGGCTTTATGATCGGAACGAAAGTCGAGCGGCAAGGAATTATTCGCCACGGTGCCAAGCTCATCATGGCGATGAGCTCCGCAACCGTTCCCAAAATTTCTGTGATAGTACGTAAAGCGTACGGAGCAGGCTTATACGCGATGGCAGGTCCTGCCTTTGAGCCAGATGTCTGTATCGCGCTGCCGACTGCCCAAATAGCTGTCATGGGCCCTGAGGCGGCTGTCAACGCGGTGTATTCCAATAAAATCGAAGCGATCACCGACCCGAAAGAAAAAATTGTATTCATTAAAGAAAAACAGCAGGAATATAAACAGGAAATCAATATTTATAAAATGGCTTCTGAAATGATCATCGATGAAATCGTTGCGCCGCATAAACTTCGAGAAGTACTAGCGGATAGGTTTGCATATTATGAAACGAAAGAAATCGTTCGTCCCCCGAGAAAACATCCCGTTTATCCTGTATAATAGAGTCAATCGAGAGAGGCGCCTTTGATGGGTCTCTCTTTTCAAGGAGGAAAAATATGCGGTTTGTAGTAGTAGGTGCAGGCTCCATAGGGTTATTGATCGGCTCTTATTTGGCGCAAAATAAAGCAGACGTGACATTTTGGGTGCGGCGGGAAACGCAGGCAACCCAGCTGAAGCAAGGCTTGATTCGATTGGATGGTTCTAAAGCGCGCACCCGTTTTGAAGTGGCTGCCGTGACCAATATGGAAGATCTTCCGCTAGACGCCTTATGGATTATTGCAGTGAAATATGATGCATTGCAAGAGGTATTGCCGGCTATCAGCAGCCTGCCGCGACAGCCGGATTTGCTATTTATCCAAAATGGTATTGGTCATTTGTCGCTCGTCGATCAATTTGAACTTGGCCATGTTTCCTTCGCCACAGTAGAACACGGGGCAGGAAGAGTGGACGATCGAACGGTTCTTCATAATGGGATCGGTCCGATCACGATCGCCGTGGATGAAAAAAATGAACAGACAATCAAGTGGCTGGAAAAAATTGATCCACAGTGTTTTCCTATACAAATACAAGAAAATGCCGAGAAATTGCTGCTCAGAAAAGTGTTGATCAACTGTGCGATTAATCCGCTGACTGCGATCTTGCAAGTGAGGAATGGACAGTTGACGGAAAACTTTCATTTCTATCAGCTTTTTCGTCATCTGTGCGAGGAATTACTCACCAATTTTCCGGAGATGGAAGATATGTTGACATTTGAGGACATCGCATTGGTCTGTCAAAGGACAGCCAATAATCAATCCTCTATGCTAGTGGATCGAATAAAAGGAAATGCGATGGAGATTGAAACGATTGTTACAGCAGTTTTACATAAAATTGAACAAAGGAAAGGGCACGCCCCAATCTTGAAAAATCTTGAAATGATGCTGCTCGGTATTAATGGGAGTGAAGAAAGCTAATGCTGCAAAACATACTTGGCGGACTTTTGTTATTTCCGTTTCTCATATTAATCGTCTGTTTGATACTTTCAAAAAAAATAGGCGTATCGCCGTCGAGACGATTCGGTTTTGCTGTTGATTGGACTACACCATTTTTAGGCGTTTCAGTGACAGTGCTCATACATACGATTTGGGACCAGTGGCTTGGGTTCTATGTAGCAGGAACCGTCTGTATTTTGGCTATTTTATTTTCTATTGTTGAGCGTTTACAGATGAAAGAATTTCGGACGTTTCTTGTACTCCGCAAGACATGGCGAGTCTACTTTCTGCTTTTGACATGTGTATATATTCTCTTGCTCGGGATAGGGATTGCATTGCAAATCATACAATATGCCAATTGATCAACATCTCTTCAGGCGTATCTATTCAACCTGTCTGAGTGAGATGATATACTTGCGTTAGTATTTGACATAAAGGAGTTTATGAGATGGAACTGGACACAATGGAATTGCCAAGAAAAAACAAATTAATGGAAGCTTATCAACATGATCCTCAATTTTCTCATAGATTTTTCGATTATGAACTGTCGGCTGCTGGATATGAAGCCAGAGCACAGGAGCTGATGCAACGTTCTTTCCAAAGGGCCGAGCTTGCAGCTGTGATCGAACAATATATGCAGCCGCACGGAATTTCCCCGCTGGCAGCGCAGCATATTAAAGAGCTTTCTTCAGACGCATTCGTAGTGATCGGCGGTCAGCAGGCAGGGATTTTAACAGGACCTTTATATTCTGTACATAAAGCGGTTTCGGTCATTTTAATGGCTCGTCAGCAAAGAGAACTTCTTCAGAAACCTGTTGTGCCCGTTTTTTGGATTGCAGGAGAAGATCATGATATTAATGAAATCAATCATACATATACCGCGAACCTAGGGAAGGCGGTGAAGCGGCAATTCAAACAGCCGACCGTGCTGAAAACCATGGCTTCAGATACCGTGTATGACCAGAAAGAACTGACTGCGTTTATCAAAAAAATCTTCAAAAGCTATGGAGAAACAGCTTACACGCATGATTTATTGGAGAACGTACTGCGAACTGTGGAGGAACAGCAGACGTATACCGGATTCTTTACTTCGCTAATGAACGAGTTGTTCACTCAGCATGGTTTGTTATTTCTTGATGCTGCCTACAAACCGCTTCGTCAGTTGGAGTCAAAGTACTTCTCGCAAATGATTGAGAATGCGGATAAAATGGCTTCAACCATTTATTCGGCAGAGCAGGACCTGCATGCCATGGGTCATAAAAAGCCGATCGAATCCGAAGCGCAGGATGCGAACCTGTTTTACGTGCATGAAACAGGCCGTGTGCTGCTGAAAAGAAAAGCGGGGAAATTCGTTAATGAGCAGACGGGTCTGTCTTTTTCAGAGGAAGAGATGCATGAAATCGCAGCCGAGCAACCTTGGTTGTTAAGCAATAATGTGGCAACACGGCCACTCATGCAGGATCTCGTGTTTCCGGTTCTGGCTTTTGTCGGAGGGCCGGGGGAAATTGCGTACTGGTCATTATTGCGTGAGGCTTTCCATACGCTGGGGATCCGTATGCCCGTTATCGTCCCAAGATTATCCATCACATTAATTACGAGAAAAACGCAAGAAGCTTTGAAACAGACAGGTTTAACAATCAATGAAGTACTTGATGGTCAACTTCCTTGGCGCCAAGAACGATGGATGAATGAGCAGCGGGATGAACAGTTCGACTCACTTCTTGAGGAGTCAAAGAAACTGCTCGAATTGCAGTATGAGAAGATGCAATCCCATTTATTGAAAACGGATCCAGGGCTGCTGCCTGTAGTGAAGAAAAATCTCCAGTTCCATCAGAGTCAATTTGATTACCTTCAAAAGACGAAAGAGCAGTCCATCTTACGGAAACATCATGTGCAATATGAGCGCTACCAGACGCTTAGTGAACAGCTCTTCTCGGAAGGTTCTTTGCAGGAACGCTTGTATTCACCTTACTTTTTCATCAATCAATATGGGGAAGGATTCATCGATCAATTACTGAAACAGCCTTATCAATTCGATGGTTCTCACCAATTGGTTTATCTCTGATCTACTAATAGCGTGCCTATATATTTAAATGCCCAGCTAACTCTCCAAGAATTAGCTGGGCTTCTTAATCATGCCTGTTTGTTAGTGAATTCATAAAACATCCTTTGAAGTTATTATTAGCAACTCTAATCGACTGATTTTTCACTCAAGATTTGTTAGAATATAAATAATAACTAGAAAGGAAGGGATTAGAGATGACACATCAAGACAGAACTAAGATCAAAATAGACAAGGATAAAGAGATGCGGACAAAGGAAATATCAAAAATGATCAGTGAAGGTGGTTTAGGAGCCGAAAAGTATTATGATATTAAGAAAAAATCTTCAGCAACAGAGAAAGAAAGAGAGGCGAGTGAAAAACCGGAAAAAAGTAAAGAAGACCACTAGAGGTTTGCTCATTTTTAGGTTTTTTTAAAAAAACCATGCATCATTATCACCTTAAAAGCAAAGTGATTATTTCGACAAACAGAGGTTGGGACAAAAGGGTTCCAAACGATTAAAAAACCGAACGATTACAAAACATTCGATCATAGTTTTGTAATCGTTCGGTTTTTTCTAATGCAAAAGTATTGCAGACTTGGAGCCGCCTATGGAATTTCCGCTGCGGGAAAATCCTAACCGCACGCTAAGTAACCCGAACTTTATTGTGTTTTTTGCGATCGTTTGTCTTTCATTATGAACAAATTAGTTTTATCTTAGCCCTGTTTGTTTATCTAAATGCTACATAATACGGATATAAAACTACAACCCGCACAAACTGTAGTGCACGGCATAAACCTGTCTATCCAATTGAATGGTTGGCTGATTGCAAGATATCTGCACATCCATCCATCTACCTTCTTCAAAGTTACACTTCATCCTTTCCCATAGCACATTTCATGACCCTATCTGTAAGTTAATTCAGCACACATCATATACCTCAATAAGAAAATATGGTCTTCCAAAATTCGTTAAGGTTCCCCCTTCGACGGAGAGATCGACAGTGACTGACAAGTTGTAGGTCAAAAGTCACTTTAGGAGCTTCAGACTTTCAGGAGAGCTTTTTACCGGAGCTTGAAAAATTTTGAATGGATGTACGCTGAACTGAAATTGATTAATAAACTCGCAGAACATGCGGAAAAACATGAATACATAGCGAGAAAACGCGCAAACCAATAACTAAAGAAGTACTATTGACACATTTTATTAATTATGCAAAGAAAAATAGCCAAGTGGGTGGAGGAAAGTGGGGGGATGTGGTACATTATTTCATATAGTGGGGTGAAGGGTATGTTCATGGGGGAATATCAACATACGATTGATATGAAAGGCCGTTTAATCGTTCCTTCTAAATTTCGGGAACAGTTAGCAGAAGGCTTTATTTTGACCCGCGGACTAGACAATTGTCTATTCGGATACCCACTGGATGAATGGCAACGACTCGAAGAGAAGTTGAAAGCGTTGCCGGTTACGAAAAAAGATGCCCGAGCATTCACTCGTTTTTTCTTCTCAGGGGCCGCTGAAGTAGGGCTTGATAAGCAAGGTAGAGTAAATATTCCTGCCAACTTGCTGGAGTTTGCTAAGATTGAAAAGGATTGTATGGTCATCGGCGTATCAAGCCGAATCGAGATTTGGTCTACAGAACTTTGGGAAGCGTACTACGAGGAATCAGAGGAATCATTTAACGACATTGCAGAAAACCTTATTGATTTTGATTTTTGAAAGCAGGCGTTGTAATTATGTTTAACCATACAACAGTTTTATTGCATGAAGCCGTCGAAGGCTTAAATGTAAAAGAAGACGGTATCTATGTGGATTGTACCCTTGGCGGTGCAGGACATAGTGAAGAAATTGTTAAGCTTCTTTCTCCGAAAGGTCAGCTGATCTGTTTTGACCAAGATATGACAGCTATTGAAGCAGCAAAGAAAAAATTAGAAAAATATGCAGCGCAAGTGCAATTTGTTCATGCAAACTTTAAAGAACTTAAAAAAGAACTAGAAAATCTAGGTATTACTGAAGTGGACGGCATTTTGTATGATCTCGGCGTTTCATCACCACAGCTGGACACGCCCGAAAGAGGTTTTAGTTATCATCATGATGCACCTCTCGATATGAGAATGGACACCTCAGCCCCCTTAACGGCATATGAAGTGGTGAATGAATGGCCGTATGAAGATTTGGTGAGAATCTTTTTCCGCTATGGCGAAGAGAAGTTTTCGAAGCAAATTGCCCGAAAAATTGAGGAAGCACGAAAAAATGAACCAATCCGCACAACAGGGGAATTGGCGGAGCTTATCAAAACAGGTATTCCAGCCGCAGCCAGAAGGACAGGCGGACATCCGGCTAAACGAGTCTTCCAAGCGATACGTATTGCAGTGAATGATGAGTTGGGAGCGGCAGAACAGTCGCTGACAGACGCATTAACCGTACTGAGGGAAAAAGGCCGGATAAGTGTCATTACATTTCATTCGTTAGAAGACCGTTTATGTAAAAATATCTTTAAGGAAGCAGCGTCTATGCCAGACCTGCCGCCTAATTTACCTGTAATACCAGAGGGAATGGACCCGGATTTTAAGCTGATTACTAGAAAGCCCATCGTTCCTACAGATGAAGAAATCGAACGTAATAAAAGGGCTAGATCAGCAAAATTACGGATTGCAGAGAAAAAGTAGAAAAGGGGAAATCGAGAAATGGGACTAGAACAACGGAAACTATACACTCCACATACGCCGGAAGTCGAACAGCATACACCGAAAGAACAACAGCATGTTGTCCGCCGTGTCAAAAGACGTTTTTCTAAAGGCGAAAATATATTGTTCGCTTTATCTGCAGCATTTACGATCTTTCTTTCTTCGATGCTCCTACAAACGCATTCCGATTTAAATGCTGTGAATAAAGAAGTACAATTGCTGAATTCAGAAATTGATGAAACTACAAAACAGAATACCGAATTGTCCATCCAAGTGAGCGATAAGTCTACGTATGAGCGCATTTGGAAAAAAGCACAAGAAAATGGCTTGAACCTCAACAAGAACAATGTAAAGGTCGTGCCGGGACGATGAAGAAGTTTCGTTTTCAATGGGGAGCCTTTCTAATGTTTGTAGTATTCGGAGGGCTCTTTTTCATATTATTCGGCAGAATTCTTTTTATTCAGCTGACTGGCCAAGTAGACGGCAAAGAACTAGCCAAAATCGCGGCGAACCAATATGAAAAGCATAGTGTTTTGCAGGCGAATAGGGGGTCTATCGTAGACCGAAATGATGACCCGATTGCATCCGATACACTCAGCTACCATGTAGTGGCAGTATTAAGTGAAGCTGCGAGTAAAAATAGTAAAAGAAATTATCATGTGGTTGATTATGAAGAAACCGCAAAAGTGTTAGCGAAGTATATACCCCTTGAAGAGCAGGAAATCTTGGCGAAAATGAAAAATGCTAAAGAGGGTACTTGGCAAATTGAATTTGGTCGAGCCGGTAAGGATTTAAAACGTGAAACAGTTCTCAAGATGGATGAGGAGCTTGAACGCAAAGGCTTGACGGGAATTTTGTTTGTGGAAGGCAAGAAACGATTTTATCCGAATGGCCGTTTTGCTTCTTATCTAGTAGGCTTTGCTCAAAAAGAAGAAACCGAAGATAAGAAAGCTATAACCGTCGGCAAGATGGGGTTGGAAAAGACGTATGATAAGCAATTGGCCGGAAAAGATGGAAAGGTAAATTACCAGTCTGATAGCTGGGGATATATCTTGCCATCGACCGATAAAAAAGTGGTGCCACCTAAAGACGGCCATACAATCAAGCTAACAATCGATAAAACAATTGAAAACTTTGTAGAAGAAGCGATGGACCAAGTTGAAAAAGAATATGCACCCCAGAAAATGTTGGTGGTCGTATCCGATCCGAAAACAGGTGAAATTCTAGCGATGAGCCAACGACCGACATTTAACCCGATGACGAGGGAAGGATTGACGGAAAACTGGCTGAACGATGCAGTAGAACAGACAATCGAACCTGGTTCTCCGATGAAGATGTTCACATTGGCTGCTGCGGTCGAAGAGAATAAATGGGATCCAAATGCATACTTCAAATCGGGATCCTACAAAATTTATGACCGAATCATTCGTGACGTCAACGGCACAGGTTGGGGGACGATCACTTTCCTCGAAGGACTTCAGCGATCTTCCAACGTAGGAATGGCCTATTTGCTTGAGAGAATAGGCGATCGAAAATTCATTGAATACATTCATGACTTCGGCTTTGGAAAACGTGTCGGAATTGATTTGCCGAACGAAGCAAAAGGTGTTGTGCTCGATAATTATCCGGCAGAACGCTTAACCACATCATACGGTCAAGGTTCTACTGTTACGCCGTTGCAAATGATTCAGGCAGCTTCTGCTATTGCTAATAACGGCGTCATGATGAAACCATATGTCATTGATAAAATTATCGACCCGAATACGAACAAAGTTTTAGAGGATCATAAACCGGAACAAAGCGGCTCTCCAATATCTGCTGAAACAGCGAAAAAAGTGCGGGAAATATTGGCTACTACAGTAACTTCAGATAAAGGGACCGCACAAAAATACAATCTGCCCAATTATGCAGTAGGCGGGAAAACAGGGACAGCTGAAATTCCTAGAAAGAAAGGTCCGGGATATATGTCCGGCTTTGGCAACTATCTGTATTCATTCCTTGGAATGGCACCAATAGATGATCCGCAACTATTGATTTATGTGACAGTACAACAGCCAAAATTAAAGGCTGGAGAATTTGGTTCCGATCCTGTATCGAAAGTGTTCAACCCGATTATGGAAAATAGTTTAAAGTATTTAAACATCGCTCCGGAAAATGAAGCGGAAATACCAGTCAAGAAAGTCGGTAATTATGTGGGGAAAGATGCCAAGACAGTTGCAGGACTTGCGCAGCAGGAGGGCTTTAAGCCGATCACTATAGGTGAAGGCGGAAAAGTGACAGAACAAATCCCAGCGGCGGGAACGAAATTTACGGAGAACTCAGTTGTTCTCTTGAAAACTTCTGGAAAAACAACTCTCCCAGATTTCCAAGGCTGGTCTAAAAAAACAGTGCTGTCGTTCAAACATCTTTCCAATCTGGATATACGGATAAACGGTGAAGGGTATGTAGTTGGTCAAAGTGTAACCAAGGGGACGAAAGTAAGCGCCGATGACCCAATTGTCATTGAGTTGCGTACACCTGAAGAACAATATAACGATAAGAAGTCTAAAGAGCAAGAAGAAGAGGAAGTAATCATGGGCGGCTAATGAATAGGGCGCATTCCAGTGACATACCTTAGTAGAAAAACAAAAGGTAGTGAGTCATTGCGGTCTTTCATTGATATGCAGTCGAAGAAACGTTTACGAGCAGCCTTTATCATTTTCTTTATCAGTATGCTGCTAGTTGTGGGCAAATTATTTCACGTGCAAATCATTAAGCACGAATGGTTAAAAGAACGAGCAAAAGAAAACTGGGATCGGGAAATTCCTTTTGGCGCCATGCGAGGTGACATTATGGATCGCAATGGCGACCTGTTGGTGGGTAATAAATTAGCGCCTACCCTATATTTTATGCCCTCTCAAAATCCAGATATCTCCAGTTCGATACCTGATATCGCCAAAATTCTTGATTTACCTCCAGAAGTATTGGAAGAGAAAATGAAGAAAAAGGAATACATGGTAAAACTGGCGCCAGAGGCAAAGAACATATCGAAACAACAAGCAGATGAAATAACGAAACTTCAAGTACAAGGCTTGTATGTAGGTGTGGATTTTGTTCGTCATTACCCATATGACGACTTGCTGGCTAGGTTAATTGGATTTACTGGGTATGACAGTAAAGGATTGGCAGGAATTGAGTATGCGTATGATGAGATTCTGAGCGGTGTTGGTGATAAAATTAGACTGTTTACAGATGCGAAAGGAATTCCGTTGCCACATGTCGAAGATGGTTTTGAACATGGGAAAGAAGGATCATCTCTAGAACTGACCATTGATTTGAAAATGCAACAAATCGTGGAGCGTGAACTGATCCAAGCGATGGAGAAGTATGAAGCTACGCAAGCGTTGGCGATTATCATGAATCCTAAGACAGGGGAATTGCTATCTCTCGCATCCGTCCCTGGCTACGACCCCAAAAATTATCAATCGACGGATTCGACAATCTATAATCGCAATTTACCGGTTTGGATGACATATGAACCTGGCTCTACCTTTAAAATCGTCACTTTAGCCGCCAGTCTTGAAGAAAAAGTCATTGATTTGGAAAATGAAAGTTTTTATGATCCAGGCTACACGATGGTCGCGAATGCTCGCTTACGTTGCTGGAAGCGAGAAGGACATAAAGACCAAACGTTTCTTGAAGTCGTGGAAAACTCGTGTAACCCAGGTTTCATCACGATGGGGCAGCGCTTAGGAAGTGAAAAGCTGGATCGATATATCCGGTCATTCGGATTTGGTGAAACGACGGATTCTGGAATCGCAGGTGAGGCGAAAGGGATATTGTTCTCCAAAGAAAAATTTGGTCCTGTTGAACAAGCAACAACATCTTTCGGACAAGGAATTTCCGTTACACCGATACAGCAGGTTCAAGCAGTAGCCGCTGCTATTAACGGAGGAAATCTTTTCAAACCATATATCGTGAAAGAAATAAAAGATTCCGAAGGGAAGACATTGAAAAAGTTCGAACCAGAACTGAAAAGAAAAGTAATCAGTGAAGAGACTTCTGCGCAGGTCCGACATGCACTCGAATCTGTCGTTGCTAATGGTTCCGGACGCAATGCATTTGCGGATGGTTTACGAATTGGCGGCAAAACCGGAACGGCTCAAAAAGTAGTTGATGGTCGATATAAAGATGGTGATTATATTGTTTCATTCATTGGTTTCGCGCCGGCGGATGACCCTGAACTACTCGTATACGTAGCAGTGGATAGCCCGAAAAACTCGGTTCAATTCGGTGGTGTTATTGCCGCACCTATTGTCGGGCGGATCATAGAAGAAGTGGCACCGATTGCGAAGATCGAAAGAAGGAAAGACCAGCTCGAAAAAGAGTACAGATGGGGGGATGCTGTTACGTTTCGCGCGCCTGATCTACTGGGCATGAGTGAAAAAGAATTGCTTGCCCAACAGTACACGTTCAAAATGGAATGGCACGGCAAAGGCAAAAAAGTCATTCGTCAATTGCCGGCTCCGAATACATTAATGACCGTGGAGGATACGATTCATCTGTACACAGAATAACAAAAACAGCAGAACCAATATGTATCTGCTGTAAATTAGAAGGAGAACCTATCATGACACTCGGTACGACAGTCACGACAATTGCTGTAGCATTCTTTGTTTCAGCAATTGTCGGGGTGATCATCATCCCATTACTCAGAAGGCTGAAATTTGGCCAAAGCATTAGGGAGGAAGGTCCACAGGCGCATATGAAAAAAGCCGGTACCCCTACAATGGGGGGACTTATCTTCCTAATTTCCATTACAATTTCAACACTTGCTCTATCTTACATAAATGATTCGCTGACAACTCATACAATTGTATTGCTAATTGTGCTGCTCGGTTTTGGGTTCATTGGCTTTTTGGATGACTTCATTATCATCATAGCGAAAAGAAACTTAGGATTGACATCGCTGCAGAAGTTAATAGGACAGATCGTAATTGCGATCGTCGCTTTTTTCTTGTTGAAGTTAGGGCCATTCGAAACAACAGTCACCATACCGTTCACTACGATCGGGTTGGATCTAGGCGTATTTTATGTGGCGTTTCTTATTTTTTGGCTAGTCGGCTTTTCCAATGCCGTCAATTTGACAGATGGACTGGATGGTCTCGTTGGCGGAACATCGACGATTGCATTTGCAACGTTTGGTGTGTTTGCTTTAGTTTACGAGCAAAATGACATTGCATTGTTTGCGTTTGTTGTGGCGGGTGCGATGCTAGGATTTTTATTGTTTAATATTAAGCCGGCTAAAGTGTTCATGGGAGACACAGGTTCATTGGCGCTTGGCGGGGTACTTGCCATGATGTCCGTGCTGATCAAACAAGAATTACTATTGCTCGTGATCGGTATAGTTTTCGTTGTTGAAACCTTGTCTGTCATCATTCAAGTTATCAGTTTTAAGTTGACAGGAAAGCGTGTTTTCAAAATGAGTCCGATTCATCACCATTTTGAATTATCAGGATGGTCTGAATGGAAAGTCGTCGTTGTATTTTGGGGAGTGGCATTATTGGCTGCTCTCGTACCGGTCTTTTTGGAGGTCATGTAGATGAAAAATATAGAGCAATTCATAGGGAAAAGAGTGTTGGTTGTTGGTTTGGCTAAAAGCGGTCTCGCAACTGCAGGTTTACTGCGACGTCTTGGAGCGGAGGTAGTGGTTAATGACGCCAAGCCGCTTGAGGGGAATGAGGAAGCCGCTGAACTTCAAGCGCAAGGTGTTGAAGTAATTGGCGGCGGTCATCCAAGTGATTTATTGAAACGGGATTTTGACTTTATCGTGAAAAGTCCAGGGATTCCGTATAGTAATCCATTGATTGCGAAAGCAGTTGCTGCAAATAGTACAATTTGGACCGAAATCGAATTGGCTGGAATAATTAGTGAGGCACCAATCATTGCGATTACCGGTTCAAACGGTAAAACGACAACGACGACTCTGCTTTACCACATGCTGAATATAGGCAAGAAAAAACCGCTTATCGCCGGTAACATCGGAACGGTTGCTTGTACGGTAGCGGAAGAAGCAAAGTCGGATGAAGTTATGGTATTAGAAGCTTCCTCATTTCAATTAGCAGGCACTGAGAATTTTAAGCCTCGAATCGCCATTTTTACTAATTTGTACGAAGCTCATTTAGATTATCACGGTTCGATCGACGAATATTTGGAAGCCAAGTTACAGGTTGCTCGAAATCAAACAATGGATGATTTCCTGATTTACAATGATGATCAAGAGGTTGTGAGCCGATCCGTTGAATCTTTGTCTTCTCAAAAAGTTCCATTTTCTGTGGAAGGGAAAAAAACTACTGGTATTTCGGCCGATGAAGAATGGATTTATTGGTTGGGAGAGCCATTTATTGAAACAAGAATTATCAAATTGCCAGGACGTCATAATCTGGAAAATATCTTGGCGGCAACTGCGGCTGCAATTCTCTCAGGATGTGAAAAGTCGGCTATTGAAAATGTCTTGAGTTCGTTTACGGGTGTCCGTCACAGGATGCAATATGTCAGGGAGCTGAAAGGCCGCACCATTTATAATGATTCAAAAGCAACGAACACTTTGGCCACGAAAAGCGCCTTATCCTCATTCCGCACACCGATTGTCTTAATAGCGGGGGGCTTGGAGCGAGGACATTCCTTTGAGGAATTGCGTCCCTATATGGGCAATGTGCGTGTTGTAGTTGCGATAGGGGAGACTGCTCAGCGTTTTACCGAATTCGCAACGTCGTGCGGTGTCCCACAAACGTTCATCGCTTCTACTATGCCAGATGCTGTGCAAATTGCTTATGAATCAAGTGCAGAAGATGATGTCATTTTATTATCGCCAAGTTGTGCCAGTTGGGATCAATATCCAAACTTTGAAATCCGAGGAGATCAATTTATTCAAGCGGTAATGAAATTGTAAATGAGTTGTAATAGTAGGAGCGTATAATTGAAAAGCGACTGATTAATTTGCGGAAGGATGCGAACGCTGGAAAGAACATATCGTGCAGTCTTTTTGACATCTGCTTTGTTGCTGTCGGTGATTGGGCTCGTGTTTGTCCAATCGGCGGGTTCTTATTGGGGAGAAGTGCATTATCAGGATTCCTCTCCATTCATCGTCAAGCAAGCGATTTATATGGCTGTTTCTTTAAGTATCGCCTATGCATTATATAGAAGCCCATTGACTTCACATCCAAAATTTTGGACATATTTTTATGTGGGTTCGATCTTGATGTTAGTAGCAGTTTTAATTCCTGGCATTGGAGTTGTGCGAAACGGCTCTCAAAGTTGGATAGCACTCGGACCGATCAGTTTGCAGCCCGCCGAGTTTGTGAAGGTTGCCTTGCTTGGAAAATTGGCCAGCAGTATGAAGCGGAATAAGAAGAAATCTTGGCAATGGCAAGATTTCGCACTCATTTTATTGCCGGCTACTTTAATTATGATGCAACCTGATTTAGGTTCTGCCGTCATAATGATCGTTTCTGCTTTTGTGATTCTTTTCTTAGCGGGCTACCCACTCTCTTTCTTTATTTTTCTTTTTGTTTCGGGAGTGACTGCATTTATCGGGCTGATTTTAGCGGCACCTTACCGATTAGATCGAATAAAATCGTATATCGATCCATGGAATGACCCGTTAGGAACAGGTTTTCAAGGAATTCAATCCTTGTTTGCCATAGCACCAGGCGGATTGTTCGGACATGGACTTGGAAATAGTCGTCAGAAGTTCTTATACTTACCAGAACCTCAAAATGACTTCATCTTTTCGATCATTGCGGAAGAAATCGGTTTTATCGGCGCAGCATCTATCATTTTGCTTTTTATATTATTGTTGGCATCGACATTTGGTATCGCCATTCGGCTGCGTGATTGGAATTCGTTTTTGGTCGTATCCGGTATGGTGTCCATGATTATCTTCCAAACATTTTTAAATATGGGTGTCGTTTCGGGGTTACTGCCCGTTACAGGGGTTACATTACCTTTCATTAGTTATGGCGGTTCATCGCTATTGACAACCTGGCTGGCGGTTGGAACGATATTACACTTTTCAAAAGGCAAAAGGATGGGCTGAAAGGAGAACAGCGTATGGATAAAGTAATCGATATTGAAGAACGAATCCCATCAATGCGTAAGAAGCGCAGGAGGAAGACGAATAAAAAATTTATTCTACTCGTTTCTTTATTCTTAATTGTTCTCCTTTCATTGCTGTATTTTCAATCTCCATTAAGTGATGTTAAAGATATAACCATCAATGATACGAAGTTATCTGATGGGGCTTTCTACAAAAATCAGAGCGGGTTGTTTACCGGTCAATCATTGTGGGGGTTCCATACAGAGGACATCGAAAAGAGATTATTGAAAATCACAGGTGTAAAAGAAGTCACGGTGTCCAGAAAGTTCCTCAACAACGTCAAGATTACGATTACTGAATGGGAACCGATAGCGTATATAGAAGATAAAGCACGGTATGATTTATTGCTGGTGAATGGGGATCGCATTGAAGCGAATGAGGCAGATTCGCTCTTGCATGCACCTATTCTTTCGGGGTTCACTGAGCCGGATGTGATTGAACAGACGATTCAGCAGCTTCAGAAGATGGACAACTCTGTCTTTGAGTTGATTTCAGAACTTCAATATATTGAGGAAGATAAAATCCGGGTATTCATGAACGATGGATATGAGGTGCACGCGGCGATCATGAGCTTTGCTGAAAAAATGTCCTATTATCCTGAAATTATTGCACAGTTGCCTAAAGAAGAAAAAGGTGTACTGGACATAGAAATCGGTGTGTTCTTTAAAACGTTTACTGACTATTATGCCGAACTGGGACAGGGGGAGGAAGATGGAGAAGAAACCGAAACAATCGAGTAAAAAAAGAGGAAAGCAGTTGCTATACTCTGTCGTCTTCCTTGTGCTCGGCTTCATTCTTGCTTTCTCCTATCGAACGATCGGCAGCAATCATAAAGAGTTGGATGAAGTACAATCCGAACTTTTTTTGCAGGAAGAGCAATATAGAGAAGAGTTAATTGGGCAGCAAGAACGAAATAAAGAATTAACCGACGAATTATTAAGTAAGCAAAAAAAAGTGCATGAATTCGAACAAGATTTTTCCAGCAAGCAGAAAGATCATGCAGTGCTGGTGGATAAAGCGCAAGATTTACGTTTACTATTAGGTGTGATTCCTGCCAAAGGTACAGGCATCAAGGTAACAATGGAAGATTCGGATTATGATCCATCTATACAAAATCCGAACGACTATATTGTCCATGAAAGCCACGTATTACGTGTGGTCAACGAGCTGAAGATAGCGGGTGCTCAAGGCGTGGCAATTAACGGGCAGCGAGTCAATTCCAATTCGTACATAAAATGTACAGGCCCTGTTATTATGATTGATGGCCGGACATTTCCAGCCCCCTTTACAATCGAAGCAATTGGCGACCCGAAAGTGCTGTCTCCTGCTTTGCATTTGAAAGGAGGGGTAATAGACGGACTGCTGAGAGATAATATCGTTGTCACAACAGAGGAAATAAAAGAAATTCAACTACCAGCAATCCGTGATAAAGCCTAATCTTTATGCAGTAGAAGACTCTCACTTCTCTTAGGTTGTGGAATGAATGCGGTTTTATTTCCTGTTCAGAGGGTGTTCAAACGCCAGCTGAACAAAGATCAAGAGGTAGAGGGGGGTTAGAGTGAGTGGGAAAGTAAACTGGAAGTTCACATTAATTTTATGCATTGTCGGCTTCATGCTAGCTTTGCAATACAATTCCATGAACACACCATCTACCCGAGATACAAGAGATATGTGGGCCATCCGTAATGAATTGGCCAAAGAAAAGAAAATTCATTCCGAGTTATTAGGTGAGATACGGGAAGTGGATCAAACGCTTGCTTCCTATACAGAATTAACGAATGAAAAAACAGCTGAAGCTTTGCAGAATACATTGGATAAATTGTACAAACAAGCGGGTTTTATGCCGACCACGGGTCCAGGCTTTGTAATAGAAGTAGCACCATCTCCTGAAAGTATCGCGTTCGGTTATGAAGTGGAGCCTTTATCATCTGAGCTTCTAACCCGGTTTATCAATGTGGTGAATCAATATAAAGGTAATGAATTGGAAATTGATGAGAAACGTTTCACAACACTTAGTTGGATCCGAGATATTAATGGAAAGTTAACCGTTAATGGGGAAAATGTTTCTACACCGCCATTCAAAATCAAAGTCGTATCGCCGACAATTGAGGATAGTAAGAAACTCTACAATCATTTGCTTTCTTCTGCGATACAAGACGAATTTTATTTGGATAACCTTATCCTCACCATCAGTAAGCCGGTAGATCATATAACGTTACAAAGCTGGACGGGTGGTTTCGAAAATCAATTTTTAAAAGAACAAACGAAGGAGGAATGACAATATGTGGCTACCACTGCTTGGGCTGCTCCTTGGCGTTTCACTTGGTTTGCTCTCGGATATTCAAATCCCGCAAGTCTATAATAATTATTTATCCATCGCGATTTTGGCCGCATTTGATACACTGTTTGGCGGAATTCGCGCTCATCTTCAGCAAGTATATGACGACAGAGTATTCGTTTCGGGGTTCTTCTTTAATATTCTCCTTGCAGCAGCTTTGGCATTTATTGGCGTGCATTTAGGCTTAGACCTTTATCTTGCAGCAGTCTTTGCCTTTGGTGTTAGGTTGTTCCAAAACATAGCTGTAATCCGTAGAATTTTGCTGGCAAAGTGGACATCGAGGAAACAAAATTCCAGTACGAATGTCTGACGTAAAACATTTACAGAAGAGGGTGCTGAAAATATTTAGACAAAGTAGTCAAAATACAATAGAATGTAAGTTAATAGTTGCCTTTAGGAGGTGTCAATAATTGAGTCAATCATATAATTATGTATCACTTGATATAGGATCATCCACTATTAAAGTGTTGATCGGAGAAATGGATCATAACTCCCTGCATGTAATCGGTGTGGGAAATGTTCAATCAGCAGGCATTCGAAAAGGTACAATTATTGATATCGATGCAACGGTTCAATCAATTCGAAAAGCAATTGAACAGGCGGAGCGCATGACGGGCTTGAAAATAGAAGACGTTGTTCTCGGAATCCCGGCAAATGGCGTGCAACTTCAAGATGTCAAGGGAGTAGTGGCAGTCAATTCAGAGAACCGTGAAATCACTGATGATGATTTAGAACGCGTCATGAAATCTTCTCAAGTGATGAATGTGCCGCCTGAAAGAGAGATCGTCAATCTTGTCCCTAAACAATTTATTGTAGACGATTATGATGAAATTACTGATCCTCGTGGTATGATGGGGGTTAGATTGGAAATGGACGCAACGTTAATTACGACGTCCAAAACTCTAGTACATAACATTTTACGATGTGTGGAACGGGCGGGATTGCAAATACGTGAGATTTATTTGCAACCTTTAGCAGCAGGTACCTTCGCATTGTCGGAAGACGAAATGAATCATGGAACAGCCTTTATCGATATTGGCGGCGGTTCCACTACGATATCCGTATTTGCAGAAAATCGTTTGGTCAAAACGTCTGTGTTGCCGATCGGCGGAGATCATATTACGAAAGATTTGTCGATTGTTTTAAAGACACCGACTGAACAAGCCAGAATGATTAAGCATCAACACGGACATGCCTTTTATGATGATGCTTCAGATGATGAATTATTTGAAGTGCCGGTAATTGGGGCAGACTCCAAGGATCAGTACAGCCAGCGTTATATTTCTGAAATCATCGGTTCACGTTTAGAAGAATTATTTGATTTGATATTAGAAGATTTATATGAAGCTGGAATACATGACTTGCCTGGCGGAATCGTCATTACCGGCGGCACGGCTAAATTGGATGGTGTTTTACAATTAGCGCGTGAAATTTTCAAGACAAGAGTTCGTCTGTATACGCCAGAATATATAGGTGTAAGAGAACCGATGTATTCCACTGCAGTTGGCTTAATCCGCTATGCATACATGGAAGATGTTTTCTTTGGTCATGAAGAAGGACAGGCTAGTCTGTCTCAAGCGGATGAAGCGGTTTATGAGCCAGCTGAACAAAACACCAAATTGGTCAGACCGAAAAAAGAAAAAGGCGAAGGCTTCATGAAAAAAGCCAAGAAGATGTTTGATAATTTCTTTGAATAAGAAATAGTGTAGACGGGAATTGCAGATAAAGAAGAGGAGGAGTACCAATGCTTGAATTTGAGACGAATGTAGATGCATTAGCAGTAATAAAAGTTATTGGAGTAGGTGGCGGCGGGAACAACGCAGTGAATCGAATGATTGAACACGGGGTGCAAGGCGTTGAATTTATTGCAGTTAACACAGACGCCCAAGCATTGAAACTTTCTTCGGCTGAAGTGAAGTTGCAAATTGGGGAGAAATTGACTAGGGGTCTAGGTGCTGGTGCGAATCCTGAAGTAGGGAAAAAGGCAGCAGAAGAAAGCAAAGAACAAATTGAAGAAGCATTACGCGGAGCAGATATGGTATTTGTTACAGCGGGAATGGGTGGAGGTACGGGTACGGGTGCAGCACCTGTCATCGCTCAAATTGCTAAAGATCTAGGTGCATTGACGGTCGGTGTCGTGACACGTCCATTCACGTTTGAAGGAAGAAAGAGATCGACACAAGCCATCGGTGGAATTACCGGCATGAAGGAAGCTGTCGATACATTAATCGTTATTCCAAATGATAAATTGCTTGAAATCGTCGATAAAAATACACCAATGCTTGAAGCGTTCAGAGAAGCCGACAATGTATTGCGTCAAGGGGTTCAAGGTATTTCCGATCTTATCGCGGTTCCTGGACTTATTAACTTGGACTTTGCAGATGTCAAAACGATCATGTCAAATAAAGGTTCTGCCTTGATGGGGATCGGCATGTCCACTGGAGAAAACAGAGCAGCGGAAGCAGCCAAAAAAGCGATTTCCAGTCCATTGCTTGAAACGTCCATCGATGGTGCAAAAGGCGTCCTGATGAATATTACAGGCGGCTCTAACCTAAGTTTATTTGAAGTACAAGAAGCGGCAGACATCGTAGCGACAGCATCCGATGAAGATGTTAACATGATCTTCGGTTCCGTCATCAACGATAACCTAAAGGACGAAATCATCGTCACAGTCATCGCAACCGGTTTTAACGAAGAACACCTGACAGCACCACGTCCAGGCAGAGGCCCAGGAGTTGGCAGCGGCATTCGTCAACGCGAAAGCAAGCCGGTTCAACAACAGGCACCTACACCAACTAGACGTGAAGAGCCTCGTTACGAGCAACCTGAGCCAAGACAGCCACAAACGAACCAACACGAAGAACAACTGGACATCCCAACGTTCTTACGCAACCGTCAACGACGTAAATAATTTATAAACCAAAGCTTTCCACATGAGACTAAGCTCTCTAGTGGGAAGCTTTTTTATTTTGCATGCTCCTGTATCCGATGTATTCAATTTTAGAAGCTTGTTTTGTCCCGTGGCTCGACTGATAGTGGGTTCTGGCAAGAGGTGGGGGTGTACATTGACACCGCTTCGCCGCTGGGGGATTGCCTCCCGCCAAGAGCCAACTAGCAAAGGGCGCTAGTTGGCTCTTGGCAACGGCCGACCCCGCAGTTGCGGCTACGCTAGTGTGGTTAAAATAATGTGTGTGGTGTTTAATCTAATATCCTCTTTGTTGTTAGTGCTAGCTTGTGCAGAGAATGAACTTCTTTTTTTCTACATGCTAAACGCGGGAGCCATCCGCAAGCGCCGAAGTGGGTTCAGTGAAGTTACTCTTTTTGTTGTTACGTTGCTCGATTTTTTAGAATATCCGAAATAAATACAGGTTTGTACATTATCACCGCTTCGCCGCTGGGGGATTGCCTTCTGCCATGAGCCAACTAGCAAAGAGCGCTAGTTGTCTCACGGCAACGGCCTACCCCGCAGTTGCGGCTACGCTAGAGTGCGTAAAGTGCTTGAGTATAGTATTTAAAAAAGTACTATTACGTTGTCTCGTAGCTCGACTTACAGTGGATTCAGGCAAGGATATAGGGTTGTACATTGTCATCGCTTCGCCGCTGGGGGATTGCCTTCTGCCAAGAGCCAACTAGCAAAGAGCGCTAGTCGTCTCACGGCAACGGCCGACCCCGCAGTTGCGGCTTCGCTAGTGTGGTTAAAATAATGTGTGGGGTGTTTAATCTAATAACCACTTTGTTGTTAGTGCTAGCTTGTGCAGAAAATGAGCTTCCTTTTCTTCCATTTGCTAAACGAAGGCGCCTTACAAGCGGTAGGCGTAGCGACGAGACAGACAGGCGGTCTTCCTGACTGGCTCATCGCGGGAGCCATCCGCCAGCGCTGAAGTGTGTTCGATGAAATTACTCTGTTCCTGGTCCTGTCTTGCATTTAACCCCACAAGCAAACTCTTTCAAACTTTGTCGAAGGCTTTGCCGGAAAGCGTCCGCGTCCTGACATTTTTTTTAGGAGGTCCATGATAATCTATTCCTAAGGAGGCCGGCATATGTATGGGGAACTAATGATAGGAATCAACATGCTCTTTAACTACGCCATCCTGTCATTCACGAATAAAGTAGGAAACCATCAGACGAGCAGAAGGAGGCTATGGAGTGCCTCGTTTATCGGAGCCTTCTTTATTACGTTGTTTCCATACTCCGTGCTAGCGATCATTGTAACTTTTTTGGGCATGACATATATCGCCTTTGGACAAACGCTCAGCAGTTGGAAAAGCTCCGTCCTCGCGGTCCTAATCGCTGCGTTTTTTGCAGGTGGACTTCTGACACTCGTCTATGCAAACGTCCCAACCATGCAGAACAACAGCTTATTGTTAATTGCAATCGGACTAACTTATCTCTCACTTTATATTGTGAAAATCAAATGGCTAGATACACGTAAGAACACAAGTTTAATTCGTTATACACTGGATTCCGTTGTGCAACTATGGGGACAATCTATTCCGTTAAAAGTGTTTATTGACACCGGCAATCATTGTATTGAGCCGATTTCGGGAGCTCCTGTACATTTTATTGGATATCAGGCAGTAAAAGAACAGCTACCTGCCGATTTTTCAAATGCTTTGGAAAAATGGAAACCAGACAATTCGCCTGATCTATCTGGATTTCCTTCTGTGTATCAAAAAGATCTACGACTTATCCGCCTGCAAACTGTACAGGGTGCATCTTGGACTGTTGGCATTAAATTCAAAAGCTGGTTGGTGGATGAACAGCCATTACCTTCAGGATATATTGTTCTGACGAAAGAGCAACGTCAATATCCACAAGGCGCATCGGCAATTTTGCAAGTCAGCGCAATGGAAGTAATGAAAGAAGAAAGGAGAACGGATACATGTTAATTGAAGTGAAAAAATGGGTTTCCTTTATCGCAGGCTTTTTTAGAAAAAAGAATGGGACATTTTATATCGGAGGACATGAATCCCTCCCTAAGCCACTGGACAAAGAACAGGAAGCCAAAACAATACAAGCATTAATGAATGGCGATCCGGCCGCACGTGATACTTTAATTGAGAAAAATTTAAGGTTAGTCGTGTATATTGCGAGACGTTTTGATAATACCAATACAAATATTGAAGATTTGATCAGCATTGGAACAATTGGCCTTATAAAAGCAATCGAAACTTTTAAAGCTGATAAAAATATTAAGCTCGCTACGTACGCATCGCGCTGTATTGAAAATGAAATTTTGATGCATTTACGCAAGACAAGCCGAATGCGCTCAGAGATATCATTCGATGAACCATTGAATTCAGACGCAGATGGGAATGAATTGCTGCTATCAGATATTCTGGGCACAGATGAAGATATTATTACGGATGATGTTGAAAAGAAATTGGAACGGCAATATATGATTGATGCGATTCAATGCCTTGATGAGAGAGAGCGATATATTATGGAACAGCGCTTTGGACTGATGGGCACAATGGAAATGACACAGAAGGAAGTGGCTGATTTATTAGGGATCTCACAGTCCTATATTTCAAGATTGGAGAAGAAAATCATTTCCGAGCTTCGTGATCGGCTCAACCAGCCCATTTCTTAATTGGACGTATCGGTAGAAATTGGCGATTCTCTAAACCGCATATTCTAAAGTGTTGAGGACAAACTACTTTGTACACTCACCTATAGAATGCGGAGGAAAAGCCAATGGTACGTACAAGAGTAGAAATTTGTGGAATCAATACGTCCGAGCTGCCATTATTAACAAGCGATGTGATGAAAGAAACATTCATTCGTTTGCAAAGCGGCGACGAATTTGCCAGAGATGAATTGGTGTTTGCGAATTTGCGGCTCGTACTTAGTCTTGTTCAGCGTTTTAACTATCGTGGTGAACAGGCTGACGATTTATTCCAAGTAGGCTGTATTGGTTTGTTGAAAGCCATTGACAATTTTGATTTAAAGCACAATGTTCGATTTTCCACTTATGCCGTGCCGATGATCATCGGGGAAATCAAGCGGCACCTAAGGGATCATCATGCTGTTCGTGTATCCAGGTCCTTGCGTGACATCGCCTATAAAGCCATAAAAGCAAAAGAAGAGTATATTAATGAACACCAACATGAACCACGTATCTCAGATTTAGAAAAAATTACGGGCATCCCGGAAGAAGATATTCTTTTCGCACTTGATGCTATTCAAGACCCGATGTCTTTACACGAACCGATGAACAGCGATGGCGGAGATCCAATCTACATGATGGACCAGCTGCAAGATCAACGTGTCTCAGAAGAACGCTGGATGACCTATGTCTCCATAAAAGAAAGTGTAGAAGAGCTAAATGAACGCCAACAACTTATTGTTTCAAAGAGATTCTATTTAGGCCAGACGCAAACCGAAATAGCCAAAGAACTTGGAATATCACAGGCGCAAATCTCGCGTATTGAAAAACATGCAATGGATAAAATCCGTCTGGGGATTGAACAAAAAAACAGCTAAAAGGTTTATTGAACATCTTAAAAGCATTTTTGAAGTTGGGAATACAACGAAGCATAAGAAATATATCAGCTGTCACAATGCCAACGGGTATTGTGACAGCTTTTTACGTTCTCGATAAAACACACTAAGCATAGTATGAAATAAGGAGGCGGAGTTATGCGTTTTTCTAGTTTACAAAAGAAAGAAGTCATCGAACTGAAAAAAGGATCCTTTCTTGGATTCGTACAAGACGCCACCATCGACATTGAAAGTGGAAAAATCGCCAAACTGCACATCGGCGAATTACAGCGTTCATTTTTCTCAGACGCCAAATCAAAAGGCGTACAGAAGGTTGGCTATGAAGACGTCATGACGATCGGCAAAGATATTATCCTTGTCCAGAAGAAACACCCAAATTGATGACTAATCGTTGATATCCAACGCCTCGCTTGATACAATGAAGTAAAGAAGAAGAAAAGTAGTGATATTGTGAAACTAGTAGAACAAAGGTTAGCAACTATACAGCAGCAAATTAACGAAGCATGTGAGAAAGCAAAGCGAAATCCAGAGGATATCACCTTAATCGCGGTTACCAAATCGGTATCGTCCAAAAGAGCGCAGGCCTTAGTGGATATCGGAGTGGAGGATTTAGGTGAAAACCGATTGGAAGGGCTGCTGGAAAAGCAAAAGAATATTCAAAACCCAGTGAACTGGCATTTTATTGGGAACTTACAAACTCGCAAAGTTAAAGAGCTGATTCATACTATTCACTGTCTGCATTCTGTAGATCGTATGAGCCTTGCGAAAGAAGTGAATAAACGGGCTGAACAGCCCATGGACTGTTTTGTACAAGTCAATGTGTCTGGCGAAGAGTCTAAATCAGGTATTGAACCAGAGGAAGTTGAAGCATTTATTGAACAATTGGCAGCCTTTGAAAACATACATGTGATCGGCTTGATGACAATGGCTCCGAATACTGATGACGAATGCGCCATACGCAATGTGTTTAGCTCTTTACGTGAATTGCGTGATAAAATTGCCGCGAAACAATTATCTTATGCTCCGTGTACAAAGTTATCGATGGGAATGTCAAATGACTTCACAATCGCGATTGAAGAAGGTGCAACACACATACGCATCGGCACAGCATTAGTCGGATCAGAAAGCGAGGAAGATGAATGAGCCTCAAGAAACGATTTGAAAAATTGTTTTGGTTGGAAGAAGAGGAAACTGTTAATGAACCTCAAAGTAAACAGCCAATGGTCAATCAACCGCCTGCCCGTAAAGAAATGAAAAAAAACAATGTGAAAAAACAAGCAATAGAACCAACTCCAACTACACCGGTTATCAGTTTGCAAAGTGTCCAAAAGTCTTCAAAAGTGATTTTAGTGGAGCCGCGTGCTTATGCGGAAGCACAGGATATCGCAGAGCATCTGAAAAACAAGCGTTCGGTAGTAGTGAATTTGCAACGAATTGAGCGAGATCAGGGTTTCCGCATTATCGATTTTCTGAGCGGTACCGTATATGCGCTTGGGGGAGATATTCAACGGGTAGGGACGGATATATTTCTCTGTGCACCTGAGAACGTGGAAGTAGCTGGCTCAATTACAGAATTTATATCAGAGTAACTGTGATTCTGCTATCTGCCAGGACTACAACTTCTGTGGAAATTAAGCTTGAACAATTTTGAATGAGGTGTACATGTCATTATGATCGTATTATTGAACAATGCGTATTTACTAATCTCAGGAGCACTCCAAGTATATTCCATCCTATTGGTGATTTATATTTTGATGTCTTGGGTACCATCGACGCGAGAAACCAAATTTGGTCAAATTTTAGGTAAGCTCACAGAACCTTATCTAGGATTTTTCCGAAAGTTCATTCCGCCACTTGGAATGATTGATATTTCTCCAATCGCAGCAATTTTTGCATTACAGTTAATCGGCCGGGGTATCGGGCAGATTTATTTAATACTTTTCAGAGCACTCGTCTGAACTAAGAGTTTTAATTTCACAACGGAAATCCTCACAGGGGTGAGGATTTTTTTGCATAAGGAGAATGTTTGCTATGGAATCATTTTTCCAGCATTTTCGAAAAGAAGAACAACCATTCATTGAAAAAGTGAATAGCTGGGTGAAAGAGGTTGAGGATACGTATGCGCCTAAATTGACGGAGTTCTTGGATCCCCGGCAACGATTTATTACGGAATCCATTGTCCGAAATTCTGATCTTGTAATCGCTTCAGAAGGAGGTTTTCCTGATGCCGAGCGCAAACGTGTCTTGATTTATCCTGATTACTACACGCCATCAGGGGATGACTTTCAAATTAGTTTGTATCAAGTTCAATATCCACAGAAATTTGTCAGCATGAAGCATTCACAACTTCTCGGTTCATTATTATCTCTCGGTATTGATCGTTCCAGATTTGGCGATATACGGATTACGGAAGAAGCCGTACAATTTGCGGTAACAGCAGAGGTTTCCGAATACATCCACGTCAATTTCACGCAAGTCGGCAAGGTGAAGGTTTCCGTACAGCCTGTTTTGAATGCAGACGATGTGATAGATGTTCAGGAAGAGTGGACAGAAGAGATGCACATTATCAGTTCTCTCCGTTTAGATACAGTGGTTGCTTCATTGGCGAAATGTTCAAGAGCCAAAGCCTCTTCTCTCATCAAAGGAGAGAAAGTCAAAGTGAACTGGGCGATAATCGATCAGCAAGCTTTTGAAGTAGAGGAACAGGATATCCTGTCTGTCAGGGGCTTCGGACGCTATAAAATAATCGGTATAGAAGGAAGAACGAGGAAAGACAAGATCCGCGTTGTGATTGGTGCATTAGTCTGATAGAGAAAACCTTGATAAAATCAGAAATATAGTGTTTAATCAAGTAGTACAGAATTATAAGAATCAAAGCGAGATGGATCAGACGGAAAGGAGAAAGCATTTCATGGCTTTAACCCCTACGGATATACATAACAAAGCATTCAGTACGAAATTTCGTGGCTTTGATGAAGATGAGGTCAACGAGTTTTTAGAGCAAATTATGAAAGACTATGAGAACGTTTTGAAGAAAAATGAAGAGCTGCAACAAGTTATCATAAATAATGAAGCAAAAATTGCCCATTTCAATACAATTGAAGAAACTTTGCAAAAGTCCATATTAACAGCTCAAGAAGCAGCTGAGGACGTGCGTAGAAATGCGATACAGGAATCAAAATTAATTATTAAAGAATCAGAAAGAAATGCAGATCGCATTGTTAATGACGCATTGGCGCGAGCAAGAAAGATTGCAATGGAAGTGGAAGACTTGAAAAAACAGTCGAAAGTCTTCAGAAGCCGTTTTAAAATGATGGTGGAAGCGCAGCTTGATTTGATTCAGATGGATGATTGGGATCAATTGCTTAAGTATGAACTAGATACATCGAGCCTGGAAAGTGCTTCTGACGAGGAATAATAAGAAGCTTGACAATTCAAATCGACATTCCTATACTTACACTAATTAGTTAAAGAAGAAGCGATGAAAGAGAGAGTACTTTCAGACTTTGCCGATAGCGAGCCGGGGGTGGTGGAAGCCTGGTGGAGAAGCTGAGAAGAAAATCACTCTTGAGCTGGATTATGGATATGTACATGATCCCGGTCACACTGCCGTTACTAAGTGTCTAAGCGGCAATTGTATTGTACGATTGCAAGTAGGGTGGTACCGCGAGAATATCCTCGTCCCTTTTTGGGATGGGGATTTTTTTAATTTCCGAAAGCAATTAATGATACTTTGGACGTAATTTTATGGAGGAGGAATCGGAATGGAATACAAAGATACATTGCTTATGCCGAAAACGGAGTTTCCGATGCGTGGAAATTTACCGAATAACGAACCGAAAATGCAAGAGAAGTGGGATGAAGAGAATATTTATCAAAAAGTCCAGGAACGTACAGCGGGCAGACCGTTTTTTGTTCTGCATGACGGACCGCCGTATGCGAATGGAGATCTACACATGGGGCATGCCCTCAATAAAGTTTTAAAAGATATTATCGTTCGATATAAGTCGATGTCAGGATTCCATGCTCCATATGTACCAGGCTGGGATACACATGGCTTGCCGATTGAGCAGGCCCTTGTCAACAAAGGCGTGGACCGTAAAAAAATGAGCGTTGCGGAATTCCGTAAAATGTGTGAAGACTATGCGTATGAGCAAATCAATAATCAACGCACACAATTTAAGCGTTTAGGTGTACGTGGTGATTGGGAAAATCCATATATTACGTTAAAACCTGAATTTGAATCTCGTCAAATTCAAGTATTCGGTGAAATGGCGAAAAAAGGGTATATCTATAAAGGGTTAAAACCTGTTTATTGGTCCCCTTCAAGTGAATCTGCTCTAGCGGAAGCCGAAATCGAATATAAGGATAAGAAATCACCATCTATTTACGTCAGCTTCCCAGTCCGTGACGGCAAAGGTGTACTTGCAGAAGATGTAAAATTCCTAATCTGGACGACAACGCCTTGGACGATTCCAGCAAACCTTGGTATTTCGGTTCATCCAGCATTCACTTATGCAGTAGTGAATGTTAATGGTGAAAAACTCGTTGTGGCGAAAGAGCTAGTGGAGTTTTTGGCGAAAGAGTTAGAGTGGGAAAACTACTCAATAGAGCAAGAATTGCCAGGTGCGGATCTTGATCGTATCGTTGCGAAGCATCCATTCTATGATCGCGACTCACTTATCATGCTTGGGGAGCACGTAACAGCAGATGCAGGAACAGGCTGTGTCCACACAGCGCCTGGTCACGGGGAAGACGACTTCTATGTGTCCAAATCTTATGGCATCGACGCGTTATCTCCAATTAATGACCGCGGTGTGATGACAGAAGAAGCACCTTATTTTGCAGGTATGTTCTATGAGGATGCGAATAAAGCTGTAACAGAGAAGTTGGAAGAAGTAGGCGCGCTTAAAAAGCTTTCCTTTATCACACACTCGTATCCGCATGACTGGCGGACGAAAAAGCCGGTTATTTTCCGTGCAACAGCTCAATGGTTTGCTTCGATCGAATTGTTTAGAAGTGACTTGCTGGAAGCGATCCGAAATACGAAGTTTACTCCATCTTGGGGTGAAACGCGTCTATTTAACATGGTTCGTGACCGTGGAGATTGGTGTATTTCTCGTCAACGTGTGTGGGGGGTTCCGATTCCTGTGTTTTATGCGGAAAATGGAGATGCCATTTTAACGGACGAAACGATCAGCCATGTGGCTAAATTATTCCGGGAGCACGGTTCCAATGTTTGGTTTGAACGTACAGCAAAAGAATTATTGCCTGAAGGCTTCACTCATGAAGGAAGTCCAAACGGTGAGTTTACAAAAGAAACGGATATCATGGACGTTTGGTTTGATTCTGGGACGACGCATCAAGGCGTGCTAGAAGAGCGTGACGACCTTGTCTATCCAGCTGATCTGTATCTGGAAGGTTCTGACCAGTATCGCGGATGGTTCAACTCGTCATTGACAACAAGCGTTGCGATTAATGGTATCGCACCATATAAAGGCCTTTTAAGCCACGGTTTCACGCTGGATAAAGATGGCCGTAAAATGAGTAAGTCTCTTGGCAATGTCATTGTGCCGGCGAAAGTCATCAACCAATTGGGCGCTGACATTGTGCGTCTATGGGTTTCATCTGTTGACTATACGGCGGACGTTCGAGTATCTGATTCCAACTTTAAGCAAGTTTCGGAAGTATACCGTAAGATTCGTAATACAATTCGTTTCTTGCATGGTAACGTAGCCGATTTTGATCCGTCAGCAGACCGTGTATCATTTGAAGAAATGCTCCCAGTTGATCAGTATGTCTATGTGAAGCTTCAAGACTTGATCAAAGAGGTACGTACTGCATATGATCACTATGAATTTGCAGGTGTTTATCATGCGGTTAATAATTTCTGCACAGGCGTCTTAAGTTCTTTCTACTTGGATATCGCAAAAGATGTCGTGTATATCGAAGGAGTCAACCACCCGCATCGCCGCGCTATGCAAACGGTTATGTATGATACGTTGATCACATTAGTCAAACTAATCACGCCGATCTTACCGCATACAGCAGATGAAATGTGGAACTACTTGAATGTGAAGGAAGCGGACAGTGTACAATTGACAGATATGCCAGAAGCAGATGAAAAAGGCGAGGTAGCAGATAAACTGCGCGAGCGCTTTGATCATTTGATGGCTATCCGTGATGATGTATTGAAAGCGTTGGAAGAAGCGCGAAATGCAAAAGTCATCGGTAAATCACTCGAAGCAAAAGTCACCGTCGTACTTCCAGAAGATCAACAAGGTCTTCTTCAAGCAAGCGATATTGACTTCGCTCAGTTCTTTATTGTCTCCACTTTTGAAGAAAGCAAAAATACTGAGCTTCCGAATGCCCTGAAACTAGACCGTGCAACTGTACTAGTCGAACCGGCGGAAGGCGAGAAATGTGAACGTTGCTGGACCATCTCTACAACTGTAGGAGAAGATACAACTCACCCGGCATTATGTGCACGATGCGCATCCGTTGTGAAAGAGAACTATGCGTAAGCAATCTTGATGCAAAAGCCATCATCATCTACTCAAGGATGACGATGGCTTTTGCTTTTGATCAATGAAAATTGATAAGAGTAAATTAAGCAGGTTTTGTGGTAAAATGAATAAGACATTTGCTGGACGGAGGTAGACGAAGTGATCGTTTATTATGCAATCGCTGCCCTGGTCATAGGATTGGACCAATTGACGAAGTGGCTAGTAGTGAAGAATATGGAGCTCGGCGAACAAATATCTATATGGGATCCTTATTTTGGCTTCCTTTCGCACCGTAACCGAGGTGCAGCGTGGGGGATGCTGGAAGGGAAAATGTGGCTATTTTATATCGTAACCATTGTCGTTGTCGTAGCTATTATTTATTTTTTTCATACAGAAGGGAAAAAAGATCGGCTTCTTGGTGTCAGCTTGATGTTATTGCTTGGCGGAGCGATCGGAAATTTCATCGACCGATTATGGAGAGGTGAAGTCGTTGATTTCGTAGATGTACTGATTCCTGTCATCCGCTACGACTTTCCGATTTTCAATGTGGCAGACGCTGCCCTGACAATTGCCGTCGTATTAATCTTATTACACGTAATACTCGATGAGAAAAAGAAAAAGAAAAAAGGTGTCTCTTAATGGAAAGATTTGAATATGAAATTACAGAAGAAACAGCTGGCAATCGAATTGACAAAGCACTCGCTTTACTACAGCCTGATTGGTCTCGGACACAGATCCAGCAATGGGTGAAAGATGAACGCATCCAAGTGAATGGCAGCTTCATAAAATCGAATTATAAAGTGAAAACTGGAGATGTTGTCTCTGTAGAACAGCCAGAACCTGAGGCATATGATATTGAAGCAGAAGACTTAAATCTCGAAATCGTTTATGAGGATCAAGACGTCCTTGTGGTCAATAAGCCAGTCGGAATGGTCGTACATCCTTCCCCTGGACATCTATCGGGAACGCTGGTCAATGGATTGATGCATCAGTGTACGGATCTGTCGGGGATCAACGGTGTGATGAGACCGGGTATTGTACACCGGATCGATAAAGACACATCTGGATTGTTGATGGTCGCAAAAAATGATAAAGCACATGTATCGTTAGTTGATCAACTCGTGGAAAAATCCGTCAACCGTGTCTATACGGCTCTTGTTCACGGCCATATTCCTCACGATAATGGAACGATCGACGCTCCGATCGGAAGAGATCCGCGAGATCGTCAAAAAATGGCGGTAGTGGATAACGGAAAAAACGCAGTGACCCATTTTAAAGTATTAGAGCGTTTTGGCGATTATACATTGGTTGAATGCAGATTAGAAACAGGGAGAACGCATCAAATTCGTGTCCATATGAAATACATCGGTTATCCGTTAGTTGGCGATCCCAAATACGGTCCGAGGAAAACAATTGATTATGGCGGACAAGTCTTACATGCTGGAACGGTTGGTTTCCAACATCCTTCTACAGGTGAGTACATGGAGTTTACGGCTCCGTTGCCTGAAAATTATCAACAGTTGCTAAATGAATTACGTGCACATTAAGCGTTGACAAATACAAACGGCTAGCTGTATACTCGATAAAGCAATTGAATAGCGATACCTTTAAAGTCAGTCCTGTGAGGCTGGGAAGGTTGCACGGAAATACATGAGACTTACTGCGGTAAGAATCACTGTATGCTTTTTTCTGCACGTCTGCCCTCCTGTCTACTCTGACTGGAGGGTTTTTCTTATGGATAAATACACATAACGGAAAGGGGAACTAAAAAATGGCAGAGAAAGCAACGATACTAGATGATCAAGCGATCACACGAGCGGTAACAAGGATTGCACATGAGGTCATTGAGAAAAATAGAGGGATTGATGATTGTATAGTGGTCGGCATCAAAACGAGAGGTGCAATTTTAGCTAAACGTTTAGCCGAAAAGATTGAGCAAATCGAAGGCAAGCCGATCAAGACGGGAGAACTCGATATCACCCTATATCGTGATGATCTTCAGTTGAAACATGAACAGGCGGAAGCATTAGTGCAGCAAGTAAATATAGCGCACGATGTTTCAGATCAAAAAGTAATTTTAGTTGATGATGTGCTGTATACAGGACGGACGGTTCGAGCAGCACTCGATGCAATTATGGATCTTGGAAGACCTTCATCAATCCAATTGGCTGTACTCGTGGATAGAGGACACAGGGAATTGCCGATTCGGCCGGATTTTGTAGGGAAGAACATTCCGACATCGAGTGAAGAACGAGTGGTCGTAAGTATGACCGAAACGGACGGAACAGACGGAGTAACGATTCATACACGCACATTATAAGCGGCTGGAGGACAGGATAAATGAGTGAAAAAGTATTAGATGTAAATGAAAAACCGCAACCGGTGAGATGGCTGGCATTGAGTTTGCAGCACATGTTTGCGATGTTCGGCGCAACAATTTTAGTGCCTCAGCTTGTGGGATTAAGCCCGGCAATTGCTTTACTGACAAGCGGTATAGCCACACTCGTATTTATCGCAGTGACGAAGTTTCAAGTGCCGGCATACTTAGGTTCTTCCTTCGCCTTTATCATCCCAATTCAGATTGCTACCACAACTGGCGGAATCGGCAGTGCGATGATCGGGAGTATGTTCGTCGCATTGGTCTACGCGATTGTCTCTCTTGTGATATGGAAGACGGGCTATCGCTGGATCATGAAAATTTTACCGCCGATTGTTGTCGGACCTGTCATCATGGTCATCGGATTGGCAATTGCACCAACGGCAATCAACATGGCCAGTATGATTCAAGTGGATGGTCAGGATGTATACAGCGGCTTGCATTTTTCAGCAGCCTTGGTAACACTTGCTTCAGCGGTTTTCTGCTTAATGTTCTTTAAAGGTATTATCAGTTTAATGCCCGTGTTGATCGGAATTGTAGTCGGGTATATTTATTCAGCAGCGATTGGGATCTTGGACTTCAGCCAAGTTGTCGAGGCGAAGTGGTTTGCAGTGCCGGACATGCTGATTCCCGGTGTGGATTATTCGTTTGTAGTGACGCCGACCTTACTGATTATTATGGTACCGATTGCGATCGTGACGATTGCAGAACATATCGGACACCAGCTTGTACTAGGTAAAGTGGTGGAAAGAAATTACATCGATAATCCAGGTTTGCATAGATCATTGCTCGGCGATGGGATTGGCACATTGATCAGTGGAATGGTCGGAGGTCCGCCAAAAACTACTTATGGAGAAAATATTGGTGTGCTGGCGATCACTCGTGTATATAGTGTTTACGTAATTGTCGGAGCTGCAGTATTTGCGATTTTCTTCTCTTTCTTAGGAAAAGTAATGGCCTTGATCGCCACGATACCTCAAGCAGTGTTAGGCGGAATTTCCATTCTGCTGTTTGGTATCATCGCTTCTTCTGGAATGCGTATGCTGATTGATCACAAAATCGATTTTGACAATCAACGGAATTTGGTCATCGGATCGATTATTCTAGTAATTGGAATCGGCGGAGCTACAATCAAATTCAGCCCGACTTTTGAAGTAGGCGGGATGGCGTTAGCGGCGATTGTTGGGGTAGTACTCAACTTGGTGTTGCCAGGTAGAAAAGACGATACGTTAATGGATGAATAAAAGAAATTAGATAGAATGAATTGCAATAAATGCCTGCACTTCATGAGGGAGGAACATCCGATGGAACATTTAGTTTCAATGAAAGACCTGACAGTGGAAGAAATCATGTTGATACTTGATCGAGCGGCGATTTTTAAACGCCTGGGCTTCCGTGAACTGCCAGGAACCTACACTGTGTGCAATCTGTTTTTCGAGCCGAGCACAAGAACAAAAACGAGCTTTGAAATGGCGGAACGAAAAGTTGGAGCGCAAATCATCCCATTTGAGACTAGTTTCTCCAGTACATTAAAGGGAGAAACGTTATATGACACGATCCGAACGTTGGAGGCAATCGGCTTGGACGCACTTGTTATCCGGCATCCGTCCGATGGCTTTTATGAAGAATTGATTGATCGAACGAATGTAGCGATCATCAATGCGGGTGACGGTTCAGGTCAACATCCGACACAATCTTTATTGGACCTTTTCACAATCCAGGAGGAGTTCGGAAGTTTCGAGGGTCTGAAGGTGCTGATTGCAGGAGATATCTCACATAGCCGTGTGGCGCGGTCCAACGCAGAAGCTCTGCAGAAACTAGGTGCCGAGGTCACATTCCTCTGTCCGCCAGAATGGGCAGGAGAATTTGAAAGTGTGGATAACTGGGATGAAGTAATTGAAACGAGCGATGTTGTCATGCTTCTCCGTGTACAGCATGAACGCCATAATACAGAAATGGCCTATACGAAAGCGGCTTATCATGAACAGTACGGTTTGACAGTAGAACGCGCAGGCAGAATGAAAAGCGAAGCAATCATCATGCATCCGGCACCTGTCAATCGAGATGTGGAGATCGCGGATTGCTTAATTGAAAGTCCTCAATCACGTATTTTTAAACAAGTCGAAAACGGCGTCTATATTCGAGCAGCTGTTCTAGAATTAATTTTGAAGGGGCGGAAATAACATGAACACTTTAATTCAAAATGTCCAAATGGTAAGCGAAGAAGGCCAGATCGTAGTAACAGATGTGAAAATCTCAGAAGGAAAGATTACAGAAATCGGCAGCCAGTTACCGACAGCTGATTGTGAAATCATTGAAGGACAAGGGTTGTTGCTATCTCCAGGTCTGATTGACGTACATGTCCACTTGAGAGAGCCGGGTGGGGAGCATAAGGAAACGATCGCAACTGGAACGGCAGCTGCAGCAAAAGGCGGGTATACAACGATTTGTTCGATGCCTAATACACGGCCAGTGCCGGACACGATTGAAAATATCGAAAAAATTAATAAATTGATTGAAGATAATGCGAAAATTCGCGTGTTGCCATACGCATCTATCACCATTCGAGAAGCTGGAAAAGAGCGGACCAATCTTGCGGAATTAAAAGAACATGGCGCATTTGCTTTCACAGATGACGGAGTGGGCGTTCAAGAAGCAGGAATGATGTACGAAGCAATGCAAGATGCTGCGGCTATCAATATGCCGATTGTAGCGCACTGTGAAGACAATACATTGATCTATGGCGGCGCGATGCACGAAGGGATGCGCAATAAAGAGCTTGGGTTGCCGGGTATCCCATCCATCGCAGAGTCAGTACATATTGCGAGAGATATTTTATTAGCAGAAGCAGCAGGCGCGCACTACCATGTTTGCCACGTCAGCACGAAAGAATCCGTACGGACGATTCGTGATGCGAAAAAAGCTGGAATTCATGTGACAGGGGAAGTAAGTCCACACCACTTGTTGCTAACGGAAAACGATGTGCCGGGGGATGATGCTGACTGGAAGATGAATCCTCCACTGCGCTCTGAAGAGGACCGCGAAGCATTGCGTCAAGGGTTGCTAGACGGTACATTGGATTGCATCGCTACGGACCATGCACCACATACGGCAGAGGAAAAATCTGTCGGATTCGCGAAAGCACCATTTGGCATCACTGGATTCGAAACAGCATTTCCTTTATTGTACACACATTTCGTAAAACCGGGTCACTGGACTCTGAAGCAATTGCTTGACTGGATGACGATTAAACCGGCAGAAGTATTCGGTTTGCCTTATGGAAAAATTGAAGTAGGAGCAACAGCTGATTTAGTTTTAATTGATTTGGAGAAAGAGCAAAAAATCGATCGTACAACGTTTGTGTCAAAAGGGAAAAACACGCCATTTGACGGCTGGGATTGCACTGGATGGCCTGTAATGACAATTTTCGGTGGAAACATCGTTTGGAAGGATGGTCAATGATGAAAAAAAGATATTTAGTTTTAGAAGATGGCTCTATTTTTGAAGGGAAAGCATTTGGAGCGGATAGTGCTTCATTAGGAGAAGCTGTATTTGCAACAGGAATGACCGGTTATCAGGAAACGATCTCTAACCCTTCAGGCTGTGGACAAATCGTCGTCATGACGTATCCCTTAATCGGAAACTATGGCATCAACCGGGATGATTACGAATCCATTGATCTGGCGATTAATGGTTTAGTCGTCAGAGAATTAACGGAAGAGCCGTCCAACTTCCGCAGTGGAATGACGTTAGGTGATTTGCTTTCATTAAAAGGTATCCCGGGAATCCAAGAAATCGATACAAGAAAACTGACCCGTCTACTGCGCGATAAAGGTGCATTAAAAGGAAAACTAACTGCTGCTGGCGAAGACATCAATTTGGATGAGGTCCTGGCAGAAGTTCAAGGCTATGAAGTGCCGACGAACCTTGTGGCAAAAGTTTCAACTAAACGTCCATATCCAAGCCCGGGCTTAGGGAAACGTGTAGTCGTCATCGATTACGGAATCAAGCACGGCATTTTACGTGAACTGAATAAGAAGGATTGCGATGTCATTGTCGTGCCTTACGATACATCCGCTAAAGAAATCCTAGCGCTGTTCCCAGACGGCATTTTATTATCAAACGGTCCTGGGAATCCGCAAGATGTCGAAGGTGCTGTTGAGACAATCAAAGAATTGCTTGGCAAGAAACCAATCTTCGGTATCGGGCTGGGCCATCAATTATTTGCACTCGCGTGCGGAGCAAAAACAGCTAAAATGAAAAACAGCCATATTGGCGGCAACTATCCGGTAAAAGATTTGGAGACAAACCGTACCGATCTGACATCACAAAGTCATGGCTATGAAGTGCTGGAAGATTCTTTAGCAGGAACTGGCCTAATAGTTACACATAAAGCGTTGAATGATGGCTGTGTTGAAGGTGTAAGCAGTGAGCAATATGAAGCTTTTTCTGTACAGTTCCATCCTGAAGCTTCACCCGGACCACAAGATGCAAGTTATTTATTCGATCGTTTCATTCAGCAAATGACTGCAAGCAACCGAAAGGAGAATACCAATGCCTAAACGTCAAGATATAAAATCCATCCTCGTCATCGGCTCAGGTCCGATTGTCATCGGCCAAGCCGCAGAATTCGACTATGCAGGTACACAAGCATGTCTTTCCTTAAAGGAAGAGGGCTACCGCGTCATTTTAATCAACTCGAATCCAGCTACAATCATGACGGATACAGAAGTTGCAGATAAAGTATACATTGAACCGATTACTCTAGATTTCGTCAGCCGAATCATCCGCAAGGAGCGTCCTGATGCACTGCTGCCTACATTAGGCGGACAGACAGGCTTGAACATGGCGATCGAACTTCAAGAATCAGGAATTTTGGATGAACTTGAAATTGAGATTCTTGGTACAAAACTGGATGCGATCCATAAAGCAGAAGATCGCGACTTATTCCGTAATTTAATGAATGAAATGGGCGAACCTGTTCCGGAAAGTGACATTATTCATAACCTTGAGGAAGCTTATGCATTCGTCGGAAAAATAGGCTATCCTGTGATCGTTCGCCCAGCATTTACGCTTGGCGGAACAGGTGGAGGTATTTGTCACAACGATGAGGACTTAGAAGAAATTGTGGCGAGCGGCCTGAAATATAGTCCAGTGACTCAATGTCTACTTGAAAAATCCATTGCAGGCTTTAAAGAGATCGAATATGAAGTAATGCGCGACTCGGCGGATAATGCCATCGTCGTATGTAATATGGAGAACGTCGATGCTGTAGGGATCCATACAGGCGATTCCATCGTTGCTGCTCCATGCCAGACTTTGACGGATCGTGAAAATCAAATGCTGCGTAACGTGTCATTACGGATTATCCGTGCCTTGAAAATTGAAGGCGGCTGTAACGTTCAGCTGGCACTTGATCCACATAGCTTTGATTATTACATCATTGAAGTGAATCCACGAGTGAGCCGTTCATCTGCACTGGCTTCTAAAGCAACGGGTTATCCAATTGCGAAACTGGCTGCGAAAATTGCTGTCGGACTGACGCTAGATGAAATGATGAACCCGGTTACCGGTAACACATATGCTTGCTTTGAGCCAACGCTTGATTATGTTGTAACGAAAATTCCGCGCTGGCCTTTCGATAAGTTCGAATCTGCTAAACGGAATCTTGGCACTCAGATGAAAGCAACAGGAGAAGTTATGGCGATGGGCCGTACTTTTGAAGAGTCCATCTTAAAAGCAGTTCGTTCACTTGAAATTGGTCAATTTGATCTTTCATTGCCAGGCGGCAGCGAGATGTCGGATGAATGGATCGAAAAACGAATCCGTAAAGCTGGAGATGAGCGCCTATTCTTCATCGGTGAAGCATTGCGCCGCGGTGTGACGATTGAAACGCTGCACGAATGGAGTGCAATCGACTTATTCTTCTTACGAAAATTTGAAAATATTGTGCGCTACGAACAGACATTGAAAGATCATCCATTTGACCAAGAAGTTGCTCACAAAGCAAAGCGTCTAGGATTTGCAGATGCGATTGTGGCGCAACTTTGGAATACGACAGAACGTGAAGTCTATAACTGGAGAAAAGAGCAAGAATTGATCCCTGTCTATAAAAAAGTAGATACATGTGCGGGTGAGTACGAATCCGACACTCCATACTTCTATGGTACGTATGAAGATGAAAATGAATCTGTAAAATCTGATAAGAAAAGTGTTGTCGTTCTTGGTTCCGGCCCAATCCGTATCGGTCAAGGCGTGGAGTTTGACTATGCAACGGTGCACTGTGTCTGGGCGATCCAAGAAGCAGGCTACGAAGCGATCATCGTCAATAACAACCCAGAGACTGTTTCAACTGACTTCTCCATCTCTGACAAGCTATATTTTGAGCCGCTGACAATTGAAGATGTCATGCACATTATCGATTTAGAGCAGCCGGAAGGAGTCATTGTACAGTTTGGAGGACAAACGGCGATTAACTTGGCGGCTGAACTGGAAGCACGTGGTGTGAAGATTCTCGGGACGTCCCTTGAAGATATCGACCGTGCGGAAAACCGTGACAAGTTCGAACGTGCGCTTCACGAAATCGGCGTTCCCCAGCCACTTGGAAAAACGGCGTTATCTGTTCCGGAAGCAGTTGTGATCGCCAATGAAATCGGCTATCCAGTACTCGTTCGTCCTTCTTACGTATTAGGTGGTCGTGCGATGGAAATCGTCTATCATGAACAAGAATTGCTGCAATACATGGAAAATGCAGTGAAAGCAAGTCCTGAGCACCCAGTATTAATCGACCGTTATTTAACAGGTACAGAGATTGAAGTAGATGCGATCTGTGACGGCGAGACGGTATTGATTCCAGGAATTATGGAACATATCGAACGCGCAGGCGTACACTCAGGTGACTCGATCGCTGTCTATCCGCCGCAAAATCTTTCCCAATCAATGATCGAAACGATTGCGGATTACACGAAGCGTTTGGCTCTAGGGTTGAATATCCGAGGGTTGCTCAATATCCAGTTCGTCATTTCGGAAGGTCAGGTATATGTCATTGAAGTGAACCCGCGTTCCAGCCGGACAGTACCATTCTTAAGTAAAATCACGAATATTCCAATGGCCAATGTCGCTACCCAGTCAATTTTAGGTAAATCAATTGCACAACAAGGCTTTACAGACGGACTTGCAGACGCTCCAGAGGGTGTCTATGTAAAAGTACCAGTCTTCTCCTTTGCGAAACTGCGTCGTGTAGATATCACGCTCGGACCTGAGATGAAATCGACAGGTGAAGTAATGGGGAAAGACAGCACTCTCGAAAAAGCACTTTATAAAGGCTTAGTCGCTGCAGGCATGGAAGTGAAGGAATACGGTTCGGTCTTGATGACGGTTTCCGATAAAGATAAAGAAGAAATTATTGAAATCGCAGAACGCTTTGTTCAAATCGGCTACCGCATCTTAGCTACAGAAGGAACAGCTAAAGCACTTGAACAAGCAAACATTGAAGTGAAAACTGTCGGCAAAATCGGAACGGAAGGCCCGACATTGATTGATGTCATCCAAAAAGGACAGGCACAGTTAGTGATCAATACACTGACAAAAGGTAAACAACCTGCTCGTGACGGCTTTAGAATTCGCCGTGAATCAGTAGAGAATGGAGTTCCTTGCTTCACTTCCATCGATACAGCAGCTGCAATGCTTTCTGTCATCGAATCGATGACGTTTCAAACAGCCGCGATGCCCAAGCAGGTGATTCAATGATCATTCAAGATTTGATGACAGTTGGATCGCAACAGCAAATCGCGAAAAATATCTTTGAAATGAAACTCACTGGAAAGCTGGTCGGAGAAATTACTTCTCCGGGCCAGTTTGTCCATATCCGCGTATCCGATTCATTTGAACCATTGTTGCGACGTCCCATTTCGATAGCGGAAGTCAATGTGGAAAAAAATGAAATGACGATTATCTATCGTGCAGAAGGACATGGCACTGGATTGCTTTCACAAAAGCGAGCAGGGGATATCGTCAATGTGTTGGGTCCGCTTGGAAATGGCTTTCCTGTCAATGAGACGGCTTCAGGTCAAACGGCTGTGCTGATCGGTGGTGGCATCGGGGTACCGCCATTGTACGAACTGTCTAAGCAGCTGACGGCAAAAGGTGTCAAATGCATTCATATCCTAGGCTTCCAATCAGATGACGTCGTGTTTTATGAAGAGCAGTTTGCTACACTAGGCGAAACGTATATTGCGACGGTCGATGGAAGTAACGGCACAAAAGGATTTGTTACGAATATTATGGGCGAGCTAACTGACGAATTTGAAACATTCTATAGCTGCGGACCAATGCCGATGCTCGATGCAGTCCAAAAAGCATATGTGCATAAAAAAGGATTCTTATCATTTGAACAGCGCATGGGCTGCGGTATCGGCGCTTGTTTCGCTTGTGTGTGCCATACAAATGAAAACGCGACAGACAAAGCCTATGTCAAAGTATGCTCCGACGGTCCAGTATTTCCAGCAGGGGTGGTGCAAATATGAGTAGATTAGCAATTACATTACCAGGACTCGAATTAAAAAACCCGATCATGCCGGCTTCCGGATGTTTCGGTTTTGGGAAAGAGTACGGCAATCTCTATGATCTTTCTCAACTTGGTGCGATCATGATTAAGGCAACAACACTTGAAACGCGTTACGGAAATGCGACACCTCGAGTAGCGGAAACAGCTTCTGGTATGTTGAATGCAATCGGTTTGCAAAATCCAGGCTTGCATGGTGTTCTTGAAAATGAATTGCCATGGCTTGAACAGTTCGATGTTCCGATCATTGCCAATGTCGCGGGTTCCGAAACAGCGGACTACGTGGAAGTGGCAAAAGAAATTTCCAAAGCGCCGAATGTTCACGCGTTGGAACTGAATATATCGTGTCCGAATGTCAAATGTGGCGGCATCACGTTCGGTACGGATCCTGAAATTGCGAAAGAGCTGACTGCAGCCGTGAAAGCTGTGTCTTCCGTGCCTGTCTATGTGAAATTGTCACCAAACGTAGCGGATATTAAGTCTATGGCAATCGCAGTGGAAGCAGGCGGAGCAGACGGCATCACGATGATCAATACATTGGTCGGCATGCGTCTGGATGAAAAAACAGGTAAGCCGGTTATTGCCAATAAAACAGGTGGTTTATCAGGTCCTGCCGTGAAGCCTGTAGCGATTCGTATGGTTTATGAAGTAAGCCAAGTCGTCAATATTCCGATCATCGGAATGGGGGGGATTACTTGTGTGCAAGACGTTGTCGACTTTTTATCTGCAGGAGCGAGTGCAGTGGCGGTCGGCACAGCGAATTTCGTAGATCCATTTATTTGTCCAACTCTTATTGAACAGCTTCCAGGGAAATTGGATGAATTGCAAATAGATCATATTTCAGAATTGATCGGAAGGAGCCATCGTCTATGAATAGATCTCCCATCATCGCGCTAGATTTTAATTCAGCAGAAAAAACATTTGATTTCCTTAAAGCATTCGATCATTCGGTCAATGTCAAAGTTGGAATGGAATTGTATTATAAAGAAGGTCCTGCGATGATCGCCCGCTTGAAAGAAGAAGGCTATTCCATCTTCTTGGACTTGAAACTGCACGATATCCCGAATACCGTCAAATCCGCGATGAACGTCTTGGCTTCGCTTGAAGTCGATATGGTCAATGTTCACGCGGCTGGCGGGAAAGCTATGATGGAAGCGGCACTGGAAGGTTTGGATATCGGTACGCCAGCAGGCAAACAGCGTCCCGCATTAATTGCCGTGACGCAGCTCACTTCAACAGATGACCGCCAAGTACGAGAAGAGCAATTGATCGGCGTCCCGCTTCAGCAATCCGTAGAACATTATGCGAAGCTTGCTTCATCAGCTCATTTGGACGGCGTCGTTTGTTCGGTACAAGAAGCGAAGATAATTGAAGAAGTTTGTGGTAAGGAATTTTTCAAAGTGACACCAGGGATTCGATTAGCACAAGGTGATGTCCACGATCAGAAACGTGTCGCGACCCCTGCTAAAGCGAGACAGGAAGGCTCTACACATATCGTCGTTGGACGTGCTATCACAGGGGCAAAAAATCCAAGTGAAGCGTATGAGTTAGTAAATACTTTATGGGAGGGAACCCCTCAATGACTAGAGAAAAAGAAGTAGCTCAAATTTTATTGAATGTCGGGGCTGTTGCCTTGAATCCGAAAGAACCATTTACGTGGGCATCAGGTATCAAATCGCCAATCTATTGTGATAACCGCTTAACAATGGCGGATCCAGTTGGACGAAAAGAAATCGCTGAAGGTCTTGCTGCTTTGATCCGAGTTCACTATCCGGAAACAACGGTGATCGCAGGGACAGCGACAGCAGGGATTCCGCATGCGGCATGGGTGGCAGATATTCTAAAGTTGCCAATGGTCTATATCCGTTCTTCCGCCAAAGCGCATGGCAAGAGCCGTCAAATCGAAGGCAAGATCGAGCCGAACGCAAAGGCAGTCATCATCGAAGATCTGATCTCAACAGGCGGAAGCAGCTTGAATGCAGCGAACGCTTTGCTGGCTGAAGGCGTAGAAGTATGCGGCATCGTCTCTATTTTTACATACGAACTTCAAAAAGCGGATGAAAAGTTTGCAGAAGCTAAACTTTCATACCACAGCCTGACGAACTTCGCGGCTTTGGCGGAAGTGGCAAAAGAAGAAGGCGCAATCGAAGAGGAATCCATGAATGAATTAACGGAATGGCATACGAAATTGAAGCAGGGTACATTGTAATAAATAAAGGACTGTCAGGGAAATCGTGGATTGATTCGCGGTTTCTCGTGGCGGTCCTTTTGTTATATGATTACTTTACGGCGAAAGCAAATTAATGAAAAGTTAGAGATTATTTTAGTTGAAGTCCGATGAATTTAAAGAAATTTGGTAGAATGGTATTAGATTGGTAAAAAAATTTGATGTTTAGTAAAATGACTAATTTTTGCGTGTGAAATTCCACTTAAAGGGACGTGCTTGAGTGAGAATAAGATCCTTTAATATTCGATTAACGGAACGTATCCTTGATAAGGAGGAATCACTTGTATGAATAAGTGGGGAGGTTTTTCTTTTCTGCCGGTTGTTGCAAGCATTATATCGTTTTTTATTCTAAGAGGCCCGAATACGGACTTGCCGTTAGTAATTATAATTTTAGGTTCACTTTCTCTTTTTGCAATAATTTTTGATAATGGTGTAATGTTAATTTTAGTAAATTTTTTAGTGTTGACAGACGGAATATCTGTTTAGTTTTTCCTTTTTCATTAAAGAGTACATTTATGAAAAGATCTCTACTAATTTAGTAACAGACTATTTAAAAGGATGAATTAGATTGCAAAATAAATTTAGGAAAGCTCAAGAGATAAACTTATATTTGGAGTTTGTGGAGGCATCGCAGAATACTTTGGGATGTCTTCTCTCAGCATGAGGATTCTCTTTTTGGTTTAACCGGCAAAGTAGCGTGACCAGACGAGATAATGGAGTAGCATGAAGGAGGAGAAATTCCTATGAACACTGAAAAGCGTTGTCCAAGTTGCAATGGGAACGAATTTAGAGAAGGAACAGATTTTATGCCAATTAAATCGAAAAAATCTTCATTCAGTGGATCAAATAAAATCTATACTTTCTGCTTGAATTGCGGAGAAGTTGTCTCTATCAGAATAGAAGATCCGAAAAGGTTCGTCTAACAAGTGTGAATAGCTCAATTAACGTAGGCTTTTAAAGCGTCAGTATTGCAGCAATCGAAGCCATGTTGTTTGATATTTAGGAGTGAAGAAATGAATGATTTTTTTACATCATTAACTCATGTAAATAAAATGATTTATGAGTCGAATCTCTTAACTGTAAAGTCAGTTCAAGAAGAGAAGCAAAATTCGAAGTATGGTGCTGGTACATTTCAATTATCTTCTAAAACAATTCGATTCAGAGTTGCGAATATTACACCTGCCAAAGCAGGGCAGTTTGTTGCATTTTGGGAAAAAGACGAAAATAATAAAAATCAACCCTACTCATATGAGGAAGCCCCTGATTTATTAGTTATAACTACCTTTAAAAATGAAAATGAGTTTGGACAATTTATCTTTCCGAAAGAAATTCTTTTAAAACAAAACATTCTTAGGTCTACTTCAACAAAGGGCAAAATGGCAATAAGAGTTTATCCTAGCTGGGATAGTCCAAGTAGTAAACAAGCGATGAAAACTCAAAAATGGCAGTTACCTTATTTTGTTGATATGTGTAATCCAAATAAATTATCCTTAGAAAAAATAATAGAACTGTATTCCCTTTAATCCTCTGTAAACGAGCGCGATTGTTTAACAAAACTTCTAAGCAGAGTCTGACTTGATTGGAAAGGGAGGCGGTGAAAAGCAAAAATATGCTCTTAGCGCTATGCTTTTGTTTGCAAAAGCCGTTCTTCGTTACGGCTTTTCTTGCAGGATCAACAGAAATCAAAGATTCTCAGGCTGTATATTGGTTGTAAGATTAAAATCATGGTTCTGTTAAAGGAGTTCACTGTATTAAAAGTTGGTTTGGTATTTTCCTTAATCTGTTCCATGATCTCTAGTGAACTAGTAACGAAACGTGGATTGCTTACAGGCAGTCTTCGTTTTCTATGTAAAGCCTTGAATGGAGACAGGAGATGAAATAAGTGTGCACACTGTATATTCGTACACAAGATGAATCAGTTCGGTTCATCACCAACAGCGATCCATTGATGAAAAGGATGATTACATTTATTGATGATATTGAAATCCCTTTACGGACCGACTACCTTTCCTCCATTGTCCGTTCCATCATTGGCCAGGAAATCTCCGTCAGTGCAGCCAGTGCAATTTATGAGCGTCTTCTGAAATTGCTTGGCGGAAGTGTCACAGTGGAGGGGTTGCTTGCGAAGTCAGAAGAGGAGTTGAAGCAGGTTGGTTTAACAACGAGAAAAGCAGAGTATGTAAACGACTTGGCAGAGAAAATAGCAGCAAATGAGCTGGATCTTAACCATATAGCGGAATATAGCGATGAATCCATTATGGAGCAGCTAATTAATGTCAAGGGGATAGGAAAGTGGACAGCAGAGATGTTTCTGCTTCTGTCTCTTGGCCGTGGTGATGTGCTTGCCGTAGACGATGTGGGAATTCAGCGTGCTGCCGAATGGTTGTACGGGGTGGATAAATCGGAACGGCGGAGCATTCTGGTCGAAAAATCCCCGCTTTGGAAACCGTATCGTTCTGTAGTGTCGTTTTATCTATGGGAAGCAATTCATCTGGGGCTTATTAAAGAGTATAAATCAGTCGATGAGCTAGAGGTGCAATGAATATGGTGTGAAAATGTAAAAGGGTCTGTCCCGAAAGTCCAAAACTGCTTTTGGTGAAATTCCAATTTTGCGCGGCCAGTAAATAAAATATTACAACGCGCCAAAGTATGCGGCAACCGCACCAATATAGCATTGAACAGAACCAAACTCCTTTCGAACCGCTCCAATCTGTAACTTAACCGAACCAATCCACGATCCAACCGAACCAATATAGCCAAGCACCGCACCTTTTTCCTGTTCATCATCCGACCGAATTAATTAAATCCTCCCCCTCATACAAAAAGCCCGAAAAGTCAGGTGGCAATGACTTTTCGGGCAGCCTTTTTATATAATATTACTCACTTCCGCAGTTTACGGACTAAATCTTCATCAGGCGTAACAAACACGGTTTTCTGTTCAAAATAAATAACAAATCCAGGTTTTGCACCGGAAGGTTTCTTCACATGCTTTATCTCAGTGTAATCGACCGGTACAGATGACGACTCTCGAGCCTTACTGAAATAAGCAGAGAGTCTGGCTGCTTCCTCAATTGTTTTCGTATCCGGCTCGGTATCATGGATGACGACGTGCGAGCCAGGTATGTCTTTTGTATGCAGCCATACATGATCCCGCGCAGCCATTTTGAACGTCAAATAATCATTTTGCTTATTATTCTTCCCGACGGAAATTGGAACTCCAGTCGAGGAAACAAATGCTTCCGGTGCCGGTTTCTTTGGCTTTACCTTCTTTTTGCTTCTTCTAGCACGCATAAATCCAAGTTCGACCAATTCTTCACGTATTTCTTCTATATCAATTGGGGAAGCTTGATATACTTGCTGCCGTACCATCTCAAAGTATTCGATATCTTCTTTCGTCTTTTCTAGCTGCTCCGCAATTCGGACGAGTGCGGTTTTGGCTTTCGAATAACGGGAGAAATAATTCTGGGCATTATCAATAGGTGATTTCCGCGGATCAAGCGGAATCGTGACGGTAGTGCCTTGCTCATAATAATTTTCTACCGTCACTTCCTTATCGCCTTTTTGCATTAAGTAATTATTCGCTGTCAATAACTCACCGTACAGTTTTAAGGTATCCAAGTTTTGAGCCGTCTGCTGTTCTTTTTGCAGTTTTTTTGTCTTATTTTCAAGCTTCGTAATTTCATTGGACAACCAGCGTTCCAAATCAATCGCTTGGGACTTGACCCTCTCTCGCTCTGCTCTGGCAAAATAGACTTTGTCGAGTAAATCACTCAATGTAGAAAACGTTTGAGTTGTGCCGGGCGCGTGTGTCAATTCCACCGCGGAGAATAATGTCTTTCGATCATTCTCCACTACAGTAGGCTTCATTGAATCTGCGTTGAAACTGTCTAAAAAAGATCTCCAAACTCTAAATGGCTGCTCCTGATTTTGTTGGAGCCGATACAGTAGTTCGGCAGCAGTCAGGGGAGAAAAGCCAGCGAATTGCTGGACAACATCTCTCGGCTCCTGCAGGTTAGGTAAGACATCCATAAATTCATTTTCTAAGACTTGAAAAGGATCCAGTTTATCTTGTGGAGGTGCCGGGATATACGGCTGTCCAGGCAGAATCGTCCGGTAACTGTTCACGGAAGGCGGCAGATGCTTCATACTGTCGATAATCAAATCGCGCGAAGCATCCAGTAAAATTAAATTACTGTGTCTGCCCATGATCTCAATAACCAGTTTTCGTTCAATCTGATCGCCCAGTTCATTTCGAGCCTGAACTTGGATACTGACAATCCGGTCTGACTCCTGCTGCTCAATGGACGTAATCATCCCACCCTCAAGCTGCTTCCGTAACACCATGCAAAACAACGGAGGCTCGGACGGATTCGTCAACACTTCATTCGTCAATTGCATCCTCGAAAAAGAAGGATGCAGTGAAACTAATAATTTATGATTTTTATTATTTGCTCGGATCTGAAAAATAATTTCCTGCGAATTCGGCTGATGAATCTTCGAAATCCGGCCAGACTTCAACTGCTGCAACTCGCTCACAATCGCTTTCGTAAATAAACCATCAAATGCCATACGGATTCCTCTTTCATTTCGTTTTGTTCCATTTTAGCACTCATCGTATGAATATGGTATAATATGAACAGATTGCACACATGGGCCGGTTTAGTCGAACACTTGCGAAGTGATGAATATTAATCACTTTCTTTTTACTTTTCTTTTGAAGCTCACCATGTTCAGAAGTGTATCTAGTTGATTGGAGCGGAAGGCGGCGACTCCGGGAGGATCAGCGTGAGCCTTGAGACCCTGGACTGAGCGAAGCGAGGGAAGCGGCTCAAGCCACGCCCTCCGGAAAGCGTCCGCCTGCAGCGGAAATTAACGATGCCCTCCCAGATACCAGGTTCAGCACTTTCAAGGAATCGTTCTTGGATTGAAAGCAGGCATGCTGTGTAAATGAATACATAACAAAGAGGGATTATATGTACAAACATCGAGGACTCCTAATCGTCCTTTCAGGTCCATCCGGCGTAGGTAAAGGAACTGTTCGTAAAGAACTCTTCTCAAGCCCGGACACCAACTACGAATACTCCATATCGATGACCACTAGAAACCCGCGCGAAGGCGAAGTGGACGGCGTCGACTACTTCTTCAGATCACGGGAAGTATTTGAACAAATGATCCAAGAAGGGAAACTTCTGGAGTATGCCGAATATGTAGGAAACTACTACGGCACGCCACTCGACTACGTCAACGAAACACTCGACGCAGGCCGCGATGTATTTCTTGAGATAGAAGTCGTCGGTGCTGCACAAGTTCGTGAAAAAGTACCAAATGGTTTATTTATCTTCTTGGCACCTCCAAGCTTGAGTGATCTGGAAACTCGTTTGATCGGAAGAGGTACAGAAGCATCCGATATCATTGCCGATCGAGTATTAAAGGCAAGAGAAGAACTTGAAATGATGCACTTGTACGATTATGTAGTCGAAAACGACGAGGTCTCCAAAGCATGTGATCGGGTCAATGCAATTGTTACAGCAGAGCATTGCCGCAGAGAACGTGTGGAAAAGAGATACTTACAAATGTTGGAGGGAGAATAAACTATGTTATATCCATCAGTTGATTCACTAAAAGGGAAAGTAGATTCTAAATACACATTGGTCACGCTGGCTGCGAAACGTGCGCGTGAACTACAGGAAAAACGGAACGAACTCTTACATAAGTATCGTTCAGAGAAAAGTGTCGGCAGAGCGTTAGAAGAAGTGGCTGCTGGGGTCTTGATCAACCAACAAGCGGATGAATCAATTATTTACGAAGACGAAGTTTGATTTGAAATCAATTACGCTTTGGCGTTATTGCGTCCAGATTTTGAATCGAGCGTGCTCGATTAAATCCTTTCAAAATCTGTGACATCCGCCGGAGGCATAGGCCTACAGGATGTAGGTTATGCAGGCATTGCCACAGGATGTGGCGTTTCTAGCCTGCGTTCTCCTATTGGTCAGCGGGCGTTTGAAATCCCACTGAACAGGATATTTCCACATTCATCTCACCACCTATTGAGGTGAGAGTTTTTGCTGAATAAAGATAAAACTACTCCCTTGGAATTCAACCGTTCTCAGGGAGTTTGTTATTTTTTGAAAGGAACAGGGGGCACCTAATTATGATAAATAATAAAAATGTCTTGCTTTGTGTGACGGGTGGAATTGCAGTCTATAAAGCAGTCGCACTTGTCAGCAAGCTATCTCAGGCAGGCGCAAACGTTAAAGTCGTAATGACGGATTCAGCGAAAGAATTTGTGCAGCCATTATCATTCCAAGTGATGTCAAAAAACGATGTGTATTTCGATACATTTGATGAAAAAGACTCTCGTGTGATTGCACATATAGATCTTGCGGATTGGGCGGATTTGGTATTAGTGGCGCCTGCTACGGCGAATGTCATCGGCAAACTGGCAAACGGGATCGCGGATGATATGGTCACTACAATTTTACTTGCTACTGAAGCGGATGTTTGGATTGCACCCGCAATGAATGTACATATGTACGCCCATCCCGCTGTTGTAAGGAATATTGGGCAACTCCATTCGGACGGCTACCGCTTTATTGAGCCTTCGGAAGGTTTTTTGGCCTGCGGTTATGTGGGGAAGGGGCGTTTGGAAGAACCAGAACGTATTACGGAACTGGTAAGCCAGCATTTTACGCAAGGCCATTATCAACCGCTAAAAGGGAAAAAAGTCGTGATTACTGCGGGGCCGACACGTGAACGAATTGATCCGGTTCGCTATGTTTCGAATTTCTCCAGCGGTAAAATGGGTTATGCGATGGCGGCAGCAGCGCAAAAGCTTGGCGCGGAAACCGTTCTCATTTCAGGTCCAGTTGAATTGACTGTTCCTTCAGGCGTCCAAATAATCCATGTCGAGAGTGCTGCCGATATGTACGATGCAGTGCTCAGTCAATTTGACGATGCTTCTATTGTCGTGAAATCCGCGGCAGTTGCAGATTACCGTCCAAAATCGGTACATACTCAGAAAATGAAGAAAAAAGCAGGCGACGACGTGCTCGAATTGGAGCGTACGACAGATATATTGAAATCGCTCGGAGATCGGAAAGAACATCAGCTATTGATAGGCTTTGCAGCTGAAACGACGGATGTCATCGCATATGGTCAAAAAAAATTGGAGTCTAAAAATCTGGATTATATCATCGTCAATGATGTGACCGATCCGGGTGGCGGCTTTGGCAGTGATACGAATGTTGTCACACTGCTTTCCAGAGAAGGAGAAGCCACTCCGTTTACTGCCATGCCAAAAGATCAATTGGCGGTACGTTTATTTGAAACGATACTTCAGCAAGAAGGCGGCAAGTTAGATGATCGCTGAAGTCATTGTCGATGTAGCGGCTTATCCGATCGATCGTCCGTTTGATTATGCTGTCCCGGCAGAGTGGGAGAGCGTCATGGAGCCGGGCCTGAGAGTGAAAGTGCCATTCGGCCCTCGAAAAGTCGTCGGATATGTCACAGCAATCAAAATGCATAGTGAACTGGATTCTGGCAAGATTAAACCAGTGTTGGAGATAATAGATTTAGAGCCGGTCCTATCCACGGAACTGCTGGCATTGTCAAAATGGATGGCAGCTGAAACGATTGCCTATGAAATCGATGCGCTCCAAGTGATGCTGCCGGCAGCGATGCGTGCGAAATATGAGAAAATCATGCGTGTAGTCAAGCCAGAATTGCTCGACGATTCATTCCGAGAGTTTTTAGGAAATCGAGAGCAAGTATCGTTGAAGGCTTTTCAGGATGCTCATTTATTGAATGAAGTGAAGAAGTATAGTGAACAAGGAATTGTTCAGATCGATACGGCGATCCAGCAGAAAACCAAGATGAAAAAAGTTCGGATGATTCATATTCCGGACACAGCACACTTGGAATCCGCTTTGGAAGAGACACATTCAAACGCTAAAAAACAAGTGGAATTATTGCAGTGGTTGCTTCTACATCCGTCGAAATCGATGGAAGCCAGCGAAATCATGAATAAATCAGGCGTTAAAGCAAACGTCTTGAAAGCACTGCTCGATAAACAAGTCATCGAACAATCCCAAGTGGAAGTTTACCGTGAATTGGATGCACCCAAAATGCGGGACAGCGGGAAGCCTGAGCAGCTGACAGATGAGCAACAGTCCGCATTGTCAGCGATTGAACAAGCCAGCGATAAGAAGAAGCAAGAAACGTTCCTATTGCATGGAATCACAGGCAGCGGGAAAACAGAAGTCTATTTGCAAGCGATTGACCATGTGTTGAAAAAAGGCAAGGAAGCAATTGTGCTAGTTCCTGAGATTTCTCTGACACCACAAATGACCGCTCGATTTAAAGGGCGATTCGGTGAGTTGGTCGCAGTGCTGCATAGTGGATTATCGTCTGGCGAGAAATATGATGAATGGCGCCGGATCCATCGAGGCGAAGTAAAAGTGGCAATCGGAGCCCGTTCAGCTGTTTTTGCACCTTTTACGAATTTAGGTCTGCTCATTTTGGATGAAGAACATGAATCAACCTATAAACAAGAAGAGTCCCCGAGATATCATGCGAGAGATGTAGCGATTTGGCGAGCTGATTATCATCGCTGTCCAGTCATACTCGGAAGCGCTACGCCGTCGTTGGAATCGTATGCACGCGCAACTAAAGATGTTTATACATTATTGACCCTAACAAAACGTGCAAAACTACAGGCATTACCAGAAGTTCAGGTCGTCGATATGAGAGAAGAACTGAAGACAGGAAATCGTTCGATGTTTTCTGTCGCACTGGCGGATGGTATTCGGCAACGGTTGGAACGTAAAGAACAAATCGTGTTGCTGCTGAATAAACGCGGCTTCTCGAGTTTCGTACTATGCCGTGACTGCGGTACGGTAGTGGAATGCCCGAATTGTGATATTTCATTGACCTATCATCGTTCAAGTGAAAGTTTGAAGTGCCACTATTGCGGTCATGAGCAGCCTGTGCCGATCGAATGCCCGGAGTGTGCAAGTGAGCATATCCGGTTTTTCGGCACAGGTACGCAAAAAGCACAGGAAGAGTTGTATAAGCTAGTACCTGAAGCGCGCGTAATTCGAATGGATGTAGACACGACCAGTACGAAAGGCGCCCATGAGAGGTTGTTGCATGATTTCGGTGAAGGAAAAGCAGATATTCTGCTGGGTACACAGATGATTGCCAAGGGACTGGATTTCCCGCGTATTACACTTGTTGGCGTATTGGCTGCCGATACATCACTTCATTTAGCTGATTTTAGGGCTGCGGAAAAGACGTTTCAGTTGCTGACACAAGTGAGCGGCAGGGCCGGACGGGATCAGCTGCCGGGAGAAGTAGTGATTCAGACATACGATCCAGAGCACTATGCGATTGAATTATCGAAAACTCAAGAGTACGTGCCGTTTTATGAATTGGAAATGGATAGAAGAAGACAGCTGGGCTATCCGCCCTATTATTTTGTGACGGTTGTGCAGTTCAGCCATGAGGATGTACTGAAGGCGGCTGATTATGCACATAAAGGCACGAGTTTCCTAATGGAACAGCTGTCTTCCGAGTCCGTGATTATTGGACCGACCGCTGCAGCAATCAGTCGCCTCAACAATAGATATCGTTATCAATGTTTGGTAAAATACAAACAGGAACCTGCGCTCGTACCGGTTTTACAAAAGTTATTAAAACATTACAAAACCAGCTGGGCAAAAGACGGATTGGTTATGTCCATAAACCGTGAGCCGACAGCTATTTTTTAAACAAAAGTTCAAAGCGCCGTTTAGCCTCGACAGGCGTTGGAGGGCTTATCGACAAAGTTGAGTTCTTTGCAACTTTTCGAAAAGACCGAAACGACCCGAGAGGCTGGCGCTTGGAACTAGACGAATCAAAAGTTCAAAGCGCCGTTTAGCTTCGACAGGCACTGAACGTAACTACAGAAATGAGGAATAATTTTGGCTATATTAGAAATCGTAAAACACCCGTCTCCGATTTTGACGGCACCATGTGAGGAAGTCACAGTCTTTGATGAAGAGCTGGGTACGTTACTGGATGATATGCATGAAACGATGATAGAAAATGATGGTGTAGGTTTAGCGGCACCGCAAATCGGAAAATCGATTCGCGTGGCAATTGTGGACTTTGATGAAGAACAAGATATCATCGAAATGATCAATCCGGTAGTGACTGCAACAGGAGGAGCTGAAGTGGATGTGGAAGGCTGCTTAAGTTTTCCTGGATTATTTGGTGAAGTAGAGAGACCTTTCCATGTCCGTATAGAAGCGCAGGAACGCGACGGCAGACTGTATGAACTAGAGGCGGAAGGTTATGAAGCGCGTGCGATTTTGCATGAGATCGATCATTTGAACGGCATTTTATTCGATAAGAAAATACAGCGGATTGTAGACCCTTCCGAGTTTGAAGAGGATGAGGAGGGCGACGAATGACGAAAATTATTTTCATGGGAACACCTCAATTTTCTGTGCCCGTCCTGACGATGCTTCACGATGAAGGCTACGATATATTAGCAGTAGTAACCCAACCCGATCGCCCGGTTGGCCGGAAGAGAGTATTGACTCCGCCGCCTGTAAAAGAAGAAGCGTTACGCCTTGGGTTACCTGTCATTCAGCCGGAAAAGCTAAAAGGATCCGCTGAGCTTCAGGAAATCATCGGTTTGCAGCCAGAGTTGATTATAACAGCAGCATTTGGTCAATTGCTTCCTAAAGAGTTATTAGATGCACCAAAACTTGGCTGTATCAATGTCCATGCATCATTATTGCCGAAATACCGTGGAGGTGCACCGATTCATCAAGCGGTGCTGGACGGTGAAACTGAAACAGGCGTAACGATCATGTATATGGCGGAAAAATTGGATGCAGGAGATATCATTTCACAGACTGCTCTGCCGATCGAAGAAGATGACGATACAGGCAGTCTATTCACGAAGCTTTCTGCTGTGGGAACAACTTTATTGAAGAACACTTTGCCTTCGATCGTAAATGGTACGAATGAACGTACAGTTCAAGATGAAACGCAGGTGACGTTTGCGAAAAATATTTCGAGGGAACAGGAACGAATTGACTGGAAACGTTCTGCTCGTTCCGTTTTTAACCAAGTGAGAGGTTTACATCCATGGCCTGTAGCTTATTCGAAATTTGCGGATGACCAAGTGAAGATTTGGTGGGGACGTGTTGAAGAACGGACGTCTGATGCGGTGCCGGGTGAAATTATAGCGTTGGAAAAAGACCGGATTATCGTCCAGACAGGTGATGGTGCGTTTGCCATTACCGACTTGCAGCCTGCGGGGAAAAAACGAATGACTGCCGCCGTTTTCTTAAATGGAATCGGATCCAAGTGGCAAGTGGGAGACCAGTTTGAATGACAAATTATAAGAAGAAAATTTGGCGTGGCAATGTACGTGACGCCGCCCTGTCGATCTTGATGGATATCGAAAACGAGCAAGCTTTCAGTAACTTATTGCTTCACAAGACAATTGAGTTATACGATCTTCCCCAAAAGGATCGGGCTTTGTTGACGGAATTGACATATGGGACATTGCAACAGCAAATGACATTGGATTATTATTTGGCACCTTATATTCGCGGGAAATTGCAACCGTGGGTTCGCCAATTATTGCGGATGTCCGTTTATCAAATTATCTATTTATCCAAAATCCCTCCGCACGCCGTTGTCAATGAAGCAGTGAAAATTGCAAACAAGCGAGGGCATAAGGGCGTCTCCTCTATGGTAAACGGGATTTTACGTTCGATTTTACGAGAAGGTGTTCCTTCTTTGGATGAAATTGAAGATCCGGTAGCCCGGCTGTCGATTGAGACGAGTCACCCAGAATGGTTGATCCGACGTTGGATTGAACAGTACGGCATGGAAGAAGCAACGGCTATTGCAGTTGTCAATAATTTGCCGCCTGTTACGACAGCGCGAATTAATTCAACGAAAACGAACAGAGGAGAAGTCATAGGGTTACTCAAGAAGGAAGGCGTACTTGCATCGCCGGGTAACTTGACTGACAGCAGTATTCAAGTAGAGTCAGGAAATTTAGCCTCTACGGAAGCATTTCAACAAGGACTGCTGACGGTTCAAGATGAAAGCTCCATGCTGCCAGCGTTAGCTTTACAAGTAGAACCGGGTATGAAAGTTCTCGATATGTGTGCGGCGCCTGGCGGTAAAACAACGCATATTGCCGAGCGTATGAAAGATGAGGGGGAAGTGCAAGCTCATGATCTTCATCCGCATAAATTACGTTTAATCGAGCAAAATGCTGAGCGGCTTGGCTTGACTTCCATTCACACAAATAGCGGGGACAGCAGAGAATTACTCTCAACCTATGAACCGCAATCATTTGATCGTGTACTGGTTGATGCGCCTTGCAGCGGTTTAGGAGTCATTCGAAGGAAACCAGAAATTAAATACAAAAAAACAGTGCAAGATATTGAAAATCTATCGGTTATTCAAAAAGATCTGCTCCAAGTTGCCAGCCAATTAGTGAAAAAAGGCGGTCGCTTGGTTTACAGCACCTGTACGATTGATAAAACAGAAAACCAGGCAATCGTCGAATGGTTTTTACGGGAGCAGCCGGATTTTGAACTTGTTCCTTTACACATCATCGATCAACCGACTGATAGCAGCTATTTACAGATCTTGCCGCATCAATACGAAAGTGACGGCTTCTTTGTGGCAGCTCTGCAAAGAAAGAACTGATCTGATGGAAAGGGAATGGGGGTTAGCTTATGGAATATGAGATTCGCTCAGATACTGGACGCAAGCGGACAGTAAATGAAGATGAGGCGGCTGTGTTCGTTCATCCTAAAAACAATACAGTGCTAGCCGTCATTGCAGATGGAATGGGGGGGCATAAAGGCGGCGACTTTGCCAGCTCTACTGCCGTACGAATGATTGGCGAGCAATTCATGTCGGCAAGTGACGATGTGGAGACGGAACAGGACTGGTATGATTTATTGTACGATACGGTCGTGGATATCAATCTGTTTTTATATACAAAAGCCCAGCAGGATGAAAGTTTTAAAGGTATGGGAACGACGCTTGACCTTGCGTTGATTTTAGGGGATCAATGCCTTGTTTTCCATGTAGGAGACAGCAGGATTTACCAAGTGACAGGCAAGGCTATACGGCAAATTACGAAGGATCATTCGTTCGTCAATATACTGATCGAAAGCGGAGAGATTACGGAACAGGAAGCAGAAGTGCATCCGCAGAGAAACTGGATTATGAAAGCGGTGGGCTCTGAAAAGTCGATTGTACCAGATTTGTATACCATTCCAGTGCCATCTCAATCGTACTTGTTGCTGTGCACAGATGGGTTAAGCAATAAAGTCGAAAAGGAACTGATGCTTGATATTATATTGCGTGACGTTTCATTGGCTGACAAAGTGGATACGTTCGTGGAGTTGGCAAATGAACGTGGCGGCGAAGATAATATTACGGCGATCTTACTGGAAATACCTGAAACCGAGGTGATTTCCACATGATCGGTAAACGGATTGGTAAACGATATGAAATTATCCGTGTGATCGGTGATGGAGGAATGTCAAGGGTTTATCTGGCACATGATATGATTCTTGATCGGGACGTGGCAATCAAAGTATTGCACTATGATTTTGCGAATGAAGAAGAATTGAAAAAGCGATTTCAAAGAGAAGCACTTTCAGCGACAAGTTTGACCCATCCTCATATCGTCAATATTTTTGATGTCGGCCAAGAAGATGAGCTTCATTACTTGGTAATGGAATACATACCAGGCCGGACGTTAAAAGAGTATATACACACACACGGAGCATTATCAGCTGACCATGCTGTATCCATTATGCAGCAACTGGTGTCAGCGATCTCTCATGCCCATCATAATGGCATCGTCCATCGTGACATTAAACCGCAAAATGTCCTGATGAATGGTGAAGACGACGTCAAGATTACGGACTTTGGTATCGCGATGGCGCTGAACTCCACAGCACATACGAAAACGAATTCAGTTATTGGTACCGTTCATTATTTATCTCCTGAGCAGGCGCGGGGAGGCATGGCTACAAAGCGCTCGGATATTTATTCGTTAGGGATCGTTTTTTATGAATTATTGACAGGAAAGCTTCCTTTTTCTGCGGAGACGGCTGTTGCTATTGCGCTGAAGCATTTGCAGGAAGAGACGCCTTCTGTACGGGAGCAGCTTCCTGAAATTCCGCAAACTGTGGAGAATGTCATTTTGAAAGCGACCGCGAAGGATGCCAACTATCGATACGCCACAGCCGATGAAATGTACGATGACCTATTAACGGTCTTTTCACCGGAACGTGCGAATGACAAGAAATTCACATTGCCTTTTGATGATGATCGAACAGTAGCGATTCCAATCGTGAAAGACACTGCGAAATTCGATAATGTGGAAAATACCGTAAAACACACACCGCCAGCAGTGGAACCGGTTCCGCCGGATGAGAAGAAAAAGAAAAAGAAAAAGAAGAAATGGCCACTTATTGTGGGAGCAAGCCTTCTGGTCATTGCCTTACTTGCAGTGGTGCTGACGATGTGGCTGAAACCTAAAGAAATTATCGTTCCTGAAGTAATAGGTGAGGAAGAACTAGCCGCAACGGAGCTGCTAGAAAAAGAAGGTTTTGTCATAGATGAACGATTGGAAGAAACGTCTGATGAATTCAACGCAGGTCAGGTCATCAAAACGATACCGGAAGCCGGCAAGAAGCGAAAAGAGGGAGACGGCGTTAAACTGTTTGTCAGTATAGGTAAAGATAAAATGAAACTGCTCAACTATGTCGGCCGCAGTTACGAAGCGACCGTGCAATTTCTAGAAAATTATGGGTTCGAGAAGATTACTCCAGTTGAAGAGTATTCTGACGAGCCCATAGGGACCATTATTGGACAGCAGCCAGAAGCCGATCAAGAAGTCGTTCCTGAAGATACGGAAATCATTTTTACGGTCAGTAAAGGAAAAGAGCTGCATTCGTTGAATGATTTAAGCGGTATGACAGAAAAACAATTAGAGAGCTACGCAAAAAGTGCAGTGCTTACTATTCATATTGTCAGCGGGGAATATTCGGAGACGGTTGAAAAAGGTCGTGTGATCTCTCAAAAACCTCCCAAAGGAACGAAGATGGATAAACATGAACGTGTCGATGTCGTCATGTCAAAAGGGGCTCCATCGAAACCCGTCAAACTGTTAGTGAAAACTATTACGATTCCATATGAAAATCCTGAAGATGAGGATGAATGGGAAGAGGGAGACGAACGAGAGCCTCAGAAAATTCAAATTTATATACAAGATCGCAAACATACAATGAACGATCCTGTAGAAGAATTTGAAATTACTGAAGATACTTCCCGTAAGATCACCATCGAGCTTGAGGAAGGTGAACGGGGCGGTTATAAAGTGTTGCGCAACCAGACCGTGATAGAAGAAGATAAATTTGACTATAAAGAGTTGAATTAAAGGAGGAGTTCGATGGCGGAAGGCCAAATTCGAAAAGCGATCAGCGGCTTCTATTATGTTGAACATAATGGTGAATTAATTCAGTGTAAGAGTCGGGGAGTTTTTCGGTTAAAAGGAATTAACCCACTTGTTGGCGATATGGTCACCTATACACCAGATGGTGAGAATGACGCGACCATCACAGATGTTCATCCAAGGAAAAGTGAACTTGTTAGACCACCCATAGCGAATGTGGACCAGGTACTACTAGTATTTTCCGTTGTAGAGCCAGATATGAGCCTTCGTTTGTTGGATCGTTTTCTCTCTGTTATTGAATCGCACCGTCTAGAACCAATTATTTATGTTTCCAAGGAAGATTTAGCGAACCAGCAGACAATAGCGGAAAATGAAGGGAATTTAGCCTATTATCGGCGTATTGGTTATACCGTATTGCGTAATGTGGGCAACGAAGAGCAGTTGATTGAAGTACTGCGCCCCTATTTAAATGGCAAAACAACCGTGCTTGCAGGTCAGTCAGGGGTTGGAAAATCGACGTTGCTCAATACGATTCTCCCCGAGTTGGAGTTGAAGACAGGAGTCATCTCAGACGCACTCGGGCGTGGTAAGCATACGACGCGCCACGTAGAACTGCTCGAAATTGCGGATGGATTAGTTGCGGATACACCTGGCTTTAGTTCATTGGGCTTCGAACATATTAAGAAAGAAGAATTACGAGATTGTTTTGTAGAGATATCGGAAGCCGGTGAAGGATGTAAATTTCGGGGCTGCCTTCATGTCAAGGAGCCTGGTTGCGCTGTGAAAGCACAAGTGGAAGAAGGAACGATCTCTGAAGCGCGTTACAAGAATTACTTACTGTTCTTACAAGAAATTATAGATCGAAAGCCGAGGTATTGATCATGGTAAAAATTGCGCCATCTATTTTAGCAGCTGATTTTTCAAAGCTGGGAGAAGAAGTAAAGGAAGTAGAAAAAGCGGGTGCGGAGCTCATTCATATCGATGTGATGGACGGTCACTTTGTACCAAATATTACAATGGGTCCTATAGTTGTCGAAGCGTTGCGCCCTTTAACAAAATTACCATTGGATGTTCATTTGATGATCGAGAATCCAGATGCGTATATCGAAAGTTTTGCTAAAGCAGGTGCAGATTATATTACGGTTCATGTAGAGGCTTGCCGTCACTTGCACAGAACATTGCAATTGATTAAATCAACAGGCGCTAAACCTGGCGTTGTGTTGAATCCGCATACGCCTGTTGATCAGATCATGCATGTTTTGGAAGATGTGGATATGGTATTGTTCATGACAGTCAATCCAGGGTTTGGCGGACAGTCATTTATTGAATCTGTCGTGCCAAAAGTAAAGCAACTGTCAGAAATTATTTCAGCACGCGGTCTTTCTATTGAAATTGAGATCGATGGCGGTATCAATGAAGAGACTATCAAGCCATGTGTGGAAGCTGGAGCAACCATTTTCGTTGCAGGCTCTGCAATCTACAATCAAAAAGATCGTGCAAAGGCATTGCAAGCAATAAAATCTGCTGGTGAGAGTGTGATGCAAAAATGAAATATGCCATTATTTGTGCGGCAGGTCCCATTGAGGAAGTCGTAGATTTGGCAGAATATGATCAGCAGGACACGGTCTATATTGGTGTGGACCGTGGTGCTCTTTATTTATTGGAAAAAGGAATTCAACCGCATGAAGCAGTGGGAGACTTTGACTCCGTGTCAAAAGAGCAATTTGAAAAAATCACTTCAGCGGTGGAAATCGTGCATCGTGTCAACGAAGAAAAAGATGAGACGGATACGGAATTGGCTGTACAGCGAGCCCTGACGTATGATCCGGATTATATCGTATTGACTGGCGTGACGGGCGGCAGATTGGATCACCTGCAATCTGCCTTACATTTATTATATAGGGTGCAATCAGAGCATTTCAGAGTGAAATTTAAAATTCACAACACAACCAATGATATCCGTGTTATGTTACCGGGTGTACGACGTGTAAAAAAAGATGAGCGTTACCCATACACTTCTTTTTTCTCGTTCGGGCCTGTGGTGACAGGGTTGACGTTGACTGGGTTTAAATACGAAACAGTGAATGAACGGTTGGAAATCGGCACGACTCGATTCACAAGTAATGAAACGGTGGCGGATGTTTGTACTATCTCTTTCCGAGACGGCATATGCTTAATGGTAAGGAGTTCAGATTCCTGAAAGGAGTGGGGATTTGCGAGTATATACATTTACGCTACCGAAATTCGTTAGCAATATTGTCAGAAAGTGCGCAGTCGCGTTCCAGAAGGACGGCCGTGCGAAATCAACAGTTGCAACGAATAGTAAAGTCAGCAAAAAGAGACGTAAAAAAGAAAAAACACAAGGCGCCTAATTTAGGTGCCTTGTGTTTTTTCTTTTTGCCGAAAGCAAAAAGCGCCAGGTAATCCCTCCAACGTCTGTCGAGGCTACCCGGCGCTTTCAGCATTTGATTATTATACTCGTTGTACTTTGCCTGATTTTAGAGCTCTTGCAGATACCCAAACACGTTTAGGTTTGCCGTCTACTAAGATTCTAACTTTTTGAAGGTTTGCTCCCCAAGTGCGTTTGCTTGAGTTCAGAGCGTGTGAACGAGAGTTTCCAGAACGTGCTTTACGTCCAGTGATAACACATTGTTTAGCCATTTTAGTACCTCCTCGTGAATTATTTAGCGATTCACGTTACAATTCGCATACCATAGTACTTTATCATAAGCGGGAGATCGATGCAACATTTTTTTAGGAGACCTTCAAGCTTTTTTCCTTTACACTATAATTCAGCGACAACAATGCTTTCTTTCTTGATAAATTACCGTATAATGTACGTATATGCGTGAAAAGAGTTGGGAGGAGAAGAGGATGTCAATCGAACTGAAAAATGAACATGGAACTATCGATATTACGAATGACGTAATTGCCCAAGTCGTCGGTGAGGCTGCGATCGAGTGTTACGGAATTGTGGGAATGGCTTCACAACACCAAATTCGTGACGGACTTACAGAAATTCTCCGAAAAGAAAACTTTGCTCGCGGGGTGATTGTACGTAACGAAGGGAATGCTTTTCATATCGATATGTATGTCATCATGAGCTATGGTACGAAAATTACTGAAGTGGCCTATCAAGTACAATCGAAAGTACAATATACAGTTAAGAAAGTGTTAGGTCTCACAGTAAGTTCAGTAAATATTTTTGTTCAAGGAGTTCGGGTAACGAACCTGTAGAAGGAGGCCTTTGAGTTAATGAGTTCAATAAATGGATTGCAATTTGCGAAGATGGTGGAAATGGGTGCACATCACCTTCACCAGAATGCGGATTATGTGGATTCTTTAAACGTATTCCCTGTACCAGACGGTGATACAGGGACGAATATGAATTTATCCATGACTTCAGGTGCGAAAGAAACAGGCTTGAACGCACAGGAACATATCGGCATGACTGCCCAAGCTTTCTCTAAAGGTCTGTTGATGGGTGCTCGCGGAAACTCAGGTGTGATTTTATCTCAACTATTCCGCGGATTCAGCAAACAGATTGAAAGCGAATCGGAAGTTAATGTAGAGCAATTTGCAGAAGCCCTTCAATACGGTGTTGAAACTGCCTATAAAGCAGTCATGAAGCCGGTAGAAGGAACAATTTTGACAGTAGCAAAAGATGCCGCGAATGCAGCAGTTTCTCATAAAGAACAAGCGGCAGATCTAACCGAATTAATGGAAATCATTGTCGAAGAAGCGAAGGCTTCTTTAAAAAGAACGCCTGATCTATTGCCAGTATTGAAGGAAGTAGGGGTAGTGGACAGTGGTGGACAAGGCCTTGTGTATGTGTATGAAGGCTTTTTGGCTTGTTTAAAAGGTGAAGACTTGCCTGCAAAGACCGTTGTCCATTCCATGGAAGACTTAGTCAAGACAGAACATCATCGCAGTGTGCAAAGTTTCATGAACACCGAAGATATTGAGTTTGGTTATTGTACGGAGTTTATGGTGAAATTGGATGCGGACAAGCTGCATGAGAAACCATTTGATGAAGATACTTTCCGCCAAGATCTGAGTGAGTTGGGTGATTCATTGCTTGTTATATCCGACGATGAAGTGGTGAAAGTACATATTCATACAGAAGAGCCGGGAGATGCTTTGTCTTATGGGCAGAAATACGGATCATTGACAAAGATGAAAATAGAGAATATGCGCGAACAGCACAGTGATATTATGGAGCGTGACAGCATTCCGACAGCTACTCCTAAACAGCAACACAAGTATGCTATCGTCACAGTTTCGATGGGTTCAGGCATCGCTGAGCTTCTAAAGAGCATCGGTGCATCCGCTGTCATTGAAGGCGGACAGACGATGAATCCTTCTACTGAAGATATTATTAAAGCAATAGAAGAGATTGGTGCAGAAAAGGTATTGATCCTGCCGAATAATAAAAATATTATTATGGCAGCTGAGCAGGCAGCGGACGTTTTGTCTATTGAAGCAGCGGTCGTGCCTACTAAATCTGTACCTGAAGGATTGGCGGCAATTTTAGCATTCAATCCGGAAGCGACAGTTGAAAAGAATGCGCAGACTATGAAGGAAGCTGCTTCTTCTGTTAAGACAGGACAGGTCACATATGCGGTACGGGATACTTCTATTGACGGAGTGACGATTCAAAAAGATGATTTCATAGGAATTGCTCAAGGTAAAATCACAAGTTCAGCTCCTTCATTGGATGACGTGACAAAAAGCCTGGCAGCCTCATTGATTGATGAGGACGATGAAATCGTCACGATTATTTATGGAGAAGACGTTGCATCAGACGAAGCGGAAAAGATTGCTGCATATATCGAAGAGCAATTTGATTTCGTAGATGTGGAATTGTATGCAGGAAAACAACCGCTCTATCCGTATATTTTATCAGTTGAATAAAATGATGCGTTGCCCTTTTTTACAAGGGCAACGTTTTTATTTTCCAGCTTTTTCGTGGTAAACTAAAAAAGAAGAACATCCGTTTTCTAACCTGCGTAGAAAGGAGGAGTTTCGGGTGGAAAATATACTGCAAAATAGTGTCGGCACAGTGAAAGGTATCGGAAAGACCACTACTGAACAATTTCAAAAGCTGGGTATTGTGACGATTGTAGATTTACTGTACACATTTCCTTACAGGCATGAAGATTTCAGAATGACCGACTTGACGGAAACTCCGCATAACGAGCGGGTAACCGTTGAAGGAAGAGTGGAGTCAGAACCCACCGTTTTTTATTCTGGAAAGAATCGTTCACGCCTTCAAATCCGTCTATTGGTTGGTCATCATTTAGTGAAGGCCATTTTTTTTAATCAACATTATTTAAAGGAACGTCTTTCGACTGGGATGAAAATCAATGTGACAGGTACTTGGGACAGAGGTCGCCAATCTATCACAGTTAACCGTTTGCATACAGGAGAGCAAATCGACTTTGAGCCGGTTTATAGCTTGAAAGGCGTCATGCATCAAAAAACATTCAGGCGATATATGCGAAATACTCTGGATGTTGCTGCAGGGGACCTTATCGAGACGTTGCCTGCTTCTATCATAGAAGAATACCGTCTTCCTACATTGGCGGAGGCGCTCGAAATGATTCATTTCCCGACAAAGCTGGAAGACGTCAAGCAAGCACGCAGAAGATTTGTTTATGAGGAATTATTGCTTTTTCAGTTGAAAATTGAAGGAATGAAGAAACTGCGAAAAGAGCAGGAACAAGGGCTTATTATCCAATATGACTTAGATTTACTGAAGAAATTCATCAAATCACTCCCTTTTGAGTTAACCAACGCACAAAAAAGAGTCGTCAATGAGTTGTGTGCCGAATTAAAGGCACCGCTCCGTATGAATCGTTTGTTGCAAGGGGATGTTGGTTCAGGGAAGACAGCAGTAGCGGCTATCGCTTTATATGCAACGATTACAGCAGGTTTTCAAGGGGCGCTCATGGCCCCGACAGAGATTTTGGCTGAGCAGCATGCGGAGTTGCTGGCGGATTGGTTTGAACCGTTTGGCGTCACCGTGGCGTTTTTGGCCGGTTCTACAAAAGCGAAAGCTCGACGGGAATTGCTTGAGAAGTTAGAAGCAGGAGATATTGATTTGCTGATCGGCACACATGCTCTTATACAGCCTGAGGTTCAATTTTGTCGGCTGGGATTTGTCGTGACGGATGAACAGCACCGTTTTGGTGTAGAGCAACGGCGTGTATTGCGGGATAAAGGATTGAATCCTGATGTCTTGTTCATGACAGCGACTCCGATACCCCGGACACTTGCGATTACAGTCTTTGGTGAAATGGACGTCTCCATACTCGATGAATTGCCGGCAGGACGAAAAGAAATTGAGACACATTGGCTGAAAGAGGAGTCTTTGCTTCCGGTCTTGCAGAAGATGGAGAAGGAACTGCGGGCGGGTCGCCAGGCATATGTTATTTGCCCGCTTATTGAGGAATCCGATAAACTGGATGTCCAAAACGCGGTGGAAGTCCATGCTGAACTAAGCAATTATTTTGCTGGCCGTTACAATGTCGGCTTAATGCATGGCCGCTTACCTTCTGTTGAAAAAGATCAAGTAATGCGCTCTTTTAGTGAAGGAGAACTCAATATTTTAGTCTCTACCACTGTTGTAGAAGTCGGAGTAAATGTACCGAACGCGACGTTTATGCTGATCTATGATGCGACCAGATTTGGATTAGCGCAACTGCATCAGTTAAGAGGACGTGTTGGCCGTGGGTCTGATCAGTCGTATTGTGTCTTGCTTGCCAATCCTACATCGGAAGAAGGAAAAATGCGTATGCAGTCTATGACAGAGACAAATGATGGATTCGTTTTGGCGGAAAAGGATTTAGAACTGCGTGGCGCTGGTGACATTTTTGGGAAAAAGCAAAGCGGTATGCCGGAATTCAAAGTAGCCGATTTGGTCCATGATTTTAAAGCGCTGTCGACTGCTAGGCAAGATGCAGAACGGTTATTGAATTCGCCGGAGTTTTGGTGTGACGATGAGTTTGCAGCATTGCGAAACCAGCTTGAACAGTCCGGGGCGTTAACGGAAAAAAGAATTGATTAAGGGAATGTCAGGCGTGTTGATTGACTGATTTTTAACATTTTCCTGCAAATTGCATTATAAATGCAACAAAAATTAAAAGAATGCAGTCGGCGAGTTCTTTTGGCCAAGTGAGTGTGGCACGGGTGTATGCATGGGGATTTCCGTTCCAGACGGTATGCTTTCCGGGGGCGTGGCCTTGAGCCTCCCTGTCCGCTGCGCTTCCTGTGGGGTCTCAATGCGCACGCTGATCCCCCAGGAATCGACCGTCTTACACTTCAATCCCTACTTTGTGTAGACTAGGCAATTCGACTTTCATTTGAAATTAGGAAAAACTAAATAATATTGCTTTTATTTTGGTCTTCTCCTTAAGAGCGACCACTATTTAACTCGCTACTTACAAGACAAAAACCCTTACGCTATCCAACAAGAAGTCGAGGATTTGCCTGGAAGGCGGGGCGACTCTGGGAGGATCACCGCGCGCCCTCCAGAACGCGTCCCCGACTGGAGGGCAAATCCCGAGGAATACACCTTTTCCCACACTATTTCGTTCTTTTTCCAAAACAGCAAACAAATTCGTTAACCTCTTGCAATCTGTTAAACCTCTTTATATACTTAGTATTAATACCAAGTGCTAATCTGAAGGGGTGTAGCAATTGAAAGTTCCTAAGAAGGAGAGGCAACACTTATTAAGGAGCTTGCTTGACGAAGATCCTTTTTTAACGGATGAAGATATCGCCGGGCATTTTTCGGTGAGTGTTCAAACAGTTCGGCTGGATCGTCTTGAGTGCGGCATTCCTGAACTAAGAGAACGTCTGAAGTCCGTTGCTTCGCAGCATATGAAGGAAACAGTGAAGTCTTTGCAGACCGAAGAAATATTCGGAGAAATCATAGACGTGGAATTGGATGATAAAGCGCTCTCAATCTTTGATGTCACGGACGACCATGTCTTTAAACGCAACGGGATTGCTAGAGGACATCATTTATTCGCCCAGGCCAATTCGCTCGCAGTAGCTGTTTTGGATGACGATTTGGCTTTGACTGTTCGTTCTTCTTTACATTTTGCGAAACCCGTAAAGGCAGGAGACCGAGTCGTAGCTCGGGCAGTTGTGCGCCAAGAGACATTAAAAAATAAGAGTACGGTTGTTGATGTCATTTCTACAGTGGAAAGTGAACCTGTTTTTTCTGGAGAGTTTTTGATGTACCGTACTACAAAAAAGGCAGGTAAGTGACATGATTATAGCAGTGGACGCAATGGGCGGAGATCATGCTCCTGGAGAGATTATTAAAGGAGTATTACAAAGCCTGCATGCATTTGATGATATTTCAATACATATATTCGGTGATGAAGAGAAAATGGCACCCTTCTTAGAGGAGCATCCCCGCTTACAAGTAGTTCATTGTTCAGAAGTGATTGAACCTGACGATGAACCGGTGCGTGCGATTCGGAAGAAGAAGGACGCTTCGATGGTTCGCATGGCTCAAGCGGTGAAAGATGGAGAAGCGCAGGCATGTGTCTCTGCCGGAAACACAGGGGCGCTCATGTCGGCAGGGTTATTCATTGTCGGTCGATTGGAAGGAATCCAAAGGCCGGCACTTGCGCCAACATTGCCGACCCTTGACGGCAAAGGTTTCGTACTGTTGGATGTAGGAGCGAATTCTGATAGTAAACCTGCACATTTGGTTCAATTTGCAGTTATGGGCAGTGTGTATGCCGAAAGAGTACGTGGCATTGAAAAGCCGCGTGTTGGGTTATTAAATATCGGAACAGAACCAGGTAAAGGAAATGACTTGACGAAACATGCATTTGAAGAACTGCAAAATGCACCGATTCATTTTATCGGCAACGTAGAATCTCGGGATTTGCTGAATGGGGCAGCAGATGTTGTCGTGACGGATGGGTTTACGGGGAATATGGTTCTGAAGACGATTGAAGGCACGGCATCTAACGTGTTCTCTATGTTGAAGGAAGTATTCTTGTCCTCTTTCAAGACAAAGCTTGCTGCAGGATTAGTAAAAGATGACATGAAAAGTCTTAAACAAAAAATGGATTATTCCGAGTATGGCGGGGCGGGTCTATTCGGCTTGAATCATCCTGTGATCAAAGCACATGGATCTTCAAACGCCAATGCATTATTCAATGCAGTACGCCAAGCACGCACGATGGTACAATATCGTGTATGTGAAACAATTAGAGAAACACTTGGGGAGGAAGAGGAATCTTGAGTAAACTGGCATTTGTTTTCCCGGGACAAGGCTCTCAAGCCGTGGGGATGGGTAAGGAATTTGCGGAGAAGGATGAGGCGTGTAAACAGTTCTTGCAACAGGCTGATGCTGCACTGGGCTTTGAGTTGAGTAAACTGATCCTCGAAGGACCAGCAGATGATCTGACGCTGACCTATAATGCACAGCCTGCACTTTTGACAGTCGGTGCGATGATTGCAGCGAAATTAGAGAGAGCTGGCATCACACCTGATTATTCAGCAGGCCATAGCCTTGGAGAATACACGGCACTTGTCGAATCAAAAGTACTTTCATTTGAAGATGCGGTAGTAGCAGTGCATAAACGAGGAAAATTCATGAATGAAGCAGTTCCGGCTGGAGAAGGAACAATGGCGGCGATTCTAGGCATGGACCGGGATGTGTTGGAGTCAATCACCCGCAATATTACAGAATCAGGGGATCCTGTTCAGCCCGCTAATCTTAATTGCCAAGGTCAAATTGTTATATCCGGTGCAAAAAAAGGTGTAGACAAAGCATGTGTAGCACTCAAAGAAGCTGGTGCAAAACGTGCATTGCCTTTGAATGTCAGCGGACCGTTCCATTCGGTGTTGATGCAGCCGGCTGCGGATGAGTTGCAAAAAACATTAGCTGGTATCGTGATGAAAGATGCAGAAATTCCTGTAGTTGCCAATGTTACAGCAGATGTTGTGACCGAGCAGGCAGAAATTAAGCGCTTATTGGTTGAGCAATTGTATTCACCAGTTCGCTGGGAAGAATCAGTAGAAAGACTTCTTGAACTTGGCGTAACTCGTTTCATTGAATGCGGACCAGGAAAAGTACTCAGTGGATTGATCCGAAAGATCGACCGGACAGCAACAGTGTATCCGGTGTATGATGAAGCGTCATTGCAAAAAGTACTAGAAGAAGCGAAAGGGTGGGCGTAATGGGAAGATTCGATGAGAAAACAGCGGTCGTCACAGGTGCTTCCAGAGGGATCGGACGCACTGTTGCGTTACGTTTGGCATCAGAAGGCGCTAAAGTTGTCGTGAATTATAGCGGCAGTCAAGAAAAAGCAGAAGCTGTTGTGGAAGAGATACGTTCAGCAGGAGGAGAAGCATTTGCATTCCAGGCGAATGTCTCCGATGCCGATCAAGTGAAAGAAATGATGGATGAAGCTATCAAGCAATTTGGTTCCATCGATTTCCTCGTCAATAATGCAGGCATTACGCGTGATAATTTATTGATGCGCATGAAAGAGGATGAGTGGGATGATGTACTGGCTATTAATTTGAAAGGTGTCTTCCTTTGTACGAAAGCTGTCACTCGGCAAATGATGCGTCAGCGTGCAGGAAGAATCGTCAATTTAGCTTCAGTCGTTGGTGTCGTTGGAAACGCTGGACAAGCAAACTATGTTGCTGCAAAAGCTGGTGTTATTGGCCTGACGAAAACAACGGCGAAAGAATTGGCAGCCCGCAATATTCTAGTAAATGCGGTAGCGCCTGGATTTATTACAACGGATATGACAGACGAACTGGGCGAAGAGATGAAAGAACAGTTACTGTCGACTATTCCTTTAGGTAAGCTGGGCAGTGCTGAGGATGTTGCAGGCACAGTGGCGTTTTTGCTTTCCGATGAAGCGAAGTATATTACGGGCCAAACGATCAATGTCGATGGCGGCATGGTGATGTAAACGAATTAGTTCTTCGGATGCTTCAATCTATGGTTGCACTTTGAGGAGAGAAACCTCTATAATTCAATAGAAGTTATGAGGCGGACACTTGGCCTTTGAGAGGAGGTGACTATGTTGTCAACAGTACTTGAGCGAGTAACAAAAGTAGTTGTCGACCGTCTAGGCGTCGATGAAAGCGAAGTAAAACCTGAAGCTTCTTTCCGGGAGGACTTAGGGGCTGATTCACTAGATGTAGTAGAGCTTGTTATGGAATTTGAAGATGAGTTTGAAACAGAAATTTCTGATGACGATGCAGAGAAAATTGCAACTGTCGGAGATGCAGTATCGTACATTAAAGAAAAAGTTGGCGAATGACCTTTTCGGTGAGACACTTTCGACCTTTCATCTGGGAGGTCGAAAGCGTCTCTTTTCTCATGCAAAAGCGTAAGACGCCGTTTAGCCCCGAGAGGCTGGCGTCTGAAACTAGATGATGCAAAAGCGGAGACGGCTGTTTAGCCCCGACAGGCGTTGGAAGACTGGCAATAAAGGCGCCTTTTGCCTTTACTGCCAGTCTGAAACGACCCGAGGGGCTAGCCGTTGCAGCTAGATGATACAAAAGCGGAGACGGCTAGCAGTTGCTGATTTTTATTACAAAAGGAACACAAAAAGTCAACACAGATTACAGATGAGAGGCAGAGTAGCTTATGAAAAATAAAAGACATTATAAAGAAGCATCATCCCATCCTTCATTGCCGCAAGCTGTTCGAGAGAAATTCAAAGCGCTTCAACAGCAATTAGGTGTACAATTCAAGGATGAAAATTTACTGTTTAACGCGTTTACGCACTCTTCTTACGTTAATGAACACCGCCGCAAAAAGTTTTCCGACAACGAGAGATTGGAGTTTTTAGGTGATGCCGTATTGGAACTGGGCGTCTCTAAATTTCTGTTTCGTACAGAACCGACAAAAAGTGAAGGTGAGCTGACGAAGCTGCGAGCCGCTATTGTATGTGAGCCATCACTCGTTAAGTTTTCCAATGAGCTCCATTTTGGTGACTATATTTTGCTTGGCAAAGGTGAAGAGCTGACAGGGGGAAGAATGCGTCCCGCGTTGCTGGCAGACGTATTTGAAGCATATATTGGCGCGTTGTACTTGGATCAGGGCATGGAAGTGGTTGAAGAATTTCTAAAACGAATCGTTTTTCCGAAAATCAGTGTCGGAGCTTTTTCGCATGTGACAGATTATAAGAGTCGTTTGCAAGAATTGGTGCAGCAAAAGAATCATGGACCTCTTCAATATGAAGTGGTTGAGGAAAAAGGTCCTGCACATGCGAAAAAGTTTGTTACCGTAGTCAATCTTGATGACCAACAACTTGGTAAAGGAATTGGAAAGTCTAAAAAAGAAGCCGAACAGGAAGCTGCCCGTCGAGCGATCGAACAATTACAGTCGCAGATAGACGAAGGAGAGAACTGATCGTGTTTTTGAAGAAATTAGAGATTACAGGATTCAAGTCTTTTGCAGAGAAGATCCATATTGACTTTGTTCCTGGAGTCACAGCCATTGTCGGCCCAAACGGCAGTGGGAAAAGTAATATTATTGATGCCATTCGATGGGTGCTTGGCGAACAGTCAGTGAAATCTTTGCGTGGCAGTAAAATGGAGGACGTCATTTTTGCAGGAAGCGATTCTAGAAGAGGCGTCAATTTTGCGGAAGTCACGTTAATTTTAGATAATAGCCAAAATCTGTTCCCGCTCGACTATACAGAAATCAGTGTCACCCGCCGTGTTTTTCGTTCAGGAGAAAGTGCTTATTTGATCAACGGACAAGCCTGCCGACTAAAAGATATTACGTCCATGTTCATGGATTCAGGTTTGGGAAAAGAAGCATTTTCTATCATCTCTCAAGGCAGAGTCGATGAAATCCTGAATAGCCGTGCAGATGAACGCAGAAATGTCTTTGATGAAGCGGCAGGCGTATTGAAATATAAGACACGTAAGCTGCAAGCAGAACATAAACTTTTTGAGACCACAGATAACTTAGATCGAATCTTAGATATTCTGAAGGAAATCGATGATCGTCTTGGTCCTTTGGAAAAAGAAGCGACGGCTGCACGTCAAGCAGAGCATTTTCTGGCTGAACTTCGAGAGGCGGATGTTCGTTTATTAAACTATGATGCCTGGACACTTCGGCAACAAATTCTTGAAAAGTCAACAGCGATGAAAGCCGATGCAGATGAACAAATGAAATTGAATAGCCAATTGACTGAAAGAGAGAAAGAGCTGGAGCACGATAAGAAAAGCTTGCAGAAACTAGAGTCCACGCTTGAAAGTTTGCAAAACGAGTTAATAAATAAAACGTCTGAGGCGGAAAAATGGGAAGGCAGACGGTTGCTGTCGCTCGAAAAGAATCGGAATACAAAACAGCAACTAGATCGGATTCAGTCAGAGTTGCAGACTGCGGAAAAAAACAAACAACTTACTGAAGGAAAATTACAGGCAATGCAATCAAAACAACAAGTATTAAAAAAAGAGTTATCCCACGCGTCTAAGGATATCAATCAAGTGACCGGCATGCTGAATAGTTCGCTCAAGGAAACGGAACAACAGATCGACGATTTGAAGTCCGTTTATATTGAAAAACTGAATGAAGAAGCGACTTTACGCAATGAAGTGAAGCATGTGGAAGAGCGATTGCAAGGAGAAAAATCTTCAACTGAAAAAATCACTGTCCAAACTGCCCTGCTCTCAGAACGCATGCAAGTATTAATCAAAGAACAACACGAAAAGAACCGGCAAAAAGAAAGTATTCAACAGCAGATTAATGAGACGGAACAGTCGGTTGAAAAATGTCTATTGCAGTTGAAAGAATCAGAAGAACTTCTAACTACGCAACAGCAGTTTTTGCAGCAAGCCGTGCGTAAACAGTCGGAAATGCAAGGAAGAATGCGGGCTCTTGAAAGTTTGGAAAAAGATCTTTCGGGATTTTATTCAGGTGTGAAAGAAGTGCTGCACGCGAAAAATCAGCAACGTATTCAAGGAATTGAAGGGGCGGTAGTGGAGTTGATCTCGACTGAACCCGCTTACGCAAAGGCAATTGAAACAGCCCTTGGCGGTGCGATGCAGCACATCATTGCAGCATCGGAGCGCGATGCAAGGAAAGCGATCGGCTATTTGAAATCGAAAAACTTAGGCCGAGCGACGTTCCTTCCGTTGGATATTATAAAACCGCGTGAGTTGCCGATGAACAGCAGACAGCTTTTAAGTCGTCAGCCAGGTTTTATCGGTACAGCATTTGAATTGACTCAGACAGCGGCGAAATATGAATCTATTGCCAAAAACTTATTGGGGCAAACGATTGTGGCGAATGACTTAAAAGAAGCAACGGCGATCGCCAAGGCCATTGGCTATCGATTTCGTATTGTCACGCTGGATGGAGATGTCGTCAACGCAGGAGGTTCTCTGACAGGCGGCGGTGCGAAAGGGCAGTCTACCTTGTTCTCACGGAAAGCGGAATTGGAAACAATCTCAGGACAGTTGCAACAAATGGATGAATCGATTCGGCAAGCAAATCATAAAATGTCGCGGACACGAGAGCGAGTTGGAGTGGGCCTACAGCGTCGGGATCAATTGCAGAAAACAATGGAAGAACTGCAACGGCAGAAATCCATTGCGCATACTTCATTGCAGGAAACGGAGATGGAGATCCGTTCTGTCAAAATGGAGATATCGACCATTGAAATGGGCAGGAATGATACCGTATCTGCCGAAAAAGAATTAACGGACAAAAAGGAAAGGCTCTCTGCACAGCATTCTGCAATCCAACATGAGCTGAATGAAATTACGGCCAAATTGGAAAGTTTAGAGCGTCTGGTAGAAAATCGCAGAGAAGAGCAAGAGGCATTACGACAGAAATTACATGAGCTGCAGCAAAAGAGCGCAGTCTTGAAAGAACAAAGTACCTATCAATCCAGTACGATTCAAGAAGCGCGTGACATGATGGTTGAGTTGGATCAGACGATCTTACGCCTGCAGGAAGAACAACGATATATCCAAGAGCGTCTAGTCGGTACGGAACTTTCACCTGAAGAAATTGAAGCAAATATGAAACAGTCGAACACCGCAAAATTGCAGTTGGAAGAAACGATTGAAGTGGAGAGAGCGAAGCGGCTTCAGCAAACTGAGCTCGTCAATCAACATGAATCTCAGCTTAAGTTGCTTCGACAGCAGGTTCATACGATCAATGACCGATTGAATACGGTGAAAATCCAGTTGTCGAGGCTCGAGACACAGCATGAGACAGTGACGAATCGTTTAGATGAAGAATATGGTTTACTGCCAGATACCGCTTATTTAACAGATGAAACGGATATCCCGCAGCTTAGGACAGCGGTGGATTCTTATAAGCAGCAACTTGCGGATCTCGGTCCAGTCAATCCGAACGCGATTCATGAGTTTGAAGAAGTTTCAGAACGTCATCAGTTTTTAAGTGCACAGCGTAATGATTTGGTCGAGGCAAGAAATACGTTGCAAGAAGCGATGTCTGAAATGGATCAAGAGATGAAGAGTCGCTTCCAGACAACGTTCGAAGCCATTCGAAGTCATTTCCATCGAGTGTTTCAAGATATGTTCGGCGGCGGTGAAGCAGATTTAATTCTGACGGATCCATCTAATTTGCTGACAACAGGAATCGATATTGTCGCACGTCCGCCAGGTAAGAAACTGCAAAATCTAAGTCTTCTTTCGGGCGGAGAGCGTGCATTAACCGTCATTTCACTGTTATTCTCCATTTTGGAAGTCCGCCCGGTACCATTTTGCATTTTGGATGAAGTGGAAGCCGCGCTGGATGAAGCGAACGTGGTGAGATATAGTAATTACTTGAAGAAGGTTTCAGAACAGACACAGTTTATCGTCATTACACATCGGAAAGGTACGATGGAAGGTGCGGATGTGCTGTATGGCGTCACTATGCAAGAATCTGGTGTATCCAAACTGTTATCTGTCAAACTTTCAGAAGTGGCAGAAGAAATCAGTAGCTAAGGAGTGGGGTTAATTGTCTTTTTTCAAGAAGCTGAAAGAAAAAATTACAGGTACCAATGAAGCCGTTACAGAGAAGTTTAAAGATGGTTTGACCAAAACACGCGATTCATTCACGTCGAAAGTCAATGACCTAGTCTCACGTTTCCGTGTGGTGGATGAGGAGTTCTTTGAAGAATTGGAAGAAGTGCTCTTGCAAGCAGATGTGGGCTTTGAAACAGTAATGGAATTGATTGATTTATTGAAGGATGAAGTGAAACGCAAAAATATAAAAGATACAACCGGCATGCAATCATTGATTTCTGAAAAGCTCGTGGAGATTTATAATGCTGGTGAAGAAATGTCTAATGAATTGAATATCGAAGAAGGCCGTTTAAATGTCATTTTAATGGTCGGAGTTAATGGTGTAGGGAAAACGACCACAATTGGTAAAATGGCAGCCCGTTTGCAAAAGGAAGGGAAAACCGTCATGCTCGCTGCAGGCGATACATTCCGTGCAGGCGCAATCGATCAGCTCGTTGTTTGGGGAGAACGGACAGGAGTTGAAGTCGTACGTCAGGCAGAAGGCTCCGACCCGGCTGCTGTTATATATGATGCAGTTAAATCTGCCAAAAAACGAAATGTTGATGTCTTAATTTGTGATACTGCAGGTCGTTTGCAAAACAAAGTGAACTTGATGAGTGAGCTTGAAAAAGTGCATCGTGTCATTGGCCGCGAAATCGAAGGCGCGCCTCATGAAGTGTTGTTGGCACTCGATGCAACGACTGGACAAAATGCTTTAATTCAAGCTCAAACATTCAATGAAGCAACAAAAGTGACTGGCATCGTATTGACGAAACTTGATGGGACAGCGAAAGGCGGTATCGTCCTGGCAATCCGCAGCAAGCTGGATATTCCTGTGAAATTTGTTGGTCTTGGGGAAGGTATTGAAGACTTACAACCGTTCGATCCGGAAAAATATGTGTATGGTTTATTTGCAGATGGTCTGGAAATGGAAGATCGCGATGAAGAAGAGGCGGAAAACGAAGAAGACAAGTAAATATACTTGACAGACATGCGTGTGAACGCTAGTATGAAAAGGTGAGGAAAAGGGGTTGACGTCATGCTTGAAAAAACGACAAGAGTGAACTTCCTCTTTGATTTTTATCAATCATTATTAACGGATAAACAGCGATCATATATGCAATTATATTATTTGGATGATCTTTCTCTCGGTGAAATCGCCGAACAATATGGCGTGTCGAGACAAGCGGTGTATGATAATGTGAGAAGAACGGAAGCTATGCTGGAAGATTATGAGGAAAAGCTCAATCTATTCGAAAAGCACGAGAAACGTCTTGAAGTCGTTGAGCAATTACAGCAAATTATCCCGGCAGACGATTCCTCTTCCACCAAAGTTCTTGAGCTATTACATACCTTGAAAGATTTTGATTAGGGGGGATTGTCTATGGCATTTGAAGGTTTAGCCGAACGCCTGCAAGGAACGCTGAATAAGATTACAGGCAAAGGGAAAATCAATGAAGCTGATGTCAAAGAAATGATGCGTGAAGTACGTTTTGCATTGATTGAAGCGGACGTTAACTTGAAAGTCGTAAAAAGTTTTGTCAAAACGGTCAGCGAACGCGCAGTCGGTCAGGATGTCATGAAGAGCTTGACGCCTGGACAGCAAGTTGTAAAGATCGTTAAAGATGAATTGACGAACTTGATGGGTGGAGAACAAAATCCAATTCAGTTTGCCCGGAAATCACCAACGGTCATTATGATGGTCGGATTACAGGGTGCGGGTAAAACAACGACGACAGGGAAATTGGCAACCGTACTACGCAAGAAACACAATAAAAATCCATTGCTGGTTGCAGCGGATATCTATCGTCCAGCGGCGATCCAACAACTTGAAACGTTAGGAAAGCAAATTTCGGTTCCTGTGTTTTCTATGGGGACGGATCAGTCCCCTGTTGAAATTGCTCGCCGGGCGATGGAAGAAGCGGAAAAAGAGCATAACGATGTCGTCATCATTGATACAGCCGGCCGCTTGCATGTGGATGAAGCGTTGATGCAAGAACTAAAAGACATTCGTGAATTGACGAAACCGGATGAAGTATTTTTAGTTGTCGATGCAATGACAGGTCAAGATGCTGTCAATGTAGCGAAAAGCTTCGACGAAATGATCGGCATCACAGGTGTTGTCCTGACAAAACTAGATGGCGATACACGAGGCGGGGCTGCTCTATCCATTCGTTCCGTTACCGAAAAGCCAATCAAATTTGTCGGTATGGGTGAGAAGATGGATGCGCTTGAGCCATTCCATCCAGAGCGTATGGCTTCAAGGATACTCGGCATGGGCGACGTCATGTCATTAATCGAGAAAGCACAAGAAAATGTGGACGAAGAGAAGGCAAAAGAGCTGGAACAAAAACTTCGCACACAAAGCTTTACGCTGGATGATTTTCTTGATCAGCTGCAGCAAGTAAAAAAAATGGGTCCGCTCGATGAAATTTTAAAAATGATGCCCGGCGCCAATAAAATCAAAGGGCTCGACAACGCAAAAGTAGACGAAGGCCAAATGGGGCGTGTGGAAGCCGTCATTTATTCGATGACGCTTGCTGAACGCGAAAGTCCGGATATCATCAATGCGAGCCGAAAGAAACGAATTGCAGTCGGATCCGGTACATCGATTCAAGAAGTGAATCGTTTACTGAAGCAATTTGAAGAAATGAAGAAAATGGTCAAGCAGATGACCAATATGCAACAAAAGGGTAAAAAGAAGGGCAAAATGCCTGGTTTTGATTCGTTTTTCAAATAAAATAACAGGTGTTAAGAAAAAACACTTTACAAACAAACGAAACCTTGATAATATACTATCTTGTGTGAAACTATTCGGAGGTGTAGATAAAATGGCAGTTAAAATTCGTCTAAAACGTATGGGAGCTAAGAAATCTCCTTTTTATCGTATTGTAGTAGCTGATGCACGTGCACCACGTGACGGCCGTCAAATCGAAACAGTGGGTACATACAATCCACTTACTAAGCCAGCAACAGTCAATATCAATGAAGAATTGGCTTTGAAATGGCTTCAAGATGGCGCAAAGCCATCTGATACTGTGCGTAACTTGTTCTCAGAACAAGGCATCATGGAAAAATTCCATAACGCTAAATACAGCAAGTAATTTGGAGGGGTGGACATGAAGCAGCTGATTGAAACAATTGTAAAGCCGTTAGTCGATTACCCGGATGACGTGAAGGTGGTAGCAGATGAACAGTCACAACGTGTTGTTTATCAGTTATCAGTGAATGCGGAGGATATGGGAAAAGTGATCGGAAAGCAAGGTCGTGTGGCAAAAGCGATCCGTACGATTGTTTATTCAGCAGCAGGCAGCCACCACGGCAAAAAAGTGTATTTGGATATTTTGGATTGATCCAAAAGGAAGGAGCCCCGGTTCCTTCCTTTTTTGCACGTATAAATGTTTTTTTGTATGAGGAAAATGAGTCAAGAGGACGTTGGCTTATGGTCCGGGGATTTACGCTCCAGACGGGGACGCTTTCCGGAGGGTGTGGCTTGAGCCGCTTCCCTCGCTCCGCTCAGTCCAGGGTCTCAAGACTCGTGCTGATCCTCCCGGAGTCGCCCCGTCTTCCGCGCAAATCCCTAGATAGTGAACTGTAGAACAAATAGACTTATCTATATACGGTAAGTGTACTCGAATCCTGAGAAAAAGAAGGCCATTCTTTCTGAGATGTTACTTCTTGCACTTATATTTCTCTCTGAATGGAGTTTCAATTTACTAATGCTAGGAAAATACGCTAGTTGATCGGAGCGGAAAGCGTCCGCCTGGAACGCAGATCAACGGTATATTACCCACTTACCCTAATCTTTTTGAGCGTGCTGATTAGCGTGTAAATTATAAATAACGGAGGAGAAGTAATGGAATGGTTTAATGTAGGTAAGATTGTGAATACGCATGGTATTAAAGGGGAAGTTCGTGTTATGTCTACAACGGATTTCCCGGATGAGCGCTATGCAATTGGCAGTGAGCTTGCGATCTTTATGCCTAAGAGCAAGACTCCGATTTACGTCACTGTGGCAAGTCATCGTAAGCACAAAAACTTCAACCTTTTAACATTTGAAGGCTATCCGACGATCAACGACGTGGAAAAACTGCGTGACGGCATCGTCAAAGTATCGGAGAAAGAATTGACCGAGCTGGAAGAGAATGAATTCTACTACTATGAAATTATCGGCTGCCGTGTCATCACTGAAACAGGGGAAGACATCGGAAAAGTTACTGAAATTATCGAGACGGGCGCCAATGATGTCTGGACGGTTACACCGGCAGAAGGAAAACCGCATTACATCCCCTATATAGAAGATGTCGTAAAAGACATCGACATTGAAGAACAGGTTATCACCATCGAACTGATGGAAGGTCTGCTTTCATGATGCAAATCGATGTACTGTCGCTGTTCCCTGAAATGTTCGAAGGCGTCCTTCATTCATCGATCATGAAAAAGGCGCAGGATCAGCAAGCCGCTTCTTTCCGCGTCACAGACTTTCGTGACTACTCAACGAATAAACATAGAAAAGTGGATGACTATCCGTATGGCGGCGGTGCAGGAATGGTATTGAAGCCGGAACCGCTGTTTGCCGCCGTCGAATCATTGACAAGCACCAGTGAAAGTAAGCCGCGTGTAATTTTGATGTGTCCTCAAGGAGAGCGCTTCACACAGAAGAAAGCGGAAGAACTCGCACAGGAGCAGCATTTGATTTTCATCTGCGGCCACTATGAAGGATATGATGAACGGATCCGTGAGCATTTGGTGACCGATGAACTTTCCCTTGGCGACTTCGTCTTGACCGGAGGAGAAGTGGCTTCAATGGCGATGATCGACAGCGTGGTTCGCTTATTACCTGATGTGCTCGGCAATGATCAATCGGCTGTCCACGACTCCTTCTCCACTGGCATGCTGGAACATCCACAGTATACACGCCCTGCCTCTTTCAACGGCCTCGACGTGCCGGCTGTACTGTTATCAGGGAATCATGCCGAAATCGATAAGTGGCGGGAAGAGCAAGCATTTCAGCGTACGGCAGAGCGGCGTCCGGAGTTGTTGGAAGAAGCCCCGCTGACCGAACATCAGCAAAAACTTTATCAGCAATGGAAACGAAAAATAGACTGAAATTGCTTGATTGAACAGAGAGCTTATGATATGATTTGTGAAGCGCTTTTTAAAAAAGTGCCTATTTACTGACGTTCCGCTGCAAATGTAAGGCGTGCAAGAACTTCAGAAAAGAAGGAGAGAAAATCATGCAAAAACTAATTGCAGACATTACAAAAGATCAGTTACGTACTGAACACCCTGATTTCCGTCCTGGAGATACACTACGTTTACACGTAAAGATCATTGAGGGTACTCGTGAGCGTATCCAGTTATTCGAAGGTGTTGTAATCAAACGCCGCGGTGGTGGAATTAGTGAAACATTCACTGTCCGTAAAATTTCAAACGGTGTTGGAGTGGAGCGTACATTCCCTGTACACACACCAAAACTTGCTAAGATCGAAGTAACTCGTCGCGGTAAAGTTCGTCGTGCTAAGTTGTACTACCTACGTAGTCTACGTGGTAAAGCAGCACGTATTAAAGAACTCCGCTAATCAGATAAGCGCAAAACGAAGGAGGCCTTGCATTTGGCCTCCTTTCTTTTTGCGCATAAAGTAATTAGGCGTTACAATAATAGCAGACAAGGGCAGGAGGCTAGATTGATGGAAGAGAAAAAAACGAAAAGTGAAGGGCTGGAATGGATCAAAGCACTCTTGATCGCATTTGGATTGGCTGCAATTATACGAGTCTTTTTATTCACACCGATCGTCGTCGACGGTATTTCCATGATGCCGACACTAGAGCATGGGGATCGAATGATCGTCAATAAAATCGGTTATACCATTGGAGAACCACACCGCTTTGATATCGTCGTATTTCATGCACCTGAACAAAAAGACTATATTAAGCGTGTAATTGGGTTACCAGGAGATACAGTGGAATACAAAGATGACGTTCTTTATATTAATGATAAACCTTATGAAGAACCGTATCTTGATAAATACAAAGCGGAAATTCAAGATGGCACGTTGACTGAAGATTTCACGCTGCAAGACATACCGCAAATCCAGGCGAGTGTTGTGCCGGAAGACCATGTGTTTGTTATGGGAGACAATCGTCGAAAAAGTAAAGATTCCAGACATATCGGTCCGGTTGCGATAGATGAAATCATTGGCAGCACTAGCGTAATATTTTGGCCGATCAAAGATTTCGGTTTTGTGAAATAAAGAAAGGAGACGATTCGAATGACTATTCAATGGTTTCCAGGCCATATGGCAAAAGCAAGACGGGAAGTATCTGAGAAGCTTAAACTCGTCGATATCGTATTTGAATTAATAGATGCAAGACTGCCGCTGTCTTCACGTAATCCGATGATCGACGAAGTGATTCAGCAAAAGCCGCGGCTGCTGATTTTAAATAAAATGGATTTAGCAGATGAAGTGCAGACGAAGCGCTGGATTGCTTATTTTGAAGAGCGTGGCTTTCGAACAGTGGCGATCAATTCATTTGAAGGCAAAGGTCTGCAAACTGTCACGAAGGCAGCAAAAGAAATCCTTCAGCCGAAATTTGACCGAATGAAGCAAAGAGGAATCCGTCCAGGTGCCATACGTGCGATGATTGTCGGTATACCAAACGTAGGGAAGTCGACACTGATCAATCGATTAGCTAAGAAAAACATTGCGAAAACAGGAAATAAACCAGGTGTGACGAAAGCGCAGCAATGGATTAAATATGGCAAAGAGCTGGAGTTATTAGATACTCCAGGTGTGCTTTGGCCAAAATTTGAAGACCCTGAAGTTGGTTTCAAGCTGGCATTGACAGGCGCGATCAAAGATTCTGTTCTGAACATGGAAGAACTGGCTGTCTATGGTCTTCGATTTTTATCGGAACATTATCCGGAACGACTGGAAGCACGTTATCAACTGACTACGATTGGCGAAGATATTTTAGCGATCTTCGATCAAATTGGAGAGCGGCGGAAAGTTTACAGCGCAGGTGCAGAAATTGATTACGATAAAGTGGCAGATTTAATTGTTCAAGATATACGTGATCAGCAAGTGGGTAAGCTAACGTTTGATTTTCCGGAAGAATCATAACAAATTAGAGCAACTGTTTGGGACGTCATTTCCCGGCAGTTGCTTTTTTATTCGAAAAATTGATTATTAAACCGATATAATACATAGATAAGAATTTTGTTATTTATGTTGAATTTAAGTTTTTACATGAGTTTGTTCAAAAATGGACACTTAGTTGATTGGAGTGGAAGGCGGCGAAGGGCAAAGATGTGCTTTCAACGCTTCGCTTATGCTCGCAAAAACCGTTCTACGTTACGGCTTTTCCTGCGGGAGATAGCGCGAATGGCGAGACCCCGCAGGAGCGAAGTGACGAGGAGGCTTGCCCGCGCCCCGCGGAAAGCGTCCGCCTGGAATGGAAATTAACAGGTTCTACGCTTTACTTTGAGTGTAAGTTATTTATTTCAGTTTATATGGATGGACAGGTGAAGAAATTGACAACGATTCAGCAAATAAAAAACCAATTGCAAGACTTAGAAGAACCGAATGAGTGGCTGGATGAACTTCGAACGGATGAACGAAAAGGTGTGCAGCTCGCGATTAAACAATGGAAAAAACGATATGAGAAAAGACAGCAATTGATCAACGACTTCTTACAGAAGAAAGCATTTGATGATGCATATAAAACGACAAGAATTTCACTTATTGCAGGAATTGATGAAGCTGGAAGGGGTCCATTAGCCGGACCGGTCGTCACGGCAGCTGTAATCCTGCCTGAAGAGAGTTCTGTTCTACTAGGTGTAGATGACTCGAAGAAAATTTCGAAAGTCGAGAGGCAGCGATTTGCACAGCTGATCAAAGAACAGGCGGTAGCATACTCAATTCACGTACAGTCGGCAACGGTTATTGATGAACTGAATATTTACCAAGCAACGAAGCAGTCAATGGAAGCAGCAGTCAATCAGCTATCTGTAAAACCGCACACGGTTATTGCGGATGCTATGAACTTGATGCTTGACTGTCCTGCGTATTCCATCGTTAAAGGTGACGAAAAGAGTCTGTCTATCGCAGCGGCTTCCATCTTGGCTAAAACGACGCGGGATGATCTAATGACGGAGTTACATGAACAGTTTCCTTGGTACGGCTTTGATGAGAATGCTGGCTATGGAACGGCAAAACACTTGCAAGGACTGGAAACGCATGGATTTACTGCGCAACATCGAAAATCATTCGAACCAATCAAAACGATGTGGAGGAATCGCCAATGAATATGAATCCATTATCCATTTCGTCCGTCAAAGTTGCTTCCGCAGATTCCCAACCGCTGACTTTAAGAGAAGGCCAGATGATCCATGGAAAAGTGCAACAATTATTTCCGGGGCAGATGGCGCAAGTCCAGGTAGGGAATCAGCAGTTGTACGCAAAATTGGAAGTGCCAATGCAAGCGGGCGATACGTATTATTTCAAAGTTAATGGGACAGAGCCGGAAATACAGTTGCAAGTGATCGCGGGACCTATGCGCGGATCGGAAGGTCTAACAGGGCAATTGGCACAACTGACGGAGTCGCTGAATTTACCGAAGACGGCAGAAATGAAAGAATTACTTGCTGCAGTTATCAAACAAAAGTTCCCGATGACGAAAGAAAATTTATTGGACGCTGCCAATTTACTCAAAAATGTGCCAGACGGGATGAAAGAGCAGGCACTCGCAACCCTTGGAAAAATGGCCAACATGCGTCTTCCTTTCACGCCTGCTGTATTTCAATCGCTGATGCAAGCGCAGACAGGCACGATCACTCAAAGTCTTACTTCACTACAAAGCGCGTTACAGACTGAACAGAATCTTGCACCCGCTATACGTGAACAAATACTTAATGCATTGCAGGCGTTAGCCAATCCTGCAAGCCAATCCGTCGGCAAAGAGTTACTCGGTCAGACGATAACACAATTATTGAATCCTCAAACGAGTAAAGGAGACCGTTTTGCTGCTCTGCAACTATTGAAAACGGCGGGCATCCTTCCTGCTCAGACGTCACTCGCCAATCTGCCGCAAGCAGTAGCCCAATTGATGACACAATCAAGTGACGCAAAGGCTCCAGCTCCTCAGCAACCGCAGATTGCAACAAATCAGGCTGCTGGAAGCCTTGTAGCGTCCGGCAAAGTAAACGGAAGTGTTCGGGTCCAGGTAGATGGTACAGCGCCGTCAACAAGCTCTAGCGCAGCCACACAAACCGACCAAAGAGTCAATATGGACAGCCAAGCGGCTACATTAAAAGCTGTGCAGGCATTACTCAGTAAGTTGAGCCAAACACCAGCGGCTGAGCAACAAACAGCAAAAACAATTATTCAAAATCTAGCTCAGCAAATCAACACAAATCCTATCCTTCCTGAATCAGCAAAAGTTGCTTTACAGACCGTCATCAATCAAATCTCGCAACAGCCGGTAATGAATGACAGTGTCAAAGCGGCTTTCATTGAACAATTCAGCCAAACGTTCTTGCAACAAGTCAGCGGGTTGTCGTCTGTTAATTCGGTTGCACCACGAGATGTACAGCAAGCTTTGATGGCACTCGTATCGATCCCACCTGATCAAGCGGATGAGACATTACGAATGCTTATCCAAAATGCGGAAAGATCCGGCAACACACAACTGAAACAACTGGTCCAAACAGCAGAAATGCAAGTGTCCCAAGCAATGAACGGCCCAGTTATGAAAGAAGCGATACAAAGTGTATTAAGTACGTTAGGTTTCAATTATGAAGCTTTACTGAACGGAAAAGAACCGAATTTAGCGAATCTGGCCAATACATTAAAACCCCAGCTACTGACTTTGCTGCAAGATCCCTCTCTGTCTCCGCCGTTGCGTGAGGCTGCAGAAACGATGGTTTTGCGGATGAATGGAACGATCATCCAGACAGCGGAGACGAGCGTCCAGCAACAGTTGATCATGCAAGTGCCGCTAGAATTATTCGGAAAAAAGATCGATGCCACACTGCAGTGGAATGGCCGCATGAAAGAGAATGGTCAGATTGATCCAGCTTTTGCGAGAATTTTATTTTATTTGGAATTAGAAGCTTTATCAACGACGTTAGTAGATATGCATGTACAGAATAAAGTGGTGAATCTCACTATTTTTAATGAGCAAGAGTCATTGCGTACGACCGGATTGACATTCCAAACCATGTTGAAAGACGGTTTGGAACAAGTGGGCTATAAACTTTCAGGTGTATCATTTAAACCATTTACTGAAACACCACAATCAGTGAAAAAACCAGTTGGCTCCTTGTATACTGATGAAGGAGGAGTGGATTATCGGATATGAAAGAAGAGCGCTATGTAAGGAAAGAAGCGGTTGCACTTTCTTATGACCCCGAAGTATCAGACGCGCCAAAGGTCATTGCAAAAGGAAAAGGGATGATTGCGGAAAATATTCTTGAAAAAGCTAAAGAGCACGATGTTCCGGTTCAGGAAGATCCCAGTTTGCTAGAATTACTCGGACAATTAAATGTCAATGAAACGATTCCGGAAGAACTTTATCAGGCGGTATCGGAAGTGTTTGCCTATATTTATCGTTTAGACCGCGAAAAAGGTAGTAGGAATAGTTGAAAAATAGAGACTTTCACTTCACAATAGTCATTCTTGGACAAAATGTGACGGTTTGTTTACAATAATAAAGTAATTGAACTTCAAGTAATTGCAAATCGAATGGAGGCAGTACTTATGAACATCCATGAATACCAAGGGAAGCAGCTATTGAGAGAGTACGGTGTTGCTGTTTCGAAGGGCCGTGTTGCATTTTCGCCAAAAGAAGCAATGACTGTAGCGAAAGAAATCGGAACTGAGCCTATTGTGGTAAAAGCACAAATCCATGCGGGTGGACGTGGGAAAGCTGGCGGAGTTAAAATCGTCAAAACTCCTGATGAAGTCCGTGCAGTAGCAGCCGAATTAATCGGAAAACAGCTTGTTACACACCAAACAGGTCCTGAAGGACAAGAAGTAAAACGACTTCTTGTCGAAGAAGGAATCGACATCGAAAAAGAATTTTATATCGGTCTAGTCGTGGACCGCGCAACAGATCGCGTTACGTTAATGGGATCTGCTGAAGGCGGCGTGGAAATTGAAGATGTGGCTGAGAAGAATCCTGAAAAAATCTTCTATGAAGTCATTGATCCGGTAGTAGGATTGGCACCTTTCCAAGCACGTCGAATGGCGTTCAATATGGAAATTCCAAGCGGACTGATCAATAAAGCAGTCAGCCTATTTTTAGGTCTATATAAAGTATTCAGTGAAAAAGACGCATCAATTGTCGAAATTAATCCACTTGTCGTAACAAAAGATCAGCGAGTACTGGCTTTGGATGCTAAATTCAATTTTGACGATAACGCAACATTCCGCCATAAAGATATTGTCGAATTGCGTGACTTTGACGAAGAAGATCCAAAAGAAATCGAAGCATCTAAACTGGACTTAAGCTATATTTCTTTAGATGGGAATATCGGCTGTATGGTTAATGGTGCGGGTCTTGCAATGGCAACAATGGATACGATTCACTATTATGGCGGCGAACCCGCTAACTTCCTTGACGTTGGGGGCGGCGCGAAGAAAGAAAAAGTCGCTGGTGCGTTCAAAATCATTTTATCCGATCCGAACGTAAAAGGCATTTTCGTCAATATTTTCGGTGGAATCATGAAATGTGACGTCATCGCTGAAGGTGTTATTGAAGCAGCGAAAGAAGTAGAACTTCAAGTACCACTTGTTGTACGTCTAGAAGGAACGAATGTTGAACGCGGGAAAGCTTTGCTTGAAGAGTCCGGTATTAATATTGTAGCTGCGGATTCAATGGCTGAAGGCGCGAAAAAAATCGTTGAGTTGATAGGATAAGAAAGGCAGGTACAAAGCATGAGTATTTATGTAGATAAAGACACCAAAGTAATTGTACAAGGAATTACAGGTTCCACTGCCCTGTTCCATACGCAGCAAATGTTGGAATATGGTACAAAAATCGTCGGCGGCGTAACACCTGGAAAAGGCGGCCAAACAGTTGAAGGAGTACCGGTCTTCGATACAGTTGAAGAGGCTGTGAAAGCTACGGGCGCAACTGTTTCCATCATTTACGTACCTGCGCCGTATGCAGCAGACGCGATCATGGAAGCGGTCGATGCAGAAATGGCTATGACGATCTGTATTACAGAGCATATCCCAGTACTCGACATGATCAAAGTGAAGCGTTATATGGAAGGCAAAGAGACTCGTCTTATCGGTCCAAACTGCCCGGGTGTTATCACGGCAGATGAAACGAAGATCGGTATTATGCCAGGCTATATTCATACAAAAGGCCATGTAGGTGTAGTATCACGTTCTGGTACACTGACTTATGAAGCGGTACACCAATTGACACAAGAAGGAATCGGCCAAACAACTGCTGTTGGGATCGGCGGAGACCCTGTTAACGGTACGAATTTCATCGATGTACTGAAGGAATTCAATGAAGACCCTGAAACGTATGCAGTCGTTATGATCGGTGAAATCGGCGGAACAGCTGAAGAAGAAGCTGCTGCTTGGGTTAAAGAGCATATGACAAAGCCGGTTGTAGGATTCATCGGCGGTCAGACTGCACCTCCAGGAAAGCGTATGGGCCACGCAGGCGCCATTATTTCGGGCGGTAAAGGAACAGCTGCAGAAAAGATCAAAGCTTTAGAAGCAGCGGATATACAAGTGGCAGAAACGCCATCTGTCATCGGCGAAACGCTTATTAAAGTTCTAAAAGAAAAAGGTCTGTACGAAAAATGTAAAACGAAGTAAACTAGAGGGTGTAGCGATAATGCTGCACCCTTTTTTCGTGCTTTGCTTGTAGTGTCGATTAAAGGAGCTATCGATGCAATTTACTGAACAACAAAAACAATTAATAAACCTTCATTATATTCATCCCGTACCGTATAATAAATTTCAGTTATTAGTGCAGGAAAATTCGTTCTTAGACAGAATGGAAGCGTATTCAAGTGATTATTTGAAACAACTTCTAGGCCTTTCAGAAGAGAAAGCTGTACGATTTAAAGAACAATATATGGAAGTTTCCAAGCTTCCTCTTATCGATTTATTACAGCAAATCAATTGCACCCCCATCCCTTATTTCCATCCGGATTATCCCGAAGAATTAAAGCAGTTATGCGATCCACCGGCGGTATTGTATGTTAAGGGAAATCAATCTTTGCTAAAAAAACGGCTGCGTGTGGGAATTATTGGTTCCCGAAAAGCGACGGTGTATTCTAAGAAAGCGCTCGATTTCATTGTACCGCCTTTAGTTGATCAAAAGATACCGATCGTCTCAGGTTTGGCAGCGGGCGCGGACACTATGGCCCATCAAGCAGCTATGCATTTTGGCGGAGATACAATTGGCGTATTAGGTCATGGATTTTCGTATATGTACCCCAAGAAAAATGAACGAATTGCGCAGGAGATGGCTGAGAATCATCTATTAGTAACGGAATATCCACCGTATATCCCACCCGCTAAATGGACATTTCCAATGCGCAATCGAATTATTAGCGGGCTGTCGAGTGCCATCGTCATTACAGAATCTGTAGAGAGAAGTGGAACGATGAGTACAGTGGAGCATGCGCTGGATCACGGAAAAGAAATTTTCGCAGTGCCGGGTGCTATCGATTCGCCTTTATCCGCCGGTCCGAATAAGTTGTTAGATGAAGGCGCCAAGCCATTATGGAGCGGCTTTCAGATTATCGATTTATTACAGTAATTTGCCAGTGTACCTGTTCGTAAAATGTTTAAAAGGTTGCATTATCCGAGAAACTGTTATACATTTTGCAACAGATATTCTTTTGATGAATAAATATAAAAAAATCTCTCTGAGGAGGGAAATGTATGGCAGATTACTTAGTAATTGTAGAATCACCTGCTAAAGCGAAAACCATTGAGCGCTACTTGGGGAAGAAATATAAAGTCAGTGCATCACTTGGACATTTACGTGATCTACCCCGCAGTCAAATGGGTGTAGATACCGAAAATAATTATGAACCGAAGTATATTACAATCCGAGGAAAAGGACCGATACTTCAAGAATTAAAAAAAGAAGCAAAAAAAGCGAAAAAAATCTTTCTCGCGGCTGACCCGGATCGCGAAGGGGAAGCAATTGCTTGGCATTTATCCCATCAACTTGGCGTGAATATCGAATCCGATTGCCGCGTTGTATTCAACGAAATAACGAAAGATGCGATTAAAGATTCATTTAAGCATCCGCGTCCGATCAATATGAATCTAGTCGACGCACAGCAAGCGCGACGTATTCTGGACAGACTAGTCGGTTACAACATCAGTCCGATCCTTTGGAAAAAAGTAAAAAAAGGATTATCGGCTGGACGCGTTCAATCTGTCGCATTGCGCTTGATCATCGACCGTGAAAATGAAATCAATGCGTTTGAGCCGGAAGAGTACTGGAGCATTACAGCTCAATTTACTAAAGGCAAAAAGACATTTGAAGCTGCATTCTACGGAGATGCGAATGAGAAAGTGAAGCTGACGAATCAAGAGCAAGTCGAAAAAATCGTCAATTCACTTCAAACGGACGAATTTGAAGTATCCAAAGTAGTGAAAAAAGAGCGGAAACGTAATCCAGCATTGCCGTTCACTACGTCATCCCTTCAGCAAGAAGCTGCGCGTAAACTAAACTTCCGTGCGAAGAAAACGATGATGCTCGCTCAGCAACTATATGAAGGAATTGCGATTGGAAAAGAAGGAACGGTTGGGTTAATCACCTACATGCGTACCGACTCTACAAGAATTTCCGATACGGCGAAAGATGAAGTGAAATCGTATATCCACACCATGTATGGAGAAGAGTTCATTTCTACCAACAGCCGGAAAACAAAAGCCAAAGCGAACACACAGGATGCGCACGAAGCAGTCCGTCCTACTTCCGCAATGCGGCCACCTGAAGCCATGAAAGCGTTTTTATCGAGAGATCAATTGCGTCTGTACAAACTGATTTGGGAACGATTCGTAGCAAGTCAGATGGCGCCTGCTATTTTGGATACAGTAACTGCTGATTTTCTGAATGGTGATATTCGTTTCCGTGCCTCAGGTTCTCAGGTGAAATTTCCTGGTTTCATGAAAGTGTATATTGAAGGCGATGACGATCAACAAGAGGAAAAGGAGAATATTCTTCCGCCGCTTGAAGAAGGGGAGCGTGTCAAATACGAAGAAGTGGATCCTAAACAGCACTTCACGCAGCCTCCGCCAAGATATTCCGAAGCACGCCTAGTGAAGACCTTGGAAGAATTGGGGATAGGCCGTCCTTCCACGTTCGCGCCGACATTGGATACGATCCAAAAACGTGGGTATGTCACATTGGATGCTAAACGTTTCATCCCGACAGAACTAGGCGGGATAGTTCATCAAGCTGTCAATCAATACTTCCCTGACATTATTGATATCGAATTTACAGCCCAGATGGAGCGCAGTCTTGACAATGTCGAAGAAGGCAGTGTCGAGTGGCGAAAAGTCATTGATGAGTTCTATCGTGATTTTGAGAAACACGTAGAAGTTGCAGATGCAGAGATGGAGAAAATCGAGATCAAAGATGAGCCTGCAGGAGAAGATTGCGAGAAATGCGGATCTCCGATGGTATTCAAAATGGGACGCTACGGTAAATTCATGGCTTGCTCCAATTTCCCGGATTGCCGAAATACAAAAGCAATTATCAAGCCAATCGGTGTGACTTGCCCTAAGTGTAAGGAAGGCGAAGTGGTCGAACGTAAGAGCAAAACGAAGAGAATATTCTTCGGTTGTGATCAATATCCAGAATGTGATTATGTATCGTGGGATAAGCCGATTTCACGGCCTTGTCCGAAGTGTCAACATACATTGGTAGAAAAACGCCTGAAAAAGGGTGTTCAAATACAATGTACAGAATGTGATTATAAAGAACAGCCACAAAGTTAAATACGCAAGTGAGCAAAACGAGGAAGAGGGATTTGAAATGACGCAAACTGTAAATGTAATCGGTGCAGGCCTGGCTGGAAGTGAGGCTGCCTGGCAACTGGCCAATCGGGGAATCCAAGTAAAATTATTCGAGATGCGTCCGGTCAAGCAGACGCCGGCACACCATACAGATAAATTTGCGGAGCTAGTGTGCAGTAACTCCTTACGGGCGAATAATTTGACCAATGCAGTAGGTGTCATCAAAGAAGAGATGCGACAGATGAATTCATTGATCATTCAAGCGGCAGATCGCTGTGCAGTGCCTGCTGGCGGTGCACTTGCGGTAGACCGTCATGAGTTTGCCGGGAATGTAACGGAGCAGATTCGCAATCATCCGAATATAGAAGTCATTAACGAAGAAGTGACGAAATTACCTGAAGGAATTACAATCATCGCTTCTGGTCCATTGACATCGCCTGCGTTAGCTGAGGAAGTTCGTCAGTTGACGGGGGAAGATTATTTGTACTTCTATGATGCTGCAGCTCCTATTGTTGAAAGTGATTCCATTGATATGGAAAAAGTTTATTTGAAATCCCGCTACGATAAAGGGGAAGCGGCTTACTTGAATTGTCCAATGAATGCTGAAGAGTTTGATCGGTTCTATCAAGCTCTTATCACGGCAGAAGTGGCGCCGTTGAAAGATTTCGAAAAAGAGATGTATTTTGAAGGGTGTATGCCGATTGAAGTTATGGCGAAGCGTGGAGAGAAAACGATGCTTTTCGGTCCATTGAAACCGGTTGGACTGGAAGATCCGAAGACTGGCAAACGACCTAAAGCTGTCATTCAACTCCGGCAAGATAATGCGGCTGGCACATTATATAATATCGTGGGCTTCCAAACGCATCTGAAATGGGGAGCACAAAAAGAAGTGTTGCAGTTAATACCTGGTTTGGAAAATGTTGAAATCGTGCGGTATGGTGTAATGCATCGAAACACCTTCATCAACTCTCCAAAAGTGTTGAGCTGTACGTATCAATTAAAGTCGCAGCCGACAATTTTCTTCGCGGGTCAAATGACAGGTGTAGAAGGTTATGTCGAATCAGCTGGTTCCGGACTCATTGCAGGTATCAATGCCGCTCATTTAGCGAAAGGTGACAAGCCAATTCGTTTCCCAAGGGAAACAGCGCTAGGCAGTATGGCGCGGTATATTACAGAAGCTGATCCAAAAGGCTTCCAACCGATGAATATCAACTTCGGATTGTTTCCTGATTTGGGCGAACGTATCAAATCAAAAGCGGAACGTGCGGAAAAACATGCCAATCGTGCATTGGATGCATTACAGCAATTCAAAGAAACTACGACAATTTAACCCAAACCTTACCCATTCAGTGGGTAAGGTTTTTATATGCTTTAAATTGGGTGGGAAACTAAACCTTGGCAGAAACGTCTGTTAAGAGAGCTAACATAGTTTGACAATCGACTAATTTTGATAAGTATTTTGAACAATATGTGTCAAAACGGATGTTTAGGGGAATAATTGAGGATGAAGTAGTTTTCAAAGTTGCCGAAAAATCCTTGCTATTGTATAGTGTTTGATGGAGAACATTTGGATTAGATTTTAAATTCCAAACTATATACATTCAAGAATTTTTAGAATCTTTCGCAGCACTCTGGATAACTTACTAAAAGTGGCGAGGTGATCCAATGATTCCGGAAATAAAGGACTTGGCGGATGAATATGTATCTTATATTCGTTTGGAGAAAAACTATTCTTCGTACACCGTAGCAGAATACGAAAAAGATCTGCGAGAGTTTTTAGCATTCTTGCATGAAGAACATATCAATGTTTTAGATGATGTGGAATATCCAGTTGCGCGGCTTTATGTCACCCGTTTATATGATCGCTCTTTTGCAAGAACGACAATCTCCAGGAAAATTTCTTCGATTCGCTCTTTCTTCAAGTTTACCAATGCTCGATATGGTATTCAAGACCAGGCTTTCCGATTGCTGTTTCATCCGAAAAAAGAGGAGCGTCTTCCTGCTTTTTTTTATGAACAGGAGCTCGAAAAGCTTTTTGATGTGACGGTGGGAGAAGATTATCGCTCCTTGCGTGATCGTGCATTGTTAGAACTGCTGTATGCGACGGGTATTCGGGTCGGTGAACTCGTGACCATGGAAATGCAGGATGTAGATCATTATTTGGGAATCGTCAAAGTAATGGGGAAGGGACGAAAAGAACGATTCGTCCCCTATGGCAGTTTTGCTGACGATGCTTTGCAGCAATATATGGATAATAGCCGTCCGCAATTGATGAAGCAAAAGAAACACTCTATGCTTTTTGTCAATCTGCGAGGTGATCCATTAACTGATCGGGGGGTCCGTTATATATTAAATGATTTGATGGAACGAGCTTCTTTACATACGAAAATTACACCGCATATGATCCGTCATACATTTGCCACTCATTTACTTGGAGCGGGCGCGGATCTAAGGTCTGTACAGGAACTGCTCGGTCATCGTCATTTATCGTCCACACAAGTGTATACCCATATTACGAATGAACATTTACGCCAAACGTATTTACAAACGCACCCTCGTGCATAGGAGGAGAGACAATGGAATTTCATGCAACAACGATTTTTGCAATTCATCATGATGGCAAGTGTGCCATGTCAGGCGACGGGCAAGTAACAATGGGCAACGCGGTCGTCATGAAACATACAGCAAAGAAAGTGCGCAGATTATTCAATGGTCAAGTTCTTGCAGGCTTTGCTGGATCGGTGGCAGATGCTTTTACGCTGTTTGATCTGTTTGAAGCGAAACTCATGGAGTACGACGGTAATTTGCAAAGGGCATCTGTTGAACTTGCGAAAGAATGGCGGGGAGACCGGATTTTACGTAAGCTGGAAGCGATGTTACTCGTTATGGATAAAAAAACTCTTTTACTCGTCTCTGGTACAGGTGAAGTGATAGAACCGGATGACGGTATTCTGGCAATCGGCTCCGGCGGAAATTATGCGCTGGCGGCGGGAAGAGCTTTAAAGAAATATAGTACAGGTTTAACTGCCGAGGAAATTGCAAAAGCTTCATTAGAGACCGCTGCTGATATATGTGTCTACACGAATCATGAAATCATTGTGGAGGTGCTTTGATTGGTGATGAAACAAGAATTAACGCCAAAAGAGCTCACTGCTTATTTGAACCGTTTTATCGTCGGTCAGGAAAAAGCGAAGAAAGCAGTAGCTGTCGCAATGCGTAATCGCTATCGAAGAATGCAGTTAACAGAGGAAGAACAAGAAGAAGTCATCCCTAAAAACATCCTGATGATCGGTCCTACAGGTGTAGGGAAAACTGAGATTGCACGCCGAATCGCTAAATTAATTCATGCTCCATTTGTCAAAGTGGAAGCGACGAAGTTTACTGAAGTAGGTTATGTAGGGCGCGACGTGGAGTCCATGATTCGTGACTTGACAGAGGTCGGTGTTCGCATGGTCAAGGAGGATTTGCGTGAATCCGTCAAAGAACAAGCGCAGAAGCTTGCGGAAGAGCGCTTAGTGAAACTCCTTGTACCAGAAGCGAAAAAGAAAAATAGCGGACAAAATCCTTTCGAAATGTTCTTCGGTCAAAAAGGACAGCCGGAAGAAGAAAATCCGGAAGAACAAACAGAAATAAGACGTAAACGTTCCGAAATAGCTGAGCTGCTGAAAAATCGTCAAGTAGAGGAACAGATGGTAACTGTTGAGGTCACTGCACAGCAACCGTCGCTATTTGATGCGCTACAAGGTTCAGGGATGGAACAAATGAGTACAGGTATGCAAGACGCTCTTTCTTCTCTCATGCCGAAAAAATCAGTAAAACGCCGTATGAAAGTAAAAGATGCGCGGGTCGTATTAGAGGCGGAAGAAGCGGATAAGTTGATCGATCAAGACGAAGTGGCGCGTAAAGGGATCGAATTAACAGAGCAGGCAGGCATCATCTTCTTGGATGAAATGGATAAAATCGCGAGCAGCAACCAGAAATCTTCAGGCGAAGTGTCTCGAGAAGGTGTCCAGCGCGATATTTTACCTATCGTAGAAGGCTCGACAGTTACAACTAAGTATGGCGCTGTCAAGACAGACTACATTCTATTTATTGCAGCGGGTGCTTTTCATATGTCCAAACCATCGGATATTATCCCGGAATTGCAGGGGAGATTCCCGATTCGCGTAGAACTGGATAAATTGACAAAAGAGGATTTTGAGCGCATACTGCGAGAGCCTGATTTTTCGTTGTTACGACAATACGAGCGATTACTTGCAACCGAAGAAGTAGAAATTGAATTTACGGATAATGCAATCAGCAAACTTGCTGAGATTGCATTTGAAGTAAACAATGAAACAGAAAACATCGGTGCCAGAAGATTACACACGATTTTAGAAAAATTGTTGGAAGATCTGTCGTTCGAAGCAGCTGACATCGGTCCGGCTTCCATTAAGATCACACCTGCTTATGTAGATGAAAAGTTAGAAGGAATTGTTAAAAACAAAGATTTGTCACATTTTATACTTTAATGAAGGCTTAACTGTTTATTTAATGATTAAAAACCTTTAGAATATTCATTAAAGTCAACTGTAAATTTTGAGGAGGAACTTTAGAAATGAGTTTATTAGTAAAGACAAGAAAAATTAATGCAATGTTACAAGAAGGCGCCGGCGGTCCTGTCAACTTTAAAGAGATGGCAGAGGAATTAAGTGACGTCATCGATTGTAACGCGTTTATCGTAAGCCGTAGAGGGAAACTACTTGGCTTAGAGGTACACCATCAAATCGAAAACGATCGGATGAAAAAAATGTTTGAAGATCGTAAATTCCCTGAAGAGTATACAAATAATTTATTTGCTATCCAGGAGACATCTCCAAACCTTGATATCAACAATGAGCACACCGTCTTCCCGGTAGAGAATAAAGACTTGTTCAAAGATGGTTTGACAACGATTGTACCGATTATCGGTGGCGGTGAGCGTTTAGGGACATTGATCCTGGCTAGATTGAAGGAAGGTTTCACTGAGGACGATCTTATCCTTGCAGAGTACGGCGCGACAGTTGTAGGAATGGAAATATTGCGTGAAAAGTCTGAAGAGATCGAGCATGAAGCTCGTAGTAAAGCTGTTGTACAAATGGCGATCAATTCACTTTCATATAGTGAACACGAAGCGATTGAGCACATCTTTAGAGAACTGGACGGCAACGAAGGGTTACTAGTTGCATCTAAGATTGCAGACCGTGTAGGAATTACTCGTTCCGTTATAGTCAATGCACTTCGTAAATTAGAGAGTGCTGGTGTTATTGAATCCCGCTCTTTAGGGATGAAAGGTACGTATATTAAAGTATTGAATGATAAGTTCTTGACGGAATTAGAAAAACATAATTCATAAAAATAAAGCACTACTTCTCGTTAGGAGTAGTGCTTTTATATGTTCTTTGGCATGTGGAATGTTTTGTTTTCTTACTATTGCAAAAAACATATGATTAATATTTCCTAGGATCTTATATCTATTTACAATTTGTCGTATTTAAGAGATATTTGTCATAAGGAAAAAGACTATGGTAAGTAAGACCGAGCTTCTTGGTAAAGCACACTACGGTGTAAGCGAACTAGTGTTTATAAAATTATGTATATGGGTAAGAGGAATAAAAGTAATGAATATTCAGTGACAAAGTTGTGTGTAATTGGAAAAAAATCAATTAAGAGCCATGAATTTTTTTGAAATATATTGGACAATATTCAGCAGAATCCGTTACAATAGACTAGTAGATTAATAGAAAATATCCTTTATATATAAAGAAAATGGTAAGTAGTACACTTTTTGCGAAAAATGCTGTCGGATTAAGGTGAAATGGTACTACATGAAGGAAGGAAATAGAGCCTATGAATATTTACGGAGGCACCATTGCGATGCTTGAAAAAGGCCTGGATTATTCATCTGCCAAAAGCAAAGCTATCTCGCAGAATATTGCAAATGTCGACACGCCTAATTACAAGGCAAAATCTGTAAATTTTAAAGAAGTGTTTTCTAATGAAATTAGCAAGGGCATAGAAGCCTACAAAACGGATGTAAGACATATGGACTTCACTCGTTCTGCGGGAAGCAAAACATTTGATGTATCGAATCTCCGTTACCGACAAGATCGCAACGGGGTGGATATGGACAAAGAACAGGCGGATTTAGCGGCGAATCAAATCTATAACTCAGCGTTAATTGAACGTTTAAGTGGGAAGTTCAACACATTACAAAGCGTTATTAAAGGAGGTCGCTGATTGTGAGTATATTCCACAGTTTGAATACATCTTCCTCAGCCCTCACTGCGCAACGCCTTAGGATGGATGTCATTTCGTCCAATATGGCAAATGTCGACTCCACACGTGCAAAACAAGTGAATGGTGAGTGGGAGCCGTACCGTCGAAAAACAGTGACTTTGCAACCGAAAGAAGGACAATTTGCTTCTTTCCTGCAAGCGGCAAAAGGTGTTCACTCCCACGGCGGCGCAGGCAATGGCGTAGCAGTAACACGAGTGAAAGAAGACCGTGAAACGCCTTTTAAGTTGGTTTTTGATCCATCACATCCTGATGCAAATGAAGAAGGCTATGTACAAATGCCGAATGTTGATCCGTTGCGTGAAATGATCGATTTGATGTCTGCGACGAGATCCTATGAAGCCAACGTAACCGTACTGAATGCAAATAAATCGATGCTAATGAAAGCGTTAGAGATCGGAAAATAAACAGCATAAGCTTTTAGAAAAGGAGTGAATATGGATGCCGATTCAATCAATCACTGGGGCTACATCCGCCATGTCTGTACAACAGCCTGAACTAAAGACACAGAAAACCCCTTTCGAGGCTCAGCAAAGTTTCTCCACTATGTTGAATGACGCAATTCAACAAGTAGATCAAGCGCAGCAAGCTTCTGATACAATGACGGTCAAGTTGATTAAAGGAGAAGACGTCGATTTGCACAACGTCATGATCACTGCTCAAAAAGCAAGCGTCGCACTGAATGCGACTGTCGAAATACGCAATAAAGTGGTAGAAGCCTACCAAGAAATTATTAGAATGCCTGTCTAACAGATAGTGAAACACTAGGCAGACTTAAAAATTTGCCTAGCTAGGCTGACCGGGGGATTAAAATGAAAGAAAGATTTACAAAGCTCAGAGCAGACCTCAAGGCGTTCTGGGAAAGCCGCTCGAAAAGTAAAAAAATCACATATATTGCTACAGCAGCCGGTGTTATTGCATTGGCCATTTTTTTAACGGTGTATTTGTCTAGGACCACCTATGTAACCCTCTATTCGGAAGTATCGCCGTCTGAGATAGGCCGTATCAAGGAAGTGTTAGATGGTCAGGGTGTCGCGTATCAAGTGGAGCCCGGCGGTACAGCTATATCAGTACCGGAAAAGCAGTTGGACAATCTGCGAGTTTCGTTAGCAGCGGAAGGATTTCCGGATTCCGGGCTGATCGATTACTCTTTTTTCTCAGAAAATGCGGGATTCGGTACGACAGACAATGAATTCAACATGATCAAACTTGCAGCGATGCAGACGGAACTAGCGAATTTAATAAAGGGTATAGAAGGTATCAAGGATGCAAAAGTCATGCTTACTTTACCGACAGAGGGTATTTTCGTAAATGACAGCACGCAAGAGGCCAGTGCTGCAATCATGCTGAAAACGAACCCTGGTCAAACTTTCTCAGAGCAACAGATCACCTCACTCTATAACTTGGTTTCTAAAAGCTTACCGAACTTATCTACTGACAATATTCTTATACAGAACCAGTATTTTGAGTACTTTGATCTAAATGACTCAGGAAATTCTTACGGACAGAGTGTAACAGATCAAATGGGCGTGAAAAAGACAATTGAACGAGATCTACAGAGACAAGTGCAAACGATGCTTGGCACAATGATGGGGCAAGACAAAGTGGTTGTTTCTGTTACAACAGATATCGATTTTAAAGTAGAAAAGCGTGAAGAAAACCTTGTAACACCTGTCGATGAAGAAAACATGGAAGGTATTGCGTTAAGTGTTCAACGGATTACAGAATCGTTTTCTGGAACGAATCCAGCTGTAGGCGGTACACCTGAAGCGGAAGATCCGACCGACAATCGAACTACCTATGTTGAAGGCGACATGGGGAACGGCGATTATGAGCGTTTAGAAGAGACGATCAATAATGAAGTGAACCGAATCAAAAAGGATATCGTGGAGAGTCCTTATAAAATCCGGGACATCGGCATACAAGTAATGATTGAGCCGCCGACAGCGGACGATCCTACTTCACTTTCCACTGAAGTGGAGCAAGATATTGAACGGATTCTAGAAACAATTGTACGTACTTCTTTAGATAAAGAAGCAGCTGGAGAATTGACGGATGAAATGCTGGCTGAAAAAATTGCATTGTCTGTTCAACCTCTAAAAGGTAAAAATATGGCGTTTGAAGAAACGAAGACAGCTATTCCTTGGTGGGTTTACGTAATTGGCGGTGTCTTGTTGCTAGCAATTATCGTCCTTGTTGTTCTGTTCTTGCGTAAGCGACGCAGAGATGCGGAAGAGGAAGAAGAAGAAGAACTGGCATTGGCGGAAGAAATGGAAGCAATCCAAGTGGATGATATTAACTTGGAACAAGAGACGGAAGCTACTGCACGTAGAAAACAGCTCGAAAAAATGGCGAAAGATAAACCAGAAGAATTTGCGAAGTTATTAAGAACGTGGATTGCTGAGGAGTAACGGAGGGGTAAAAATTGGTAAAGAAAGACAAAGGTATGTCAGGCAAACAAAAAGCTGCCCTATTGCTTATCTCTCTCGGACCTGAAGTCTCAGCGGCGGTTTATAAGCACTTAAATGAAGAAGAGATTGAGAGATTGACATTGGAAATATCAGGTGTCAAAAAAGTAGATTCCGCTGTAAAAGAGGAAATCATAGAAGAATTTCATAATATTGCCCTTGCGCAAGACTATATTTCGCAGGGCGGGATTGGATATGCGAAGACGGTACTTGAAAAAGCGCTCGGTAAAGATCATGCACAGGCGATCATTAACCGTCTGACCTCGTCGCTTCAAGTACGACCGTTTGATTTTGCTAGACGGGCAGAACCTTCGCAAATCTTGAACTTCATTCAAAACGAACACCCGCAGACGATTGCGCTCATCCTGTCTTATCTAGAAGCGGAGCAAGCAGGATTGATCTTATCTTCATTACCACAAGAAATGCAGGCGGATATAGCTAAACGTATTGCAACTATGGAGTCAACTTCCCCAGAAGTGATCAGTGAAATCGAAGCGGTGCTTGAACGTAAACTGTCATCTACTGTCACGCAAGATTTCACGGAAACAGGCGGTGTCGATGCAGTAGTAGAAGTATTGAACGGTGTCGACCGGGCAACCGAGAAAACAATCCTCGATGCACTGGAGATTCAAGATCCGGAGTTGGCAGAAGAGATACGCAAAAGAATGTTTGTCTTCGAAGATATCATTACATTGGATAACCGCTCCATTCAGCGGGTTGTTCGTGAGTGTGAGAATGAAGACCTCATTTTATCTATGAAAGTATCAAGCGAAGAAGTAAAAGATATTCTATTCAAAAACATGTCACAACGGATGGCGGAATCCTTCCAGGAAGAAATGGAAGTTATGGGTCCGGTCAGACTGCGGGACGTGGAAGAGGCACAATCAAGAATCGTAGGTATTGTTCGCAGACTAGAGGATGCAGGCGAAATCATTATTGCACGCGGCGGAGGAGATGACATCATTGTCTAATCTATTTCGTTCAGAACGTACGGTAGTAAAACAAAATCAAGTGAAAGAAATCTCGATTCGCAGTTTGCAAAATGAACCGGTGCCTCAAGTTTCTTCTGAGGCACCGGTAAACAATGCAGCGATGTTCGCTGAGCGTAATCAGATGCTTCAAGAAATTCAGCAACGCAGCGATATTGCGAATGCTGATATTCAAAAGCGAATGGAAAGTGCAGCAGCAGATATCGAGTCGATGCGCTCTGCCTGGTCAAATAAAAAAGAGCAATTGCAGCAGCAGGCTTATGACGAAGGGTTTCAGGCTGGCTTCGAAGATGGACGCAATAAAGTGATATCAGATATGCAGGAAATGATCCAAGCCGCAAATGAAACAACGACATTGTCCTATCAGAACGCTACGCAATATTTGATTAACCAAGAACGAGTCATTTTGGATATTGCGCTTCGTTCAGCTGAACAAATTATCAACCAAACGATTGAAGAGGATGAAGAAACATATCTTTCAATTGTCCGGAAGGGTATAAAAGAAGCACAAGAAATGAAAGAAATTAAACTATTTGTTCCCACAGAACACTTTAAAATGGTGACCGATAATCGAGCAGAATTATCCTCCATCTTTCCGCCTGAAACGCCATTCTTGATTTTTGTCAATGAAGACTTTGACGCCACGGATTGCTTTATAGAAACCAATCACGGCCGCATAGTAGTAAGCGTCGATGAACAATTGAACGAACTGAAAGAACAGCTTGTTGAAATTATGGAAAGTGGTGCGTAATTTTGAGAAAAGCCGAAGATCTTATCCGAATTATTCCAAATATCAACACGATGAAAAAGTATGGCCGAGTTATCCGAGTAGTCGGGTTGATGATTGAATCGCAAGGGCCTGAATCTTCTATTGGTGATGTATGTCACATTCATTTAAATGTACCAGATACAGGGCGTTCGATTATTAAAGCGGAAGTAGTGGGATTCCGTGAAGAAGTCGTCATGCTCATGCCATATACGGACATCAGTAATATTTCAAGCGGCTGCCTAGTTGAAACGCTCGGTAAACCGCTTGAAGTAAAGGTTGGAATGAACTTGATAGGACAAGTTCTCGATTCCATGGGTAATCCGATTGATCACAGTGCATTGCCAAAAGGTTTAGCAACTGTGCGGACAGAAAACAGCCCCCCGAATGTCCTTACGCGTCCGACAATTAATGATAAACTTGCAGTCGGAGTTAAAGCTATTGATGGCATGCTGACAGTAGGAAACGGCCAGCGGGTCGGAATCTTCGCAGGGTCAGGTGTCGGGAAAAGTACATTGCTCGGAATGATTGCTCGCAATACTGAAGCGGATATAAACGTTATTGCACTAATCGGAGAACGTGGCCGGGAAGTACGAGAGTTTATTGACCGTGACTTGGGACCTGAAGGGTTGAAGCGTACGATTGTTGTGGCGGCCACATCGGACCAACCTGCGCTCATGCGGATCAAAGGTGCTTTTACAGCTACTGCGATCGCGGAGTATTTCAGGGATAAAGGTATGAATGTGATGCTGATGATGGATTCGGTTACGCGGGTAGCAATGGCGCAGCGAGAAATTGGGCTGGCTGTTGGTGAACCACCTGCAACGCGCGGCTATACACCTTCTGTTTTTGCTATTTTACCGAAACTTCTAGAACGTACAGGCACCAATGAACTAGGCGCAATTACTGCTTTCTATACAGTGCTTGTGGACGGTGACGACATGAACGAACCGATTGCAGATGCAGTCCGGGGGATTCTTGACGGCCATATCGTGCTTGACCGAACGCTTGCAAATAAGGGACAGTACCCTGCAATCAATGTCTTGAAAAGTGTCAGCCGTCTAATGAATCATATTGCAGACCCTGAACACGTCAAGGCAGCAGAACGATTGCGTGAACTCTATTACACTTACGATAAATCAGAAGACTTGATCAATATCGGAGCTTATAAAAAAGGAACATCCAAAGAAATAGATGAAGCAATTGAATATGAGCCGATTATCACGAACTTTTTGAAGCAAAGCTATAAAGATAATGTCCAGCTGGAAGATACAGTGAATGAGATAGTAGCTTTAGCTTCTGGAGGAGGCGGCAACATATGACTTCTTACCACTATCGTTTTGAAAAAGTGCTGACATTGCGCGAGCAAGAGCGGGATGAAACAGAAATGGCTTATAAAGAGGCCATTCAGCAATTTGAGGAAGTGGCGAGGGAGCTGTATGATCAGCTGAAGAAGAAAGAAGACACGCTTGAAGAACAGCAACAGCGGATGAGCACAGGTTTTTCTATCGATGATTTGCACCACTATTCACGTTTTATTAACACATTGGATATGAAAATTGATTATATCCAACAGGAAGTGGTGAAATCACGTTCAAAAATGAACTGGTACGAGTCGCAGTTATTAGAAAAGAATATAGAAGTAAAGAAATTTGAAAAAATGAAAGAAAAAGGCAAACAACAATATGATGCAGAAATGGACCATGTGGAGGCAAATCGGATCGACGAACTGTCTACGATGAAATTTCGCTCGAAAGAAGACAGGTGATAAAGTGGCTAAAGCTAAAAAGACAAAAGAAACGAAATCAGTAGAATCAAAAGAGAAAAAGTCTGCCGGTTTTTTTCAGATTTTATTGGCGTGGATTATTATCCCCCTTATGTTCACAACAGCTGTCGTATTAATCATCGCCAAAGTTGCTGATATCAATGTATTCGATCAGGCAAAAGAATGGACATCTAAGATCCCTTTTTTAGAAGAAAAAGCGCCCGATGAAAAAATCGAAGGTGATTTGATTTTAGAAGAACGTGTCATTTCATTGCAGGCAGAAATTCAAGAAAAAGAAGCACAGTTATTTGAAGTCCAAGATGAACTAACAAAAGTGAAGGATTCAAATGAAACGCTGGAAATAGAAAAAGAGAAACTGAACGAAGAAATCGAAAAATTGAAGCTTGCACAAAGCGAATCTAAACGAGATTTTAAAGAAATTGTCACCACATATGAGCAAATGTCGGCAAAATCCGCTGCTCCTGTTATTACGAAAATGGGCGATGCGGAAGCTGTACAGATTTTATCCAACTTAAAACCTGCAACTTTAGCAGCGATACTTGAAAAAATGGCACCGGAAGAAGCTGCAAAATATACTTCCATGCTCACAAAGTAGTATAATCATAGTAGAAGGAGGTGAGAGAGTGAATTTAGGACTATTAATGGGAGTCAGTTCTTCTAGTGTTCCAGCTAGTTCTCAAGTCTCTTCATCTGCAAATGCAAAGGGAGCAGGTTTCGGCAGTGTGTTCCAAAGTTTAATGGGTGCATCTCAAACGTCGGATGCACAGCAGTCACCCGGGAAAGATATAGAAACGAATCAATTGATGGAAGGTATTTTGCAAGCGGAAACGTTAGAGGAGCTTGCGGGTATTCTTGAACAATTGAAACAAGGCGAACAAACATCTCGAACGGTGGCCCAGCTATTGCAAGAATTAGGGCAAATGAATAGTGGGAGAGAGGCTGAGACGCTCAAGGAAACGCTAGATATGAACGAATTTGATTCATCTAAGCTATCGTCGCTAGGCAAAGTGATAGATTTGGAAGTTTTAGACTTTGCTGATCTATCGAACCTAGAGAAGTTTCCAAGTTTGCAACAATTGGCAGCTCTTATTAGTGAAAATCCTGATAAACTAGTAGAAGTAATGACGAAGGCACTAGAGAATTCAGGTGTGACCGACGACGCAATCATCAAAATGCAAGCAACAGGAGATATTTGGTTCGTACTGGAGACATTACAGAACTTGCCGCCTGTGCAGCTGATTGAAGCGATACAACAGTTACCTGAAAAAGCCACATTAGAAATCACTGCATTTTTTAAAGCAATTGAATTGATAGCACCTAAGATGGACCTGTTCGTAAGACAGGAAGATCTGATCAGAACGATCCAGCCTTTACTATCACAATTTGCAAGTCACTTAGAGGGAAAGGTGGTTCCAGCTGAAGGTAAACAAACTATACAGTTGCCGGCGTCTGCTCAGTCTATAATCCGATTTGCGATGGAACAGCCAACAGCCGACACCAAACAGCAAGAGCAACAGACCAGGTCAAACGAAGCGCCTGTCCTTCAATCTGCAATTACACAAACCGAAGGAAGGCCCACATTCCAAATGACCCAGACGGAAAAAGTACCGGAAAGCCGAAGTGAAGCGTTAATGCGCGAGTTTCAGGCGATTTTGAACCGGGCAAATTTCGGACAGACAGGTGGAACAAATCGTCTGATGGTCAAGCTTTACCCTGAACATCTGGGACAAGTGCGTATTGAGTTGCTTGAAATTAATGGCGTAATGACGGCAAGAATCTTGGCATCTACTGCGATGGCACGTGAAATGCTCGACAGTCAAATACATCAGTTGCGACATGCGTTCAACCAGCAAAACTTACAGGTAGAGCGTATCGATTTGTCACAAACAATACAAGAACCTTCTAAGAATGATCGGGAACAGGCATTCAATAAACAAAACGAGCAACAGAAAGAACAGCTAACAGAACAAGATCAAAATCAGGATGAACAAGAACGGACTTTTGAAGAGTTCATGATTGAACTGGAGGTATAAAAATTGCCTAACGAAATAAATTCATCAGAAGGATATAAACCGATCACAGATTCGATGTATCTGATCAATAAGCAGCGAGATGAACGAAAGACTGGCCCTGACACGATGGGCAAGGATGCCTTCATGAAAATTCTTATTGCACAGTTAACGAATCAAGATCCAACGAATCCGATGAAAGACAATGAATTCATTGCACAAATGGCTCAGTTTTCGTCACTTGAACAAACGATGAACATGGCAAAAGCATTTGAGAAGTTTGCGGAAGCGCAAAATCAAAGTCAATTGATTCAATATAACAGCTTTATTGGCAAAGACGTTAAATGGCATGAAGTGACAGACAAAAAGGATGAAGACGGCAAGCCGATTATCAATGAAGGAACCGGAAATATTCAATCCATCAAATATGTTAATGGTTCGATCGTGTTTACATTGGAAGATGGAAAAGAATTAACTCCAGGTAATATTTCTGAAGTATTATCAACTGGTTCAGGCGGAGGTTCCGGAAGCCAACCGAACAACCTTGTACAGGCCAGTATGCTTATTGGCAAGACAGTCGGTTATATGGATGGCGACGTAGAACGAACAGGGAAGGTAGTTTCTGTTACGAATAAAGACGGCACGTTGCACTATATTTTAGATAATGACAGTAAAATCGAAGGAAACCAATTCACATCTATTAGTGAACAATAATTGAATGGAGCGATGTCATGACTAAGATTGATTTCCATCGCATTCCATCACAGCCACTCATACACCAAGGGAAAAACCAACAGACAGCCAAGCCGAATCAGTCATTCATCGAACACTTGCAGCAAGCGACGCAACCGGAGAAGCTGAAGATCAGCAAACACGCAAACGATCGTCTGCAAGAACGAGGCATTCAAATGACCGAGGCAGAATGGACACGCATCTCAGAGAAAGTGGACGAGGCGAAGAGGAAGGGAATACGTGAATCGCTCGTGTTGACCGATCAAGCTGCACTTATCGTCAGTGCGAAAAATTCAACCGTCATCACCGCGATGGACCGCATGGAAGCAAAAGACCAACTATTTACGAATATCGACGGCACCATACTACTTAGCTAAACATGGCAGGACCTTACGAGGATGCCAACGCACTCGCCGACCGAATGAAGCGGTGCTACTCACAAAACCGAGAGGGGAAACTACATTATGATTCGTTCAATGTACTCAGGAATATCAGGATTGAAAAACTTTCAAACGAAATTAGACGTGATTGGTAACAATATTGCGAATGTGAATACTTATGGGTTTAAGAAGGGGCGTACGGTGTTTAAGGATTTGTATTCGCAGACTGTGGCGGGGGCTACTGGTCCTACAGGTAATAGAGGAGGAGTAAATCCCAAACAGGTCGGTTTAGGAAGTCAGATTGCATCAATTGACACACTTCACACTCCCGGATCTACTCAGTTTACTGGAAACACATTAGATATGGCCATTGAAGGCGATGGTTTTTTTAGAGTTCAAGGTGATACGGATGATGAGTATCTATATACAAGAGCAGGTGTTTTTTATTTAGATCAGGGCGAGGGAGAAGATGCTGAAAGTGCTAGAATTGTAGATGGAGAAGGACGCTTTTTAGTACAAGAGGATGGAAGCTTTATTGAAGTACCTATTGATGCAACTTCGCTTTCTATTGGACAAAATGGTGTTGTTAGTTACGTTCTTGATGGTGAATTGGTTGATGATCAAACAATATCACTTGCAAAGTTCAATAACCCTGGAGGATTACTAAAAACAGGAGGTAACTATTATCAACAAACTACAAACTCTGGCGCTCCAAGTTTGGGTGAACCTCTGGGTGAGGGAGGCCACGGCGCCATCAAATCCGGCTCCCTAGAAATGTCCAACGTCGATCTCTCAGAAGAATTCACAGAAATGATCGTCGCACAACGTGGTTTCCAAGCCAACACCCGTATCATCACAACATCAGACGAAATCCTGCAAGAACTCGTAAACTTGAAACGATAAGACTAGCATAGAATGAAAAAGGAGGGTCGGGCCGGCCTTGGCCTGGCCCCTTACATATGATTAAAGTAACGCGATTGAATCGAACGACATTCACATTAAATGCTTTGTACATAGAGAAGGTCGAGTCGTTTCCAGACACGACGATCACATTGACGACAGGGTCAAAGTATATTGTCCATGATACGGTTGAGGAAGTGAACAGCCGGATCATTGAATTTTATCAAGCGGTCCAGTTGCTGTCGAATCCGCATATCCGGGGTGAAGAAGATGAAGAATAAATTATTGACGATCTCATTAATTATTTTAGTAAGTATTACGCTCATTGGCGTAGTGGCAGTTGTTCTAATTTTGAATTTTAATAAAGGCGATGAAGAAGCAGAAAAAGGGCCGAACATCGATGAAATTCTTGAGTCCTCTGTCGACATTGAAGAAATCACGACCAATTTATCAGGACGCAACTTCATTCGTGTATCTTTGAAAATCCAAACAGACAGTAAAAAAGCGGCAGAAGAATTGACAAAACGTGATTTCCAAGTGAAGAATTTGGTCATTCAAGAGCTTTCCGAATTGACTGCCAAAGATTTTGAAGGAAAAGCAGGGAAACAGCAGTTCCAGGACTCCATCAAAGCCCAGCTGAATGAACTGATGCAAGATGGTAAAATAGAGAAAGTGTATATTGTCTCTTACATTATTCAATGACGGGCGATATGATCTGTAAGAGGTGCTTACGCAAGAGGAGGTGGGCTTATGTCGGGAGATGTACTGTCCCAAAATGAAATCGATGCGCTGCTGTCTGCTTTATCGACAGGTGAAATGTCAGCGGAAGAAATGAAAAAAGAAGAAGAAACCCGAAAAGTACGGGTCTATGACTTTAAACGGGCATTGCGTTTTTCAAAAGATCAGATCCGCAGTCTGACACGGATCCATGAAAACTTTGCGAGATTGCTGACGACTTATTTTTCTGCTCAGTTGCGCACATACATTCAAATCAATGTGGCGTCGGTAGATCAGATTCCATTTGAAGAATTTATCAGTTCGATTCCGAATATGACGTTGATCAATATATTTGATGTCTCGCCTCTAGAAGGCAATATCTTGATGGAAGTGAACCCCAATGTTGCGTACTCCATGCTTGAACGGTTAATGGGTGGATTTGGCTCTAGTTCAGGAAAAGTAGATAATATGACAGAGATTGAAACAAAGATTTTAACGAACTTATTTGAACGCTCATTTGATAGTTTGCGAGAGGCTTGGTCGGGACTGATTGAAATTGATCCATATCTTGCGGAGATGGAAGTCAATCCGCAGTTTTTGCAAATGATTTCTCCAAATGAAACGGTCGTCGTTATTTCTTTTAATATCGTCATAGGCGAATCGAGCGGTATGATTAATATGTGTATTCCGCATATTGCACTTGAACCTATCATTCCGAACTTATCTGTCAGTTATTGGATGCAGACGAATAAAAAAGAGCCAACTCCAGAACAGAGTATACTTCTGGAGAGGCGCATTAAAAAAGCGACATTACCGGTAGTTGCTGATTTAGGAAAAGGAGAAATTTCTATAGAAGATTTTCTTTACCTGCAAATGGGAGATGTCATTTCATTGGATACAAAAATTGAAGATCCGCTCGTCATTCGGGTAGGAGAAACACCGAAATTTACCGCACAGCCAGGGAAATTGAGAAACCGGATGGCTGTTCAAATACTGGATACTTTGAAGACGGGAGGGGATGAGGATGATGAGTGATAACATTCTTTCACAGGAAGAAATTGAAGCGTTATTGCGCGGTGAAACGCTGGAGCCAGCTGAAGAACCGGCATCGGAATCAGCAGACATCCAAATCGGCGATTACTTAACAGATATGGAGCAAGACGCCCTTGGAGAAGTCGGGAACATTTCATTCGGTAGTTCAGCGACTGCTTTGTCCGCGTTACTCGGACAGAAAGTAGACATTACAACACCGAAGATTTCATTGATTAATCGCGATGAGTTGGACAAAGAGTTTGTCCACCCGTATGTCGCCATAAAAGTCGAATACACCGAAGGTTTGAGTGGTGTCAATTTACTTGTTATTAAGCAAAGCGACGCAGCAATTATAGCTGATTTGATGCTCGGCGGGGACGGTACTTCCCCGAATGAAGAGTTGAGCGATATCCATTTAAGTGCTGTACAGGAAGCCATGAATCAAATGATGGGTTCTTCTGCTACATCCATGTCGACCATATTTAATAAAAAGGTGGATATCTCACCGCCTACCATTGATTTGATGAACATTCAGCTAGATCAAGGAACAGAACATATTCCACCGCATAATTTGCTGATCCGTGTGTCATTTAATTTGAAGGTGGGCAAATTGATCGACTCGGATATTATGCAATTATTCCCGCTGGAATTTGGGAAGAAACTTGTCTCATCTCTAATGGGAGAAGAGGAGGCTGCGACGGTTACGGAAGAACCGCCGGCCCCAACACAGCCTGTAGATCAAGAAACGCCAGCGCAACAAGAGGTTCAGCAACCTGCACCGCAGCCTGAACCAATGTATCAAGCACCACCGCAGCAACAGGTTCAACAAGCACCAAGACCGACACAGCCGCAAGTACAAGTGCAGCAGGCAGAATTTGCAAGCTTCCAAGCACCTGGCTTAAGTAAAGATGAAGCAAATAATTTAAATATGTTGCTTGATATACCACTTCAAGTAACTGTGGAATTGGGCAGAACAAAGCGTTCTGTACAAGAAATATTGGAAATGTCCAGCGGTTCAATTATCGAACTGGATAAATTGGCTGGGGAACCAGTAGACATCTTAGTCAATAATCGCTTTATTGCAAAAGGCGAAGTAGTGGTCATCGATGAAAACTTCGGAGTCCGCATTACGGATATACTGAGCCAAATGGACCGCTTGAATAACTTACGATAGTAGATATCTGGAGGGAATAGGAATGGGAAAACGAATTTTAGTAGTAGACGATGCGGCATTTATGCGCATGATGATTAAAGATATTTTGACGAAAAACGATTATGAAGTAGTAGGTGAAGCGGCAGATGGTGCACAAGCCGTGGAGAAGTACAACGAATTAAAACCGGATCTCGTGACAATGGATATTACGATGCCAGAAATGGACGGTATTGCGGCGCTTAAAGCGATTAAAGGTACGGATCCTTCTGCAACAATCATTATGTGTTCTGCTATGGGTCAGCAAGCAATGGTAATTGATGCAATCCAAGCGGGAGCAAAAGATTTCATCGTTAAGCCTTTCCAGGCAGACCGTGTTATTGAAGCGATCGACAAAGCGTTGAGCTAAGTCGCCTTATGATAGCAAAAATAGTTACCAAATGGCTTATTGTGTTGCTTGTCTGTCTTGTTTTCATGCCCCAAGCATATGCGGAAACAGATCCTGACGCAAAAATCTCCGATTGCATCGGAAAAGGAAAAGATTGTAGCTCTGATACTCCCCTTTTGGACAATCCAGACAGTAATAAAATTTCCGATCCGGAGACTACAATGGATCCGCCGAAGGGTTTAACTGCTTGGGATTATATCCGAACGTTTCTCGCCTTCATTTTCGTCATAGGTTTACTTGTATGGTTGCTGCGTTTTCTAAATAAACGCAACCGGAACTTCGATCAAACTCGCTTGATGACGAATTTGGGCGGTGTGTCGCTTGGGCAGCATAAATCAATCCAATTAGTAAAAATGGGTAATCATTATTTCGTTGTAGGCGTAGGAGAAGATGTCCAACTTCTTAAGGAAATTGAAGACCCAGATGAAATTGCCGACTTGCTGGCACGCTATGATCAAGAGGGCAGTGAAGTACAAAAAGGGTTAATCTCACAGGTTTATCAAAGATTTTTTGCGAAATCAAAATCTGGGGACCCGGTAGGAGAAGCCTCCGATTTCAGTCAGTTGTTTTCATCCAAAATGGAAGAGATCAAAGCGGATCGCAAGCAGCAGTTGGATCGAATGAAGGGGAAAGGGAGCGACCGGGATGACTGATTTTCTAAATTCATTTTCAAGCAGTGATCCGGCCAATGTCTCCACTTCAATTAAAATGCTTCTGCTGCTGACCGTCCTGTCACTGGCACCCGCTATTTTAATTTTGATGACTTCATTTGCACGGATCATTATTGTGTTGTCTTTTGTTCGTACAGCACTTGCGACTCAGCAGATGCCGCCTAACCAAGTGCTGGTGGGACTTGCGTTATTTTTAACTTTCTTCATTATGGCACCTGTCTTATCGCAAGTGAATGAAGAAGCCTTGACGCCATTATTCGATGAGGAAATTTCATTAGACGAGGCGTACGAACGCGCCAGTGGGCCATTCAAGGAATTCATGAGTCAACATACAAGACAAAAAGACTTGGAATTATTCATGCGTTACAACCAAATGGAACGGCCAGAAACAATCGAAGAGATTCCATTAACGATGATGGTGCCTGCTTTCGCATTGAGTGAAATCAAAACCGCATTTCAAATGGGCTTCATGATTTTTATCCCGTTTCTCGTAATTGATATGATTGTCGCCAGTGTCCTCATGTCGATGGGAATGATGATGCTTCCGCCTGTCATGATCTCATTGCCGTTTAAAATATTGCTGTTTGTTTTAGTGGACGGTTGGTATCTCATTATCCAGTCATTGCTACAAAGCTTTTAGGGAGGGTTTTAGTTGACGAGTGAATTTGTTATTTCCATTGCAGAACGGTCAGTATGGGTTATTCTTCTCGCTGCTGGACCTCTTTTGATCGTGGCGTTATTGACTGGGTTAGCCGTCAGTATTTTTCAGGCAACTACTCAGATTCAAGAACAGACATTGGCATTCGTGCCTAAAATCATAGCGGTCATGGTTGCCATCGTATTTTTCGGCCCTTGGATGCTTTCTTACGTTACCAATTACGCGAGTGACATCTTTTCCAATCTCTCTAGGTACATCGGGTGATTAAATGAATGAACTCATCCCATCATTGCCTGCATTTTTACTTATATTAACGCGTGTTACTTCTTTTTTCGTTACGCTGCCGCTTTTTTCTTATCGATCGATTCCAACGACTCAGCGCTTGATCTTTGCTGCGGTTCTCGCTTGGATGATGTCCTATACAGTGGAAATGCCGGTTATGGAAATTGATGGACAATACATATTACTTGTAATAAAAGAGGCGGTTATCGGCCTGTCGATTGGCATTGCCGCCTTTATTATTATGGCTGCCATTCAAGTGGCGGGCGGGTTCATCGACTTTCAAATGGGTTTTGCCATCGCCAACGTCATCGATCCGCAAACTGGTGCTCAATCTCCTTTGCTCGGCCAGTTTTTCAATTCATTGGCGATGTTGCTATTACTTGCGGTCAACGGACATCATATGCTGCTGGACGGTATCTTCTACAGTTACGAGTTTGTCCCAGTCAATGAGTTGTGGCCGCCGTTTGGCAGCGAGGGAATGGCGGAATTCATGGTTCTGACATTTGCTAAAGCTTTTGCCATTGCGTTTCAGATGGCGATTCCTGTTGTCGCTACTTTGTTTTTAGTAGATTTGGCTCTTGGGATTACGGCAAGGGCAGTTCCGCAACTGAATATATTTGTTGTCGGATTCCCTATCAAGATCGGTGTCAGTTTTCTCGCAATCGTGACGATGTCGGGTGTGCTGATTACCTTAATGAAAAAACTGTTCGAAGTGATGATCCTGACAATGAGAGATTTGATGGTACTGCTGGGAGGTGGCTAAATTGTTACTAAGGCTGGATTTACAATTTTTCGCCGGCGAGAAAACTGAAAAGGCCACTCCGAAAAAACGGGAAGATTCTAGAAAAAAAGGGCAAGTACTGAAAAGTCAGGACGTCACAAGTTCGATTGTTTTACTCTCTGTATTCCTGTTCATGTTTTTTGCGGCAGGATTCATGAGAGATAATTTCTTTGTTTTTTTTCGTGAATCTTTTACGCATTTTATACCTATACATACGTTGAACGAAGATCAAGTCATGCTAGTCTATATGGATATCGTCAAACAGATGGCGATTATATTATTGCCTATTATGGTGATAGCTGTAGTTGCAAGTGTTGCAGCCAATCTACTGCAATTTGGCTTGTTATTTACTGGTGAACCATTAAAATTTGATCTAAAAAAGATTGATCCAATTAAAGGATTGAAGCGTATATTTTCAATCCGCGCCATTGTAGAATTATTGAAATCAGTATTAAAAATTTCGTTTATTGGTACGGTTACTACATTAGTTATTTGGATGAACTTCGGACAAGTGCTTGACTTGGCTTTCCGAACCCCTCATATGACACTGCTGACAATCGCTAAATTAGTGGGGATGATGGGAATTATCGCTTCACTCGTTTTGCTTTTTATTTCGATATTGGATTTTTTATATCAGAAATTTGACTATGAAAAAAACCTAAGAATGTCCAAACAGGATATTAAGGATGAACATAAAAATATGGATGGGGATCCGCTCATTAAGTCCCGGATTAAGCAACGTCAGCGAGAAATGGCGATGCGGCGTATGATGCAAGAGATACCAGAAGCGGATGTCGTCATCACGAACCCTACTCACTTTGCCATTGCATTAAAATATGATGATGAGAAAATGGATTCGCCCATTGTTGTGGCGAAAGGTGCAGATTTTATTGCACAAAAAATTAAGATGATCGCCAAAGAGCATGAAATTGTCATGGTTGAAAATCGGCCGCTTGCACGTTCCATGTATGATCAAGTAGAAGTTGGCGATCGCATTCCGGAAGAGTTTTTCAAGGCGGTTGCTGAAATTTTAGCGTACGTTTATCGCATTCAGCGAAAAATATAAGTGAAATAAGAAAGTAGGGATGGCATGCAATTTAAAGATATCGGAGTACTTGCGGCGGTTATTATGATTGTTGCGATGCTCGTCATCCCGTTACCACCTTGGTTATTAAGTTTTTTGATTATCATCAATATCACATTAGGATTATTGGTCCTATTGACTGCAATGAATATGCAGGAAGCGTTACAGTTTTCCATTTTTCCGTCGTTGTTATTGTTATTAACATTGTTCCGACTTGGTCTCAACGTATCTACAACGCGTGCGATTCTTTCTGAAGGTGACGCAGGTGGCGTAGTCGACACGTTCGGTACGTTTGTTACAGGCGGCAATATTGTCGTAGGTCTTGTGGTCTTTGTGATTTTGATTATAATTCAATTTATTGTCATAACGAAAGGTTCTGAACGTGTTTCGGAAGTTGCTGCTCGGTTTACGTTAGACGCGATGCCGGGTAAACAAATGAGTATTGACGCGGATTTGAATGCAGGCATGATTTCAGACACTGAAGCGCGTGCGAGACGTGAAAAAGTTAGTAATGAAGCCGATTTTTATGGTGCGATGGACGGTGCTACGAAATTTGTTAAAGGGGATGCAATTGCTGGGATCATCATCGTTTTAATCAACTTGCTGGTTGGGATGATCATCGGTGTCGTGCAAATGGATTTACCTTTTGCGGAAGCGGCAACTCAATTCTCTCGGTTGACCGTCGGGGACGGGATTGTCTCACAAATTCCGGCTCTCCTCATTTCGACGGCAACAGGTATCGTTGTGACGCGTGCTGCCTCTGAAGGGAATCTAGGAACAGATATTACCAACCAACTTCTAGGACAGCCTAAACTGCTTTATGTAGCAGCAGTAACCGTTCTGTTACTTGGTTTGGCGACACCCATTAATGATATTTTAACGATACCAATTTCTCTTGCGCTAGCGGCAGGTGCCTTTATGATGACTCGTAAATCAGAAGAAGATCCAAACGAGCTGCTGGAGATGGAAGAAGAAGTGGAAACAGAAGGTCTGAAGCGGCCGGAAAACGTAGTGGATTTGCTGAATGTTGATCCAATCGAGTTTGAATTCGGCTACGGTTTAATTCCACTCGTCGATGCTACACAAGGCGGGGATTTGTTGGACCGAGTTGTGATGATCAGAAGACAGTTGGCTATTGAATTAGGGCTGGTTATTCCAGTCGTGCGTATTCGTGACAATATCCAGTTGCAACCAAATGAATATCGAATCAAAATTAAAGGTAATGAAATGGCCAGAGGCGAGTTGTTGCTGGATCATTATTTAGCTATGAGTCCTGGTGGTGAAGATCTGATTGAAGGAATCGATACGGTGGAACCTTCATTTGGTCTTCCTGCGAAATGGATCACAGAAGAAGCGAAAGAAGAAGCTGAGATCATGGGCTATACAGTTGTGGATCCGCCGAGTGTGGTATCTACCCATTTGACCGAAGTGATTCGTGCCAATGCTGCCGACTTGCTTGGACGTCAAGAGACGAAACAACTGGTCGATCATGTGCATGAAACTTATCCTATTTTAGTCGATGAATTGACACCAACACCGTTATCGATTGGAGAAATCCAAAAAGTACTGGCAAAGTTGTTAAGCGAACAAGTATCTGTGCGTAATTTGCCGATTATATTCGAGACGCTTGCTGATTATTCCAAATATACCTCTGACGTAGATGTATTAACTGAATACGTCAGACAATCGCTCGCTAGGCAAATCACCAATCAGTACGTGGTCGGCAGCGAGGCATTAAAAGTATTGACGGTTTCCGGTAAAGTGGAAAAGCTTATTGCAGATAGTATCCAGCAGACAGAACAAGGGAATTTCCTGTCAATCGATCCTGCGCAATCTCAAGCTATTTTAGAACGGATTGCTCAGGAAATAGAGCGAGTCGCTTTGCTCGATCAAGCACCGGTAATTCTATGTTCTCCAGCCATTCGGATGTATTTACGTCAAATTACGGAGCGGTATTTCCCGCAAATACCTGTACTGTCTTATAATGAACTCGAAGCGTCTGTGGAAGTCCAAAGCGTAGGAGTGGTGGATATTTGATGAAGATGAAAAAGTATACAGCCCCTACGATGGTAGAGGCGATGAAAAAAGTACGTGGAGATTTTGGGGATGACGCAGTCATCCTCAGCTCAAATGTTGTAAAGACAAAAGGCTTCCTTGGTTTATTTCAAAAACGCTCAGTGGAAGTAGTGGCGGGTTTTGATCAAACAATAGAAAAACACCCAATTGAGCTGCCTGCACGTCCTGTCGTTCAATCAACAGTTCAGACGAATACGACAGAACAGCTACAAAAAGAAATGCAGGAAATGAAGAACTTGATCAAGGGAATGCAACAAAGCGACCGGACATTGGAAAAGTTTCCAGATGAATTGGTGCCACTATTAATGAAGTTGCAATCACAAGGACTTGCACATGAATACATTGTGGAAGCCGGTGATTTGTTATATGAACGAATGAAAAAAGAGAAAAAAGATTTCACCAATAGCGAACAACTTCAAATAATGAAAGAATGGTTTTCCGCCAAACTGAAAGATGTACCGTTCGGCGGAATTTCTTATACCAAAAAATATATCAATGTGTTAGGACCAACCGGCGTCGGGAAAACAACAACGATCGCAAAAATTGCAGCTCGCGCATTACTTGAGGAAAAAAAGAAGATTGCTTTTATCACGACAGATACATATCGTATCGCGGCGATTGAACAATTACGAACGTATGCTAATCTACTGCAAGCGCCTGTAGAAATTGCTTACAATGAAACAGATTTTCGTGCTGCGATTGAAAAGTTGCAAGACCGCGATTTGATATTCATTGATACGGCAGGTCGTAATTATAAGGAAGCAAAGTTTGTAGAAGATTTGCAGAGCCTCGTAGACTTTTCATTGGATATGGAGACATATCTTGTCCTTTCCACTACATCAAAAGAACAAGATATGGATATCATCATTGACCGATTCAAAAAATTCCCGATTGAAAAATTCATTTTTACAAAAACGGATGAAACAAGTTCTGTTGGATCAATGATCAATTTGATGCTGAAGCACAAAATTGGTACGGCATATTATACAGACGGTCAAGAAGTACCTGAGGATATAATAGAGGCAAACGTGGAAAAGTTATTTTCTCTTTTGTTAGCAGGTGATCAAGATGCATGATCAAGCAGAAGCATTGCGGTTGAAAATGTTAAAAGCCCAAGGCAAAGCAGCTCGATCTGTAGCAATTATTAGTGGGAAAGGCGGCGTAGGGAAATCCAACTTTACCGCCAATTTTTCCTATTCACTTGCACAAAAAGGGAAGAAAGTATTGATAATTGACATGGATATTGGCATGGGCAATATTCATATTTTATTTGGTGCCACACCCAATCACAGTTTGAAGGATTATTTGACAGGCTCTAAAGGGTTGTACGATGTTATTACTCCTCTTGAAGACGGATTGGCTTTTATTGCAGGTGGATCAGGTTTAGAAACGGTGATGGAGTGGTCTGAATCCATGTTCGATCGTTTGATTGATGCGTTTTCCATTCTGCAGTCTGACTATGATGTGATTTTATTTGATATGGGTGCAGGCGCTACAAAAAGTTCACTGGATTTAATTTTGGCGGTAGACGAAATCATTTTAATTTCGACTCCTGAACCGACATCGATCACGGATGCCTATTCAATGATGAAGTTCATTTGCCTGCAAGAAGCCGATAAAACTTTTCATATTGTCAGTAATCGGGTATTGAGAGAAGAAGATGGACGTGATTCCGTGGCTCGGTTGCAGCTGGCCATGCGTAAGTTCTTATCTGCGGAGACAAATATTTTAGGATTTTTACCGGACGATATGAATGTACGTAATGCAGTCGTAGCCCAAACCCCCTTTGTGAAGTTGTATCCGAATGCACAAATTACCAAACGGATGAAAGCTATAACTGAGTCATTTCTACTTGGCAATCAATCTAGTAATTCTATTGAGTCTTCAGGATTCCTTGGCAAATTAAAGAACATTTTTCGGAAAGGGCGTGTCTGATGTGCTTACTGGCAAGAAAAAACGAGTACTTGTCGTAGATGATTCAGCTTTTATGCGGAAATTGATATCAGATATGTTGAACCGACATCCGATGATGGAAGTCATTGGGATAGCCAGGAATGGACAAGATGCCATAGAGAAAGTGAAGGAACTGAAACCGGATGTTGTGACGATGGATATTGAAATGCCTGTGATGAATGGCTTACAGGCACTGAAGGAAATGATGGATCATCATCCAGTACCTGTTGTCATTTTATCGAGTACAACGAAACACAACACCGAAAATGCTGTACTCGCTATTGAGTATGGTGCGGTGGATGTCATTGCCAAACCGGGCGGCGCTATTTCTTTGAATCTTCACGAAATCGAGAGAGAAATAGTAGAAAAAGTTTTTGCTGCCTCTAATGTCCGAATCACATCGTTGACTAGGAAAATAACACCGAAGAAAACTCGCTATACACTACCAGCAGAAAAGAAGGAAGCCCCAGTCAGAATGAATAGTGTCACAGAAATGCCTGCTAATTTAGCAAGTTTTTCTAAAAATAAAGCCCAAACTACCAAAACGTTTGTTATAATAGGCACATCGACAGGGGGGCCTCGAGCCTTACAAGAAGTGATTACACGCCTACCTGCGGATTTTCCTGCACCTATTTTAATTGTTCAGCATATGCCGCCGGGATTCACAAAGTCGCTAGCTGAACGCTTAAATGGATTGAGTGAAATCACTGTGAAAGAAGCTGAAAATGGAGAGTTACTATATAACGGAACAGCATATGTCGCTCCAGGCGGGCTGCATTTAAAGTTTGAAAAAACAGTTGCAGGTTATAGAGTCTTGCTGGACGGCAATGAAGCTCCGCGTTCCGGACATCGCCCAGCAGTCAATGTTTTATTGGAATCAGCCGCCAAGCATCCGGAATTAGAGTATGTTACGGCTATTATGACCGGAATGGGTTTTGATGGGAAAGAAGGCATGGAGTTATTACGCTCTTCGTGCAAGACGGTGACGATAGCGGAATCCAGGAATACCTCAGTAGTTTATGGGATGCCAAAAGCCATAATAGATGCAGGATTGAGCGATGAGATAAAAGATGTTCAACAGATCGCAGAGGCAATAATGGAAAATTTGAAGTGACTAGGGGGCTTTACATTGGATACGAATCAGTATTTGGATATGTTCATCGAAGAAAGTAAAGAACACTTGCAAGCATGTAACGAACAATTGCTTGCTTTAGAAAACAACCCGGACGATCTAGGAATTGTCAATGAAATTTTCAGAGCAGCCCATACATTGAAAGGTATGTCCGCAACTATGGGCTACGAAGATATAGCAGACTTGACACATAAGATGGAAAACGTCTTGGATGCCATCCGTAATTCCAAAATTAGCGTAACAACTGAAATATTGGATGTCGTATTTGAAGCTGCCGATGATTTAGAACTGATGGTGCTCGATATCGAGGCAGGCGGTAATGGGAAAAAAGACGTAAGTGTCTTAGTGGATACTCTAAATCGAATTGAGGCGGGAGAACCGCTTGACTTAGAAGAAAATGCATCAATTGCTGCCACTACGGAAGAGAGTGCAACCGCAGTCGTTACGTCGTCAGGAATTCACTACGATGACTTTGAATTGACGGTGATCTCGCAATCATCGGAACAAGGTTTTAATGCCTACGAAATAACTGTTGAGTTACGTGAGGATTGTCTGCTGAAAGTAGCCCGGGTGTTCATGACATTTGAGATCTTAGAAAAATCCGGCGAAGTAATCAAAACCGTTCCGACTGTAGAGAAGCTTGAAAACGAAGAGTTCGATCAAAACTTTACGATTGTCTTATTGACTCATGAAGATGCGGACGACTTGAAAGCTAAAATTATGAAGGTTTCAGAAATCGAAGAAGTTCGTATTAAGCATATTACAGATGAATATATCAAGAAATATAAACAAATCGAATTTGAACAGCATGATGAGCAACCGCAAGAAAAACCAAATATCGCAGACACCCTTCCTGCGGCAACAGAGAAAGCAAAAGCTGCGCCAAAGGAAGCTACTCAAGTCAAGAAGACGAATCACGCCTCTTCAAATAAGACTATCCGAGTAAACATCGATCGTTTAGACATCTTAATGAACTTATTTGAAGAACTCGTCATTGATCGGGGGCGCCTTCAATCGATTGCAAGTGAGTTGCATAACCCCGAATTGAATGAATCAGTGGAAAGAATGACGAGAGTTTCAGGCGACCTACAAAATATTATATTAAATATGCGGATGGTTCCTGTGGAGACAGTTTTCAATCGGTTCCCTAAAATGGTTCGTACGTTGGCACGTGATTTAAACAAGAAAATAAATTTAGAAATCATCGGTGCAGAAACTGAACTCGATCGGACAGTTATCGATGAAATCGGCGATCCGCTCGTCCACTTAATTCGAAATGCGCTAGATCATGGCATTGAGAGTCCTGAGGAGCGTATTGCGAAAGGTAAGCCGGAAGAAGGCACTGTTACGCTGAGGGCTTATCATTCAGGGAACCATGTATTTATTGAACTGGAAGATGATGGTGCCGGAGTGAATCGTGAGCGCGTATTAGGCAAAGCGATCGAGCGAGGAATTGTAAGTGAAGAAATCGCGCCTACTTTATCCGACCGACAAGTAGCAGAACTGATTCTGGCATCTGGTTTCTCAACTGCTGCAGCGATTACAGACGTCTCGGGACGCGGAGTTGGTTTGGATGTTGTGAAAAGCACAATCGAGTCACTTGGCGGCCATATTTCGATTGATTCCAAAGAAGGTAAAGGCTCGTTATTCCAAGTTCAATTACCGCTAACACTATCAATCATTTCCGTAATGCTAGTGGAATTAGATCAAGAGATATATGCAATCCCTCTCTCTTCAATCATTGAAACGGCAATCGTTCAAAAATCAGATATTTTGAACGCTCACAATCAGCCAGTCATTGATTTCAGAGGAACTATCGTGCCATTGGTGGATTTAAAAGAGATTTTTGAAATGGAAAATCGTCGCGAAGAGGAAGATTTCCAATCCATCGTAATTGTGCGCAAAGGAGAAAGTCTAGCAGGCTTGGTCGTAGATTCATTTATCGGGCAACAAGAAATTGTTTTGAAATCGCTTGGAAACTACTTGCAGAGTGTTTTTGCAATATCAGGCGCCACCATACTCGGAAACGGCCAAGTGGCATTAATTGTCGACTGTAATGCACTGATTAAATAAATCGAGGTGACTAGAAGCATGGCAAAAGCTGTTGAAGTAAGTGATATGAAAGTAATTGTCTTCCAACTGATGAATAAGGAATATGCGATTGGTTTGGATGTGGTGGAATCAATTGAGAAATCTTTATCCATTACACGGGTACCTAGAATGCCTTCATATGTTAAAGGTGTGTTGAATTTGCGAGGTGTCGTGACGCCAGTAGTAGATTTACGTGAACGCTTTGATATGGAACCAAAAGAATTTGATGAATCAAGCTGCATTATTATCGTTTCACATGCTGATTCGGAAGTTGGTTTAATCGTGGACGACGCCAATGATGTCATGGACGTACCTACAAGCGTGATTGGACCTCAGCCGGAAGTAGTCGGTTCTGTAGAATCAGAATTCATTTCTGGGGTGGCTAAAGTGGATAAACGTCTGCTCGTCATGTTGAATTTAGAAAAAGTGCTTCAACCGATCAAAAAGGTGAATGCAGATGAACTCTGACAATGAAATTACTGAAATGCATCTCGATGTGTTAAAAGAAATCGGCAACATAGGGGCAGCTCATGCAGCGACATCTTTGTCTCAGCTGCTAGGGCATAAGATTGATATGCGGGTCCCAAATGTAGAGTTGGTTTCCTTTGATGAAATGTTCGAACTTGCAGGAGGCACTGAAAAGATTGTTGCTGGGATTTTCTTGCGAATTGAAGGAGATTTGACTGGCAGTATGTTCTTCGTGTTGACGATTGAATCCGCTACAGAGTTTATTCGTAAATTGATCGGCGATCCAACATTTGTGTTTTCCCAAGTAGAAGATTTAGGTTTAGGTGCTTCTGCATTGCAAGAATTAGGTAATATTCTTTCAGGTTCTTATTTATCTGCACTTTCCGATTTCACCTCTTTGAATATTTATCCAACCGTACCTTCTTTAAGTGTGGATATGGTAGGTGCGATCGTCAGTTTTGGGCTGATTGAAGTATCTCAGTACAGCGATGAAGTCATTGTCATCGAAACTGAAATTTTGCAAGAAGGGGAACAAGGTATTTCGAGTTTAGCGGGACATTTTTTCTTATTACCAGACCCACCCTCGTATCGCACGATTTTCAGTTCTTTAGGTGTTTTGTAAATGCTGAATACAAAAACAGTAGTACGTGTCGGGATTGCGGATATGAATATAGCCAAAACACCCCAGACAATCCGTACGTCTGGTCTGGGCTCGTGTGTAGGCGTAGTGTTATACGATAAAACAAAGCAAATTGCAGGCATGGTCCACGTCATGTTGCCTGATAGCCAATTAGGAAAATCCACAAAAATAAACGTCGCTAAATTTGCGGATACCGGGATTTACGCCATGATGGAAATGTTAAAAGCCAAAGGAGTTCGGCCATTTAGTCTGAAGGCGAAAATTGCTGGCGGCGCACAAATGTTCCAATTTGGTTCCAATGACACGATCAGAATCGGTCCAAGGAATGTAGAAGCGGTAAAAGCAGAATTGAAAAGACTTTCCATTCCTATTGTGTCAGAAGATACCGGGGGATCGAGCGGACGAACGATTGAATTTGATCCGGAGACTTGTATTCTCCATATACGTACCGTTAACGCGGGTACGCAGGAAATCTAAGCGTTCAATGTAAAACAGAGGCGGCTATTTCATTAGTCGCCTTTCTTTATGGAGATTTGCTATACTACTAGATAAGAGATAAAAGTAGACAGACGGTAGCTGACAGGAAAGGCGTGAATTCGATGACAAAGCAAGAAACGACTGAACGGCATCAGTGGAAGTTATGGCTCGAAGACCGTGATCCTGATGCAGGTGACGCACTAGTCCAACTATACACACCATTAGTGAACTATCACGTTCAACGAATTAGTGCGGGGTTGCCGAAAAATGTCTCGCGAGATGAAATTAAATCTCTAGGCTATCAAGGCCTGTTTGATGCTTTAACAAAATTTGACCCGACCCGAGATTTGAAATTCGATACGTATGCATCCTTTCGTATCCGAGGAACAATTATAGATGGCTTGCGTAAAGAAGACTGGCTATCGCGTTCTTCCAGAGAAAAGTCGAAAAAGTTGGATGAGGAGATCAGCAAACTCGAACAATCTTATTTACGGTCCGTGACGCCTGAAGAAGTCGCAGATCATCTTGGCATGACAGCGGATGAAGTTTACCAGACTGTTCATGAACAGTATTTTGCTAACGTTTTGTCGATTGATGAAAAGATGAACGATGACGACGAGCAGAATGACCAAACGTTTGTCTTACGGGATGATCACATAAAAACACCAGAACAGTTAGCTGTCAAAGAAGAATTAATTAGTGATCTGGTGATAAAAATTAAAGAGTTGAATGAAAATGAACAGCTTGTTTTAAGTTTATTTTATCAAGAAGATATGACACTAACGGAAATAGGTGAAATTTTAAGTTTATCAACTTCTAGAATTTCTCAGATTCATTCGAAAGCTTTGTTTAAATTGCGTTCATTGTTGGCAGCTGAGATTACGGATGGAGGGATTTTATGAGCTTGAAAAGTATCGAATTGCAAATTGCCATACCTAAAACGTTTGAAGCAGGTAAAATTGCTGAGCAAAAACAGCAACAATCACAAATTGCACAGCAACATGCCAATACGTCGATGGAAAAACAAGTGATTAAAAACCAAGAAACTGTCCTTGAATCCGATCCATATGCCAAGCTGGATGCTGACGACTCCCAACCAGATGAGCAATCTGAACAGCAGAAGAGAGAAAAACAGGAGAAAGCGGAACAGCGAGTTAAACATCCTTTTAAGGGCTCGTTTTTCGATTATAATGGGTGACATATCATGGGAATCGTAGTAGCTATTTTATTTATTTTACAAATCATTAGTTTTATGATTATGACCTTACTGTATATGAAAGTCTCCAAATTCAATAACTTGGAGAAAAAACAGCAAAAACTTATGCACGAGATGGATCAGTCTATCATGGCTTATTTGGCAGAAATCAAAGAAGAAAATGATCGGTTGATTGAACAGTTGAATAAAAGACCGGTGAATAAACCGTCATCTAAGGTTGCTTTTCCACAGACTTATTCACAGAACGAAGAAACTGCTGCTGAACCAGAAAAAGTTCAGCAAAAATCACATCCAGTCCCTGTTCAATTCGCATTGCGTTCGTATCAGAAGAATGCTGCCACGACAGATTCTTTAGAAATAGCTCCATTAAGTGATCGGGACAAGGCGAAACAGCTTCTTGCAGAAGGTAAGTCGGTACAGGAAATTGCAAAGGAGCTTGGAAAAGGTCAGACTGAGATTGAATTATTATTGAAATTTGGCTAAAACAATTGGCTTCTGTTGCAAAAGGTTTATATCTGTGTTATTTTAGTAGATGGTATTACTACACACGTGTGCGGAAGAAAGAGTTGGTGCCATTATGGTCGCTTTTTCGCAGGAAGTACACGGAGGACAAAAACCAATAGGAGGAATTACCATGTCAGTAATCTCAATGAAGCAATTACTAGAAGCAGGTGTTCATTTCGGACACCAAACACGCCGCTGGAACCCGAAAATGAAGAAATACATTTTTGTGGAGCGTAACGGCATTTACATCATCGATCTACAAAAGACGGTGAAAAAATTAGAGGAAGCTTACAACTTCATGCGCCAAGTCGGTGCTGATGGAGGAAAAGTCCTTTTCGTAGGTACGAAGAAACAAGCACAAGAAGCGATCAAAGAAGAAGCAGAACGTGCAGGAATGTACTACATCAACCAACGTTGGTTGGGTGGAACATTAACAAACTTTGGTACAATTCAAAAGCGTGTAGCACGCATGAAAGCTATTGAGAAAATGGAAGAAGACGGCACATTCGACGTACTTCCTAAGAAAGAAGTTTCTCAATTAAATAAAGAACATGATCGTCTGGTGAAATTCCTAGGCGGTATCCGTGATATGAAAGGATTGCCAGATGTAATTTTCATCGTGGATCCACGTAAAGAGCGTATCGCGGTAGCTGAAGCAATCAAATTGAATATTCCACTCGTTGGAATCGTAGATACTAACTGTGATCCGGACGAAATCGACTATGTCATCCCGGCGAACGACGATGCAATCCGCGCAGTACGTTTACTTACAAGCAAAATGGCAGATGCTTTGATTGAATCCCGTCAAGGTGAAGACGATGAAGCGACTGCTGAAACAGCGAACGAAACAGAAACTGTAGCTGCAGACTAATGTAAATGATGAGACGATAAGCGGCGTACCCCTTATCGTCTTTTTTTAAAGTAATATTTGTAAATGAATTTTATTAGGAGGAATTCTCAAATGGCAACAATTACAGCCCAAATGGTTAAAGAACTTCGTGAAAAAACAGGCGCAGGTATGATGGACTGCAAAAAAGCACTAAGTGAAGTTAATGGCGATATGGAAGCAGCTATCGATTTCTTGCGTGAAAAAGGTCTTTCAAGCGCAGCGAAGAAAGCAGATCGTATTGCTGCTGAAGGTGTAGCGAATATTTTAGTTCAAGGTAACGAAGCAGTAATCCTTGAAGTGAACGCTGAAACAGATTTCGTAGCGAAAAACGAAGGATTCCAACAATTAGTTAAAGAACTTTCTGAATTCTTGCTTGCAACTAAGCCGGCAACAGTTGAAGAAGCGAATGAAGCTAAAATGGACAGCGGTTTGACGGTATCTCAACATATCTCTAATGCAGTAGCTAAAATCGGAGAGAAAATCACTCTTCGTCGTTTTGAAATTCGTACAAAAACAGATGCAGATGCATTCGGACCTTACTTGCATATGGGTGGACGCATTGCGGTTCTAACTGTTCTTGAAGGTTCAACAGATTCGGACGCAGCGAAAGATGTAGCGATGCACATTGCAGCGATGAACCCTAAATACATTTCACGCGATCAAGTGTCTGAAGAAGAAGTAGAGCATGAGCGTAAAGTATTGACTGAACAAGCGTTGAATGAAGGTAAGCCTGAAAACATCGTAGCGAAAATGGTTGAAGGCCGCCTTGGAAAATACTTCGAGGAAATTTGTGTGCTAGACCAAGCTTTCGTTAAAAACTCTGATCAGAAAGTCCGTGATTTCGTTAAATCAACAGGCGGAACATTAGTCGAGTTTATTCGTTATGAAGTGGGCGAAGGTATTGAGAAGCGTGAAGATAACTTTGCTGACGAAGTAATGAGCCAAGTTAAAGGAAACTAAGTCTAAAACCAATCGTACAGAGGGGCACATCCATTATGTGTTCCTCTTTTTTGAGAATAGGGAATTGCAGGAGGGTCTAAATGAGTAATCCAAGATATAAACGGATCGTGTTAAAGTTAAGTGGAGAAGCATTAGCAGGAGAACAAGGGTATGGTTTGTCTCCGGAAGTTGTAAAATCAGTTGCCAGTCAGGTAAAAGAAGTCGTTGAACTAGGCGTAGAAGTTGCTGTAGTTGTGGGCGGAGGTAACATATGGAGAGGTAAAGTCGGAAGTGAGATGGGTATGGACCGTACGACTGCCGACTATATGGGGATGCTAGCTACGGTAATGAACTCTCTAGCATTGCAAGATGCTCTTGAAAAGCTTGGACCTGAAACGCGCGTAATGTCCTCCATTGACATGAGACAAGTGGCAGAACCTTACATACGCCGAAAAGCTATCCGTCATTTGGAGAAAAACCGTGTTGTTATTTTTGCTGCCGGAACAGGAAATCCGTATTTTTCTACTGATACGACAGCCGCTTTACGTGCTGCAGAAATTGAAGCAGATGTTATTTTAATGGCGAAAAATAATGTAGATGGTGTGTACTCAGCAGATCCAATGAAAGATGCTAATGCGACAAAATATTTAGAGCTATCCTACTTAGAAGTGATCAGTCAAGGTCTGGAAGTTATGGACTCAACAGCTTCAACCTTATGTATGGACAATGATATACCGCTCGTAGTATTCTCAATTATGGAAAATGGTAACATTAAAAAAGCCGTGCTTGGAGAAGACATTGGTACGGTGGTCAGGAGGAATAAATAATGACAAAAGAAATTATGAATCAAACGAGTGAACGTATGGAAAAAGCACATAGTGCGTATACAAGACAATTGGCATCGATCCGAGCTGGAAGAGCCAATGCTAGTTTATTGGACAGAATTTCTGTCATCTATTATGGTGCACCGACGCCTCTAAACCAAATGGCTGGGATTTCAGTACCTGAACCACGCCTTATTGTTGTTCAGCCATACGATAAAACGACGATTGGTGAAATTGAAAAAGCAATTATGAAATCTGATATCGGTATCACACCATCAAACGATGGATCAGTGATTCGTTTAGCTGTTCCCGCGTTAACAGAAGAGCGCCGTAAAGAGCTTGTGAAAGAAGTTAAGCGTGAAGCAGAAGACGCAAAAGTAGCTATTCGTAATGTCCGTCGTGATAGTAATGAAGAACTGAAGAAGATTGAAAAAGACGGAGAAATCACAGAAGATGAGTTACGTCGTTACAATGATCAAGTACAGAAAATGACGGATGACTTCATCGAGAAAATCGATCAGACTGCAAAAGATAAAGAAAACGAGATTTTAGAAATTTAAGTATAGAACTTTCTATAAGGAGGAGCGTCCTACTTTTAGGACGCTCTTTTCTGTCTTTTGCATGCTATTTACTATGCAATTTGGTAGGATAGGCTGTAGGAGTATCCGAAAAGAGCCAAGTGGAGGAACGCTATGCTTAGAAAACTAATGCGAAAAAAAACGGCAAACATTCAGTTATTGGATGAACGAATCGACGCCGTAAAAAAAAGACAGATTCCTCTCCATGTCGCAATCATCATGGATGGAAATGGAAGATGGGCGAAGCAAAGGAAAATGCCACGAATTGCTGGTCATCATGAAGGGATGAAAACTGTCCGTCAAATTACCAATTTCGCAAATGAACTGGGTGTTAAAACTCTGACTCTCTATGCATTTTCTACCGAAAATTGGAAACGACCTAAAATTGAAATCGACTTCTTGATGAATCTTCCCGGCGAATTCCTTAATACATATTTACCTGAGTTAATGGAAAAAGGAATAAAGGTAGAAATGATCGGAAATATGGATGCACTTCCTGGACATACTAGAAAAGCCATCACAAAAGCGATCGAAATAACGAAGGATAATAAAGGACTTATATTGAATTTTGCCATGAATTACGGTAGTAGATTAGAATTGGTTCATGTTATGAAGCAGCTTGCACAAGAAGTAACAGACGGCGCATTACAAACGGATGATATAGATGAAAATCTGATCAACTCCAGATTAATGACAGCTCACTTACCTGAACCGGATTTATTAATCCGCACGAGCGGAGAAGTTCGTCTGTCCAATTTCATGTTATGGCAACTTGCATATGCAGAATTTATCTTTACTGATGTGCTGTGGCCAGATTTTAATGAAGAAAGTTTGTTACAAGCGATTGAAGAGTTCCAACATCGAGATCGTCGATTTGGAAGCTTGGAAGGAGATCAGAAGGGATGAAACAAAGAATCATAACTGCAATCGTAGCACTTGCATTTTTTGTCCCAGTCGTCGTAATGGGAGGATTGCCTTTTATTATTGCGATCTATGCAATTTCTACGATTGGTTTATATGAGTTACTTCGCATGCGGAATATGTCCATTTTCTCGGTTCGTGGCTTTCTAGCATGGTTGCTATTACTCGTCATCTTATTGCCTTCCAAATGGACTGAACAAGTGGAAGGCAATCTTCATTTAGAGAAGTTGGAAATGGTATACGTATTGGTCTTATTGCTGTTGGTCTACACGGTGCTAGTGAAAAACCGTTCAACTTTTGAAGACGTCGCATTTTCTGCAATGAGTGCTTTATATGTAGGGATTGGTTTTTATTATTTAATCGAAACGCGTTTATTTGGTTTGGAGTACATCGGTTATGCGTTGTTGATCATCTGGTCGACCGATTCCGGCGCATATTTTGTCGGGCGCAAACTTGGTAAACGTAAACTGTGGCCGGAAATCTCTCCGAACAAAACGATTGAAGGATTTATCGGCGGAATTATATGTGCGGTTCTCTTAACACTTATCTACAATCTATTTTATCCTATCGCAAATTCCTACGTGACGTTCATTCTAGTTACCGTTGTGGCATCTATTGTAGGTCAGATTGGGGACTTGGTAGAATCAGCATTGAAACGATATTATGATGTGAAGGATTCAGGTACTCTATTACCTGGACATGGCGGAATTATGGATCGATTTGACAGTTTGCTGTTCGTCTTGCCATTACTTCATTTTGTTCAGTTCGTAGGTTAATGGAAAGGAAGTTAGAGAAATATGAAGAAAATCAATTTGCTCGGGGCGACTGGTTCGATCGGTACCCAAACACTCGATATTATTGGAGCCAATCCAGAGTTGTTCACATTGGTTTCAATGTCTGCAGGAAAGAACATGGACAAAGTGAGAGAAATTATTGCACAGTTCAAACCAAAGTTGGTATCGGTGTTAGAGCAAACAGATGCAGAGCGTTTACAAGCTGAATTTCCTGATGTAAAGATCGTTTTCGGTGAAGACGGTTTAATCGAGGCAGCAGTAGGTTTTGAAGCGGATGTATTGCTGAACTCTGTAATTGGCAGTGTTGGGCTTAAACCTACACTCGCTGCAATTGAAGCAGGTATGACAATCGCGATTGCCAATAAAGAAACATTGGTTGCTGCAGGGGATCTGGTCGTACAGGCAGCTAAACGCCATAATGTACCTTTGGTGCCTGTAGATAGTGAACACTCTGCATTATTTCAAGCATTGAATGGAGAAAATCCAAAACGTATTACTAAATTGATACTAACCGCTTCTGGCGGCAGTTTCCGAGACTCTACTAGAGATCAACTTCAAAATGTGACGGTTGAGCAAGCTTTGGCACATCCTAACTGGTCGATGGGGAATAAATTGACGATTGATTCCGCAACAATGATGAATAAAGGATTAGAAGTGATCGAAGCGCATCACCTATTTGCAATGCCGTATGATCAGATCGAGTGTTTACTGCATAAGGAAAGCATAATCCACTCGATGGTGGAGTTTGAAGATACGAGTGTCATGGCCCAACTCGGCTCACCAGATATGCGTGTGCCGATTCAATATGCATTGACCTATCCGGACCGTATTCCGATGGCGAATGAAAAGCGTCTTCGATTAGATGAAATCGGTAAACTTCATTTTGAAAAAATGGATTATGAGAGATTTAAGGCCCTTGCTTTTGCATATGATGCAGGTAGGGAGGGGGGCACTATGCCGACAGCGATGAATGCGGCAAACGAAGTGGCTGTTCAGTTGTTCATGGAGGGACATATCTCCTTCATGCAAATCGAAGACATCATTGAACACATGATGGAACAACATGAGACGATAAAAGAGCCGAATTTAGAAGAGATTTTGGAGACAGATCGCATTACTCGAAAAAAAGTGTATGGTATAGTAAAGTAACGAGATTAATTTTAGGCTGTGATGGCCGATGAAGGTGGTTACTGAATGGAAACCGTTATTGCGTTCATTGTAATATTCGGGACACTTGTAGCATTTCATGAGTTTGGACATTTTCTCTTCGCTAAAAGAGCAGGGATCATGGTACGTGAATTCGCTATAGGGATGGGGCCTAAAATATTAGCGATTCGAAAAGGGGAAACACAATATACCATTCGCTTGCTTCCGCTTGGTGGATATGTGCGGATGGCAGGAGAAGACTTTGATACAGTCGAATTGCAGCCAGGCTTTCGAGTTGGCTTGTTGCTAAATGCACAAGACGAAATAGAAAAGATTTATTTAAATCGCAATGTGTCCAATCCGAATATTTTGAATCTGGAAGTAGAAAAATCAGATTTGGATAAAGAGTTATATATTGAGGGATACGATGAAGATGGAAAATTAGTACGTCTAAAAATTGCTAGAACTGCTATGATTATAGAAAAAGGACAAGAAACATTAATTGCTCCTTATGATCGGCAATTTGAATCCAAGTCACTTGGCAGCAGAGCGATGGCTATTTTCGCAGGACCGCTTTTCAACTTCATTTTAGCGTTCTTTATCTTTCTGGCACTTGGTTTACTGAATGGTGTGCCGACCAATGAACCGATTATTTCTGAAGTGAAACCTGATACGCCAGCACAAATGGCAGGTTTAAAAAAGGATGATCTAATAACAGGTGTCGATGGGAAATCAATAGACTCATGGACAGAGTTTTCTGAAGCAATTCAGGAAAGCCCTGGTGTTCCTATGGCTTTGGAAGTGGAAAGGGCTGGAGAAACAGTTTCGTTAGAAGTAATTCCGGAGACAATTGAAGATGCAGGACGTGAATTCGGTCAAATAGGTGTGATTTACTCTAGTCCTTTAGAAAAAGGTATCATTAAATCTGTGGTGTTCGGAGCAGAACAGACTTATACATGGACTGTGAAAATATTTGAGTTGTTAGGCATGCTCGTAACAGGTCAATTTACAATTGATGCATTGTCAGGACCAGTCGGCATTTATAAAGCGACTGAAGAAGTAGCACAGTATGGTATTTTCAATTTAATGAATTGGGGAGCCGTATTAAGTATCAATTTAGGGATTATGAATTTACTCCCGCTGCCAGCTCTTGATGGTGGAAGATTATTGTTCTTCTTATTCGAAGGATTACGTGGAAAACCGATCGACAAACAAAAAGAAGGCATGGTGCATTTTGTCGGTATTATGTTGCTGATGGTCTTGATGCTTGTTGTGACATGGAATGACATTCAACGATTTTTCTTCTAAAAAAGGTGGAAGCATATCATGAAACAATCGAAAACATTTATACCAACGATGCGAGAGACCCCGGCAGATGCAGATATTCGTTCCCATCAATTGCTCCTGCGGGCAGGATACATCCGACAGAATGGGAGCGGTATCTACACATATTTAACGCTTGCTCAAAGAGTCTTTCGCAAAATCGAAAAGATCATACGTCAAGAAATGGAAGCGATCGAAGGTGTTGAAATTTCCATGCCCGCGTTGCAACGAGCGGAATTATGGAAAGAAACCGAACGCTTAGATTCATTTGGAGATGAATTATTTCGACTTCGAGATCGACATGATAAAGAATTTGTTCTCAGCCCCACAGATGAAGAAGTAATCATTTCTTTGTTGCGTGATGAAGTAAGATCCTACAAAAAATTGCCTTTGACACTATTTCAAATTCAAACGAAATTCCGCGATGAGGATAAGCCGAGTTATGGCTTGCTTCGTAACCGGGAGTTTATTATGAAAGATGCTTATTCATTCCATGCTACACAAGAAAGCTTGAATGAAAAGTATTTAGAGGTAATGCAGGCGTACACGAATATATTGACGCGCCTAGGTATGCATTTCAGAATGGTTATCTCGGATGGCGGTGAAGGAGCGCATGAATTTATTGCCTTGGCTGAAATCGGTGAGGACAAGATTGCCTATAGTGATAGTTCGACATACGCTGCCAATATTGCTATGGCAGAGGTCAATGTAGAATATGAGACATCAGAGGAAAAACTGAAAGAAACAACTAAGATTGCAACGCCGAACCAACGGACAATTGAAGAATTAATTGAGTTTCTTGCTATCGATCCTGAGTTAATTCTGAAATCGTTAGTTTATAAAATTGACGAAGAACTTTCGGTCGTTGTGTGTCGTGGTGATCATAGTATTAATGAACATAAATTAAAAAAAGCACTGAATGTAGAAAAGGTAGAGTTGGCATCTGAACAAGAAATCGAGGAATTGCTTGGCTGTCATGCGGGTTCAATCGGGCCGGTAAAACTTCCGGTGGGTGTCAAGGTGTTTGCGGACCATGCTGTAGCATCTGTTGTTAATGGAATAGCAGGTGCCAATGAAGATGATTATCATCTCATTAATGTTAATCCGGAGCGCGACTTTGCTATCGATGATTATTTAGATATCCGTTATATCCAAGAAGGAGAAGCATCTCCAGATGGTATGGGCTCCATTAAATTTGCAGAAGGTATAGGGATTGGCCACATATGTAAACTGGGCACTTCTTATAGTGAGCAAATGAAAGGGAACTTCTTAAATGAGCATGGAAGAGCTAAACCTTTCATCATGGGAAGTTACGAGCTAGGGATATCTCGTTTAATCGCAGCCATTGCTGAACAGTTCAATGATGAATACGGTTTGAAATGGCCAAAACATCTAGCTCCATTTGATATCCATCTGGTAACAGTCAATGTCAAAGATGAAGTTCAAAAACAACTGGCGGATGAATTGTATGCGGTATTGGAATCCTATCGATATGATGTGCTGTACGATGACCGTGCCGAAAGAGCAGGCGTGAAATTCGCAGACTCTGACTTGATTGGTTTGCCGGTACGAATTACAATTGGTAAAAGAGCCGCTGAAGGAATTGTAGAAGTGACATTCCGTCAGAGCGGGGAGTCTATAGATTGGCAAAAAGAAGAAGTCTTAGAAAAGTTGCAATCCTTCTTCAGTGCAGATTAAAAAGGAAGGGGAGTCCGTTAACGGAACTTCCCTTCTTTTCGCGATAGATTGGAGGAATTTATATTGGATGCTGGGAAGAAGTTTTTAACTTTGTTGCAGCAGTCAGGCTTAACGGATGATCAATTAATGCCTTATTTTCAAAATGGAGAACTGAACCGTGTGACGGTACATAAGAAGTCGAGAGTGTGGAAGTTCAATATCACACTGGATGAAGTGTTACCTCTTGATGTTTTCCGTTTAATGCAACAGCGTGTTCACGAAGCATTTGCATCAATAGCAAATGTCCATCTACAAATAGAAAGCCGTAAAACATCCGCGGATGAGCAGTTGATCAAAGCCTACTGGCCGCTTGTAGTGGAAGAATTGGCTGATATTTCACCGCCCCTTCGTCAATGCTTAGTGGAGCAACTGCCGACGTTACACGGTGAAAAATTATTGATTAATTGTCAGAGTGATTTGGAATGCCAGACATTGAAAAATAAATATGTAGCACCTTTAGCGAATCTTTATCAACAATTCGGGTTTCCTCAATTGACAGTTGATGTGACTATTGAAGAAAATCAAAATGCTAAAGAAGAGCTTCAGCAATTTCTTTCTCAAAAACAACAAGAGGAAGAAGAACTGTCAAAGAAAGCATTTGAACAGTTACAGCAACGTGAAACGATGAAGAGCGAACAAGGAGATTCCGACCGTCCGTTAATACTGGGTACTCCAATTAAGCAGGGCGAGGCGATTGTACCCATTCATGAAATTCAAGATGAAGAACGCAGGCTGATCATTGAAGGGTTTGTATTTGACGCTGAGATTAGAGAACTTCGGAGTGGCCGCTCGCTATTGACGCTAAAAGTAACAGATTATACCGACTCAATTTTAGTGAAGATGTTTTCACGTGACAATGAAGATGCGGAATTAATGAAATCCTTTAAAAAGGGAATGTGGGTACGCGCAAGAGGAAGTATTCAAAATGATACATTCGTTAGAGATTTGATCATGATGGCGCAAGATTTAGCTGTTATATCTTCGATTGAGCGAAAAGACAAAGCCCCTGAGGGACAAAAACGCGTGGAATTGCATGCCCATACATCGATGAGTCAAATGGATGCTGTCGTGTCAGCTCAAGCCCTAGTCGCGCAAGCCGCCAAATGGGGGCACACCGCGATTGCAATTACGGATCATGCGAATGTTCAGTCCTTTCCCGAAGCTTACAATGCAGGGAAAAAGCATGGAATTAAAGTGTTATTCGGGTTAGAAGCCAATCTTGTAGACGATGGAGTACCGATTGTTTACGAAGAACAACATAGACTGTTAGAGACGGATACGTATGTAGTATTTGACGTGGAAACCACTGGACTATCTGCAGTGTATGATACGATTATCGAGCTTGCCGCAGTCCGTGTACGGGGCGGAGAGATTATTGATCGTTTTGAACGTTTTGCTAATCCCCATCATCCCTTGTCGTCGGTTACAACAAACTTGACAGGTATCACGGATGATATGGTCAAAGATGCGCCTGAAGTATCCGAAGTTATGGCGGATTTTATTGAGTTCATCGGCGATGCTGTGCTAATTGCCCACAACGCTTCATTTGATATGGGCTTTTTCTACGCTTCTTGTAAACGGGCGAAAATTGAAACGCCCGCATATCCAGTGATCGATACATTGGAGCTTTCACGTTTTCTTTACCCGGAATTGCGTAATCACCGTTTGAACACACTCGCTAAAAAGTTCGATATCGAATTGACGCAGCATCACCGGGCGATTTACGATACAGAAGCTACTGCGTATCTTTTCTTAAGATTATTAGCAGACGCGCAGGAAAAAGGAATTGAATGGTTGGATGACCTGAATAAAAACATTGGTGAAGGCGATGCCTATAAACGTTCACGCCCATCTCACTGTACGTTGATCGCAACTGATAATGAAGGGTTGAAAAACTTATTCAAGTTGGTTTCCATTTCACATATGGATTTCTTCTATCGTGTCCCGCGTATCCCGCGTTCTTTATTAGTGAAGCACCGCAACGGGCTATTAGTAGGATCAGGATGCGACAAAGGCGAAGTATTTGAAGGGTTAATGCAAAAACCAATGGAAGAAGTCGAAGAAATTGCAAGTTTTTATGATTACTTAGAAATCCATCCGAAACCTGTCTACTCGCATTTACTGGAACTAGATTTGATTCGTGACGAATGGAACTTAGAAGATATTATGCGTAAAATGCTAAAGCTCGGTAAAAAGACCGGCTTACCGGTTTGTGCCACTGGCAATGTTCATTACTTGGATGAGACGGATGCTACGTATCGTAAAGTCTTGGTTCGCTCGCAAGGAGGCGCCAATCCGATGAACCGTCATTCACTCCCGGCTGTTCATTTCAGGACAACAGATGAAATGCTTAAGGAATTTGAATTTCTAGGTGAAGAAGCGGCGAAAGAGATTGTCGTAGAGAACCCGCTGAAGATTGTCGAGCGTGTCGGTGATGTTAAACCGATAAAAGATGATTTATATACACCTACGATAGAAGGCGCTGACGATGAAGTCCGTGAGTTGACTTACTCAATGGCTCGACGTATTTACGGAGACACGCTGCCGGAAATTATCGAGGCGCGTATTGAAAAAGAATTGACCTCTATCATTGATAATGGGTTTGCGGTTATTTATTTAATTTCGCATAAACTTGTGAAAAAGTCGTTGGATGATGGCTATTTGGTCGGTTCACGTGGATCGGTAGGTTCTTCATTCGTCGCGACCATGATGGAAATTACAGAAGTAAATCCGATGCCGCCTCATTACGTCTGTCCTTCGTGCAAAACAAACGAGTTTTTCGATGATGGTTCTGTAGGGTCGGGTTATGACTTGCCGGATAAAGAATGCGGAAAATGTGGAACGATGTTTAAAAAAGACGGACAAGATATCCCGTTCGAAACGTTCCTTGGATTTGCCGGGGATAAAGTTCCGGATATTGACTTGAACTTCAGCGGCGAGTACCAAGCGCACGCACACAACTATACAAAAGAATTATTCGGCGAAGATTATGTTTACCGAGCAGGAACGATCGGGACGGTTGCTGAAAAGACGGCCTACGGGTATGTTCGCGGTTATATGAACGATAACGATCTGCAGATGCGCGGCGCGGAAATCGACCGGTTGGTGCAAGGCTGTTCTGGCGTAAAACGAAACACAGGACAGCACCCCGGCGGAATTATTGTTGTTCCGGATACGATGGACATTTTTGATTTTACGCCCATTCAGTTTCCGGCAGATGATATACAATCCAGTTGGCGCACGACGCACTTTGACTTTCATTCGATCGATAATAACTTATTGAAACTGGATATTCTCGGACATGATGATCCGACGATGATTAAAATGCTGGAGGATTTATCCGGTATTGATGCTAAAACGATTGCGCCAGATGATCCTGGTGTCATGGCATTGTTCAGCGGAACGTCTTCACTCGGCGTAACGGAAGAGCAAATCGATTGTAAGACGGGAACACTTGGCGTGCCCGAGTTCGGAACACGCTTTGTTCGACAAATGCTTGAAGAGACCAAACCGTCAACTTTCTCTGAGTTGATTCAGATATCAGGTTTATCCCACGGTACGGATGTATGGCTAGGAAACGCTCAGGAATTGATTCAGAATAAAACTTGTCAGCTTTCCGAAGTAATCGGTTGTCGGGATGATATTATGGTCTACTTGATTTATCAAGGACTGGAACCTTCGCTTGCCTTTAAGATTATGGAGTCGGTGCGTAAAGGAAAAGGGCTGACGCCTGAATTCGAAGCGGAGATGAAAGCGAATAAAGTACCTGGCTGGTATATCAGTTCGTGCAAGAAGATTAAATATATGTTCCCGAAGGCGCACGCAGCTGCATATGTATTGATGGCACTCCGTATTGCGTATTTTAAAGTGCACCATCCAATTATGTATTATGCTACCTATTTCACTGTGCGAGCAACGGACTTTGATTTGATGACGATGTCAAAAGGCTCTGCTTCAATCCGTGCAAAGATTAAAGAAATAAACGATAAAGGTCTGGATGCCCCACCAAAAGAAAAGAACTTGGTGACCGTCCTGGAAATTGCGCTGGAGATGGTGGAACGTGGATTTACATTTGCAAAACCAGATTTATATAAATCGGATGCGACGCAATTCATCATTGAAGACAACCAATTGATTCCGCCTTTTAACGCGATTCCTTCCTTGGGAACGAACGTAGCGAAGACGATCGTGGAAGCACGCAAAGATGGAGAGTTTTTATCCAAGGAAGATTTTCAGAAGAGAGGCCGAGTTTCCAAAACAATTGTCGAGTACTTAGATAATTTTGGCTGCTTGGAAGGAATGCCAGAAGCGAATCAATTATCGTTGTTCTAACGCTTGTAAATGGCTACATCATTTGCATTGTAAATAGCGTTGTGATAAGATTGAGACAACTTTTGCTATACGTCTTACGGAAAAGAGTGGGGCTTCCCGCTCTTTTCTGTTGTTTATCTGAATTCAGCAGTGGAAATGCAAGTGTTTTTTTGTTCAATGGGTTTTCAAACTCCGGCTGAATCCAGATAAAGCCTCCGGCGGGTGTCATCAAAGGCGGAGATGGCTTTTTAGCCCCGACAGGCGTTGGAAAGCTAGCAATAAAGGCGCTTTTTGCCTTTACTGCTTAGTCTGAAACGTCCCGAGGGTCTAGCCGTTGCAGCTGGATGTCATCAAAGGCGGAGACGGCTGTTTAGCCCCGACAGGCGTTGGAAGGCTAGCAATAAAGGCGCCTTTTGCCTTTACTGCTAGTCTGAAACGTCCCGAGGGTCTAGCCGTTGCAGCTGGATGTCACGGATTTTGTAAGGAGTTAATTGTGCAAGCACAATTCAAAGTCCGGACACAATCACGCCGAGGCGTGATTGATTTTAATTTCGGGAGGGATACATTTGAGTAAAATTACAGAGGAAGTCGAACAGTTGACAAGTCCGATTGTAGAAGAATTGGGCCTTGAACTAGTAGACGTTGAGTTCGTAAAAGAGGGTCGAGATTGGTTTTTACGTGTTTATATTGATACGCCAGAAGGAAATATTGACATCGATCAATGTGCGGCGGTCAGTGAAAAATTGAGCGAGGAACTAGATCGCGTAGACCCGATAACACAGAATTACTTCCTTGAAGTGTCTTCTCCCGGAGCGGAAAGACCATTGAAAAAAGATGAAGATTTTGAAAAAGCAGTCGGCCAATATGTATTCATCAAAACTTATGAACCCATAGATGGTATGAAAGAATTCGAAGGGTATTTACTTGGATACGGGCCAGACTTCGCAAAAGTGGAAATACGAATCAAAACACGAAAAGTCTTAGTAGAAATTGATAAAACCAAAATTGCACTAGCCCGTCTGGCAATTGACTTTTAACTTAAAAGTGGAAGACGCCGTTTAGCCCCGTTAAGAATCGGAACTAAGATTTTTCAAAGAGTTCCATCACTATAAAGTGGCGGGATGATAATAGAATGTAGGAGTGATGAACATGAGTAGTGATCTACTCGAAGCACTGACAGCTCTTGAACAGCAAAAAGGTATTTCAAGAGATGTGTTGGTGGATGCGATTGAAGCGGCGCTTGTAACAGCGTATAAGCGGAATTTTAATCAGGCACAAAATGTCCGTGTTGATTTGAATTTAGATAAAGGTACGATGAAAGTCTATTCACGAAAAGATGTTGTAGAAGATGTGGAAGATGAACGTCTGCAAATTTCATTGGAAGATGCACAAGTCATCAATCCCGTATATGAAATCGGAGACATTGTAGAAGAAGAAGTCACTCCGCGCGACTTCGGACGGATTGCTGCACAAACAGCGAAGCAAGTCGTCACCCAACGTGTGCGTGAAGCAGAACGCGGCTTGATATACGAAGAGTATATCGATCGAGAAGAAGACATCGTGAACGGAATTGTAGAGCGAATGGATGCCAAGAACCTATTTGTTGGTTTAGGTAAAGTAGAAGCAGTCCTGCCTTCTAGCGAGCAAATCCAGACAGAAACGTATGCACCGCACGATCGGATTAAAGTATATATTACAAAAGTTGAGAGAACAGCAAGAGGACCTCAAGTATTTGTATCCAGAACACATCCCGGCTTGCTGCGTCGTTTATTTGAATTGGAAGTACCAGAGATTTATGATGGAACTGTAGAGATCAAATCCATTGCTAGAGAAGCTGGCGACCGTTCTAAAATTTCGGTGTACACGACAAATGAAGAAGTGGATCCAGTCGGTTCTTGTGTAGGTACTAGAGGTGCTCGGGTACAATCTATTTCCAATGAATTGAATGGCGAAAAAGTCGACATTGTTGAATGGTCTGAAGACCCTGTAGTGTTTGTAGCGAATGCATTAAGCCCATCAAAAGTACTCGATGTTCAAGTAGATGAGGAAGAGCGTTCCACAACTGTTGTTGTTCCGGATTATCAATTATCTTTAGCCATCGGTAAAAGAGGTCAAAACGCAAGATTGGCCGCAAAATTGACTGGCTGGAAAATTGATATTAAGAGTGAAACAGATGCAAGAGAGTTGGGGGTCTATCCTCGCACTGAAGAAGAATTGAACGCATACAGTGTAGAGGAGCCAGACGGGGACACTGAAGATACAGGTGACTATCTGGAAGCATATGAGTATGAAGAAGAAACACCTGTCGAAGAGACAGAAGACTATGATTTATACGCAGATGTAGATACCAAAGAAGATTGATTGGAAAGGATTGCATGCTCATGTCGAACAATCGGAAAATCCCTTTGCGTAAATGTGCAGCTACAGGTGAAATGCTACCTAAAAAAGAAATGATCCGGATTGTCCGTACGAAAGAAGGAGAAGTTTCCGTTGATCTGACCGGAAAAAAGTCAGGCCGTGGTACATACGTATCCAAAACGGAAGATGCGGTAGAAAAAGCACGAAAACACCACTCAATTGAACATCAATTGGGTGCGAAAGTTCCTGAGCAAGTGTACGATGACCTCTTACATGCCATTCGGCGAGAGGCGATCAAATGACAGATCCAACGAAGATCTATCAGCTGCTCGGTATGGCAGCCCGAGCACGGAAAATTGTGACGGGTGAAGACTTAGTCGTACGGGAAGTCCGTTCGGGACATGCAGAACTTGTCATCCTGTCAAAAGATGCATCTGCTAATACAATGAAGAAACTAACGAATAAATGTAATACTTACAACGTTGAGAAGCATGATTTCGGGAGTCGTGAAGACCTTGGGCATGCGATTGGTAAAGAAGCGCGAGTGGTCTTGGCGCTAACGGATAAAGGATTCGCCAAAAAATTATCCGAGCTCCTCAACGAATATAACCGGGGGTGGGCTAATGACGAAAATACGAGTACATGAATATGCCAAAAAGGTAAATAAATCGAGTAAAGATATTATTAATGAATTAGGGAATATGAAAGTGGAAGTCACCAATCATATGTCCGTAATTGATCCAGAAACAGTTACGAAGCTGGACAAGAAGTTCTCTGGCAACTCCAGAAACACGACTGGAACGACAAATAAGACAAACAACAACCAAAAATCCGACCGTCCGGCACAACGTCCTGCTGGAAATCGTCAAGGTGGAAATAACGCAGGTAAAAGTGCACCACAGCAATCGAATTCAGGACAGACAGCAGCTAAAGGCGGTGCGAACCGTACACAACAGCCTGCGAACCGTTCGAATCAAAATTCGAATCAAAGCAACAACACAGGAGCGAAACGCCCGGCAGGAGCTGGTAACCGAACACAAGGCGGTCAGCAAGCAGGCACAAACCAACAGCCAAAACAAGGTCAAGGTGCGAATCAAGCACGTTCAGGCGGCGGAGCTCGCGGTCGTGGAGGAAGACCACCTGCACGTGGAATTAACCAAGGACGCCGCAGATATCGTCCGGCAGTTCCAGCTCAAAAGATTGAGAAGCCACTACCAGAGAAAATCACTTTCTATGAGTCGCTATCAGTTGGCGAATTAGCTCAAAAACTGGGCAAGGAACCTTCTGAAATCATTAAAAAACTATTCATGCTTGGTGTCATGGCGACAATTAACCAAGAGCTTGATAAAGATGCAATCGAGTTAATCTGTGCTGAATACGGCGTAGAAGTGGAAGAAGAAATCAGAATTGATGTTACGGATTTGGAGATTTACTTTGAAGATCCGGATGAAGAAGAACAGCAGCCGGTCAATTTAGAAGAAAGACCTCCAGTTGTTACAATCATGGGTCACGTTGACCATGGTAAAACGACTTTGCTTGACTCCATTCGCGATACGAAAGTTACGCAAGGTGAAGCAGGCGGGATTACCCAGCATATCGGGGCTTATCAAATCAAAGAAAAAGGTAAGAAAATCACTTTCTTGGATACACCAGGCCACGAAGCATTCACTACAATGAGAGCACGCGGAGCTAAAATCACTGACTTGACGATTTTGGTTGTAGCAGCAGACGATGGCGTCATGCCTCAGACGATTGAAGCAATCAATCATGCAAAAGCAGCCGAAGTACCGATCATCGTTGCAGTTAATAAGATGGATAAACCAACAGCAAATCCGGATCGTGTGATGCAGGAATTGACTGAACACGGTTTAGTATCTGAAGACTGGGGCGGCGACACGATCTTTGTTCCGATTTCTGCCTTGAAAGGCGAAGGGATCGACCAGCTTCTGGAAATGGTGCTGTTAGTTGCTGAAGTCGGAGAATTAAAGGCAGACTCTTCGATCAGAGCAAGAGGTACTGTAATTGAGGCACAGCTCGACAAAGGTAAAGGATCAGCTGCAACACTGCTTGTACAAAATGGTACATTGCATGTTGGAGACCCTATAGTAGTCGGGAACACGTACGGTCGTGTACGTGCTATGGTCAGTGACCTGGGACGCCGAGTGAAGGAAGCGGGTCCATCTACACCTGTAGAAATCACTGGTTTAAGCGACGTACCGCAAGCTGGCGACCGTTTTGTCGTCTTTAAGGACGAAAAGACCGCACGTCAAATTGGTGAAGCACGGGCAGGGGAAGCTCTTCAAGAGCAGCGCGTAGAAAAAACACGTGTAACCCTCGACAATTTGTTTGATCAAATGAAGCAAGGCGAAATGAAAGAATTGAACTTGATCGTTAAAGCAGACGTTCAAGGTGCTGTAGAAGCAATGGCGGCATCCCTGATGAAAATTGAAGTGGAAGGCGTTAACGTTAAGATCATCCATACGGGAGCAGGAGCAATCAATGAATCCGACATTTCATTGGCAGCTGCTTCAAATGCGATTGTGATTGGATTTAATGTACGTCCAGATACCAATGCGAAACGTGCTGCTGAAGCAGAAGGTGTCGATATCCGTCTGCACCGCGTCATTTATAAAGTGATTGAAGAAATCGAATCTGCTATGAAAGGATTACTTGATCCTGAGTATGAAGAGAAAGTAATCGGTCAGGCTGAAGTTCGTGAGACATTTAAAGTGTCTAAAATTGGTACGATTGCGGGATGCTATGTGATAGATGGTAAGATTACTCGAGAATCCGGAGTACGGGTGCTGCGTGACAATATTGTCATCTTTGAAGGAGAGCTTGATACGTTGAAGCGATTCAAAGATGATGCAAAAGAAGTAGCAAAAGGTTATGAATGTGGTATCACGATTAAAAAATTCAATGATATCAAAGAAGGAGATATTATTGAAGCGTATGTAATGGAAGAGATTAAGCGAGTATGATTGTATACGCGGAATGTTCGTTTTTCATACCGACAGCCGCTTCTTTGAAAGAGAAACGTGCCGTTTTAAACCGGATGAGAGATCGGGTGAAAAACTCCTATAATGTCTCGGTAGCGGAAATTGATCACCAGGATTTATGGCAAAGAACTACTTTCGCATTAGTGGCGGTGGCATCTTCTAATGATGCTGCTGAACGCGAAGTGAGAAGAGCGATCCGTCTGTTCGAATCCAATCCAGATTGGGAAATGACCGCGTGTACAGTCGATTATCTATGAGATGATCAAATAGTTAATAATGGATAGAGGTGAATTTCCATGTCAGTGCGTGCAAATCGAATAGCCGAACAAATGAAGAAAGAACTGGGCGATATCATCGGCCAAAAATTAAAAGATCCGCGGATCGGATTTGTTACTGTTACCGGTATAGATGTGACAGGAGACCTACAGCAGGCGAAAGTATTTATCTCTGTTCTAGGTACAGCTAAGGAACGCGAAGACACGTTAATTGGCCTCTCAAAAGCAAAAGGGTTTATCCGTACGGAAATCGGTCAGCGAATTCGTTTACGTAAAACACCAGAAATCGAATTTGAGATGGATGAATCGGTTGCGTATGGTAATCATATTGAGAGCTTAATCCGTCAAGTAAATGATGAGAACGAGCAGTAAAAATGAGGAGGAAGTTCATTGTCGCTTTGGCGTAATGACTTCCTCTCTTCTTACATATATCACTAATTTTGAATGGACTTATAGAAAAGAGGAGTAAGATGAACGGCATTCTTCCTTTATGGAAAGAGAAGGGGATGACCTCCCATGACTGTGTCTTTAAATTGCGAAAGATTTTACGCACAAAAAAAGTTGGTCATACAGGAACGCTGGATCCTGAAGTAGAAGGAGTTCTTCCGATCTGTATTGGCAAGGCTACGAAAGTCGCTTCATATGTGACCGATGCAGGAAAAGAATATATCGCGAAAGTGTCGATCGGTCGCTCCACTGAGACGGAAGACGCCCAAGGCGATACAGTAACTAGTGACGACACATATAAAGAATTTAGCAGATCACAGATCCTGGAGGCGCTGGAAAAGCTGACAGGAGAAATTATTCAAATCCCACCCATGTATTCTGCAGTTAAAGTAAATGGGAAGCGATTGTATGAATATGCGAGGAAAGGCCAGGAAGTTGAAAGACCAGCTCGTAAAGTACTGATTGAGCAAATTGAGCTCTTAAATGAAGGAGATACTTTTTGTGGTGAAGAAGTTACTTTTTCTATTCGAGTACGTTGTGGGAAAGGTACATATATTCGAACTCTGGCAGTTCAAATTGGCGAGCAACTCGGTTTCCCTGCACATATGGAATCATTGGTTCGTACTGTGTCCGGTAACTTTCAACAAGCACAGTGTAAAACATTATCCGAAGTGGCTGAGTTGATGGAAGAAGGCAATATTGATTCAATCTTACGTCCAATTGAAGAGGTCTTGACCGATTTCCCTAGAGTGGAGATTGCTCCGGATTTATTGGAGAAGATCCAAAATGGACAAGTACTGCCGGCAGATACATTGCTGATAACCTATCCGTCAATTAGTATGACGCATGAAGGCCGTGTGTTGGCTATCTATCAAAACCATCCAACGAAGCCAGGGTTGATGAAACCTGAAAAAATGCTACTGCCTAATGAGTAAGGAGAGATAGAAATGGAAATCTACAGATTACGATATCCTGATCAACTGAACATCCAATTGCATCATGCCTATTCCATGGCTATTGGGTTTTTTGATGGCGTACATAAAGGGCATCAGGAAGTTATCGATTCCGCAAAGAAAAAGGCGGATGAGTTAGGAATACAAACAGCTGTCATGACATTTGATCCTCATCCGTCACAACTTTTTTCAGGTAGAAATGTAGGCTACATTACGCCGTTAGAGGAAAAGGTTCGGCTCCTGGAAGCGCTTCAAGTCGATACTCTTTTCATCGTTAGTTTTGATTGGGATTTAGCCAGCTTATCCCCACAGCAGTTTATCGATATTTTTGTTAAAGGATTAGGTGTCAAGCACGTGACCGCTGGATTTGACTTTACTTTTGGTATGAAAGGTTCCGGTACGATGAAAGAGATGCATGACCTTTCTGAAGGTTTGTACGGTACGACGACGATTCAAAAAGTCACATATGATCATGATGGCAAAGTATCCTCCACTAAAGTGCGTCAACTGCTGTCAGAAGGTGATGTCGAGGAAGCTGCGCTGTTACTCGGACGACCTTTCCGTACGTTTGGTGAAGTTGTACATGGAGAGAAACGCGGTCGTCAGTTAGGTTTTCCGACCGCCAATATTCAAACAGATGAGGAGAATATCGTGCCTGCCAACGGTGTCTACGCAGTATATTGTTTGGTAGACGGGAAGTGGCATCCAGGCGTTTGCAATCTGGGTGTCAAACCGACTTTTCATAACCCGGAACACCGCGTGGCCACAGCAGAAGTTCATCTCCTAAATGCGAACATGGATCTCTACGGTAAGCAGGTGGCGATTGAATGGCTGCATCGGATTCGGGCAGAGCGGAAATTTGAGTCGCTTGAGGCGTTAAAAGAACAAATCGGCAAAGACAAACAAACCGCCATGGACTTGTTAAATGGCTAGAGTTGAATGTTGCAACTGACAGAATGGCGTGATATGATAAAGTAGTGTTAATGACACAAACCGCTTCTTGGCAATGCGAATCACCAACGATTGCTCGGGAGATGGGGATACTTTTAATTAGGAGGTGAAAAGGATGGCTATTACACAAGAGCGAAAAGCTGAATTGATCAACGAATTCAAGACTCATGAAAATGATACTGGATCTGCTGATGTTCAGATTGCTATCCTTACTGAAGAGATCAATAACTTGAACAACCACTTGCGTACGCACAAGAAAGACCACCACTCACGTCGCGGTCTTTACAAAATGGTTGGTACACGTCGTCGTCTTTTGAGATATTTACGTGAAACTAACGTTCAACGTTACCGTGATCTTATTGCAAAACTTGGCTTACGCCGTTAATAAGACTAAAAAGCGGGCATTGCCCGCTTTTTTCTATGGAATTAAGACGAAAACTTTCGCATAAATGTATCTGGTTTGATACACTACTACTAATTACATACAACTATGATGTACCAAGTTTCACATTAGAGAGGAGTTCTACAATGTCAGAACAGAAAAATGTTTATACACTTGATTGGGCAGGACGTCCGCTGACAATCGAAGCAGGACAACTTGCAAAGCAAGCAAACGGCGCTGTATTGGTTCGTTACGGCGACACAACAGTATTATCCACAGTAACCGCTTCTAAGAAACCAAAACCTCTGGATTTTTTCCCACTTACAGTCAACTATGAAGAACGTTTATATGCAGTCGGTAAAATTCCTGGTGGATTCATCAAGCGTGAAGGCCGACCGTCAGAAAAAGCGGTATTGACAAGCCGGTTAATTGACCGTCCGATCCGCCCGTTATTTCCAGATGGCTTCCGTAATGATGTACAAGTAATTTCACTTGTTATGTCAGTTGATCAAAACTGTTCATCTGAAATTGCTGCTATGATCGGCTCTTCTTTAGCACTGTCTATTTCAGATATTCCGTTTGATGGACCAATCGCAGGTGTGCAAGTTGGACGCATTGATGGAGAGTTTATCGTCAATCCAACACCTGAGCAACTGGAAACATCAGAGATCGATTTAGTCGTAGCCGGTACTAAAGATGCCATTAACATGGTAGAAGCAGGAGCGAAAGAAGTTTCTGAAGAGATCATGCTTGAAGCGATCATGTTCGGTCATGATGAAATCAAGAAATTGATTGCGTTCCAAGAAAAAATTGCTCAAGAAATTGGCAAGGAAAAGTTTGAAATTGAACTATTCGAACTAGACCCAGAAATCAGTGCAGAAGTGAAAAACTTCTGTGAAAACGACTTGATTTCAGCGATTCAAACTGAAGAAAAGCACGCTCGTGAAGAAGCAATCAATGAAGTAAAGACTGCTGTGCTTGATCGTTATATCGCGAATGAAGCTGATGAAGATACGATGAAACAAGTGAAGGCTGTTTTGGAGCAAATGGTGAAAGATGAAGTTCGTCGATTGATTACGGTGGATAAGGTGCGTCCAGACGGCCGTGCGTTGGATGAAATTCGTCCATTGTCATCAGAAACAGGTCTGTTGCAACGTGCTCACGGTTCATCCCTGTTTACACGTGGACAAACACAAGTGTTGAGTGTCTGTACATTGGGTGCGCTCGGCGAAGTTCAAATCATTGATGGATTAGGCTTAGACGAATCTAAGCGCTTCATGCATCATTATAATTTCCCGAACTTCAGTGTCGGTGAAACAGGACCGATCCGAGGACCGGGACGCCGTGAAATCGGACATGGGGCATTGGGTGAACGTGCATTGCTGCCAGTCCTTCCGAATGAAGATGAATTCCCGTACACAATGCGCCTTGTAGCGGAAGTATTAGAATCAAACGGTTCTTCTTCACAAGCATCGATCTGTGCGTCTACAATGGCTATGATGGATGCTGGTGTTCCAATCAAGTCTCCTGTAGCAGGTATTGCAATGGGATTGATCAAAAAAGAAGAAGATTACTCTATTCTAACGGATATTCAAGGAATGGAAGACCATTTAGGCGATATGGACTTTAAAGTAGCTGGTACCGAAAAAGGAATCACAGCCCTTCAAATGGATATCAAAATTGACGGACTTTCTCGTCAAATTCTTGAAGAGTCACTCGCACAAGCCAAAATTGGCCGTATTAAAATCCTTGAACATATGATGACTACAATTTCTACAACACGTGAGGAACTGTCTGAATACGCTCCGAAAATTGTTGTAATTCATATTAATCCAGATAAGATCCGTGATGTCATTGGACCTGGAGGAAAAGTTATCAATAAAATCATTGAGGAAACTCAAGTTAAAATTGATACAGAACAAGATGGTACGATTTACATCGCATCACCGAATTCTGAAATGAATGCGAAAGCTAAGAAGATGATCGAAGACATCGTTCGAGAAGCGAAAGCTGGTGAATACTACTTAGCAAAAGTGAAACGCATTGAAAAGTTTGGTGCGTTCTTGGAAATCTTCCCTGGCAAAGATGGATTGCTTCATATTTCTGAAATTCAAGAAGGCCGCACAAAAGCGGTTGAAGATGAATTGAAACTTGGTGACGAACTATTTGTCAAGGTCATTGAAATTGATAAGCAGGGTCGAGTGAACCTTTCCAGAAAAGTAGTGATCCAAGAAGAAAAAGAAGCACAAGAAAAAGCAAACAAAGAGTAATGTAAAAGCGAACGAGCCTCTTCCTGCACAAGTTGCGGCGAAGGAGGCTTTTTGTACTTTTAGAAGGAGTGAAGTCGATGATTCAAAAATATATTTGTTCAAATGGTGTACGGATCGTTCATGAAAAGATGCCCTATGTAAAGTCAGTAGCTGTAGGATTATGGGTGCATGCAGGATCTGCAGATGAAACAGCAGAACAAGAGGGAATTGCTCATTTTATTGAGCATATGTTGTTTAAGGGAACAGAAAGCCGAAATGCCAGGATGATTGCTGAACAATTCGATCAAATTGGCGGAGATCTTAATGCGTTTACATCGAAAGAAATGACGTGTTACTACACAACCGTTTTAAGTCATCACGCGTCATACGCGTTGACGATTTTATCGGATATGTTTTTCCACTCAGTATTTGATGAAGAAGAAATGGAGAAAGAAAAATCCGTTATTCTAGATGAAATCTCTTCAGTAGAAGATATGCCGGATGAAGACGTCGATGAAAGACTTTGGGCTGCGATGTTCCCAGATGATTCAATCGGTAAACCAGTAGGTGGACGAAGCGAGACGATCAAGCGTTTCACCAAGGAAATGGTAGACGAATTTATGGCGCGAAATTATGGGCCCGATAAGTTGGTCATCTCCATCGCGGGTAATTATGATGTTCGGCTTATTAAGCTAATCGAAGCGCATTTTGGTACGTATCAGAGTAAAAATTCAACAATTGGACCAAATGAAATGCATTTGCCAAATTTCGCAGCAAAACAGACGATCAAAACAAAAGATATTGAACAAGCCCATATTGCCTTTGGTTACCCATCTCTTCCAGCAACGCATGACCGAATTTATGAATTAAGTTTGTTCGACAGTATACTTGGCGGGACAATGTCTTCAAGACTATTCCAAGAAGTACGGGAAAATCGGGGATTGGCCTACTCTGTCTATACGTATTACTCCGCATATGAGAATGCAGGCGGCTTTGTCATATATTGCGGAACCTCCCCTGAGAATTTTCAAGAGACGTATCAAACGATCGAACAGGTCATCGCGGAACTATTGCATGATGGCTTGACGGATAAAGAATTGCGCAATGCAAAAGAACAGCTAAAAGGCAGTTTTGTTCTAGGACTGGAAAACTCAGAGTCCCGCATGTACCGAAATGGCCGCAATGAATTAGTAATTGGCATGCATCAAACAATTGAACAAGTTGTGGAGCGTATTGAGTTAGTGGAAAAAAGAAGTGTTTATCGTCTCGGCCAGCAAGTTTTGACGAGTGCTCGCTCCACATCAATTGTTTCCCCTGAAAAAAACATTCTCCAATTTAAAAACCTGCTCAATTAAGTAGTCGACTTCTCTCTTTCTATACATATGATGATAGAAGATCATAAGAGAGGGTGGATTGTTATGTTGTTATCAGAGCTGGCACAAAAAGAGCTGATTCAAGTGGAGGAAGGTATGCGCTATGGATTTCTTGCGGATACCGATCTCCTTTTCAATCACAAAACGGGTGAGATCATTGGATTTGAAATCCGGAAAAAGCTTGGAAAAAATCTGTTCCGTCAAAAAGATCATGACATTGTCGAATATATTCCATGGCATGAAATTGTGCTCGTAGGAGAGGATCGAATTTTATTCGGCAAAACACATGAACTGGACAGGAAGGATGTGTCTGAAGATGACTAAATGGCTTGTAGTGGGGAAGGATCAGCGGCTGAAGATGGCCAATGATATATTGCTTGAACAAAATTATAGCAGCCGATATGTTGCTGCGGATGCATTCAATGAAGAACTGAAACAGGTGTTGACTGAATGGCAGCCAGATCAAATAATACTTCCGTTATTACCGATGAAAGATCCCATTCCTCCTGAATTACTTGGACCATCAATGAAAGTATTTACTGGCCAGGCTTCACAAGAGTGGCTGAATCAGTTAGATGAAAAAAAAGTACGACACGCAAATTATTTGCACTATGAACCGTTTATTTGGCAAAATGCCCGATTGACAGCGGAGGCTTTTGTCCAAGTGTTTTATGAACAAACGAAGCGGCAAATTGCAGGGAAGCATTTTTATGTAGCTGGCTTTGGCAGAGTAGGAAAGGCTGTGGCACAAGTCTTACGGAACTTACAAGCTACCGTAACCATTGCCGCCAGATCTGATGAACAGCTGGCGGAAGCGGCCATTGCGGGTTATGAACCTTTACGATTAACAGAACGTACAGTATTCTCGAACGATTACTTAGTAAACACCATACCCTCACAATGGCTTGACCCCGAAAAAAGCGGTGAAACACGTATTTTTGACCTTGCTTCTGCTCCAGGCTGCCTAAAGCCCTCTTATTCTTCTGAATACTATACGATACACCTCAAATTGCCCGGAATTCATTTTCCAGTGGACGCAGCAGCTGCTCTGGTTGAGGCGATTTTGAGAATGGACATAGAAGAAAGGGGAGTTACATGCTTGAAGGAAAACGAATCGGATTAGGAATTACGGCTTCACATTGCACTTATGACCAATTGCTTCCGATGATTAGCTCTCTGCAAAAAGAGGGAGCGACAGTAGTACCGATTATTACGCATTCCGTACTCCATGCAGCCACGCGTTTTGGTACTGGAGAAGAATGGATTAAGCGAATTGAAGAGGCGACAGGTGAAAAAGTTGTGTCTAGTATTGTTGAAGCCGAGCCATTCGGCCCAACAAATCCGCTAGACTGCATGGTTATTTCACCGCTTACTGGTAATTCCATGAGCAGATTTGCAAATGCATCTACAGATTCACCTGTATTGATGGCAGCAAAAGCTACACTGCGCAATGAAAAACCAGTTGTGCTTGGCGTATCAACAAATGACGCCTTAGGGTTGAACGGCATGAATTTAATGAAGTTATTAAATATGAAAAATGTTTATTTTATACCATTCGGACAGGATGACTGTATAAAAAAACCGAACTCATTAATCGCTGATTTCTCTTTACTGCCAGAAACGACAGCGTCCGCTATACAAGGCAAACAATTGCAACCTTTATTAATCCTTCATAAAGATGCATAAAAATAGATTTTTAAATATCGCAAAATATGTTATAATTCGTTCAATAACAATTAACGAGTTCGGAGCAATCTAGATGGCTCCAAATAATTACTTGTTAATCATTGAAAGGAAGAGAGAAATGAAGAATGTAAATGTTGCAATTGTCGGAGCCACCGGGGCGGTAGGAACAAAAATACTTGAAAAATTGGTGGAAAGAAACTTCCCAGCCAAATCCATCAAGTTACTTGCATCTAAACGTTCTGCAGGCAACGAAATCAAAGCTGGCGGCAACACGTACATTGTACAGGAAACAACACCTGAAGCTTTTGAAGGTATCGACATTGCATTCTTTAGTGCGGGTGGAAGTATCTCTGAAATGTTTGCCCATGAAGCAGTGAAAAGAGGCGCGGTCGTTATTGACAACACAAGTGCCTTCCGTATGGATAAAAACACACCGCTTGTCGTACCAGAAGTAAATCCAAAAGAATTAACAAAGCATTCCGGAATAATTGCCAACCCAAACTGCTCTACAATTCAAATGGTGGCGGCGTTGAAACCAATAAAGGATCAATACGGCTTGAATCGAATAATCGTATCAACCTACCAAGCAGTTTCTGGTGCAGGCGTGGAAGCGATTGATGAGTTGTCTGAACAAAGCAAGCAATTCTCTGACCGTAGTGAAATCCAAGCGGAAGTATTGCCTTCTGCTTCTGCAAAACGTCATTATCCCATCGCATTTAATGCAATCCCACAAATCGATTCGTTTGATGAATCTGGATATACTCTTGAAGAATTAAAAATGATCAATGAAACAAAGAAAATATTTAATGATTATGAAATGTCGGTAGCGGCGACTTGTGTGAGACTGCCTGTCGTATCCGGTCATTCAGAATCTGTATATATTGAAATCGATCAGGACAATGTCACGACAAGCGAAATCCAAGCTCTCTTGGAAAAGGCTCCTGGAATCGTTCTACAAGATGATCCGACTGCACAGCTCTATCCTATGCCGCTATACGCAGAGGGCAGGGACGAAGTGTTTGTCGGGAGAATTCGCAAAGATTTAAATCATCCAAAGGGCTTCCACTTGTGGGTTGTGTCGGATAACTTGTTAAAAGGCGCTGCATTGAACTCTGTGCAGATTGCCGAAGAATTGATCAACTGATTTGTCGTGTGTTATGAATGAATAAGAAAAGGGATGATCAACGTGGAACTAGGAAATATAGGTACAGCAATGGTTACTCCTTTTTCTCCAGATGGTACCATCAATTATGAAAACACCGGAAAATTACTTGAACATCTAATCGCAAATGGGACAGATTCTATAATTGTCAGTGGTACGACAGGCGAATCGCCCACACTCACAGTTACGGAGAAAAGAGAATTATTGGATTTTGTCGTGAAAGTTGTGAATAAACGGGTGCCTGTAATTGCAGGAACAGGTACAAACAATACAGCGGAATCGATTGAATTGACGAAGGCTGCTGAGTTATCTGGTGCTGACGGCATCATGCTGGTGACTCCTTATTATAATAAACCGGATCAAAAAGGTATGTATGCGCATTTTTCAGCTATAGCAAAAGAAACATTTTTACCTATTTTACTCTACAATATTCCGAGCAGATCGATCGTCAATCTGCTGCCGGAAACGGTCATTGCGTTATCAGAAATTGCTAACATTAAGGCCATTAAAGAAGCGAGTGGAAGTCTTGAACAAATGGCTGCGATCATTGAAGGAACAGATGATGATTTCCAAGTGTACAGCGGGGACGACAGTATGACGCTGCCACTTCTCGCGATCGGCGGAAGAGGAATTGTCTCTGTTTCGGCTCATGTAGTAGGAAATGAAATGCAAAAGATGATCAAAGCATTTCAAAACGGACAGACGAAAGAAGCTGCAAAGCTACACCGTGCTCTATTGCCTGTATTCAGCGCCTTGTTTTCTTCACCGAATCCAATCCCTGTTAAATATGCACTTGAAAGGTTGGGTATCCCAACAGGCGGCGTACGTTTACCACTCATAGCAATGGACGCAAGTCAATCTGAGCTGATCGATTTGGCACTTGAAAATTTCAGTAAAACACAATCTGTTGCGGAATAAAGTAAAGCCGGATGATGAATCCGGCTTTTTTTGTTTGTACTAGAAGCCCACTATCTCGTATAATGGATTTTAGTCGTTGTGGACGGGAATATATTATAAGATGAGTTAAAGTTTTCATATCAATACTAGACAGCTCGCTAAGAGCAAAAGAAAACTTAGTTGATTGGAATGGAACGCGGTAAAACACAAAGAAGTGCTCACAATGCTTCGCTTATGCCAGTAATAGTGGCTCTCTGCTACAACTTATTCTCATTGATTAGCGTTAGAGAACCGTACAGGGAGCGAAGTAAATGAGGAGTGGTCCGCCTTCAACGGATATCAACGGAGCATATCTGTACGTTGTATGTAGATTTTATCTCATTATTTATAGATCATTAGGAGGAAACAATGTGACCAAAATACAAAATGAATTAATTAGAGTAATCCCGCTGGGCGGGGTAGGAGAAGTTGGTAAATCCATGTACGTCGTTGAAATTGACGACGAACTATTTATAATGGATTCAGGGCTGATGTTCCCTGAAAACGAAATGCTCGGTATCGACATCGTTATTCCGGATATGACCTACTTAGAAGAAAATAAAGATCGAGTTAAAGGAATCTTCTTGACTCACGGTCATGAAGATGCGATTGGTTCCATTGCGTACTTGTTACAAAAAGTACAAGCGCCTGTCTATGGAACAAAATTAACGTTAGCTCTCGCAAAAGAGCATTTGAAAAAGATGCCGGCACCTTCAAATGTGCGATTCTTTGAAGTGACCAATCGAAGCCGAATGAATTTCAAGCGTACACATGTAACATTCTTTTATACGACGCACAGCATTCCCGACTCATTAGGGATCGTCTTCCACACGAGTGAAGGAGCAATTGTCAATACGGGTGAATTTAAGTTCGATCAGGCAGCAAAGGGCAAATACCGTCCTGATATTGCGAAAATGGCGACGCTAGGTGAAGAAGGTGTCTTCATTTTAATGTCGGATTCGACGGAAGCAGAACGTCCTGGTTATACGACATCTGAATCTGTTATCGAAAAAAGACTATCCAAAACGTTCCATGAAGCGGAAGGGCGAATTTTGGTGGCATTATATGCATCGAATTTCATCCGGATTCAACAAGTTCTGGACCAAGCTGCTGCAAAGGATAAAAAGGTCGCTGTCATCGGCAAGAGCTTGGAAAGTTATTTTGAAGTGGGCTTGCGTCTAGGGTATTTGCAAGTAAAAGAAGACATCGTCGTTCCTGTAAAAGATTTGGATCGTTATGACGACCAAGATATCGTGCTCATCATAACAGGTAACCAGGGCGAGCCTCTTGAAGCGTTGGAGAAAATCGTCCGTAAGCATCACAAAGAAATTAATATTAAAGAGACAGATACAGTATTGATCACATTTACTCCGTCACCTGTCATGGAAATTTCCATGTACCAGATGATGAATGAATTGGCGAAGGCAGGCGCAACAGTTTTAACTTCAACTAGAAATGTTCATGTTTCGGGTCATGGTTCGCAGGAAGACTTGAAGATGATGCTAAATTTGATGCGTCCTAAATACTTTATTCCGATTCAAGGAGAATACCGTATGCTCATTGCGCATTCAAAATTAGCGCAAGAGGTAGGTTTGCCGAAAAACCGAATCTTTATCGCGGACAAAGGCGATATTGTCGAATTTAAAAACGATAAACTGAGAATGAGCGGAAGAGTGCAGGCGGGCAATGTCCTTATCGATGGCATCGGTGTAGGCGACGTAGGGAATATCGTGTTGCGAGATCGTAAACTGTTATCTCAAGATGGAATTTTCACTGTCGTCGTGACGTTGAACAGAAAACAAAAACGTATCGCTGCAGGACCTGAAGTCGTCTCGCGGGGCTTTGTCTATGTCCGTGAGTCGGAAGAGTTGTTTGAAGAAGCGACGAAGTTAATTCGCAAGATTGTGGAGAAATACGTTAGTAAGGAAACATTCGAATGGACAAACATTAAACAAGAGATTCGTGAGACGTTAAGTTCTTATTTATATCAACAAACGAAAAGACGTCCAATGATTATTCCAATCATTATGGAATACTGATCGATTGTTTCCGGATTTTTTGAGTTCGCTCGAAAAGCTTCCTTAAAAATCTACAGGATTTCCATGCCGCACAGGCTGGAAATCTTTTTTTCAGAAAGGGGGTAAGCTTATGGCGAAAAAGAAAGGGAAGAAAAAGACCACAGCCAAGAAAAAACAGCAGCAAAAGCAGCAAAGTTCAACGCAGCCGCTCTGGTTCGAAATTCTGGGTGTGGTATTGATTGGCATCGCCATCATCATGATATTTGAATATGGCGTTATCGGCAGAGGATTAGCAGCATTTGCCCGATTTTTATTAGGTAATTGGCATGCCGCCCTGCCATTCTTAATCATCATGCAGGCACTAATATTTATGATAAAAAGGCAAGTGGGGGGATATAAACATCGAATCGTGTTAGGCTGTTTGTTCATTTTAAGCAGCATGCTGTTATTCAGTCATATCCACCTTTTTCAAACGCTCTATGAAAGTAAGGTACTGATGTCCAATTCGGCCTTGAAAGAGACGTGGAAAGTCCTGGTGACAAGCGGTGGAATCTTCAATCAATCAGGAACGCTTGGTGGCGGTATGATCGGAGCTGTACTATTTGCGATGTTCCATTCGTTAGTGGACTCTGCAGGTGCGACAGTGGCGGGAATTCTTTTATTGCTGATCGGGATAATTCTGTTAACAGGAAAAGCACTGATTCCTTACTTAGTCGAGCAAACTCCTTTATTGATGGAGAAAATGAAAGAAAAGTGGACAGCACGAGAGAAAAAAGTCGTTCCGTCACCCGAAGAAAACAAAAAAGAATTGTCACGAAGAAACCGTAAGCAAAAGCCCAAAGCCGAAACTGTGGAACTTGCTGACGAAATGATACACAGTGAAGAGCCGGACGAACAACCAATCATTTCAACCTTCACTTCGAAAATCGAACAGGCACCTGTACCAGAGAGAGTGGAAACAAAAGCGGCGGACGCAAAAGCTTCAGCCTCAGCAGCGAATGAACAACCGGAAGGAACTGCTGATTATCCGGTGATGGGCGGAGAACAGGAAAATGAATCATATATTCTTCCGTCCACCAGTCTGCTTGAACCTCCCGTTGCGAGTGATCAGTCAGGTGACTATGACCTGATTCAAGCAAATGCTAAAAAGTTAGAAAAGACCTTTCTCAGTTTTGGTGTGAAAGCACGTGTGACACAAGTCCATTTAGGTCCCGCTGTGACAAAATATGAAATTTTGCCGGACTCCGGTGTGAAAGTAAGCCGTATTGTCAGTTTAGCTGATGATATTGCATTAGCTTTAGCGGCTAATGGAATTCGTATTGAAGCACCGATCCCCGGAAAATCAGCCGTAGGGATTGAAGTGCCGAATAATGCGGTCGCAATGGTCAGTTTGCGGGAAGTGTTGGAATCTAAAGAAAACAATCGTGCTCAGTCCAAATTACTTGTCGGTCTAGGCCGGGATGTAACCGGACAAGCGATGATGACGGAACTGAATAAAATGCCACATGTACTTATTGCCGGTGCGACAGGAAGCGGGAAAAGTGTCTGCGTCAATGGAATTATCATGAGCATTATCATGCGTGCAAAACCGCATGAAGTGAAAATGATGATGATTGACCCGAAAATGGTGGAGCTCAATGTCTTTAATGGCATCCCTCATTTATTGGCACCGGTTGTCACGGATCCCCGGAAAGCAGCACAGGCATTGCAGAGGGTGGTCTCTGAGATGGAGAGACGATATGAGTTGTTCTCTCACACAGGTACCAGGAATATTGAAGGATACAATAACCATATTGAACAATGGAATGAAGACCATGATGAAAAACATCCACGCATGCCGTATATCGTAGTCATTGTAGATGAGTTGGCGGACTTGATGATGGTCGCTTCCAATGAAGTGGAAGATGCCATCACACGCTTGGCGCAAATGGCTAGAGCAGCGGGTATTCATTTGATCATTGCCACGCAAAGGCCGAGTGTGGATGTTATTACAGGAATAATTAAAGCAAACATTCCTTCAAGAATTGCATTTGCCGTTTCGTCTGCAATTGATTCACGTACTATTTTGGATGGCAGCGGAGCAGAAAAGTTGTTAGGGCGAGGCGATATGTTATTTCTTCCGGCGGGTGCATCCAAACCGACCCGTGTGCAAGGCGCTTTTGTATCGGACGAAGAAGTCGAAGCAGTTGTGGACTTCATTATCGAACAGCAAAAAGCGCAATATCAAGAAGAAATGATCCCTACGGAAGTGGAAATTGTTCCACCGCATGAAGAAACAGATGATTTATATGATGAAGCGGTCCAGATGGTTGTAGAGATGCAAACAGCTTCTGTTTCAATGATCCAGCGCCGTTTCCGGGTAGGCTATGCGCGTGCTGCTCGTATAGTGGATCAAATGGAAGCGCGAGGAGTAGTAGGACCGCCTGAAGGCAGTAAGCCAAGACAAGTCATGATTGGAAAATCAGATCTAGAATCTTGACGTAAAATTGTTGAAATCGACTGAAATATAGAATTTTATTCGTAAGCTTAACTAGATATTTCCTTCTTCTTAAGAAGATGATATAGTTAGGACAGAACGTAATCAGATGTCTGACGTCTGGGGAGGTGGCTAAATGTTCGTGAAGAAAGATCCGCGACATTTATATGTTCAGGTCATCGAGCGATTAAAAAAAGATATAGAATCTGGGCTATTTCAAGAACATGAACGGCTTCCCTCAGAAGCGAAATTATCAGAGTTACTGGGGGTTAGCCGTGCGACACTGCGCGAAGCGCTAAGGGTACTGGAAGAAGAGAAAGTGATCTTCAGAAAGCATGGAGTCGGCACATTCGTCACTTCACAGCCTATGGTGTTGTCAGGAATTGAGCAGCTTTCAAGTATAACGACGATGATCCACAATGCGAATATGGAGCCTGGCACCATTGTTCAAAATTTGTCTATCATCCCATTGACTGAAGAGTTAACTGAACGTTTTAAAACAAATGATAAAAAGATTGTCCAAATCAAACGAATTCGAACAGCAGATGGTGAACCTGTTGTATATTGTGTGGATCACGTGCTGTTGGAATGTTTGCCGGACGGTTTAGAAAGTCAGCTCGACGCATCATTATTCGATACAATTGAGCGGTCCGGAATGACCCGGATTGGACAGGCTGTAGCTGAAATAGAGCCGATTAGCTATCATCCGGAAGCGTTTAAAGCGCTATCTTGTGATACCTCTCAATCCCTTTTATCGCTTTCCCAAGAGCATTTCAGCGAGGAAGGGAAAATGGTTCTTTATTCTGAGAACTATTTTCGTGCAGATAAATTCAAGTTCCATGTAGTGCGAAGAAGGGTATAAGACGTATAACGTCCTGATTTCATACCAAAATTATCAAAGGGGAGGTCATTATTGATGAAGAAAAGAAAATTTGGTTTGGCCATGTCTTTGGTTTTAGCCGCAGGTACGATGTTGGCAGCATGCGGTTCAAACGATAAGGACAATAATGACGCAGGGGAAAAACCTGCAGCCGGAAATGATACCGAAAAGAGTGAATTCTCGATTGCCATGGTTACAGACGTTGGCGGGGTAGATGATAAATCGTTTAACCAGTCAGCTTGGAAAGGCGTCAAAGAATTTGGGGAAGAACAAGGTTGGGCAAAGGGAACTGGCGGATTTGATTATCTTCAGTCTACAGACCCAGCGGATTACACAACTAATTTGAACAACTTGGCTCGTCGTGACTTTAATTTAATATTTGGTGTAGGTTTCTTGATGGAGGATGCAATCGCTGACATTGCAGCACAGCAAAAGGATACTGAATTTGCTATTATCGATGGTGAAGTAGACGCTCCAAACGTCACAAGCATTCTTTTTAAGGAACAAGAGGGCGGATACCTTGCTGGAGTTGCGGCTGCATTGATGACAAAATCAGATAAAATTGGATTTATCGGCGGTATGGATATTCCAGTAATTGAGCGCTTTGAAGCTGGTTTCTTGGCTGGAGTTGCAGCAGTAAAACCAGAGATCAAAGTAGATACTAAATACACTGGGGCATTTGATAAAGCAGAACTTGGTAAAGCAGAAGCTAGCCGTATGTATTCTTCCGGCGTTGATATCATTTTCCACGCTGCCGGCGGTACAGGTAACGGTGTATTCTCTGAAGCGAAAGAACGTAAACAAGCAGATAAAGATGCATATGTTTGGGTAATTGGAGTGGACTCCGATCAGTATGACGAAGGTAAAGTTGGCGATGATAACATCACTTTAACTTCAATGCTGAAACGTGTTGATGTCGCAGTTAAAGATATTGCTCAACAATCTATGGATGGTAAATTCCCTGGTGGCGAAACGAAAGTTTACGGTCTCCATGACAACGGTGTGTCACTTGCTGATTCACGCGGTGCCATTCCACAAGATGTGCTAGATCAGATTGATGAATATGCACAAAAGATTGCTGATGGCGAAGTAGAAGTACCTGAGTTCGTAGAAAAGAAGAAATAATCTTCTGAATAAGATAGAGGCCGGTTTATTGTCCGGCCTTTATTTGATTAAAGTTTGTGAAATAAAGGCTCCTTGATTATTGTACTGGAGCTTTTATTTTATTAATTTTATATTGAATTGAATTTGCATACAGTTTGGCGAAAAGACGACTTGTACGAATAGTAGTAGTGGTAACGCTTACAGATTCATTGTTCTGCAATCGCCTTATACGTGAAGTTAAATCTTAGGAAGAAGCTAATGAACATTCTGCTTTGTGCTCTTGAACTCTATTACTGGCAAGGAAGTGATTGGATTGGATTATGTAATTGAAATGCTGGATGTCTCGAAAAAATTCGGAAACTTCTATGCTAATGACCGCATTACACTGCAACTTGAAAAAGGTGAGATCCATGCACTCTTAGGAGAGAATGGAGCTGGTAAATCCACGTTAATGAATGTGTTGTTCGGTTTGTATCAGCCAGACGGTGGTGAAATTCGTGTAAGAGGAGAAAAAGTAGCGATTACCGATCCGAACGTGGCCAATGATCTTGGGATTGGAATGGTTCACCAGCATTTTATGCTCGTTGAAAACTTAACGGTCACAGAAAACATTATTTTGGGAAGCGAACCGACTAAATCCGGTATGCTCAATATTAAAGATTCCGCTAAAAAGGTAGCGGAGATTTCAAAGGCATATGGGCTGGATGTAGATCCTCATGCGAAAATAGAAGATATATCGGTTGGTATGCAACAACGGGTGGAGATCTTAAAAACTCTTTATCGGGGAGCGGATATTTTAATTTTTGATGAGCCGACAGCTTCACTGACTCCTCAGGAAATTGAAGAGCTTCTCAATATTATGCGCAAGCTCGTTGCGGAAGGTAAATCCATCATTATAATCACTCATAAATTGCAGGAAATCATGAGTGTCTCAAACAAAGTAACCGTCATTCGTAAAGGAAAAGGAATTGGGACTGTCATTACAGCAGAAACGAATCCGGAAGAATTGGCGACGCTGATGGTCGGTCGGCAAGTGACTTTCAAGACTGAAAAAGGACCTTCTAATCCAACAGAAGAAGTATTGAAAGTGGAGGACTTGGTTGTCAATGATTATCGCGGGGTTGCCAAGCTAAAAGGGCTCAACCTCTCCGTACGCCGAGGTGAAATTGTCGGTATTGCCGGGATTGATGGCAATGGACAGTCTGAATTAATCGAAGCTATTACAGGGTTAACGAAAGTGAAGAGTGGTAAAGTCTTGATTAATTCTGTAGATGTTACGAACAAAAAACCAAGAAAAATTACAGAAACAGGAATTGGTCATATTCCGCAGGATCGTCATAAACATGGCCTGATACTGGATTTCTCAGTCGGTTATAATGCCGCATTACAATCCTATTATCATGAGCCATTTTCAAAAAAAGGAATAATGAATTATAAAGAAGTGAATGAAAAGGCTAAAAGTCTAATTGAAGAATTTGACGTAAGAACTCAAGGCGTAGACGAATTGGCAAGAGCGTTGTCCGGTGGAAACCAGCAGAAATTGATCATTGGTCGTGAAATTTTGCGTAACCCAGACTTGCTGATCGCTGCTCTGCCTACAAGAGGCTTGGATGTCGGAGCCATTGAGTTTATTCACAGACGTCTGATTGAACAGCGTGACAGTGGTAAAGCTGTTCTTCTCATAACCTTCGAGCTTGATGAAGTAATGAATGTGTCAGATCGAATTTCTGTCATCTACGATGGAACAATTGTGGGCACTGTGACACCGCAAGAAACAAATGAACAAGCGTTAGGCTTAATGATGGCGGGCCATTCGAAAGATGCGGTATCGAAAGAACAGATAGCTGCTCGGAAAGATGGTGATGAACATCATGTCGAATAAAATGATAAATATATTGGTTCCAGTGATATCTATTATTTTAGGACTGTTAGTTGGCGCTGTTGTGATGCTCATCAGTGATTACAACCCAGTTACAGGCTATATAGCATTGTGGAATGGGATCTTCGGGGATTCTTATGTAATCGGTGAAACGATCCGTCAGATCAGTCCTTATATTCTTGCCGGATTGGCAGTCGCTTTCGCATTCCGGACAGGTCTTTTTAATATCGGAGTAGAAGGACAGTTGATTGTCGGCTGGTTTGCGGCTGCCTATGTCGGAATGGCGTTTGAACTACCTAAAATCATTCACTTACCGCTTGCGTTATTAGCGGCTGCAGTTGCAGGAGCGTTATGGGGGCTGATCCCGGGTATTTTAAAAGCAACTTTGAAAGTGCATGAAGTTATTGTGACGATCATGATGAACTATATAGCGCTGCATGTAGTCAATGCATTGATAAAAACCATTTCCGGCGGTGGGTTCAAAACGGATAGGATCCATGAAACAGCATCACTGCGATCTGAATTTTTGTCCAACCTGACCGATTACTCTACATTGCATTATGGAATTTTTGTGGCCTTAGCGATGGTTGTCGTCATGTGGTTTATTTTAGAGAAGACAAAGTCTGGATATGAATTGAAGTCAGTTGGGTTTAACGAAAATGCCTCTCAATACGCGGGGATGAATGTTAACAAAAACATCATTTTAGCGATGGTTATTTCAGGTGCATTTGCCGGTTTAGGCGGTGCGATGGAAGCACTTGGAACATTCGGTAACATGTCCTCTATGGGTGGCTTTACGGGCATCGGTTTTGACGGAATTGCCGTAGCGCTTTTAGGTGCGAATACGCCGCTTGGAGTTATTTTCGGAGCTACATTGTTTGGTTCATTGAAATACGGAGCAAACAACATGCCGAATGCTGCAGGGATTCCAGTAGAAATTGTTTCGATCATCATAGCACTAGTTATTTTCTTTGTTGCCTGCGGGTATATTATCCGTGTCGGATTAATTCGTTTACGTAATAAGAAGGAGGCGAAGTAAGATGTTAGATGTGTTATATTTCATCGTACCTATAACGATTGCTTCTGCCGCCCCTCTTATATTTACAGCAATTGGCGGTGTGTTTTCTGAACGTTCTGGTGTAATTAACATCGGATTGGAAGGTCTTATGGTTATGGGCGCGTTCATCGGGATTCTATTTAACTTATTTTTTGCAGAGTCTTTAGGTGCTTGGACCCCATGGATCGCCTTGCTGGTAGCCATGCTGGTATCCGCTTTATTTGCTACATTACATGCTGTAGCGTCTATTTCATTCCGTGCAGATCAAGTAGTATCAGGTGTAGCGATTAACATGCTTGGTCTCGCAATTGCCTTATTTTCTGTTAAAATGATTTTCGGTAAAGGACAGACGGATTTCATTCAGGAGAAAATTCCGAGATTTAACATTCCGTATTTGCAAGATATACCAATCATCGGACCGATGTTTTTTAAACTGGTATATGGTTCTTCGATCATAGCGATTGCTGTAGCATTTATTGCTTGGTTCGTTATTTACAAAACACCATTCGGCTTGCGTTTGCGTTCTGTAGGTGAGCACCCTATGGCAGCAGATACGATGGGAATCAAGGTGACGAAAATTCGCTATATTGCAGTGATTATTTCGGGTGGACTTGCGGGAATCGGCGGTGCAGTCTATTCACAGACTATCACAAATGATTTCGGGCATGCTACGATAAATGGACAAGGCTTCATGGCGCTTGCCGCAATGATTTTTGGTAAATGGCATCCGCTTGGTGCTATGGGAGCCGCTTTATTCTTTGGTTTTGCACAAGCATTGGCAATCAGTTCGTCGAGTATTAAGATTTTAGCTGATATACCAGCTGTTTATTTCCATATATTCCCTTACGTCTTGACGATCTTGGCGCTTGCTGGATTTCTTGGGAAATCTAGCGCACCGAAATCGCTTGGTAATCCGTACATTAAAGGTAATCGATAATAGTTACGAAAAGCTATCTGGGGAAGCCACTCTTCAGATAGCTTTTCTAGGTTTGTCGAGGCTGAACGGCGCTCTCAGCACTTGGTTCATCCGGCTTCGAGCGCCAGCCTCTCGGGGTCGTTTCAGAACTGCCAAAAAGGCAAGGAGCGCCTTTCTGTCATTTCTTCCAACGCCTGTCGAGGCTAACCGGCGCTCTCAGCACTTGGGGTTGCGTTTTATTTTCTATTTCAAAAGCTAAAATGTATAGTGAGGATAGGAATTCATATAATAAGGTAAACGAGAGGTGTTTGTATGTTCAATAAAATAAAGTTACAAGACGGCGTTAATTTGTATATACGAAAAACTGAACAATTTAAAACAGTGAATGTCACGATTAAATGGAAGGCTCCGTTAGAACAGAGTGCTGCTTCGGAAAGGACAGTGCTTGCGAATGTATTGGAAGAGTCTAATGAGAAATATCCTACGCAAATTGCGATGCGTAAAGCGTTAGATGAGCTATACGGTACTGTGTTGTATACAGACGTTTCCAAAAGAAGCTCTCAGCACATCGTTTCTTTGTTTGCTGAATGTGTGAACGATGAGTTTTTTGCAGGTGAAGACGTTCTTAAACAGCTTTTCGAACTTATCCGTGCGGTCGTTTTCGAGCCAAAAGCTTCAGAAGATGCATTTGATCAAACGGTTGTAGAAAGAGAAAAGCGTACAGTACGTGATCGAATCCGTTCAGTTTACGATGACAAGACAAGATATGCTCAAAAGCGTATGCTGGAAATCATGAGACCGGATCAACCGGCTTCTATCTCCGCCTACGGTACAGAAGAAGCTGTTTCTGCTATCACCAATAAAAGTCTTCATCAAGCGTATGAAGACATGATTCAGCATGACTTGATCGATATTTATGTAGTCGGAGACGTGGATGAGCAAGATATTGTCACGAAAATTAAAGAATCCTTGCCGTTCAAGGCTCGTAAGGTGAATGAACGGCTTGAAGAAAAGCATGCAAATACTTCTGAAGACGTAAAAACCGTCAGAGAACGTCAGGATATGAAACAAGGTAAGCTGCATTTAGGCTTTAGTACGCCAGTGACATTCCGTCATCCGGATTACAATAAAATGCAAGTGATGAACGGAATTTTTGGCGGCTTTGCGCATAGTAAATTATTTATGAATGTACGTGAAAAAGAAAGTATGGCGTATTACGCAAATAGTGCGTTTGCTTCCCAATATGGTATTGTCTACGTGACAGCAGGAATTGATGCAGAACTTGAAGAAAAAGCAGTTCAATTAATTGTTGAGCAGTTAAAGGTGATGCAGCAAGGTGATATAACAGAGTTGGAATTGAACCAAACGGTTGCATTGCTAGAGAATAGTATTCGCAGCTCCAATGATTCTGCACGCAGTCAAATTGAAATATATGACCAATATAAAGAGTTAGACGAGAATTTCACTGCAGACGAACTGATCAGCAAATGGCATTCCGTTACATTGGAAGACGTGAAGGAAATGGCGAACACGATCCAGTTAGAAGTGGTCTATCTGTTGTCAGGCAAGGAGGATGATTCCAAATGAAAGAAGTAGTATTTGATGAATTACAAGAAAAAATTTATACAGAAACATTAGAAAATGGTTTGAAAGTGGTCATTCTACCGAAACGGGGTTATTCTAAAACATTTGTGACGTTCACAACAAAATACGGTTCAATTGATAGAACGTTCAAACCGCATGGCAAAAACGAATTCATAACAGTGCCTGACGGGATTGCACATTTTCTTGAGCATAAAATGTTTGAAAAAGAAGATGGCGATGTGTTCCAGAAGTTTGGTCTAAATGGAGCATCTGCAAATGCTTACACGACCTTTGGAAGGACTGCATATTTATTTTCAGCAACGAATAAAATCAAGGAAAATACTGAAGTGCTTTTAGATTTTGTCCAAGAACCTTATTTCACTAAGGAGACCGTGGATAAAGAGAAGGGGATTATTGCCCAGGAAATTACGATGTATGACGACCAACCGGATTGGCGTTTATACTTCGGTACAATAGAAAATCTCTATAAAGAGCATCCAGTGAAAATTGATATTGCAGGAACAGTAGAATCGATTCAAGATATTACGGCAGAGCATTTATATACGTGCTATGAAACCTTCTACCATCCGTCCAACATGTTGCTATTCATTGTAGGGGCAGTTGATCCTGAAGAAATGATGGCTTTCGTTAAAGAAAACCAATCTAAGAAATCCTTTGATCAGCCTGAGCCGATCGAACGCCAATTTCCAACTGAAACAAAAGGAGCGGATATTCCGAAACGCACGCTTACGATGGATGTATCAAAGCCGAAGCTCAATGTAGGCATGAAATGTACATCTACAGACCAGCAGGGTCAAGAGATGCTTGAGTCTGAGCTATCTGCCAATTTAGTGTTGGACAGTTTATTTGGGCGTACTTCTCCGTTTTATGAAAAGGCATATGAAGAAGGTTTGATTGATGAATCATTCTCTTATGAGTTTTCCATGGAAGAGGGCTATGGATTTGCAATGGTCGGATCAGATACGGAGGAGCCTGAACGATTAGAGAAGTTAATTCGTCAAACGATTCAAGATTCGAAAGAATACTGGCCTGTCAAAGAGGAAGATTTAGAGAGAATGCGTAAAAAGAAAATCGGACAGTTTATGCGTTCACTGAATTCTATAGAATTTATTGCTAATCAATATACTCGCTATGAGTTTAACGAAATGAATTTATTCGATGTAGTGCCGACGTTGGAAAAGCTCTCTATGGATAAATTGAAGCAAGCCTTTTCTATGTTTTCGGATGACAGCAGCTATACAGTATTTGAAGTAAAGCCAGCAGACAACAAATGAACGAAGCGCGTTTTGCACTCGTCTTAGGGGCATCAGGTGGGATAGGGGAAGCGGTTTGCCGACAGTTGGCGGCCGCTGGTTGGTCTCTTTACTTACATTATAATTCCAATAAGCAACAACTGGCTTTATTGTTGAAGGATTTGCAAAAGGACTATCCTAACCTAGAGTTTCTCAGTGTGCAGGCTGATTTTAGATCAGAGCAGGCGGCTGCTGAGCTAGCCTCGAAAATACAAGGATTACAAGCAATTGTCGTGGCAAATGGGCAAGCGGTCGTTAAGTTATTGTCCGATACGACGGATGTGGAAATGGCTGAGTTATGGAGGGTGCATATGCAAAATCCCGCTCGGCTCGTTTCCTTATTATCTGCTAAGTTGCGTAAACATACGGTCTCTTATGTGCTGTTTATTGGGTCGATCTGGGGCAGCGCAGGTGCTGCGGGAGAAGTGATGTATTCAGCGGTCAAAGGTGCACAACATGCTTTTGTTAAAGCGTACGCCAAAGAAGCCGCTTATTCAGGTGTCCGGGTTAACGCCATCGCACCTGGCTGGATCGATACACGGATGAATCAGGAATTTTCATCAGAAGAACGGCAAATGGTCTTGGAACAAATTCCCTTGCTGTCGGTTGGTACTCCGCAAGAAATAGCGAATATGGTCGAATTCTTGCTCAGTGGAAAAGCCGATTATATGACGGGAGAAATCGTTCAGATCAACGGCGGCTGGTATATGTGATCTCGAGAGAGAAGGACGGTTCGTGAAGTCCTTTTCTTTTTTTCTTTTCTTCACTCCGGCTATCCGTTATTATAGAACTAAGTGCAGACTTATGCGTCCTATATAAAGAAGTCAAACGAGGAGAGTGTCGAATGGGAGAATGGTATGTCGAATATGAGATTCAAGTCAATCGGCCCGGCTTGCTTGGAGATATTGCTTCCCTGCTCGGCATGTTGCGAGTGGATATTGTCACCATCAATGGAGTAGATGGCAGATATCGCGGTATGCTTGTACAAACGGATCACGACCAGCAAATTAAACGCTTTGAATTAATTGCTTCCACTATGGATACGATTGTAATCCATAAAATCAGGGAACCTAAATTGAGAGATGTGTTGGCTGTGCGTCACGGACATTATATCCAGCGCGGCACGGATGATCGGAAAACGTTTCGGTTCATTCGAAGTGAACTTGGGATTTTAGTGGACTTTTTAGCCGAAATTTTTAAGCAAGAAGGTCACAAGCTAATCGGTGTACGCGGGATGCCACGTGTAGGTAAAACGGAATCAGTGGTTGCGGCTAGTGTGTGTGCGAATAAAAAGTGGGTGTTTTTATCTTCCACTATGATCAAACAAACCGTGAGAACGAGTATGATGGGCGAAGAATTTTCAAGCGATAATATCTTTATCCTGGATGGAATTGTGACTCGAAAATCATCGGATGAACGTCATATGCAATTAGTGCGTGAAATGATGAGTTTACCTACGATAAAAGTGGTAGAACATCCAGATATGTTCGTGAAGCAATCCGAGTACACAATTGATGACTTTGATATCATTATTGAATTGCGGTCTAGTGTCGATCAAGAAATTACATATGAGATTCTGGAGAAAAACGACCAGATGTCTGATCGCGGTTCAATGGGCGGATTTAATATGTTCAACTAAAGTAAAATGACTTGACGAATTAGGTAGGTGTTAAAATTGACCGGATTAGGTGCTCGCTTGAAAGAAGCGAGAGTAGCGAAAGGGTATACGTTGGATGATTTACAGGGAATCACAAAAATCCAAAAACGTTATCTTTCGGGAATTGAAAGTGAAGATTATAGTATGATGCCCGGTACATTCTATATCCGTGCTTTTATCAAACAATATGCGGAAGCAGTTGATTTGGATGCGGATGAAATGCTGGCTCTCTATAAAGAGGAGTCAGGCGATACTCCAGAAGAAGAGCAAGAAAATATTGCGCCGCCGACACTTCAGCGCAGCGGCGGACTAAAGAGTAACAGCAAGTTAAAAGAAATCATGCCTAAAGTGATTGTAGCTTTGTTCATTGTGATGATTATCGTCATTGTGTACATTTTATTTAGAGAAAAAGCTGCAGAAACACCATTAGAAAAAGATACACCAACGCAAAATGTTCCACTGATAAAAGAAACACCAGGGCAGCCAGATACTGAGAAACCGGTTGACGAAGATAAGAATGCTTCTGAGGAAACACCAGAGGAGCCGGAAGAGCCGATAGAAGAAACAGAACAGCAGCTGGAATTGGAGTCCAGCGCCGGAGAAACTTCCACTTTTACGTTATCTAATTCTGCTGAGTTGAAGTTGGTCATTAAAACAACGGGCGATTCTTGGATTTCCGTTACCGATCAGTCCGGTACAGAAAGAATGCCAGCGCCTGGAGGTAGAATTATGACTGCCGGCGAAACCATTGAAATTGATGCAACTGAAGCGGTAAGTGTGCGAATCCGGGTAGGACGGACAAATTCTACAGAACTGATCGTGAATGATCAAGTGCTCGAATATCCGAATGAACGTCTTACTCAAAATATTATTATTAAAAAACCGTAGCAAAATAGTCATCCCTTGAGATGACTATTTTGTTATTCACAAGAAATTATGACGCTACAGCTGGAAAGGTGGAATTTTTATGAATTTGCCTAATAAAATCACGTTATCAAGAGTATTGATGATACCGATTTTTATCGTTTTCATGGCAGTTGATTTTGGGTGGGGAATTATTAAAATCGGCGGAGTAGAACTACCGATTGAACATTTAGTGGGCGCGATTATTTTTATTATAGCCTCAACGACAGATTGGCTCGACGGTTATTTAGCAAGAAAAAATAACTTAGTAACCAATATGGGGAAGTTTTTAGATCCGCTTGCGGACAAGTTACTCGTTTCCGCAGCATTTATTTTGTTGGTTGAGATGGGAACAGCACCTGCATGGGTTGTAATTATCATTATAAGCAGGGAGTTTGCAGTGACCGGTCTTCGATTAATCTTGGCTGGCGGTGGCGAAGTTGTAGCTGCGAATCAGTTAGGGAAAATAAAGACGGTTACACAGATCTTGGCTATTTCATTTCTACTATTACACAATATATTCTTTGAAGCGATCGGCGTTCCATTCGGTACAATTATGCTGTATATCGCGCTGCTATTTACCATTTGGTCTGGCGTAGATTATTTTATTAAGAATCGTAAAGTGTTAGTGGAGTCAATGTGAGGAGTGGAGTGTATTCATGAAAGCTGAAATCATTACAGTAGGTTCAGAGCTTTTATTAGGACAAATTACGAATACCAATGCAAAGTTCATCTCTGCTAGATTGGCTGAAGCGGGTATCGATGTATATTATCATACCGTCGTAGGGGATAATCCAGAACGTCTGGCTCAATCCATAAGACTTGCACAACAACGAGCGGATATCCTCATTTTCAGCGGTGGGCTGGGACCAACGAAAGATGATTTAACAAAAGAAACGATTGCTCGTGAACTGGGGCGAGAACTGGTTTCTGATGAAGAAGCACTGGAGACGATTAAGCAGTATTTCAAACAAGTCGGAAAAACGATGACTGAAAATAATAAGAAGCAAGCTCTTGTTCTAGCTGGCGCGACAGTTTTGCCGAATCGTCATGGCATGGCACCGGGAATGGGAATTGAAAAAGATGGCAAGCAATATGTTTTATTGCCTGGTCCTCCTCATGAGTTGGAGCCGATGTTTGAGAATGAAGCCATACCTTATTTATTAGGTGTCTATGGCAAACAAGATATCATCTTTTCTAAAGTTTTAAAACTGCAGGGGATTGGAGAATCTGAATTAGAAGTTCGTATTCAATCATTACTGGAAAATCAAACAAATCCTACTATTGCCCCGCTTGCTTCACCGGGCATGGTCAAGTTGCGAATCACGGCAAAAGCGAAATCGGAAGAAGAGGCTGAGCAATTGATCTTGCCGGTAGAACACCAAATACGTTCTATCGTGGGCGAGTATATATACGGAGTCGATGAGGATACATTGGCATCGAAAACTACTGAACTTTTACTGCAAAACGATTGGTCTATTTCTGCTGCTGAAAGCTTAACTTCGGGTATGTTTATGGCAGAACTGGGATCAGAGCCTGGAATTGGCAATGCTTTAAAAGGCGGTGTTGTAGTTTATAATAAAGAGATGAAAATTGAACAGCTCGGTATTTTGCCGTCCCTACTCGAATACCACGGAATCGTCAGCTCGGAATGTGCAGAAGCTTTGGCTGAAAGCGTTAGAGAACGATTTGCTACTACATTTGGTGTCGGACTGACAGGTGCAGCCGGACCAGAACCACATGACGGTGAGCCGCCAGGAACTGTCTGGATCGGCATTGCAACTGAAGGTATGGCGACTGAATCTTATAAGCTGCAATTATCCGGCTCGCGCAATTCAAATCGTAAGCGTTCCGTGCAGTTTGCATTGCATTATTTAATACAGAAAATGAAAGAGAAAAAAGAATTGAAGTATTGATTTTTGAGGTCGATTTCTCTGTTGAAAATTAATTTCGCCTCGGTTATACAGACTGTTTTTCAATTTCCGGCAACAAATTATCGAATACGCGTTCGTTTATTTGTTGTGTATTCTAACGAAAAAAGGTATAATAGAAATAGATAAAGAGTTGAGGAGGAATTTTAATTGAGCGATCGTAAAGCGGCTTTAGATATGGCATTAAAACAAATAGAGAAACAATTTGGTAAAGGTTCTGTTATGAAACTTGGAGAGAAAACTGACCGTCAAATTGACACTTCATCTTCCGGGTCATTGGCGTTGGATGCAGCACTCGGAATAGGTGGCTATCCACGCGGACGAGTGATTGAAGTCTACGGACCTGAAAGTTCAGGTAAAACGACAGTTGCTTTGCACGCTATCGCAGAAGTTCAAGCGAATGGCGGACAAGCGGCTTTCATTGATGCAGAGCACGCGCTTGACCCTGTGTACGCGCAAAAACTAGGCGTCAATATTGACGAATTGCTATTGTCTCAACCAGATACGGGCGAGCAAGCCTTGGAAATCGCGGAAGCTTTAGTACGCAGTGGCGCTGTAGATATTATCGTAGTAGACTCGGTTGCTGCGTTGGTTCCTAAAGCTGAAATTGAGGGTGAAATGGGAGACGCGCATGTCGGTTTGCAGGCACGTTTGATGTCTCAAGCATTGCGTAAACTTTCCGGTGCAATCAATAAGTCCAATACGATTGCAGTATTTATCAACCAGATTCGTGAAAAAGTCGGTGTCATGTTCGGTAACCCTGAGGTGACTCCTGGCGGTAGAGCGCTTAAATTCTATTCTTCTGTGCGCCTTGAAGTGCGACGTGGAGAAGCGATTAAGCAAGGAAACGACATTATGGGGAATAAGACTAGAATCCGGGTAGTGAAAAACAAAGTAGCACCGCCTTTCAGAACAGCAGAAGTCGATATTATGTACGGTGAAGGAATTTCAAAAGAAGGTGAAATTCTAGATCTAGGTGCAGAATTAGAAGTTGTCCAAAAAAGTGGTGCTTGGTATTCTTACGAAGGCGAGCGCCTAGGCCAAGGACGAGAGAATGCGAAAATATTTTTGAAAGAAAATCCACAAATGCGTTCGGAAATCGCGAGTAAGATTCGGGAAACATACGGCTTGGACAAAACCGATTATGTTATTGCGGCTCATGATGAAGAGGACGAGTTAGAAGAGCTTCTCTTGATTCCTGACGAAAAATAATTTTGCAGCTAGAGTCCGCCAATGAAAATTGGCGGATTTTTTCTGCTCCATTATCTAGCCTATTCCCTAGATTCATATGAAAGGAAAGAAGCATCGCGGCGCAACTATTGCAAAATAGTTCAGAACCCCCTTCAATTTCCTTCATCATTCCTTGACACAATAAAAATACAACTATACAATTAAAGTGGCGTATTATATATGCCCTACATTGATCAAACCAATGAATTGTTTTTTTGGCAGTATGTTGATTTTAACTTAATTCAGCAAACAATTTGCTCATCTAAAAAGCAGTAAACTGAATGCCAAACAGTCCCGAAACAGCAGGCTTATACCTGTTGGATTAAGTTAGTGCCTTCGGCGTTTTCACAGTTAATAGGGACATTACTTATCCAGTAAAATTGGTGATGTGAACACAGCCGCCATGGCAAAATTGATAATACGAGCCGACTGAAAAGAAAAGAATAAGCAGGAGGAGGTGACCTCAATGGGTGTTGAAATACTCATCTCCGTTTTGCTAAGTCTCATCGTCGGTGCAGTTGTTAGCTTTTTTATATTGAAAAATGTGAACGATTCAAAAGTGACTGGTGCCAAGCAAACAGCGAATCAAATCGTCGAAGAGGCGAAGCGTGAAGCGGAGTCAGTGAAAAAAGAGGCACTATTAGAAGCGAAAGATGAAACTCACGAACTGCGAATTGAAGCGGAAAATGAAGTCCGTGAGAGAAGAGCGGAATTACAGAAACAAGAAAACCGTCTCTTACAGCGGGAAGAAAACCTTGATCGCAAGGATGATGCGCTCAATAAACGAGAAGCGAGTCTAGAACGCAAAGAAGATGCGCTTTTAGAAAGACAACAGCATATTGAACGAATGGAACGCAAAGCGGAAGAACTTGTTACCGTTCAGAAGACCGAGCTTGAAAGAATTTCTTCCCTTACAAGAGATGAGGCGAAACGTATCATCTTGGAAGATGTGGAGGATGAACTATCCACTGATATTGCGGTCATGACCAAAGAATCCGAACTGCGGGCAAAAGAAGAATCCGAACGTAAAGCGCGGGAAATTCTGTCCCTAGCATTGCAACGATTTGCAGCAGATCATGTTGCAGAAACTACAGTTTCGGTCGTCAATTTACCAAATGACGAAATGAAAGGCCGCATTATCGGTAGAGAAGGAAGAAATATCCGTACACTTGAGACTTTGACGGGCATCGATTTAATCATCGATGATACACCGGAAGCAGTCATTTTATCAGGATTTGATCCGATACGGAGAGAAACAGCTAGATTAGCGCTCGAGAAACTTGTACAGGATGGAAGAATACATCCTGCGCGTATCGAAGAAATGGTAGATAAGTCTAGAAGAGAAGTGGACGAGCTAATTCGTGAAAAAGGTGAACAAACTACTTTTGACGTAGGCATCCACAACTTACATCCGGATCTTATCAAAATACTGGGACGTCTGCATTTCCGTACAAGTTATGGCCAGAACGTCTTGAAACACTCGATTGAAGTAGCTTATTTATCAGGCTTACTAGCGGCAGAACTCGGAGAAGACGTAACCCTCGCAAGACGAGCAGGCTTGCTGCATGATATCGGAAAAGCAATCGATCATGAAGTAGAAGGCAGCCACGTTCAAATTGGCGTGGAGCTGGCAACGAAATATAAAGAACATCCAGTGGTTATCAACAGTATTGCTTCACATCATGGTGATGAAGAAGCGACTTCTGTCATTGCCGTACTTGTCGCTGCAGCAGATGCACTTTCAGCCGCAAGACCGGGTGCTAGAAGTGAGACATTGGAGAATTATATTAAACGTCTGCAAAAGCTTGAAGAAATCTCCGAATCGTATGAAGGCGTTGAAAAGTCATTTGCAATCCAAGCGGGACGTGAGGTTCGTATCATTGTCCGTCCGGAGCAAATCGATGATATTACAGCACATCGTCTAGCGCGAGATATTCGAAAACAGATCGAAGAAGAATTGAACTATCCTGGGCATATTAAAGTAACGGTCATTCGGGAGACCCGTGCAGTAGAGTATGCGAAATAAAGAATAACTAAGTAAACAGCTTCCGGTTCGATTGGAAGCTGTTTTCATTTTGGAAAGAGGTTTTTTTGATGAAAGTAATTTTTATTGGGGATATTGTAGGGTCGATGGGGCGAGAAATGGTAATAGATTATTTATCTCGCCTGAAAAGAAAATACCAAGCAGATGTGATTATTGCAAATGGTGAGAACGCAGCTTCCGGAAGAGGGATTACGAAAGCAATCTATCATGATCTATTGCATGCAGGCGTGGATGTGATCACGATGGGTAACCATACATGGGATCAAAAAGAGATTTTTGATTTTATTGATGAGGTCGATTATTTGATACGCCCCGCTAACTTTTCGGAGCAAGCACCCGGCAAAGGCATGACCACAATAACCAAGAATGGTGTAACGCTTTCGGTTATTAATTTACATGGCCGAACATTTTTACCTCCCCATGACGATCCGTTTACCAAAGCGGATGAATTGGTAGAAGAAGCTCTAAATTTATCTCCATTAGTCTTCGTCGATTTCCATGCGGAAGCTACAAGTGAGAAAATTGCTATGGGCTGGCATCTGGATGGCAAAGCATCTGTTGTAGTCGGCACACATACCCATGTGCAAACTGCAGATGACCGAATCTTACCAGGTGGCACAGCGTATTTGACAGATGCAGGGATGACTGGACCATATGATGAAATACTGGGCATGAGAAAAGAAGACGTACTCTATCGCTTCCATACAAATTTACCTACTCGATTCGAAGTTCCGAAAAAAGGAAGACCGCAACTCAATGGCTTATTTGTGGAACTGGATGACAAGACAGGAAAAGCTCTTAAAATCGAACGAATCCGGATTAACGAAGACCATCCATTCATAAACTAATCTGAATGGTGTCTAAATCCTCTTTACCTATCATAGGATGACTTATGGAATACACTCTTTCCATAGACATTGCAAAATAAGGAGGAAATATCGTGAGTCCCTTGAAAGTATCTTCCCGATCAAATCCGAACTCTGTAGCAGGTGCGTTAGTTGCTGTGATTCGTGAACAAGGCTATGCAGAAATCCAGGCAGTAGGAGCAGGTGCATTAAACCAAGCAATCAAAGCAGTTGCTATTGCAAGAGGATTTGTCGCGCCAAGCGGTGGGGATCTAATTTGCGCCCCTGCCTTTACTGATATCGAAATCAATGGGGAAGGGCGGACTGCGCTTAAACTTCTCGTTGAAAAAAAGACTCGTTAATAGAATTTCCAGAAGATCATGGCTAAGTCGCCATGGTCTTTTTTTCATGACAAACAAGCAACAATTTGGCCCTTTACTGTCATATCCGCCAAAAGTTCAGTATAATAACATCATGTATGCTTATTTCCCGATAAGTAATAGAAAGGGGCTACTGCAATAATGAATGAAGAACAGCGCTTGCAAGCTGGACTCGCAACAGAAGACGCGCCATCAGGCAAAACAACTGAAAAAGACTATAGTAAATATTTTGAGTCTGTGTATAGTGCACCTTCTCTGAAGGATGCAAAAAAACGCGGGAAAAAAGAAGTGGAATATCACGATAATTTTCAAATAGAGCAACGTTTTAAAGGTATGGGTCAAGGACGTAAATTTTATATCCGTACGTACGGCTGTCAAATGAATGAACACGATACAGAAGTAATGGCCGGTATTTTCATGGCGCTCGGCTACGAGGCAACTGATACCGTAAAAGACGCAGATGTGATCTTGCTTAACACGTGCGCTATCCGAGAAAATGCAGAAAATAAAGTGTTTGGTGAGTTGGGACATCTAAAACCATTGAAACTGGAACGCCCCGATTTATTGATTGGCGTCTGTGGTTGTATGTCACAAGAAGAATCAGTAGTGAACAAGATTCTTAAGACTTACGACCAAGTAGACATGATCTTTGGTACGCACAATATCCACCGCCTGCCGCATATCTTGCACGAAGCGTATATGTCAAAAGAGATGGTCATTGAAGTGTGGTCAAAAGAAGGCGATGTCATTGAGAACTTGCCGAAAGTACGTCATGGCAAAATCAAGGCGTGGGTCAATATTATGTACGGCTGTGACAAGTTTTGCACATACTGTATCGTGCCTTATACCCGTGGGAAAGAACGTAGCCGCAGACCGGAGGATATCATTCAAGAAGTCAGACAGCTAGCAGCGGAAGGCTATAAAGAAATCACATTACTCGGTCAAAATGTCAACGCGTATGGTAAAGATTTTGATGACATTACGTATCGTCTAGGCGATTTGATGGATGATCTTCGAAAAATCGATATCCCGAGAATCCGCTTTACGACGAGTCACCCGCGAGACTTTGATGATCATTTGATAGAAGTGCTTGCAAAAGGCGGCAACTTGGTTGATCACATTCATTTGCCTGTACAATCAGGGTCTAGTGACATGCTGAAAATTATGGCTCGGAAATACACACGAGAAAGTTATTTAGAGCTCGTCAATAAAATCAGAACAGCTATCCCGACAGCTTCACTGACAACGGATATTATCGTAGGATTTCCAAATGAAACAGATGAGCAATTTGAGGAAACCATGTCGCTTTATCGCGAGGTAGGTTTTGATATGGCCTTTACGTATATTTATTCTGCACGTGAAGGGACGCCGGCTGCGAAAATGCAGGATAACGTACCGATGGAAGTGAAGAAAGAAAGACTGCAGCGCTTAAATAAGCTTGTGAACGACATGTCTGCAGAAGCAATGAAGCCTTATAAAGGACAAGTTGTGAAAGTGCTTGTGGAAGGCGAAAGTAAAAAGAATCCTGATGTGCTTGCAGGTTACACTGAGAAAAGCAAATTGGTGAATTTCAGAGCTCCAAGATCTGTGATTGGCGAGATTGTTGAAGTTCGAATCAAAGAAGCGAAAACATGGTCACTCGATGGTGAATTCATCGGAGTAGTTAAAGAAGAAAAGGTGATGTCATAATGGAAAAACTATATACAAAAGACGAAATCATTGCTAAAGCACGAGACTTGGCACATATGCTTGCGAACACGGAAGAAGTGGAATTTTATAAACGTGCAGAAGCACAAATTAACGAAAACCAAAAAGTGCGTGAAAAAATAGCAAGCCTGAAATCGCTTCAGACACAAGCTGTGAATTTCCAGCACTATGAAAAAGAACGTGCACTAAAGAATATTGAAAAGAAAATCGAACAAGTACAAGGGGAGATCGATGAAATTCCATTGGTTCAGGAATTCAAACAATCTCAAGTTGAAGTGAACGATTTGCTTCAGCTCGTTTCAAATACGATCGCTAACAGCGTAACAGATGAGATTATCGAATCTACAGGCGGCGATGTATTACGCGGCGAAACAGGTTCATACGTTGAAAATACAGCACGCAAATCACTTTCCTAATAAAAAATGTCGGCTAAGGAGAAATTCCTTGCCGATTTTTTTCACTTTCTGGGCTGCTGTTGCATAGGATGGATAGAAGCCTAAGAAGGAGGAAGAAAACTGAAAAACTTACGACAAATTGTGACGAAAGCTGTTATTGCCAAAGGGAAGCATCGATCGGATTCTACTGTAACGTTAAAGCCGCCAAATCGCCCTTCCAGCATTTTGGGTTGCTGGGTGATCAACCACACGCATCAAGCGAAGAAGGTTGGAAACCATGTAGAAGTGACAGGGAGCTTCGATGTAAATGTATGGTACTCTCATCACGATCATTCCAAAACGTCGGTCTTTACTGAGTCCATACCATACAAAGATAAAATTGCTCTGCATTATCGAGATGAGCCTACGTCAAGCAAAGAAGAGACGATCGTAACGGTATTGCAACACCCGAATTGCACGGAAGCGAGTATTTCGGAATGTGGCCAGAATTTCTCCATCTCAATTGAAAGGGAATTGCTTGTTGAAATGGTAGGAGAAACGAAAGTATCCGTGACGATTCATCCTCATCCATATGAAGAAGAGTGGCCGATAGCTGAAGCAGAATCATCTTCTGTTGTGATGGAAGATAAAAAGGCCAATGAACCGCATGCTAAAGAGCCGTCACCTCATCCAGTCAGAAGAAAAGATTCACCCTTTTAAAAGCCGGTTTTTCACCGGCTTTTTAATTTTGACCTTATCATGGAAAGAATGAATTTCTTAGAGAGGTGGCTCCTTTTGATTCGTTAACTCCGGATAGGTTTGTTATAATGAAAAGAAAATGAGCGAATAAATGAGGGTTTTACATGTCACAACATACACCGATGATTCAGCAATATTTACAAATTAAAGAACAATACACCGATGCTTTTTTATTTTTCCGATTAGGTGACTTCTATGAAATGTTTTTTGAAGATGCAGTGAATGCATCTTCCATTTTAGAGATCACATTGACGAGCAGGGACTCAGGGGCTAAGGACCGGATTCCGATGTGCGGTATACCTTATCATTCCGCTACCGGCTATATTGAAACACTTATCCAAAATGGCCACAAAGTTGCGATTTGCGAACAGATGGAAGATCCAAGATCAGTCAAAGGCATCGTAAAGCGTGAAGTGGTAAAAGTGATCACACCTGGTACGCTGACAGAAGGCAAAACAATTGATACGGAAGCGAACCATTTTATTGGCGCGATCGACAGCTTAGGAGATCAACGGTTTGCACTCGCTTATCTAGACGTCGGAACAGGCGAAGGGAAAGTAGAATTAATCGAGGGAACTGAGCGCTCGCTGCTAGCGGAAATCGAATCTCTCGGAATGAAGGAAATTGTCGTAGATCAAACACTGCATTTAACTCTCCATGAAATGTTTGAGAATCGTGAAATTATGCTGTCTATTGAAGATGCAGAGCAAAATGCCTCTATTGCAAAAGACACGTATGGACACCTTCCCAATGAACTACAAGAAGCTTGCAATAAGCTACAGTCGTATTTGATGCGCATGCAAAAAATGGTGTTCGGCCATATCCGTCCTTTTGTTTATATTGAAAAGGACGCGAAACTGTCAATTGACGCGAACTCCATGCGGAATCTAGAACTCGTCCAGACGATTCGTTCAGGCAAGAAGGAAGGTACATTATTTTGGGTATTGGATGAAACGGTCACCGCAATGGGTGCAAGAAAACTGAGAATGTGGATCCATCAGCCATTGGCACAGCGTAAAGCAATTGAAGAGCGATTGGAAACTGTCAGTAATTTAGTCGATGAGTTTTTCCTGCGTGAAGAACTAGTAGAGGAATTGAAAAATGTCTATGACTTAGAACGGCTTGCCGGTAGAATCTCAATGGGCAGTGCAAGTGCACGAGATTTAGCACAACTACGAAATTCATTGACACATATTCCAAAATTGCAAAAAATATTAAGTGAATCCAAGCGGCCGATGCTTCAGCAAATTGCGGATAAAATGGACCCATGCGAAGATACGTATCAATTACTAGCGGATGCAATTGCCGAAAATCCACCTTTAACGAGTAAAGAAGGCGGTCTGATCAAAGATGGTTACAACGAAAAATTAGATCAACTGCGTGATGCGTCTCGTAACGGCAAAAGCTGGCTGGCGCAACTTGAGCAAAAAGAACGCCAAGCAACTGGGATTAAAACATTGAAAATCGGGTATAACCGAATATTTGGATACTACATCGAGATAACGAAATCCAATGTTCATTTAGCGGATTTAACACGATATGAACGAAAACAAACATTGGCAAATGCGGAGCGATACATAACGACGGAATTGAAAGAGAAAGAAGAGTTAATATTGAATGCAGAAGCTGATGGTCAAATACTTGAAACGAACTTATTTTTGGCGATCCGCGAACAAGTGAAAGAGGAAGTACAGCGTATCCAGAAACTCGCGTCTGTTGTAAGTGAACTGGATGTGTTGCTGGCATTCGCTGTGGTATCGGAAAGAAATCGTTATATACGTCCAGAATTTCATAACGGACGAGCGCTGGATATCCAAAACGGCAGACACCCTGTCGTTGAAAAGATGATGAATCACTCGCTTTATATACCGAACTCTTGTGAATTAGCCGACTATAGCAATATGTTACTGATCACAGGACCGAATATGTCGGGGAAAAGCACCTTTATGAGGCAAGTTGCCTTAACTGTCGTAATGGCACAAATCGGTTGTTTCGTACCATGCGAAAAAGCAGTGCTGCCGATTACAGACCAAATATTCACACGGATCGGTGCGGCAGATGATGTCGCGTCTGGCCAAAGTACGTTCATGATGGAAATGATGGAGTCACAATATGCGCTCGCTCATGCGACATCCCGAAGTTTATTGCTGTTTGATGAAATTGGCCGTGGTACTTCTACGTATGATGGAATGGCTCTTGCGCAGGCAATGATGGAGCATATACATGAGCAGGTCGGAGCGAATACATTATTCTCTACGCATTATCATGAATTGACGAAGCTCGAAGATGTACTCGCACGCTTATTAAACGTGCATGTCGCCGCAAAAGAACAAAACGGCAAAGTAGTATTCCTACATAAAGTATTGCCTGGCGCTGCGGATCGAAGCTATGGAATACATGTGGCAGAACTCGCAGGATTGCCGGCCGAATTGGTAGAGCGGGCGAAAAAACTATTGCAGCGATTTGAGGAAGAAAGTGCTGCCAATGAATCCACCAGCGTGTCTGAGCAATTGGCGCTATTTGATACTTCAATTGAGTCAGCGACGTCCTTAGAACAACAAAAACTTCTGGATGAAATCAAAGCTGCAGATGTACTGAATATGACACCACTCCAAGCGATGCAGAAAATTGCGGAATGGAAAGAACGTGTATCCGCAGAAATGAAAGGTTGAGGCGAATGAATCACATTCATATTATGGAAGATACACTTGCCAATAAAATTGCAGCAGGAGAAGTCGTCGAGCGGCCTGCTTCCATCGTCAAAGAATTAGTGGAAAATGCGATCGATGCACAAAGCACCCAAATTGAAGTGACTCTTGAAGAAGCGGGACTGACATCCATACGTGTAACAGATAACGGCAAAGGCATGTCTGAAGAAGATGCGATTCGCTGTTTTGAACGACATGCTACGAGCAAGATTTCCAATGAACATGATTTGTTTCGTATCCGTACACTAGGATTTCGTGGGGAAGCGCTGGCAAGTATCGCTGCTGTATCTAAAGTTTCATTATGGACATCCGATGGTGAGGACCAAGGAACCGTCGTAGAAATCGAAGGCGGTAAAGTATTGAAGCATGAACCGGGAGCTTTACGTAAAGGTACTGATTTCACGATCCAACAATTGTTTTTCAATACACCGGCTCGCTTAAAATATATGAAGACGATTCAGACAGAACTTGGCCACACGATTGATTTGCTGAATCGGCTTGCTTTAAGTCATCCGGATATCGCCTTTACATTAACGCATGATCAACATCAAATTTTGCGGACTTCAGGTTCAGGTAATTTATTGAGAGTTCTGTCTGATATTTACGGAGTATCGGTTGCCCGCAAGATGATTCCTTTTGAAAAAGAAGACGCAGATTTCAAGGTTAATGGTTTCATAACATTACCTGAACTGAACAGAGCATCGAAGAATTATGTTTCACTTCTGATGAATGGACGGTGGATAAAGAGTTACCCCGGTACTCAAGCTGTGATCGATGCGTTGCATACGTATTTGCCGATAGGCCGCTTTCCAATTGCGGTTGTAAATATCATGGCGGATCCAATCCTAACCGATGTCAACGTCCATCCAGCTAAACGCCATATTCGAATCAGTAAGGAGAGTGAATTGTTTACTTTAATAAAAGAGGCAATCAGAGAGGCGATCCAAAAAGCTTCGATTATTCCGGATGCAATTAAAAAAGAGAAACTAACGAAAACAGATTCTGAGCAACAAACGATTTGGTCGCCTTCGTTCCGTCGCCAAGAAGCTCCCGCTCGTCAACAACAAGTTCTAGAGCCTGTCGTCCCTGCAAAACCTGTTCAAAATCCTTTTTCAGAAATAACCGAACCTGAATTTCCAGAGGCTATTTTCGAACAACATGACGAGCCGCCAACAGAAGAGCCAATTCACAATGAAACAGAGACGGAAACCAGTTTGTTTCCTTCCATCGTACCGATCGGACAAGTACATGGTACATATATTGTTGCTCAAAACGAGGATGGCTTTTATATGATTGACCAGCATGCTGCGCAAGAACGTATTAAGTATGAGTATTTCAAAAAGAAATTAGGTCAAGTGAGTGCGGATGAACGACAACAGCTTTTATTGCCGCTTGTTTTCCATTATTCTGCGGATGAGCAGGTGAAAATTGAAGAATGTAAAGAAGCACTTGAACGAGTAGGGGTTTTTTTAGAAGCATTTGGACCCGCTACGTACACAGTCAAAGAATATCCGGCGTGGTTCCCTGAGGGCCAAGCAACTGCGATTATTGAGGAAATGATCGAGCAAGTGCTGCATAGCCGTAAGGTAGATGTAGAAAAACTAAGAGAAGAGAGTGCCATCCTAATGAGTTGTAAACGTTCCATTAAAGCGAATTATTATTTAACTCAAGCCGATATGGAACGGTTACTCGATGACTTAGGAAAGTGTCACAATCCATATACATGTCCGCACGGCCGTCCTGTATTGATTCATTTTACGACGTATGAATTGGAAAAAATGTTTAAACGAGTGATGTAGCAAATCAGAGAGGAGCAATCAGATGTTTTCAACTATTGAAAGAGCAGACAGTATTGAGGATTTAAAAAGATTTTCATTTGATCTGTTAATAGTAGGTGGCGGAATAACAGGTGCAGGGATTGCGCTTGATGCAGCGACTAGGGGATTTTCAGTTGCTCTCATTGATATGCAAGATTTCGCGGCGGGAACATCCAGCCGTTCGACGAAATTAATTCATGGCGGTTTGCGTTACTTAAAACAGTTGGATGTCAAAATAGTCGCGGAAACTGGGAGGGAACGTGAAATCGTCTATCGGAATTCACGGAACATCACGAAGCCGAGACCGATGCTGTTGCCGATTTATAAAGATGGGACATTTGGCAAATACTCTACCTCAGCCGGGCTGTTGGCATATGATCTTTTGGCTGGTGTAAAACATGCGGAACGCCGTGAAATGTTGAATAAAGAAGAGACGCTGGAGCTGGAACCGCTGCTTAAGAAAGAGCGGTTACAAGGTGGCGGGCACTATGTGGAATACCAGACAGACGATGCGCGTCTGACAATCGAAGTTTTGAAAAAGGCTGCGGAATATGGAGCGCTTTGTGTTAATTATACAAAGTGCGAGCAGTTTAATTTTGAAAAAGATGATGTTGTCGGTGCGGTGCTGAAAGATCAAATATCGGGTGAAAAATTTTCGGTTGCTGCGTCTATGGTCATCAATGCAACCGGTCCGTGGGTGGACGATCTGCAGCAAAAAATCAGCAGCAAACCGAAAAAACAGCTTCATATCTCAAAAGGTGTCCATATTGTAGTAGACCAATCTGTATTTCCTTTACAGCAAGCGATCTATTTTGATCATTCGGATGGTCGAATGCTTTTCGCGATTCCAAGAGGAAATAAAACGTATGTCGGTACGACGGATACATTTTATTCAGCGAACAAACAGCATCCAACAGCTACAGAAGAAGATATTCAATACATCATTGGAGCAGTTAATGAAGTCTTTCCTAGCGTGCAATTAACGCGTAGGGCTGTCGAGTCAACTTGGGCAGGATTACGTCCATTAATTGCGCAAGAAGGAAAGGATGCTTCAGAAATTTCAAGACGCGATGAAATATGGGAAATGGTTCCGGGGTTACTGACAATTGCTGGAGGGAAGCTGACGGGATACCGTCAAATGGCAGAAGTCGTCGTCGATAGGGTTTCTGAAAAACTGAAGCATCCTAATATTCTACCGTGTCAAACGAAAAAAATTGCCGTCTCAGGAAGTGATTTTGTGGACGATCAATCACTGCAACACTATATCGATGAGCAATCGGTGAGAGCACCACACTACGGTTTAACTGTACAGCAAGGTGCTCGGATTGCTTCATTTTATGGGAGAAATAGCGATAAAGTATTTCAGTTTGCCCACTCTATTTCTGCGGAAACGAATAGCTTGCCAATTAGTTTACGGGCAGAAATTCTATATGGCATTCATTATGAAATGGTCACATCACCAAGTGACTTCTTTATTCGCCGAAAAGGCGATTTGTATTTCCAAATCGATGTCGTGGAGACTTTTGCGGAGCAAGTAACCGACTATATGGCAAATTTGCTGCATTACACGGATAATGAGAAAACGGTATATGTAAATGATCTGATGAATGCAATTGCGGAAGCGAAAGGAAGTGGCGCTAATTGGAAGAGTATTGGATAGAGGCGAGAGACGGGACAAAACTGTATAGTAGCTTCCATAAGTCTGCTGAATCCGGAAGAGCACGTGTACATCTTATACATGGAATTGCAGAGCACAGCGGACGATATGGAGAGTTCATTAATTATTTAGTAGAACAGGGCTATGTTGTGGTGATACATGATCAAAGAGGGCACGGCAAAACAGCTGGAGGAAATAAGCTGCCATACGGTGATCTTGGCGATCAAGTCTCTTTTGATCATTTAATTGATGATGTGTTTGAAGTCATCCAGTTTTATCAGCACGAATATCCCGACCTTCCAGTAGTTCTTTTTGGACATAGTATGGGGTCATTTGTAGCCAGACGTTTTATTCAGTTGTATGGAAATGTAGTGGATAAAGTGATCTTATCCGGAACTGGAAGTAATTCGAAAATCATCAGTTACGCCGGAAAACTGCTGGCTGAGTGGAGAGAAGATCATTTGCCGAATAAACAACCGGATGAATTCTTGAATCAATTGGTTTTCGGCAACTTTTCGAAACCATTCGCTGAAGACGGTTCATCATTTGCTTGGTTATCAAGGGATCGTGAAACAGTCAGAGGATATGAACAGGATGAGGCTTGTGGTTTTGTTCCCACTTCACAATTGTTTCGCGTTTTATTGGAAGGTTTGAATACAATTGAAGATCAAGAATCCGTACGAAATATCCCGAAGGAGCTGCCGATTTTATTGGTATCCGGTACAGACGATCCAGTAGGTGATCGAGCGAAAGGTGTTTGGAAAGTGGCAAAGCAGTTCAACGAGGCGGGGCTGCAATACGTGACTGTTCAGCTATATGAAGGCGGACGCCACGAAATGCTTCAGGAAACGAATCGCCTTGAAGTATTCCAGAATATAATTGGATGGATGAAACACTATGAATGAATCAATTGACGTAATTGCAGTGGTAGGCCCGACCGCATCCGGTAAAACTGCATTGAGTACAGCTCTTGCGCTTGCTCTTAATGGAGAAATCATCAATGGCGATGCGATGCAAGTCTATAAAGAATTAAATATCGGAACCGCAAAGATCCACCCTTCTGAAATGAGAGGAGTACCACATCATTTTTTTGATGTGAAAGAACCGACAGAAAGTTTTTCCGTAGCGGAATACCAAGAAGCCGTTAGAGAGTGGATTGCGGATATCCAGTCACGAGGAAAATTGCCAATTATCGTAGGTGGCAGCGGAATGTATATACAAGCAGTCTTATTTGATTATCGTTTCACGGAGCAGGCAGCCGATCCAGTAATTCGTCAAAGGTTGGAAGAGGAATTGGAATCGTCCGGGTCAGATGATTTATATGCCAGGCTGCGAATGTTGGATCCGAAAAGTGCAGAAAGTATCCATCCGAATAATCATCGACGATTAATTCGTGCGCTTGAAATAGTGGAGGTCACTGGCCGAACAAAGCAAGAGCACGAACAGCAACAGGGAAATCAGCCAATGTACCGCGAGTTGCTGATCGGGTTGGATTTACCTCGAGAACAGTTATACGAACGGATTGACCGACGCGTTGACTTGATGGTGGAGGCGGGATTGTTTGCGGAAGTCCATGCTTTATGGGAGCGCGGAATCAGGGATACACAAGCGGTTCAGGCGATCGGTTATAAAGAGTTGATCGCGCATTTTAATGGACAGCTAACGAAGGAACAGGCGATTGAAGCCGTCAAAAAAAACACTCGGAACTATGCTAAAAGGCAATTGACATACTTCCGCAATAAATTACCTATCCAATGGGTCGAAGCGAATCAATCGAATGATGAAATTTTCAGAAGAACCTCTAAAATAATAGAGGATTTTCAGAAGTGAGTATGGAATAACTAGATAACAGAGACAGGGAGGCAATTGAATGGCACAAGGAAATATGCAAGATACGTTTTTGAATGCATTACGCAAGAACAACACATTCGTTACAATTTTTTTGTTAAACGGTTTTCAACTGAAAGGCCTTATTAAATCCTATGATAATTATACGGTCTTACTTGAATCGGAAGGCAAGCAGCAGCTCATTTACAAACATGCAATTTCAACATTTGCTCCTGCGAAACCCGTAATTTTAAAAGATGAACAATAAACAGGCGCTTGCCTGTTTTTTTGTGGTCTTTAGTAGGTCAACTGCAGTCCTTCTGTTAAACTAGATGATGAACAAATTGAAAAGAGGTACTACAAATGCAAATAGCACCAATTAATGATGAATTACTCATGAAATCTCAAGAAGCAGAGCAGTTGATTGCACCGTATGTAAAGGAAGTAGAAGACATTGCTTTCTACAATCAACGAAAGGTTCTTCAGGCTTTCAAGCAAAACCGTGTCAGTGATTTTCATTTATCTGGATCAACGGGCTATGGGTATGACGATAGCGGCCGTGACGTACTGGAACAGGTATACTCAGATGTCTTCGGCGCTGAAGACTGTCTGGTCAGGAATCAAATCATCTCTGGGACCCATGCGATCACGATCAGTTTATTCGGGATTCTGCGTCCGGGCGATGAGTTAATTTATATTACGGGTAAGCCTTATGACACGTTGGATTCCATCGTGTCAGGAAACGGAAAAGATACTGGATCACTGGAAGATTATCAAATTTCCTATCAGCATATTGACTTGCTGGAAGGCGGTGCTGTTGACTATGTCAAGGCTAAACAAGCAATTTCATCAAAAACCAAAGTGGTTGCGATTCAGCGCTCAAAAGGCTATTCGAGCAATCCATCCTTCCGTATACATGAAATAGAAGAAATCATCAAGGAAATCCGCAAAATAAAAGAAGACGTCGTGATATTTGTAGACAACTGCTACGGTGAATTCGTCGAGAAACAGGAACCGACTGAAGTAGGGGCGGATCTGATGGCGGGTTCACTAATAAAAAATCCAGGCGGCGGACTAGCTAGAACGGGCGGCTATATTGCAGGCAGGAAAGAACTCGTTGAAAAATGTGCATATCGCATGACATCACCGGGACTAGGGGCAGAAGCAGGGGCTTCATTGGATACGCTGTTGGAAATGTATCAAGGTTTCTTTTTAGCGCCGCACGTAGTCAGCCAGGCCGTTAAAGGAGCTTTGTTTACAGCTGCATTTTTCGAGCAGTTTGGAATGGATACTACACCGCATTATAGTGAACGGAGAACTGATCTCATTCAATCTGTCAACTTCTCATCAGCAGAACAAATGATCAAGTTTTGTCAGATGATCCAGGATAACTCACCGATCAATGCGCACTATGCTCCTGAACCATCTTATATGCCCGGCTATTCGGATGATGTTATCATGGCTGCAGGCACATTTATACAAGGCTCCAGTATTGAGCTGACAGCTGACGGTCCGATTCGACCTCCTTACACCGCTTACATTCAAGGCGGTTTAACGTATGAGCATGTAAAAACAGCTGTGCTCACTTCCATGGAACAATTATTAGAGCGAAAATTAATCTAAAGAAAAAAGTGTATCAAGAACCTATAGGGGTTCTTGATACACTTTTTTTAATGGATCATTCGGTAAACACCGACGACTTTACCAAGTATGGACACATGATTCACGATAATAGGATCCATGGAAGAATTTTCAGGCTGTAAGCGGAAGTAATCTTTCTCTTTAAAAAAACGTTTTACAGTAGCTTCATCTTCCTCTGTCATCGCCACCACGATTTCTCCATTGGAAGCTGTATGTGTTTGTCTGACGATGACACGGTCGCCATTCAAAATACCTGCCTCGATCATACTGTCACCGACGATTTCCAACATGAAGATCTCATCATCTGAAGAACCGAACGTATCTGGTAATGGAAAATATTCTTCAATATTTTCTACAGTTGTAATCGGAGTCCCTGCTGTAACTTTACCGATCAAAGGAACATGCATGACGCCGCTCTTTAATTCGTCTAGTCCTTCCGGGTCTAAGACTTCTATTGCACGCGTCTTAGTAGGGTCCCGGCGAATAAACCCCTTGTTTTCCAATCGAGATAAGTGACCATGTACAGTGGAGCTAGATGCCAGTCCTACTGCTTCCCCGATTTCACGCACGGATGGCGGATATCCTTTTAGCCGTACTTCATCTTTAATAAAAGCTAATATTTCTTCTTGTCTTTTAGATATTTTCTTCAATCTATTCACCTCTTCAAATTGTTTACTAATAAATAGAGATACAGCTCAAGTATTTTGAATATAGTATAACATGTGTTCGATTAGTAATCAAACAAAGGTTCGAATTCTGCTTGACAGCCAATCGTACGTTCTCTTATAATAGAGAACAAGCATTCCGAACATGCATTCTAAAAAGTAGACTACTAGGGGGATTTATCATGAAATTTCTTAAAGAAAATTATTACTTTATCGTACTATTAATCGTTTTTCTTAGTGTTGCAGCTTATCAATTGGACAAACTGTCTGAAGAAGATAATTATCTAGAAATTGTCATCAATGACGGGGACACATTATGGGGGCTGGCAACCAACTATTCAGATGGAACACCTGCGCACCATTGGATTGAACAAGTTAAATCATTAAATGAATTGCAGACTGATCAAATTAATTCGGGTGAATTATTACGCCTTCCTGTTAAAATGAACCCACAAGCTGAACATCGTGTGGCTGAGATGGGGGAGGAAGCGGATGAATAAAAAAAAGTGTGTAATTTATTGTCGGGTCAGTACCGAAAAGGAGAGTCAAGAACAATCCATTGTCAGACAGCAGGAAGAGCTGGAAATATTGGCGGCAGAAATGTTTTATGAATGTGTAGGTATATTCACTGATCGCCAGAGCGGTTATGATATGGACCGTGAAGGTCTGTTGAATTTATTGGATCGTATACAAGCAGAACCAATCGATGCTGTCTTTATTCAAGATGAGACAAGATTAGGAAGAGGCAATGCGAGGGTGGCCATCCTGCATGTCATTGCTAAATCGAACACAGCTGTTATTTCAAACCATACAAATGGAGCACTGGAGTTAAATGAAATGGATACGATGCTGTTGGAGATTTTAGCGATTGTAGAAGAATACCAACGGAAACTCCATAATGCCAAAATACGAAGAGGAATGAAAAGAGCGGTTCAAAGAGGTTACGACCCTTCCCGTAACTTGCATAATATCGACCGGGGCCCAGGAAGAGAACGACTCGAATTGCCTATTGAAGAAATTGTCGCGTTGCGCAACAAAGGAATGACATTCGATGAGATTTCGAGAGTATTGATCGGACTTGGCCATTCGGTTAGCAAAGCAACTGTCCATAGAAGATATAAAGAGTTTCAAGAGCAGGAACACTAATCGTTTGCACTTTTCCTTCAGGTTGTTTACATTTTAGTAAATGAAGAAATTTTGGAGGGTGTAAAGATGTTATCTGAAAAAAAGATTAAGCGTATTAATGAGTTGGCAAATAAATCCAAGACTACAGGGTTATCTATTGAAGAGGCAAAAGAACAAACTCAATTGCGTAAAGAATACTTGGAAACTTTCCGTTCAAGCATGCGTGAAACAATTGAATCTGTAAAAGTGATCGACGCAGAAGGAAATGATGTAACTCCTGAAAAGGTTAAGGAAGCAAGAGAGAACCAAAAGCCGTTAAATTAAGTCTCAACTGCTGATTAATATTGTAATTCATTAAGTAATTGACTACACTGTAGAAGGAATACTTATAAAAATAATCAGAAGAGACAGGACGGAAAGGATGTACAGAATGACCGGAAAAATCGATCAACTGGCAATAACAACAATCCGAACATTATCAATCGATGCGATTGAAAAAGCAAATTCAGGTCACCCGGGATTACCGATGGGTGCGGCTCCAATGGCTTATACCTTATGGACAAAGTTTTTACACCATAATCCAACAAATCCGCAATGGTTTAACCGAGATCGCTTTGTGCTATCTGCTGGTCACGGCTCTATGCTGTTGTATAGTTTACTGCATTTAAGTGGCTATGGCTTAACGATTAATGACATTAAGAATTTCAGACAATGGGATTCTAAAACACCTGGACATCCAGAATACGGCCATACAGTAGGTGTGGAAGCGACTACTGGTCCATTAGGTCAAGGTATCGGAATGGCTGTGGGAATGGCTATGGCGGAAAAACATCTAGCCGCAACTTACAATAAACCTGGTTTTGATATTGTTGACCATTACACATATGCGCTTTGCGGAGATGGTGATTTAATGGAAGGCGTTGCTGCCGAAGCGATCTCATTAGCTGGTCACTTACAATTAGACAAGCTGATTGTACTTTATGATAGCAATGATATTTCTCTTGACGGCGATTTAGGTATGTCCTTCTCTGAAAATATTAAGAAACGCTTTGAATCCTACGGTTGGAATTACTTGCGCGTGGATGATGGCAATGACATCGATTCACTATCTGAAGCCATTAAAGAAGCTAAAGGAAAAACGGGCGGTCCTACAATTATCGAAGTGAAAACGGTCATCGGCTATGGTTCACCGAATAAATCTGGTAAAGCAGATGCGCACGGTGCACCGCTTGGCGAAGATGAATTAGCATTAACAAAAGAGTACTATAAATGGACATTTGATCAAGACTTCCATGTTCCGGAAGAAGTATATGACCGTTTCAAAGAAGCGTCCGAAGAACTGGGTGTTAAACAAGAACAACAATGGAATGAATTGTTTGATCAATATGAGAACGAACATAAGGAATTGGCAACACAGTTGAAAAAAGCAATTGCCAATGAACTTCCCGCTGACTTGAAAGAAAGCTTGCCTATCTATGAGGCAGGAGCTTCCGTAGCTACTCGTTCAGCTTCAGGAGAATCCATTAATGCGCTGGCTTCAACTTTACCATCTTTATTTGGCGGAAGTGCGGACCTTGCAGGATCAAATAAAACATCTATCAAAAATGCAGGAGACTTCTCTTCTGAGAACTATGAAGGTCGCAATATTTGGTTTGGTGTTCGGGAATTTGCAATGGGAACTGCATTGAACGGTATGGCTTTACACGGCGGAGTTTCTGTTTTTGGTGGTACGTTCTTCGTATTTAGTGACTATGTAAGACCGGCAATTCGGCTGTCTGCGTTAATGGGCTTGCCCGTAACGTACGTTTTCACACATGATAGTGTGGCGGTAGGAGAAGACGGTCCTACACATGAACCAGTCGAGCAGTTGGCTTCATTACGCGCTATGCCAGGGTTATCAATCATTCGTCCTGCTGATGGTAATGAAACGTCTGCAGCTTGGTATGCAGCCGTCTCTTCAAAAGACACACCAACGGTTCTAGTACTATCTAGACAAAACCTGAAAGTGTTGCCAAAATCTAAAGAACTGGCTATGGACTCTGTACAAAAAGGTGCATACATCGTATCGCCAGCTTCTAAAGAACAAGCGGACGGTATTTTGATTGCGAGTGGTTCCGAAGTCAGCCTCGCGGCAGAAGCACAGCAAGCGCTGAAAGAACAAAACATTGACGTCAGCGTAGTCTCCATGCCGTCTTGGGATCTGTTTGAGAAACAAGATCAGGCTTATAAAGATTCCGTGCTTCCAAAGCAAGTGAAGAAAAGATTGGCTATCGAAATGGGAGCTTCCCTTGGATGGCATAAGTATACAGGCGACGAAGGCTCCGTTTTGGCAATCGATACATTCGGCGCAAGTGCACCTGGTGATCTAGTTATTGAAAAATATGGCTTTACTGTTGACAATGTTGTGAAGCGAATGAAAGAATTGCTAGATCAATAAGTAAAGCACTCCACACATCTCTTAGTTATCTGACTGAGAGATGTGTTTTTTGTTTTATATCGCCGAATTCAATTCGTAACTTTCCGACAATAATAGTGAGGAAGTTTTCCGCAATGTGACATGATTTTGAAGGGACAAGCTCTATCATAGGTTCTAGGAGGTGTTCGCTATGAGGAAATATGAAATTTTTAAGATTAAGGCAGAATATCAATCCTTCATAATGGGACGTGAACGCTTATTGTTTGATTTGTTAGCCATGGGTCCTTCGACGAACTATCAAGAGATTGAATATTTATGTGACCGGCTAAATGAAATGGAACTGGATCAATTGATCCAACGTAAATTGGGAAAAAGTTTCGATGAATTGGACTCCTATCATAATGAATATCGATTGACACATCTAATTAAAGGCGAAGTTTTCATTAAAATGGGCACTCACTGCATACAGGTTTACTGTCAAGGCTCCAGGATGTTAGATTTAGATTTATTTGTTGCGCTTTCTAGTTCGACGGATCGATTTTTCGCGGTAATGAATGAGCAAGAGGAATGTGGATGGCTGAAGCCGGTTAAATATTCAGAGCGTATGCTCTTAGAAGATGTCGTAATGTAAAAATTTCCGCATAATTTATGAAGAGTCATTGCTATTCACTGCTGCTATGTTGTATAATCCTTCTTGGTAGTATGTAATCGAACTATTTTTAGTGAAGGAGGTATAGCAGCAATGAATTTAGTACTAGCGATTGTCTTAATCGTCGTCGCATTGATAGGCGGGGTAGCACTCGGCTTTTTCATCGCTCGTAAATATATGATGAATTATTTGAAGGAAAATCCACCGATCAATGAACAAATGCTACGTATGATGATGATGCAAATGGGACAAAAACCTTCACAAAAGAAAATTAATCAAATGATGGCTCAAATGAACAAAGTACAAGACAAGCCTGATAAAAAAAAATAAGCAAAAACGGTGATATGACAAGGTTTAGGGTTAATTAGGATATGGGTAGACAAGCATTTTTATTGCTCAGGTTTATCATTCCAACCTATTCCTTTTTCTATTTTCAATCCAATAAAAGACCACTTTAACTGATGAAAACTAAATCAGGGGAGGTGGTCTTTTTGTTGTTGTTAAGCGATTTGATTGAAGAACATATCTACCATGCGAAAGCAGAAAACTTATCCAAGCAAACAATCACCAATAAAACACATGAATTAGGTCATTTATGTTCGTATCTTGAAGAAAAAAGAGCTACCACAGAAATTGAGAAAATTACTGTACATGATTTAAGAGCTTATTTTAGATTCAAGCAAAAACAGGGCTTGCAACCACAATCAATAGTAGCAAAAATGAAACTTATTTCTGCCTTTTTTAATTGGTGCATTAAAGAGGAATATATAGAGGATAATCCAATGAGAAAAGTGGACAGACCAAAAGTACAAAAAAAAGTATTGGAAGGGTTCACACAAGAAGAGGTAGCCAAAATGATTAGCTCATTTAGTTATAAAAACTTCTATGAATGCCGAAATAAATCAATTGTAGCCATGCTTGCTGATTGCGGTCTGCGGGCAATGGAGTTACGAGGGTTAACGAATGAAAGCATTCGTGATACTTCTATTCTTGTAAATGGTAAAGGAAATAAAGAAAGAGTGGTTTATATTAGCCCTACTTTGAAACGGATTCTCATTAGGTATGAACGTATGAAGAAGAAATATTTTGAGGATAAAATTGTGAAATCCGATCATTATTTCCTTTCTTATCAAGGTGATTATTTGAGTCACGTATCACTGGATAAAGTTGTGAAGGAAGCAGGGGAAAGAGCGGGCATAACAGGTAAGCGTGTTTCTCCGCATTCTTTCAGGCATTTTTATGCAGTTACATGTATTGCTAATGATATTGACGTTTATACATTATCACGACTTTTAGGACATAGCGATATAGGCACAACGCAGCGTTATCTGAGCAGTATGACTGATTTGCAGATAGAAGAGAAAGCAATGAATACAAGCCCCTTGATGAATCTAGGGAGGGCTAAAAAATGAATAACGTAATAGATGACCTTAAAGATTGGCTCAATACATTCGATCACTCAACTGATGGCTATAAAGATACAGATGCTATCACCTGTATTCAAAATGCTATTGAGGAATTGGAGAAATACCATACTCACTACGACAACGAGAAATAGAACACAAAAAAGGACATATGCGACAACATATGCCCGAATCAAGACCTTGTTCCCACCACAACTGAATACGGTGAATCTTGACTTGTTAATTTTAATCCTACCAAAAAATTAGGATAATGGCAAGCTTATTTAACTATGCCTATTTTAGGTCAGGATTTGTCAGTGTGAGCAGCCGTTAAGCACACTTTAATAAATTACGTCAGGACATGCCCCTTCCACTGCATAAAATGGGGATAGATGACAACTAGCAGACTCCTTGTTTTCTGCTGTCATTGAAGGGTGAAAGCTACCTTAAAGTGCTGATGAAGGAGAGACAGGAGCAGATACGCTCGCAAGTTGTCCACATACCACTGCTAGGGCTGTCTGACGCAGTAGGACGAAGGGAAGAATATTCCTCAATAAACAAGGGCTATACGAAAACGGATACCATAACCCGATAGACAAAGTTAAAAATAGCGTTGATTGCCTATGTTTCTTGACTATTTTTTAATCTTGAAACGTAGGCAACAACTTTGCGACCAAAGCCGTTTTCCATACCACTCAACCAAAGTAAAAAAGCGTCTAATCAAATGTCAAGTAAAAGAACGTTGCAAATAAATTGCATTATTTTTACTGATAATTCATACTGATAGCGAAAGGTCAAATAAGGTCAAACCAATAAAAACTTGTTCGGAGGAGAAGATTGTTATGGAGAAAAATTTGAAACATGTTGCTTCTTTAGCTTTCACTATATTAATGCAAAGAGAAGTTGTGACAAAAGAAGAAATAGAGAACGCAAGTGTTTGGGGATATGATGGGATGCTTGAGCTACTGAATGAAAAGTATCAGGAGTATGAAAAAGAACACAATCAGGATGATTTGTAAAACAGTTCTTTTATTAAAATATTTTAATCACAAAGGAGAAGATGGTAAATGAGAAGATTTCCAAATGTGTCAGAGGTTATGGAGCAACATTTATTAGGATTTATTGACGAAACAAAGTTGCGTGAGGATTTTACCGACAAAGAGAAAGAAATGCAGATTGCAGAATATATGTTAGAACTTACAGGTGAGTTTGATAGAGTGGTAACAGAATTTGTGTCTGCTAATTATGAGGATGTACTTTCAAAAGCAGTTGAGTATTGGAAAGTGGATAATCCTGAAAAAATTGAAGAAATTGAGCATATGATTGACATTCCTGAGCCAATGATTGATCTTGTTCGTGATGTGGTAAATGGTGATGAAAACTATATTATTGATTATTGGGATATGGACAGAATCTATCTCAAAAAAGAAGATACGGAGTACATCATTAGAACATGGGATTTCATTGAAAGAAAAAAAGATATTGAAGTTAGATGGACATTTTTTAGAATGATTGAGCATGAAGATGGTGGGGGACATGGAGAAGAATTAAGCAGTGGAAATTATTATTACGAGTTACCAAAAGGAGAAGAATGAATATTGAACTTTAAACAGAAGATCATCCTCCACAACGATGGAAAATATGATTTAGCAGGCGAATTAATTTCGCTTGCTTTGTCTGATAATGTAGTTGATCTTAAATTATCATACAAGATTGTAGTCTATGGAGATAACTTAGATAAATATAGATGGCGACCAAAAAGGACCGTAGCAAAAGAGTTACCTGAATACTTTGTAGCAATAGCTTTGAAATCTGTTTTAGAGAAACATGCAAAGAAAGCATATGCACTTAGAAAAGGCTTTGAAGATGATGACGAACAAATTGATACATTGTACTTCCAATTATTAAAAATGGACATGCATTATACCGTTGATATGCTCGATAAGATTACAGACGGACAATTAAAGCAGATTGAGGATGATTTAGGCTACTGGGATAGTTTTGAGTGGTTTGAAATCTATGAGAAGTGGGTTGCTATTCTACCTGAAATTAATAGAGAAAAGCAGAAGTATTATGATGAAATTGTACCGCTTATAAGTGAATCGCTGAATGAAGTTCTTCCACTTGTCAATTTAGAGTTAGATGATAAACAGTTGGTGAAATATATTAGAGTTAGTACAATCAGACGAACTTATACAAAATTATCTAAGTTGCTCAACAGCCGTACATTTAGAATTAAAAATGAAATCTATCATGTGAATGATTATAAAATGAGCAATGAAAATATAAAGAGTTTATTGAAGGTGAAGGAAGAATTGCTCACTAAGGGGCAAGTAAAATTTATAGACGAATTGATTGATCTGATTGTAAAGGAAATTGAACTAAAGAATACAGACCCTTTCACGTTTGATAAAGAGGGATTTATTATAGGCATTAATAAAAGATATTTTGCTGATAAGATGGAGATTAATCGAGATACATTTAGACAGCGCCTGCACCGTATAGAAAAAGTGGGTGGATAATATATGAAATTACAGGTGGCGCATGAATCATTCAGTTTAGATATGAATTTAAAGGTTGAGGGCAAAAAGAAAGCGGTTGATGAATTACTGGAAAAGAAGTTGATATTCCATAATGAGTCTATGACAGTAGAAGAATATTTTAGAGAAACATGGTTCGATCCAGATACCATAAAGTGTATGGATACTCTCGGGTACTATTTATCTAAACAAGATGGAAATTCAGAAGTCTTATCAGGAGACAAACAAAAAGAAATGTCGAAAGGTTCTAAGAAATATACAACATTTTCTGGGTTAGATTATAAAGAGCAACTTATATTAGGATTGGCAGAAATTAATGATTGGTCTTCTTAAAATGTCACACTTTGCAGTATATATGAGGATGGTGTAGGGGATTTTTACTTAATATAAATAATTTGGTTTCCATTAAAACTCCTAGAATAGTGGTTGCCATATTCACGTTTATATTAGTTTGTTTACTATTTATAATTGCTCAGGGCGTGCTACTGCCATATAGCACGTCTATTTTTTATGCCCATCAGTAAAATATTTCAATAAATAATTTTAAGATAGTTGTCGCTCATGCGATAGCAACAAAATAAACATGCCAACAGGCAAAGGAGAAGAAGAAAGTGGAAACTGAAAATGTAGAAGTTGAAGAAGTAGAGGTCACTGAGCAGCAGCCTGAATCACCAGAAGCAGAAGCGCCAACAGTTGACGAAATGGAACAGACACAAAAAGAGAATGAGAGGCTTGTTGAAGAACTCAATCATAAGCTAGATAATTTATTTTCTAAACAGGTCACTCTCACACTATCACAACATGGGTTAGAAGCGTTCAAAGACATTGTTCATGTAAGTACACCAGAAGAGCTAGAGAGCGCTGTACAGAAGCTCACAGCCATTGTGAATGGTATTAAAAATGAAGCAAAGGTTTCAGCAGGTTATGTTCCGAAAGATAATTTAAAGCAAGACTCTTACAATGTAGCAAAAGAAAAAGGCGATACAAAAAGTATGATTAAAGCACTTTTCGGCAAACGTTGAAGAGTGTTTTTCTTATTGAACAAATAAAAATACAAAAACAGAATGGGGAAATTATATATGTTTAAAGTAGAAGATAATATTATTGATTTGAAAGATGTACTAGTTGAGATTAATAAAAAAGGAAATCCGTTCACAACATTCTTGTTGTCTAAAACAATTCGTGCGTCAGCACCACTGTACGGATGGGTACAGGAGGAAATCACCAATTCAGCCGTAACGCTTCCAGAGGGCGGAGATGCGCCTGCTTATGCTAAAGATACTCGTACACCTAAACAGGTATATTTGGAACTATTTGCGAACACAGCAACAGTATCCAACACTGCTCAGGCATCATCTCATCATGGTATTAGCGACCTTTTGGCTAAAGAAGTTGATTCAAAGACAAAGGCTATTAAGCGCAGAATTGAAAATAAGCTTATTCACGGTGAAGGCTCTTACGATTCAGTAACTGGCACATATCATGCTTCTGGCATCTTAGAGCAAATTGATTCGGATCACAAACTAACAGGTACTGAGTTCACTGATGTTCAATTTGAGCAAGCAGTAGAAAAACTTTATGATGCAGGTGTATCAGAGAATATGGTTGCTTTCCTACCTGCTCGAATGAAGAAGTCTCTTACAGATTCACAAGAGGTTGTATTCCTTGCGCGTGAAAAATTCCTAGGATTTGACGCAGAGGTTTATTCAACTGTATTTGGTACAGTAACTTTTGTTTTAACGGAAGAATTAGGACAAGGTAAAATGTTTATTGCTAATCCTGAATATATTGAGATGCCTGTACTAATTCCAATTAACGGCAAGCCAGAAAGTGCAAGCGGCTCTAAGCAGTCTGTTTATATTGAGACACAGGTAGGAATTGCGTTGCTGAATGAAAAGGCAGCAGTTTCATTTGAAATTACTGAATAATTAACAATAACTAGCTCTTACTCTTAATTGAGTAGGAGCTTTTTTATTATCCATTAGTTAAAAATTTTAATGAGAAGAAGGAGAGTCACAAAATGCAGAAAATTGAATACTTTTTAATGCGTAGAAATAAACGAATCACGCTCAAACAATTGGCTCAGGCGTGTTCTTGCAGTATCGGTTTATTGTCACTGTATGAAAATGACAAAACAAACATGGACGCTAACAAGGTACAGAAATATAAAGAATTTATCAGCAATTATTGATAGATACATTATGTCCTAGCTAAATATAAATCTAAATGAGAAGATGGAATAATATGTCATTTATGTTAATCAACGCACTATTTCAAACTTTAATCTGGTCAGTATTTTTAATCATAACTTTACACGGTTTTAGAAAACTTAATAAAAAGCAAGATTGGTAAGCTCTGGTTCACCACGAATCATTGTTAAAAAATAAATCACAAATAAGAATGGAGTTGAACAGATGAAAATGAAAAATTAGTTTCCTTTTTCTCAATTATGCAAGCAGCCGATTATTCGGTTATTTTCGTTAGTTTTTAAGAAACTACGTGAGAAAAAGGAAGCAACAAACTAAAGGAACTATTTTGCATTTCATTATATTATGCAGAAGAAAATCAAAGACTTAATGCCCCAGTGGGCGAAAATTAAACAGAATCGCAACCTCACACTAACCAACGATATGGACTCACTACTACTAGCCAATTTATTAAAACACTTATTTGGCTATGAGATTAATCATTTCTACTCATTCAATAAATTTGCCACTTTAGATCAATCAGATAAACGTCTGTCAATTGGGGCTGATTTGGCGCTAAATAAAGGCTATACGTTCTGCAATCACCTAGTCATGCCATCGTCAAATGGATTTAAAAACCCTGATAGCGTCAATCTAAATAATGCTCTTAATATCAGCAACGAGCAGTATTTCAAGAAGTATAATCTATCCTCATTGGTCACGGCATGGAGCTTATATGATATTCCACTACCCAAAACAGAAGAAGGTATGATGACCCTCTTGTGCATTGATTCAGCCTACATGGGATGGCGTAACCCTAAGTATCAATACATCATGGCTGAATGGTTAGAACGCCTAGAAATGACTGAACTAATTGATTTACTTACTAAATATTCACAGTCTGATTTCAATGACTTCAAGTTTGCCCATGAATTAGATACAGGAATTGTCTTGCGTAATAATGGTCAATTGGCATTCAATCCTACTGGTAAAAATCCATATGCATTTTCAGGATTAAATTTAGAGTGGATTGGTGAGCATTTAGGCTTTCCAGTGGAATTGCCAGAAGGTGAATTTACTGTAATTGGTGGATTTGATACTCAGGAAATTGAAGCAAGACAACTGAACAAGCAGATGTTAGATAACACATTCAGTATGGCTTTCACATACAGGAATCAAATTAGTCTTTCAACATTTAAAGAGAAGAGAGGTGCATGAGATATGGAACAACAACTTACAAGCAATGATTTCTTCTTCTGTTACACACGGATTCTATCAGAATACTTGAAGGAGAATGGTATTTTCTATTTGTTAAAAGCGAAATCAATCCGTGATGGAAATACTTTTACTCTCTATTTAAAGACAGATGAATTGCAAAAAGTTTTAAAAGAATATAATTTTCGCGTTGCAAAATAAGAGTTCCTTCTATATAAGATACAGTAGAGATAAATTATAGTTACTGTCAGCCCAAACTTGTTTGGGATGCAGAGCAAGGAATCGCTTTTGATTCCGCACGCTAGTGGCACTTATACTATTAATCTTTATATGAACAAGTTCAAGTGCCTAGCAAGTTGGATTCTCCAACTCGCTGTTCAAGCGTACCGCTCTCACTAATAAAATTTACAGAATAGGAGAATTGGAATATGAGAAAAAAATACTACGAATGTTACAGTTACAATTTAATGCAATTCTTGCTAGAGAATGGACAAATGCCTTTTAGTGTGACAGTACACAATAAGACGAAAAAGACAATTTGGTTATTTAATATTAATGAGAAATTGAGTTCTAGCTTGAAAGAATGGACAAAAAGAGGGAAAGAAAGAACGTGTTCAGTAGCAAATTAAAATGGGGACAAACTCACTCTATATGAAGGTATTATTTATATATACAGTGAGTTTGTCCCCAAATAAATTATAGAAAAATATGAATGGAGAATTATGAAAGTGGAAAAAACGACTATGACAATTATAGAAGCGTTGGGATTTTGCGTTGATAAAGATGTTAAGAATGCACAAAAGAGATTAGATAGTTTCTTGAAAAATGGAAAACTTGCTACCAATCAAAAGAAGACATTAAAAGAAGAAATGAAGCGATTTTATGAGAATGTGGAAGTCACCAGTGGGGGTAAACAAGGTAGGGTTATTCTATCCGGTATGAAAGATGAACCTACTGAACGGATCACTGGAAATTCCACTAATGGATATAAACAATCAGACGCTGAAATGATGCTTATTAGCGTTATAGCCGATACAGTAGCGACAAAATATGATGAAATCAAAAAGTATAAGTATGGTCTGAGCTATAACCAGTGGGCTTATCTATTAGGATTGCCAAAAGTAGATACATCTACTGAATATGAAAAGAAATCAGTTGAACATCTCAAAAAGCAATATAATATGGACGAAAATGAGTTCTTCAAGCCAAATGAGATTGTAGACGAGTTTAACCGAGCAATCAGCAACGTACAAAAGGCACTAATTCAAAAAGCCTTTAAAAGTATGGAAGGTGTAAAAGTTACGACTTACTATATTGCAGGTAAGCCTAACAAAGACAATCCTACTACAGTTGTATATGACGTTGTACCAGAGGAAAAGTATAAAAAAATGAAAGAAACTAGAAAAGAGATTTTGAAATATCATGGCTCAAGTCTGTATGAATATTTTAGTCATATTAAAAAACCAAAAAATGAACGAATGACAGAAATATTCAAAGCCGTTCGAGATGGTTTACAACTAGAATATGATGTAACGCAATTCCATGAACAGTCGAAAATAGAGTTTATCAATGAAGATGATGTAGAAGGCTTAAAGGTTCAAATTCTTACACCTGTAAAAGATTCTTTTTGGAGACATTTCAACCAGAGATCAATCACATATCGACATAGCAACAAAAATTACAAAATTTCTACCTACTTCTGGAAACGTTTCTACTACTTGAATACTTGCTATTTGCTAGAGTTAGACGAACTAGCAAAAAGAGAAATTGATACGGAATTAATGAAATCACTAAAAAAGTCATTTTCAAATGATTTTGCCAATTATTTGCATAGCTTTGATATGGACTACTACTTGCCAATCCAATTAAAAAAGGAAAGCGGTCACTGGGGAGATATGACAGTATTGTTATTGTCACGTCATATCGAGAGACTGGAGCAGTATCAAAATGAAATGAGTGTAGATAAGTCAGTTGTAGACGTAAAGGAGCAACTAGGAGACTTTTTTGATGCTACCGTTAAAGACTTCAAGCAAATTGAGCAAATACACCGTGAGCTTGAAATACAAGAACTTAATGAATGCTATATGTGGGAGTTGGATTTAGAGAATCAGATGCCGTCAGGATTATAAAAAGATTAATTCATGAACAGGGTGGGCGTTTGCTCATCCTTTTTTGTGTTCAATAAAATCAAAAAGGAGAAGATGAAATATGGATATATACAAGGCAATTAATAAATTAAGTCCTAAGAAGAAAACGTATGCACGATGGAGATTTAATCTGGAATATGACAAAAGTAAAGAGAAACATACACCTGAACGATTGTGTGAGATTCTGGGAGTAAAAACACTTTCAGAATATATTAAGTGGGAAAATAGCAATCAGTTTTTAGGATTGACCAATCTATATTTACAGACCAAATTTGCTAATGACATTGAGGACGTATATCTTGCCACAGTGGAGAAAGCAAAGGAGGGCGACGTGCAAAGTGTCAAATTAATGTTGCAGTTGCAAAAGGAGATCAAAGCAGCAAACAGGGAAAATAATAAGAAAAATCCAAATGATGATATGTTTGATGATTTGGAGCTTGATTGATTATGACTAAAAAGAAGTTACTTACACCTCAACAAAAAATTAAGATGATATTTGATGACTTTGAGTTATTTGCTAAGAATTTCTTATTTATTACAGATAATAATAATGATGTAATTCCGTTTGAAATTAATGAAGCTCAGAAGGATATTGAAAAGTTGATGAAAACTAATCGTTTTATAGTCGTAGGAAAAGCCAGACAAAGTGGAATTTCTACATTTGTGCTAGGACGTGCCTTGTGGAGAGCTTTAACAATGGAAAATGAAAATATAATAATTATATCTTATAAGAGTGATTCCGCAAAGTCACTTTTTGATACCTTGAAACGTATTAATGATTACATTCCTAGAGAACGCTACAAGGGTCTATTTCCTAGTGTGAAGAGAGATAACAGGGGAGAACTGCTATTTAGTAATGGAAGTAAAATTAGTAGTGTAACCGCTGGGAGTAAGTCCGTTGGACGTGGATCAACTTATACTTATATTCATTGCTCAGAATTCGCCTTTTGGCAATCACAAGAGCAACAATTATTGAGTTTAGAACAGTCCCTAGCAAAAGGTGCTAACAGTCAATGCACGATAGAAACAACAAGTAACGGTACAGGAAATCATTTCTTTAAATTATATACAGCAGCCATGAAAGGTGAATCCAAGTACATTCCTGTATTCATTCCGTTTTATCATAAATTATATAAGAAACAATTCAAATATGACCATGAACAAGCAATGGAATTTTATAAGTCCACTAACAAAGGAAAACGTATGAGCAAAGAGGATTTGGACGATGAAGAATTGTCTCTATTTGAAGCAGGAGCAAACTTAAATATGCTTGCGTGGCGTAGGTGGAAGATAATGGACATGGAAAGCGTAGAGCAGTTTTACCAGGAATACCCTGCTAATGCCATGCAATCATTTATAAGCACCGGAAACAGCGTTTTCGATCAATCTAAGGTGCTGAGTCGTATGAGTAATACTATTGAACCTCTAAGCCGTGAGGACGTAATACAGGGCATTGTGGACTTCCCTGAATACCTTGTAAAGTTTATAGGTAAGGGATTAGATATAATCCATCTACCAGTGCCGAATATGCGTTATTGGGGCGGTGCAGACGTTGCTAGTGGTGGTGGTGGCAATACAGATAGTTCAACTTTAACCATTTTAGATAGTGATGGACAGGAAGTATTACATTTTACAAGCAATAAAGTACCTGTATATGAGTTTGCTGAGATATTGAACGATTTAGGGCGTATCTATGGATATGCTTTTTTGTGCGTGGAGAGAAATAGTTATGGATTGCCTTGCATTGAGCGTTTAAGAAAAGACCATGAATATATGAACCTGTACAAGCAGAAAATCTTCAATGAGCGTGGAGTACGTTCTACTCAGATCGGGCTTACTACTTCTCAGAAAACAAAAGCTATTTTTGTATCTGATTTCAAAGAGTCGTTTGAAAAAGGATTAATCAATATTGATAGTCAGCAGACATTACAGCAGATGCAATTATTTGTAGAGTCAGAAGGCGGTAAAACAGGAAATAAGCGTGGAAATAGTAGCTTACATCATGATGACAGCGTAATTTCAGCATGTTTAGCCGTCCAAGCAATGAAAATGAACAAATACTATGTAGATTGAAAGGAATGGAATATATGAATTTACAAGAATATATACAGCAAGCACACGGTAACAGAGCCGATTGGTTTTTACAAGAAGTGAATAGTGTATCTAATGCTCAAAGAATACAGAAGGTGAAAGCCAATAAAAGTTACCTTGATGGGAATCATGATATTTTACAACGTGCGCCGTTCTATCATAATGGGGTACTTGTAGAGCCACGTAAGATAGTTATTAACCTAGCCAGACAGTTGATTAATTGGCAGACAAGCTTCTTGTTGCGGCATGATGTGGTGGTAGTAGGACAGCAAAGGGTAGCAGATGAACTGAATGAGGTAAGTAAGAGAGCAAAGTTTAATTTGAAGAACACTGAAATCTTAAAGAAACTATTATGTTATGGACAGTGTGCAGAATATATTTTTCTCGATAAAGGTAGGATTACCAGTAAGATCATTGACCCTTCACAATATACCCCTGTATACAACCGACATAATGAACTGATTTCACTGATTCAGTTTTACAGTTGGAATGGTAAAGATTATTATACAGTTTATGATGAAGAGAAAGTACAGGAGTATGAGAGCGTAAAGGGTAGGTTACAATTAACGGCTCAGTATGCTTCATTAACTGGATTGCCTGTAATCTATTCTAGTAATGATTTGATTGGTAACAGTGAAGGTAGAAGTGACTTAGAGGATTGGAAGGGTATTCTTGATGCTATTGAAATTTTGGTAAGCAAGTATTTTGATGCATTTGCAACCTTCTTAAATCCTATTCCGGTCGTATCTGGGCAACAGTTAAAAGGTGAGATGGATAAGAATATAGTAGGGCAGGGTATCAATTTGGACGATGGGGCTTCATTCTCCTTAGTGACAGGTAAGATGGACAGCAACACATTTAATTCACTTTATAAGACTCTATTCGATACGTTAATGCAGGTGTCTGCAACGCCTTCCGTAGCATTTGGAGACAGTCAGATCAGCAACGTGAGTGAGCAGACAGTCAAGCTATTATTCAGTTTAAGTGAAGTGAAAGCCAACCAGAACGAGAGCCATCTAAAGCATGGATTCAATAGAAGGTTTAGTAAGGTACGGACTCTATTAGAATTTAGAGGGTTTAAAATGTCAGATGATGAATTTTACTCAATTGATACGACATTTACCTATAATATTCCAATGAACGAGGGAGAAATTATTAGTAATATGCAGAAATTGAGAGAAATGAGTGGAATCAGTATTGATACACTTTTAGAAAATAATCCTTATGTGCAAGATGTGGAAATGGAAAAGCAAAGATTACAGTCAGAGGGAACGATAGGGGATAATATGGTAGACAGTAATAAGGAAGAATAATATTAAATAATAGGAAAAGGGATAGGGGAAACTTGAATGGAAACGTGATAGGTACAAGGAAAAGTGAGATAGTGTATATATTGAAAATTTCTCGCCTGTTATATAATGAACCGTCATTCATATTTAAAAATAAAAAATAGAGATGAAATTTCATTTTGTTAATGGCTTGATTTCCTGCTTAATGTATAATTGTATGGAGTCTAATCAAATGTAAGGAAATTAAAAAACCATACATCATAAACGTAGTATTATTAACGTTTATTCGTTGTGTTCTTTTCTAATGTATGGTAAAGTTGTATTAACATAAAAAACCGTACATTGGAAAGGGCGTAACTACTATGACAAAGAGTGTGGAAAATGTTCAACCTATAAGAACATTGGAGCAACATGTTGAGTTTATTGAAGCTATACGCAAAATGTCCCCAAAAACGGCAGACAGGAATGTACTACTCTACAATTTAGGTATATCAACAGGCTTGCGGATAGGTGATTTGGTAAAACTACGAATTGAAGACGTAAAAGGGAAAAGTAGTTTGCGAATACAGGAAGGTAAAACTAAGAAGCCTCGTACTGTCTACCTCGATAACATCATGGCGGATATAGCAGACTACCTTGAAAATATGGCATCAGAGGGCTACTTGTTCCCATCAGCAAAAGGTGGCTACATCACAACTACACAAGCTTACAGAGCGTTACAAAAAGCGGCTGATTATCTGGAATGGGATTGGATTGGAACACATACACTACGCAAAACTTATGGCTATCAATATTATAAGGCATATAACAACATTGTTGACCTATGCGAGATATTTAATCATTCATCTCAGGCAGTAACTAGAAGATATATTGGATTGAGAGAAGAAGAATTAGGAGTAACACAACGCAATTTTAAACCGTTTGGATGAAATTAATCTAAGGAGTGGCTTACGCTACTTCTTTTTTTATATGGTCGTTCATGCATAAAGATACGTGTGCGAGTGTTAAAGGTGAGTAAATATACGACCACTCTAACATAAAAATAGAATTGCATACCATATCAATTTTCTCACGCACAGGTTTTTCCTTATATTCCATTTATAACCTTCCATCTTCCATTCTGGCTTGTCAGGATGCTCTACAACGCCTCCTATTAATGTCCTAGAGTGATTCTCCATCTAACATCTGTAACGCCTTACAGAATAGAATAGCTATTAAATTAGATGAACCTATTTATAAAGATGTATTTATTTTGAAATTAGCTTCCAATTCTTATTCTTCATATGGTAGTATGGAATCATGATAATATTACTACAGGAGAGTGTTATATGAAAAGGGTTATATTAGCTAGTGTATTGATAACGATTCTATTAGTTGGTTGTTCAAACAAACCTAAAGATGTAAGTCAAGAATTTTGGGATAATGCTATTCAAACTACACTGTATATTGACAACTCCACGAAAAGTAATGAATCAATTGAAACGGATAATATTAATTCATTACTAGGGAAAGATGTTGCAGACATGACAGATGCAGAAAATGAAATCTATAAGGAAATACTTCAATTACAAGTAACCTCATTATTGGTTGGTATAGCAAATCTTACAGGTGAAACAGAAGGAACGGCTTTTGAAGACTATAGTGAACAATACAATAAATTAGAAAAACGCTTTGGTAATGCTAATTTGAGAAGCGGAAACTATGATGAGGATAAAATTGTTAAAACGGTAGCGGCAAGTAATGAAGAAGAAAGTATTGCAATAGAAGATAGACGATATTCATTTATGAATCAAAGAGACGTAAACCTAACAGCAAAGGAAGTACAGTACAATATGAGCAATCATATTGGTGAACAATTTTATTTGGAGGGTACAGTTGAAATCTGTGACTATTACAATTATGGTTTTACGAATGAAAAAGACTTGTTTTGTGCTAAACTAACACCTTTCGATGGAGGTTATTCCGATTCTTGGTATCTTTATTTTGGTAGAGACTCTTTTGCTGCCCTTTATGATCACCTTGTAAATTATGGAACGTTTGATTTAATGGTGATTGCAGAGATACCGAACCGAACTTATAAAAAAGGTCAAGGCAATATGGCAAGGGTGAAAAGCTCACAAGGTTATAAACCATAATTAATACTCTGAGTCACATCTAAATGATGTGGCTTTTTATTATGGAGCAAAAGGAAAGTTTTACAATTCGAGAGGATTTTATAATATGGAAAAATTACTATTTTTACTGTCAGTAATCGGCTCATGGCTTGCTTTCCTAGTGGGAGGTTGGCACATATCATTGACGGTGCTAGTCGTATTCATGATTATTGAGATTGTCACTTCATTCCTGAAAGCAATCACTATGAGAGAAATCGACAGCGTGAACGGTTATAAGAATTTTATTAAAAAGTTTGGCATCATACTAGCCATCATCATGGCAAACATGGCTGATCTATTAACAGGTAGTGACCTTCTATTCAGATCGGTTACTATCTTATTTTTTATTGGATTAATTGGCTTAGAAATCATAGAAAATTTAGGTCATATAGGCGTGCCGCTACCTGCACAACTCACAAAGTATTTACAGCAAATATCAGATGAAGGGAAAGAAGAAAATGAATAATATGGAGAGAATAAAATTAGAGACAAAAGGGATTCAATTGACAGATGATGAATTGATAATCTATTTACAGGAGAATGGGCTAGAACCTCAGTCACAATATCAGGCATCTAATCCAGAATCACAAAAGGCGGTATATACCACTACGCTTTCTATTTTAGAGAGTTTAGCAAACAATCCTGAAAACTATAAAAATATTAAATTGGATGACCTTTCTATAAGTCAATTTAGTGAAAATATACAAAAAAGAATTTATCACCTAACACGTAAAATTAGAGCAATGAAAACGGAAAGCAGAAATACAGATACATTTATGTTGTATCTATAAAGGTGGGAAAATGATATGAACAAATTTACAGGTATGCAGTCACTCAAAGACGCTTTCAATTCGATTGCAGTAGAAGTTTTAATTAATGATGAACCGCAACAAGCTTATATAACACAAGCCCATCTAGGAGAGAGTAGCCGGAAACATATGCATTCATTGCAGCCATTTAATCAAGGAGACTATGTTTCAATCGGGGAAGCGGTTTACATGGTCGTTGAGGACGTTGTGAATCAGCGTGGAGCTAAATATAAAGCAACTATTCAACATTGTAATTATATGATTCAGTTGCCGGGCGAAACAATTAGAGTGCCAGATGGAGTTGATAGTAGGGGAAGACCAAAATACAAGGAAATTGTACAGCCGGGAAAAGAATTGCACAGTATCGTTAATATGGATAGGGTCACAATGAATGGTTCACAGATTGTCGTGAATACAAGCGTTTATATGATGCTCATTCCAGATATTGAAGAAGCCAGAGAAAACGTCAAAGTTAATGATGAATATGACGTGTATGGTGAGATGATGGTAGTAGTTAATATTAATCGGTTGCGTACAGGTTTGATGGAAATTACATTGAAGGCTAAGCTTTAAAGATGAAAATTAACCATTTGATATAAATAGTAGACAAGTCAAGTAGGCATCTGGTATACTTTCCTTAATAGTTAAAGAGGTTATTTTATTGGTAAGAAATAGCGTCATATCAACGTTTGTACTTTGTTTGCCCATCTGCTTCACAAAAGAAAATTAATCAAATGATGGCTCAAATGAACAAAGTACAAGACAAGCCTGATAAAAAAAAATAAGCAAAAACTCCGTTGCTGGCTCTATGGCCCTCTTATACGGAGTTTTTTTATTTTTATTCAGCAGAAGACCACCTCAAAAGGTTGCGAGCTGAATGTAGTTTTATATTCTGCTCAGTGGATGTTCAAACGACCACTGAATGAAGAGAAAGATTCAAGTTCGGTCAAGAAAGTCGGAAACGATTCAGGAATGTCTGGACAACACGCAAGTATTCTTCAGGATTGTCATTATAAGATTTCGCATGTGCACCTTTTTCAAATAGTTTCATCATTTTATCGCCCTTTTTTAACGCATACAGTTCTTCCGTCATATGAGGGAGGATAAATTTATCTTCTAAACTGTGTATAAATAACACGGGTTTATCGATATATTTCATGACTTCTCGAGGCGATACTGCAGCCGATGTGTAACCGTCGCGTATTTTTAAGAATAGGTTGGCAATACGCAAACTCATCGCTGTTTTAAGAGGTAATTCCGTTCGAATGATATGCAATAGCTGTTCAGAGAAATCTGAGAAAGGGCAATCGGAGATATAGAAATCTGCCTCATCCTCATAAGTCCCAGCGTATAAAAGAGTCGTTGCCGCACCCATGGATTCACCATGGATGCCGACCAATGCACGCTTGCCTACGCGCTTTCGTACAGCAGCTACTACTTCCTTTAAATCAATTTTTTCATAAAACCCAAAGCTAGTCGTCTTGCCTCCAGAATCGCCATGCCGTCGATGATCAAAAATCACTGAATTAAAACCGAGACGCTCAAAAAGTCGAGCATATTTTATGGAATTTACTTTGTTTTCAGTGACGCCGTGGCAAATTACGACAGTTCTCGTTGTGTCCAAAGGGCGTAAGAAGACTGCCCGTAAATTGTAGCCATTCGGCGAAGGGATCCAAATATCATCTTTCCGAACGGTTTCGTACCATTGTCGGTCAAAACGTTTTGCCAGCGTTTCCCGCTGCAAAATGAATTCGGAATCTTTTATTTTGAGATACATCATCCGGTTGGTTACCAAGATGCCAAAAACAGTAAAGATGGCCGTGAAAATGCTTGAGACAATACCTGTAATGTACATGACTCTCCGTTTCAACAAAATTACTCCTTTCTTTCTAACTGTTCCCTTTTATATAATTGATACATAGCCGTTTCAATTGGCCGTGAAAGATAGGGAGCTACTTCATCTACAGCTAAGCAAATTCCAGTCAAATCTATTCCTGTTTCGATGTGTAAAGACTGCAGCAAATATAAAACATCCTCAGTTGCTACATTACCTGTAGCTCCAGGAGAAAATGGACAGCCACCCAGCCCGCCCGCAGACGTATCAAAGCGGTCAACGCCTGCTTGTAGAGAAGCATAAATATTCGCGATACCCATTTTTCGCGTATCGTGAAAATGAGCAGTGATCAGTACTTCAGGGAACTGCGTTTTCAGATTACTGAATAATGAATGACTAGCCAACGGGTTCGCCATCCCATCTGTATCGGCCACACTCAATTCATCGACACCCATTTCAACAAATTGTCTACATAGCGCGACTGTTTGTTCAGGTCGTATGAAGCCCTCATACGGACAGTGAAACGCAGTCGAGATGCAGGCCCTGACATAATGCCCATCTTGCTTTACTTGCTGAATTAAGGGTCGTAGCGCAGTCACACTCTCGCTAGTGGAGCAATTAATATTCTTCTGATTGAATGTATCACTGACACCAACAAAGACAGCCAAACTTTCAGCACCGGCATTGATTGCAGCGTGAATACCTTTTTTATTGGGAGTCAGAACGAGCTGCCGGCCATTCTTCCTTACTCGCTGTACTATTTCTTGCGCATCCTTCATCTGCGGTACCCATTTCGGAGACACAAATGAGGTAAGTTCCATTTCCTTTATCCCAGCATCATGCAGCGCCTGGATAAAGGATAATTTCACTTCTGTCGGGATATTGTTTTTTTCATTTTGTAAACCATCTCGCGGTCCGACCTCGATTAGTGTAACGTTTTTTGGTAAACTAAACATAAACATCCCTCCCTTATCTTATTGTACGTAATAAAGAAGAAATAGGGCAATCCATAAACCTTAATAATTTTACAGCTGCGTAATAGCAAGTGCAAATTACATAAAAAAAGAGAAAGCAGGGTTAACTATGGCTAAAAAAAGAAATAACGTTCAACCGAAACAGCAAAAAGCGGATACAGAAGCAGTAGGCACATCCCTTTCCGACTTAGTGAGTGAAGACATGCTGGCGAAATTAAAAAGTGCCAAGCAAGAACTTACAGCAGCGGAGCAAACGAAAAAAGAGCAAGATAAAGAAAAGAGAATTCAAGAACGCAAAGAGCGTGAAAAGAATAAAAGCTTTGAAGAGCTACTTGAAGAATATGGTGACCAAGGAACTAAGTATTGAAAAGTAATATAAACTTGAGCAGTCTGCTGTATAATTAGTGTACAGGCACTGTTTAAATTATTTAGTGGGTTGATCTATAATCTTCTGTTTGAGGAGGCGTACTGTGAAATTCTTACACATTGTTTATGCTGATAAAAGCGAAATGAGGGGCCGCCGAACTTTAGGGAAAAGTCTTGGAGAAGTTCATCGAGCTCCAATTGAACACCCGATTGTAGACTGGATCAGGAAGAATTTAATCCCTGTCGCAGAGCAAGGGCAGATTCAGTATTTTGATTTTCCGAAAGAAAAAGTCGAACTTCTTAACAATTTATTGAATGAAGCTCATGCTGAGAAATCAAAAGATACACCGCGGCCTTGGAAGTATCTACCTATTCCTGATGATGAACATTATCCTTTTATGATCGCGCAATATGAAAAAGAGTACGGAACTATTTACTATGAGTCTTTATATAAATATGTCACTGCACTTGGAGTGATTTTGAATATTTTTGACTTTGAAAAAAACCGCTTACTCGTATTTATTCAATGAACAAATTCTTCTATAAAGGAGAAGTTAAAAGTATAACGAGAATAGCAGTGGGGGATATAGAATGAAAGAGATTGATGTTAAGCTGTATGAATACTTATTGTCTGAATTTCCAAATATAACTGAGTCGTGGCTTGCGATGAGAAAAGTGGAGGAAGGCTCCGTTTATTCTTTAAGCGCCAGTCAGTCAATGGAAGAGACGCTTCGGGAACAAAACAGATTAACCAATTTGACGGTTACCAGCAGTCTGTTGGATGACAAAGAAATATTTCTGAAAAATAAAAAACAGTGGGCAGCAGTAGTTGCACCGAGCAGGGTCAATAGTAAAACGCCAATTGAAGATGTATTAGATGCATTAAGCAAAGTACGCCTAACTTATTGGGGTGTAATTAAAGAATTTTACGTCGCTAATGAGGAAAGCATAACAATTGAAGATTATGTACGTTGGAGCGAGACAATTAACAGTGCGTTTGATCAGATTTATGTTGATTTTGCTGAGACATATAATAAATTTGTTAACAGTAGATTTGATATGCAGCAAAGTTTGATTAATGAATTGAGTTCTCCTGTAATTAAATTGACGGATCAGATTGGAGTCGTTCCATTGATTGGAGATATGGATGAACTGCGTGCTCAAATCATGTTAGAAAGCATACCAGAAAAATGTATGGAAACCAATATCCTTCATTTATTTATTGATTTATCAGGAGTATCAGTTATCGATACATTGGTTGCGCAACAGATTTATCAAATTACACAAGTGTTGGCTTTGCTTGGTACGAAGTCTACTATTACTGGAATTCGTCCAGAAATTGCGCAAGCATCGACAGAACTAGGTCTTGATTTTAGTAATGTCGAGACCTTCAGTTCTCTGCAACAAGCATTTTCAAAGGAATTTAGTGTAGTCCTCAATTAGAAAACCAGGTCACTCTTATATTAGAGTGCCTGGTTTTTTAGTATTATTGATTTTTCGCTTGAAAGTTTAACATGAATTGCTGTAATGCTTGGCAAGCTGCGAACGGCACTGCATTGTATGCAGAAGCACGGCATCCGCCTACGGAGCGGTGTCCATTCAGCCCGACGAAACCTGCCTCTTTTGCTTCCTGTAAAAATTGTTTTTCAAGCTGTTCATCAGCCAAACGGAATGTAATATTCATAAGTGAACGGCTGTCTTTTTCAGCATGTCCTGTATAAAATCCATTACTTTCATCGATGACGTCGTAGATTAGCGTAGCTTTCGCTTCATTATTTTTAGCGATTTGCTCAAGGCCGCCTTGCTGCTCCATCCAGCCTAAAACTTCACCTAACATATATATACCGAATGAAGGCGGAGTATTGTATAGTGAATTGTTTGTAGAATGCGTGCTGTATTTTAGGATAGCAGGAATTTCTACATTTGCATTTTCCAATAAATCTTTACGGATAATTGCAACTGTTACGCCGGAAGGACCGAGATTCTTTTGCGCCCCTGCATAGATCATGCCGAATTTGCTGACGTCTATAGGTCTTGAGAGAATATCACTCGACATATCCGCAATCAATGGAACATCTCCAGTGTCAGGAAACTCTTGGAATTGTGTACCGAAGATCGTGTTGTTGGATGTGATATGAACATATGCATCCTTGTCATCAAACTGGATGTCCGCAAGGGATGGTACTCTATTGTAGTTTGTTTCTTTAGTGGAAGCAGCTTCAAACACATCGCCGATTGTTTTACCTTCTTTTAATGCTTTGTCAGACCAAGCTCCTGACATAATGTAGCCGGCTTTTTTTCCGGAAGTAAGAAAGTTCATTGGAATCATAGCAAATTGAAGACTTGCTCCGCCTTGCAGCAAAAGAACTTCATAATTCTCAGGTATAGCGAAAAGTGATCTCAAGCGTTGGATTGCTTGATTATGTACTTCTTCATAAGCCGCGCTGCGGTGACTCATTTCCATAATGGACATTCCGGAATTTTTAAAATCCACTAGCTCTTTTTGTGCTTTCTCCAACACTTCACGTGGAAGAGCTGATGGACCCGCGTTGAAATTATATACAGACTTCTGACTAATCAACAAAATCACTCCTTCATAAATGTAAGACACTATTATAAAGTATATATGAAAAAATGAACATGTGAAATAGATAACAGTCAATTATCAATAATTTCATCATAATCTGGTGCAGCCGCCTTGTTTGTCTCCTTACCAACTTGGGTATGTTGAAATAAAGTGCAAGTACATGCTCATTAAGCCTTCCACTAAACTGGAAGAACGAGTGGAGGAGATGTCATGAAGACAGATGGACGAAGGAAAAGTTCCAATGTGGAGGATCGAAGAGGTAGAAGCGGTGGCGGCGCGATTGCATTAGGCGGTGGTGGCCTAGGTATCGTGGGAATCATCTTATTTTTATTGCTGGGTGGAAACCCGACTGATTTACTGGATAATGCATCCGTGTCTGAACCCGAGCAACCGTATGTTGAGACGGAACAAGATAAAGAATTGGCGGATTTTGTATCGGTCGTATTAGCCGATACGGAAGATATTTGGACAGAGCTATTCCAGCAACAAGACCTTCAATATGAAAATCCTACGCTTGTCCTCTATACCGGTCAAGTACAGACTGCATGCGGCTTTGGAAGTGCTGCGGCAGGTCCGTTCTATTGTCCAGGAGATCGTAAATTATATATTGATTTAGAGTTTTACGATGAATTGCAGAGTTCTTTCAAAGCTCCGGGAGATTTTGCGATGGCTTATGTTATAGCGCACGAAGTCGGTCATCATGTACAAACTTTACTTGGAATATCGGATCAAGTTATGCCTTTACGTCAAAAAATGAGTGAAACAGAATTCAATAAATACTTAGTAAGATTTGAATTACAAGCCGATTATTTTGCTGGCGTCTGGGCGCATCATGCACAAGGTCTTGGCTACTTGGAGCAAGGAGATTTACAGGAAGCGATTACCGCAGCTGGTGCGGTTGGAGACGACACGATCCAAAAACGTGCGAGAGGCTATGTAGTACCGGAAAGCTTTACGCACGGAACTGCAAAGCAGCGGATCTATTGGTTTGAACACGGATTTGAACTTGGCACCATCAAAGGCGGAGACACGTTTAGTGAAACGGAAAGATAAAATAGCGCATCTCATTCAGAATTCATGAATGAGATGCGCTTTTCATTATTTCGTAGCCGCTATTTGTGGAACTGCGGAGGGATCGATTCCAGCTTGTTCATTACGCAGTCGCTTCATGTCAACACGAATCAAAAGAGAGATTACAAATGCCACAACGAATAATCCGGCGAAAAATAATAAACTGCTTTCGTAACTGCCAGTCGTATCCTTCATCCAAGCCGCAAACATCGGGCCTGCTACTCCGGCAGCGGACCATGCTGTTAAAATATAGCCATGGATCGCTCCGAGTTGCTTCGTTCCAAAAATATCACCGATAAATGCCGGGATGGATGCGAAACCACCACCGTAACATGTATAGATGATTGCTAAAATCACTTGGAAAATGATCGCGTTTGTTGTAAATGGCAACACTGAGAATAATATAAGCTGAACGACAAAGAATGTAGTATAGGTATTCGGACGGCCAATATAGTCTGAGATTGCTGCCCAGCCCAGTCTTCCGGCCCCGTTAAATACTCCAAGTACTCCAACTAAAGCGGCTGCCTGAACGGTAGTCATTCCGATGCTATCAATCGCCAGCGGTTTAGCAGCAGACAGAATCGCAATTCCACAGGTGACATTAATAAATAACATGAACCATAAATAATAAAATCGCTTCGTTTTAATCGCTTCGTTCGCTGTTAGCTGTGCAAGATCTTTTTTGATTTCAGTTTTTCCAGAACGAACTTTTTCGATAAATCCAGGTGGTGCCCATCCTTCTTCAGGTTTTTCAAGATAAAGAGAAGAAAGCAACATGATGATAAAATAAGAGATTCCAAGAATATAAAAAGTGTTTTGCAGCCCCACATTGACAATTAAATATTCCATAATCGGACTGCTGACCGCAGCCGCGAAACCGAAGCCCATAATTGCCAGTCCAGTTGCTAAGCCTCTTCGGTCAGGGAACCATTTAACAAGTGTAGAAACAGGGGCTATATACCCGACACCCAACCCAATTCCACCGAGCATGCCGTAAGAAATATAAAGCAGCGGCAAAGAAGATAAACTAACTGCGAGACCGGCTCCGGTAACTCCGACACCAAAGAAAGTTGCTGCCAGCAACCCGGCTTTTCTAGGACCATACTTTTCTACGAAGTGTCCGAGAAAAGCAGCTGACAATCCTAGGAATAAAATAGCGATACTGAACGTCAGTTGTACTTGGCTTGTTGTCCAGCCGAATTCATCGATCAATGGATTGGTGAAGTTACTCCAAGCATAAACCGATCCAATGGAAATATGAATCCCAACTGCAGACAATGCGATCAGCCATCTGTTCTTTGTCTTTTTCATTCATAAACCTCCCTTTTTTACTGATAAATTCAGCGAGCGGTTTCTGTGATGTCTAATAAGCCACGTAACATGTGCAAGAGCCCAGTGTCTCGTTCTTTGTCGAAAAAGCTAATTTTACAGCTTTTCTGCCATGTTTATTACAGAGGTCTCTACAAATTTTTCATAGATAAAGAACGTGATTTGGGATTAAGCTGTATATTATTATCAATTCACATTATTGTCAATATTAATTTTTGTCCGCTCTTGAAAAAAGGTTTTTAATTATTTAAGACAATTCTTTCCGGATGTGTGTATAGGTTGAATGAATTTCCTCGGATAAAACCTACCGTAGTAATACCGAGTTCTTCGGCTAATGTCAGAGCCAACTCAGTTGGAGCCGACTTCGATAAAACGATTTCACAACCGATTTTTGCCACTTTCAATAAAATTTCGGATGAGATCCGCCCACTGAAAACAATAATTTTATTTCTTACGGAAATTTTATTTCTTAAACAGTGTCCGTAAATTTTATCTAAAGCATTATGCCTGCCGATATCCATTCTAGATAGCAATAAACGGTCTGGCGCGCAAAGGGCGGCATTATGGACGCCGCCTGTATGCCTGAACATGTCCGCTTGCTCTTCCATTTCGTTCATCAGCGAAAAGATTTGTTCGGTTGTTAACTGCACGGAGACACTGCTCATTTTTTTTGCGGTCAAAACGTCACTAGCAAAGACAAAGCCTTGTCTGCTCATACCACAACACGAAGTGATATAGCGCTTGTTCTGTAATTGCTCGAAAAAGGGATAGATAGTGTCTGTTTGCACATGAATAAAACCATTTTCTGTGTCCAAGTGAATATCTTTTATTTGCTCCCATTTCGGGACAATGCCTTCAGACGCTAAAAACCCCACCACCATATCCTCGATATACTCTGGTGTGCAGACAATCGTTGCGAATTCTTTTTCATTCAGCTTAATGGTAATTGCATATTCTACTGCCACCAGATCTTTTTTTTGAGTAAAATGCCCATTTTGAAAACGAATGATCGGCCGCTGATGTTGCTGTTCCATACTATTTTCCCCCTTTCAATCAATCGAACGATCAAATAAAAAAACCGATACAGCAATATCATCATCAATTTTAAAATCACTGAACAAGTGTAAAAATTTAGCTTCCGTCAATTCTTCAAGCCCTTCGGGGGGGGCCTTTGCGTATACAGCTTGAATCATTCCTGTACGCGCCCTGTGAACCATTTCTTTTCCTTCAGGCGTGCTGGCGATAAATTTTTCTGTGGGAGTAAGATTTCCATAAAGCGTCGACACAGCCATATTGTCAACAAATATTGTATGAATTCTTTCGGGCCCTTTGCCGAATAGGTCTTTTCGTAACTTCCTGATAATATCATTGAACATGTGGATTTTTTTCATATTATTTCCTCGATTCATTTAGCAGAATAGTCTAACATTTTTATTGCAGGCATTGTATTACATGCTATTTTACTTTATACTAAAGTAAGAATTGATGAGATTCTAGTACGTGATTGCTAGGTTCTTATCGCCTACATGTAATAGTAAGTATGGATTGGTTCTTTAGCAAGTCCTGTTAAGAAACTATTCCACCATGAAAATTGCCGCTTACGCCGGTTTTTTTCATGGTGGATTTTTATCTTTGTTTAAGAAAGGGGACGTGAATATGTCTATTTCAATTAACGGCAAGCCCTTTGACTTCGCAGAGGGGTCAACATTAATCCAAATTATAAATGCGAATAAAATAGAACATCCGCAAATATGTCATTTGCCAGAAGTGGATCCAATTGAAACTTGTGATACATGTATCGTGGAAGTAAACGGTGAATTAATGCGAGCCTGTTCTACAAAAGCAAGAGACGGTATGAATATAGAGCTGGCTTCACCGCGTGCAAAAGAAGCACAGACAGAAGCGATGGATCGGATACTCGAAAACCATTTACTGTATTGCACCGTATGTGACAACAATAATGGCAACTGCAAAGTGCACAATACAGTTGCACTGATGGAGGTCGAGCATCAAAAGTATCCTTACGAGCCAAAATGTTCAAAGGACGCAGTGGATTTCACCCATCCATTTTACCGGTATGATCCGAATCAATGTATCGCCTGCGGTCAATGTGTGGAAGTCTGCCAGAACTTGCAAGTTAACGAGACGTTATCAATTGACTGGGAACGGGATCGCCCAATTGTTCTTTGGGACGGCGGAGCAAAAATTAATGAGTCTTCATGCGTTGGCTGTGGACATTGTATAACAGTTTGTCCATGTAATGCTTTGATGGAAAAGACGATGCTCGGAGAAGCCGGCTTTATGACGAAAATGGATGACGAATTAATGGAACCAATGATTGACTTGATCAAAGATGTGGAGCCTGGCTATAGCAGCATTATGGCAGTATCCGATGTAGAGGCCGCAATGAGAGAGTCTAAAATCAAAAAAACGAAAACCGTCTGTACATTTTGCGGTGTCGGCTGTTCATATGAAGTATGGACGAAGGATCGTAAAATATTAAAGATCCAACCGGTTTCTGATGCGCCGGTGAATCAAATTTCCACATGTATCAAAGGGAAATTTGGTTGGGACTTCGTTAATAGCGAGGAACGGATTACATCGCCGCTCATTCGAAAAGGTGATGAGTTTGTCGAAGCTTCTTGGGAAGAAGCATTAGACTTGGTCGCCTCAAATTTAGGGGAAATCCGTAAGAAGTATGGCCGAGATGGTATTGGTGTGATTTCTTCTTCGAAAATTACCAATGAAGAAAACTATGTTATACAGAAATTTGCACGGCAAGTATTCAAGACGAATAATGTAGACAATTGCTCTCGTTATTGTCAGTCACCTGCGACAGACGGATTGTTCCGTACGGTCGGAATGGGTGGGGATGCAGGAACGATTAAAGATATTGCGGAAGCCGGACTTGTCATTATTGTCGGGGCAAATCCCGCAGAAGGTCATCCCGTTCTTGCTACGCGTGTCAAACGAGCACATAAATTGCATGGTCAAAAACTGATTGTCGCGGATCTTAGAAAGCATGAAATGGCGGAGCGCGCGGACATCTTCATGACGCCGCAGCAAGGAACAGACCAAGTGTGGTTGATGGCTGTTACGAAATATTTAATCGATCAAGGTTGGCACGATCAGAAATTTATTGATGAAAACGTCTTGCATTTTGAAGATTTTAAAGAAGTGCTCGACCGATATACTTTGGATTATGCTGTAGACGTAACCGGTATTTCGAAAGAAGTATTGATCAAAACAGCCGAAATGATCCGTGATGCAGATGGAACATGTATATTGTGGGGAATGGGTGTTACACAAAATACAGGTGGCTCTGATACATCAGCAGCGATCTCGAATTTGCTGCTCGCATCAGGAAATTATCGACGTCCGGGAGCAGGGGCTTATCCTTTGCGCGGTCATAATAACGTGCAAGGTGCATGCGACATGGGAAGTTTGCCAGGTTGGCTGCCGGGTTATCAGCATATTACAGATGACGCAGCGAGAGAAAAATTTGAACGTGCTTATGGCGTGGAAATAGAAGGCAAGCCAGGCCTTGATAATATTCAGATGCTTCATTCGATTGATGAAGGCGTTATGAAAGGTATGTATATTGTCGGAGAAGATATGGCACTTGTTGACTCCAATGCGAACTATGTGCACGATGTATTATCAAAGCTGGATTTCCTGGTAGTACAAGATATTTTCTTCTCACGAACAGCGCAATATGCCGATGTGATTTTACCGGCTGTTCCTTCACTTGAAAAGGACGGAACATTTACGAATACGGAACGACGTGTTCAGCGTCTATATAAAGCACTGCCGAATAAAGGTGACTCGCGTCAGGATTGGTGGATCATTCAAGAGGTAGCAAATCGTCTAGGCGCAAACTGGAATTATACGCATCCTAGCGATATTTTTGAAGAAATGACGAGCTTGAGCCCGATTTTCGCTCAAGCGTCTTATGAAGAGCTAGAAGGATGGGGAAGTTTCCTTTGGGGCAGCCTGGATGGGGAGAGTACACCTTTGTTATATACAGATGGATTTAATTTTCCGGATAAAAAAGCCCGTTTTGCTTTATCCGATTGGGTAGTGCCGGTTAAGTTCCCGGATGAATATGATCTTCATATTAATAACGGACGGATGTTGGAGCATTTCCATGAAGGGAATCTGACGAATAAATCAGAAGGAATTCAAGAGAAAGTTCCGAATATTTACGTTGAAGTATCACCAGAATTAGCGAAAGACCGCGGCGTGGTATCCGGTACATTTGTACGTCTCATTTCACCGTATGGTGCGTTGAAGCTACCGGCACTTGTCACAGATCGAGTACAGAAAAATGAGCTGTTCCTGCCGATGAACTCTGTAGAGAAAAAGTCTGCCATCAATTTTCTAACTGGTCCGGCAACCGATCAACGGACGAATACACCAGCTTACAAGCAGACAATGGTACGTATGGAAGTTTTACCTCAAGAAGGTGAGAATCCATTGCCGAAGAGCAATCACCGTGATAAGAAAAGGCATCCACAAAACGGAGTGGAAGTAGAGCGTAAGTGGAAAAGGCCGGGGTATGTGCAATTAACAGATCAATGAATCGGGAGGTGAATGGGAATGGCAACACCGATTACTTCTATTAAACGAACCGAACGGACGGAAATTGAAGTTCAAGAAGAAAAATTAGCTGAACTGCAAAAGTTACTAGCAGAGCAAGAAGATTCTATCCAGAAAATAATGGAAATCACCGGTGAATTGCATGATATCGGTGCCTTAGATGCTTTGCAAGCCATGCTTCAAGCAAAAGAAAAAATTGCAGGGATAGCGGTCGGTCAAGTGTCTAGAGAGCCGGTCACCAATATGTTGAATAACTTAATGGCTGCAGCCGGCACTCTAACTGCAATTGATCCGGCCACGATCCAAAAACTATCTCAAAGCGTGCAACGTGGTTTGCATGAAGCAGAGTTGGGTAATGGAGAAAACCAAAAAACCGGAGCCTTGCAATTAATGAAGTCCTTAAACGATCCCGACATCAACCGTGCCCTAACATTTGGCATGAACTTCCTTAAAGGAATGGGAAAAGGATTGAATGAACCAGCCGAATAACAAACCTTTGCGAAAAAGCGCCGAATCCTTCATACTGTAAAGAAGAGTCACGCTTCATTAGAATAGGTTTTCGAAAACTATACGAAGCAAAAACCTTCTCCAACTTTCTTTTATTAGATGGTTGGAGAAATTTATTGATTACAGGAAGTTGGATTGAAACCATTTACAAAGCTATACAACAACCTAGTTGATTTATCGTTGAGAGCAGCGACTTCAACGGGATTAGCGTGACAGGTGAGCCCTCCAGAAGCGACGAGGAGGCTAACCGCATGCCCCCGTGGAAAGCGTTCACTTGCAACGGAAATCAACGGTTTTCAGCAGCAATTCAACGTATCAAATCAACTTATCAAGTAGGAGATGGAGAATACATGTCAACAAGAAGTAGAATGTCAACACACCTAGCAGAACAATCATCTGCACTACAAAATATCGGAAGATTGCTCGTCCAATGCTCCGACAGACCCGGAATCGTTTCAGCGGTCTCTACATTTTTGCTGAATCATCAAGCAAACATCGTGGAATCCAGCCAATACTCGACCGACCCTGAAGGCGGAACGTTCTATCTTCGCATCGAATTCCATGCAGATAATCTCTTGGAGAAAAAGCAGGAATTAGAAAAAGACTTTCAAAAGATCGCCGATGCGTATGAGATGGAATATCGTTTTTCATACGCCGTAGAACTTAAACGCACAGCTATTTTCGTCTCGAAAGAACCTTACTGCTTGATGGAATTGCTCTGGGAGTGGCAAAATGGCGACTTAAACACGGACATTGTCGTCGTGATCAGTAATCATGAGGATGCACGAGAAATGGTCGAAGCGCTCGGAATTCCTTTTCACTACATTCCGGCGAATAAAGACATTCGTCAAGAAGTAGAGCAGCAGCAGATTCAGTTAATGGAAGAATACGACGTCGACGTCCTCGTGCTAGCGCGTTATATGCAAATATTAACACCGAACTTCGTCAGTCACTTCCCGAATCAAATCATTAATATCCACCATTCATTCTTACCTGCCTTCATCGGTGCCCGTCCTTACGAAAGAGCTTTCGGGCGAGGAGTAAAATTGATTGGCGCAACGTCACATTATGTCACAAACGATTTGGATGAAGGTCCGATTATTGAACAGGACATCGAACGCGTAGATCATCGTGATGACACAGTCCAATTAAAGAAAATTGGTCGCCAAATCGAAAGACGTGTTCTTGCGCGTGCTGTGAAATGGCATCTTGAAGATCGTATTATCGTTGAAAACAATAAAACGATTGTCTTCCATTAATAGATGAAACAACCTCTCCGGAATTTTTCGGAGAGGTTGTTTCTATTATATAGAAGGTACTTGTTAATGAATCGCCGATTTGAATGTGGCTCCATGCGTTTCTTGAGTATTCATGATGGTCAAAAATGCAGAGGGATCGATATCTTGTGCGATTTGCTTGAGCTTTGAAATCTCCAGTCTGGTCACCACAACATAGATGACATCTTTTTCATTGTCTGTATAGCCGCCGCGACCATGCAGCTTCGTAATACTTCTGCCCAGTCTCAATCGAATCGCTTCACCGAGTTCCTCATATTCATCAGAAATAATGATGACTGCTTTTGTCTCATCCAACCCTTGAATAACAATATCGATTGCTTTGGACGCGATATAGTAAGTAATGATCGAATACATCGCTTTCTCAGGACCAAGCACAAAACCAGCCCATGTAAAGATAAAGAGATTGAAGAACATAACAAATTCCCCGACGCTGTACGGAATCTTTTTCGTCAATAAAATCCCCAGAATCTCTGTACCATCCAAGGCTCCTCCATTCCGAATAATCATTCCAACACCTGCACCCAATAGTAATCCACCGAAAACAGTAGCAAGCAACGGATCCGTGACGAACGGACCGATAGTCTTTAGCGGGAACTCCACAATTGCAAGTAACGCGATGGCAAACGATAAAGAAATGAAGAAGTTCCTCCCGATATGCTTGTAGCCGAAAAATAAAAACGGAAGGTTACAGATCAATATAAGAACTCCAAATGGTACGCCTGTCAAAAAGTTCAATATGAATGCTATACCAATAATCCCTCCATCAATGACGGAATTTGGTATGAGAAATAAATCCAATGCGACAGCGGTCAGCACAACGCCAATTGATATATACAATTATCTCCTGATCAAATGGCCGGCTGCTTCTTTTTTATGCTGCTTGTTCATAAAATTCCCCTTTTCCGTAACTTATACTTTCTATTTTAAAGGAATCTAAAAAAAGAACAAAGTATGAAATCAAGTAAATTTATTTTTCCTCGTTCCAACGATAAGAATCATTTTTCTTCTACGGGCATACGATAATACATCATAGCCTAATTGGAGGAGAGACGTTGGATATTATTAATCAATTGCATAATTATCGCAGAGAAGAAAATGAGTTGAAGTGGGAAGGGACGTTCAAGGAATACTTGGAATTATTGAAGGAACGTAAAGAAGTTGCGCAGACTGCTCATTCACGAATTTATGAGATGATCGAAAGTGCAGGAGTTGAAAAACAAAATGGACGGAAAGTCTATCAGTTTTTCAATGAAGAATTATTTGGTTTAGAAGAGTCAATTGAACGGCTGGTAGAAGAGTATTTTCATCCGGCAGCTAAACGTTTGGACGTTAAGAAGCGTGTACTATTATTGATGGGACCAGTCAGCGGGGGGAAATCGACGATCGTTACAATGCTTAAACGCGGGCTTGAGCAATATTCACGCACGAACGAAGGAGCTGTGTATGCGATCAAGGGCTGTCCGATGCACGAAGACCCACTGCATCTCATTCCAATGCCATTGCGTGATTCATTTTTTGAAGAATACGGTATACGGATTGAAGGAAGCCTATCCCCGTTGAATAGCTTGCGTCTTGAAGAGGAATATGATGGCAAGGTTGAAGATGTTATAATAGAAAGAATTTTATTATCCGAAGATAAAAGAGTAGGAATTGGTACGTTTACACCATCCGATCCTAAATCACAAGATATTGCGGACTTAACAGGAAGCATTGATTTCTCCACAATCGCAGAATTTGGTTCTGAATCCGACCCTCGAGCGTACCGGTTTGATGGTGAATTGAATAAAGCAAATCGAGGAATGATGGAATTCCAAGAGATGTTGAAGCTTGATGAAAAGTTCCTCTGGCATTTATTGTCTTTGACGCAGGAAGGAAACTTCAAAGCAGGACGTTTTGCGTTGATCAGTGCAGATGAATTAATTGTTGCGCATACGAATGAAACGGAGTATCGATCATTCATTAGCAATAAAAAGAATGAAGCATTACATTCTCGACTCATCGTCATTCCAATTCCATACAATCTAAAAGTGAGTGCGGAAGAAAAAATTTATCAGAAAATGATTCGTGAAAGCGATATGGCGCATGTCCACATTGCGCCTCATGCGTTGCGTGTTGCCGCGATTTTCTCTGTGTTGACTCGTTTGAAAGCTTCTAAAAAGCAAGGGATTGATCGCTTGAAGAAGCTGCGTCTTTACGATGGACAGAGTGTAGAAGGCTTTAACGATGCGGACACAGAAGAATTGAAAAATGAATTTATGGATGAAGGAATGGATGGGGTCGACCCACGTTATGTGATCAACCGAATTTCCTCCGCCATTATTCGTAAAGAAGTACCTAGTATCAATGCGCTTGACGTACTGCGGTCATTGAAAGACGGATTCGATCAGCACGCGTCAATTTCTGCCGAAGACCGTGATACGTATATGAATTATATTTCCATGGCGCGTAAGGAATATGATGAAATTGCCAAAAAAGAAGTGCAAAAGGCATTTGTGTATTCTTACGAAGAGTCGGCTAAAACGCTGATGGATAACTATTTAGACAATGTTGAAGCCTATTGCAATAAAAATAAATTACGTGATCCATTAACTGGAGAAGAAGTAAATCCGGATGAAAAATTGATGCGCTCGCTTGAAGAGCAAATCGGTATTTCTGAGAATGCCAAAAAAGCATTCCGTGAAGAGATTTTAATTCGCATTTCCGCTTATGCAAGGAAGAATCAGCGCTTTGATTACCGTTCGCACGACCGCTTACGGGAGGCTATACAGAAGAAGCTGTTTGCTGATTTAAAAGACGTCGTCAAGATCACAACGACTTCTGCTACGCCAGACGAGACGCAGCTCAAGAAGATGAACGAGGTAGTGGCTCGACTGATTGATGAGCATGGGTATAATTCAGTTTCCGCCAATGAACTTTTGCGTTATGTAGGCAGTTTGCTGAATCGTTGACGAAAGAAACAAGGTCCCAGAAATAGGGACCTTGTTTTTTAGTCAATATTCAAACTTCTGCCGCATATGATAGGGAAACAAATTGTTCGAGAGATAGGCGGGGATTCGAATGGAAGAAAACCAGAAAAGTCGTTTTGTTGTCACTGAGGAAAATTGGTCTCTCCATCGCAAAGGGCATCAGGATCAGCAACGCCATCTAGATAAAATTAAAGAAGTGTTGCAAAGTAATTTGCCTGATTTAATTAGTGAAGAAAATATTATTCTTTCGAATGGAAAAGACGTAGTGAAAATACCGATTCGTTCATTGGATGAGTTCAAAATTCGTTACAACCATGAGAAGTCCAAGCACGTTGGACAAGGAAAGGGAGACAGTAAAGTTGGAGATGTCGTGGCGCAAGGAGAGCAAAAGCAAGCACAACAAGGCAACGGCAAAGAAGCGGGAGACCAACCAGGGCAAGATATCTATGAAACTGAAGTGTCGATGGAAGAGTTGGAAGAGCTTTTCTTCAAGGAGCTGGAGTTACCGGATTTGGAACAAAAAGAACAATCTGTGACGACAATTGAAGATATTGACTTTACGGATATTCGAAAAAAAGGATTGATTGGCAATATAGATAAAAAACGTACTTTACTATCTGCCATTAAACGAAATGCGATGAAAGGGAAAGCGGAAATTGCTCCGATCATAGAAGATGATTTGCGGTTTAAAACGTGGAATCCTGTTGAGAAGCCCCAATCAAAGGCAGTCGTACTTGCGATGATGGATACGAGTGGTTCGATGGGGAAATTTGAGAAGTATATGGCGAGAAGCTTTTTCTTCTGGATGACAAAATTTCTACGCACAAAATATGAAACAGTCGAAATCGAATTCATTGCACACCATACTGAAGCAAAAGTTGTGACGGAAGAGAATTTCTTCAATAAAGGAGAGAGTGGCGGGACGAAATGCTCTTCAGCTTATGAAAAAGCTTTGCAAGTGATCAAAGAATCGTATCCGCCAGCCAGCTATAATATTTATCCGGTACACTTTTCAGACGGAGAAAACATGACAAGCGATAATAGGAAATGCCTGGAGTATGTAGACGAATTACTGTCGATATCTAATATGTTCGGCTACGCAGAAGTGAATGAACACCGTAGAATGTCCACGTTAATGTCCGCGTATAAATCGATAGAGCATCCGAAATTTAATTATTACATTTTACAGAAAAACCGAGATGTTTACTTTGCACTTAAGAAGTTCTTTGAAAAGCGAACGGAGGGATTACGCTGAATGATCAGCTAGCATTAGAGCGAGCAATTGAAGAAATAACCGAGATTGCCAGTGGATTTGGTTTAGATTTTTATCAGATGCGCTATGAAGTGTGTCCTGCAGATATCCTTTACACATTCGGGGCATACGGCATGCCGACCCGCTATACGCATTGGAGTTTCGGAAAGCAATTTCATAAAATGAAACTCCAATATGACATCGGATTAAGCAAGATTTATGAGCTAGTGATTAATTCGAATCCGTGTTATGCATTTTTATTAAATACGAATAGTTTGATTCAAAATAAGTTGATCATTGCCCATGTGCTGGCTCATTGTGATTTCTTTAAAAATAATATTTATTTTTCCAAGACGCGTAAAGACATGGTGGAAAGTATGGCAGCGACAGCAGAGCGCATCGCGGAATATGAAATACGCTATGGTAAGCAAAGAGTTGAAACGTTTTTGGATGCCGTATTGGCTATCCAGGAGCATATTGATCCAAGTATCGTACGCGACATTAAACCATCCTCTTCCTCATTTGATGAGCCTATTGCGAGACGAACAGCTTACGATGACTTATGGAATTTAGATCAGCATCCTGTCCTTGGACAGCAAGCGATCGAGATGAATAAAAAGTTTCCCGAACAGCCGGAGAAGGATGTACTGCTTTTCATATTGGAAAACAGCAGAATTTTAACAGATTGGCAAGCTGATATTTTAACGATGTTGCGTGAGGAAATGCTATATTTCTGGCCGCAGCTGGAAACAAAAATTATGAATGAAGGATGGGCTTCTTATTGGCATCAACAAATACTTCGGGAAATGGATTTGACGCCCTCTGAGACGATTGAATTTGCAAAGTTGAATGCTAATGTTCTCCAACCTTCCAAGACTTCCATCAATCCATATTATCTTGGAGTGAAAATTTTTGAGGATATTGAAAAGCGATATGATTTACTTGCGCAAGGAGCAGATGGAAAAGGTGAACGTCCTATGACAGGGCGAGAAAAGATTTTTGAAGCGAGGGAAATAGAGAATGACACATCGTTCATCCGCAATTATTTGACCGATGACTTGATTAAGCAAGAAGATATGTATGTCTTTCAGAAACAGGAGAATATGTACAAAGTTTCGGATCTGCAGGCAGAGAATGTCCGAAATCAGTTGATCGGGATGCGGGTGAATGGAGGGTTTCCGTATATCGTAGTGGAAGATGGCGATTATATGAAAAATGGTGAGTTGTATCTTGTGCATCGTTACGAGGAGACGGAGCTTGATCTGCCCTATTTAGAGCACGTCCTCCCGCATATCCACCGGCTGTGGGGCCGCATTGTTCATATGGAGACGGTACTTGAGAACAAGTCACTCATATTTTCATATGATGGGCATAAAGTGTTCCGGCGATCTAAATAACGCGGCAGAGAATAGACGGACGTCTATTCTTTTTTCTATGATTAATTTAATTTTAGTAAAGTAGGGGCTTTTCATTTCGGATATCTAATGGTATTTTAGTAATACGTTAATTCTTTAGCGTATTAAAGAGAGAAAGAAAGAGGGGAAATAACATGAAGAAGTCGTTCATATTCCTGTTCGCCGTCTTACTACTAGTTATGGCAGGCTGTTCGGACAAGTCCGCTGAAGGGGATAGTCCTGCAACAAGTGCAGACACAGGGAAAGACAAAGAAGTTAAAGAGATCATCATTGGCGTGGATGATAAATTTGCACCAATGGGGTTCCGAGATGATAAAAATGAGCTAGTAGGATTTGATATCGATATGGCAAAAGCAGCCGCTGAGCATATGGGAGCTGAGGCGAAATTCCAGCCAATCGACTGGAAAACGAAAGAAACCGAATTAAGCAGTGGACGAATTGATTTAATTTGGAATGGTTATACGATTACTGATGAGCGAAAAGAAAAAGTATTATTTACAAAGCCGTACTTGGATAATAACCAAGTGGTTGTAACATTAGCGGATTCAGATATTGGAAAAGTAGAAGAGCTAGATGGGAAAGTAGTTGGCTTGCAAGCTTTGTCTTCAGCAGGACCGGCACTGGAGAGTCACCCGATCCATGAAAAATTAAAAACCGTAACCGAGTTTGCAGATAATGTATTGGCACTGACAGACCTTAAAACAGGCCGTCTCGACGCGGTCGTACTTGACGAAGTTGTCATCGACTACTATATGACAAAAGAAGAAGGAGTCTTCAAGAAACTAGATGGTTCTTTAGCGGTTGAGGAGTACGGGATTGGTGTCAAGAAAGGCAATGAAGAGTTACTCGAAAACTTACAAAAAGCTTTAGATACGATGAACGAAGACGGCACTTCCGCTGACATCTCCACTGAATGGTTTGGAGAAGATAAACTCCTTCGTTGATTCGAAATTATATATGTTGTATTAAAGTTTTTATATGAGTTTGCTCAGAAATGGACACTCAGTTGATTGGAGTGGAAGGCGGCGACTCCTGCGGGGTATAGCGCGAATGGCGAGACCCCACAGGAGCAAAGCGACGAGGAGGCTCGCCCGCGCCCCGCGGAAAGCGTCCGCCTGGAACGGAAATCAACGGGTTCTACGTTGTACTTTGAGTGTAAGTTATTTATTTTAGCGTATATAGCGAAAAAATAGTGTATCAACTGTGTTGCAGAAAGTTGAGAGTACTGACTTTCTGCAGCATTTTATAATGGAAGTCCAAGAGTTTTTAACTGTGTTTTTGGAGGAATTAAACGATGAATTTTGACTATTTTATGTCTATGCTGATCCCAATGCTCGAAGGAGTTAAAGCGACCGTCCTATTATTCGTGCTCGCTATCGTTCTTTCGATTCCACTTGGTTTTATGCTGACACTTGCCGTAAGAAGTAGTATGAAACCAATTTCTTTTTTAGCGCAAACTTATATTTATATCATGCGTGGGACCCCTTTGTTATTGCAGCTATTGTTTTTTGTCTTTGGTTTGCCACTTCTTCCGGTAATTGGGGAGTTTCTCGTGTTAGACCGGTTCGTCGCTGCCACATTGGCGTTTATTTTGAACTATGCGGCCTACTTTGCTGAAATCTTTCGCGGTGGCCTCCTATCCATTGATAAAGGACAGTACGAAGCTTCGCAAGTCCTCGGATTATCAAAATGGCAAACGACTACACGTGTCATTCTACCGCAGATGTTCCGAGTGACGTTACCACCGATTGCTAATGAGTCTGTCTCCTTAGTAAAGGACACAGCCTTATTGTATGCAGTGGCGGTACCCGAGCTGCTCCACTACGCGCAGACCGTGGTCAATCGAGATTTTACGATCATTCCATTTTTCATTGCAGCGGGGATCTATTTATTGATTGCCTTTGCATTGACGATTGTTTTCAAGTATTTAGAGAGAAAGCTGCAATATGATTGAGGAGAGAAAATTATGTCTTTCATTGAAGTACGTAACTTAAAGAAATCATTCGGACCATTAGAAGTATTGAAAGACTTAACTTTTAATGTAGAGAAAAATGATGTTTTGGCAATCATCGGACCTTCAGGTTCAGGTAAGAGTACAATGCTTCGGAGTTTGATTCAGTTGGAGGAAGTAGAAGGGGGCAGTATTGCTGTGGATGGCGATCATCTAGTGAAGGATGGCTTCTATGCTAAACCGGCAGACAGTAAAAAAATCATCGCGAAAATGGGAATGGTATTTCAGCAATTCAACTTATTTCCGCATTTGACAGTCAAACAAAATTTAGAATTGGCACCCAAGCTTGTAAAAAAAGAACAAGCGAAAGAATATAGTGATAGAAGCATTGAATTATTGGAGAAAGTTGGTCTGGCTGACAAACGAGATGAGTTTCCTTCTAGGCTTTCGGGGGGTCAAAAACAACGTGTTGCGATCGCAAGAGCTTTGATGATGAATCCGGATATTTTATTGTTTGATGAACCGACGTCTGCATTGGATCCGCAGCTGACAAAAGAAGTACTGCAAGTAATGAAAAAGCTTGCGGAAGAACATATGACGATGATAGTTGTTACTCATGAGATGGAATTCGCGAGCAATGTCGCAAACCGAGTGATTTTTATGGATAAAGGATTGATTGTCGAAGAAGGGAACCCACAGGAAGTTTTAAAATCGCCAAAGGAACTGCGCACGAAACAATTTTTAAACTATTAATTAAGTGAATAAAAGATAAGAGTAATTTTTTTGTTTAGCCAAGCGAGGTAAGTAGCGCTTGGCTAATTACAGTTTAATTATCTCTCTGCTTCTATAATTTTCTTAATTAATACATAATAATGACAAGAAGATCTTCGATTTATGGGAATTTACTTAAAATATCGAATAATGCATTGACGGATAACTTAGTAGAGTGTACGATAACGTATAATTATTGCCTTTTCTGAATATATCGACAAGGTAATAGAGAGAAAAGTATAGGGGGATTTTCTATGAAGAGACGTTGGATGACTTATGCAGCAGCGCTATTTAGTATCGTGCTCATCTTAGCTGCATGTGGAGGGAAAAAGGAGTCATCAGGATCATCGGCAAACGATCAAAATGATGATAATGAAAAAGAGGGAGAAAAATACACGATCGGCGTGACACAAATTGTTGAACACCCATCTTTAGATTCTGCACTAAAAGGTTTTGAAAAAGCGATTAAAGATGCAGGGTTAGATGTTGAATACGATAAACAAAATGCGCAAAATGACAATAGTTCAAACTCTACGATTGCTAATAACCTGGCAGGAGCTGGAGTAGATTTGATTTTCGCCAACTCTACACCAAGTGCTCAGGCAGCGGCAAGCGCTACACAAGATATCCCAATTGTCTTTACATCTGTTACGGATGCAGTAGCGGCAGAACTGGTTGCTTCCAATGAAGAACCTGGTGGAAATGTGACGGGCACAATTGATAACCATCCTGATGCAATCTCGAACACAATGAAATTTTTGAAAGAACAAATTGGTGCCAAAAAAGTAGGTATGATCTTTAACTCTGGAGAGCAGAATTCACGTCTTCAAGTAGATCAGGTGAAAGAAATTTTGAAAGATATGGACATGGAAGTAGTCGAAGCTTCTGTTGCTACATCTGCTGACGTGAAACAGGCAGCTGAGTCATTGGTTGGTTCAGTCGACTCACTGTATATCATTACAGACAATACAGTAGTTTCGGCTTTGGAATCCGTCGTTTCTGTTGCAAATGATAATAAGATTCCGATGATGGTTGGGGAATTCGATTCAGTTGAAAGAGGAGGCCTGGGGGCTTACGGCTTCGAATACTACGATATCGGTTATGAAGCGGGTGAAATGGCAGCGAAGATTCTAAAAGGGGAAGCAACTCCTGATTCTTTACCTGTACAAGTTCCCCAGAATTTAAAATTAGTAGTGAATAAGAAGACTGTTGAAACAATCGGTCTTGAAATCCAAGACGATTGGAATGCCGAAACGGTAGAATAAGTTAGGAGATGATCTTGCATGTTTTCAGCTGTATTTGGCTCAGTTGAGCAGGGCATCATCTATGCGATCATGGCGCTCGGAGTGTATCTTACATTCCGAGTGCTTGATTTTCCAGATTTGACGGTGGACGGAAGTTTTGTGACAGGAGCAGCAGTGGCGGCCACGATGATTGTATTTGATTACCATCCACTCGTTGCAACACTAACCGCAATTGTCGTCGGTTTTTTTGCGGGATGTATAACAGGCTTATTACATACCAAAGGAAAAATCAATCCACTTTTATCCGGAATCCTCATGATGATAGCTCTCTACTCGATAAACCTTCGGATAATGGGACTGACTACTGAAAGTTCAGTAGGACGCCCGAACATCCCGCTCTTGAATGCAGAAACGATTTTCAGCAAGTTCCAAGGTTTTTGGAGCGACCTTGGAATTGATGGGGCTATAAATGGCTTCCTGTCAGGCCTGGGTATTGAACATTTACCTGCGACATGGGGCACTTTGTTCTTGATGATTTTGGTGACGATCCTGATTAAACTGATTGCCGATTGGTTTTTGCAGACGGAAGTCGGATTGGCTATACGTGCGACAGGAGATAATAAAAAAATGATTCGCAGCTTTTCCGCGAATACAGATACTCTCGTAATTTTAGGATTAGGAATTTCCAATGCGTTGGTGGCATTCTCGGGCTCATTGATAGCCCAGTATGGTAAGTTCGCCGATAACGGAATGGGAATTGGAATGATCATCATAGGTTTAGCTTCTGTCATAATTGGTGAGGCGATATTCGGAACAAAAACAATTTTCCGTACGACATTGGCGGTCATCTTCGGGGCTGTCATTTATCGAATTGTGTTAGGTCTTTCCTTGCGAGTGAAGTTTCTTGACTCCGGCGATATGAAATTGATTACTGCGATCATTGTGATCGCGGCATTGATTATCCCGCAAATTTTAGAAAAGAGACGGGAAAAAGCCCGAAAAGCACGTCGACAAGCCGAGCGAATGGAAATGAAAGCAGCACAAGGGGGTCATAGGATTGTTGAAACTGGATCAAATCAATAAAACTTTCAATGAAGCTACCCCAGACGAAAAAGTGGCGCTCGACCAGATTAATCTTCATTTGCATCCTGGTGATTTTGTTACAGTAATCGGAAGTAATGGAGCAGGGAAGTCCACGATGATGAATATGATATCAGGTGCATTGACGCCTGACTTTGGTAATATTTATCTTGACGGTAAAGACGTAACGAGATTAGCCGAGTTTAAGCGTTCGAAAATGATCGGGCGGGTTTTTCAAGATCCGATGGCAGGCACAGCACCGACAATGACGATAGAAGAGAATTTGGCGATGGCTTATTCACGCAATAAACGTCGTTCGCTTCATCGCGGTGTAGACAAAAAGCGGAAAGAGTTGTTTCGTACGTCTCTTGAAACATTGCACTTAAATTTAGAAAATCGAATGTCTGCTAAAGTGGGATTGTTGTCCGGCGGAGAGCGGCAAGCGTTGTCGCTGTTAATGGCTACGTTTACTCAGCCGTCAATTTTATTGTTGGACGAGCATACGGCGGCACTAGACCCTTCTCGTGCAGAGTTGATCACGGATTTGACGAAGAGGTTAGTCGAGCATGAAAGGTTGACGACTTTGATGGTGACGCATAATATGCAGCAGGCACTGGATCTTGGAAATCGTTTGATCATGATGGATAAGGGACAGATCATATTAGAAGTGGAAGAAGAAGAAAAGCAAGGCTTGACAATTGCGAAGCTGATGGATGAATTCCAACGAATTCGTGGTGAGCAGTTGACAAGTGATGCCGCGTTGCTATCTGTATAAATAGAAAGAGGAGGCTGTTCTGAAAGTGAAACGATCTTTCAGTGTCAGCCTTTTTTAAGTTATAAAGCAAGAGGGAGCAGAAGAACGCATCAATGTGTTGTCGGACTGAACCAAAACCCTTTTGGACCGTACAGTCGTCAAGCAGCTCTGCTCCAAATCTCCTGCCTAACGAAACAGACCAGCCGTGTACCGCGCATTTCTCTACAGCAGTGAAAACTGACTGACTAAGATGTACAAAAGATTTTTTTATACAAAAAAACGCCCAAAAAGTCAGGTTGAAATGACTTTTTGGGCAGTTTCTATTCTCATCCACGGTCAAGCAAGTTGAGCAATATGTTTTTTGATTTCGTAGACCCAATTGAAAGGATCGTTTTCTTTGCCTGTTTGGATATTTGTCAGTGTGTCGTACAGTTTTTTTGAAAGCTCTCCAGTTTCTCCATTGCCGATGATCATTTTATAGCCATCCCAATTCAGTTCGCCTACTGGAGAGATGACAGCGGCTGTTCCGGTACCGAAAACTTCTTCCAGCTGCCCATTTTCATAGGCATTTCGAATTTCGTCCATCGAAATTTTTCGTTCGGCCACAGGTACTTCCCAATGACGTAGTAGCTGTAGTATAGACTTCCGTGTGATACCTTCCAGAATACTGCCGTTGATTGCAGGCGTCACGACTTCTCCGTTGATTTTGAAGAAAATGTTCATGCTGCCTACTTCCTCTACGTACTTACGCTCCACACCGTCTAACCAAAGCACCTGTGAATAGCCTTGTTGATCGGCTACTTCTTGTGCTTTTAATGCTGAAGCATAATTGCCGGCTGTTTTCGCGCTTCCTGTACCGCCTTTTGTGGCGCGAACAAATTCATTTTCAACCAGAATCTTTACAGGATGGATTCCCTCTTTATAATAAGAACCTACCGGAGAAAGAATCATGAAAAATTGATATTTCTTAGCAGGTGCTACGCCAAGGAAAGCTTCCGTTGCAATTACAAATGGTCGAATATATAATGAAGTCCCATCGAGAGTCGGAATCCAATCTTTGTCGATTTGCAGAAGCTGGTTTAGTGCGTATAAGGCATTCTCTTCATCGATTCGCGGCATGCACAAACGATCTAATGAATAATTGAGGCGTTTCATATTTTCTTCAGGACGGAACATACGGATCGTTCCTTCTTCCGATTTATATGCTTTCATTCCTTCGAAAACTGTTTGCCCATAATGGAAGACGATAGCTGCAGGATCAAGCGTCAGTGGTGCATAGGGTACGATACGGTGACTGTGCCAGCCTTTGCCTTCCTCGTAATCTACGATGAGCATGTGATCCGTAAATGTTTTCCCGAAAACTAAAGTTGCTGGATCTGGCTTTTCTTTTTTGCTTTGTGTAAGTTGTATTTGCATAGGTACTCTTGTCATAATCATCAGATCTCCTCTGGATGTAGAATATTCCGAAAAATCTTTCGAATAGAATCATTATACTGCTTTTTCAGAAAAAATAAAGTGAAAAATTTGTCGAATTTGAAAAGTATATAAAAAGGAGTTAATTTAGTATGAAGAAAATCATTATTATCGGTGCGGGGATCGTCGGAATTTCTGCTGCGTATCATCTATCCAATCAAGATGTGGAAGTCATTGTAATCGATCGACAGGAACCAGGGCAAGCGACGAGAGCGGCGGCAGGCATTATCTGTCCTTGGGCTTCGCAGCGACGAAACAAGGCATGGTATGCACTAGCAACAGCAGGAGCAGCCTATTATCCCGAGTTGATTCGATCACTGGAAGAGGAAGGAGAAACTGAAACAGGATATAAGAAAGTTGGAGCCTTGGCTATCCATACCGAGCGTGAACGTTTACATAAGAAAATGGATTTATTGGAAGGGCGCAAAAAATCATCTCCCGAAATCGGAGAAGTGGAGTTATTGGACATGACGCAAACGGCGAAATATTTCCCTGCGCTCTCAGACGAATATAGTTCTGTTAGAATCACAGGGGCTGCCAAAGTGGATGGCCACGCGTTGCGCGAAGCCTTAGAGCGAGTCGTGGTAAAAAGAGGGGTGCAGTTGATTAAAGGTTCTGCCGTTCCTTACATGACAGGTGGGAGTGTCAGTGGTGTCATCGTTGGAAATCAGATAATCAAAGGGGATCAAGTCATTTTAGCTGCAGGTGCATGGGCTAATGAATTTACAGAGCCTTTAGGGAAGACGCTGTTAGTCTATGGCCAGAAAGCACAGATACTTCACTTGCAGACATCATACAATACATCAGGGGATTGGCCCGTCATCATGCCGCCCGCCACACAATATATTGTGCCGTTTGAAGACGGGAAATTTGTTGCAGGTGCAACACATGAAAATACAGACAATTTTGATACTCGGCCAACAGCTGGTGGTATACTAGAAGTATTGACGAATGTGTTACCGGTGGCGCCGGGTTTGAAGGATGCTGAAGTTGCCGAGGTAAGAGTTGGAATTCGACCGCATACACCGAACTTTATGCCGGTCATTGGCCGATTGCCCGATCATCCTATGATCTGGGTAGCCAACGGACTCGGGTCTTCAGGTTTAACAGTGGGTCCGTTCGTTGGTAAATTGTTGTCCCAGTTGGTGTTGGATCAACCGACGGGATGGAATCTGGAAAGCTATCAGATCGAACAAATCATTGCGGAAGAACATTGAACAAATGATAGAGTATGTTTATCTTTGGTATGGGGGTAAAGTTATTGGACGGTAAAGGGGGAACTCAGATGAGAAGATATGTATCTTATTCGGAAGAAGTCAAAGAAGCGATGAAATATAGCAAGCCTTTAGTTGCGTTGGAGTCGACAATCATTACATATGGAATGCCTTATCCGGAAAATGTAAAAGCTGCACGTGAGGTTCAGCAGATTATTCGAGAAAACGGAGCAGTGCCTGCTACGATTGCAATCATGGACGGCAAGATTAAAATAGGGTTGTCGGATGAAGAGTTGGAAAGTTTTGGCGATAGCAAGGGGGTTATCAAAGCGTCCAGACGAGATATAAGTTATCTTATCGCTACCAAGAAGCCTGGTGCTACGACTGTAGCAGCATCGATGTTTTTCGCGGATTTGGCGCGTATTCGTGTATTCACGACAGGTGCAATTGGAGGGGTTCATCGTGGTGTCGAGGAGACGTTGGATATTTCTGCGGACTTAGAGGAATTTGCACTTACGAGTGTAGCAGTCGTTTGTTCAGGGGCTAAATCCATACTTGATTTAGGTAAGACACTCGAATACATGGAGACTAAAGGGGTCCCGGTTATAGGCTACCGGACGAATATTTTTCCTGCTTTTTATACGAGGGGCAGTGAACATCGTGTAGACTATCAAGTGGACGATATCGAATTAATGGCGGAAATGCTGCGTGTCAAATGGAATCTCGGTTTAGAAGGCAGTACGATAATTGCCAATCCAATTCCTGAAGAATATGCGATGGATCAGCACTATATGGATCAGCTTGTATCGAATGCGTTAATAGAGGCGAAACAATTAGGAATAAGCGGTAAAGACCTCACCCCGTATATGTTGAAGAAAGTCCAGCAGTTGACGGACGGAAAAAGCTTGGAAGCGAATATCGCATTGGTTAAATCGAATGCGGCACTGGCTGCAAAATTAGCTGTTAGTTTCAATGGCAATTAAATTTAGATAGGTTGTGTAAAGTTGAAGGTAGTATCTTGGAATGTCAATGGCATACGGGCTTGCGTGAAAAAAGGGTTCAATGACTTTTTTGAGCAAATGCAAGCGGATATTTTTTGTGTTCAGGAAATCAAATGCCAAGAAGGACAAATTGAATTGCCGTTTGACGGATATGAACACTATTGGAATTACGCAGAGAAAAAAGGTTATTCCGGCACGGCTGTTTTTACAAAGCAACGACCGCTATCTGTCCAATATGGATTGAATGGGCAAGACAGTGAAGCGGAGGGTCGTGTACTGACGCTAGAGTTTGAAAAGTTCTTCTTAGTGAACTGTTATACACCGAATTCACAGAGAGACTTGGCACGTCTTTCCTACAGATTAAAATGGGAAGATGAAATGCTCGCTCATTTAACAGAACTAGACGCACAGAAACCTGTTATTTACTGTGGAGATTTAAATGTTGCACACGAAGAGATTGATATTTGCAATGTGAAATCCAACTATGGCAATTCAGGGTTTACGAAAGAAGAGCGTGCGAAGATGACACGTTTGCTTGATTCGGGATTCATTGATACGTTTCGCTATTTGCACCCTAACCAAGAAGGGGCTTATACGTGGTGGTCCTATATGCGGGATGTAAGAGCTCGTAATATTGGCTGGCGGATTGACTTTTTGCTCATTTCAAATCGTCTTCAGTCCACGCTTCAAACAAGTGAAATCCATGCAGAGATCTTAGGTAGTGATCATTGTCCGATTTCTGCAGATTTTGTATTCGAATGAATAGAAAGGGCAAGTGCAACAGCACTTGCTCTTTTTATCATGAAGCCTTTGGATCTTGAGAAATGATTCGATTTTTTCCTGCATACATACCGCTTACGAATACCAAGAATGCGATAAACATGAATGCATAGAGCGGAGTTGTCCAAGAACCTGTCCAGTCGTGCAAATAACCGAAAAGAACAGGACCGACCGCTGCAAGTAGGTATCCGACGGACTGTGCCATGCCGGAAAGAGAAGCGGCTTCTTCTGGTGTGTTGGTACGCAATGTAAAGAACATCATCGATAGACCAAATGCAGAGCCTCCGCCAAGTCCGATGAAAATCATCCATAGAGCAGTCAAGTTTTCGCTGCCAAATTGCACGCCGGCATATCCGATAAAATAACATGCAAAGATAGCGACGACAAGCACGCGTTGATTTTTCAATCTATCTGCAATCATCGGTATGATAAACAACATAGGTAATTGTGCGAATTGGACCAGAGACAGCATCCAGCCGGCTGCTTCGTTCGATAAGCCGGTCGTCTGAAGAACCACGGGTATCCAGGAGGAAGTTGTATAGAACAAAAAGGATTGGAAGCCCATGAAAAAAGTGACGCTCCAGGCAATTGGCGAACGCCAAAGCGGAGTTTTCGGACGTGCTTTCAAGTCTTTCATTACTTCTTTTTCAGTAACCGGTTTTTTTCGGATTTGCGGAATCCACACGATGATAGCTATGAATGTAATGACACCCCAGATGCCGAGCGCACCTTGCCATCCATATGTAGTGTTATTGGCAATGGGTGCAGCGATCCCGGACGCGAGTGTTGCGGATATATTCATGGAAACGGAATACAAGCCTGTCATCAATCCGATATGTAATGGAAAACTCAGTTTCAGCAAGCCGGGAAGTAGAACATTCGCAAAAGCGATGCCTACACCTATTAAAAATGTACCAATTAGTAGTAAGCTGCTAGATCCTACAGAGCGCAGAGTAATACCTGCCATTAGTACAATCAGCGAATAAAAAAGAGTGGGCGCCATGCCGTATTTTTTTGATATACGAGGCACGAATGGTGAAACAATAGCAAAAGCGAGCAACGGAATCGTTGTCAAGAAGCCCGCTAGCGAATTGGATATTTGCAATTGGTCTCGAATGGCCCCGATAATAGGTCCTACAGAAGTCAGTGGTGATCGAATCGTTGCTGCGATAAATAGAATGCCGGCTAACAGGATCCACTGACTCTTTGGAAAATGTAAATGTTTGTTCGGTCGTACGTTTTTTGAATTCAAAATAGTGAAGCCTCCTATTAATGAAGATCGATCCAAGAAGTATATGGCTATAAGAACAGAAAGGAGATCTCCTAGTGGAATATTTACTCATAGTCTTCGTAAATGTTATCACACCGATGCTAATTTTATTAGCAATTGGGGTTGTTTTGCAAATAAAATTTACTTTTAACGTTAAGGCGTTAGGGAATATCTTAACGTATTGTCTCATCCCGGCTGCTGTATTCATGAATTTATACCATACGGTGATCAATGTGAAAGTCTTGCTGGATGTTTTATTTTTTGTTGTATTATTCAGTACTTCGCTGATTGTCATAGGTCATTTATTCAGTAAAATGCTGCGTCTAAACCGCCAGCAATCCGCAGTAATGAAAAATAGTATTGTCCTCATTAACTCTGGTAACTATGGATTGCCGGTCAGCCAACTGGTTTTCCATGCAAATCCGCTCGGTGTCTCAATTCAAATTGTCTTGATCGTCTATCAAAATCTCCTGACGTATTCCTATGGTTTATATAATCTGGTTTCTGAGACACAATCAGGAGCGGCCATTCTGAAACAATTTATTAAGATGCCGATCATTCATGCACTTTGGCTCGGGGCATTTCTGAACTTGGCAAACATCCAATTGCCTCACTTCGTTGAATTGCCGATCGAGCATTTATCCAACGCGTTCATCGCGATTGCGCTCATTACATTAGGCGCACAATTAGCGCAAATAAAAGTGAAGGCGCTATGGAATCGACTGATTTTCCTTAGCGCATTTGGGCGCCTCATTCTTTCACCGACTGTTGCGCTTCTTTTTATCTTACTGTTGAAGATTGACGGTGTCACAGCCCAGTCTTTATGGATCGCAAGTTCATTCCCGACGTCAAGGAACAGTTCCACTCTGGCATTGGAGTACGACATAGAGGCTGAACTGGCAGCGCAAATTGTCTTGTTCACTACTGTGATCAGCAGCTTTACAGTCGGCTTGGTGATTTATTTGTCCTCTATCATTTTTATTTGAGTAATGGGAAAAAAGAGAGTGGAATAGCAGCCATTGCTTTTTGTTACACCTCGACTGAAGTTATGATACATATTTTTTTGACAGGAATATGTCCAAGCTCCAAAAGGAAAGGATCCAATGAGTTTAATTGGAAGAATTAAGTATTGAAATGTTGTCGAATCATGCTATACTATTACCATTCAGTTAAATAGAACTCATATAATCGCGGGAATATGGCCCGCAAGTTTCTACCGATCTACCGTAAATGGGTCGCCTATGAGGAGTATGAAAAGCAGATTTCTTTGTCGTTCGACAGGAAAATGCTTTTTCATCTTTAAAAGCGTAGATGCCGCTCTCTCATAGTTTATATGGGGAAATGGCATGTACGCTTTTTTTATTCGTACATTTGAAGGGAGCAAAACACAAGTGGAGTTGTTAAAAGAAAAGATTCGACAAGAAGGTAAAGTATTATCGGAAGAGGTATTGAAAGTCGATTCGTTTTTAAATCATCAAATCGATCCAGTACTGATGCAGGAAATCGGGAAGGAATTCGTTGCGCGGTTTAGTGACCAGAACATCACAAAGATCGTCACGATTGAATCTTCAGGAATTGCTCCTGCCACGATGGCTGGCCTAATTTTAGGTGTACCTGTCGTCTTTGCGAGAAAACGAAAATCTCTTACATTGACGGATCATCTCTACTCCGCAAAAGTACATTCATTCACGAAAAATGAATCAAATGATATTTCGGTTTCTAAAGATTTCATTTCCAATGAAGACACCGTGTTGTTGATCGATGATTTCTTAGCGAATGGACAAGCAGCACTCGGATTAATAGATATTGCAGAACAAGCAGGCGCAAAAATCGCTGGTGTAGGTATTGTCATTGAAAAAGCATTCCAACCAGGCGGGGAATTAATACGTAAGGCCGGGATTCGACTGGAATCATTGGCGGAACTACAGTCCTTGCAGGATGGAAAAGTGCAATTCGTCGGGGAGGAAGCCTTCTAATGAAAACTACCTTGCTTGGTTTTCAACATTTACTAGCTATGTATGCTGGAGCTGTATTAGTCCCTCTGATCGTTGGGAACGCTATCGGTTTGACACCAACACAGCTGACGTATCTCGTGTCGATTGATATTCTGATGTGCGGAATTGCAACGATTTTACAAATTTCGCGTAATAAATATTTCGGTATTGGCTTGCCTGTTGTGCTCGGCTGTACGTTCACGGCAGTCGGCCCAATGATTTTGATTGGAAATGAATATGGGATTTCGGCTATTTACGGTGCGGTCATCGCTTCTGGAGTGATTATCTTTTTCATCAGCCGGTTTTTTGGAAGCTTAGTTCGTTTCTTCCCTCCCGTTGTGACAGGTTCGGTCGTGACAATTATTGGAATTACATTGATTCCAGTTGCGATAAATAATATGGGTGGCGGTCAAGGGGCTGCTGATTTTGGCTCACTGACGAATATTGGTTTGTCATTTGGTACCTTGTTGTTTATCGTGCTGATGTATAGATTCTCTACAGGTTTCTTGCAGTCGATTGCGATCTTGCTTGGATTGGTAGGAGGTACTGTGGCGGCTGTATTCTTAGGCATCGTGGACTTTTCAAATGTACAAGATGCTTCCTATGTGCATATGGTGCTTCCGTTTTACTTAGCGACACCAACTTTTCACTTGTTGCCGATTGCAATCATGACGTTGGTTGCAATGGTTTCATTAGTAGAGTCGACAGGTGTGTATTTCGCGCTTGGAGACATTTGTGATGAAGAGATTGATAAAAGTAAACTGGAAAAAGGTTACCGTGCAGAAGGATTGGCTTCTGTCATCGGTGGAATTTTCAATGCCTTTCCATATACGACGTTTTCACAAAATGTTGGTTTAATGCAGTTGTCAGGTGTCAAATCACGCCGCGTCATTTTAGTGACAGCGGTCATGCTGATTTCATTGGGCTTCTTACCTAAAGTTGCAGCACTTGCTACAATCGTCCCGAATGCTGTCCTTGGAGGGGCGATGGTTGCGATGTTCGGAATGGTGGTCGCTCAAGGAATTAAAATGCTGAGCCCAGTCATATCGAAATCTCAGGACAATGCGATGATCGTTGCGTGTTCGATTGGAATTGGTCTAGGGGTCTCAGTTGTACCGGATCTGTTTGCAAAATTGCCAGACAGTGTGCAAATTTTAACGAGTAATGGGATTGTGTTAGGGAGTTTAACTGCGATTTTCTTAAATATCATCTTCAATATGGTGCCTTCGGGAAAGAAGCAGACAAAACAGAAAGCTAGTGAAACGAAGACACAGCCAGTTACGATGAAAGAAGGTCCTTCTTCCGTATTGGTAAGTGCTTCTGCTCAAAGTGAATAAGTGAAAAATGTATAACCAATAAAAGAGGCTGGGACAAAAGGGTTCAAAACGATAAAAAACCGAACGATTACAAAACATTCCAACGAAGTTTTGTAAAATTGTTCGGTTTTTTCTAATGCAAAGGTATTGCAGACTTGGAGCTGCCTATGGGATTTCCGCTGCGGGCAGGGACGCTTTCTTACC
>NZ_JACLBZ010000011.1 GCF_019748715.1 Sporosarcina aquimarina | reverse complement strand
ATTTCTTGCTGGCATCATTTAAGATACTCATTGTGTTTATGTCACCGGCAGAGCCGATGCACAAACGTATAATTCGTTAACGTTTTGCTGTTCAGTTTTCAAGGTTCATCGCAGTCGCTTTCTTGACTGTTCCACTACTATAACAAAGATTTTTAAACACGTCAACACTTTTGGACAACTTTCTTTTAAAAACATGTTTATTTTTAAGTCTCACTGAAAACCTCATACTAAAATAAAGCAAATCTCTACAAACAATCCTATAAAACATCAAAAAAACCGTTCCTCTGTTAATTGAAGGAACGGTTTCTTCATTTGTATTCTCTATTTAATGTATATGAAATACAAAATAAATATCACGAATAACCCATACATTATTGGATGTATCTCTTTTCTTCTGCCGCTAACCAGCATAGTGATCGGATAAAACACGAAACCGATTGCGATACCCGTTGCGATACTATACGTCAAAGGCATAGCGATGATCGTAAAGAATGCAGGAACGGCAATTTCAAAACGAGACCATTCGATGTTCCCTAACGTGGATACCATCAATACGCCTACAATGATTAAAGCTGGTGCAGTGACTGCTGGCGTAATAACTAGTAGCAACGGTGAGAAGAATAAAGCCAATAGAAATAACACCGCGGTAACAATAGAAGCAAAGCCCGTTTTTGCACCTGCTGCGACACCTGCTGTAGACTCAATAAAAGACGTCGTAGTAGATGTTCCCATTACAGCTCCTGTTACCGTCGCTAATGAATCCGAGATCAACGCTTTGCCCGCACGCGGCAAACGATCATTTTTCATTAAACCCGCCTGCGTAGCGACAGCGACTAATGTTCCCGCTGTGTCGAAGAAATCAACAAACAAGAACGTAATGACAATGACCAGGAACTGAGTCGTCATCAATGAAGAAGGTTCATTAATGATGGCATCAAACGCTGCACCAAATGTCGGTGCCACCGAAGGTATTTTATCCACCACTTTGTGAGGTACTTCTATCAAGCTGACAAACATACCTAAGACCGTGGTCATAATCATTCCATAGAAGATAGCACCTTTGATTTTACGTACCATCATAATGATAGTTACTACCAATCCAAAAATCGTCAGTAATGTGGGACCAGCTGATAAATCACCCAATCCAACCAGAGTATTCTCATCAGCTACAATGATTTGGGCGTTCTGCAATCCCAGGAACGTAATGAATAATCCAATCCCAGCACCCACTGCAAATTTCAGTTGGGCAGGAATTGCGTTGATAATCAATTCACGCAGACCTGTTAATGAAAGAACGATGAAAATCAAACCAGAAAACAGAACACCCGTTAAACCTGTTTGCCATGGAATTCCATAAGTTAAAACAACCGTGAAAGCAAAAAACGCATTTAACCCCATACCAGGTGCTAAGCCAATTGGATACTTGGCAATTAACCCCATGAATAATGTTCCGACTGCAGCTGAAAGTGCTGTTGCTACGAACACTGCCCCTTTATCCATTCGCATGGAATCAGGTAGATCGGGTATTACATCCAGCGACAACATAATCGGGTTGACCGCCAAAATATAAGCCATTGCTAAAAATGTAGTGACTCCCCCAATAATCTCCCGACGATAATTGGTACCTAGCTTATCAAACTCAAAATATTTTTTCATTGTGACCTTCCTTATGCTCATTATGTAAAAAAAGAGGCATACGAAATCAGTTCGTATACCTCCAGTCAATCCAATAGAAAAAACTCTTCTATTCAGGATCGTAGTCGAAACATTTACGGTGTTTCGGTAGAGACTTCCAGGCCATATTCCTAGCGTTATACGATCGTATTCAATTGTAATGCAATGCCGGATTTTATTTCAGCTGCACATTTAGTTATAGACAGTCGGCGACTGCATTTTTTTAATTACAATATAATAAATAGTAGCACGATATTGTTAAATATACAAAACAATTTTTGTTCATTTAACACTCCAATTATTTACACGTCAGGAGATATTTTCAGCCTTCCCTGTTATTCCTCAATCGCCGCCATTTTTATAAAACCATCAAGCGCCGGATTGCCCGTTTCATCAAAACAACGGTTTATTCATTAAACATCTTTTCAATCCTGGTGAGCTCTATTTTCTCTTCTTCTTTTCGATAATCGCGATACTCATTTTCTTCAACTATTTGTATCAAACCGTTTTGGAAAAAATGCAATAACCTCACCGCTTCTTTTATGATCTTTGATTTCACATTACTCAATATTTCTCTTTTACTCTTAAATTCGTTTTCATCCCATTCACCTTCATGCTTCAGCTTAGGAATTCCATCAATTCTCGTGATATAACTAAGCCCTAAATACCGCAAAAATGAGTATCCACTGCAATAATCATCATATAACTGTTCTAAGTTTTCTACGATACCTTCTTTTTCATATATGATGTTTTCCAAAAGCGCAATAATCCTCTTCTGTTCAAATTCATCAAAAGGAATTTTCGGCTCAAGCAGCCTGTCTAAATCATTTTTTATATGTTTCTTTCTATAATCCAGATCTAGTAAGTCGAAGTAAAAATCTTCGCCGTAAACAATTTCAATATCTTGTGCTCTATAGAGCCATTCTTCAAACTCTGAAATACTGATGAGTCCTTTATAAATTTTATAAAACTGTTTTTGTATATTCGTTTTACTGTTCACACTTTTAATTTCTCCTCAATTAATGATTACCTCTCACCTATAATGCCCCTGTGCCGATCTATATAAAAACTCCCACTACTTGATGTTATCAAATAGAAGGGAGTTCAACTTACCTATAAAAATTTGCATGTGAAGACAAAGATTACTCCCACTCTACTTTCACGGTGCTTGATATAGAGCAATATCATTGATTTTAAAGGGTTTTTAAGAAGTATCAACTCTTATAATATGATATTAAAAATTAAAATAATGCAATTTTAATGCAATAAATGCAAATCCTAATTTAGAGTTATCACTATAAATATTTGATATCTTAAACAATAGACGTTTCAATTGAGGCGTCTTTTTTCATTGGGAAATTTGAATAGATTCTTATTTATAGTGCATTAGATTGTCTTTTCCTAAAAAATACCTGATAATAAATTTATAGAATATTATATAGGAGAGAGACAATGATCAGAAGTGTAAAAATCGAGAATTTTAAATGTATCAAGGGTTCTTTCACTTTAGATTTTAAAAAGGGAATAAATATCTTAGTTGGAAATAATGAAGCTGGAAAATCTACCATTTTAGAGGCAATACATTTGGCTCTCAGCGGTATATTTAGGGGGAAGTTAGTCAAAGGAAATCTAACACAATATTTATTTAACTATGAAGTTGTAAAAGAGTATTTAGAAAATGTTAACGATGGAAAGACATCTGAACCACCTTATATTTTAATTGAATTATATTTAGATGAAGTTCTCCCCATTTTAGAAGGTGATAAGTTTTCTGAAAAGAAGACTACAGGAAAAACTAGTGGAATTGCACTAAAAATTGCCTTAGATGAAAAATATAATGAAGAATATGAATCTTTAATAAAATCGGGAAATATAGAAAGTCTACCAATTGAATACTATGATGTGGAATGGTACTCTTTCGCAAGAAAAGCATTGACTGCTAGAAGCATTCCAATTAAGTCATCGTTTATCGATGTAGGTTTTAGCAAGTTTCGAAATGGATCTGATATTTATATATCTAGAATTGTTCAAAATATTTTAGATACTGATGAAAAAACTAAAGTTGCACAAGCCTATAGAAAAGTAAAAGAAACTTTTTCAAAAGACCAATCGATTGCTGACATTAACTCGAAAATAACTGATATATCTAAATTAAGTAATAAAGAAATTGAATTGACCGTTGATTTAGGGTCACGTTCAACTTGGGACGGTAGTTTAATAACTCAACTTGATAAAATCCCCTTTGATTTTATCGGTAAAGGGGAGCAATCTATTATAAAAACTGATTTAGCTTTGTCAAACAAAAGGGCAGAAGCTTCATCTATAATCCTAATTGAAGAACCAGAATGTCATATTAGCCATTCGCGACTTAACCAACTGCTAAATAACATCAAAGACAATTATCATGATAAGCAGATTATACTATCTACTCATAGTAGTTTTGTTTCTAATAAATTGGGGTTAGATAATTTAATATTATTAAATAAACAAAAAACAGTTAAGTTTGATCATTTAAGTTCCAAAGATTTTTTTGAAAAAGTATCCGGATATGACACTCTGCGGTTAATATTATGCAAGAAAGCAATCCTAGTTGAAGGAGATTCTGACGAATTAGTACTTCAAAGGGCATATAGGGACAACAACAATGATAAATTACCTATTGAAGACGAAGTAGAAATCATTTCCGTAGGTACATCTTTCCTAAGGTTCTTAGAAATTGCTGAATGCTTAGAGATACCTGTAAAAGTTGTTACAGACAATGATGGAGATTTAGAGTCCTTAAAACGGAAATATAAGAATTACTTAGGAAAAAACAAAAAATCAAATATCGAGATTTGCTATGAAGAAAAAATACACACTGGACCACTAACTATAGGAAAAGATAATAAACCTTTTAATTATAATACTCTAGAACCAGCCTTATTACGTGCAAACAGTTTAGAAAAGTTGAATTCTATATTCGATACCAAATATGAAACTGAAGACTCTCTACTTAAGTACATGAAATCAAATAAGACTGATTGTGCATTAAAAATATTTTCATCTCAAGATAAGATTAATTATCCGGAATTTATTATGAGGGCCTTGTGATGAAAAATAATCTTTTAATAGCTGCGGCTGGCGCGGGAAAAACTACCCATTTTGTACAAGAATCATTAAAGCTTACGGAAAGTGTTCTAATTACTACTTTTACAGAAGAAAATAAAGAAGAAATAAGAAAGAAATTTTTCGAGTTAAATAATGGTGTCATTCCACACAACGTTACTATCAGAACATGGTTTTCGTTTTTAATTGAGCATGGTGCAAAACCATACCAAGGAAAACTAACAAATAAAAATATAAATGGTTTGTTATTGATGAATAAAAAATCAGGATTTAGATATAAAAACGGAAAGTTCCCAGTGTACTACAAAGAAACAGAAGTTGAAAAACATTATTTTTCAAATGATTTCCAAATATATTCAGACAAGCTCTCAAAATTTGTTGTTCGTTGTAATGACAAAAATAATGGATATGTAATTGAACGGATTGCTAGACTGTTTAAACATATCTTTATAGATGAAGTACAGGATATGGCAGGATATGATTTAGAGATAATAAAACTTTTGTTTCAATCCGATTCAATTATTAAAATTGCTGGTGATCCTAGACAAGTAACATATCAAACTCATTTTCCTGACAAATATAAAAAATACTCCGATGGAAAAATACAAGAATTTATATTAAATGAATGCAAATCTATAGATGTTAATATCGATACAGATACTCTTAAAGATAGTTGGCGTAATAACCAGATTATCTGTAATTTCGCCAACTATCTATTCCCTGAATATCCATCCTGTGATTCTCTCCATAATGAAATTACAGGACATGATGGGGTTTTTCTTGTAAGAGAAAAGGATATTGAACGTTATTTAATAGAGTATTCTCCAACACAATTAAGATATTCTCGCACTAAAAAAGTAAACCCCAATTATGAAGTAAAGAATTTTGGGGAATCCAAAGGAACAACACGAGATCGGGTATTAATATATCCAACTCAAAAGATATCAGACTGGTTATTGAATGATAAAAAGCTGGATGATTTTGATATTAAATGTAAATTTTATGTAGCGGTAACAAGAGCACGATATAGTGTTGCAATTGTATGTAAAAATAATATCGAAACGGATATACTCCCCATATACGAATATTAATTAACGTTTACTTGCAACGCCATTTGGACGGTATTTACTTACCGACAAATGGCGTTTTTTGTTGTTAAATTGGAGGTGAAATATGAAATGAATAAAAAGATTTATAACACAAATTTAAAAATTGGAAGCCTTTTTGACGGAATCGGTGTCTTCCCCCTCTCTGCTTCCCGTTTTGGAATTAGTCCAACATGGGCAAGTGAGATTGAAAAAGCACCTATATCTATTACAAAACGGCATTTTCCTAACATGCTTCATTTAGGAGATATTACTAAAGTAAATGGAGAAGAAATTCCACCTGTTCATATCATTACATTTGGTTCACCTTGTCAGAACTTATCCAATATCGGTAAACGAGAAGGTCTTACTGGGAGTCAATCCAGTTTGTTTTATCATGCAATACGAATTATTGAAGAAATGAGGTGTGCAACGAATGGAACATATCCAGTTATCGCTGTTTGGGAAAACGTCATGGGAGCTTTTTCATCAAATAACAGGTTGGATTTTAAGGCCGTGCTTGAATCGTTCACAAATACCGAAATTCCAATGCCTACTTCTGGAGTCTGGGCAAAAGCGGGAATGGTCCGAGGGAATGAGGTTGATGTGTGCTGGCGCGTGTTGGATGCCCGATATTGGGGAAAGCCCACGCTTCCTCAAAGAAGAAGACGTATCTTCCTCGTGGCAGATTTTGGAGGAAAACGTGCCAGAGAAATATTATTTAAAACCCGCGAATTGCAATCATTTCCTGCGTCTTGCGGAGAAGACAGGCTGCCCTCCACCGCGGCCAGTCGAAGATCTTCTGAAAAAACAAGGAGGAAAATACCCGTCGTCCGTCCCTTTCAAGAAAGACGTATGCGAAGTACCGCAAAAGATAAAAACAAATCAGGATTCATTGGGAGCTTTGGACGGACAAATGATCCTTTCCCCACTTTGCTAGCTGGTTCAGTTAATATATTTTCTTTTTGGTATGAAGGGAAAGAAGAAGAAGGTTATATCCGACAACTAACTCCGTTGGAATGTGAACGTTTGATGGGATTACCAGAAGACTGGACAGCATTTGGAAATAATGGTGAATCCATTAGTGATTATGCAAGATATAAAGCAATTGGAAATGCAATTGCCGTACCATGTGCTGAATATATCATGGCTGGTATTGCAGAAATTTTATAGATAAATCAACTAACGTGTGACAAATTCCATCTGTCATGCTTTTTTTATTGTCTAAATCAAGGAAGGAGTGTGGTTTCTTTGGAAGAAAATGAAGAAAAGGTGATGGAATGGATCGATGATCATTTTGTTATGAATGAAATTGAGATTGAAGACTTTCCGTTTTTCCCTTGTGGGAAATCGGTACGTGACCAACAAGGTGAAACGATGGTTGTCTTTTGGTGTGTGATTTATGGGCGTGTGGATTATCGTTTGCAAGAAACATAGGAGTGATTGACAAATGAAGATGTATTTTTCTCGTTCCCCTCCCTTCTGCCCTGGCTTTTCATAGATAACCAAAAATTAAAACAAGAAAAGAGGTTTATATGATGGAATTAAAATATGTTATTCCGAACATGGAAAAGACTTTTGGAAATTTAGAATATGCAGGAGAAGGAAAAGTTGAACAACGACGGATTAATGGACGCATGACCACTCTTTCTCGCAGCTATAATCTATATTCCGATATTCAACGTGCAGATGATATTGAGGTGGTTCTCCCACAAGAAGCAGGAGAAAAGTTCTTTGAACATGAGGAAAAAGTAAAATTAGTCAATGCCAGAATTACCGCAGAGGGGTATAAAATTGGAGAACGTGGTTTCACAAATTATATTTTACATGCAGATGACATGGTAAAAGCATAAGGAGGAAAAAAACATGAGATTAGCACAAGGTATTGTCATTGATAAAGAAAAGACATTTGGATTACTAAAGTTTTCCGCATTACGTCGTGAGGTATTTCTTCAAAATGAAGATGGCACGGTATCTTCTGAAGTCAAGGAACGCACCTATGACTTAAAGTCTCGTGAACAAGGACGTATGATTCAAGTGAGCATACCTGCTTCCGTACCTTTGAAAGAGTTTGATTACAATGCGGAAGTAGAAATCATTAACCCTGTCGCCGATACGGTCGCAAATGCAACCTTTCGTGGTGCAGATGTGGATTGGTACATCAAGGCAGATGATTTAGTCCTAAAGGGAAAAGCGACAACATCGACTAGTAATGTTTCAAAGTCTACTCCTGATAAGGAAAAATAATGAACACTTTTAAAAGACAAGGGAAACGCATTAAAGAAAAAGATGCTTCCCTTGTTTTTCAATTTATATTCTTTGGGCTGGTTGGTGTGTGGCTCGTTTCCTTTATCCCTTTTCATCTGTACTTTTTACTCTCTACCACATGGCAATTGGATGTGTTTCAAGCATACTTTATCAGCACCTATGGATTGGTAACATTGCTTATCAGTATTACTATAACAGCTGGCTATGCGTATCTCTATTATCGCTATCGGTATGACAAGATAAAGCAAGTCATTCACCGTCAAAAGCTTGCCAAAATGATATTAGAAAATGGCTGGTATGAAACTAAACAAATTACACAAGAAGGCTTTTTTAAGGATATTTCATCCAATAAAACGAAGGAAAAAATCAGCCATTTTCCAAAGATATATTATCGGTTTGAAAAAGGATTGCTTCATATTCAAGTGGAAATTACACTCGGTAAGTATCAAGAACCTCTTTTAAATTTAGAAACCAAATTAGAAAGTGGTTTGTATTGTGAGTTAGTGTCAAAAGAGTTACATGATTCCTATGTAGAATACATCTTGCTCTATGACACAATTAATAGTCGTATTTCTATTAATGAAGTCATTGTACAAAATGGTAGTTTAAGGCTTATGGACTCGATGTATTGGGAATACGATAAACTTCCGCATATGTTGATTGCCGGTGGAACTGGTGGTGGAAAGACATATTTTATTCTTACACTCATTGAAGCACTATTAAAAACAAATGCGAAATTGTATGTTTTAGATCCCAAAAATGCCGATTTATCGGACTTAGCCACGGTCATGCCCGATGTGTACTACAAAAAGGAAGATATGATGACTTGTATTGATCAATTTTATGAGGACATGATGAAACGGAATGAAGAAATGAAGCAAATGCCGAACTACAAGACAGGAGAAAACTATGCTTATTTAGGTTTGCCCGCCCACTTTTTGATTTTTGACGAGTACACCTCGTTTATGGAGATGATTGGTAAAGAAAGCGTGAAAGTCATGAGTAAACTGAAACAAATCGTCATGTTAGGTAGACAATCAGGTTTCTTCCTTATCCTCGCCTGTCAACGTCCAGATGCAAAATACCTTGGGGACGGAATAAGGGATCAATTTAACTTTCGATTAGGATTAGGTAGAATGAGTGAACTCGGATACGGCATGCTTTTCGGCTCAGATGTACAGAAACAATTTTTCTTGAAACCAATCAAAGGGCGTGGATACGTTGACAAAGGAGACAGTGTTATTTCTGAATTTTATACACCACTTGTCCCTAAAGAACATGATTTTCTAAAGGAAATTGCTAAACTAGCCCAATAAAGGCTGCCCAGTGCGGCGGCGTGCGAAGCGAAAGCCGCTGTGCTGGGCGAAGCCTGCGTGGCGATAGCCACGCCTTAACCCCCCATTTCTAACAGGGGGGTAGAAAAACAACAAGGAAACTGTTCCAAAAGCCACTAACACCTGATGGCACAACGGTTTGGAGCATATAAAGAGGATGTCAGCTTTTAACCTTTAGTTGACATCTTTTTTTAGTTTGGAGGAATGCACATGAACCAAGTACCTTGGTACCAACAATTAAAGGAAAAACGGCTAGAATACGGTGTATCGCAAAATAAACTGGCTGTTCATATTGGAATTTCAAGACAATATATTAGTGAAATCGAAACAGGAAAAGTAACTCCTTCAGATTCCCTACAAGTAGCTTTATTTGAAGTACTGGAACAATTTAATCCAGACGCTCCATTAGAAATCTTGTTTGACTATGTACGAATTCGATTTTTAACGACAAACCCGAAGCCTGTCATTGAAGAGATTTTGAAATTGAAAATGGAATACATGTTGCATGAAGATTATGCGTTTTATTCTTATATGGAGCAATATGTTTTTGGAGATATTGTCGTCATGGTTTCCCCCGATGAGGACAAAGGTTGTTTACTCGAACTCAAAGGAAAAGGATGCAGACAATTTGAAAACTTTTTATTAGCCCAGCAACGAACATGGTTTGATTTTTTTATGGAAGTGTTTCGTGTTGGTGGCGTATTTAAACGAATTGATCTTGCGATAAACGATAAGACAAGCGTATTGGATATTCCGTTTTTAACGAGCAAATGCCGTAATGAAGAATGTATCTCTGTTTTTCGTAGTTTTAAAAGTTATCGTTCTGGTGAACTTGTACAGAGTGAAGAAAAGCCTGACATGGGAAATACGTTATATATCGGCTCTTTAAAAAGTGACGTGTACTTTTGTGCATATGAAAAAGATTACGAACAATACGTGAAGCATGGAACATCGTTTGAAGATACAGACGTGAAAAATCGCTTTGAAATTCGATTAAAGAATGATCGTGCATACCATGCGGTTGTGGATTTAATGATGTATGAAGATGCTGGACGAACTGCCTTTTCGATTATTAATCGGTATATTCGTTTTGTCGATAAAGACGAGGAAAAACGTCGAAGCAGTTGGAAAATGAATAAAGAATGGCAACGGTTTTTGGATTTAGGTGTGAATAGAAAAATTTCTTTAACGACAAAACCTGAACCATATACGTTTGATAAGACACTTAGATGGCTAGCTCATCAAGTCGCCCCCACTTGGAAACTAGCGACAAAGATAGATGAACTCAATCAAACGAGTGTAATTAAGGATATGTTGGAACAGACAGAGTTATCCAAGCGCCATCAAAAAATACTCATGCAACAAACCATTCCTGTAGAGAAAGTGATTCAACCATCATCAGATAACGAATGATTAACTTATGAAGGGAGAAAATCAAATGAACTTTGGCCAGAATTTATATAATTGGTTTTTAAGTAATGCACAATCTTTAGTATTAATGGCGATTGTCGTAATTGGAATTTATTTAGGCTTTAAACGAGAGTTTTCCAAACTGATTGGCTTTTTAATTATTGCTTTGGTTGCAGTAGGATTAGTCTTTAATGCAGCTGGTGTGAAAGACGTGTTGTTAAACCTATTTAATCGAATCATAGGATCTTAAATTGTACCGTTTTTTTGTGGAAGATAAGTGGTCTTCTTATGTTCCACAAAAAAATGGTGGACCAAACGGTAGTGCGGTAGGGATTAACAAGCCTATTTTGTGTATCAGCAGATAACAAGCTGCTGCTTTTTTTATGGCTATTTTTAATGAAAAGGATGTGATAACCAATGGATATGCAAGTCTACATTGCTAACCTCGGCAAGTACAATGAAGGCGAACTTGTTGGTGCGTGGTTTACACCACCTATTGATATGGAAGACGTGAAAGAGCGTATTGGTTTAAATGGTGAGTATGAAGAATATGCGATACATGATTACGAGTTACCATTTGAGGTTGATGAATATACGCCAATATCCGAAATCAACCGGTTATGTGCAATGGTGCAAGAAATCGAAGGCTCTCCTTTATATGATGCACTATCAGAAGTACAAGGCTATTGGTTTGATAGTTTAGAAGAATTACTGGAGCATCAAGATGACATCATTTGTTATTCTGATTGTGAAGATATGGAAGATGTTGCGAGATATTTGATAGCAGAAACAGGCGTACTTGGGGAAGTCCCTGCTAACTTACAGAATTATATTGATTATAGAGCTTTTGGACGTGACCTTGAAATTGAAGGCAGCTTTCTTGTGACGTCACATGGTGTATTTGAATATGTTCAATAGATGGAGAAGCAGCTTGTTATCGTACAGGCTGCTTTTTCTTTTGGAAAGGAAGATGAATATTGAAAAAGTTAAAAAGCTATACCCGTATTTGGTCAGTCGAAAAAGTGATTTATGCCATCAATGATTTTCGTTTACCTTTTCCCGTAACATTCAATCAAATGTCATGGTTTGTACTTTCCCTCTTAGCTGTCATGTTGCTAGGTAATCTTCCCCCACTTTCCCTAATCGATGGGGCATTATTAAAATATGTCGGAATTCCAGTTGGTTTGACGTGGTTTATGAGCCAGAAAACATTTGATGGTAAGAAACCGTATAGCTTTCTCAAGTCTGTATTGACTTATTGGTTTCGGTCTAAAGTTACCTATGCCGGGAAACCCGTCAAACTACAACGTATGAAAGTGAATGAAAATATGACTGCTGTAAGGAGTGAAGTCCATGCGTTATCCGATTAAATATCTTGAAAATAATCTCGTTTTCAACCATGATGGTGAATGTTTTGCCTACTATGAACTGTTGCCATATAATTATTCCTTTTTATCGGAGGATGAAAAAATACAGGTGCATGATCACTTTCGTCAATTAATTGCACAGAATCAAGACGGAAAAATTCATGCCTTACAGATTAGCACCGCAAGCAGTATCCGGTCTGTGCATGAACGAAGTAAAGAGTTAGTATCTAGTCGTTTACAAGACGTCGCTTATGAGCGTATTGATGACCAAACGGAAGCCCTTGTTTCCATGATTGGCGAACATCAAGTGGATTACCGTTTCTTTATCGGTTTTAAGCTGTTGCTGAATGAAGAGGAAGTCAGTATGAAGTCGATGGGAAAGTCAGTAACTACTTCCCTATCTTCTTTTATCCGTGATGTAAACCATCACTTGATGGGAGATTTTGTTTCCATGCCTCATGATGAAATTAGACGATTCAGTAAAATGGAATCTTTATTACAAAACAAAATTTCGAGACGTTTTAAGGTACGCCCTTTAGATAAAAATGACTTTGGCTATCTAATTGAACATCTTCATGGACAAACTGGAATGGCTTATGACGAATATGACTATGCCCTACCTCTAAAGAAATTAAAAAAGGAAACTTTAGTGAAGCGTTATGACCTGATTAAACCGACTCGTTGTTTGATCGAGGAAAACCAACGTTATTTAAAAATCGAACAGGAAGAACAAACCACGTATGTGGCATACTTTACGATTAATTCCATTGTCGGTGATCTTGAGTTTCCATCAGATGAAATTTTTTATTATCAACAACAACAATTTGATTTTCCAATCGATACTTCCATGAACGTAGAAATTGTAACGAATAAAAAAGCATTGTCTACCGTTCGGAATAAGAAAAAGGAACTCAAAGACCTGGATAATCATGCCTGGGAATCCGATAATGAAACTGGCAGCAATGTCGTAGACGCGCTGGAACAGGTAAATGAATTAGAAGATGTGCTCGACCAAAGTAAAGAATCGATGTATAAATTAAGCTACGTGATTCGCGTGTCTGCTCCTAACTTGGACGAACTCAAACAGCGTTGTAATGAGGTAAAAGATTTTTATGATGATTTGAACGTAAAACTCGTTCGTCCATTTGGAGATATGATCGGTTTACACAGTGAATTTATCCCAGCCAGTAAACGGTATATGAATGATTATATCCAGTACGTGACTTCTGACTTTTTAGCAGGTCTCGGATTTGGAGCTACACAAATGCTGGGAGAAACGGAAGGGATTTATTTTGGTTACAACTTAGATACTGGAAGAAATGTATACCTAAATCCAAGCTTAGCCAGTCAAGGCGTAAAGGGTTCTGTCACCAACGCGTTAGCTTCTGCTTTTTTAGGTTCACTCGGTGGCGGAAAATCATTCTCTAATAATTTATTAGTCTACTATGCCGTACTATTTGGTGGTCAAGCTCTCATTGTTGATCCAAAGGCGGAACGAGGAAAATGGAAAGAAACGTTGCCCGAAATTGCTCACGAAATAAATATTGTTAATTTAACAAGTGACGATATCAACAAAGGATTACTTGATCCTTTTGTCATTATGAAAAAGAAAAAGGATTCGGAAAGTCTTGCCATTGATATTCTTACCTTCCTCACAGGCATATCAAGTCGGGATGGAGATAAATTCCCTGTATTACGACGAGCAATTCGAGCCGTCGGTCAACAAGAAGAACGTGGCTTGCTCCTTGTCATTCATGAACTAAGAAGTGACCCTAATCCATTAGCTGGTCCTATTGCTGACCATATCGAAAGTTTTACAGACTATGACTTTGCTCATCTATTGTTTTCAGATGGAACAGTGAAAAACTCGATTAGTTTAGAAAAACAGCTAAATATTATCCAAGTGGCGGATTTAGTGTTACCTGATGCAGAAACGAGTTTTGAAGAATACACTACCATGGAACTTTTGAGTGTCGCCATGTTGATTGTCATTTCTACTTTTGCACTAGACTTTATTCATTCAGATCGCAGCGTATTTAAAATCGTTGACTTAGATGAAGCATGGTCATTCCTACAAGTCGCACAAGGGAAAACACTCTCAAATAAACTGGTTCGTGCAGGGCGTGCCATGAATGCTGGTGTCTACTTTGTTACCCAGAACGCCGACGATTTAACCGATGAAAAATTAAAAAATAATATCGGTGTAAAGTTTGCCTTCCGCTCAAGAGATATGACAGAAATAAAGAAAACCCTTCAATTCTTTGGTGTGGATTCGGAAGATGAATCGAATCAAAGGCGCTTACGGGAATTAGAAAATGGACAATGTTTAATTCAAGACTTATATGGACGTGTCGGAATTATTCAAGTCCATCCTGTCTTTGAGGATTTATTTCATGCTTTCGATACGCGTCCACCGACACAGGAAAAGAAAGGTGGCGATTAATTTGAAAAAACAAAAATGGAAAAAGATTGTCTTAACGGTGGTACTTATTGGTACTGCCGTTTTTCTATGTCTTCTTTTACTTGGAACATTAGCTCAAGCAGCTGGCTTAGTTGATGATACGGTGTCAGAAGATAATCTCTATTCCTTGTACCCACTTGACCATTATCAATTAGATTTCTACGTGGATTCGGGTTGGGATTGGTTGCCGTGGAATTGGGATGATGGTATAGGTAAACAGGTCATGTATGGCTTATATACAATCACTAATTTCATTTGGATTATTAGCTTATATTTATCGAATGCGACAGGCTACTTAATCCAACAAGCTTATTCTCTCGATTTCATTTCCCAAACGGCAGACGCTATCGGGAAAAACATGCAAACATTAGCTGGAATTACGGCAAGTGGTTTCAGCAGTTCGGGATTTTATGTGGGTTTCTTACTCATTTTTATTTTAGTGATTGGGATTTACGTGGCATATACAGGATTAATGAAACGGGAAACGACGAAAGCATTTCGAGCGATCCTAAACTTTTTAGTCGTGTTTATTTTGTCGGCTTCTTTTATTGCCTATGCCCCAACGTATATTGCTAAAATTAATGACTTTTCGGCAGATATTAGTCAGGCAAGTTTAGACTTAGGAACAAAAATCTTAATGCCTAGCTCTACTAGTCAGGGAAAAGATAGTGTCGATTTGATACGGAATAACCTCTTTTCTATTCAAGTGGAACAGCCGTGGATGTTATTACAATTTGATGATTCGGATAAAGAAACGATTGGTGAAGAACGTGTTGAAAGCTTAGTCTCCATCAATCCTGATACGAATAACGGGAAAGATCGTGAAGATGCTGTAAAAGCAGAAATTGAAGATCACGACAATAAAAACTTAACAATTACGAAGACCACTACACGTTTAGGAATGGTCTTCTTTTTATTTCTGTTTAATATCGGTATCTCCTTTTTCGTGTTTCTACTATCGGGAATTATGATTTTCTCACAAATTCTGTTTATCATCTATGCCATGTTTTTACCCATCAGTTTTTTACTGTCGATGATACCCACCTTTGAAAACATGGGAAAACAGGCGATTATGAAATTGTTTAATGTGATTATGCTCCGGGCTGGTATTACGCTCATTATTACAGTTGCCTTTAGTATTTCATCCATGCTTTACAGTTTAACAACAAGCTATCCATTTTTCTTGATTGCCTTTTTGCAGATCGTGACGTTTGCAGGGATTTACATGAAACTCGGTGACATTATGAGCATGTTTAAACTGCAAAGTAGTGACTCGCAACAAGTTGGACGCCAAGTTATGCGTCGTCCTTATCGAATGTTTAATCGTGGCAGTCGTCGATTGCAGCGAACAATCGGGCGTACCCTAGCAGGGGCAACAGCTGGAGCAACAGTCGGGGCAATGGTTGGAAAATCAAAGCAAACAAAAGGTTCCTTCACCCCTATTCGACCGTTACAGCGGCTAACATCAACTGCAAAGAACAAGAAAGAGCGATCAAATGGCAATACAAAACCAACATCTTTAAGTCAGAAAGTAGGTCAAGTCACAGGAAAAGTGCTTGGTGCGAAAAGTCAGTTTCGTGCAAATATAGATCATCGTAAAGAACAACTGCATGATTTACCTACTACTGCTCAATATGCGGTGATGCAAGGAAAAGAACAGCTTACAAAGCCTGCCCGTGATTTTAAAGAAGGCTTGAAGCAAGCAAAGGAAAAGAGACAAAAAACAGATGCAGACCGTCAAGCAAAACATCGTCAAACAATTGCAGATAGGCGACAAGCATTGGATAAAAAACGTACTCCTTCTAGGGAATTTGCCAGTCATGAACGGCCAGTCACGCAAAATGTCAATAAATCTGTACATCAAGATAGATTAAAGAACCCAGCTATTCAACAAAAAGTAAAGACAAGACCCGTCACAAAAAGTGAGCATAAGAAGCAATTCAAATTACAACGATCGTTACCGAGTCCAGACAGAAAAGAACATTTTACTGATCATCCCAAACAACCTGTAAAAAAAGAAAACCGATTTCCCAATGAAGAACGTTCTCAAGTAAAAAATAGTCGGACAACTATCAAGCGACCTTCTAAACCATTAAAACGTACAAACCAAAAACAAATCACGAAGCGTCCAATCCATGCCGTTAGGAGGAAACGCCGATGAAAGTTATAAGATTAAAGATTATGTTAATTGCTGGAGGATTAGGCTTTCTTGCCTTTTTAGGGCTTCTAGCATTTGTAGCGATTTTTATATCAAATGAAGAACACTCATCAAATAGTGGTGATTCCATTCATGATATAGACAGCATATCAGTAACCGAAGATGTATTAAAACATCAGCCAATGGTAGAGAAATATGCAAAGGAATATGGAATTAGTGAGTATGTCTCTACCCTGCTTGCTATTATTCAAGTAGAGAGTGGTGGAAAACTTCCAGATGTGATGCAGAGTAGTGAATCGTTGGGGCTTCCGCCCAATTCTTTAGATACCGAAGCTTCTATTAAACAAGGAACAAAATACTTTTCAGATTTATTACACTCCGCAGAAAGAAATGGTGTTGATGGCAATACAGCTATTCAAGGCTACAACTATGGTGGTGCTTTTATTGATTATGTCGCAAAACGAGGAAGCTCTTACTCTTTTGAACTAGCTGAAAGCTTTGCAAAGGAACGGTCAGGCGGCAGTAAAATCACTTATTCCAATCCGATAGCCGTAAAGAAAAACGGTGGCTGGCGTTATCTTTACGGAAATATGTTTTATGTCGATTTAGTGAGTCAGTATTTTATTTCCCCTCAGTTTGATGATGAAATGGTTCAGATTGTTATGGATGAAGCCCTAAAGTATGAAGGTTTCCCCTATGTTTTTGGTGGTGCGAATCCGAATACATCTTTTGATTGTAGTGGATTAACACAATGGAGTTATCGGAAAGCTGGGATTAACTTACCACGTACAGCACAGCAGCAATATGACGCAACCGAGTCGATTCCTTTATCGGAAGCAAAACCTGGGGATTTAGTGTTTTTTCACTCAACGTATAATGCAGGAACTTATGTCACTCACGTTGGTATCTACACTGGAAACAACCAAATGTATAATGCTGGAGATCCAATCGGTTATGCAGATTTAACTACTGCCTACTGGCAAAAGCACTTAATTGGAGCTGGACGTATTAAACAATAGAAAGGTTTGAATTAGATGAGAAGATTTTTTAAAAGAAAAGAAAAACAAACGACCGAAACAAAAACCAGAAAAATGAAAGTACGGACTGTCGGTACACGTAAAAAAACAGTAACTTTTTTATGGATATTACTTATTGGTAGTCTAGCCTTTGGAATCTATAAAAACTTTACAGCAATTGATCAACATACCGTTCATGAAAAAGAAATCATTGAAAACGAGATCATCGATACGAATGCGATTGAGAGCTTTACGAAAAACTTTGTGAAAGATTACTACACATGGCAAAATGAAAAAGATTCCATTGAACAACGGGTGGAAAAGATCAGTCACTATTTGACAGAGGAATTACAAGCATTAAATACCGATACCGTAAGAGATGATATTCCTACTAGTTCCAGCGTAGGTAATATTGATATCTGGTCAGTGTCACCAGAAAATGATAATACCTATGCGGTTGTTTATTCGGTAGATCAAAAAATTATGGAAGATAAAAATAGCGAAATGGTCCGATCCACCTATCGAATCTTATTACATCAAGATAATGTAGGAAACTTAGTAATTATACAAAACCCTACCTTATGGAGCATGCCGAATAAATCAGACTATGAGCCACAACAACCTGAAAGTAATGGTACAGTTGACTCTGATACAGTGCAGGAAGTGACAGATTTTTTGGAGACGTTCTTTACATTTTATCCGACTGCAACAGAACAGGAACTTGATTATTATGTGAAAAATAATGCTTTACCACCGATTGGTAAGGATTATCTATTTTCAGAGCTAGTCAATCCAGTATTCCAGACAATAGATAATCAAATAAAAGTACGGGTTACTGTTAAATATATTGACGAAGCAACAAAAGCAGCACATTTTTCACAATATATACTCACGTTAGAAAAAGATACAAATTGGATGATTGTCGAGTAAAAATGATTTAGTTTATTTACTGTAGCTTTAGAATAAAGGTTTGATCAATTGCTCCAGTAGACATTCCAGCTTCAGATGCAATTCTTCGGATAGATGCTTTTTCAATGCCTTCCGTTTCAATAATTTTCCAAGCTGTTTCAGCGATCATTTTTCTTTTGTGATCATGATCAACTATTTTCGGCACTCAAATCACCTCTTGCTTTTATTTCGCACACTGTGTTATTATCATTTCATCACAGTGTGTGAAATAAATAAGGGGGGGATGTTTAAATTCTTGAAATCACTTATTAGAACATTAAAGCGGATGGGCATTATAAAAGTGGTGAAATAGGACCTTCTTGAGCAATTAAATCATTTGTAATGGTACATTAAACTTCCTTTTTAACCGAACAAGTTTATTAAATGGTTTTGTAAACAGTTTGGGAGATAAGAAAAGGAATCTTAGAAATGAAACGAAGATAGTCATGGGGCAATGCCTACTTTTTTCAGGGAAAGGAGATTGAAATAGATGGATCTTCATTACGAAATTAAAGGAAGAGGAAAGCCAGTTATACTACTTCATAGTGGAGCTATGGATTCACGTGACTGGGAATTCATCACACCACATCTTTCAAAGTCGTTCAAAGTAATCACTCTTGATGTCCGGGGTGCAGGGAAGTCACCTGTTCCGAATGAACCCATTGATTATGTTAAGGATCTTAGAAAACTCTTGGATCATCTTAAAATTAAGAAAGGTGTCCTCGTTGGACATTCCCTAGGTGGACAAATTGCAACTGATTTTACTCTGACCTATCCAAAAAGGGTGTCTCAACTGGTATTGGTCGCTCCAGGCCTGTCGGGGTTTAAATTTTCTTCCGAACATGCGGAATTAGAGAGCCGAGTTTCTAAAGTTGCACCAGATGTTGAGAAAATGACTAATATAATATTAAGCGAGCCTTCCTGGAGCGTTTCTTTTGGAAAAGCATACGATTTATTGCGCGAAATGATGATACACAATATTCAAAAAACTTTTGATTGGAAAACATTCGAAACTGTTTCCTCCAATTCAGCGATGGAAAGATTGGGAGAAATTAAAACGAAGACACTTTTTATCATAGGCGAGAAGGACTCAGGAGATCTCTTTAAAATCGCACAATTATATAAGGAAGTTCCCAATATTAACTTTGTGCGTATACCTGGTGCTAATCACATCATCACTTTGACCCACCCTAAGGAAGTTTCCGACCATATCAGTCTTTTTTTGAGGTTACCAGAATGGTAATCAGAAATGACATCTTATAACCATAGACAAATAATTCTAAACCACTTGCGCCAAAACTAGCAAAATCTAAGGTTTTCCATTCACCTGATTCTGTATTTTCATTTAGTATATCTATGATTTTTATATTTTCTTCATTAAAGTTTTTAAAATTTTTATCATACTCAATAAAATAGAGTGCCATGTTACCCCTGTTCCAGTCAATGAATCCATGGGGCTGTCTCCACCTAAAGAATATTGATAACTTATGACACCTTCACGTCTTTATATCAGTTGGTGAGAAATTAAATGACAAAAGTAATGGCTATTCTCTAACAGCATGACTAGAGCCAGTGGTACCACTGTTTCTTTTTTATACATTAAAAGAGATTAAAGGATTTCCTATTAATAAGGAGTGTTTATGATTGCCCGAAACTATCACGGTTTTCATGCTGTTGGAATAAAGAAAATTATTGAGGAAGCAAATGTAGCTACTATGACGTTATACAAAACCACTTTACATCAAAGGAACAACTAATCGAAGAGGTCCTTATGCAATGTGAAGACATTGCTTTCCAAATGATGCTTTTATTAGAAGGGCAACTTCGATGGCAGAAACCGTTGGATCCTAAAAAGCAGAAACATGCCATTCATATGTTGAAATCACTTTTAAAAACATGGGACAAGTAGATGCAGGTCTATGTAAATATCATATCTTACCAGAAGAGTCGGTCAATTATTAAGGAGGTGAAAATTAAGTCATATTATTACAAAAAGGAAGGTGAGGTTCAAGCGGAAAAAGTTAAAGAATATCGTGTTGTGGATTTAAAATAAAGTTTAACCGTTTTGAAAAAAGTTGCACTACAATAGATTGACTTTTAATTTAAGGAGGAACTTTGATGAAAAGAAAAATGATACGTAATCTGTCTTTAGCTTTAATAGCCCTAGTAGGAGTTTTCTCTTTAGTTTTTAGTTTTGAAGGTAGAACAAATGCAGCTAGTTTAACATCGAATCCAGATCAGGATCTAAAAGTTGACACAGTAGATGGAATAAAATATGCACCAGGTAAACATAAAAAAATTGTTGGAATGGTAGTTGAAGCAACTGATCAAGGAGAAAAGGTACATGGCTTCTCAACTCCAGAAAAATATGAAGCATATCATCAAAAAGTTACAGAGCGATTATCTAGTCAGTCAATAGGTATAATGGCAAGACCAACTTATTTATATGAACATACTTCGGGTCATGGATATGGAAGATCATTAATTGCGTATCCTGGAACTCAGGTCACTTCTCTGAGTACTGCATGGGATAACAGAATATCTGCTGTATCTGTAGCTCCTGGTTCTTGGATTAGGCTCTATCAAAATCGTTATTATGGTGGTCGTTATTTAACTCTTGTAGGTTATCCAAACAAATACTTTACCACCAATTTAACTTCTTGGGGAATGTCTGGTACTACTTCTTGGAACGACCAAGTCTCATCTTATCGAGTTAGATGAGAAAAACGGTAATGTCCAAGAAAAAAAGGGAATCTTAAAACAACCATTCAACATTTCTGTGTTTGGATGGTATCATAAACTCACAGTCCTAATTATTGATCTTAGTTCAACAAACAGGCTACTTTGTGAATAATCAGTCACCTAAAACTTCTAGAGTAAATTATTATTTGTTTATTTAACCAGAGCAAAGAGGAATATGAAGTTTAGAAAAACCTGGGACATTATGCATCATGATCGAAAGGTTTTAATGTCCTTCTATGAGCCTAATTTCTCAATTTTAATGTTGAGAAATTAGGCTTTTATATTTACTTAATGCAAAATAGCGTTTAAATAGTGTGCAATATATCTCCTAAAGTGACATTCTAATGTTCCTGGTCCACCTGGCAAAGCGACAAAGCCATCTACAAGCTCTTCCATTTTAGCCTTTCTCTCATGCATAGATTCGACAACTATCAGCTTGGATAATCTTTTATGCGATATTTCTCTCTGCTCTAAAAAACTAGGCATAATTCCAATAACTTGTCTACCTTCATCTAAGACAGCATCCGCAACTGCTCCCATAACACCAACACTTGCTCCACAGTGTTCGCATGATGTGGCTAGTGCAGGGTTACGAACTAAGCTATCGCACGATTAATCGCTTTCGTTCCGATCCCCTCAGTTGAGAATATTCTACAGGAAGTTTTGTAAGAATGATGAGAAAATTGACATTTACGCGGTATTAAAGAGAGTTTTATTTATACCGGAAAAACTTATCATAATCATCAATTTGATCCGGACTTATTCCAGTTTTATTAATCGCTTCTTGTTGAAATGAATTATTGAAACTTTTACATATATAATATTTATTTTCTCCTTTTTTGATTTTATAATATTGTGAATCAGAATGATTAATCGTAAATTTATTTTTGCAGAAAAAACATATAGTATCCAACATATTTTCACACTTCCTATCAGATTTTTATTGAAAAGTAACTATTTTTTAAACCTATGATTAAAAATGTGAATTTTTCATCTAATTTACTGCCATTCTAAAATAATTTATTTTTAACTTAGTTACAAGCTTATCCGTGAACTGTATTTTTACTAAAAATATGACGGCTATGCCTGTAATGGAAGGAAAAGCTGTAATATACTAAAGCCTACTTCATGCAACTGTTCAACAAAATGCCCCTTTGAAGTGCATCTCGTTATAACACAAATGGACTATAACTTCAGATACATGATCAATTAACTCAATTTACTTTCATCGCAGAGTGTTTCTAAATGATAACGGATTACTTCCTTCACCTTTTCTGGAGAGTAGACATCAGGTCTTAACAGAGCATGAATGGACAATCCATCAATTAATGCCGCTAGCCTACTTTTTTCTAATTTTACATTAGTTGAATCAGATAAAATCCCTTGTAGGACTAATATCTCGATCATTGAATTTGCTAATTCATACATACCGTTAGTCATTTCATCTTTTTTTTCTTTTAATGTATCACTTGTAAGTGACTGAAGTGCAAGGATCCACCAAACGCTCGTTTCGATTTTCTTTTCTTCATCAATTGGTACAAGCTCTAATAAAACTTCTGCGACTGCCTGCAATGGATTGTCTGACCAACTTTTACTTTGAGAACGTTTTTTCCCTTCTTCCAGGTAATAATCCATGATAAATAATAACATTTCATCCTTAGTTGAAAAATAATGTCTTAACGCTCCAGCAGACATGCCTGCTTCAATAGCAACTCTTCTTATAGATGCCTTTTCGATTCCCTCTTCCTTAATAATACTCCAAGCGGCCTCAGCAATTGACTTCCTCTTTTTTTCATGATTAACAATCCTCGGCATAAAAAATCACTTCCCTTTTTTAGCACAGTGTGTTATTATGTTTTCAACACACCGTGTTATTTAAATTATAACATATAAAAAGGAGGGACTCTATATTTGATCGAAAGTATTGAAGCATTAATGCCTTCTTCATCAATAGACACATCAATAGCTTTGCTAATTATTTCTATTTGCGCATTAGTTGATATATTAAGTCCTGGTGTACTTGCTGTAACAGCCTATTTATTATTGACACAGCCTAATCAATTATCTTCTCGCTTGCTTGTTTTTTTGTTTATTACGCAGTTTGGCTACTTCATCATGGGCTTATTACTATACTTTGGTGGAGATTCACTATTGAAAGGAATTGGAAAATTATCTGAATTTGACTTTATCAATTGGTTTTATATCCTTTTTGGAGCAGCTATTGTTCTAATTAGCTTCAGTAAACCAAATGATACTACAAAAAAACGTTTAATTTCATTTATACCCCAAAAAACAACGATGAAAGGGATGATCATATTAGGTATCATTGTTTTTCTAATTGAATTTGTAACTGCGTTGCCTTACTTTTATTCAATTTTGTTAATGAATCACCTAACAATTGAGCCGTCCTCTTCTATCTTTATTATAATTGGCTACAATCTTGTAATGGTGCTTCCTTCTCTTCTTTTGTTAGGGGTTAATATTATGTTTAAAGAGAGACTGCAACAATTTCTAAATAAAATTAGATCAAAATTAAATGAAGCACCGATTTCCTCACTCTTGGTAGCGATAGGAGTAGTAGGTGCGGTTTTTTTCAACATCGGTCTTAGAGGCATATTAAATTAAAAAAATTATTAATGAGGTGTTCATCATGAAAGAAATTATCAGTGGACTTGGTCTACTTTTCGTTATACAGGGAGTAGGCGGATTAATCAATCATTTGACTAATGGGGGAAAAAGTTGGTTTTTGGTAAATTATATTGATGCGTTTCAGGGATTTGAAATTGTTATGGACATTATATTTATTGTAGTTGGCGGGATCATAGGTTTAGCCTCTTGGAAAATAGGCGGATCAACTAAAAGTGAAAATTAAAATATAGAGCAAATAGGACGGCTTATACATAGCCGTCCAGCTTGGCGGATGCTCCGTTGAGATATATTTTTAAATATTAATAGAGGGGAACATAAGAATTATTATGAATTCAAGACATATAGGGAGCTCGTCTCTCCAAAAGGAAGGTCGGTTATACTTTATTGATAACCTAAGGGCAGCTCTTACAATGTTAGTAGTGCTACATCATTTAGTGTATTTTTCCATCTATAACGAGGTATTATCACAAGGGTCTATTGGGGTTGTTATGGGTCTTCTATTCCTTGCTTTTAATCAGACTTTTTTCATGGGGACGTTTTTTCTTATTTCTGGATATTTTGTTCCTTCATCTTTTGAACGTAATGGAGCAACCCGATTTATCAAAGATAGATTCATCCGGTTCCTAGTCCCGTTTATCTTCTACGTTCTCATTCTTAGTCAAGTTCAATCAATTGAAGTCTATATGCTTAACCAGGAGCCATTTACATGGCAAACCTATTTTTCACATTTAACCTATGGCCCGATGTGGTACGTCGAGCTACTTTTCGTATTCGTTTGTTTATACGCAGTTTGGGCGAAATTTATGAGTAAAAATAAGCTATCAGTAGTTCGTCAGAGTACGCCACCCACCTACAGGATGTTTACAGTCTTTGTCATGATATTAGCAGTAGGATACTTCATCATAAGACTGTGGGTCCCTGCTCTTGATTTACCCGGTGGATCTCCCGGGGTTCAATCATTTGTTGGACTTTTTACAGCAAGCGGCTATGATCTCCCACAATATGTCGGGCTATTCATTTTGGGCATCATCGCTTACCAACGCAATTGGTTTCGAAATACTCCTGATTCTATGGGTAGAGCGGGTTTTGGAATTGCAATTGGAGCATCGATTCTTCTCCTTCCCTTAGTCTTGATATTTGGGGTAGACGGATTACAGTTTTCTGGCGGCTGGAACTGGACATCTTTGGTTTATTCTCTTTGGGAAGCTCTATTTTGTGTTGGCATCATTCTCGGATTAATCATATTCTTTCGCAAAAGAGTTTTTCATCAAGGAAAAGGTTGGAGCTTCTTGTCAACCCATTCCTTCGTGATTTACATCATTCATATACCGATTATCGCTATTGTTATTGCTGGATTGAAGGTCATCCACTTTCCACCATCCTTCATGTTTCTAGCTATGATTCTGATCACGATACCACTTTGCTTCTTGTTAGGTTATATAATTAGGCAGATTCCCTTTGTGTCAAAGATTCTTTAGGGATGGTGAGTTTTAAAGAAAAAAGAGGATACGACGATAACCATATCTGCCCTTATGCTTCTCAAAAATAGAACTAATGAGCCTTTTCTACTTTGGATTTTTATCTGAGTGCTTAAAAGTATTAATTTTATAATAATAAGTGTTACGTGGAATACCGGCAATTTTGAGTAATGCCTTCACAGGATAATCGTGACTTAGCTCATATACTACTTTTACTTTTTGTTTTGTCGTATTTTGTTTTCTTCTTGAACTAAGGCTTTCAACTTTTTCAAATAGAATTTTCCATTTAATAATATGTATAAATTTTTACTCCCACCTGGCTTATGTTCAGTTGGGCTTTTTTGTATTTAATGAATATTTTTTAAAAATATTGCTTTTATTTTTGGCATTTCATAAAAAATCTTGTTGAAGGTTATGAAAGGGGAAATCATCACCCACCTTTGCAGTTGCGAAGGGAGAGGAAATGCATGATAGAACCAGATCGTACCGAGTGGCAAGTTCGCTGTGCATTTAATGCTTTTTGTAAACGTGTATTGAAGAATGAAGCAATTAATATTTTCAACGAAAGACAACAACGACAAGCAAAGGAGATGACATTTTCTGATCTCACACCACAAGAAGAAAATCAACTCTATACCTTAGATAAGCAATATGAAGGAGAAGAAGGACAAAGTTTTCAAGTGGCTGGAAAGAAAATAACTCCGAAATTACTCGCTGAAGCGTTGCGTACTTTGCCAAAAGAAAAGCGTAAGACTGTCCTTTTATACTACTTTTTTGACAAATCAGATGTAGAAATAGCTGAACTACTCGATATTCCACGTAGTACCGTTCAGTATAGGAGGACAAGCTCTTTCAAAAGGTTAAGACGATTTTTGGAGGAACATGCAGATGAATGGAGTGATTAATTCTAATGTTGGAAACAACGAGCGTGGTTTATTGCCGTACCCAATTATTTTAGCTGCAAATAAGGGTGAGCCAGAAGCAATGAAAGTAGTTGTTCTACATTATGGAAGCTATATGACAAGCCTATCCATGCGTAAGCTCCGTGATGAACAAGGAAACACTTATTGGGGCATCGATGAAGATACACGCGAACGCTTACGAGCGAAGCTTATGCAATCTGTTTTAGCTTTCAAAATTTGAATACAGAATGGTTAGGTTTTCCCTTTCATTAATCATATATTTGTTCTTTGACAAAGAAAGCACGGAAGATAACGCTGTGCAGTATAAACTAAAAAATCAGATACATTTTACTGATGACGAGCCACTTGATTCATACGCCATGACTTTCGTTAGAAACGAGCGATAATCTATGAATCTAATGCAATCGTGGTGGATTGCTGGCGATAACCCATCAGTTAGGATAATGATACTCCTTTATCGTCATGGTTCGAGCGTTCAAAGCGTCGCAAGCTATGAGTAGGGCTGGAAGAAATACTTGCAGGGGTGAAATTCCCGTGGAGCTGCACCGGCAGCCGTCTGATTTTTGATATTCAATTTAGCAAGATAGGTTAAAGTAACTACCAAGTTATGACATTGAATCCTTTTTATTTTAGTGCAAGAGCCAAATTCACGCAACGTATTAGAATTAGTTTTATAGACGCGATATAATAATAGACAGATATCAAATAGCATATCCTAGTCTATGGAAAGGAGTTCATATGGTCACAGTCACTAAAAAAGACTTGATAGCACTAGGTTATGGTCCCTCTTTTTCAGCTGATATCATTAGAGAGTGTAAAAAACTAATGATTTCAAAAGGGCATACGTATTATCAATCTAAAAAGTTAGATCGTGTTCCTAAAGAAGCTGTAGAGGAAGTATTAGGGATAACTTTAGATGTGTGATTTGTACTTCTTGCACTAATTGCGTAAGGAGTGAAATCATGACTAAAGATATCGTCAAAAAGGCAAAGAACGGAACTTATTATTTTAGGGCAAATTTAGGATATCACCCCATCACTGGCAAGCAAATTCAGAAGTATCGCAGTGGTTTTAAGACTAAAAAAGAAGCAAGGGAAGAATATTCGAGGTTACTTCTTACAAAGTCAGACGCATTAGAAGAAAAGCAAGATGACGTTTTATTCCAACATTTTATTGAAGATATTTTCTTACCTTGGTATAAAACACAAGTAAAAGGAAGAACGTACGATAATCGATTACCAACTGTAAGAAAACATTTCACTTTTTTTAATAACTTAATCACAACAGAAATTACCCCAATTCATGTTCAAAAATGGCAATTAGCGTTATCTAAAAAGAAGTATCGTTCTTCTTATATTAGAAATGTTCAAGGGTTGTTTTCTATGGCAATGGATCGAGCTGTTGTTTTAGGATTAGCTGAAAATAATCCATCAAAAATTGTAGGTAATGTGAAGAAAACAAAGACAAAAATAGACTTTTGGACAAAAGAGGAATTTGAAAAAGTCATCTCTCTCTTTTATAAGGAAGACTACTATCAACATTTTTTATTTATCTCGTTATGGTTTTTATTTATGACAGGTATGCGGATTGGAGAAGCCACTGCGATTCAATGGGAAGATATTGACTTTAACAAAGGTCTGTTATATATCGATAAAACACTTTACTATAAGAATTTGGATAATTATTCTTTTGTAGAACCAAAAACAAAGGCTAGTGTTCGTCATATTGCATTAGATGGAGATACATTAACGTTACTCCGCGAATGGAAGGACGTGCAGCAATCTGTCGTTCAAACCAATTTTGTAATGAGCTATAATGGTATCCCCACACAAAAGCATACGTTAGCGAATGCCATTACACGTTTTTCAAAAAAAGCTGGGGTTCATCGAATTAGATTACATGCTTTAAGACATTCTCACGCTTCTTTGCTTATTAGTATGGGCGAAAACCCATTAATCATTAAAGACCGCCTAGGGCATGAAGATATTGAAACGACACTTGGCACCTACGGACATTTGTATCCTAACAGTAACTTTGAAGTAGCCCATAAATTAGAAGGTATTATGTCGTACCAAACAGCAACAGAAAATGAAGATACTTCACCCAAGAATCAATTCACTGCTCGTTACCTGCGTAAAGGATTAAAAACAAATAATGCAATAACAATGCAATGAAAATAGAGTAAAGAGCCGAAACCCTTACAAACAAAGGGGTTTCAGCTCTCCTTCTACTACTCCCACTCAATCGTGCCAGGTGGTTTTGCCGTAATATCATATACAACACGATTCACTTGGTCAACTTCTGTTGTAATACGCGTACTGATTTTTTCCAATACATCCCAAGGTATACGTGCCCAGTCGGCCGTCATACCATCAACCGAATGAACTGCGCGAATACCAACTGCATAGTCGTAAGAACGCTTTTCGTTACGAACGCCGACACTTCGAATATTCGGAAGGACTGCGAAGTATTGCCAGATTGAACGGTCGAGTCCTGCTTTTGCAATTTCATCACGCAAAATCCAGTCTGCATCGCGAACAATCTCAAGCTTGTCCTCTGTAATTTCTCCAAGTACACGAACTCCTAGTCCAGGGCCCGGGAATGGTTGGCGATGAACGATTTCATCCGGCAAACCAAGCTCTGCACCAACCGCGCGAACTTCATCTTTAAATAGCGCACGGAGAGGTTCGATTAATTCAAAATCCATATCTTCCGGTAATCCACCGACATTATGATGTGATTTGATTGTAGCGGAAGTTGCTGTACCGCTTTCGATGATATCTGCATAAATTGTTCCTTGTGCCAGGAACTTAATGCCGTCCAATTTTGCGGATTCTTCATCGAAGACATAAATGAATTCATTGCCGATAATTTTACGCTTTTGCTCAGGGTCCGTAATGCCCTCAAGTTTGTCCAAGAATCGTTTGCGTGCATCCACTTTAATGAAATGCATGCTGAATTGTTCACTAAATGTCTTTACAACACTTTCAACTTCGCCTTTACGGAGTAGTCCATGGTCGACGAAAATACAAGTTAGCTGATCCCCAATTGCACGGTCGATCAAAGCCGCTACTACTGATGAATCAACTCCGCCGCTTAATGCGCAAAGCACTTTACGATCTCCAACAGTCGAGCGGATTTTTTCCACTTCAATTTCAATGAACCGTTCCATTGTCCAATCGCCTTTTGCTTTACAAATATCAAATACAAAATGACGCAACACTTCTTTGCCTTGTTCTGAGTGGTGAACCTCAGGATGGAATTGAACTCCATAGACCTGTTGCTCGTCGTTTGAAATCGCTGCAATATTACCAGCAGAATCTTTTGCGGACGCAGTGAATCCTTCGGGTAATTGCGCAACATGAGCGCTTTGCCCCATCCAGACGCTTTGCTTCTCTGTTTGCCCAGCAAACAATGTAGATGTGGTATCTGCCGTAATGGACTCTTGTCGGTAAGTGCGATCTGCCAGCTTTTCCAATGTACCGCCAAAATGATTCACGATTAGCTGAGTCCCATAATTGACGCCTAAGACAGGAATACCTAATGTGAAGATTTCTGGATTGATATCATAAGCAGCAGAATCCCCAACGGAAGATGTTCCACCAGAAAGGACAATACCAACCGGATTCATTTTCTTCAATTCATCAACAGTCGTTGTATGTGCATGAAGCTCACTATACACACCGAATTCACGGATCGTACGCGTGAGAAGCTGATTATACTGACTGCCGTAATCGAGTACCACAATTTTTTCTTGTTCGACTAACAAAGGAGCGTTTGACAACTGATCCACCTCTTCCAATTTAATAGTGCCGATTCATGCCTCAATCACAAAAGACGCGTAAGAAAGTAACTTTCCACGCGCCTTTTCCGCCAAAGAATACATATAACGTAATACAATGGCAGTCAACGTTCGTTATAGCAAGATATATGAGGTCATATCAAGCATTCATTCGCTACATATTTTACGCATGTTTTTTAAAAAAATCAACAAGTTGAACTAATGATTAAATCTTCCCACACTTCATTTAATTTAATCCAATCCTGCGACGTCCGATCATTTCCGTAAATTGCCTTTTCATACGCATCTGTCAGCATATGCATACGTTCGCCACCGTATTGTTCATCAACTAGTATGGCGTATTGAGAGAGTGTCATTCCTGGCTCTTTCGGCAAGCCAGCGCGTGATAATTGTTTTACTAGTTGGATGTACTGCTGTTCGAATTTCTGCCAGCCATCCGGTCGCTTTCGAAGTTGCTTCACTCGCCATTTCGGCAGCCAGCTTCTTCGCTTTTGATAAGCAAATACTATACCGCCAACTAATAAAAGTACAAGTACTGCATACAACCACCATTGAGTGAAGAACCATATGAATTGTCCTTTCAACTTGCTGAACATCGATGGTGTTGTGTTCTTCTTTTTCTGTTGCTGTTCTTTTTCTACTTGTTCTTTTTCTGGTTTCTTCTTAATTTGCTCTTCTTCATCTTTAGTTACGACGTCAAATTTTATTTCAGTCGGATGGGTAAATCCTATTGTCGGCTCAAAGGGCATCCATCCGACATCTGGAATATACGCCTCTACCCACGAATGAGCCTCATCATTCGTCACGCGATAGACAGTTTTTCCCGACGCTTTATACGAAAGCTCACCTGGTGCAAAGCCTTTCACCCAACGTGTCGGAATCCCTGCTGAACGCAACATTACAGCCATAGATGTTGAAAAATTATCACAGTACCCTTTTTTCGTATCGAATAAAAATTGGTCTACATAATCCTGATTGGGACTTGGATATGCTACATTCTGTGTCTCATAAGTAAAGCCATTCCTTTTAAAATACTGTTCCACCGCTTTGGCTTTATCATACACACTCGTTTCCTTCTCCGTAATAGACAAAGCCAAATCTTTTACACGTTTTGGCAATTCGTCAGGAAGTTGCATATAGCTATTCAAATTTTCCGGCGCAGCTTCATACGCGATCATTTCAGTTTTCTTTAAAGTAGACATGGAATACTTAGGTGTTACGTACTCCACTTCATAATTATCCAATTCTTCTTGGACACCCATCAGCATATACAAACGGTTTGCATCTATTTCGTGCATGATGGAAAGCGACTCTGGATAGAAAAACTTTTGCGTACCGTAAGGCGAAACCAAGAACGGCAAATGCTCTGAGAATTGTAATTTCGCGTAGGACGGCTCTGCATCTTCTGATTCCCATAAATCTTCATTTGTATGCAAGATTTCAGAATCGGACTCTTGATTTTGTACCCAACCTTTAGACGTGTACGTATCCTTGGTCTCAATTCGCCAATACTGTCGTTTTTGCACATCCGCCTCAAATACCAACTGATGGTCTTGGACGAAAGCTCCGCCCAATTGTGAATCGTCCGGGTCATAGCCGGCCTTTGAAACACCTTCGCCATCCTTATTCCCTGACATATCACTCATCGATAATAAAAAGGGCACGGGATCAGGCCAAGCGGGCGGGTGAACAGGGGCATTCTTCGATAGCAAACCAACAGAAGCAACGAGTAGTAACAACGGTAATGACAACAGCAACAATCGTTTCGGACGAATCGGAATTCGTTCTTTTCCTGTCAATTTAATGAGTGTTAAATAGCCAACAATCAACAGTCCCACCATCATAATCCGAACGATGGAAGCGGATGCATCATATGAACTGAACGTATCGAGCAGCGCGATAAACACAACCGTGATCGCAAAAAACATCATCATGCTATTGCGCACTTCTATCCAATGTCGTATTAAATACGAAATCATCCAAATTAATGTATATAGTAAAACAGTGCGAAATAGATTCGACAGCTCGCCTATATCGCCTTGGAATAAAAACATCAAATTCTGTTTAAGATCTATGAAAATAAGGCCGATCGACTCCATAGAGTAAAACAGTTGATCAAAATATATGTAGTGGAGTGTCCACAGTATATAAAGGAGTTGTAATGGAGCATTTAGCCACCAAGGCACGTCGAATAAAGCTAAGACAAAGAATAATAGTAAATAAATAAGGAAAAGAGAAGGATAACCGAAGTCGGTCAACTCCATGATCGGTATAAACCATTCCCAAAGCATTACAATGCTCAACGCGTATAAAAATACGAGTACCTTCCAGTTCAAATTGTTTTTTTTCAAGATGTCACCGCCTCTTTCAGCGCAGATGAAACATTCGTTTTACTGATAATCTGAACCGTAATTCCCAGTCGTCTGACCTGCTCAATTATCACTTGAAGATTTTCCGATTCATCGTTCTGGGTTACAAAGCACACAACGGAAGCAGGATTCGGGCAGAACTGAAGAACACTATGGATAAACTCCATTCGCAAATTCCCTGTAATGACCAGCAACTTACTACTCGCATCCATTTTCTGTAATGGCATTGAAACGCTCCCCGTCCCATCTGATTGGATCTTCGCCAAATGAACGAGTGCTTGCTGCATTTGATCGCCCGATTGAATCGCCGGAAATACCGCAGGCCGATCCCCGCTAATCATCAAAGTAAGCATAGCTTGATGATTTCTGGCTGCGGTTAGGATGGAAGCTGCGAGTTCCACTGTGTCCTCAAACGTTTCCGAAGAAGAACTGTCCAGTAACACTGTATACTGTTCAGAGTGCTGTTCGTCGAATTCTTTCGTCATAAGTTTATTCGTACGCGCAAATGATTTCCAATGAATCCAAGACATCCGATCACCTGCAGCATATTCTCGGACGCTTGACGGTATAGTCGCATCTTTTGCCAGCATGTAGGCAGACATCTTCTGTCCTTCACTTGTTCGTGAATTCGCTGATTCATACAGCACATCGGTCATTTTCGGGTACACCAGAAATGAATCTTGGAGCGCATAGACGCGTCGCTTTCGAATCCAATTAAAAAAGTCCACCACTTCAATTTCCACAGCTTTCAACCGATATTCGCCACGCTGAATATTCGTCAGAGTATATGAATATTCGTACCGTCTTCGAAAGCCCCACAACACGATTTGCTGTACTGTCCGTTCCTTGTTGGCATGCTCTCTTTTATCTATAATTACTGTATACAACAAAGGCATCGGCAACTTTCGTTCAATAATCAAACGAACGATTACCCGTCCCCCGCGTGTCAATTGTTCAGCTGAAATCTTCCGTTTCACAGTGAAATCTCGTAACGGATAAAAATAAAGCAGGATAGAATACAATACAAATGGCAACAGCATATAGAAGATAAACCAACTGACGAATCCACCTTGAAATTTCGCAAAAATATAGGACGCTACACCAATCCCAACAACTCCGACAATACTACCAATCGATTTTAAGCGCTTAATCAGTTGCTTCATACAGAAGTTGGCCGCTGAACTGGCACTTCCAAACGAGATAAAACCTGTCGGATGAGCTCACTTGGGTCCATTCCTTTATATTTAGCTTCTGGCTTTAAAATCAAGCGGTGTGAAAATGCGTAGGGAGCTAGAAACTGCACATCATCCGGTAAGACAAATGAACGACCTTTAATAAATGCATATGCTTGACAGGCTTTCATGAGTGCGAGAGACCCCCGTGGACTTACGCCTAACGACACAGATTCATGATGACGCGTCGCTTCAGCACAATCTACTATGTAGGAAACAACCGTATTGTCTACAACGACTTCTTGGACTTTCTGCTGCAATTCCAATAACTCTTCTATCGTCACAATAGGTCCTATCTGCTCAATCGGTGTTTGCTGCTCTGCCCGCTTTAAAATATCCATTTCTTGTTGCTTTGATGGATAGCCCATTTTCAATTTGAAAATAAAACGGTCCAGTTGAGCTTCCGGTAACGGATACGTCCCTTCATATTCAATTGGATTTTGCGTAGCCATTACGAAAAATGGTTTAGGAAGTTGAATCGTCGTGCCATCTACAGTAATCGATGCCTCTTCCATGCCTTCCAATAAAGCTGCTTGTGTTTTCGGTGATGTCCGATTAATCTCATCCGCCAACACAATATTGCCAATCAGTGGGCCAGGTCGAAATTCGAACTGCATCGTTTGCGGATTATAAATCGAAACCCCCGAAACATCGGACGGCAATAAATCGGGCGTAAATTGTATTCGTTTAAATTGTGCACCAATCGATGTTGCAAGCGCTCTCACTAACATGGTTTTTCCAACGCCCGGCACATCCTCAAGCAGCACATGGCCACCCGCCAGCAATGCCGTAATACTTAACTCCGCAACTTCTCGTTTGCCGACAATGACTTTCTCTATATTCCCCAGTACTTGTTCGATCCACTGTGAATGCATATCGTTTCCCCCTCAATTCACTAACTCATCCCATTTATCTTTATTCAGCAGGTGTTCAAACACCCGCTGAATGAGGATAATACCTTCGGCGGATGTCACAGATTCTGAAAGGAGTGAATCGGACATGCTCGATTCAAAATCTGGACGCAATTACGCCGAGGCGTAATTGATCTGTATTAAACTATCATACCTGAAACTATTAGGTCCGACAAACAGAAAAACTGCCGCCTTCTGTTAAACAAAAGGCAGGCAGTTCTTATTTCCAAAAGTCATCGAATACTGTAATCGGTAAGTGTCGTTTGTGAGCAGACCGCAAATAATGCCCTTCTATTCGCTCGCGTGCCTCATCAGAGACTTCTTTACCTTCCAAATAGTCGTCAATTTCATCATACGTCACACCCAGTGCAATTTCATCGGGTATAGCCGGTTTATTCCCCTCGAGGTCAGCAGTCGGGATTTTATTGTACAAGTGCGGCGGACAATCCAGCGCCTGCAACAGCTGTCTTCCCTGACGTTTATTCAGGCGATAGATCGGCATAAGATCCGCCGCACCATCCCCGAACTTCGTGTAAAAACCTGTAATTGCTTCTGCGGCGTGATCCGTTCCAAGAACAACGGCATGATGAACTGCTGCCACTGAAAATTGGACTTTCATTCGTTCACGGGCCTTTTCATTCCCTTTATCGAAGTCCGTAAGATGCAGGCCCGCATTGGCAAGGGCGCGCTCACTGGCATCTACCGCTTCTTTTATATTCACGGAATAGACGATCGATGGCTGGATGAAATTTAACGCATCCTGACAGTCATCTTCGTCAAACTGGACACCATATGGCAAGCGAACCGCATAGAAGCGATAGTCTTCTTTACCCGCTTCTTCATTCAACTCGTTTATTGCCATTTGTGCAAGCATGCCGACTAACGTTGAATCTTGACCGCCCGAAATCCCTAAAGTAAAGCCTTGCAAAAATGTATTCTTCTTCAAATAAGCTTTTAAAAATTCAATGGAAGTCCGGATCTCTTGCTGCGGATCGATTTCCGGCTTCACTTTTAGTGCTTGGATAATTTCTTGCTGCAATGTCAACGCTCCCACTCCTTTGCTTCATTTAAAGTTATTTACCATCTCATGAACTTCTTCAATGTTACGTCTTTTATTGTCCCAACATTTCTGACTGAGATCGACAGGATACTCCTCTGGATTTAATGAACGTTTATATTCTTCCCATAACAGTTCGAGGTTCTGTTGTGCGTATGCACGGATGTCATAAACGGCCGGATTCTCATAAATCACTTCACCTTTACGGATCACTTGTTCATGTAAATTGACCGCCTTGAAATTCGTAACAAATTTCGAGATGAATGTGTGTACCGGATGGAACATTTTAATCCGTTCCTCTTGTGTCGGATCCTCGTCATGCATCGTAATGTAATCACCCTCCGCTTTGCCGTTTTCCAGATCGATAATCCGGTACAGTTTTTTGCGTCCTGGTGTTGTCACTTTTTCCACATTGGCCGAGATTTTAATTGTATCTTCCATCTCACCATCACTGTTTTCAATAGAGACAATTTTATAGACCGCTCCAAGCGCAGGCTGATCATAAGCAGTAATCAATTTGGTGCCGATCCCCCAAATATCAACTTGCGCGCCTTGTGCTTTTAAGTTCAAAATCGTGTATTCATCCAAATCATTGGAGACGACAACTTTCGCGTCCGGGAAGCCCGCTTCATCAAGCATACGGCGAGTTTCTTTTGACAAGAACGCAATATCTCCGCTGTCGAGCCGAACACCGATAAAATTGATGCTGTCGCCAAGTTCTTTGGCAACTCTAATCGCAGTAGGTACACCGATTTTCAAAGTATTGTAAGTGTCCACTAAAAATACGCAGTCCTTATGACGTTGTGCGTAGACTTTAAAAGCAGTGTATTCGTCTTTATACGCTTGAACGAATGAATGCGCATGGGTACCGGAAACTGTCAGGCCAAAGCGTTTTCCAGCCCGCACATTACTCGTTGATTCGACACCGCCGATTACAGCAGCCCGTGCTCCCCAGATCGCCGCATCCATTTCGTGCGCACGTCGACTGCCGAATTCCATAACGATATCATCCTTTACAACCTGCTTAATCCGACTAGCTTTCGTGCTGATCAACGTCTGATAATTGATGATATTGAGCAATGCCGTTTCAATCAGTTGTGCTTCAAGCAATGGTGCTTCAATACGAATCATTGGTTCATTCGCGAAGACCAGCTCGCCTTCTTTCATGGAATAAACATCCCCAGTAAAGCGAACATCTTTCAGATACTCCAAAAAGTCATCAGCAAATCCAAGTTCTTCACGCAAATATGCTAAGTCGCTTTCAGTAAATGAAAACTCCTGCAAATATTTCAATACATGTTCAAGTCCTGCAAAAATAGCATAGCCATTTCCAAACGGGATCTTTCTGAAATACAATTCAAAAATAGCTTTCCGTTCGTGTATGCCATCCGCCCAGTAGGATTCCGCCATGTTTAATTGATAAAGATCTGTGTGTAACGCTAGGCTATCGTCTGAATATGATGAGGTCATAGTCGTCTCCTTCTTCCGCTGCAATGATGGTACCATTATACACTATTTCCCCTTTTTCTTCGTAAAGTAACCATCTTCGTCATAATTCATTCTTGAAACTTTTTGACTTTCACTTCGTACAGAAGTATAAGGAGTGATAATATTGAATATAATCTTGCTTGTGTCCGTTATCGTTGTTTTCGGCTTTTTAATTTTAACTAAGTTAGATGCCATTGAAAGACGCCTGGCTCGGCAGCAGTCAATGCTGAATCAATTGACACAAAATTTCCCCGAGCCGCCTGCAAATGATGAAATCCTTTCATTGATCCATGCCGGTGAGAGTATAAAAGCAGTGAAACTATCAAGAGAAATGTATGGTTTCTCTTTATTGGAAGCAAAAGAATATGTAGATCGATTAAAAGAAGATATATGAGAAAAAACCTTCCTAAGTTGGAAGGTTTTTCAATGACGATCAACAGTCATTTACTATTATATAAGCAGCTTTCACAGGACCATGTACTCCGATTACCAAATTCATTTCAATGTCTGCAGAGTTACTGGGACCCGTAATGAAGTTGATGCAGGAAGGCACTTGTTCGCCGTTATCTATTTTCTCTCGTATCAAGTCTGCCGCCTGGGTGATTCTTGGAACGAGCGTACTTTTCGGAATAATCGCGATATAATTCGTAGGCAACAAGCTAACGGAACGTCCTTTATCAGAACTGCTTAACAGCACGACAGTACCCGATTCCGCAAGAGTCATATCACTGAATGTAATTCCAATATTCGCTTGTTCCGCCAATTCGATATTCTTCTCACCGAGTGTAGTGTCCCAGCTATTCACTTCTATATTTTCCGCCGGCCATTCATTTTCAATTAAATTGGTCAACCCGTATTTGTCAAAACGCTCATCTTTCCATAACGACAACGGTCCACCGCCGTATAATTTGACGGCTTCAGCCAAGGTTTTTGGAAGATCTGCCAACTTTGTCTCAATTAAATCCGTATGAATTTGCAGACATTGATTGCGCAGCACTTCTAACAGTTCATCTGCTGAAGCGTCCTTTAATACCGCGCGTTGCGGCTGATGTTTCCACACGGGTTTCTGCACGTTCAATTTAGGTTCCCGACCTAAACGGGTGGCAATTTCAGTAAGGAAGGTGTCTCGGTTTCGAATCGTTCCTGTCATGATTATTTGCCTCCTTTCTGATCATAGAACCAATCGCGGAAACGTTGATTGCCTACAGCAGGAAACTCACGCAAGTCCGTCCACTCTTTAAGCGGACCCGGTCCTTTTGAGATGCGATCGTTTTTCGTCAATGGTCTCATCGCAGTGGAAGCAACTTTCGCTCCCATGGAATACAACGGATTGGATGAGGCTCCAATTCCAAACGCTTTCATTGCAAGTCTTTCGGAAATCGGTGCTCTGCCTTCTTCTTCCACGATGACTTGACGATGCTGATGAAGCAACTCATGAAGCGGAATCTTTACCGGACACGCATCCGTACATGCTCCGCATAACGTAGAGGCATACGGCAGTTCCTTGAAATCATCATAACCGCCAAGCAAAGGTGACAATACTGCACCAATCGGCCCCGAGTAAATCGAGCCGTAAGAATGCCCGCCAATATGACGATAGACAGGACAGACGTTGACGCAAGCAGCACAACGGATGCATTGCAAAACTGATTGGAATTCAGTACCTAGAATTTCCGAACGTCCATTGTCTACGATCACTAAATGAAATTCCTCAGGACCATCCACATCCCCTTCGCCTCTTGGGCCTGTCAACGCGGTCACATAGCTTGTCAATTTTTGACCAACCGCACTGCGTGTCAAAAGGCTGACCAGTACTTCGAATTCTTCAAAGGAAGGAACGACACGCTCCATACCCATCACTGTAATCTGTGTTTTCGGCAATGCGGAAACAAGCCGTGCATTCCCTTCATTGGTCACGAGACTGATCGATCCCGTTTCTGCAATTGCGAAATTACAGCCAGTAATGCCGATATCCGCTGCCAAAAACTCTTTGCGAAGCTTTTCACGTGCATGTAATGCCAGTTCCTCCGGCTTGGATGTTTTATTATAATCCAATTTCTCCGCAAAAACATCACGGATTTGATCTCTATTTTTATGTAGCGCCGGCGCTACGATATGAGATGGCGGATCGTGATCATCCACCTGCAAAATGTATTCACCTAAATCCGTCTCGATGACTTCACATCCAGCTTCTTCGAGAACTGAATTCAAATTAATCTCTTCCGTCACCATAGATTTAGATTTAACGACTTTCTTACCTTCTTTTTTCTCTACAACGTCCCGGATATATACGCTTGCTTCTTCCGCCGTTTTGGCAAAGAATACACGGCCGCCACGTTCGGCTACATTTTCACTGAGCTGATGCAAATAGAAGTCAAGATTTTCTAGGACATGCTGACGGATTTCTTCTCCATGAGAACGCCATTCCTCCCAGTTTCCGAGCTCTTCAGCAGCATCCAATCGACGACCGTGCAACCTTTCTTGTGCCCCTGCCACTGCCTTGCGCATAAAATCATCTGAAATATTATCTTTCGTTCGATCCGTAAAGTTTTTCGTACTGAATTTCATTGCCATAAAGCTTCACCTCATTTCTGAATTACTCGTGACTATTCAATACTTGCGCTATATGCATAACACGGATTGGCTTTCCTGTCCGTTCCGCACGTCCTCCAATATTCATCAAGCAGCCGCAATCCGCCCCGATTAAATAATCAGCCTCTGTTTCAATCGCACTGTTTACTTTTTCATCTACCATCTGTTCAGAAATGTCACCCATCTTGACCGAAAACGTGCCGCCAAAACCACAGCAATTATGAGCGTTTGGTAACGGAACCATTTCAAGACCTTCGACTTGCTCAAGTAATTTTTTTGGTGCTTCCTTGACGCCTAGCAATCTAGTCATATGGCAGGATGGATGATAAGTTGCTTTCCCAGATAGTTTTGCTCCGACATTCTCTACTTTGAGTACATCTACAAGAAACTCTGTGAATTCATACGTTTTATCTGCAAGCTCTTGAGCTTTCGTTCTCCATTGTGGATCATCTTTGAAAACTTCAGGATACATCTTGAACATCGTTGCGCATGATCCAGATGGCGTAACAACAAATTCCGCGCCATCAAACGTTTTGATCATATTTTTCATCGCCGATTTAGAATTTTCCACGTAGCCACTATTGTAGGCAGGCTGCCCGCAACATACCTGGCCTTTGGGGAAGGATAATTCACAGCCTTGCCTTTCCAATACTTCTACCATGTCTTTTCCTGCATCTGCATAAAACATGTCTACGAGACATGTAATAAATAAGCTGACTTTCATTTTCATTCACCTCTCTGGGATAGACTTTTCAGAGTCAACAGGTCATCAGATGACTTATAGTTATTTCATAGCATACTACAAAACTTTCAGGTTTAATAGATGTTCTCTATATTTTCTGTTAAAAAATTTCACCCGATTGCAAATCGGGTGAAATTGGTTACTCGCTTAGCGAGCGCATATAATTAGATAAAACCGATTCTACGTTAAACAAATGTTCTTTCATACTTGTAGCGGCTAGATCGGGTGATTCATTTTTAATTGCCAAGAAAATTGCTTCATGCTCTTCATGCAAACGGTCTACAGTCGTCGTTTCAGTGTACAGACAAATTCGGCGGGTTTCCCTCATCGATTCCCCCATCAGGTCAGATACTTGATTCATTAAACTGACCAAAATAGGATTTCCGCTGGCCCTGGCAATAGCAAAATGAAAGTCTAAATCTGCTTTTTCTCCGAGAAGAATATCTCCTGCGTGTTCCTTCATTTCGTTCAAGGCTTTTTCCATCTTAATTAAATCTGCTTCCGTACGTTTTTCAGCAGCAGCATATGCAGCACCGGCTTCTAATATCTTTCTGACCTCCAGTAAATGAAAGACATCTTCCTCGCCCATTAACATCGCACTATGCAGAGGGAACACCAAATCATCTGATGAAAATTCCATAACATATGTCCCTTCACCTTGACGCATTTCAATCAATCCCATTGCACGTAAAGAAGTCAATGCTTCGCGAATAGCTGAACGTCCCACATTAAAGCTTTCCGCCAATTGCTGAACAGATTCTAGTTTATCTCCTGGCTTCAACTCCCCCGAGCGGATCGAATTCAATAACGCTTCAGCTACTTCTTCATATATTTTCTTCGGCTTGATTTGCTTATATTTCAAGAATCTTCACTCCTGTCTTCTACTCTCATTATAATCCATAATGCATTATTATGACTTAAAACGTGTAAACAAAGCATGTAATCTAAAAATATAAAAAATTGCTTGTCTTTTAATATGGTAGTCTATATAATCGTGAAAAGAGTTATCAGTCATTAGGTCATCAGATGACCTAATGATCTAACACTATTTGAAAACGCTTTCCAATCTAACCTATCAAAAAGGAGGCTATTTATTTGAACTTATTGATTTTATCGCTGATTGCTTTATTGCCTATTGTCACGATTTTAGTTTTTCTTGTCTTATTGAACTGGCCTGCTAGCCGGGCTATGCCTATTGCTCTCGTTGTCACTGCTCTCATCGCTATATTCATCTGGGGAACAAAAGGTAATATCGTTGCAGGAGCTGCATTTAACGGTTTAATTACTGCCTTGGAAGTTATATTTATCGTCTTCGGTGCAGTATTACTGTTAAATACCATTAAAGAAAGCGGTGCCATACATACAATTCGGAACGGTTTCACTTCGATTTCACCTGACCGGCGAATTCAAGCGATTATCATTGCGTTCTTATTTGGTTCCTTTATCGAAGGTGCATCAGGTTTTGGCACGCCCGCTGCTGTTGCTGCCCCACTGTTAGTTGCCGTAGGTTTCCCTGCACTAGCTGCTGTCATGGTATCACTCGTTATTCAAAGTACTGCCGTTTCTTTTGGAGCCATTGGTACTCCAATACAAATCGGCGTAAATACTGGTCTTGCGGATCAACCAGCCGTTATGACGGCATTGGATAAAATGGGTATGAGCTTCCCGGAGTACTTACTCCAAATCACTACCAACACGGTTTTGATCCATGGCGTAGTCGGCTCATTGATCCCATTATTTTTGGCAGCTTTACTGACTCGCTTCTTTAGTCCCAGCAAGTCATTCCGTGAAGGTTTAAAAGTCTGGAAATTCGCTCTATTCGCAGGGTTGGCCTTCACTATTCCGTATTTCCTGATCGGCCTTACATTAGGTCCTGAATTTCCTTCTTTACTTGGCGCACTCGTGTCATTGATCATCGTCGTTCCTGCTGCTCGTAAGGGATTGTTCATGCCTAAAACAGAAGATTCGTTTGAATTTCCACCTCGTGCCCAGTGGGAGGAGGATTGGTTCGGCAAGCTGAACCATGAAGCTGCCAAGCCTTTGGATGAAAGCCGTAAGATTTCTATGTTAAATGCATGGATGCCATATGTCGTACTTGCAGTATTACTCGTCCTATCGAGAACGGCAGAGCCTTTCGAAAGTTTATTGAAACACTCAGCTATTACGTTGAAGTTTGAAGACATGTTCGGTTCAGGTATCACCACGGTCTCGACACCTTTATTCTTGCCTGGCTTTTTCTTTATTGTAGCTTCACTGTTTGGTTACTTCTTTCATCGAATGAAACCTAGGGAGTATTTATCAGCATGGAAAAGCTCATTTATCACGGCGGTAACCGCGGGGGTGGCACTGATCTTTGCTGTACCGATGATCAAAATATTCTTGAATACTTCGCTTGCAGCAGGTAAAGCAGCGGCTGATAGTACATCATTAATAGGCGAAAACATGCCGTTAGTTTTAGCTGAAAGTGTCTCTGTCGTCGCTGGAGATTTCTGGCCGCTCGTTGCTCCAATTGTTGGTGCGCTCGGCGCTTTCATAGCAGGAAGCAATACGTTCAGTAATATGATGTTTTCTCTATTCCAATTCGGCGCCGCAGGCAATATCGGTTTGGATACGACACAAGCCGGAATTGTCGTTGCAATGCAGGCCGTAGGAGGCGCTGCCGGTAACATGATCTGTGTGCACAATGTTGTGGCAGCTTCGGCGACAGTTGGGTTGATCGGTAAAGAAGGTCTGTTGATCCGCCGTGTACTGTTCCCGCTCAGTTACTATTTATTGGCGGCTGGATTCTTCGGCATGGCATTTATCCACGGATTCCTAAATATCTGGTTGATCCTCGCTATCGGAATTATGGCGGCATATATCATAAAAATGGCGACAGATAAACGGATGTTGTCAGTAGAATCATTGCGTCAACCATCGTAATTATAGAATGCAAAAAGAGCCATTGTGTAGTGACCCCTAAAAGTTAGAGTTTTAT
>NZ_JACLBZ010000010.1 GCF_019748715.1 Sporosarcina aquimarina | reverse complement strand
CTCCCAACGCTTCGCTTATGCTCGCAAAAGCCATTCTTCGTCACGGCTTTTCCTGCGGGATGTAGCGCAAATGGTGAGACCCCGTAGGAAGCGAAGCGGACGAGGAGGCTCACCTGCGCCTCGCGGAAAGCGTCCCTGCCCGTAGTGGAAATCCCTTAAGCAGCTCCAAGTTTGCAGTTTCTTTGCATAGAAAAAACCGAACTATTTTACAAAACTATGTTTGAATGTTTTGTAAACGTTCGGCTTTTTATCGTTTTGAATCCTTTTGTCCCAGTCTCTTTTTTGAAACATTTCCTTAATCCAGCTCCAGGGATTTTCTATATCCCTGAAGGTACGTTATTTCAGACGGTGAACTGTTAGCAATTGAATTCATTGCACGGTGCCATAACGGATAGAAAGGTTCCGGACGTGCAACCGATTCAATTTTATCATGCTCATCCTTTGATAGTTCAATTTCGTACGAATCAATATTTTCGCGAAGCTGCTCCTCATTTCGGGCAGCAATAACGACCGGGCCGACATTTGGACGATCTTTCACCCAGGCAAGCGCAATCTGCGGAACCGTCAAGCCACGGTTATCCGCTACTTCCTGAAGTGCATCAATGACTCTATAAAGCCTTTCTTCATTCTTCACCCAAGGCTCTGACCAACCTCCGCCCTGACGAGTATTTTTTGGCGCGCGTTTATCGCGGCTGATTTTTCCGTTAAACAAGCCTTCACCGAGCGGACTCCAGATCATCGAACCAATCCCTAATTCACTCCCGGCAGGCAGCAGTTCATATTCTGCTTCCCGGGCCTCCGGTGTATAATAGATCTGTTGGCAAATCGGCGGTATGTAGCCGGGTTGCTCTGCAATCGTAAAGGTTCTGGCAAGCGCCCATCCGCTGTAATTGGAAACGCCCCAATAACGGATCTTTCCTGATTTAACCAAATCCGTCATCGCTGCAACCGTTTCCTCTACCGGCGTACGCCCGTCCCACAGATGGACAAAGTATAGATCCAGATAATCGGTTCCTAAGCGCTTGAGCGTCTGGTCAATGGATTGCTCGATATTAATGCGAGACGCACCAACGGAATTCGGATTACCCCCTAATGGGAAACCGGTTTTCGATGTTAAAAGTACTTGATCCCTGCGGCCTGCTATAGCTTCGCCAAGAACTTTTTCTGCATCTCCTTTTGAATACAGGTTTGCGGTATCAAACATATTGATTCCAGCTTCCAAGCAAATATCCACCATTTTTCTGGCTTGCTCGCCCTGAACGTTTCCCGCAGCTTCAAATCCGTTTGTTCCACTGAAAGGAATGGTACCTAAAATATATTTAGGCACTCTCAGACCCGATTTTCCCAAATTGATATATTCCATACGATCCTCTCCTATCTCTAATGCTCTACTATCCTTTTCCCTTCATATATGTGGATCAATCATTTATGAGGAAAATCTACAAAAGCAGATAGGAGTTGATTTTATACACTATCACCCCAAGTATGGAGTCGATAGTTCACTTTCAAATAAAAAAACTGAGTTGGCACAAAACCGGCACACTCAGTTTTTTCTACTTTCTATGCAGCTTGTAAATGCCTACTACGAGGTACACAAAACGAATTCCATTCATATCTATTTTCATACTAACCCAGTAACGCTTCATCTAGAAGGTCCGGCTGTCGACATCAAATATTCAACAAAAACGCCATCTTATACTTTAACCATAGCATCTTCATCTATGCCACGAAAAAGATGTTTCATATTTTCTATTACATAATCAGGTCGTATCCCGGTGCTTTCCATATCTGTCTCCCTTGAAATCCCTGTTAGAACTAAGCATGTAGCAAATCCCTGTGCTATTCCCAACTGAATGTCCGTATCTAAACGGTCACCAATCACCAATATTTTTTGTCGCTCAACACCTAGTAGCTCAACCATCTGATCACTATAAAACTTATCAGGTTTACCAATCACTTTATTAACTTTCTGTCCCGAAGCCACCTCTATCGCTTTCGCAAGGGATAACGTATCTGGGATGAAACCGCTCGGTACCGGACAAGAGGGATCCGGATTGGTGATAATGAAGTTTCTGCAGTTTCTGACCGCGTCCATCGCAAACTGTAAATCATCATAAGTAAATGATCTGTCCATCCCCGTAAGGACATGGGTTGCTTTCATCGGGTCCTCTGTTGTTTGAATGGAAAAGTTTCTAAGTTCCGTTCTGATTGCCTCTTCTCCAATAATAAAAACAGTTGCATCAGGCTCAAACACGGAAAAATAAGATCCTGCCAGATACGGGGCAGTAAGAATTTCTTCTAGTTCCGTAGCAATACCCATTTGTTCTAGCCGGATTTTCCCTTCCTCACGTGTTAATGTAGGAGAGTTTGTAATAAAGAGCACTTTTTTCCCTGTCTTGCGAATGATATGTATCGTTTCCTTAACTCCAGGAAGCAATTTATCACCTAGATAAATCGTGCCATCCAAATCGAAACAATACGCATCAAAATCATTAGGTAAGATCACTCTGCTCCCCCTCATACTAGCACGCAAAGACTCTTTGATTTAAAAATTCTTTTCCTATACGCAGCTCATCCAAAGAAGTACCAGGCGCATATTCTAGAATCAATTCACAATCAATCTCATTTTCATTTAGCGTATTGATAATTTTACTCCAATCCATTTTTCCTGTTCCAATTGGTAGATGTTCATCCGCTTCTCCTAAATTATCATGGATATGAAGCGCGATTAACCTGTCTTTCACCATTCGTATTACTTCAGGTATGTCCCAACCATCCAGCTGGGCATGTCCAACATCAAGTAAATAACCGGCTGTCTCATCGATCTCGTCTAAAAAACTTGCAAATTCTCTTTCATTAAAAAGAGCATTCCCCTTGTATCCAACATTTTCAATAGCGAGCCGGACCCCTAAAGGTCGCGCAACTTCACATAATCGCTTAATATATTCAGCGGCTCGAAGTTGTGCTTGCTTTTTATTAAAACTTGGAGAAAAGCAGAACCCTGGATGAATCACCACATGGTCGGCATGAATCATCCCTGCAAATTCAATCGCTTTTTTGTATTCAGTAAATGAAGCTTCGCGAATTGCTTTATTTTCGCTTGTCAAATTTATATCCCATGCGGGAGGATGAATACTAAAAGAAACTGGAAATTTCTTCAGCTCAATGGAGAGTGTCTCAAACAACTCCTCCATCTCATTCCATGGTCCGCCATCCATCATAATTTCAATTTTATCCGCTCCGTACTCTATTAGCTGATGAATATTTGTAAGGACATCATTGTTCAATAGTAGCAAATCCGAATAAGTTACTGATTTATTCATTATACAGTCACCTTTCCTTCTTCAAGATAATGCAGCTCTTCTACCACTTTCATCTGTTGTGGATAGCCTATATTCTTTTCTGTATTTTTAAAGAAAAAATGAAATTTCTCCATGAATGGTCGAACATAAGCATCCTGCCCATCGTGCCAGTTTCCATTTTCACTCATTGCAATCAGCTCTTGTCCATCCACGTCTAAATAGACTCCATAATTATCCCCTTGATTTTCAACATATTTTACTTGACCACGTAATCCATTTGGCAAAGGAATGGCAGACAACTCTGTATGTTCCGGTCGGATACCGAACAATAGCTCTTCCGCTCCTATCTGTGAAATCTGCTGTTTCCATAGATCATTCAATAAAAAGCTCTGTTTCCCTATTTTCACTGAGCCGTCACCCAACTCCATCTCCAATATATTTGTCGGAGGAGAACCGATAAACTTTGCCGTAAATACATTTGCAGGTCGATGATACACATTCTCCGGTGTATCAATCATTTGTAACTCTCCGTTATACATCAAGACAATTCGATCGGCAAACGTCATCGCTTCAATTTGATCATGGGTTACATAGACGATCGTCTGACCTAACATTTCGTGAATTTTCTTCAATTCCTTTCGGGCAGAAACCCGCAGCTGGGCATCCAGATTGGATAAAGGTTCATCCAGCAGAAAGAAGTCACTTCGTTTGACCGTTGCCCGAGCCAGTGCCACGCGCTGACGTTGCCCACCAGATAGCTGTTTTGGAAGACGATCCTCGTATCCTTTTAACTGCAGCATCTCCAAAACAAACTCAAGCCGCTTTTCAATTTCTTCTTTGTCTACCTTTTTAACCTTCAAACCGTATATGATATTTTGTTTCACTGTCATATGCGGGTATAACGCATAATTTTGGAAAACCATCGAAACATTCCGTTTTCCACTCGGAATATCATTCACCTTTTGACCATTCATGAATAAGTTTCCTGCCGTAATATCTTCAAGCCCGGCAATCATCCGCAAGATCGTCGACTTACCACATCCGGACGGACCTAGCAATATCAAACGTTCTCCTTCTTTTATCGTAAAGTTAAGGTCCTTTACAACTTCAGTGTCGCCATAAGATTTCTTGACATGCTCAAATTTGATTTCTTTCATTATGCACCCTCCATTATTTAATACCTGATGAAGTGAATGTCCCTATAATATACTTTTGGAATGATAGGTATAAAATGAGTGGGATGATCATCGTAATGACCGATACAGCCATCGCAACAGTAAAATTCGTGCCGCCTTCCGAGCTGATAAACATCTGAAGCGCCAAGGGCAATGTATAATTTTCAGTTGTTTTCAACACAAGCACCGGCCATACAAACTCATTCCAAGTACCAATAAAAAACCATATTCCTACAGAAGTTACCGCGGGTCGTACAAGGGGCAACACAATATCCTTCATGATTCGGCCATGCCCCATATTATCCAAACGAGCTACTTCAATCAAAGAGCCCGGAATGTTTTTCATTGCCTGATGAATCAGGAATATACCTACAGCGTCCGCCAATTGCGGCAGAATCACTCCCCACACACTATCAAGCATTCCAATTTCCGAGATAATCAGATAGTTGGGGATCATCGTGACGGTAAAAGGAATGAAAATTGTACCGATTAAAAGAAAATAGATTACTTCTTTCCCTTTAAATTTAAAATAGACAAACGCATAGGCCGCTAAAAAGGAGGTCACCAACTTAAATACTGTGGCAACAGAAGCTACAACAAATGTGTTCATAGTAATTTTCAAAACAGGCAATGAAGCAAATAATGTTCGATAATTTTCCAAACTAGCGTTAATCGGAAGGATGTTCAGTACATTATTATATGCATCCTCTAATGGCTTAAAAGACATTCCGAAAGCATAGATAATGGGAAATACCATGACTAGGACAGTAACCATGAAAATAAAATGCCAGATCGTCTCCGCATGTCTACTAATTCTCATAATAAACCCCACGCTCTACAAACTTGAATTCAAGAAATAGCAGCAATAAAAACAACGCCATCGTGATAATCGATAAGGTTGCTGAGTGTCCTGTACGGTATACAACAAATGCTTCATGATACGCATGATAGATCAGATTGGAACTAGCATAATCGGGTCCGCCTTGCGAAACTACTTTTACGGGTGTAAATACATATTGTAAACTCTGAACAATCGTGATAATAAATACATAAATCCCCGTGGCACTACTCATCGGCAAAATGATTTGGATGAAAATACGCCAAAGTGGAATATTGTCTAGCTTCGCCGCTTCAATGATTTCCCTAGAAATTCCGTTAATCGAAGCATAAAGAAGAATGAAATTATAGCCAAAAATCTTCCAGGATGTAATCAAACTTAACACGACGATAATCCATCCTTCTGCTTTTGACCAATTGGGTATCTCCAACCCTATCCATCCAAACACAATAGCCAAAGGACCCGAAACCGGATTTAACATCCAAGTAAATAAGATCGAACCGACAACCAGAGAAATAAATGCTGGTAAAAACAGGGCACTTTTATAAAAGTTTTTGTACTTTTTTAACACAATATCAATAACAAAAGCAAAAATATATGGGATTGCACAATTAATAACTAGTAATAACGCGATATAAAGAAACGTATTGCCGAGTATTCTATAGGTTTTCGGATCAGAAAGTACTTCTATGTAATTTTTCAATCCAACATACTCTTTTGTCGGACTGATCATATTCCAGTCAAAAAAGCTTAAATATACTGTATATATAATGGGCCAAAATGTAAAAACCGCAAAGATGATGATCGAGGGGACGAGCAATAAGTAACCAATCGCATTCTCTCTATTAATTTGCAACATTCTTCTTGCGGCTGTTAACGAACTCATGTCACGATTCCTCCACTTAGTTCATTTTTTAGATTGACGGGAGGTGGAACAACCTCCCGAACAGATCTTGTAAATTATTATTGTAGTAGCTCATTAACCTCATCTTCTGTAGCTTCCAGCCCCTCTTTAGGAGAAACACTTCCTTTTAGCAGCTGATCACGAAGATCAAGTAACAACTGTTCAGCCTGCAATCCTGCATCCCCTGGGAAAGAAGCCCATGGAACTACTCCATCCATCTGCTCAATAGCAGCCGTCATCATCTCATTTTCTTTCAGATACTCTTTCAAGCCATTTTCCGCATCTGCAACATCATGACGCGGTGGTACATAGCCCGTTCCTTTCGTCCATTCAGCCATTGCTTCCACACTATACAAATAGCTCATAAATTCCCATGCAGCCTTCTGTTTTTCTTCCTCTTGTGCTGTGATCGCAAGCATCGCTCCTCCTGCCGGAAGCTTCGCATCTTTTCCTTCCCATATAGGGGATCTCACTGCAGCCACATCAAATTGTGCATTGTCTTGAATATTGGAACGTTGCGCAATCGTCGTATAGGCCATCGCTACACTACCATCAATAAAGCTTTGTACTCCTTGATCCCACCCTATATGCAATGCGGTTTTATCCTTTACTATCATATCTGTTAATAATTGATAAGCTTCAATGCCTTCATCCGATGCAAATGTTGCTTTTCCATCCGTTAGGAAGGATGCTCCATTACTTTCAAGCAAGGCTTGAGTAGCCCAGTTATCAGCCGGTTCTTGGAAATAGAATCCGTATTTTCCTGTACGTTCTTTAATCTCTTTTGAAAAACTTTTTACTTCTTCCCATGTTTGCGGTCCATTTTCATCAAGACCCGCTTCTTTTAACATGTCTCTGTTAATATACAAAACTGGCGAACTTAAAGAATACGGAATACCCACCTGATCGCCTTTCGCGTTCTTTGCCAAATCCATTACATTGGGTAGAAAATGATCTTTAAGAAATGTCTTTTCTTCAGGGAAATGTTTATCAATTACCGTTTGTGGTGACACGTACTCAAAGTTCTCGGAAAAGTAGTTTAAAAATGCCCAACCGATCTGAACTACTGCAGGTGAATTACCAGCCGCAGCCTCGGCTTGCATATTCTGCATCAGCCCTTTGTACATATCGGGATTGTATTTGGCTACCACTTCAACGGTATCACTTTGTTTATTAAAATCGTCTACCAATTGAGTAACCGTTTGTCCCCCTTGAGTTTCTGCATTCACATGCCAGTACTCGATGACTGTCTTTCCATCATTTCCGCTACTCTCACTCGAAGCTTCGTTATTACATGCTGCAAGAAATATTGTAAATCCGATACATAATGTCGCTAGTAACCATCGTTTCATGATTTTTCTCCTTTACTGTTCACAGTTTGTGTGTTTCATCTTGGAAGGTTATTCACCGTATGTACATCCATAGCTGATCTTAAAATTCGGAACTTTCATCATCACAGAACTATCTTATATACTTTTCTACTCACCTCACAAACTAGTAGTAGTTTCGACGATTGTTTATTTCCTATTCACTTATGAGTATAACTCTTGATTGTTAATGGCGTTTAAAGGGCATGTAAAGAATTATTAATGTCGTAAAAGAACGTATCTATCTGAATGTGTTTGAACGTACGAAAAAACCCCTATCACAGCCTAGTTGTGATAGGGGTTAAAATGTATTAACCGATAGAACCTTCCATCTCGAATTTGATCAAGCGATTCATCTCTACCGCATATTCCATCGGCAGTTCTTTCGTGAATGGCTCGATGAAGCCCATAACGATCATTTCCGTTGCTTCCAATTCAGGAATGCCGCGGCTCATCAAGTAGAAGAGCTGCTCTTCAGATACTTTCGATACTTTTGCTTCGTGTTCCAATGATATATTGTCATTCAAGATTTCATTGTATGGAATCGTATCGGAAGTGGATTTCTTATCCATGATCAATGTATCACACTCAATGTTCGCGCGAGCGCCGTCCGCTTTGCGTCCGAAGTGGACAATTCCGCGATACGTTACTTTTCCGCCGTGTTGAGAAATTGACTTGGATACGATGGTAGACGATGTGTTTGGAGCCAAGTGCATCATTTTTGCGCCTGCATCTTGGTGCTGTCCTTTACCGGCAAGTGCAATCGATAATGTCATACCGCGTGCGCCTTCGCCTTTTAGGATGACTGCTGGATACTTCATCGTCAATTTAGAACCGATGTTGCCATCAATCCATTCCATTGTTGCATTTTCTTCACATACTGCACGCTTCGTTACCAAGTTGTAGACGTTGTTCGCCCAGTTTTGAATTGTCGTATAACGGCAATACGCATCTTTTTTGATGATGATCTCAACAACTGCACTGTGAAGTGAGTTTGTTGTGTAGACAGGTGCTGTACAACCTTCTACGTAGTGAACGCTTGCGCCTTCATCTACGATGATCAATGTACGCTCGAACTGTCCCATGTTTTCCGAGTTGATTCGGAAATAGGCTTGCAGCGGTGTATCCACTTTTACGCCAGGTGGTACATAGATGAACGAACCACCAGACCATACCGCAGAGTTCAACGCTGAGAATTTATTATCCGTGTTCGGAATGATTGTTCCCCAATACTGCTTAAATAGTTCTTCGTTTTCACGAAGTGCGGAATCTGTGTCTTTAAAGACGATTCCTAGATCTTCAAGATCTTCTTTCATATTGTGGTAGACCACTTCGGATTCATACTGTGCAGATACACCTGCCAAGTATTTTTGCTCCGCTTCAGGAATACCTAATTTATCAAACGTACGCTTGATTTCTTCAGGTACTTCATCCCACGAACGTTCCGTTGCTTCAGATGGTTTAACGTAGTACGTGATCTCATCAAAGTTCAATGAATTCAAGTCTCCGCCCCATTGTGGCATCGGTTTGCTGTAGAAAATCTCCAAAGACTTCAGGCGGTAATCCAGCATCCACTGAGGTTCTTCCTTCATGTTGGAGATCTCTTCCACTATTTCACGTGTCAATCCACGTTCTGAACGGAATACAGAAACGTCTTTGTCATGGAAACCATATTTATAATCGCCGATTTCTGGCATTTGTTTCGCCATTATTTATTCCTCCGTTCCATAATTGCTCGTACTTTGGCCAAGGTCACTGCGACTCACCGGAGACTCCCTTTTCCATCGCTTTCCAGCTCAATGTTGCACATTTAATGCGGGCAGGGAATTGTGCGACACCCGACAGTGCTTCTAAATCATCGAGTTCAATGGAATCGTCCAAATCTTTGCCTAACATCATATCAGAAAAGGTATGCGCCAACTTCGTTGCATCTTCTGTAGATTTTCCTTTAATCAACTGGGTCATCATAGAGGCTGACGCCATCGAGATAGAGCAGCCTTCTCCTTCGAATTTCACGTCTTTGACGACATCATCTTCAACATTCATCGTTAAATGAATTACATCGCCACATGTTGGATTGTTCATGTCAATCGTGACATTCCCATCTTCCAAAACGCCTTTATTCTTAGGATTTTTATAATGATCCATGATGACAGATCGGTAAAGCTGATCAAGTTTATTAGTAGACATCAGTAAAATACTCCTTTGCTGTGCGAAGTCCTTCCACGAGGCGGTCTACATCTTCCGTCGTGTTGTATAAATAAAAACTAGCACGCGCGGTCGCTGAGCATTCAAGCCATTTCATTAAAGGCTGTGCACAGTGATGACCTGCACGGACAGCAATTCCATTCATGTCGAGCACCGTCGCAAGATCGTGTGGATGAACATCATTCAAATTAAATGTCACCAAACCTGCACGCTTTCCAGGATCAGTTGGCCCATAAATAGCCAATCCGTCAACCTCGGACATCTTCTCCATCGCATAGCCAGCTAATTCATGCTCATGCTGTTCAATTGCATCCATTCCGATTTCCTCAAGAAAATCGATAGCTGCTCCCAGCCCTATTGCACCTGCGATAATCGGAGTACCGCCTTCAAACTTCCAAGGCAGCTCTTTCCAAGTAGATTCATACAGGCCAACAAAATCAATCATCTCGCCGCCGAATTCTACAGGCTCCATAGCATTAAGCAGATCTTTCTTACCGTAGAGGACTCCGATTCCAGTAGGTCCGCACATTTTATGTCCGGAAAATGCAAGGAAATCACAATCTAGTTTCTGTACATCAATTTTCAAGTGCGGAGCTGCCTGCGCAGCATCTACACACATGACCGCGCCATGTTGGTGGGCGATTTTCGTAATTTCTTCTATAGGATTCATCGTTCCGAGGACGTTGGAAACATACATGATCGACACAATTTTCGTACGATCTGTTATAGTTTCGCGTACTTTATCTATTGATAACGTGCCGTCTTCTTCCAGATCAATATATTTCAATACAGCGCCTTTTTCTTTGGCCAATTGCTGCCATGGAATGATATTGGAGTGGTGCTCCATATGCGTGATGATAATTTCATCACCTTCCGAGACATTTGCACGGCCGTAGCTTTGAGCGACTGTATTTAAGGCAGTCGTAGTACCACGCATGAAAATGATTTCTTCCGTGGATTTTGCATTGATGAACTTACGGACCTTCTCACGCGCGCCTTCATAACCATCTGTTGCACGATTACCAAGTGTATGCACTCCGCGGTGAACATTGGCATTGTCAAAGCGGTAATAGTGTTCCAGCGCTTCGATGACTTGGACAGGCTTTTGCGATGTCGCAGCACTGTCCAAATAAACGAGCGGATGTCCGTTGATTTCTTGATTTAATATAGGGAAATGATTGCGGATCTCTTTATTGAGCATTAGCGCACTTTCCTTTCAATAACCTCCGTCAATTGCTTTCTAACTCCTTCGATCGGCAATTTGCTGACCACTGGAGCTAAAAATCCATGAATGATGAGGCGTTCTGCTTCTTCCTTAGAAATACCACGACTCATTAAGTAGAACATTTGCAATGGATCTACACGTCCTACAGAAGCTGCGTGGCCTGCTGTTACATCGTCTTCATCGATCAACAAAATTGGGTTCGCGTCACCGCGCCCTCTTTCGCTCAACATCAGCATACGTGACTCTTGGACAGCGTTCGCACGTGTTGCGCCTTTTGCGATCCGACCGATTCCATTGAAAATCGCAGTAGAGGATTCTTTCATGACACCGTGTTTCAAGATGAAAGCATCCGTATCAAGTCCCCAGTGAACAATTTCAGAAGTGAAGTTCTGCTTCTGGCTACCGCGTCCAACGACAACGGATTTCATATCACTTGATGAGCCGTTTCCGACTAGGTGCGTAATGTTTTCGGAAATTGTATTGCTGTCGTTCATTAAGCCAAGTGCCCATTCAATTCTTGCATCCCGACCTGTAATTCCACGGCGATTGACATACGTCGTCAATCCTTCCGCTAATACATCTACTGCACCATAGACGACTTTTGCATTATCCATCGCAAATACTTCAGAAACGATGTTTGCCTGTCCTTCTGCATGCTCCATAGTAGAGAGGTAGTTTTCCACATATGTGACCGAACTATTCGCTTCCGCCACAACCAATACGTGGTTGAACAAAGATGCCTTTTCATTGTCATGAATGAAGAGTACTTGAAGCGGATCTTCGATGACAACGTTTTTCGGTACATAGACAAATGCGCCGCCGTTGATCAGTGCCGCGTGAAGAGCTGTAAGCTTGTGCTCATCTACTTTGACACCATCCGTCATTAAATACTTTTGCATCAAATCACTGTGTTCGCGAGTAGCTGTGAAGATATCTGTCAAGATCACGCCTTGTGACTTCAGATCTTCTGACAATGAAGTGAATGCCGGAGTGTTATTGTGTTGCACGTAAATATTTTGTTGTTGCTCTCCATCGATCAATGCTTTCGCTTCAGAAGGCAATTCTTCCAATGTTGCAAAGATCGAGCTTTCAACTGTATGTGAAGGGAATTGTGTGAAATTCCAATTAGTGATTTTAGTTTTATCTGGTTTCGGCATTGCGAGCACTTCCGCTTTCGCTAGAGCGTTCGCACGAAAATCTGCCATCCAAGCAGCTTCCTCCACGTTTGCGGAATAAGAGCGGACGTCCTGTTCGGTCAATGCCAAAGTTGTTTCAACCGTCATTTTAAAGTCGTCCCCTTTCTTATGCTTCTTGTCCAACCGTCTCGTCATCAATTCCTAGTTCTTCTTTGATCCAGTCATATCCTTGGCTTTCAAGTTTAGCTGCCAATTCAGGACCACCGGATTTTACAACCTTACCTTGCATCATGACGTGTACATGATCCGGCTCGATGTAATTCAGTAGACGCTGGTAGTGTGTGATGATCAAGCAGCCGAAGCCTTCACCGCGCATTTCGTTGATTCCATTTGAAACAACTTTCAATGCGTCGATATCCAGGCCAGAGTCAATCTCATCAAGAATTGCGAATTTTGGTTTTAACATCATCAGTTGAAGAATTTCATTACGCTTTTTCTCTCCGCCTGAGAAGCCCTCGTTCAAATAACGAGTTGCCATATCTTCATCCATTTCTAGGAACTCCATTTTACTGTCAAGTTCACGGATGAATTTCATCAGGGAGATTTCATCGCCTTCTTCACGGCGAGCGTTGATTCCTGAACGAAGGAAATCTGCATTTGTTACGCCTGTGATTTCACTTGGGTATTGCATTGCTAGGAATAGACCAGCTTTTGCACGCTCGTCCACTTCCATTTCAAGAACGTCTTCACCGTCAATTGTGACGCTTCCTGATGTAACTTCATATTTTGGGTGACCCATGATCGCAGAAGCAAGTGTAGATTTCCCTGTACCATTCGGTCCCATTATTGCATGGATCTCATTTGTATTAATTGTTAAGGTAACACCTTTTAAGATTTCCTTGCCATCAATTTCGACATGAAGATCTTTAATTTCCAAAGTTGCCATTCCAATACCTCCAGTATGATCGCGTTGAATGGTTAGCCATTCTCTATTTAGTATCATTCTAATCTTACCCCATATTCGGGTGGGTTGCAAATCATTAAGAATCATTATAATTTAAAGAGCAATTCAGCGGTTTAATGCGGATGAAGACTATTTGGAATTCACCTATTTTTCAATTGACTAGTATTGAATGAGAATCAACGAGAGAATAGTCTCTAAGAATTAGACAGAAAAAAGTCGGCAAATATCGCCGACTTTTCTTGTTTTTTATACTTTTTTCGTAAAACGGTCAACAATCATAGCCAGTGCACCATCGCCTGTTACGTTGGTAGCCGTTCCGAAACTGTCCTGCGCCATATACAAAGCAATCATGAGTGCCACCATCGCATCGGAAAAACCGAGCATCGTACTGAGCAGTCCAGTTGCCGCCACTACTGCGCCTCCTGGAACACCCGGAGCCGCGATCATCGTAACACCTAACATGAAAATGAATTGTAAATAACTACCGAAACTGATATCCATTCCATTCATCAGCATAACGCCGATCGAGCAAGAAACAATTGTGATCGTACTGCCGGATAAATGGATTGTCGCAAATAACGGAACAGTGAAGTTCGCCACACGTTCAGATGTACCTGTTTCTTTTGACTGCCGCAGTGTAACCGGAATGGTTGCTGCAGAAGACTGTGTGCCGATCGCTGTCATATAGGCGGGTGCCATCGTTTTCATCAAGACGAACGGATTACGCCCAGTTAATGTACCGGCAGTCGTATACTGTAATGTCAACATGACCAAGTGAAGCAAAATAATCATCACGAAGACCAAGACAAACACAGACAAAACATTGGCGACTTCTCCGGTATATGTCATATTGAGAAAGATTCCGAAAATATGAAACGGCAATAATGGAATGATAATGACTGAAATGACTTTTTCGACAATGAGATTTAATTCATCGAAGAAAGACAGCATCGTCTTCCCATTGATGGACGCCATACCAATCCCCAATACGAACGCGATGAGAAGAGCAGACATGACTCCCATAATCGGGTCCATTTCCATTTCAAAAAAAGCTACTCCTGCAGCTCGTGCGCCTTCTGCAACGGACGTATCTGTAGACTGATGAATGAAATTCGGCAAGAGTGCCGTAGCTGTAAAATAAGCTAGCAGACCTGCGATAATCGTAGATCCATATGCAAACGCTGCGGATAAGCCCAATAATTTCCCAGAACCTTTCCCGAGCTTCGCGATACTTGGTGCAATGAACGCAATAATAATTAATGGTACGATAAAGTTCAAAAACCCACCAAATAACATATTAAACGTGGCCGCCAGACGAACGAACCAATGCGCAAACCCTTCATGAATCGCAGGCAGCAACAAGCCGAGCCCGATCGCCAGCACTATGGCAATCAAAATTCGCCATATGAGCCCTAATTTAAACTTCACAATACGTCCTCCTCAAATACACATCTGTATTACTGAAACAAAATAACTTTACCACAATTCGAATCAATAAAGAAGAGTTTGTTTGTTTTTTTTGTACAAAAAAAGCCGATAGCTACACTCGCTATCGGCTTTCACAACCTTACTTCACAGGAACAACTGAGCCTTTCCATTCTTCCAAAATAAAGTCTTGAATTTCTTGGGATGTCAGTACTTCGATCAGCGCTTTAATCGCATCGCTGTTTTCATCGCCATTTCTCGTTGCAACAATATTGACGTATGGAGATTCTTTATCTTCCAAAGCAATCGCATCTTCTAATGGATTCAAGCCAGCGTCGATCGCAAAGTTTGAGTTGATCAACAAAGCATCGCCTTCATCATTATTATAAAGCTGAGGCATTAAAGCTGCTTCATAGTTTGCATCGAAGTTTAGATTTTTAGGATTTTCAACGATATCTTCCACTTCAGCTTTAACTTTTTCTACGTCTTCAGCCAGCTTGATCAAACCTTTTTCTTCAAGCATTGCAAGTACACGACCATGATCCGCTACAGAGTTACTGATCAGAATGGTTGCACCGTCAGGAAGTTCTTCCAGAGTCTTGTACTTTTTAGAGTAGACTCCAATCGGCTCAATATGAATTGCACCTGCATTGACGAAATCATAATTGAAGTCAGCAATTTGACCTTCTAAGTATGGAATGTGCTGGAAGTAGTTTGCATCCAGTACTCCTTCCTCCAAATCTTTATTTGGAAGTACATAATCTGTATAGCTTTCAATATTCAGTTCATAGCCTTTTTCCTCTAAAAGAGGCTTTGCTTTTTCTAGGATCACAGCATGCGGCGTATTGGATGCACCGACTGTCAGTGTCGTTTTCTCTTCTTTTTCTTTATCAGCATCCCCATCTGCTGCATTGCCGCCTGTCTTGTTATCGTCTTTTGTTCCGCATGCTGCAAGTGCTAAAACTAAAGCTGCCGCGAATAGACCGAATAAAAACTTCTTCATATTCACATTTCTCCCTTTCCATTATAAATTTTATATGGTTAACAGGGGCTCCCAAAAAGGAAGCCTCCGGCAATCCCTTTACCTCATGTCCAAACGATTCACGATGAAGTCACCGATAAATTGGATGACAAATACTATGACGAGCACTAAGATTGTTGCCATCAACGTCACGTCTCCTCGGTTACGCTGGAAACCTTCCAAATAGGCAAGTGTCCCGAGTCCACCCGCACCGATTACTCCTGCCATCGCAGTATAGCCAACAAGTGCAATGGAAGTAACCGTAATTCCTGACACGAGCGCGGGCATCGATTCAGGCAACAGAACTTTGAAGATGATCGTAGAAGTACGCGCACCCATCGAACGTGCGGCTTCAATGACTCCCTTATCGATTTCCTGTAACGCGATAAGTACCATCCGTCCGTAAAACGGTGCAGCTCCAATAATCAAAGCCGGCAGCGCAGCATCAGGACCGCGCATCGTTCCGATCAATAAATTGGTTAATGGAAGCAATAGAATAATTAAAATGATAAATGGCACGGAACGGAAGATATTAACGAAAGCACCTGTGATGACATTCGTAATTTTATTCGCCCACAACTGTCCCGGACTTGTCAGGAACAACAGCAGACCAAGACCGATGCCGAGCACAAATGTAAATAAGGTAGAGTACGCTGACATGTACAGTGTTTCTCCAGTAGCCGTCCACATTTTCTCCCAATTAACATTTGGAAACCACTGTTCAATCATTTGCCAGCACCTCCGTCTTTACTTCATTGGCATGTAAGTAGGCGATGGCTTCATCAATGACCGCCACGTCACCTACAAGCTGCAAGACGAGTGTACCGTATGCGCCGTCACGCGTTGTCGAGATATTTCCTTGAACAATATTGACATCGACCGGAAACTTTCGAATCAACTCTGCAAGCACCGGCTGTTCCGTACGTTCCCCGATAAACGCCAATTTCACGAGTTTTCCAAGAGGTGTCTCTTGTTGAAGATGTGCCACCGCTGCGTCCGTGTCTCCTGTATCCGTCACCTGAGATATAAAACGCTTCGTAATATCCGCTTGCGGGGATTGGAAGACATCCAGGACACTGCCGATTTCTACGACTTTCCCTGCTTCCATGACCGCTACACGATGGCAAATCTTACGAATAACGTGCATTTCATGTGTAATCAAGACGATCGTCAAACCGAGACGTTCATTGATATTCGTCAACAGATCCAAAATCGCGTTGGTCGTTTCAGGATCCAGTGCAGAAGTCGCTTCGTCACAAAGCAACACTTCAGGGTCATTAGCAAGCGCTCGTGCAATACCGACACGCTGCTTCTGTCCACCGGATAATTGCGCGGGATACGCCTTCTCCCGTCCTGTCAAACCGACCAGATCAATCAGTTCCTTCACTTTGCGCTGACGTTCTGGTTTCTTCACGCCTGCAATTTCCAAAGGGAACGCAATATTTTCTTCAACAGTTCTTGACCACAGCAAGTTGAAATGCTGGAATATCATACTGATCTTCTGACGCGCATTTCGCATTTTCGCGCCCTTCAGCGTCGTCATTTCTTGCCCATTGATCACAATGCTTCCTGAAGTCGGTTGTTCCAAACCATTCAACAACCGGATCAATGTACTTTTCCCGGCACCACTATAACCAATGATGCCGAAAATTTCTCCTTCTTTAATCGTGAATGTTACATCATCCACTGCTACAATTTCTGAACCGCTCAATTGGAATGTCTTTTGAACGTTTGTTAGTTGAATCATTTCCTGCACCACCTTCAATAAATCCATTATACTCGTTTCCGTCCGTCAACGCCTGCCGAGGCTTAACGGCGCTTTCCGTTTTGATCACATCCAGCTGCAATCGCCAGCCTCTCGGGTCACTTCAGTCTTTACGAAAAGGTGCAAAGAACTCACCTTGTCGTAAAGCCCTCCAGTGCCTGTCGAGGCTTAACGGCGCTTTCCGCTTTTGATCATAAAAAAACCCTTCTGCAGATAAGCAGAAAGGCAGAACGTATGAATCGTTATGTACGTTTCCATTCTCTCATCTGTCAAAGCAATTCGCTTTGAGTGACTTGGCACCATTTCACATATGTGACGGTTGCCGGGCTTCATCGGGCACTTCCCTCCACCACTCTTTATAAGAGTCTTGATATTCAATTGATTGTACTACTTATACCATACTTCCGTTTCCATTGTCAACTCAGCTTTTCCAGTAAATAAGGAACGGAATGAAATGCATAAATCTTTTCCATCGGTTGCCCGGACCGATGAATAAGCAAGCAAGGTACACTTTCGATCTTATAGTCTTCCGCTAATTGCACGACGTAGTTTAAATCTGCTTTACCAATTGTCAGCTCTGGGCGCAGGGTTTCAATCACCGTCAGCATTTTAGATGCAACTGCACACGTCCCGCACATCGGAGTAAATAAATAAAAAGCGGCCAATTGCTCCGCCGCCTGTTCGCGTTCCCAATCTTCAATCGTCCAATTATCCATATGCCCCACCTGCCAAATAGTTGGAATGTATCTTGAAATTAGCTGCGACTAAAATGCCCGCTAACACTTTGATCGGCGTTGTCGCCACTTCCCGGTACAGTCGATCTGTATATAAGTGTTTTGCTTCTGGATAGAGCTGCTTGAACAACTTGCGGATCGTATCACCTGAAACATCCGCATCCACAAAGATGAAAAGTTCCTGCTCTTCGTATGGCGCCAGAAGTTCTTCAATATGATAGGAACTGATCGTGCCGTTTGTACAAATGATATCTACCGGCTCCGCAAGCATTGGTCTTAGCCGGTTGCGGTCGGTACTGCCTTCCACAATAAGTACTTTCGGATTCATCCACGTTCCTCCTCATAGTGTAAAAAAGCGCTGGAATGTTCCCAGCGCTTTTACTTTTTATTCCCCAGCTGTCATTTTTTCATACTGTTCAGCTGTCATTAATTCATCAAGCTCAGCTTTGTCAGCAACTTCAACAACGATCATCCAAGCGCCTTCATACGGAGACTCGTTTACAAGCTCGGGGCTATCTTCCAGCTCTTCGTTTACTGCTACGACTTTACCAGTCAATGGAGCATACAATTCAGAAACAGTTTTCACTGATTCAACACTACCGAAAGGCTCGTCTGATTTCACTTCATCGCCAACTTGCGGAAGCTCAACGAATACGATATCCCCTAGTTCAGACTGTGCGAAATGTGTGATCCCGATACGGTATTTACCGTCTTCTTCTTTTACCCATTCGTGCTCTTCTGAATAACGCAAATCTTTTGGTGTGCTCATGTCTTAACCCCCAACATTTGTAATAGTTTATCTCTATTTAGTTTGCCATAGATCCGTATGAAAGACAAGATTCTATGTTCATCCTTGCCATGTTTCTGCGAATATTGCTTCATTAAAACCTACCGTCACTCGCTGGCCATCTGTAACAATCGGACGCTTGATCAGCATGCCATCTGAAGCGAGTAAAACAACCTTTTCATCGTCTGTCATGTTAGGCAGTTTATCCTTCAATTGAAGCTCTCGGTACTTCATGCCACTCGTATTGAAGAACTTTTTCAATTCCAATCCGGAGTTTGCGATCATCATTCGCAGTTCCTCTTCACTTGGCGGTTGTTCAGCAATATTTACTTCTTCAAATGAAATCTCTTCATTCTCCAACCATTTCTTTGCTTTGCGGCACGTTCCGCATTTCGGATAGCCATAATATGTAACTGTCATTTTTGTGCCCCCTTTTTGGTCAGTATAGCAAAAAGATGTTTGAATTGCTTGGTCCTCGCCCATTGCAAAAAGGTTTTCCGATAAATCATGAACTGACAGGAGGCGTTGAGCAGAGAACAGAGTTTGATCTACCCTGGATTTAATCACTCTATGAGCGCTTTGATTAGCTTTATGATCAAGTTCAGTGATGTTATGAGCGCATGAAGGCTGTGTATGAGCGGCCGAACACTTTGTATGATAGACAGCCAGAATTTATGAGCGCCTGCGATTCGTTTATGATCGTCGGAAAACTATTTCGGCGATAAATTGAAAAAGCTGCCCGGAAGATCATTTCCGGACAGGGCTCTTTCATCGTTCAACTATCAAACGATATACTTCTCTGCCTCGATTAATCTCTCAGCAGCTTCACGTTTCTTCGCAATCAAGTTATACGGATTATTACGTGTCAGCTTACGTAATGCAGACAGCATCATACGTTGGTTGTCGCCTTCCACAGCTGCAAGTAGTGTCTCCTTCGCTGCTGCTTCGATGCGTGCGAACGCTTCCTGACAGAAGATTTGTGTGTAAAGTAATTTTTGGTTTTCTTTTTCTTCACCGTTTTTATTAATCGCTTTCTCCGTCCGTAACAGGGCAGATTCCATCCCGAAGAGATCATTCGCAATGTCCGCGATGTTCACAAGGATTTCCTGCTCTTGCTCAAGCTTTGTGCCAAAGCGCTGCGCTGCAAGTCCTGCCACTAAAATACCGATTTTCTTCGCATTTTTCACAAGCATTTTCTCTTGAGCCAACGCTTCGTCGCCCACTTCTTCAGGCATCATCATGAGCAGCTCTTCTTGCAGTCCTTGTGCTTGTTGCAATAATGGCAATTCGCCTTTCATTGCTTTCTTAATGAACGTACCCGGTACGATCATCCGGTTGATTTCATTTGTTCCTTCAAAAATACGGTTAATACGGGAGTCGCGGTAAATACGTTCTACTTCATATTCCTGCATGAAGCCGTAGCCGCCGTGCAGCTGAACTGCCTCATCCACGATATAATCAAGTACTTCAGAACCAACGACTTTGTTGATGGAACATTCAATCGCATACTCTGCAATCGAAGCCGCCACTGCTTTACCGTCCTTTTGCTCTTCCAGGCTCATTGCAGCATTGCGCTCTTCAAAGTAACCTACTGTACGGTAGATCAAGCTTTCTGTTGCATAAAGCATAGAAGCCATCGTACCAAACTTCTCTTTCGTCAAGTTAAATGAAGAAATTGGTGTGTTGAACTGTTTACGTTGGTTCGCATACTCAATAGCCAACTGAAGGGAACGTTTCGAACCTCCGATTGTTCCTACTCCCAATTTATAACGACCAATGTTCAAGATGTTGAATGCAATAATATGACCTCTGCCAATTTCACCCAGCAAGTTCTCTACAGGCACTTCTGCATCTTCCAAAATTAGCGTACGAGTTGAAGATGATTTGATACCCATTTTTTTCTCTTCCGGACCTACTGAAACGCCTGGGAATTCCTTCTCTACGATGAATGCTGTGAATTTGTCGCCATCCACTTTAGCGTATACAACGAATACGTCAGCAAATGCAGAGTTCGTGATCCATTGTTTCTCACCGTTTAAGACGTAGTGCGTACCCGCTGCGTTTAATTTTGCAGTTGTTTTCGCTCCAAGGGCATCCGATCCTGAGCTTGGCTCTGTTAAGGCGTATGCGGAAATCTTAGCACCAGTTGCAGAGTTTGGTAAGTACTTCTTTTTTTGCTCTTCATTACCGAATAAAACGATCGGCAATGTACCGATTCCTACGTGAGCGCCGTGTGTGATAGAGAAACCGCCTGCTAATGACATTTTTTCAGCGATCAATGCAGATGAAATCTTATCCAAACCTAACCCTTCGTACTCTTCTGGGATGTCCGCTGCAAGCAGTCCAAGGTCTCCGGCTTTTTTCAATAGTTTCACAGAATGTTCGAACTCGTGATTTTCCAGATTATCAATTAAAGGAGCTACATCATTTTTAACGTACTCTTCCGTTGTCTTTGCAATCATCTTTTGCTCATCTGTAAAATCTTCCGGTGTAAATACGCGTTCTGCACTCAGGTCCTCTGTTAAAAACGCTCCACCTTTAACGAATTCTGTCATATTAATTCCCTCCATAGCTTTTGTCATATATATTCCCCCTGTTTCTCCCATTTTTTTGTTTATAAAACTTCAAATACCCCTGCAGCACCCATTCCGCCACCGATACACATCGTGACGACACCGTACTGTTTGCCTTGACGCTTCAATTCATTGATTAATTTCAAAGTCAACACCGTGCCCGTTGCACCTAGCGGGTGACCCGTAGCGATAGCTCCCCCATTGACATTCACTTTGTTCGTATCGAGCCCAAGATGGCGAATGACCGCGAGTGATTGGGATGCGAATGCTTCATTCAATTCCCAAAGATCGATATCTTCAACAGACAGACCCGCAATCTTCAATGCTTTCGGAACCGCTTCAATCGGCCCGATTCCCATGATTTCAGGTGGGACACCGCCTACCGCAAATGAACGGAATTTTGCTAGCGGTTTCAATCCGCGCTGCTCCGCAACTTCGGAATCCATTAACAGGACAGTCGCTGCTCCGTCAGATGTCTGAGAAGCATTCCCCGCTGTAACAGAACCTTTCGCATTAAATGCTGGACGCAACTTGCCTAGTACTTCCGTTGTCGTTCCTGGACGTACCCCTTCGTCCATTTCGAACAATACGTGCTTTTCCTGATAATTCCCTTCAGCATCAACAAAACGTTTGACCACTTCGACTGGTACAATTTCATCGACAAACTTGCCCTCTTTAATCGCTGCTTCTGCACGCTTATGTGATTCCACTGCGAAAGCATCTTGATCTTCACGTGAAATACCGTATTTCTGCGCCACTTGTTCCGCTGTGTGGCCCATTCCCATATAATACTCCGGCGCTTCTTCTGCTAATTTGAAGTTCGGGCGAATCGTATTGCCCATCATCGGTACCATACTCATCGACTCTACGCCGCCTGCGAGAATCGCTTCCGAATGACCAAGCATAATTCGTTCCGCTGCATAAGCGATCGACTGCAGGCCTGATGAACAGAAACGGTTAACCGTCACAGCAGGTGTCGTATCTGGCAACCCTGCAAGTGCGCCGATATTACGCGCTATGTTCATTCCTTGTTCTGCTTCAGGCATCGCACAGCCCATGATCAAGTCATCAATCGGCCCGTCGTATCCTCCTGCACGCTTCAATGTTTCCTTTATCGTCAACGCCCCGAGATCATCCGGACGGACAGTTGCCAAAGAACCTCTTCCAGCTTTACCAATCGGTGTTCGAGCACCGGCTACAATTACTGCTTCGCGCATTCTGTTTCCTCCTTTATCCTCTTCCTCATCAGTTACGTAACGGTTTGCCCTTCACAAGCATATGCTGCATACGCTGCTGTGATTTCGGCTCTGCCACCAAACTCAAAAATGCTTCGCGCTCGAGATCCAATAAATACTGCTCATCCACACGCGTACCGAATGGAACCTTGCCGCCCGAAATAACATATGCCAGCTTCTTGGCAATCTTCAAGTCATGGTCGCTAATGAAACCCGATAGATACATTCCTTCCGCAGCTAACAGCAATGTCGCGTAGCCTGAGTCGCCCGTGACGGGAACTTGCGTCTTTTTCGGTGGCACATAGCCTGCCTCATACAATGAAAGTGCCGCTTGCTTGGCATCGTAAATCTGATGATCCGCATTGACGCTCACTCCGTCCGCAAAGTCCAAGAAGTTGTTTTCACGCGCTTCATCAGCAGACGTTGAAACTTTCGCCATCGCAATGGATTCAAATACTTTATTGGCAATATTTTGGTAATCAATTGGCACACCATTCGGCAACCCTTTCAGATGCTTCTGATATAGGTTGACGTTTCCGCCGCCGCCAGGAATCAAACCGACTCCGACTTCCACAAGCCCCATATATGTTTCCATAGAAGCTTGGATATGAGCTGCTGGTAAACAAACTTCTGCACCGCCGCCTAGCGTCATTTGGAAAGGCGCTGCCACGACCGGCTTACCGCTGTATTTAATTTTCATCATTGCGTTCTGGAATGAACGAATAACGAAATCGAGTTCAAAGATATTGTCATCTTGTGCTTCCATCAAAATCATCCCGAGGTTTGCACCGACACAGAAGTTTTTCCCCTGATTTCCGATAACAAGTCCCTTGTAGCTCTTCTCCACTTCATCCACCGCGAAGTTGATCATCTGAATGATATCCAGTCCGATTGCATTGGATTGGGAGTGAAACTCTAACAATGCCACCCCGTCCCCCAAGTCTATCAAGCTAGCGCCTGAGTTCTTCTTGATGACACCATGTTTCTTTTTATAGCGCTTCAAGTCAATCGCCTTTTCATTCATTTGAACTGGTGTGTACTCTGCGCCATCGAAATAGTAGAGATCTCCGTCTTCTTCCTTATAGAAAGTTTCATAGCCTTTGTCTAGTAATGACTGAACAAAAGTAGGAATCTCTTTCCCCTGTTCTTTCAACAGTTCTACGGATTTACGGACACCGATTGCATCCCAAATTTCAAATGGACCTTGTGACCAGCCGAAGCCCCACTTCATCGCATTATCAATCGCTACAATGTCGTCTGCGATTTCACCATGAAGTTCAGCGGCATACAGCATCGCAGGTGTCAATGTGTGCCACAAAATTTCACCTGCACGGTCTTTTGCGTAGATCAATGTCTTCACTTTATTGGCAAGCCCTTTTTGCTGTTTCGCCATTTCAATTGAAGACGCTTTCATTTTCTGCGTAGGTACATATTCGAAGGTTTTGAGATCCAGTTCTAAAATTTCGCGACCCTCTTTTACATAGAAACCTTGTTTCGCTTTTGCACCGATCCAACCATTTTCGACCATTTTCGTAACAACGTCGGGCAGTTCAAAAATTCGTTGTTCTTCACCTGTCGTTTGATCATAGACATTTTTCGCAACATGCGCGTATGTGTCTAGTCCAACTACGTCCAATGTACGGAATGTTGCCGATTTCGGGCGTCCAATCAATGCCCCCGTAACAGAATCAATCTCACCGATCGAATAACCGCGTTCCAGCATTTCATGCAATGTCACTTGCAAACCGTAGGTCCCAATGCGGTTCCCAATGAAGTTCGGAGTGTCTTTTGCAATAACTACGCCTTTACCGAGACGATTTTCACCGAATGTCGTCATGAAATCTACAACTTCAGGCGCTGTAGTTTGCGTTGGAATAATCTCTAGTAATTTTAAGTATCTTGGTGGATTAAAGAAATGTGTACCAAGGAAGTGCTTTTGGAAATCTTCCGAACGTCCTTCTGCCATTGCTTCAATGCTAATCCCCGATGTATTAGAAGAAATGATCGTGCCTGGCTTTCTTACTTTTTCGATCTTTTCATATAAACTCTTTTTAATATCCAAGTTTTCAACGACTACTTCAATAACCCAATCTACTTCTTGCAGTCGTTCCAAGTCGTCCTCAAAGTTCCCTGGAGTAATTAATGATAGATTTCTCTTTGTTGTCAGAGGAGCTGGTTTTTGTTTCAACAATTTGTCCAATGCCGTAGCTGCAAACTTATTACGGAATTTCGGATCTTCGTACGTTAAACCTTTCGCTTCGTCATCGGCACCCAATTTCGGTGGTACGATATCCAGCAAAAGAACAGGAATCCCAATATTGGCTAAATGTGCTGCAATACCAGAACCCATAACACCAGATCCCAAAACTGCCGCTTTTCTAATTTGATAAGTCACGTGCAATCCTCCCTTTATCTTTGAATGAACACTCATTCATTTATAGCGTAAAAAAAATACGCGTTGCTTATAAATACTAGTGTAAATCATTTGAAACTATTTCGCAATATTTAAATCGTATTTAATCAGACTTTTTAAAATGTATTGAAAGAAGCAATAAAATACCCAACTACTTCAAAACATTGTACACTATCATATGAATGGAGGCGAGCATACATGAAAGAAATAAAATCGACAGAAGAATTCAATAACATTATAGCTAGTGACAATCCGGTCCTTGTAAAATTTGAAGCAGATTGGTGCCCGGACTGTAAACGGATGGATATGTTCATTGATCCAATCGTAGAAAAATATGATACATACACATGGTATGAAGCAGACCGTGATGTGTTACCAGAAATCGCAGAAAAATATGAAGTGATGGGCATCCCCAGTTTATTGATTTTCAAAGACGGAGAAAAGCACGCACATTTACACAGTGCAAATGCAAAATCACCTCAACAAGTAACTGAATTTCTTGATGAAGTGAAAATTTAATGATAAACAGCGCTGACTTCTGTCAGCGCTGTTTCTGCCTATAGGAGGCGATCATTTTGTCTAAATTTATTGAAGTACAAGGTAAATCCCAACACGACATAGATATTAAACCGCCCTATCGCGCTTCCGCTTGCGGTCCTGTCACAGCCTTCGTGTTATTGCGGCATCTTTTTCCTTCCCGTCAACTTCCTGACATCAACGAATTGTATCGTCAACTCGGCGGAACAAAAATCGGGTTGCCCACATGGCGTTTCATCCGAAACCTTGATCGAATGCTTGGTCCAGACTGGCACGTAAAAGTGTGTGATGTGAAAGAAGCGATGCATCAACTTGAAGAAGGCCGTCCTGTCGCATTGAAGTTCGATAAATGGTTCCGATTAAAATGGCGAGGTCGTTTTTCATATGACTATCATTGGGTTGTACTAGTCGGCTATGACTATATAGAAGGTATCTTGCATCTGCTCGTCCATGACAACGGAGGCAGAAATCGACCGAGCATCGTTCAAACCATCCCTTATGAGCCGAATAAAAAAATCCTGACTTTTGTCAAAATCGAACCGTCAAAACGGTGAAACGGAAAGCCCTTGCCGTGCAATCAATGAATAACCTTGCTGATTCATCAGTCTCGCTCGGTCTTCCGTAAATTCCGGTATGATCAATTGCTCGAGTGGATCGTCCAGCGTCAATTCACAATGGATCGTTGCCAGCTCTCTTGAAAGCATGAGCATCTCTCCATCCGCATCGATCTTCTTTCGCACCCCTGCAGTCAATTCTTCCCGCGCGGCGAGCACCCCGTCTACAGACCCATATTGCTGAATTAACTTCAATGCAGTCTTCGGGCCAATCCCCTTCACTCCTGGATAACCATCACTCGAATCCCCAGTAAATGCTTTCATATCAATAAACTGAGCTGGAGTAATCCCATACTCTTCTATAAAACGCGCTTCATTGTATTCATCATACTGCGTATATCCCTTTTTCGTGAACGCGATGGACACATCAGGTCCCAATAACTGCAATAAATCCTTATCTCCCGAAACGATTGTCAGTTTCGCCTCATTTTTCCACGTTTTAATCATCGACCCGATTAAATCATCCGCTTCCATATTCGGAATGCCGTAATTTTTCCATCCTAACGTTTCCGATACTTCCCTTGCCATATCAAATTGGGGAACCAACTCAGGCGCCGGTGCTGGTCGATGCGCTTTATAATCCGCAAATAGTTCATTACGAAAAGTTTTTGCTCCCATATCCCAGCAAACCGCCATATGTGTCGGCTGAAATATCGAAATCGCGCTCATTGTATGGCGTGCAAATCCTTGTACTCCGTTTGTTGGAATATCATTCGCATTGCGAAAAAATTGGCCGCTATGTGCCGTCGCAAAAAACGAACGAAACAACAAAGCCATTCCGTCGATCAGTAAAATATGAGGTTTTGTTTCATTCATTCTTGTCCACTTCCTTTCCTCTAGTCTATCACAGCACGTTTGTTAATAAAGAGAAAGTCAAAAGCCCCGATTGTTGCATATGATAGAGCGAGCAGAAAAGGAGTGATGTTTTGAATCCACAAGATGAATATATGTGGTATCCGCAGCAAAATTGGTCTGGCAATAGCTTTACCGGGTTCCCGGGATGGAATTCTCCGCCTTTTGGTCCGTCATTTCCGCCTTGGCAACCTGGATTCCCAGGACAGCCAAATTTCCCGAGCTTTCCAGGGTTTCCATCTCAACCGGGATTTCCGGGACAGCCAAGTTTTCCAAATCAACCTGGACCGCCCGGACAAGGAGGCCAGGCAACGGCACCCACCACACCACCGCCAAACCAAATACCCAGTTATCCAGACGTTCAATTATTTGCAGTAGATCCAGGAGCCATCTCAGGCTGTCTGTTCCGATTCACCTATGTTTGGACTTCGAGATTTAGAGGGTTCTGGTTCTATCCAACCTTCGTCGGCAGAACATCTGTCGCAGGCTTCCGTTGGGACTCACGCAGAAGGCGCTGGGAATTCTTCGGGATCGATTTACAACGCATCGATTCATTCCGATGTACGTGAAGAAGATACAACGAAATGTTTGGCAGTGTTTTAAAAAAGAAGGAGTGATGTTTTGAATCAGTCAGATGGACATATGTGGTATCCGCAATTGCCTGAAGGGTATCCAGGTCAGCAATATGAAGCATATCATCATACGAATCGTCCCTCACAATTTCCACCTCATCAACAAGGATGGCCAGGTGGCGGTTATCCCGGTGGAGGTGTACCAGGTTATCCACCTCCCGGACAGTCGTATCCGCCTTGGCAACCTGGTTATCCCGGTCAACAACATGGATTTCCAAATCAACCCGCTTTTCCTGGATATCCTTCCCAACCTAATTATCCAGGTTTTCCTGGACAGCACGGGCAACACGGTGGTCAAAATCAACAAGGTCCACCAACATCACCACCGCCGAGCCAGACACCGAACTATCCCGACGCACAATTACGTGCAGTCGACCCGGGCGGCATAGCAGGATGTCTATACCGCTACACGTACATTTGGACTTCTAGAAACAAAGGATTCTGGTATTATCCAACCTTTGTCGGCAGAACCTCGATCGCCGGCTATCGCTGGGACCCGCGTCATTATCGATGGGAATATTATGGAATGGATTTGAAACATGTAGATACTTTTCGTTGTACTTGAAGAAAACCTGGCGGAACTTCGCCAGGTTTTTTTGATTAGATGTGAGCACATCTAGTGTAAAAATAGAAGATAGGCAGTGAGTAAGCCAAACGCAATACAGACAATGACCGCACTATACATATTGGAGGAATGCTTAATAGAAGCAGGCAGAATTTCCTTCATCGTCACCATATAGATCGAGCCGACCGTTACACTTAATAAAAAAGCTGCCAGTAAATTGCTTTGCATGCCCATCCAATTGCCGATGAATGCCCCTAACGCAACAGGGGCTGCAATGAAAACAGATAGAAGAAACAACTTATAAAGTCGCACCCCTGCAACAAACAAAGGTGTAAATAATATCATACCTTCAGGAATATTATGCAAAATTAATGCCTGCAACAACGCTAGACCAAAGGGAAAATGCTCACTAGTTGCCAAAACCATACCCATCGGCAAATTATGCATTGAAAGGATCAACACCAAAAATACACCCATACGAAGACTTTGACGGTGATCATTCTTCTTTGAATGTACCCTATTCCGATAAAACGCTAGATGAATGATCTCAAACAGAAGTACACCTACTAAGAAACCAAATACAAAAACGAGAAAATTTCCTAGCACTATGGCTTCCGGCGTGATTTCCACACTAAGTAAGGATAGCAATAATCCCACACACACAGCATAAATTGCACCCACACTTCTCTGAAATCTATTAATTAACGCTACAATAACACCGCCTACATTAACACCAGCAACTGTTGATAGAAAACCAATCAACCAGATAGGTACCAATAAACCATCCTTTTGTCGTTTGTCTTTATGTTTATATGGGAAGGCAGCCCAGATTATGCTTTAATTTCATGCGACTAAACAAAAATGAAATGTTTAATTGTCATTGATCCATTTAATCGTTCTACCGCCGTTTCATGCTGCGGATTATACTTTTTGATTCCTTGTCTACGCGATACGATTCGATGATTTTTTGCAAGGCTTTGTTATAAGTGAACTTATCTAATGAATTGTTACTCCCCAGATATTCCATTGTCGGTTCAGGAAGCTTCACGTAACACATAGAAAGCGCCCAAGCAACTGCCATTTTGACGTAATAGCCGTCATGTTCTATATGATCCAGTAAAGCGAGCACCTTCCCTATATAAAGCGGTTCAATATAATAGTTTAGAAGCATAACAACTCCAAACCGAAGCTCATAGTCTTTATCCGAAGTCAGATAAGATTGCAAAAATGTCCATACACGTTCTTTATGGTTCTTTGTAACTTTAAGTGTTGTACAAAAACTATCGCATACTGACCAATTATCGATTTTAGGAATAAAAGCCGCTACATATGAAAGTACTTCTTCAATATCAGCATTCACATAACCAATGACCAGTCCCTGCAGCATGACTTCTTCGAAATATTCGTCTTCTGCCGTTTCAAGATATGTACGCCAGTCATCTTTCACTATCCGTTTTGCGAGTTTGCGAAGTTCCGGCATTCGCACACCTAATACATTGTCGATATTCGGGATAAGTGCTGAGGCAAACTTTTGGTAATCCGTGTCGATGCACTCATGTATTTGTTTTCGGATCGTATTTTGCATTGGAACTCTCCTATACTTTAATTTCATTATTTGTAAGTACCAAAATTTGATAACGTTCTTCGATATGTACCAACTATACAAGATAAGCTAAAGAATGGGTCAATATCAACTGCGCGTTGCTTTTCGTTCCAGGCCGACGCTTTACACTCCAAGCGACTGAGAATTACAAAGTATAAAATCATTTATTCAACTTATATAATATTATTATCCGTCAAAAAAAGACAAATTGTTATGTAGACTATGCAGCAAATACGATTATTTGCTGCATCGTTCTTCCTACTGTATTTCATGAAGCTTGTTCGCAACCAACGCTACATCTTCCGCAAGCAACGGATATAGATTCGGCCGGCGTCTCACAGCGAGCGGATGGTAGGCCACGGCTGTTTGATATCCTCTTACTTCATGCCAAGTACCACGTAATCCTTTTACTTCAACTTCTGGATTTCCGAAAAAAGATTGTACGGCAACATTTCCCAAACATAATATAAGTGCTGGCTTTTGTTTGATTAATTGTTCTTCTAAATGTTGCATACAGATAGTTCGAGTTCGCTCTTTATCATACTTTCGTAGCGGTCTTCTTTTTAGAATATAGGTTACATACAGCTGATCTTGATGTAGGCCAGCTTCATAAACCGCTTTCTGTAAAGTTTGCCGTGTTCCGCAAACCATCGGGCTCCCTTCCCGACCTTCGCGAGCACCCGGATTATCGAGAACGATCATGATGGGTGCATTCGAATTCCCTTCACCCCAAACCATTCTTGATCCTTGGCAATAAAGACCGCATTCTTGGCAATCAATCTGACTCTTTGGCGTTGGTTCTTCAGGCCATATTTCGGGACAGAATGAATTCATTTGTTTCACTCTCCTATTGAAATAGAGTTCCACCTTTCGATTGAACTATACAAATAACGATAATTAGATAAAATATATTATCAGGTTTTTAATTCGGCAGCTTACCCTATTTCATTTTAATAAAATGATGTGATATGACATAACGGAAAGCTTTTTTTCATACACTATATTTGGGGTGAAAAAATGCCAAGAGTAAAATACCGAGATTCAGACATTGATTTAATGGCCAGGATGATGAGGGCAGAGGCTGAAGGTGAAGGTAAACAAGGCATGTTGTACGTTGGAAATGTAATTGTGAATCGGGCTATAGCAGATTGTTTAGACTTTAACGACGTCCGATCAATAAACGATGTCATTTTTCAAATACAAGGAGGAAATTATTCATTCGAAGCAGTTCAAAAAGGAAACTTGTTTTATCAACGAGCAAGATCTTCTGAAAAAAAATTAGCGAAGCAGAATCTGGACTATTGGAGAGAACATCCAGCGCACTTCGCCCTTTGGTACTTTAATCCATACGCTCCCTGTCCTCCAACATGGTATGGTCAACCGTTTACTGGCCAATTTAAAAGCCATTGTTTTTATGAGCCAGCACCGGGAACATGTGAGAGCGTTTATATTGGTTAATTGATTTAAACGAGGATCAGTTGAAACAAACAACAAACCTTTACTATTCCTTTGTTTTATATACTACATTCTCATAAATGAAAAGGGAATTTCCTGGTTCCAGGAGTTCCCTTTTTTATGCTCTGTTTTTGATTTTCGGACAACAAACCAAAAACCCTCCAGTCATCAATTATTCTGGAAGGTTTCTTTGTGTGATTTATGGAGATTGTAGAAGTCATTCTGGACTAATTGCGGACTCTTATCTTTATGATGGATTTAAATATTTTCACGATATTATACTGTGTCATAGACCTTTTCAAATTCAAACCCATCATATTGATTGGCCGCCACTTCATCACAAATTTTACGGTAATTATCAAGCCCCCCAACATAGATCACAAATCCTCTTTGAGTTCCATCGATATTGGCTCCTGTATACCATGAATTCGTATGTGGGAATAATGTGCTGTTTGCTATATCATCACATTGCTTCCCCCATGTTATTTCTGCTTGTCTTTGCGCTTCAATCGTTTGTAAACCATTGGACTCAATATAGCCTATACACTGATCTATCCAATCTACATGCTGTTCAATTGCAGATGGCATGTTCGTAAGAACCGATGGACTTTGCGGCCCTGTTATCATAAAGAAGTTCGGGAAATTTTCCATCGTCAATCCAAGATATGTTTTAACTTCTCGTCCTTCTCCCCATTTTTCTTGTATCGTTTGTCCATTACGACCCTGTATATTTAATTTTAAAAGAGAGCCCGTCATCGCTTCATATCCAGTCGCAAAAACTATGACATCACATTCAATCGTTTCATTGCGAAGTTTTACGCCATTTTCTACAATACATTCTATCGGATTGTCTTTTAAAGGAACTAGATGAACATGCTCTTCGTTAAACATCTCATAAAAATTTGTTCCGATAATTAAACGCTTTGTTGTAATATAATAATCCGGATGTAACTGCTTTGCTGTATGTTCATCTTTTATAATTTCATCAATTTTATTTCGGACAAACTGCGAGACTACAAAATTTGTTTCCTTATTGACGCCAACGTCCGGATATACAGCCCCTAACGCAAGTCCTCCTGTTTTCCACACATGATCTAATGTTTCTTTTTGTTTTTCTGCTGAAAATTCTATTGCTGATTTTCCTGTCGTGGACAAGTGTATGCCACCAGGGGTTGTAAAGAAAGCATCTCGAATCTTAGGATAATTGTTAAATGCATCTTCTTGTTGTTCTTTACTTAATGGATGATTACGCGCCTCAGCCACATAATGAGGAGTGCGCATCAATAGCGTGAGCTCTTTTGCTTCCTTTGCTATTTCTTGCATGGTCTGAACTCCGCTTGAGCCATTACCAATGACTACAACTCGTTTACCGGTGAAGTCGACTTTTGAATGCGGCCAACGCCCTGTATGATACTTTTCACCGCGAAATGTATCGACACCTTTAAACGGCGGTATATTTGTCGTGGATAAACATCCAACCCCGCTGATGAAATACTTAGCTTCAAATTTTTCATCTGTGTCAGTCTTAACTTCCCAACTTTTCGTCTCGTCATTAAAGGATGCTTCCGTCACGCGCGTTTTAAATTGAATATCAGGTCGTAAATCAAGCTCGTCTGTGACAAAATTCAAATACTCCAAGATTTCTGGTTGAGAGGCATACCGATCCTTCCAGCTCCATTTCTTATACAACTCTTCGGAAAATGTAAAATTATAAAAAATAGAATCAGAATCGCATTTTGCTCCAGGGTAACGGCTCCAATACCACACTCCGCCGACTCCATCTGCAGCCTCTATTACACGGACAGATAGTCCACGTTCTCTCAGCTTGTGCAGCATATACAGCCCAGCAAAACCGGCTCCTACAACTATTGCATCATATTGTTTAGCTTCCATTCTTAAACCTCCATCCCGAATAATTTATTTCGAAGGTACTAAGCTTAAAAATTTAGCAATTGTATCTACTGTTGTTTTTGTTTCTTCTGCGAAAACCGCCATGTTACTGAAGTAGCCATGAATACTGCCATCTAATTGAAGATATTCTACTGTGACACCCGCCTCTTGTAATTTGTCACGATATTGAACCCCTTCATCTACTAACACATCATTCTCAGCCGCTATAATAATCGTTGGTGGTAAATTGCTTAAATTTTCATGTAGCAATGGGGAAATTTTCGGATGTTTAAACTCTTCTTCATTGTTTATATAGTACTCACCAAACCAAATCATTAAGTCTTTATCCAGACCAAACCCTTCTGCAAATTTTTCATATGATGGAGTTGTAAAATCTAAGTTGGTTACAGGGTAAATCAAAGCTTGCGCTGTAATGGCAGGACCATTATTTTCTTGACTGAGGATCGCCATAACCGCTGCAAGGTTCCCGCCCGCAGAATCCCCACTAACAACTATATCATCCGCGATTGCATTTAATTCAGAAGCATGATCATTTGCCCAGCATAGCGCTGCATAACTATCTTCAACCGGCACAGGAAAGCGGTATTCCGGCGCTAATCGATAATCAACCGAAACGACAACACGACCTGTTTGTTCCGCCAACAAACGACAACCTGCATCAGATGTCTCCAAGTCACCAATCACCCAGCCGCCACCATGGTAATACATGAGTAGCGGGAAAGGACCTTGTCCGACCGGTGTATAAATACGTACACCGATTTCTCCATCGTGTACTGGTATTTTTCGATTTTCAACCTTTGCTACAGGGGGTACCTCGATTCCTTGCGGAGCAGGGACTGCGCCCATTGCATCGCGAACTTGTTGAGCAGTTAAGCTTTGAAGAGTTGGACCACTATAAAATGCCTCCAAATATTGTTTTGCATTGTTTGATAATCCCATTTCGCCAACTTCCTTCCCTATATTTATTTGCATCGGTTTGTATGCAATCCTAGTATAACCAAATTACACTATTGAGAATATTCCGCCTTTTAATTATACTACTTCATACTATCGGTTACTTTTTGGGCTGCGCTACTACTTTTCTATGATGAAACATATCTTTGGATAAGGGGGATGATACGATGCAATTCACTACTTGGACTGTTGAAGAAAAATTACAAAAAGCTTTGGTACTACCATCGCAAGAAGAGCAAATATGCCATATTCTCATGAGTTTTGGAGAGATCTTTGTCGCTGAAAGAATCTCATTCTATCGATTTAGCCCGATTGGTTATGTGGGAGAAGGCGTAGCACAGCTCGAAAATGGAGATCTTCAATCGATCTCCTATATACGAGATGATATTCGTTCATTGCCCGTCGTGAAAAAAGCAGTGACAGAGCGAAAGGCTCACTACTATTCTGGACAAGATATCATTACACTCATTTCAAGCCGCTATAATCGTGACGTACCCTTGCACGCATTGACTGTCGTCCCCATTCACGTAAACAATCTGACCATTGCTTATATCGTCAGCGAATATATGAATCGCGTTCCCCCAACGGATGGACAAACCCTAGAGTTACTGACACATTTCGGCAGTCTAGCTGGCAGAGTATTGATCCAACCTCAAAAGATTTCTCATCCCAAACTAAGCCCGCGTGAAAACGAAATTTTACGAGCCCTTGCCAATGGCTTCTCAACAAAGGAACTAACAGATCTATTATCGTTGAGTGAAGCGACGATTAAACAATATATTAAATCAGCTTTCGTTAAATTGGGTGCGAAGAATCGAGCGCACGCTGTTTCGATTTATTTGGCTCCTGAAATATGAATTCCTACGCCTGATTCATGAAACAAACAGGAATCCCCCAACATTCACGTTTGTTTGAACGATCACGATTGTCAGTGCATAGGCAACTAAATCTCTTCCTCTCCATTTTAAACAACCCGAACTGCAAATAACATGACTAAAAGTTGTTTATAATATCACTTACAAATTCCATTGCAGAAAAACATAAACATTAACTGACATTGGAAATACTGATAAGATGATTATCATAGCTCGTTGTAGGGTAAATGTGGGGAAAAGGGGAATTATTCAACATGAAAAATGAAGGAACAATAGAAAGCGGAAAGAGATTTCCTTTTCTCTTGGCGACGATGAAAGGTATCTCACAAGTAATCCTCATCGAAAATTGGTTGACAGGTTTGCTCATATTGACTGCAATCACGATCACCTCACTGGAGCTCGGCGTGATTGCATTTCTTTCAGCAGCAATCGGCACACTTACCGGACGGATCGGGGGAGGAAATCGGGAGAGCGTAGAAAAAGGACTGTATGGATATAATCCCATGTTGACAGGAATGGCGCTCCTTCTATTCCTGGAAGGTCCCGCAAGCTGGGGGATTGCTTTATTCGGGGCCGTTATTGCAGCCGCGTTTACCGCTTCAATGATGACACTTTTGCAGCCCACCGGCATGCCGACATTAACCTTTCCTTATATCGTGACGACCTGGCTATTATTATTATCTTCGTATAGGCTGGATACGTTCAAATTGACCGATGAAACAGTGCCACAGGATTTATCGCATTGGAAGCTGGAAATCGCCGGGAAAATCCATTGGCCGAGCGCTTTCCTTGATGGAGCCGGTCAGATTTTCTTCTTGCAAGGTATGGCTGCCGGATTACTGATCTTTATTGGAATTTTTATTACGGGATGGAAGTTAGGGCTATACGCAGTCGCTGGTAATATAATCGGCATATGCGCTGCATACCTCCTTGGAGCAGAACATTTGCTCATCGATGCCGGGCTGTACGGCTACAATGCTATTTTGACAGCACTCGCGGTCGGCGTCGTATTCCGTGAAGGGACAAACCGGCTGGCGCCTTACACTGCTATCATTGGTTCCATTTTGACAGTGCTATTCATTGCAAGTATCGATACCGCTCTTTTACCGTTCGGATTGCCGGCTTTGACCATGCCATTCGCTCTAAGCACATCGATTTTTATCGGCGCACGAAAAATGATGCAACAACCCTGACGACCCCTTTAAACTTATTTCAATTACACAATGGTCAAACAGGTTAGCAAGCCGATAAATATGATTTAAACGCCTGCGCAACATCAAACACGAATGTTTAAATTGTAATGTTTGTTTTCTTGAGCAAACTAATCTAAACAAGATAAAAAGACCGTCGATGTCTTCACATCAGACGGTCTTTACAGGTTTCTACAACTTGCCTGTCACAGAAGAAATTATCTAACAAGCATCGTCCTCTAAAGCTCTATACGATTTTCTATCTTGCATATTGAATTTCACTTTATAGTGCAATAGCAAATGTCCTAATTCATGCGCCGAGTCGTTTCTCCTAGTAGATGATTTTTTAATGGCCTTCACATAATATAAGGTTGATCATCTTCTGTCCAAAGACTATACGCATCAATGGTTTTCCCAACTTCTTACTGTCGTCACATAAAAAACATGAAATACTGCCTGTTGCTATATCGCTTAAACATGCTTGAACGTAGTATAATAGTTCATTCAGGGTCGCCAATCGAGTAGTCACGCTGATCCTACACGATTAGAACCTTCCGGAATCCGGATTGGTCAATGAAATGAATGAATTTAGGAGGATAACAAATGAGTAACGAGGATAATTTCTGGCTTGATTTGCCGAAGCCGTTTTTTATATTGGCACCAATGGAAGACGTCACGGACGTGGTGTTCCGCCACGTCGTCAGTGAAGCAGGAAAACCTGATGTATTTTTCACGGAATTTACGAATACGGAAAGTTATTGCCACCCTGACGGAAGAGACAGTGTGCGGGGCCGGTTGACCTTCACGGAAGACGAACAGCCGATTGTAGCGCATATCTGGGGAGACAAGCCAGAGTATTTTAAGCAAATGAGCATCGATATGAAAAAACTCGGTTTCCGTGGCATTGATTTAAATATGGGATGCCCGGTACAGAACGTTGCGGCAAACGGAAGAGGAGCCGGTTTAATACGGCGTCCTGAACTAGCGGCAGAAATCATTCAAGCTGCAAAAGCCGGCGGGTTACCGGTCAGTGTAAAAACAAGATTAGGTTATATCGAAGTGGACGAGTGGCGCGATTGGTTGGGACATGTGTTAAAACAGGATATCGCGAACCTTTCCATTCACCTTCGTACGAGAAAAGAAATGAGTAAGGTCGATGCACATTGGGAATTGATTCCTGAAATCAAAAAAATGCGAGATGAGATTGCACCAAATACATTGTTGACGATTAATGGAGATATTCCAGACCGCGCAACAGGATTAAAATTAGTAGAACAATACGGAGTCGACGGTGTCATGATCGGCCGCGGTGTGTTCACAAATCCATTTGCTTTTGAAAAAGAACCGAGAGAACACAGCGTGAAAGAACATCTGGACTTATTGCTCCTGCAATTGGAGCTTCATGACAAATATTCAAATGAAATCGGACCGCGACCATTTAAACCGCTTCTACGCTTCTTCAAAATCTATATACGCGGATTCAAAGGAGCAGGCGAATTAAGAAACCAATTGATGGAAACCAGAACGACGGATGAGGTACGCCGTTTAGTGAGACCGTTTTTAGAAATAGAGGAAGAATGAATTAAGCAGCGAAGGTACTTGCCCCGTAAACAATCTTGAATTGTACGGGGCAAGTACCTTTTTTAATTGACTTCCCTCAAACAACCCCGTAGTATATTAACTGTTTACAACACATTTACTTTAATGATTAAACAATATAATAATTAAAGTAAATAGAAGGAGCATATATATGGAACGGCATATTCATTTTCAAGACTTTGAAAAATGGTTTTGGCAATTATCCAGGAAAATGGAGAACGTATGGAAAGACATTTATACAAAAACCTTTCCTGGCTCACAATCTCGCATAATGTACTTACTTGAACAAAACGGGCCATTGCGAATGTCCGACCTGGCAAACGAATTACATATTACTGCAGGTGCTGTCACGACCGCTTCCAATATCCTTATTAAAAATGAGTATATTATGCGGATTCGAAATGAAGAGGATCGGCGTGTCGTCCATTTAGATTTAACGGAAAATGGGAGAAGGAAATTAAATGAACTGCGGGAGACAGGAAAAGAGATGATGAAACTTGTATTCAAAGACCTGTCAGATGAAGAGCTAAAAAATATGCTTGCCGCTTTCAAACAAGCCTCCGCCAACATAGACTCTATGCAGGATCCCCAGTTTCAAAGGAAGTGATGTATATGACAAGAACCAAAATGTTGAAACCGACCATTTTATCGATCTCCATGGCTACTGTCATGGCGGGCGCAGCCATCTCCCCTGCGCTCGGCCTGATTGCTCAAGCCTTCCCTGAAGCAAGTCCAACGATGATTAAGCTCATCTTAACGGCTCCGTCAATCATGATCATCCCTTTTTCATTTCTATCGAGTTATTTAACATCCAAAATAACAAAACGGATGATTATTTTGATTGGTCTGTTGATTTATTTAATCGGCGGGATCGGCCCGCAATTTGTCTCAACTATCGAATCCATATTAATGCTGCGGTTAATTTTAGGGGCAGGTGTCGGACTCGTCATGCCGTTGTCGATGACATTGATTAATGATTATTTCATCGGCAGAGAACGAACGAAGATGATGGGGTTTAATTCCGCCTTCAGTAATTTCGGTGGGATTATCACGATGTTGCTGGCAGGATGGCTCGCTACTTTCAGCTGGCGTGTTCCATTTAATGTCTATTGGCTAGGGCTTTTCATTATCATTTTAATATTCTTCTTTTTACCGAAAGGGGAAATTCAAAAACCGCAATCACACGAAAAGAAGGTAAAACTTCCTCTTGCGGTATACGGCTATGCGCTCGCAATGGGCGGTGTGATGCTTGCTTATTATTCAATCGCCACCAATATTGCGCTCTATTTAGAGCAGAGTGATTTGGGTGATGCCGCTTTAGCGGGAACGATTGTATCATTCACAACTGTCGGCGGAATGATTACGAGTTTACTTCTCGTTCAAATTGAAGTTATTTTCAATAAATTTGTCATCCCTGTTATGCTCTTTGGGATGGCTGCCGCTTTTTTATTTCTATCTTTCACGCACAGCATCCCGCTTATCATAGTAAGCGTTTGTTTGATTGGATTCGGCCAGGGTGCTATATTTCCGACTATTATCTTACAAGCACTCAACCAGGTAAAGCCGTACCTGGCAGACCGCGTAATCGCCTGGACGTCCAGCATGACATTTTTAGGTCAGTTTTTATCGCCAGTTATCCTGGACGGCATCGGTAAAATGGCAAACCAGGGAAGCATCCGATTTCAATACGGCGTACTTTCCGCATCGGTTTTGTTTTTTGTTGTGTTAAGTATATTTTTAATCGCAAGGAACCGGAAACAAGATTTTTCTGTAGAATGAGATACATCTAAACAATTTTGTTGAATTTCTCCGCGACGAATTCCATGCAAATCAAAAAGCAGGCATGCCTGCTTTTTGATTTATCCTTATTCTGTTAACTAAAGTATCAGTTATCTCTACATTGATAGATGTACCTTTTTAAATGCCTGCTCCAAAGGATCCCTCAAAGCGGGGGCCAACGACTTTGAATACTCCGCTGTAATATGGTTATTATCTCGATATACAATAATATTCCCAATGACTGGATAGCATGTCTTATCATCACAGAAGTAATCCGTCAGGTCGGCAAAAATGACATTGGAAGGTATACCTTCTGTGTTTTCCCATGGCACGACCTCTGATACGCCGTCTGACCTGTCGATTGCACAATCCAATGGACTTCTCGCACTTTCTAAACAGGCTGGTATTTTCTTTTTCATGCGGGGATTGTCGCGCACCGCAAAAATCTTCGTAATCCCTTCGAGTTCTTTCCATTGATTGATATAACCAAGCGGCACTTTGTCGCGTTTATTTAAAGTCGCTGTAGTGAATATCAAATCAGGTGGTTCCTCTTTTAATTCCTTGATCAAATTTTCATTCCACTCTAGGCACGTTTTGGTTAAATGATTTTCAGGATCTTCGTCGGTAAATCGGCAACCGTCATGATTGTACAGATCGATCCGAAAATTCAGCTCTTCCGCCACTATTTCAAGCGCTGGAAACCAGTGTCCTGAATGAGAGCCGCCTACTAAGGCAAGAACATAGTCAGGTTTGTCTAAAACACCATACGAACACTTTCTCACCTCAGTACGATCTTGACCGAGACATTCCGTATCCTCATAGAAACTCGGAAGATCCGTCTTAATTGCCAACGGAGAAGGAATCAAATCAAGTCCTTCCGGTGGTTTAACATTATACAGAATCGATTTGGCTCCTGGATAATCTTTATCGTTCTGGGTCAAATTGAGCATGCTCGCCTGTGTTTTCTGTATATACATGGAAATGGAAAATATCGAGCTAGCCGCGAAGACTAGCAAGATGCCTAGCACTGTCACGAAATTCCCTTTCTTCTTATCCCATTTCATCATCAAAAAGGGGGTTTCTAGCTGCTTAGTGGAAATGATGGACAATAATAACGTGAACAACAGGATGATAATCCCATCTAGGATCGGAACCGTTGTCGTTTTCATAAAAGCATGGTAGAAAATCAGCAACGGCCAATGCCATAAGTAAATACCATATGTAAGACCACCCAAATAGGTAAGAGGTTTTGAGCCTAGTAGACGATCTACTCCCAGCTTGGTATTGTTCTCTGTTGAAATTAAAATGAATAACACACCGCTAATTGGAACTAAAGCCAAATAGCCGGGAAACACAGTCGACACCGGTAACAAGATGCCTGTTAGACAAATAATCGCCAGCCCGCCCCATCCAAGAACGGTGTTGAACCATTTATTGAAAATCAGATAAGGTGAAATTAAGGCGAAGATCCCACCTATGCTAAATTCCCACATCCGTGCGAACGTATCGAAGTATGCCCATGGTTGATTGATATGTGTCTGGTAAACAGAATAAGCCAGTGAACCAGCGAAAACGACAAGCTGCGCTGTAAGAAACGTTTTACGCACAGGTGTTTTCAAGACTTTTTTCGCGATAAAAAAGACGAGACAGATAAAGAGCGGCCAAATAATATAAATTTGCCCCTGAATACCAAGTGACCAATAATGTTGAAATGGACTTGCGGAATTCTCTCGCGCCAGATAATCCACCGAATCAAATGCCAGCCGCCAATTTTCATAATAAAATGTTGAGGCCGCCATATGCGCGATGATTTCGCTCCATTCAATTTTCGGCAAAAATACGAGACACATAAATCCGATGACGATCGAGACGAACAATGCTTGAGGGAACAACCTTCTCGCAATGCCTAGTATGAAATCGAAAAATTTTACGGATCCGGTTTTCTCGATCCTGGACAAAAGGGATAAAGTGATGAGATAACCCGAAATGATGAAAAATATATCGACTCCACCGGATACTCTGCCTAGCCATATATGATAAACAGCGATGAGCAGAGTCGCGATGGTCCGTACGCCTTCAATCTCTGGTCGAAATCTTTTTTTGGTCAATTTTAAATCTGTCATACGCTTTCTCCATCCTATTAACTCTGATACCTAGCCCCTGCGCTAGTCAAACACTATTCTAAAATGCATACACTCTTAAATGAACCTGTTTCATTTGCTTGAAAAAAGAATGTGACGCTTGGCATTTCATAGACCAACATAGATTTTACGCAATTGTGCAGACTAGATACTATTTTGTTTCCCCTTCTATTACATATGTGTGTCCATCAATTCATAGATCTCGACTTGAATAATGGGACCCATTTCTTGAACGCGAACATGGAGTCCCATCAGATCAAGTTTTTTATGATCGGGCAGCTTAATTTCAACCGCTCCTGCTTTCTTCCCTACAACATGGAACATATTACTGCCCTCGTCTCTAGTGATTTCAGCGATCTGCTCGGAGCCTTTCGGCAGTATATGCTTTCCTATATCGTAGTTTGCTCCCAAATCCAATGACGCGTTCGGTCTTTCCTCCAATACTTTAAAACTGAATTTAAAACTTGGAGCTGAACTTACCGCTTCTAATCCGTACCGTACTTCCTTTCCGTCTTCAAAACGGATAGTAGCGATGTATCGACCCGGCTGATCAATCACAATATGGACGTTGCGATACTTCCCTTCACTATCGGTCTCATCGTTGTCGACGCAATCTGAGGGACTGAACGAAAGACATTTCGTGAACTTCATATTATCGGTAATCTTCTTTCCGTCCATCGTGGAAAGGGAAATGTTTTGGACAGGTTCTTTATTCTCCACACCGATCGCAACCGGCGAAGGAAGAAAATCTTCTGTTCGCTCTAACTTCAGCTTCAGTTTTCCGTTTACTTCTTTGACATGTACATAATATTTCCGATAAAATTTCTTATCCGGATTTCCTGAATACACCAATGCGGCCTTGAATGTACCGTCCCCTTCTTTAAGTGGGACTAAATGGATTCTATCTGTTACACCACCGGTTGGTTTGTTTTTTCCTTCCACAGCTTGGTAGATACCGGTATCCTTATGATTGGAATCATACATTTTAAATTGATCCCAACCGAAGTCGCTAGCCTTCACCGTAACAATCTGTGACTTCGCTTCTTCCGTTGCTTTCATCATTTTGGCCGCTTGTCCTCTTGTGATAGATGTGTTCGGGCTGAATCTGTCAGGAGATGTTCCTGTAGTGATACCAAGTCTATAGATTGTCAGAATGTTCGGGTCGTGGCCTACTCCTCGGTGTACATCTTCGAATGGACTTTTATATGAATTGAAGTTATAGCGCGGCAAATCGAACGCTTTGACAAGAATCGAAGCCATCTGCGCCCGTGTGATGGGATCGTTCGGACCAAAACGTCCATCTCCATAGCCGCTGATGATGCTTTTTTCTGCCATGGCTGCAATTGCTTTGTAGTAGCCATTCGCTTTCGGAACGTCTTTAAATCCTGGATCCTTCAATTTCGAAGTATCTAATTTAATAAGCTTTGCAATAATGGCAGCTGCCTGTCCTCGCGTGATAGAGTTTCCGGGTTTAAATGTACCATCCGGATAACCTCCGATTATATTACGTTCTGCCAGGTCATAAACTGCTTCCGCAAAGTGTTTTAACGGCGGTACATCTGAAAAATGTTTTGTACTTGTTGCGAATGTGCCCGATAAAGGCAAGCTGCATAGGAGCAATAACGCACCGATTATCATAAGTAGTTTCTTTCTCATTCGAACTCTTCCTTTCGTTGGTGCCTGGCTCCCGCTACAGTCCGCATGCTTTCCTCGAATTATAGCGAGACCTGGCATTCGAAGTTATTTCTTCAGCGTATGTGTCTTTCCTTTCGTGTCTGTCACGATCAGCTGCGTTTCCGTAACCCGCATGTCTTCCCCAATGACATTCGAAAGTTTGCTAGTCTTTTTATCAAGCAGACTGTACTTATAGACCCCTTTTTTATTGAAGTAATACATTGTGGAATGATCAAACAGTACAGATTTATTGTTTTGGTTTACCTGTACATGATTGGGTGTAAATGCCACATTATCAAAGATTACACGCGCATCAAAGCCATATTCTTTCTTCTTGTCGCTGCCGTCCATCGCTGTCGAATAAAGGACGAGCGGGTCATCTATAACAGGTTTATCGGGGTTAAATGTATAATCGAAATAGCGCTCTTTATTCTTCTCATTTGTATAATAAATTCGGTCATTCCAAATGAACATATTGCGGAATGTGTAACCATACGGCTGATTCATCAACACTAGATTCTGACCGTCTGTTTTCACTTTCATCAACCCGTACGCGATAGGTAGTTCGCTCATCTCTCCGACCGCTGACCAATAAGGAATGAAGATTTCGTCATTGTATACGATGAGTTGGAAACCTTTCAGCAAGTGCACTTGGAATGTATCATCGCTTGGGATATTTTCTGGAATTACAATGGCTTCGCGTTTGCCTGTCTTTAAATTCTCCTTAAACAACTTGGAATTATACCCTTCTTTAGCAATAGTGTACGAGAATCCATTCTGTTCAACCGTCTTGCCTTTTACGCCGACATATGAATGATAGGCGCTGAGTTTCTGCGAATCATCGAGCGCTCGTACGAGAAATGCTGAGAATTGGGCGCGTGTAACGTAATCTGCCGGCATATATTTACCTTTCGAACCACCAGCAACCCGCTGTTTCGCGATTCCATTAATATCCTGATAAGCCCAGTGAGCCGGAGTTACGTCAATAAATGTTGCCTGTTTATCGAGTGGCATATTAAATGACCGGCGCAGAATCGCGGCCATCTGTGCACGTGAAGTTTTCTCTCCGGGACGTATATAGCCGTTATCGCCGCGTAAAATTCCTAGCTCATTCATTGTCGCTAAGACCTGATAGTGAGGAGATGTTTTCGCCACATCCTTAAATTCAGTAGACGTATCCTCCGACAGCGAAAGCTTCAGTGCTTTGGCAAGCATGGAGGCTGCCTGTACCCGCGTGATCGGCTGATTTGGTTTGAACGTGCCGTCCGGATAGCCGCCAATAATATTGCGGTCGGATAAATATAGGATTTCTTTCTTTGCCCAATGCGTATCTACATCTGAAAATTGAGCAGCTGCACGCGCTTGGATTGGAGCAGCTGAGGTAACGAGTAACAAAGTCATCAATGCAGCAATAAATTTACTTTTCATTTGATAGTCTCCTTTTAAAGTTATTTGCACTAGAACGTATCAAGATTGAATTTCGCACGGATATCTCCATTTAATCACGGTGAATGTGTGGAAAACCAAGTTGGCGTGCCAAAATGGCGAGCGGTTGGTTGACGGCTTCTATTTTTGAACAATTGCCAACCTGATTTTCCTCAGCAAACATCGTTTTAGTTAATCTGCTATCAGCCAGCGTCCCGAATCCGCATCACGCTTCATCGTAAACACATGCTCTGCGACGCCTTCGCGTCCATATTGATAGCGAATTTCTACTTCATTTTCGGAAACAGGGTACACTTTCCGATAGGAGGCTTCCAAAAATAGCTCACCTAATCGGTTGATTTGAGTAAATGCCGGTGTTTTCGACAAATTATCCAAGCCTAAAAGCGAGTCGTATAAATACAAATCGAAATATTGTTCCGGTGTATATTCCTCGCTAAGCTCTCCGGCCAAATAATCCAAATACATCGAATTTGTGCGCTCCTCTGTCGCAATGCCTACCACTTGCCCGTAAATTTTGTGCACCGGCGTAATCGTCCCACCTTGAACCGTTTCCCTTGCCGGAAAATGGTTCAATAAAAAATACTCCCGCGCATTCAACAGCTGATCGTAACCCCCTGCAATCGTGATCTCTTGGTCTTGATAACGCTCCATAATTTCAGATCGCAGCGGTTTCCCATTTACTTTCAGCTGTCCTTTTTCAAGTACGACACGATCGCCCGGGACCGCAATGACCTCGTAATAGACATCATCATAGGTTGGTAAATGGCTTGTCGTATTTGTCATCGTGCGCACAATATCACCGGCCTGATACACAATATCATCAAACAGATTTGCTTTACGCTCCATCACTGTATGAAAAGTATCTGTACTCCCGTCTAATAAAAATGGCTCTTTATTTATATAATGCAGATCGTCGACATGATCAAAATGCGGCAGTTCGGCAAATTCTTCATAATCAATCACTGACAGTTGCTGTTTTTTCTGCAATGCAGAAATTTGTGCCAAGTCATTTAACGGATCATACGGAATACCGGGCCCCTCATCAGAAGAAAGCAAATCAGAAGGGTTCAAAGTGACCATAAGGAGTATTGCAACTATAGGAAGCGCTGCTGTGACAAACAGCACTTGCCATGAAAACCTCTTAGCCGACGGCCGTAGTTTCTCATGTACACGCTGTTTTACCCGCCTTTCCTGCTCCGACGTATCGCCCATCATTTGATCTAGCTTCTCTTTGAAATCGCTCAATTCTTCACTACCTCCCCGTCCTCTTCATCAAAAAATTCCTTTAGTTGCTGCTTTGCCCTTCGCAGTCGTGTTTTCACCGTATTTTCATTCAGTTGCAAATAAGTTGCGATTTCCGTTATGGATTGCTCATCATAATAAAATAATATTAAAGGTTCACGATATTTTAATGGAAGTTGGAAAAGATTTTTCTCAAGTGAGGCCAGTCGCTCTTGCTCAAGCACTATCTCTTCTGTACCTTTTACCGAAGTACTAATCGTTTCGAACAGCACATCTTTTTTATGCTTCCAAGAACGCAAATAATCTTTCGCACGATTGGCTGTCATTTTAGTCAAATATGTTTTCAGTGAAGCTTCATTGCGAAACTGGTCACTCTTTTGAAAATACGTTACAAATACTTCTTGTACAATATCCTCAGCTGTCGACCAATTTTTAACGTACAAATAAGCGATGCGTATTAAATAACGCGAATGCTCATTGATTAATTGATCAATTTCATTCATTTACGAAACCTCACCCTTTTCTATTGCCACGTCATGTCCCCATCCACATACGCAGCAAACTGCTCAAATGACCTTTTTTCTGTCATTCCAAATCGACTTACTTCATAATTCGAAACGTCTATAGTTGCATAGCCTTCGGTGGTTGTAAAGCCAATTAATAGCCCTGCCTCTTTAGCCGCCGCGATAAATTCTTCATTATAATGTCCATATGGATAGGCTAATGATACGGCCGCCGGCACTTGTTCCATATTCCGCTGCAAGTCCGCAAAAATCTCTTCTTTTACATGTTCTAGCGCAATTCCAGTACCCAATTCTTTATTAAGATTATGCAGTCCATATGTATGCGCTTCGAGTTGGAAAACATCTGTTATCTCTTTCATTTCTTCAGCTGTCAAAAACTGTATCGGACCTTCCGCGTCATAACGTTGTATGCCTTGCGCTCTGTATGTACGAGAAGAGATAATGTGCTGAAGCGCGGTAAACCCATATTGCTTCAAAATCGGATACGCATATTCTTTTGATGATAATAAGCCATCATCGAAAGTAATGAGCACCGCCTTGCCAGGGACAACGAGACGTCCTTCCAAATAATCATAAAGCTGCTGTGCCGTCAGCGTCTCAAATTGACGCTCCGCCAAATACCCCATCTGCTGCTCAAAATTTTCTAAAGAAACGGTACTTGCCATTGTTTTCATCCAATCACGGGGCACGATATGATGGTAGACAAGAACCGGCAACCCTTCGTCCAACACAACGGAGCGCTTGTCAATATATCCCGGCCGTTCACCGATTTTTACGATATACCAATCTTCTTCCTCTTGTACGATTGGATAGCGATAACCTTCTTCCAACTGGGCCAAGACGGTACTCTGTAAGTCCTTATCATTATAAACCGCCGTCTTTCGAAGCGTTTTTACCGCAGCCAACCGTTCCGTTTGTACAAATACCGGCAGCTTCTTTTTTTCAATCGTCCCCTGACCCTTACGAACAAATACCGGCATTTTTCCTAACCGAAGCTCATAATACTCCTCATCTTCACCTGTAATGGCAACCGGCTGATTCGCCTCCAACTCGCCAATTCGAATGAAAGTCGCTCCCTTCATATATATCGGCTGGCGCTCTACAAGTGTCAGTACCCGCTCAAATTCTATCTCTTCAACTGTCTCTTCTTTTTGAATAAGTTGCGCAAACACTCTTCCAGACTGCTCATCAACAAATGAAGCCACAGCCATATTCCATTTTGCGCCACCCCCCATTATAAATAAAATCAAGCCAATAAGTAACAGCCCAATAAAAACCATTTTCTTCATACCTATACCTCCACTGTCATCTAAGCAACCTACAGACGGAGATTTTCAGAAAAAGTTTCAAATGTTTTTAAAAATATTTTGGAGAATGGTTGGATTTCATAAAAAGGTGTTTGATTGCGCTCTCCCGTTCCATTCAAACTCCTCAACCGAAACTGTATACTCCTGATAAATATCACTAAAAAACGTCTCATCAATCAACTCACGCAAAACACCGCTGAAATAGCCCGGTAAATTGCGGATACGCTTTGTTTTTGTCGCCATTACACTGATCCGCATTGCACGATAAGCCAAATCCTCGAATACTTCCTCCTTGCCTTTATAAATTCCGAACTTCAACATGCGTCCCGAGAGCGCCCTATAAATCCCAAAGAACTCACGTGTTTTGGCACTATCTCCAGTCAACGACAATATATCTTTCATCTTCGTAAAAAGAGTTGTGGATAACTTTTCACCAGCAGGGTGAGACGTCTTTATAAAGTCTTTAGTGTTTTGAGATTTATAGAAAGAAGGTTCTTTTTCCAAAACCGCCTCAGAAACCACGTCCTGATTAGGCTCGGTCACCTCAACGCCCCTGTCCAAATTCCCCTGGTCATTGATGGGCAAAATAACATAAATATTTGCTCCCAAGCCGCTCATAACAGGCCTGACATAATGAATCCGCTCGATAATCTGCAGTTTCTCCAGTTTGCGGAGAGTCCGTCTGACCGTGGAATTCGACAAGCTGAGTTTCGTTTCAATCGTCTGGTGTTTCAAGTGGGCAGCCAAGTAAATCACTGAATAACATCGAATCATTTCAAGGACAGCGCGGTCGGTCTTGTTCATCGCATTCCAATGAAGGTCTATATGCTGGCGTGCCGCAACGTCCATTTCGATTTTGTTCTGGAATTTCGCGTACTGAGAAAGATAATGTGTCATGAGAAAAACCCCTTTTTCTTTCTATATAGAAAGGAGAGGCCAAAAGAGATACACATACATGAAACTATTTTTCAAATTGTTCTAGCGGCAATTGTCGGAGCTGTTTAGGAAAGGGGCTCAGTAACGGGCAGTCCCCTGTCACTTTGCTTGTATGATTCACTACTCAGTTATGTTAAAGTTATCCTAATATTCTATTAAAAACTAAGGAGTGAATAGGATGGGGAAATTATTAAATAAAGTGGCGGTCGTAACTGGAGGAGCTCAAGGGATTGGTGCTAAAATCGCAGAAAGACTATTGGAAGAGGGGGCTACTGTAGCGATGTTGGATACCAACTTCAATACTCTCGAACAGACAGCCAACAAGCTGGATGCTTCAGGAGAACGTGTTCTTACGCTGAAATGCAATGTAGCGGATCAAACAGATGTAAAAGATACATTCACAACCATTTACGAGAAGCTTGGCAAGATTGATATTCTGATCAACAATGCAGGTATCACAAGAGACGCATTCTTTCATAAAATGACGCCAGAGCAATGGCAGTCCGTCATGGATATCAACCTAAATAGCATGTTTTATACATGCCAAGCCGTCATTCCAAGCATGCGGGCACAGCAGTACGGAAAAATCGTCAATGTTTCTTCCACCTCCAGCTGGGGCAATTTGGGACAGGCGAATTACAGCGCGTCTAAAGCTGGAGTGATTGGCTTGACGCGGACATTGGCTAAAGAAAACGGCAGCAAGCGAATTACTGTAAATGCGGTCGCACCCGGACAGATAAATACCGACATGACAAAAAATCTACCGGAAGATGTTAAGAGGATGGCTACGTTATTAACACCGGTGGGCCGGATGGGAGATCCATCTGAAGTGGCATCGGTTGTCTCCTTCTTGTCATCGGATGATTCGAGTTTTGTTACCGGGGAATGCATTAGCGTCAGTGGTGGATTTTTGATGGTTTGATCTTATAAATACCGGTCGAAATGAATGCTGGATCGTTATTTGACCTGCAAGCAATTAATGTGAAAGCTACAGATTACTAGAGGTGTGATTTATGTTAAAAAAATGGAGTTTTTGGATTGGCGGGGGTGTGCTAATTATTGCAATGGTAAGCTTGTTCTTTGTTAATAGAGCGAGTGAAGATCCGGTGCTTGCTATGAAGATTGTAGAACAAGCAAAAAGTGGTACAACAGAAATCCCCCTGTCCACTTTAACTGATTTCGACTGGGATCGGGCATTGGTCTATGGGCCCTATACGACCGTAGATGTCATAGAGGATTCTTTGAATGTTAAGTTTAAGGGCAACATCAATGGTCTAGATATTAGGGAGGATATGTTTCTGCTTGTATTTGCTAAAGGGGATCATGCGGTTAAAACAGCAGTGCTTTCAAGAACAGGGGTTAGTTATTATGAACAGAATGGGCTGCTGACACCGGAGAAGGATGTGTTGATTGTTAAGTGATAGCGGAAGTAACAATGACGCCCTCCAACCGATTTCCAGGTTATCCTCACTTCTTCAATTCTTCTCGTGAAGATGTAGTTCTTATGTAACCTATTAAGTTTCAGTCACAAACAATAGAAAGTTGCTTTTCTATAAAATTTATATGGTATAATTAGATGATTTTAGCAAGGTAAAGTTAGTTATTAGTAGTAGATTTGTTTTCTGCTTTACAGAATGAAAATTCCTGAAAATGAAGAAGTGAGTACTAGGTCTCCACCCAATTGAGTGAATAATCACAAAACAGGTGGTGGTTTGGCCCCAAATATACAATTAATCCTTCCGATTACGTATCTCGTCGGAAGGATTGTTTTGTGGTGTGTTCATTTCCAACTTGTGTGCAGACCTGGTACTTTGATATGGAGAGGTTAACGTGAAGACAAAATGGATGTTCGCTATCATGGTTTCAGTCTGGATAATATGCGGCTATATTTTATGGGAAGATTGGAAGGAAAGAGATCAGGCGCTCCCTGTTACAGTGCATGAAGAAGAAACTGAAGAAAAACTAGAACAAATGGCAGTAAACATTGCAACGATCGGCATGATTGGAGATGTGCTGTTGCATTACCCAATCAACACGTATCCAAGTTACGATTTTGCATTTCAAGAAGTGAAAGAGAAGATGATGGGTATTGATTTCTTAATCGCCAATCAAGAATCCATGCCGGGGGGTGTTGAGCTGGGTCTGTCCACCTATCCGAAGTTCAACAGCCCAAAACATATCATTCAAGATCTTCAAAGCGCAGGCGTTGATATGATTTCATTAGCCAATAATCATACATTGGACAAAGGAGAAATCGGCGTCCTGAAATCCATTCAACATGTGAAAGAGTATGCGATGCCATATGTCGGTGCCTATCAGTCTATCGAGGACCAAGAGAATCAAAGGATTGTTGAAGTGAATGGGATCCGAATCGGCGTGTTGGCGTATACATACGGAACGAACGTCGGATTGGCTCCCTATGGAAAAGAGTATTTGGTCAACATGGTGGAGCGTGTGAAGATTGCAGAAGATATACAAAGGCTTAAACCTTCTGTGGATGTCACTGTAGTCTCTCTGCACTGGGGACCGGAATATGTGTTGAACACCTCGGACACACAAGAAGAACTTGCGGAGTTTGTAGCGAAAAACGGAGCTGATATTATTTTCGGTCATCACCCGCATGTTTTACAACGATACGGAGAAGTCGGAAATGCGAAAGTCTTTTTCTCGCTCGGCAACTTCTATTCCGCACAGCCTTTTGAATACACAAACTTTGGAGGCATTGCCCGGCTTACGGTAAAAAAGGAGAAGACAGGCGATACAACAACAGTTTCGATTGATGATCCCCGTTTATTCCCCACTGCAGTCATCAAGGATGAACAGAATCGGTTTAAAGTGGTGCCGCTGCGAAATGCCAACCATGTGATTAGGTATACCGATGAGTGGGTGGAAGATCATGTTGGTGTGCCAGATTGGTGAGTGGGTGGAAATGCTACACATGTATTAAAAGTATATTAAAAAGGCACTATGTCCAGAGGCCAGTGTTTTGAAATGGAAAATGAGTGATTCGTTAGTTATGTACCTTAAACCGGCTAAGTATTTCTTTGATTAATGAAAGGCCTTTAACACCTAGCCTATTTAACGGTTTAGGCACCAATATGTGAAAGTGAGGAGCAAGCAGATGAAACGAATCTTTTTATTACTTGCAATTATTTCAGTATTGACCGGCTGCAGTTCTGCATATAAACAGTCTTTTGAAGAAGCAGAGGCTGCATTGGAAAGCGGAGAATATGAAAACGCACTTAAATTATATAACACTGCTCTAGAAGAAAAGCCGGATAGTTCCGAAGCAAAAGACCGGGTTGTTTTATTACATGAATATGAAGAAGTGAAGGAAAAAATTGAGCTCTTTAATTGGACAGAAGCGGCTGATTTAGCGAACACTTTGCTGAAAAATGAAGACATTGTACCGTCGTTGCAAAACGAAGTGAAGACACTACTTGTAACGATTGAAGAGGAAAAGGAAAAGGAAAAGCAGAACGCAAACGATCTGAAAGTTATCGAAAAGCTGATCAGTAGCGATGGGGTTGAAGAAGCTGCCTCTAAGTTGAGTGAATTAAAAAGCAATATAAAGTCCGATGCGTTGAATAGTGAAATAGATAATTTATATATTGAATTAGGAGCAGCGAAAAAACGTATCGCCGAGAAAGAACGGTTGGAAAAGGAAGCAAAGCAACGAACAGCTGAAGAGAAAAATTTGAAAAATAAATACATACAACAAGCACAAGAGCTTGAGCACAGAATAGCAAAAGAAGCGAGCGACCTATACGCAAATAATCCACCACCCGGTTTCTTTGGTCAATACTACAATGAATGGGATGATTTGCTGAACGAAGTGTGGGGCGTGTTGAAAAACACTGTATCAAAAGAGGAGTTTAAAGAGATTAAGGCAGATCAAATATGGTGGGTGAACAATAAAGAAAAAGGCTTTGCCGAATTGCCAGATGAAACAGCTTCCGCCAGAGCTGCCGGAATGGATTATCTTGCCAATCTGACGGAAGATCGGACTTTTTATTTGATTGGGAATCATATTAAGTGATGGTATTGATAGTTTGGAAGCTGCCGTTCCCGCGCACAACTTCATAGCAACCCTAGACTCAACCAAATGGAGCCCGTTTGGTGCGGTTCTAACCAACTTTCGCTCGTTACCAGCTTAGTTTAGTGCGGACCGACCAGACTTTCGCTCGGTCCGCACTGTTTTTGGAGCGCTTTCCCCGCTAGGGTGCCTGGCTCCCGCCCCCATCCGCATGCATCTTGCGGATTGTGACAGGACCCGGCATCTATAGAAGTAACTTTGAATTATTCTAAATTTGTATGAAGATCAGGTACTTAGGATGAAAAGGATTTACTTATCAAATAACGCTTCAATCAGGTCTTCAATATACTCTGCAGCTTGTACCTCCGACGCTTGAATAGCTTCCAGTTCCCCATTTGCCATCGTTTCTATACTGAACTTTCGGGTCTTTTCCTCTACACAGCTGACATAGTTCTCATAGACATATTTGAGTTCGTTACCTTCTTTTTCAAACGCATTTGGGATTTCCAGATTGTCCATGTCAGCCAAAATCCGCTTGAAGTCTTTCACTTTCACCAGCCATTGTTCTTTCATGGATGAAATGTCTGGATTTTGCTTGAGAATGAATTCTTCAGATATCCCTTCATATTCCTCGGACGCTATAATTAACCGTTCGTGTAATTTAATGATTTGTTGTAGATAATCTTTTCTGCTGATTGACATCGTATCATCTCCTATCACGATTATACATAATTGTGTCTTCATCGTGAACCTTTAAATTATGCGCTCAAACACAATATTCATTATTATAAATCATGCTTGCTCCTATGATTTAAGCTTCGAGGAATCCACATTTCGTTTTCGGAATACCTTTATTCCTACTGCACGAGCTATCATCTACTTCCGCGCTTAACAACATATCGAGTCGATATGATAGCGAATTGTGTTCCGTGCTCTTTCTGAATCCAATCGATCTGGCTCAAGCAAGGCGTGGAGTGTGAACCCCCTCCCGAACTCCAACGTCGAGGATAGGCAGCTCATCTTTCCGGTAGTCCACATGTACAATGAACGCGAACTAGACTTCCATCTGGGCTCGGGTTTTTTCATTCAACGGGACAATCTCATAAAATGGCGACAACATCTTTCTTGTAACTGCTTCAATCCGGCCTGTAGCCCTTTCCTGCACGGGTGTCACTGCATAGACAAGCAAGTCGTCTTGGCGAATAATAATGGCGGAGCGCTCCAAGCGAGAGCCCCGCCACTTCCGCGATATTCCGTATTGTCACCGTTTCACTCTCCTACTTCATCTGACCGCAATTGGAAAAGGCAAAAAGACATACGTAAAAAGGCTATCTACTGCGGATCGGCTTTTTACTAACTAATTTGTGATGAGTTTCGGACTATCTGTGCAGGCAACTATTCCGCTTGTTTGTACATTCACGTTCAATCAAGCAATCATGTTTTTTTACTCAGGTACTTCAATCCATACACAGACATCTTCAATTATCAACCTTCCACCTCCACCCTACTGTCATCGCTTATTTCCAGTATCCATACCTTGCGATTCCCATCATACTGCACTTCGGTAATTACATTAAAATTAAAAAATTCCTTCTTTTTCTCTTTAATTGCTTTCGCCACGGCTTGCGATTCGGAAAGTGTTGCGTCGGCAGGTTTATAATCAGGCAGGATTTCTACAAACTTCGCTGTTCCCTGTGCCGGATACGACTCCGCAATTCCGCCTGTTGCCTCCACTTTCACACGTTGGCCGACCGTCAGCAGATCAGCTTCAGGAAATGAATAGTTGGTGGCACCTTCCGTACCGCCTGAGACGAAAATACTGCCTTCCGACACGTCCATGATGAATCCGCCATCTTTGACAGGAGTTTCAGTCATTATCTGATTCGGCTTAATAATAGCTGATTCTCCGGGTTCCGCGACCATGTTCCCCTCTTGCTTGAAGTGGAACGTATAATCCAAAAACTGCTCCTCTAGCTCTTTTTGTTGCTCGGGCTTTAGGAAATCATGTCCTATTTCAACAACTCCTGTTATCGTATTGACCGATAATGCGAATGATCCGCGCTCTTGCTTCATCTCTTTCAGCACTTCTGCCACTTCATCCTGCATCGTATACAGTTCATGCTGGGTATGCGAGCTCCTGAAAATATAAATCGGTTTAGCCAAAATTTTGCCCTCGTCCACTATCGGCTGCAAGAGATCAATGACTTGCTGTACACGCTCATCGGGATCCTTCACGCCGATCCAAATGCCTGATTGAGCAGCACCGTCTGCTTGATTTTCAATAAAGAGAACGCCCTCTTTTTCAAAACCTTCATTGCCCCCATACACTTCTTCCACAACTTCGATTGCAATCGGCACTTCAATCGCCTGCACGGCCATATCTTCTTCCAATTCCTTCGATGGTTCGCCAAAAAATCCAGCTTTATAGTCCGGATTATCAATTTGTTCGGCCACCGCCTTCTCCCGGAGCGGAAAATCCTTTACGCTCTGCTCTAATTCTGCGATGATTTCACGCCCATCTACTTTCTTCACCGTCTGCCATCCTTCTTGATTAGCAGAGCTGTTTTGCTCAGTACTATCCAATCCTGCCGTCCCGCATCCGCCTATCAAAAAAGCGGCACCTATAAGGACAGAAAAGATTCTCTTTTTCATACCACTCCCTCCAATCTATTCCAGTAGACGGATAAGCTGGTGAATGGTTACAACAGACAGGACCGCTATTGAGTTCCAGACCCTCACTGTACTGATTTCATTTCTGTGACCCGCATCTCAAAAAGGTGCCAAAAGTAATTTACCACACTACATTTGTAATATTACGCGCAGTCTAAAAATATACTACTATCGATATACGTTTTCACTTAATTTGCAAAATATATGTTTAGGGGAGCTGAGAGAATGAAGAAGTTCATTTTAATAATGGTTTTATCGATCATCTCAATTTTATTAGTAGCATGTGGAGGAAGTGACGATAAAACTTCTTCGGAAAAAGAAAATGCAGAAGACAAAACGTATGTTGTAGGTGTTGATAACACATACCCTCCCTTTGAATTTGAAGCAGATGGAGAATTAGTCGGTATTGACATTGACTTGATTAATGCCATTGCAGAAGATCAGGGTTTCAAAATCAAAATCGAGCAAATGGACTTTTCAGGAATAATACCATCGATGCAAGCCGGTGAATTGGACATTGGTATGGGCGGGATGAGTATCACGGATGAACGTAAAGAAACAGTCGATTTTTCCGATCCTTATTTCGAGGCCGGAATTTCTCTTGTAATCGCTGATAATAATACAGAAATCAATAGTCTCGAAGATTTAGCCGGAAAAAGAGTAGTTATAAAAAATGGCACAGTCAGCGCAAAGTTTGCTGAAGAGAATAAAGACAAATATAACTATGAAATTGTCCAAGTGAATGATAGCACGTCAATGTTCCAGGAAGTGACGAATGGAACAGTTGATGCTTTAATGGAGGATTATCCTGTAATTAGTTATGCGATTGCAGTGAGTGATCTGAAATTTAAAATTGTAGGTGACCGCTTAACTGGAGACAACTATGGCATCTCCGTCTTAAAAGGCAAAAACGATGAGTTATTGGAAATGATTGATAAGGGATTAACAAACTTAAAAGAGAACGGTAAGTATGATGAAATTTTAAATGAATATTTAGATTAATTCTCATGAAAATTAAGTGCGATATGTTTCGCACTTAATTTTTTTCAAAGGAGGCAGATGTGAGTGGAAGTTATAATGAAATCACTTCCGTATTTATTTGATGGGCTTCAAGTGACACTCAAGGTATTTGTCATTGCGATTATAATTGGATTTTTTCTCGGTTTAATTGTTGCATTGCTGAGATTATCCCCATTTTTCATACTACGTTGGATTGCTAAATTCTTTGTAGATGCGATAAGAGGAACGCCAATCTTAGTGCAACTATTTTTTATTTATTTTGGATTAAACACGTTAGAATTCATTTCCTTAGATCGAATGACTGCAGGTATATTAACAATTGCCATCAATGCGGGTGCTTATTATGCCGAAATCATGAGAGCCGGCATCCAGTCCATTGATCGCGGGCAAGACGAAGCGGCACGATCCCTTGGATTAACCAACGTACAAAGCATGAAATTCGTCATTTTACCACAAGCTTTCAGAAGAATGTTACCTACTTTCACCAATCAGGCCATCATTAGTTTGAAGGATACGTCTTTATTGTCCGTTATAGGGATTGCCGATTTAACTCAACGCGGACAAGTGCAAATTGCGGCTACCTTCAAGGCGTTTGAAATCTGGATTGTTGTCGGCGTTCTATACTTTATCATTATTTATTTATTGTCCTTACTTTCGAGCTTTTTGGAAAGGAGATTTAAACTTTCATGACGATGATTCAAGTTAGAAATTTAATGAAGAGTTTTGGAGAGAATCATGTGCTTAAAGATATTTCGATCGACATCGCTGAAAAAGAGGTAGTGTGTATCATTGGGGCTTCGGGTTCAGGAAAGAGTACCTTTCTAAGATGTTTAAATCGTTTAGAGGATATTACATCTGGCCATGTGCTCATTGAAAATGTAGATATTACTAGTAAAAAAACAAATATTAATAAAGTGCGGCAAGAAGTCGGAATGGTGTTCCAGCATTTCAACCTATTTCCCCATAAGTCAGTAATTGAAAACATCATTCTCGGTCCAATGAAAGCAAGAGGAGTTCCCAAAATTGAAGCAGAGCAACAGGCACGTGAACTACTTGGAAAAGTCGGATTGAGTGAGAAAGAAAAGGCCTATCCCGCTTCCCTTTCGGGCGGACAAAAACAACGAGTCGCCATCGCCCGGTCGCTAGCAATGAATCCAAAGATTATGCTATTTGACGAACCAACTTCAGCACTCGACCCAGAAATGGTTGGAGAAGTATTGCAAGTCATGAAGCAATTAGCGAAAGAAGGAATGACGATGGTCGTCGTTACTCACGAAATGGGGTTCGCCAAGGAAGTTGCAGATCGTGTAATCTATATTGACGAGGGGTTAATTGTAGAAGAAAATGAACCCTTACAATTATTTAACAATCCGCAAAATGAACGGACAAAAGCATTTTTAAGTAAGGTTTTGGTATAACAACAGAACGGATGACATTTGAAATGCATGCCTAGGCATGAAACGACTCTGTTTGTTTATAAATTCACTTTTACCCAAACAATCATGAAGGCTTTTCGCGAAGGTTAACGGCCGAAGTGACATAGTTAACTACTTATAAAAACAAATTTAAGGACATAAAAAAAAGACCCTACATGTAGGGCCTTTTTCAAGCTATTATTAAGCTTTTTGAACGTTTGTAGCTTGTAGGCCACGTTGTCCTTGTTCAATTTCAAATGTTACACTTTGACCTTCGTCTAAAGATTTGAAACCTTCGCTTTGGATAGCTGAGAAATGTACGAATACGTCCTCTCCTGCTTCACGCTCGATAAATCCAAAACCTTTTTCTGCATTAAACCACTTAACGTTACCTTGTTCCATTGTTGTTGCCTCCTAGTGCGGATATCCACACAATATGTTACTATCCTTGCTCAAATGTCTTAGACGAAAAACAAAATATATTCTCGGTTGAAAGAAGAACAAAAATAATTCTTCTTAAGAATAACATGTATGTGATAAAATAGCAAATAGTATGTTTTTTTTCTAATGGACACATCACATTTTCCTTGTAACTTGAATAAAGTAACTGGTCCCCCATCTCCAATTTAAAGACTATTCCTAGATGTAAACGAACCCGTTTCATTTCCACTGTATTAGACAAATTTCCAGCCTGAACTTCCGCTTCAAAATCATTGACCGTACCAGCTTTTGAACATGCTCATGAAGATGTCCAAATTTTAAATTCAAACCCAATGTCACTGTGAGATTATGATGATAAAGAGCAATGTGCCCACATACAATTAGGTAAGTTTTATCTAATACGGAAGGGGTTTAGAATGTGATCGAAACATCTCTCCTTATGATTATTTTGCTGCGAATTTTCTCAGGAAGCATAGATATTACGGCTGCCTTTTTTATGTACAAGTTCAATGATTTAGAGAAAGCCTTTTACATCAACACGTTACTGGCGCTCGTCGGTCCTACTGTACTGATCATTACTACGGGAATCGCCTTATTCGGCCTGACGGAGAAAATTTCATTGACCCGGATGGTTTGCCTGTTTTCCGGAATTGTTCTTATTCTAATCAGCTTGAAATCTGAATAAACCATGTTAATGTGTGAGACATAATTCAATATCAGATCCGAGTTGATGTTGAAGTTGAAGTGCATGACGTACAGACTTTATTTTTAGCAGGTTTGCAGAAAAAGCAATCTGTCGTTTGAGCAATCCTTGCTTCACCCCAACAGTTGTAAAGTTTATTCAAACGAACATGAGTGTTTTTGCACTTCATCCTTACCTGAAGGAGCGTTGCAGGGAGTTTTATGCGCAGATAACTCCAGCCAAAAAGAGAACCGGCTGCATGCGGTTCCCTGCTCATTCTTATTTTATTCCCATTGCGTCCGGTGCCTCTGTAATCCTTCCTCACCATAGAGGGCACGCACAAAGTCTTCTTCTGCACGTTTTGTCCGGATATTCATGGCAAATTTTTGCTCACATACAGCGCAATTAAAGAAATCCGGATCTCCTATCGCTTTTAATGTGAAAAAATCTTCTTTGATTTTTGAAAAATCCCCTTGCAGCCATCCGTCCAAAATCGCTTCCAGCTCAGAGCCATTCTTTACAAAACGCTTGAGATAAAGAATATTTTCTTTCGCCATTTGTCCAAGTGAATGGCCTGCCATGTACATCTGAACTGTCGCCCACCCATCTTTCGTAGGTTCTGTAATCAGATAATCGGATGGGTCGTGTGTAATTTTCTGCTCAAGCATACCAAGCATCGTTAAAGCCATTAAATTGGGCTCTCTCAGTTCCTGCTCAGTAATCCTCGCAAACTGTCCGCGGATTTTCTGCGCCGGTTCATTCGGATCAACAGGATCGTTCATATGCAGCAGACGATGCAGAAATACGGCATAATGTACTCTGGTAACCGGTCGGTCAGGACTGAACGTTCCGAAATCACCTGTTGTGATGCCATTCGAATAAAGCGCCTTAATATACTTGCTCGCAGGATGGGTTCTCGGCACATCCACGAAATCCAAATCCACTTTCACTTTTAGATCAAACGCAGCGGTCAACACCTTCGCCATCTCTGCACGGGTGATTGGTTGATTCGGATAAAAATTGCCTTTTGCGTCCGGTTCAAAAATCCCTGCTTGCTGCAATTTTTTTATATCATAAAAAAAAGTATTCTTTGCAGATACATCCTTAAATGGAACAAACTTTTCGACGACAGGCAATTTCACTGTACGGTTAACGAGCGCAGCCGCATGTTTTCGGGAGATAACCTCACTCGGCCTGAATTCCCCATTAGCATAACCACTGATAATTTGCTGATCGCGCATTTCATGAATGATCTCAAGATACGGACTGTTTTTGGATACATCCTTAAACGGACTAACCACTTCTGCTTCTGCCTGTATCGGTACCAAGATGGTAGGAACAGCAACTGTTGCGGCTAATATAAGATGGAATAGCTTGTTTTTATTCATTGGGATCCCTCCTACTTTTACTATGTAAGTATCGTATAGACGGAGTTTTTCAGTAATAGTTTCATGTTGTGAAAACTTTTTTGACACAACAAAAGATCTGCGAAAACCAAACATTTTTTTATGGATAAATGATACTTACAGAGAAAGATAACTCCCTTTTTGATTAGTTCAGAATTTATGTTAACAGACATTCATATACTTTCTTAATCGGTACCTTGCTATGAACAATACCATATGATATATTACTGTTACCAAGTACTTAGCAAAAGACAGTACTATTCATTGATCACTAGCGGAAGGAGATTAATTGGAATGAATGTACAATTCAAAAAAGGTGTCCTAAATTTATGTGTGCTTGTCTTACTTGATAAGCAGGATCGATATGGTTATGAGCTTGTGCAGAAGATTTCGGATCAAATTTCCATTTCGGAAGGATCGGTTTACCCCCTGCTCCGTCGTTTAACGAAGGAAGGCTATTTTACGACGTATTTGCAAGAATCGTCAGAAGGCCCTCCTCGCAAATATTACAAATTGACAGATGCAGGTCGTGCGTATCTTCATGAACAATTGGCCGAGTGGCGGACTTTCACGGATGGAGTGAATGCATTAATCAAGGAGGGTGTACAGGAATGACTGAAAACTGGAGAATGAACGGATTTCAATCATATGATCATAGTCGGTTAGCAAACGAAAAAAAAGGAGTAGTAAAATGAATAAGAAAAAATTTTTTACTCATCTAAAGAATAATTTAACAAAACTCCCACACGAAGAACGACAAGAAATTTTGCAGGACTACGAAGAATACTTTGCAATTGGGCAGTTAGACGGAAAATCTGAAGAGCATATTGCAACCTCCCTTGGTTCTCCAAAAACAATAGGAAAAGAGTTATCTGCTGCGTACCACCTTGAAAAAGCAGAAACAACCGGCAGCACGGGAAATCTATTGCGAGCTATATGGGCAGTTATTGGTTTAGGTTTCTTTAACCTGATTATTGTACTTGGACCATTTATCGCATTGGTCGCCTTGATTGTGTCTGGTTGGGTCACAGGCATTGGATTCACTGCGGCACCTCTTCTTATTTTGCTAAACCCCATTCTAGCTCCTGGTACATTTGAGTTGTTCGACTTATTTAACTCACTCGCCTTGTGCGGACTCGGTCTCTTTATCTCAATCGGAATGTTATACGCCACGAAGTACTTTATGAATGGGTTTATACGCTATATGAAATTTAATGGGAAACTCGTCAAAGGGGGCTTAACGCATGTTGAACATTAAAGGACTATCGATAATTGCTTCTCTTCTTCTGCTAGTTGGTATCGTAGGGAGTCTCATCACCTATCAGCTTATCCAAAAGCCAAAGGCGGTTACCCAGGAATTCACTATTCAAGATGATAACTTTACAAGCATCGATATCAACGCCGATGACGGTCAAGTTGAACTAGTTCCAACAGACGGATCAAAGGCTTTTATCGAAGCTTCGGGACACGATATAAAGAACGATGTATCCGCTATGGTAAAGGATTCTAGTTTGGTCATTGTACTTAAAAAGAAGAAACAGAAGCTGATCTCAGTCAATTTCGGGTTAAAGCCAACTATCCTGAAAGTACACATACCTCACAAGGATTATGACTCGCTACGAATTCAAAGCGATAATGGAACCGTTGACGTGAGAGACGTAAACGCAGATTATATGACGTTGGAATCAGATAACGGAAAAGTAAAAGCGACAAGTTTAACAAATACTACACTCAAGGTACAATCAAATAATGGTCTGATTGCGCTTAAAGACACGTCAGCCGATTCGATTTCAGTTCGCTCGGATAACGGAAAGACGAAGCTGGAAGACGTAAAAGGGAAACTTACTGTACAAGCGAATAACGGGCGAATTGAGGTAAAGACAGATTCACTCGATGACCCAACTGAATTGATTACAGACAATGGACGCATCGATATTCAAACGGCAAACACGCCTACAAATGCGACAATCATTGCAGAAGCCGCTAATGGGAATAGCACGATTTTCAATGAAAAAAAATCACATGCTGTATTTGGAAAAGGTGAAATCCCTATCAATCTTTCTTCGAAAAATGGAAATATCACAGTGGGAAAACGTTAACAAAGCTAAAACATACAAAGGGGGGGCATTTTTGTTATTTCACAAAAATGCCCCCCTTATATATTCCAAAAAAATATATTATTTAAAGAAATCTACAACACTTAGGCAACTTCACAAGCAACTTTCGATCTCCACACAACCTTCAGACAGACTTTAGGATGCCTGGCTCCCGAAATCAACATATACTAACCAATAATATCCAAAAAGCTACTCAGCGCTTGAATGTTTGTCACACAGATATCTTTCACTCTGGACAGACTCCTGTTTTAAAAAAGCATCCCACTAAGAAGCCAATATGCTTTTTAGTGAGTTCTTAAATTAGCCAATATTATGTCACTTTAACTGAAGACTTATAGAAATTCGCACCATTTTGTATAGCTTTTATAGCTACCGGAAGGCTTCGTGAAAAGTGTAGGAACGCATGTATCACTCCACTAAATTCATCATACTCAGCCTTAATGTTGTTATTTACCAATAGGTCATATAATAATAAACTATCATCCAGGAGTGGATCTAACTGCCCGCAAGCGATGTAACAAGGAGGGACGTCCTTCGTCAAATCGTTTGAGAAACAATCAAAATAACGAAGATCTGGATGGCGATTCCCAATATACAGATTTGAATACGTTGTTAAATCTTTTTGACTTAATCCGTCATAATTTCCTCCGTACAGCCTTCTGGATTTCGAATCAGTCAGCCCATAACTACCGTAATATAAAAGTAAACACCGTAAAAATGAAATATCTTTCTGTTGATCTCTTAAATATAGAGATGTTGCCAATGCTAAATTGGCACCGCCGGAATCTCCGGCGATCGCAATATTATCTTGATCAATATCATATTCATCTGCATATTTTCTTAACCATTCTAATAAAAAAGCACATTCCTCGATTTGTACCGGATATTTATGTTCTGGGGCCAGATGATAATCAATTCCTATTACAACTGATTCTGTTTCTTCCATCAGTAAGCGCATTATCTTGCTATGGGTATCCAGATTACCTACTACGAATCCACCGCCATGAATATACACAATGGCCCCTTTTCCAGTTCTTTTCCTCGGGTAATGGAAGCGAATGTCCAGTAAACCGTGTGGTCCATCTATTTCTTTATTAAGAACTCTTTCTGGCTCAGGTCCACCCTCATTCCAATATTTTCTTTCATTTATATAATTTTCACGCATTTCAGTATAGGTGACATCTGTTGAAAATGCTTCTTTCGCGAGTTCATTTTGTTTGTAGAATGTCTCAAGCATTGGAGGAGACATCCTAGCTACAGCATTTAATTTATTCGTTTCCATTTACGCCTTCTCCCTTTGTACTAGTATTCTTTTCGAGGATTAATAGTTTTACATTCCAGATAATAAAAAGCAACATTCCGACTTGCAATATTTTTTCTGCGAAAAGAGCCCAACCCTGTAAATAATAGATCTCCATTAACGTACATCTCCCTTACTTGAAATTTATACTTGAGGCTTATCTTTCATTAGTTGTTTAATAAATCCAGTCATCATTATTATAAAGAAAAATATATACGGATAAGATAAGGTTGTAGCTAAAGACTTTACTGCATTTAACGCATCATTGCCGCCAAGCGTAGTAGCGAATATACCCGTTAAGGCGATAATCCCCATAAGAATGACCCATACAGAGCTTCGAACGCGAGACGCTTCTTTCCCTTCATAATCAGTCATTCTTGCTAATGACAAGGCTGCACTCGTTACAGTTGTTGAAATGAACATGATCAGCAGGATAATTGTGGCAATAAACGTTAACTTACTCCAAGGCATAGTCGCTAAAATGGCGAAAAACGTAACTTCTGGACTCTCCATTGCATTTTTCGCGATATCACCAGTACCTAAAACTGCATCCAGTAAAGCAATCCCGCCGAAAGTAGAATGCCATAATAGCATAAATAGTACAGGGATGGTCATTGTGGCAAAAGCGAATTGTCGAACTGTCCGTCCTTTTGAAATGGATGCTATGAAGACACCCATAAATGGGGTCCATGAAATCCACCACATATTATTTGCGACATCCCATGTCGTCGAATACGTCAGGTCGTTACTAAATAAAAACATGTCAAAGTTTCTTGGTATAAGCTGTGCGATATATGTTCCGGTTAATTGGACAGCCTGATTTATAATATAGCGTGTTGGTCCAAATAACATACCAAAGATTAAAATAGCTATCGCTAAATAGACATTCCAATCGCCCAACACCTGCATTCCCTTACCGGCTTTCTTGGTAGTTGCAGCAAAAATACATACAGATAATAGAATAAATAATACGATATAAGGCAGGATCCCAGTCAGTGATGCATTAAGATTGCCCACTTGATTAATCCCCGTAGATATTTGCACACTTCCCAGTCCGATCGTGGCAGCAATTGTCATTGCTGAACATACAACAGCCAAAACATTCATAATGTTTTTGGTTAATGGCACCCACTTACGATTTCCAAAACTCTTCTCAATAACATCTCCAGGTAAATATCGTATTTTATGTTTTGATACAAAGTAAGCCATAATTAGCCCCGCCACACTAAATATTGCCCAAACCGAAATACCCCAATGATAGAGAGCGGTACCCATCGCTTCCCGTGCTGCTACCATTTGATTTGGAGCCTCTGTACTGCTGGGTGATAAATAGTACGCATAGAGTGGCTCATTCACTCCAAAGTAAATGATTCCTATTCCGATAGATGAAGTGAATAACATTGCAAGCCACGAAAAAATATTATAATCCGGCTTTGCGTCCTGACCACCAATTACAATTTTCCCATATTTGGAAACTCCTATTGCAACTAAAAATCCCATACAAAGAATGGGTATTAACATAGCCATCCATCCATACTGCGTAGCAAATATCGTCTGTATAAACGTCATAACTTTTGCAAGTGCAACAGGGTTTACTAATGAAAAAATCGAAAAAAATGCAGTAATCGATGCTGAGATGATAAAAATAGGTGTAAAGACTTTAGGCTTTCTTGAACTACGGACTTTTATAATATTTCCTCGGTCGACATACTTTGATGTCATATTCTCATCTCCTGATCATGTGTTTTTTTGTCGGGTATATCTAATAATTTGAAAGCGCCTCCATTAATTATTAATGCAATATTCGTGCCATTACGAAAAGACTGATAAAATAAACCTGTTTACCATTATGTATAAAAAACAACATTATACTTGAGTCTAATTTGAATCGACAAAGTAAGCGAATCGTTTAAAAATGACTCAATATTTTCTCGGAAAACTATGGACGATGTCGCACTTTAGGCATCTGTGCAAGACAACATTCAGAATTTAATGTTGCAAAAGAGTCTCTTTATTACGTCATAGCAAATCCTCTCTATTATCTATGAAACATAAAAAAAACTTCTGATCCCAAATCGTTTTTATAGACGTAGCTTGTCAAGGAAGTGGACACTTTCAGCACAAGGTGTTAATTATAGGTCTCAATCGCAAAACCATCTATGATGGTCAGCAAATAGTTCTTAATGATCCGGCATCACAGATACCCTCACCCATACATTTATTATTAAACCGATCTGCTTCACAGCGATATCGATACCTGTCAAAATACATGTCCAACATTTGCCCGTCCTCTCATCACGATATTATTCGGCTTTACATCTTCAGTACCTTTGATCATTTTCGTCGCCTGCCCTCTTGTAATAGCCTTATTCGGACTGAATGTGGAAGGCACCTGATACTCAGTACTAAGACGAAAGACCTCACGTCCACTAAAAACCTATTGAAAACATACGTAATTGGCGTTATGATTTATTCGTAACTTAAATAAATATAAAATCCCAGAAAGAAATAATCTAATCTTTCTGTAAAATAAGAACGTATACAAATTAGTTAAAGAGGCGATTACATCATGGAGATTATTAAAGGCACCGTGCTTTTACTAATTGTTTTAGCTTGTTTTACACTTTTCAGTTATAAAGCTCCTAGAGGGATGAAAGCGATGGGGGCATTGGCAAGTGCGGCGATTGCTACATTTTTGGTTGAGGCGTTTCAACGCTATGTCGGCGGCGATTTATTACATATTACATTTCTAGGTGAAGTTGGTGACGCGGCGGGTAGTATGGGCGGTGTCGCAGCTGCTTCCCTTGTAGCACTGGCCATGGGCGTTTCTCCTGTATATGCTTTAATGATGGGGGCTTCGAGTGCAGGTCTTGGGCTCTTGCCTGGATTTATCGCGGGATATCTCATGTCTTTTGTAGTGAAAAAAATTGAAACAAAAGTACCTGATGGCCTCGATTTGATTGTGACCATCATCCTTGCCGCGCCGCTCGTTCGGCTACTTGGGGTATGGGCTGATCCGATAGTCGATGCCACCTTGCTTAATATTGGCGGCATTATTACACAATCGACAGATGCAAACCCGATTATAATGGGGATTATTTTAGGTGGCGTCATTACGGTTGTCGCTACAGCACCGCTAAGTTCTATGGCTTTAACCGCGATGCTCGGATTGACAGGTGTTCCAATGGCAATCGGTGCACTAGCGGTGTTCGGCTCTTCCTTTATGAACTATGTCTTTTTCCATCGCATGAAATTCGGTGATCGAAAAACGACCATCTCTGTTGCGATTGAACCGTTATCACAAGTAGACATTATTTCTGCCAATCCGATTCCGGTCTATGTGACAAACTTCCTAGGCGGCGCGTCAGCTGGTATCATCATCGCATTATCAGGACTGATTAATAACGCAACAGGCACAGCAACGCCAATTGCAGGATTTGCGGTTATGTATGGATTTAACGACCCGGTAAAAGTAACTCTCATTGCGCTTCTATGCGCAGGTGTTGGTGCCCTCTGGGGTTATATAGGATCGCTGATGTTTAAAAACTTCAAAATTCGGCGTGTGCATGAGCTTAATATAGCGGATGAAAAGATTGATGAGGCAAAGAAGGAAAAAAAGGTTGTTGCTTTAACATGAGGAGACGGGGGATAGGCCCCTGTCTTCTTTTTTCAGTTCTCGAGAGCAATGTGCCTGCCCCTTTTCTTCAGGGAGTGCCAACCGTCCATCCGTAATATGTAGTTGTGTCTACTATTTTATTACTTTAAATCAGAAAGACGAGTAAAAATAATTGAAAGAAGACCAGGTACTTTTGACAACTGCTCGGCACACTAAAAAAGCTGAAGCCTTTGTCGAAAGGATTCAGCCACCTGCTTTTATTCGTCTCCTCTTGATGATCTGAAAGTTTTGTTCTTCCTATATGTCTTAATATGCCAGTGCTCATTTCTTGCCCACATTTAATAGAAAGAAAGCAAAATTCTTATTCAAGCTTCCGGAACCCCTCTTGTTTCTGCCTGAACTCCCGAAATCGTTATTCCCTCTTTCTTTGACACTAATTTCAATGTCATCAACGTAATAATACCGATTGCCAAAAGTGCAGAGAGCACAAACATTCCTGACGTAAGATCTAACATGCCGAGAATCATAGGTCCTACAAATCCGCCTAATGCCGCGAACGAATTTACAATTGCAATGCCAACCGGTGCAGTGGATTCGCTGAAAAAGAATGTCATATATGCAAAGAAACACCCTGTAAATCCATATAGTCCAGCGGAAGTAATCGCCAGCATGAGGACGACCGTTGAAACGCTTTCAGATAAACCGCAGCCGATGAACCCAAAAATCCCAATGATGAAACATACTAGTAAGTGTGTTTTATACGAATTGGTTCTATCCGCATTCCAGCCGACAAATAGAATCACAGGTATTCCGACGAACGCCGGAATCATCGCTAGCCAGCCGATTTCCATATTGGTCGTGCCAGCGGCTGATAAAGATTTAATGATAGTCGGCAGCCAGAATGATAGCCCGTAAACTGCGGTATAACCAGTAAAATAGAGGAGTGACAGTTTCCAGACCTTTGAATCTTTCAGCATATCTATCTTAGAAACTTTGTTCACTTGAGCGCTTTGCAAACGTTCTGCGTTCAGTTCTCCTTCCAGCCACTCTTTTTCTTCATCTGTCAGCCATTTGGCATTTGCGGGCTTATTTGTTAGATAAAACACAACAACAATTCCTAGAATAATAGCAGGCAAACCTTCTAAAATGAACATCCATCTCCAACCCGACATACCATACCAACTGATATTATCGAGAATCCATGTCGACACTGGAGCGCCGATCAGTCCACCAATCGGCAATGCCAATAAAAGGACAGCGGTTGCTTTTCCCCGTTCCCGCGCTCTGAACCAATACGTCAAATATAAAATAATGCCGGGGAAAAATCCTGCTTCTGCGACGCCCAATAGAAAACGCGCCATATACAAGTGAGTCGTCCCTTGAACAAACCCCGTCAGAATGACAACAATTCCCCATGTGATCATAATCCGGGCAATCCACATCCGCGCCCCTACTTTATTCATAATCATATTGCTCGGCACTTCAAAAAAGAAGTATCCAATAAAGAAAATGCCTGAAAGCAGACCGAAAACTTCTGCAGTCAATGCTAGTTCAGCATTCATTTGTAAGGCGGCATAACCTAAATTCACTCTGTCTAAATAAGCAATTATATACAACAGCAAGATAAAAGGAAGAATGCGCATCATCGTTTTCCTGACTGTCTTCTTCTCGATCTCTTTCTTAGTAGGGGTCATTCATTCTCCTCCTCTGCAGGTCTTTTCCTGCAATCCATTTATTGAATCGCTGCATTCTCCAATAACACAGCAATCCCTTGTCCGCCGCCAATGCATAGGCTCGCAATCCCGTATTTCACACCGTGTTTCTGCATTTCTAGCGCAAGTGAATACGTAATGCGCGTACCGCTTGCACCAACTGGATGTCCAAGCGCTATCGCGCCTCCGTTCACATTGACTTTTTCCTGAACAAGTCCGAGTTCTTCTATGACACCTAATGACTGTGCGGCGAAAGCTTCGTTTAGTTCAAACAAATCGATATCATTTAATGTCAAATTGGCTTTTTTTAATACTTTGCGAATTGCCGGAGCCGGACCCATTCCCATCAATGCCGGGTCTACGCCAGCTGTTGCGTAGGCAGCAATTTTGGCTAGCGGCCGTAACTGGTGCTCTTTTAAAAAGTCTTCTGACACGAGCACAACAGCCGCGGCACCGTCGTTAATACCACTTGCATTTCCTGCTGTGACAGATCCATCTTCCTTAAACGCCGGTCCTAACTTCGCCAAAGTTTCCATCGAAGTCTCTTCGCGGATATGTTCGTCCTGCGAAACTTCCACCGTACCTTTGCGTGTTTTCACCGCTACTGGCACAATTTCTTCTGCAAAACGACCTGAACGGCGCGCTTCTGCTGCACGTTCATGTGAAATGCGGGCAAATTCATCTTGTCTTTCGCGTGAAATCTCGTATTTCTCTGCAATATTTTCCGCCGTCATGCCCATTCCGCAGCCTGCCACTTCATCGTACAACGTCGCCCACAGCATATCTTCCACAACCGGCGCTTTAGCAGGAGAACCGAAACGTGTGCCACGCAGTACTTGAGGGGCTTGGCTCATATTTTCTGTGCCACCGGCCACTGTCGCCTCCGCGTTTCCAAGTTCGATTTCTTGAGCTGCTGTAATAATTGACTGCAATCCTGAGCCGCACAGCCGATTCACCATAAGTGCAGTACTTTCTTCGGACATCCCGCTTTTCAAGCCGATATGGCGGGCTAAATACGCCGAAGATTTCGTCGTTTGAATAATATTGCCGAGGACGATTTCATCTATTTGTTCTGCTTCTACTCCTGAACGCTTCAATGCTTCCTTCACGACTGCAACGCCAAGATCAATATCTGTTGTATTGACAAACGCACCGCCGAAACTTCCGAATGCAGTTCTGCTGCCGTTGACGATATAAACTGACATAAACAATTCCTCCTTCTATTTACATGCCGCCTGAAACGCTTAATGTTTCACCTGTTATCGCTGTTGCGTGTTTAGATGATATAAAATACACACTGTCCGCAATTTCTTCGGCTGTGATAAAACGCTGCATCGCTTGTTTCGGATAGACGATTTCGTTCAGTGCGTCCAATTCTGACATGCCTTTACTTTCTTCAAGCTCTTGTAATTGTTTTACAATTAATGGTGTTTTCACAGCACCCGGCAACACTGCATTAACAGTAATTCCGTGCATGGCCCCTTCCAAAGCCGCAACGCGAGTCAAACCGATGACGCCGTGCTTCGCTGCGACATAGGCCGCTTTTTCAGGTGATGCCATTTCACCGTGGATCGATGAAATATTAACAATGCGTCCGTGCTGTTGTTTTTTCATATATGGGAACACATATTTGGTCAGCAAGAATGGTCCTTTCAGCATCACATTCTGCAGCAAGTCCCATTGTTCTTCTGGGAAATCCTCTATTTTCGCACGGTATTGCAAGCCCGCATTATTGACGAGAACATGCAGCTCTTTGTCTTTACAAATTTTATCGATGACTCGCTGAACTGAAGTTGAGATCGCAACATTGAGCTCAACCGCTTCAGTTTTTTCGGGATATAAATCAGCCACTGCCTGCGCGGCTTCCAATTTCAAATCTGCCGCATACACATAATCCCCTTCTTCAACAAACTTCTTCACCATCGCAGCTCCTAAACCGCCACCGGCACCTGTCACTAAAATATTACGCATGATCGATCGCCTTCTCTCTTTTATTAAACGTTTGGAGCTGCTGGATTAACGAACGATCACGCTCTATGACGTATTCGTCCAGCCCCATTCCTGGATATTCAAAGAATCCTTTCGATGATTTGACGCCCAGATTTCCCTGATCGATTTTGTCCTTAATAATAGGGAACGTCCGCACATCCGATTCTATTTTCGGTTGTAATTGCCCCATTACAATGTCCCATACATCCAATCCTCCAAAATCCATAATCTTCAACACACCGCTTGATGCAAAACGGAATCCCGGCCCTGCAAAAATCGCACTTTCTAAATCCTCCTCCGAAACTACACCGTCTTCGAGCAAAGACAACGCTTCACGCGCTAACGCAGTTTGAATGCGGTTCGCAACAAGGCCCGGTACTTCCCGGCGGACTTCAATCGTCACTTTCCCCATTTTTTTCATAAACGCATTTACTTCATCGTACGTCTTTTGCTTCGTATCCGGACCTTTTAGAAGTTCGACTAACGGAACAATATGCGCCGGATTGAAAAAATGTGTTAACATCACGCGTTCTTTATGTTTTTCTACATCGCGGATGATGTCCGACATGCTTAAGCTCGAAGTATTGGAAGTTAAAATCGTATGCACTGCGCAAATTTCATCCAGTTGCTTGAAGATTTTTTGTTTTAACTTCAAATTTTCAGTTGCTGATTCAATAACTAAGTCACAATCCGCAATGTCTTCTATTTCTACAGTGCATGTTAAGCGGTTTTTAATGATTTCATCTGAATCGTTAAAAGGCATGCCTTCTTCTCGGAAAATAGTTAAATATGTCTGTAGTTTTTCTTTTGCCAGTTCCAAAGATTCTTCTTTCACATCTTGTAAAACAACCGGCATACCATTTATGATGAATTGAAACGCTATGCCAAACCCCATCGTTCCTGATCCGATAATGCCCACCTTTTGAATCATTTCACTGCCTCCTCAGACATCAATATAATAAAATTGCTGCGATCAACATTGGGATACTTGCAAGTAAAGGTGCTATAACTGAAACGGCGAAAATATGTTTATAGGCGTCTTTATGTGTTAATTTTGAAGCAACTAACACGGTAATAACTGCCCCGTTATGTGGCAACGAATCCAGCCCGCCCGAGGCGACTGCCATGATTCTGTGCATTACTTCCGGTTTCAATCCTAAATTTAAATACGACGATGACAGCGCTTCCATTGCAATCGCCAACCCCCCACTTGAAGATCCTGTAATTCCCGCAAGTGCTGTCGTTGCGATGAAAAGTGATAGTAACGGACTGCCCGGAATTTCTGTCATCGCTTCATTAAAAATTCCAAAGCCTGTCGTAATCGCAATAACAGAGCCGTATCCGACGTCTGCACTCGTATTGACAATCGGCAGTACAGCGGATACCGCACCTTCATTAAAGGTGTCTCTCTTAATGTCAATATACTTCCAGAATAATAAAGCCGCCAGTACTACCGCGCCCATCAGCGTGTAAATAATGTCCACTTTAAATATATTCAATGTAACTAGTAAAGCAATGGGAGGAATTAAACTCACTACAATATTCGGCAATGCGCGACCTTCGTAAATATCTTCAATTCCTTTAGATCTGCCTTTATCTGGATTCGTCATCCCCTCATACGTTTCGTTGCGCTGTTCTGAACGTTTTAACGCAAACTTTATATACCATAAGTTAACTGCAATGACGGTCACCGCTGCGATGATCCCGAGCAAAGGCGCTGCTGTAACAGTTGTTCCTAAATACTTTGTCGGAATGATGTTTTGTACAGAAGGCGTTCCCGGCAGCATCGTCATCGTAAACGTTGCAATCCCCGCAAAGAATGGTGCCATAAATAGATGCCATGGAATATCCAGTTCTTTGAATAATGGCTTGGCAATTGGCAGCACTGCAAAAATGACTACGAATAAACTGACGCCGCCATATGTTAAAAATGCACATATGGCCATAATTGCGACCAACACATTGAACTTACTGTCTTTTCCGACCACTTTCAATAGTAGATGAGCGATTCGACGAGCCGCGCCGCTGTCATCCATAAGCTTTCCAAACATGGATGCAAATAAGAATATCAAGAAATACTTTTGTACATAGCCGATAAACCCGGTCATGTATGTATCTTGGAAGGCATCTAAAATAGAAAATCCGTTTGTTACCATTACAAATAAACTGACAACGGGAGCGATGATAATGATACTATATCCCCTTAATGCTAAAACGATTAAAAGAATTAACGAAATGGCAATCGTAAGTAAACTCCACATCCGCTTTCCCCCTACTATTCGTTTATTTTTGTGTTAACGGTAAACCAATTTTGTCTTGCAGCTCTTCAAATGTCATATCACCGTATATATCATCCGCAAAGATCTTTCCATCTTCGAAAGTGAAGCTTGCATACTCCGTTACGAATTGATTGACTAGTCGCTCGCCGCTAGAATCAAGAGTCAGCGATTCCACTAATTTAGGCGATCCGTCTTTCGTGAAAAGTGTACTGGCCACAATTACTTTCTTTGCACCCGCAACTAAATCCATTGCACCGCCTACTCCCAAAATCGGCTGATTCGGCACAGACCAGTTGGCAATCTCACCGTAACGATCCACTTCTAACGTCCCTAAAACCGCCACGTCAATATGATGTCCTCTGATCATTCCAAATGAGAAAGCGCTATCAAAATACGACGCGTCAGGCATAATCGAGACAGGATTTTTCCCCGCATCGATTAAATCGATATCCAATTCATCTTCATTCGGCGGAGGCCCTATTCCAAGTAAGCCGTTCTCACTCTGCAAATATACTTTTTTGTCTCCTATATATTTCGCAACAAGTGTTGGAATGCCAACACCAAGATTCACGGAATCCCCGTCTTTCAGCTCTTGCGCAATACGCTTCGCAATGACATCCCTTTTAGTTAACTTCAACGTAATCATCTCCCTTTTTGACATATTTGCTTTTCACTACGTAATCTACATAAATATGAGGAGTGATTATTTCTTCTGGGCGTAATTCGCCGATTTCGACAATTTCATCGACTTCAGCAATGACTGTTGCGGCAGCGGTAGCCATAACAGGATTAAAATTTCTCGCCGTTGTGTGGTAAATCAAATTGCCGGCCTTATCTGCCTTTGCTGCTTTAATAAGCGCAAGATCACCTTTTATCGCCTTTTCAAATAAATAACGGACGCCGTCAATTTCGCGGACTTCTTTTCCTTCAGCGAGTTTCGTCCCGACCGCAGTAGGTGTGTAAAAACCGCCAATCCCGGCACCCCCGCAGCGAATCGCCTCCGCCAGCGTTCCTTGCGGCAGCAGATCAATCGCAAGCTCCCCTTTAGACCAAGCCGTTACTGCTTCTTTATTGATCGTAAAAAACGAGCCGATTGCCTTCGCAATTTTTCCTGCTTCAAACACTTTGTGCAGTCCTTTACCGTAATCTCCAAGGTTATTGCTGACAACTTCATAGTCACCGGCCTTAAAACCCGGCAGCGCATGCAGCACTGTCAGCGGCGTTCCCGAAATACCAAACCCCCCGACAAGCAGGCGCATCCTATCCTTGAACAATGGCTCGAGCTCATCAACCGTTTTTAATTTCTCCAATTTCCGCACCCCCATAGACTAGACTGTAGTCTAATGATATAATAGAATTAACGGAAAAGTCAAACTATTCTTAAAAAAATCAAAAAGAGGGATGCATTGTGGATGTAACCGAAAACAAAACAGCTAAAGGTATTCAAACACAGCTTCATATTATGAATATTGCGCTCGATCTATTTAAAAAATACGGCTACGACAAAATATCAGTAGATCGAATCGTAAAAGAAAGCAACACATCTAAAGGCTCCTTTTATCAGCACTTCCCTTCCAAATCAAGCATTTTTATGATGCGCTTTATGGAGATGGACGAACACTATATACATATCTATGAAGATATTGAGCAAAAGTATTCTTCCGCCATCGAACGTCTGGAAGCTTTTTTTCTTGCTGTACTGCGCTGTATCGAAAAAGAACTAGGAAAAGACTTAATGCGCGTGATCTACTCCGCAGCAGTTATCAGCAACGAACACACCTTTTTCACAAACGAAGACCGGAAATTATACACTATCCTCCGACAAATTATTACGGATGGAAAACAAGATGAATCAATTCAAAACATCAGCTCCACACACGACTTTTTCCAATCTATTGTACAAAGCTTTATGGGAGCTATTTATTTTTGGGGGCTGCAGTTGGACAATACTGAATTGGAGGAGTTGGGGAGACCGCTTATTGGGCAGATTATAGCAGGGCTTCGGTGATGAAATGCTAATGAAACAGACTTCTGCACGAAAGGTACTTCATTTTGTTTAAAATCCGCTGCTTTTGAACGATCAAAAACACTTCAAACACAGATGCCTTTAACTGCGCCCTCGCACAGTAAATTTAATCAAACAGAAAAAAACCAGAACAATTAGCACTTTTATATCGTGTTGATGTCTGGTATTTTTGTTTGACCGACTGAATGACAAGGTCCAGTAGAACCCAAATCTACGTATAAAAACTTTTCTACTTCAGCGCCTATGTGCATAACTGACTACTAACCCTCATTACCCATACTGTACATGTATTTCATTTTTTATATTTAAATAGGTCCCTCTGCACTAAACAATTGTGTTAGTTTAAATATCCACATTTGTTTAAACGATCATGTTTGTTTCTTGCATAGGCACTTCAAACTGATTTATTGAAATAAAGTTTTTTGCTGAACTCAGATAAATTTAATCATTAGCGTCATATAAACAAATTCAGGACGTTACGTCTATACCTTTTCTGCCTTCAAGCGAAAAAACACTCCAGAAATCAAATGTCCTCTGATTTCCGGAGTGTACAACAATTACCTATTGCTGATGCTTCTTCCTAGCCGCCTCATTATGTTTCTCATGACCTTCTTTTATCACTTGATTGTACGTTTCATGGCCGTTTTTAATACTTTCATTATAAAGTTCATGGCCCTTCTGCGTAATATAATTATATTTTCTGTGCTGATCTTCAATTAAATAATTCGACAACTTGATTACAGCATCCGAGTCTTTATACTTCGTTTTTAAATAAGCACGCGCTTTCTTTAATCGTTCCTTTTCCTGCACTGATTGTTTCTGAAGTGTTTCTTTTGTATCAAAAGAAAGTTCCTTGAGATTCTCTTTTTGATCCCATGCATCTTTCTGGCTGGTCTCTTTCCACTCCCACCATTGCTTCTGAATCTCTTCGTATTGTGCTCTCATATACTTCCTCAATTCTTTTTCTGAATTGACATAAATAAATTCTCCGTTCCCTGCATCTGCCACCTTCTTCAGTAATGTCTGCCCTTCATTATCCACATCATAGCCGATAATATTAACGACCGTTTGTATATTCCCAGCCACAAGATCTCCAGCAGCCTTCACAGGATCTCCTCCGCATGTTTCGATACCGTCACTTACCACGTAAACGACTACTTCTTCTGCATCTGCAGGAATATCTTCTTTCACCGTTTCTAGTGCAAGCCCGATTGGTGTCCAGCCAGCAGGTTGTACTTTTCCGAGAGCCTCTCGAAATGCCGGCTCTTCAAACTTTCCGCTATAGAAATTCTCTGTACTTGTGCATGAAAGTTGCTTATCTGCCTGATTACCCGAACCTTTATGACCGTACACTCGCATCGACATGGTCGCATCTTCCGGGATCTGTTTCGCAAAATCTAGGACCGCATCCTTTGCAGAATCCATTCGGGTCTTACCGCCCGCCATCGCTCTCATGCTGCCGCTCGCGTCAATCAAGATTGCATAGTGAGCTGTCTTCAATGTCGGCTGGTTCACTTGTTCATCAGGTTTCGTATGATCGACTTCCACTGATGTATCAAACGTCAGTAAGGTCTTCATTCCGTCATAATAGTCTTCCCCCACCAAGTTCAGCATTTCATTTAAATACTGCTCCACTGTCAACCCTTCCGGCCACTGATCAATCGCTTCATTCACTTTTTCTTCGTCATAGTTCTCTCCACCATAAATACCCGGTTTCCGAAGCAAATCCTTCTCTACATCCAATAACTCGCGATCTACACCGTCCACTTCATAGTACTCGGGCTCTGTCGGTTCAAAAGCGTCTGCCTCTGTCTCAACCGTTTGCGATTGTTCCTCTTCCTGTGTTTGCTCCTGTATATCCGCCTGTACTTTCGGCTCTTCTTTAGCCGAGCAGCCTGCCAGCATTACAAGTGAACAAAACAACCCATATAACAGCTTTTTCATCGCTTGATCTCCTTTGTCATTCCCATTTTAATTTGATTATAGCGAAAACTTCAGGTGAGAAAAGACCGTATTTACAAAATCATTCTTATGGCGCGGTGCGAAAAGTCCATGAACAAAATACCTACATATAAAGAATCCTCCAATTAAAAGCACAAAAACTCCGCCAGTTTGCAAAAACCAGCGGAGTCTTTTATTTAAAGTAGATAGATGAGTAGTTTTGCACACAAATATCTAAAAAATCAGTTGCCTGCGATATTTAGACACCATGTAAAGTTTTCCCAGGCGGAATACCAGCCGGTGAAAGTCTCGTGCGAATCATCCCACCGAACCTCAAATTTCTTCTGACCGTCTACCTCTATCAAATACAGCGCCAGCGTAGCGTCTTCCTTAGCTATCGCTAACAACATACCGTTTTGAAGTTCGTCTTCCGTAAACGGCACATCTGAAACCGAACGCACCTGTGCTTGTTCGAATACTTGCTTGTTACTAATTTTATAATTCATAAAGACCCTCCACTAAAACATTTATTCTTTTGTCCTTTCGTATGTACTTCTTCTGTAAATCATAGAAGTATAGAAGTACAGAAGTTCATTTTATATGTATTTACCAATGAAATCAAAGGTGAATTAAATTAGCTTAATTCAATTAACTTGATAGGTTCGAATTTATGCCTTGATTTAGCGGAACCAAAACTACCGAACAAAGTATGGAGAGTACTATCTACTACTCTCGATACTTTCAAATTTTACGATATCTGATCTAGCGTGCTACAATAAATTGAAATTAATTCCAAAAGGAAGTGTAAATCTTACAAAGTATCCGTTATGAGCTGTAAACCCATTGCCTAAATACGCACTTGTTTTGAAAATCAAACAGTTTAAGAGGTGTCGAAGATGATAGCGGAGAATAAAGAACAAACGATATTTCATCATGTTGGCAAAAAAATTATGACGGATAGAGAGATTGACATAGTCGCTAGAATAGAAGAGCCATTGATCGTGGTTTTAGGGAATGTGTTAAGTGATGAAGAGTGCGATGAACTGATCCGATTGGCTGCAGATAAAGTAAAACGTTCAAAAATCGGAACAACACGTGAAGAAAATGAGTTGCGAACGAGCAGCAGTATGTTTATAGAGGACAGTGAAAACCTAATTGTCGCAAGAGTTAAAAAACGAGTTTCAGCAGTTATGAATATCCCGATTGAACACGGAGAAGGACTTCAGATCCTTCGGTATACGCCTGGTCAACAGTACAGAGCGCATCATGATTTCTTTTCAGCTGAAAGTAAGGTTACAAACAATCGAATTAGCACACTTGTGATGTACTTAAATGACGTAGAACAAGGGGGAGAAACATTCTTCCCTCAACTAAAATTTTCTGTCTCGCCTCGCAAAGGGATGGCTGTCTACTTCGAGTATTTCTATAGCGACCAGATGCTGAATGATTTAACTTTACACGGCGGAGCACCCGTTGTAGAAGGTGAGAAGTGGGTCGCGACGCAGTGGATGAGGAAACAAAGGGTAACGTGAAATTAATTTGCATGCCTGTGCACCAAACAATTGGGTTAGTTTAAACATTCGTGATCGCTCGAACTAACATGAATATCTAAATTGTCGTGTTTGTTTTTCACACAGGCACCCCACACTTGTATGGGGCACTAAACGTTTTAGTTTTAGTTTTATTTTTGTATTGCTGTGGTATGATCAACATATAATAAAAAATGCTGAACGTCTATGAAACGTCCAGCCAATCACAGTTGCACACTGTATGAAGAGCGGATGACCTACCTAACAATTAAAGATGTTTTTACTCAAAAGAGTAACCCCCCATTGAAAACCTCGGCCAAAGGTAATGGGCGGTTACTTCTTTTTGTTAGCGCCGTGGCTAAGAATATACCGAATTGAAATAGCATATTCATTGATTCGTATGTCACCATATATAAACACTCCCTTTTTTAAGAGAGTGCCATCCAACTGCTTTTGTTGTATAATTAATGTTTTTAATCTATCATACTTGCAGATTGTTGAATATCTTTTCTCTTCGGTCATACATACATTTCTTCAATGAATAATTAATGATCAATGCCTGTGTATCAAGCAATTGTGTTTATTTAAACATGCACGACCATTAAAACAAACACAAAGGTCACGATTGCTTCTTACAAAGGCATCTCAACTCATAAACTGTATTAATAGAATGAAAGTTGGAGGCGATGTCCAGTGAGAAGAATCATTTTAACGACTGAGAGCGGGGCCGATTTGCCGGAATCTTTAGCAAAGAAACATGATGTACAAGTAATACCCATGCATGTAATTATGGATGGACAGGACTATTTAGATGGTCATCTACCCGTTCAAGAAATTTATGAATTTTATGATCGTACAAAAAAGATACCTTCTACATCTGCCACTAATGTCCATGAGTATCAAGAGTTTTTCAAAAAAATCAAAACGGAATTTCCTGATAGTATCATCATCCATATCGGGTATACGTCAAAGGCATCTGTCTCCTTTCAAAACGCGTTACTGGCTGCGGAAGATCTAAATGATATTTTTTTAATTGATGCGTTAAATGTAACAGGCGGATTAACTGCAGTTGTCATGTATGCGGTTACTTTGCTGGAGAAAGCTCCCGAGATGGATCCTGTTCACTTGCTGGAAAAAATCGAATCAAAGGTGCCTAAAACAAGACTCGCCTTCCTACCCGGCAGCTTAGATTTTTTAAGAGCCGGCGGACGAGTCAGCAATATGGCTTATCTGGGAGGTGCTTTGCTGAAAATAAAGCCATGTATTGAATTAGTAGATGGCAAGCTTGTCTCAACTAAAAAATATCATGGAAAGATGAACAAAGTTGCTGAAAAGTTATTCCTGGATTATCTACAGCAATACGAGATTGATAGACAACAAATATATTTTATATACTCCATCGGATTAAGTGAAACTATCAAACAACGGATCAATGAAATTGCACTTGAAAAAGGATTCGAAAATAGTATTTGGATTGAAGCAGGCGCTATGATCTCTACACATTCTGGTCCTGGAGGATTTGGAATTGCAGGAATAGAAGTTTGACGGTGAAAAGTAACTGTGTGTGAAATACTGTTAATTACTATACAAACAAGATAGTTTTTCGTACAGGAAACTTTAAATACTTGAACAGATACTCTTAAACCAGAGGAAATCCCGTCAGTCCAGTATGAATGACGGGATTTTTTATAGGAATTATCTATTCCAGTAATGAGCAAAAGTAAATCCTGTGAATTAAAAATTACTTCCTCGATTTTACAGCAGCGAGTTCAGTCGTCACTTTTCCCGCTGCATCAGTGATTTTAATAATGCCGATTCCTTTTGCGAGATACACCCGGGAACCGTCCGGATATTTCAGGATCACCGTGTTTTTAAAAGTACCGGCTTTTACTTTTACAGTCTTTGCCGTATTTTCAACAAGAACTTTATAGTCATCAAAGTGATCGCTTTGCATAAAAGTGGAGCCTTGCTTTAGCGGATAAGGTGCACTTACAAAAACAAAATCCGAATACCCTAAACTTGCCGACAACCCGAAATCGTCTTCAATATATACTAAGTTGGCCAACTCCGGATAGTGTCGACTCTTTTTATTGTATAAATACGTAAATGTCTCTTCTTTCTTCACGTGAAACGTTTCTTTCGAAGGCTCGTTGAATGAAGGTGAATAGGTCAGGATTAAGCCGTCGTTTGGAGAAAGGCCGCTGTTCTCTGCTGCTGAAGCCGTACCGGCAGGCGCAGTGTAGGAAAAGCCGAGTATTAAGATAATGATTGCGAATAGTGTTTTTTTCATTGGAATCATCCTTTCGTAATGGTTGTCTACTTGGAAGTTTATGAGACAGTTACGGTTGCTAGAACTGGCTGGGGGAATAAAAGTGGTTATTCAGATGCTATTTGCTGCCTGTTATTTAATAATACCCCCTGTGTCTTTCTATCAAACTGTAATTATGTCTATTTAAAAAAAGCTCCTATGTGAAAAAATCTCTTTGATGGTCTCTTTACAGTGAGGCCAATGCTGATCGACTTTTTCTTTCGGTTACGTCAATCTATCCATTTTCTTCTTCACACTTTTATCAAAAATGGGGATGTATACATTTCAGAATAGTGTCCAATTTGTTTGATAGGCCCCCTGTACTTAAAGCAATCATGAATGTATTTCAACCGTACATGCTACTAATATAATTAGACGTTAAACTAAATTTTTGATTTGGCTAGAATTTGGGCGTATATTGTTCATTAGTAAACAAATAGATGTATTTATAAAAAAGGAGTGTCTTTCATGGTAGGAATTATGAAGGGAAAAGCAGGATTAGTCACAGGATCAGGCTCAGGAATTGGCAGAGCAACTGCAATTGCCTTAGCAAAAGCGGGCGCAAAGGTCATGATATCTGACGTAAGTGAAGAAGTAGGACAAGAAACCGTACAAATTATCAAAGATAACGGCGGTGAAGCAGCATTTCTCAAATGTGACGTAAGTGATGAGGAGCAGGTAATCGCACTCGTGAATAAAACGGTTGAGACATTTGGCAAGCTAGATTTTGCACATAACAATGCAGGGATTAACAAGGGATTAAAGCCAATTGGAGAAATGGATTCCAAAGATTGGGATATTACACTAAAAGTAAATCTGTATGGAACATTTTACTGCATCAAGCACGAAGTAAATGCTATGCTGAAAACGGGTGGCGGTGCGATTGTCAATACGGCATCAGGTGCTGGTATTGAAGGTTCACCAAACATGGCTCCTTACACTGCATCTAAACATGCTATTGCCGGTTTAACTAAATCAGTTGCTTTGGAATACGGTCAAAAAGGGATTACCATTAATTCTATCGCACCTGGCGCCACCATCACACCTGCAATTGAAAGTTGGTCTAAAACTTCGCCAGAACAATACCAAGGCGTACTTGCATCACTTCCAGCAGGAAGAATGTCCACCGCAGAAGATCAAGCAAATGCTGTTGTATTTCTATGCTCAGACCTTGCAAAATCAATTAGCGGTGTAACACTTGCAGTGGATGGCGGTTATACTGCAGGTAAAATGCAACAATAATTCACATAGCTTTTAAACGTTTTTTATACAGAGAATGGATCAGGCATGAGGCTTGATCCATTTTTAAATGTAGTACCAGCTCCATGCACAATTAACATTACGATTATTTAAGTATTCCTATTTATTTCGTGAATAGCCTAATTTTAAAGCGTTTATTAGCCAATAATATCCGAATATCTACTTAAAAACCGATACTTATAAACAAACAGCCGCTAAAATCTTTTGAATGTCGTAAATGCTGGAGTCCTTCTTGAACTGCTTATTCACCAGCGGTTCCGTCGCACTGGAAATCCAAATTTTAAGCTCCGCATCCAAATCAAACGCCCCAGCCGTTTCAACGGAAAAATGGGAAATGCTTTTATATGGAATTGAATGATATTCAACCTTTTTTCCCGTCATCCCCTGCTTATCAACAAGAATCAGCCGCTTCTCAGTAAACATCATGAGGTCCCGGACCACTTTAAACGCTGCCTTCACCTTCTCCTCCTCAATTAAAATGGATCCCAGCTCTTTCTCTACTTTTTCAACATCCAAAGTCGATGCGTTTCCTACTAGCGAATCAAATAACCCCATAAAACTCCTCCATTTTGTTTATCTTCAAAAATAAAAGTACCACTTCACAATTTCAATGGTAGATGTAGGTAAAGACGATGTTTAGCCAATGGTTGAAACCACTTTTCCATCTTGATCCAGAATATTCGTTTTAACGACTTGTATGATTATGTCTTTATAAGAAGACAAACGAATTTCTCCTTCTTTTGGGAGAAGCTTGTTCATGAGCTCGTTAACAACCGCTTCGTCAAGTTGTAAATGAACCGTACCCTCACCTGTTTTGATTTCAGTCGTTAAAGCAGGCTCCAATGTTACGCTTATTTCTTTGCTCACTAAACTCAAATCTTTCCCCTTAAGCAGCCGACCGCGCAGCAGCTTTCCAACCGTATCAGCTTGTTTCGCTCCTAGTGTGAGCACAGCCGGTTTCTTTTTGAACAAACCATTCTTACCGGGTACCCAAGCTAGTTGATCTACATATAAAAACCCGGTGCTCGAACCGTCACGATCTATTCCTAGTTGAACACTTTCCTGAACAGCAGGAACTCGCAGCATAGATGTTCGGGATAAATCTGTAATATAACCCGGAATTTCTGCTTTTCCTGCTTCAAGTAACCCTCGTGTATTCCATATTTTCATAGCCTCCAGCTCATCCTCTGTGACCCCAACCATTTGAAGGAACTCAACGCGTCCATTCGGCGTATGCAGTGTATCAAGTTCTGGATCTCGTATAAAAGCAAGGGCGGTTAGCTGTGTATCGGCTCCCAAGCAAATTGGACCATTCGCATCTAAGTAATCACCTGAAACGAAAATATTATTGCTGTTAAACACATATCTTCCCATGTTTTGAAGTAGGTTCAATGCCCATGCCGGAGGCTCTTCCTCATCCTTACTACGGGCCACCCGAAAAGAAAGCTCAAACCCATAGCCGCTACATTCGGTATCCCTCGACTCCTTCTCATACAGTTCCGAAAAACCAAAAGTTACAATATGCCAGTGCGGAGAAGGTGTTTCCGCCTTATAAGCACTAAGGCCATCTAATGGATCTTGTCCACCAAGCATATAAGAAATTGCGGTACCATAATGCTTCGGTTCCTGTTCCCCGTATAGCTTCGTTACCGCATCTTCAATTGCATCCCATCCTGTTGTGTTTATTTCTTCAGTCATTAGTTTCCCTCCAACTCGTATAGTATCTCTCACTCTTCCGATCTATTAATTATAATAATAAATGAAGAATATATAAAAGACTATGGGTCCTAAATCATCGGCTTTGTATATACATTAGCCGGATAATTCTGGAATCCTTCATATCAAAATGCTACTATTAAAAATATTGGGGTTACCATATACATATGAAGTTATTATATAGTTCATTGGGAGGTAGAAATGGATAAAAAGCGTATAGATCAATTGAATGAGGGGCAGGAAGCAGACGAACATCTTTTTTCAGATATGTTTTTAGCCGATTTTTGGGAGAACAGCGAGTATGCAAAAGAATCTTATCAATCTGAGCCACCTACGGATGAACTAATTGATTCAATCGAGAAAGAGCTTGGTTACAAACTTCCATCCTCATATATTCATTTGATGAAGTATCAGAATGGCGGAGTGCCAAAGAACACCAACTTTCCAACAGAGGAACCAACCTCCTGGGCAGAGGATCATATAGCCATTACAGGGATTATGGGAATTGGCCGCGAGAAAAGCTATTCACTGTGCGGGAGTCTCGGTAGTCCCTTTATGATTGAGGAATGGGAGTATCCTGACATCGGCGTGGTGATCTGTGATTGTCCTTCAGCCGGCCATGATGTCGTCATGTTAGACTATCGAGCGTGCGGTACAGATGGTGAACCTGAAGTTGTTCATGTCGATCAAGAAGATGATTATAAGATTACCTTCCTTGCCGATAATTTTGAGAAGTTTATCAAAGGCTTAGTGAACGATGAACTATACGATACGTCTGAAGAGGACAAAGAAGAAGCCTTGGATAAAGTAGCGCACGGCAAATTTTCTCCTCTGCTAAAGGAACTGTGCTCTCGGGTAACCGAAGTGGAACAGGTGGAACAGAAAATCCGCAGCATATGTACACGGATTGTCGAAGAGAAAGGCCATTTTTCTTTTCACGCAGATGAATTATCATATGTCATGTATGATGTACAGTTTTGGTTATATACGAAGTCATATCCAGACACTAATCGCGATCAATATGTAGATGGTTATCCGAACATCATCGTATTCGGAGATGAATTCGGCCAAGGCGGATATGCTCCTTCCTTCATTACAGATTGGCTTGACCATCGCATCAAGGAAGGGTGTATTGTACAGGATCAAGGGATGATTCGGTTTACCGATTCATATGCAGAGGAAGTAATTAATACGTTAAAAGAAGCCTAATTGCAGATCATGTTCATGCCTACTAATGGAAAGGGCACGCTTTTAAAGCGTGCCCTTCTTCTGTATTCAGTGGATCACCCGTTTTACCTATATCCCCCCAATCATCTCCAGTACGGTATTCAGCTTTGCTGATATACCGTTGCTGTAATCCTATCTTTTGGACAAATAAACATATAATATATGCCTTCAGCATATTCGTCGAAATCAGCATAATCTATCTGCCCTATAAACCGCATTCTTCGTTCACAACAAGGACAAACCGGATACTCGGGATCCTGAACCCAGCTTGGATGACCGCCAATCTGAGAATTCAATTGTGACATGGCCCAAACTGCAGAATAATACGGTGATTGCGGCTCATGTGAAAGGACTAAACTCGGCGGGTGTTCATTACTGCTATTTACGTCATCTATATCCGGGAGGTAATCAGGTTCCTGATTATAGCGGCTCCAGATAGGCACGCCATCATTATCCAGCTCCATGTATATCGTGCTAAACCCCCCACATAAGTCACAAGTTATCACCTGTAAGTTCTCCATCTGTGGATCGAGATATTGCAAGGCCGGATGAGAGTTAGCTGCGACCATCAATCTCTTTAACTTCCTATTGCACCATGGGCATGTTAAATGGCTCGTTTCAAGAAAACGGGCATGAGTTTCTGCAGTTACACCAGCATACTGTTGATCTGATTGCCTGATCGCATAACATAATGGATTCACTAAGTCGCGCCTTTCCCCATTCGGAGTAAGCTCCCAACCCCCGTCAAGAACATAAGTTTCAGGCGTTACATACAACTGCTCCGTCCATGTTGGTTGCCGCATTTGCCATTCTCGAAACTGGTCTATTACCTTAACATCACCGATCCAACCGAGTACAAGAAGGAGATGATTCCGATTGTCCTCATCCCATATCACCCGCTCCAGAAGCTGATCTCGAATGTCTTGCGGTGCATCTTTAAAAAGAATCGGATTATGAAACAAGCCGCGCTGTATAAGCTCCGGCAAAGCATCTGATATAGTATCATCCCGGTAGCACACCAAAGATAACAGAATTTCTTCCGCTTCACTTTCATTGTTAACAGCTAATATCTCCATTGTGTATTTTAGCATCCGTTCCGCTTCTTGGTTTGACAAAGATATGTATAGTTGCTCCATGCTTAACGGAAAAGGAACGTATTGGATAAGCGGATCATACTTTCTCGGTGCATGCATCACTTTGAGAATGTCTACTTGATCTGTTAATCCATCATAAAGATTTACCGTTTTGCGGTGCTGTTCAATATAAGCTTGCTGTTTTTTTCGTTCTTGCTCTTGTCGGCAAGGCATGCAGATACCGCCTGTTTTGTCTGAGGTGCTCGGCAGAATTGTTGCGCTACAACCTTCCGTCTTGCATGGTATTCGTTCCGTCATTTCAATTAACCTCCGTAATTATGAACCAATATACAGTTTATTTTCTGAGAAGACCGCTGAGTACCCACGTCTGTACAGCTCAAAATATGCTGCGAATGGATCACCATTCAATCTATAACGGTGCCACTGAAGATAATAGGAAATCCAGTAATCACAGGCAATCGAGTAATACGCCTCGTCCAAAACTTCAATCGGTTCATCATACTCCGTCTGTTCGCTGATGATATCAAAAATCGTCTCATATATTTCAGGATCGTATTGCTGACGAATTCCATCTATCGATCCAGGAGGTACAATTCTAACCTCTTCGATTCCAAGCAGGTAATCCACTGAACCTTCCACATCCATTTTCCCGGAACATTCCAACAATAAATCCTTTAAACCTTGAATAAACTGCCTGCCATAATCTACTAACACCTCATTGGGTACATTACCAGCTTTACTAGTGAAATATCCCGGCACTGCAGGCCCACTAAAAACATTCGGATCTAGCATTTCATAGATCTGTAATACCTTCTGCAAATACGCATGCCCATCTTCAAGAGGTTCAAAAGTAGCCTCTATGCCTTTTCCATCCGGCATATACATTTGGAAATACCCATAGAAACGGGCTTCCTCAATATCTGATTCATCGGAATCCACCTCTTCATCCATCAATTGAAGCAAATACCTTGCATAAGACTGTTTATCCATATGTACCTCTCCTCTATCGCTCGTCAGAATAAACCATTATAGATAGTCATCCAAATTAATCAGGTTCCATATTGGACTACAGCACTGATTCCGTTTCACTTTTTGCCTTAACCATTCCGAGAGGCTCCATCATGTTAGTATGCTTGTATCTGATATGTAACCGTAAATATAATATGTATCATGATCCAGTCGATAGGGAATTGATAATTCTTTTAAAATATTTACATAGTCATCTGTAATATCAATGATTTCTGGTGAAACTAGACGACCACGATGTTTCAAATATCTTGGCCGGACTCGAATCCACTCCACATTGTAAAATGGTACAATACCCTCTATCCAATCTCCCCAATACCAAACATCCTTTTCAAATTCTTCAGGATATACTAGATCATCTAACAAATACTTGCCTTGGTATGGTGTCGGAAATCGCAACGTATTGATAACTGCATCTTGGAGTTTTCGCCACTTTGTATCATTCATGAGAGAAATTAAATTTCTTTCAGCAATGGTCTCCATTACTCTCATTTTATTTTGATTTGGTATCATAGGGAAACCTCAATTCGATAAGTGATATGTTGACGTCATAGTTGTGAAAAATTCGTTTATAAAATACTCATACATTTCTTAGGACTTTTCTATAAGCTCCAGAACGGATCATCGTACTGGAATCTCACTAGCAACACTGCCAATCATACACTACTTTTGAAAAATCCCTATTTTTCAAAGCGTCCTTTGGAATAGAGAAAACACAGTTCCCAGAATCCCCAAACATAATGCCGCATTCCTCATCGATATCCAGTTGCAATAAAAGAAAATCGTCATCGTCAAAACCGATATAGTCATTCTGAACAAAGTAGGGATAACCGCCAACTCTGCTATCGCTACTATAGCAATCATCACTCAGTTTCTCATATTCTTCTTCTGATAGCTTCTTCATAAAAATTTCTCGAAATAGATCTAATGAGGAAGACATAGGCATCTCCCTTGATGTAAAATACATTTTGCCGCTGTGTGAAAAAGGAAGACTTTGGTTATATTCTTCATCTTCATAAGGATGTTTCTTTACTAACTGTCCTTCATTTTCTTCAAAATCTTCAATGTATTTTACTAGAATCGGTTCTTCCAAACCAAACATATCATCATTTGCAACAAAAAATTGCAGTAATCCCTTTTTCGGTAATTCATCCAGATCTCCAATATCCGCCAGATTGATTTGTGCTAAAAACAACATAGGCTTTCCAACTTGATCGGTTGGATAATCTTCACTGTTTTCCAAATAGGGACACCCACCTAATTTGCTATCCCAAGGTTTTGTTTCTTCACGTTTAAAAATTATCTCGTTACTATACCTAAAAGTGCCTTTAATTAGGTTTTCATGTTCTTTCAAAAGTTTTGGAATTTCGTATTTTATCAATGTGAATCCTCCATTCTAATAAGTGATTCTTTACTTAACCGATAGAGCTCATATTTTTGGAACACAAAAACAAAGCACCTCAATCCATTTAATAGTTCCCTCGCTTGTGTGAGGGCCATTTTTTCTCTCTTCAGGGCTTATTTCCATTCTTACAGTACCAAAAACCGTCGTCTTTGTGACACTATTTTCTGCCATTTATGTTCAATTCTAATTACATAATATATATACTAACTCATCGACAAATGATGTTAAAATGAAATGAGGAACTCATGATAACGGATACGAAAAAAACAGCTAAGAATGAGTGCAGTTTTTATAAAAACAAGATGATTTGAACATAAAGATTATAGCTCCTAACTCTTTCGCAAGCGACTGGATAGCCACTCACTACGCAGATCTTATTAAGGAAATATCCGCAGAATCTCTATCCTTTAACAGCGCTATTGGAACAGTCGAAGTTATAACCGCGAGCGATTATATAAAAAACTAAAATGAGCAGGGTCATCATATCACTCCTGCTTTTTTATAGGAACGGTTCCGAAACAGAAAGGGATAGAATGACCACTGATAAGAGTAAGGACAAAAGGTTGGACATGGACGCATTCAACTATATGATTGATAATTTCAGCGAAACATTGGGAGCTTTGACAAGTAAAACAGACATCTTTAAAGATGAAAATTTATGCGGGACAGAGGATGTCCCTCATCCTAGACATTCGAATAAGCAGAAATAACTTATCGCAACTTAAGCTGCCCTTGTAGCATCCAGGCTCTAAGTTAACAAAAATGACGTTAAAAATGCGATTGAATCCTAATACAACAAGCTCATTTAATCGAACCAATAATTAAAAGAGATAGGCATCCCCCATCTCTCCAGTTTTTCATATTTAGATTGATTCAGCGTAAGCGTAAAATATCTCATTCAAACAAAAAAGGAACTAGGTGTATTTCAACCTAATCCCTCTCGCTTATACTATCCTAATTTGAACATTTTCGTACTGTCAGACATCGTTTCTCCGTAATTAAGTTTGCTTGTAGACCCAGCACCCATTATACTTATTCAAAAAAATCAGCCGGTCCTAGTTCGATCGCCGATGTACCATAGAAAAAGCTGTCATCCATTTCAAACGCTGATAAACTGTACCGCACTTCTTCACCATTCGCAAAGCGGATCGTCGCGATATACTCACCCGGCTTTTCGATCATAATATACGTAAAATTATATTCTGTTTTTTCTATCTTTACGTTGTCCGAGATATTCTCTCCGTCTACCTTGGCGAGAGCTATATTTTGTACCGTTTTATATTTCGTATTGAGCGACGCCATTGTCGGCAGTGATTCATCCGTCTTTTCTAACGTCAAACGTAGTTCGCTGCCCTCTTTTTTCACATGGACATAATATTTTTGAATCTCCCATTCATTATCCGCTTTCCTTCCCGCAATGGCAATTCCACTTTTTCCCTCTTTAATTGGAAATAGTTGAACTTCATCTTGCGTGCCGTCTTTTTTCCCTTTGACTTCTACTGCTCGGAATACACCTGGATTTATTTCACCCGCGATAACCGATTCAATTGTATCCCATCCTAAATCGCCCGCTTTTACCGTCACGGCACTCTTCATCATTACCTGCTCCGTCGCCGCAAGCATTTTCGCAGCCTGCCCTCTCGTAATCGATGCGTTTGGGCTGAATGTTGTAGGGGACGTACCCGAAGTAATACCGAGCTTGTAAATAACAAGGACGTCATTCGTAATGCCGACTTCTCCTTTGAACGGATTTTTCACATCCGCACTACGAGGCAAATCAAATGCTTTTACAAGAATGGCTGCCATATTTTTACGCTTAATCGGCTCATTCGGTTTAAAACTGCCGTCCGGATAACCGCCGATAATTCCTTCCTCCGCCATTTTCACAATTGCTTTATAAAAACCATGCGATGCTGGTACATCTTTGAATTTCTGACCTTTTACATTCGATGTGTCCAGACCTATCATCTTCGCAATAATCGCCGCAGCTTGTCCCCGCGTAATCGAATTCCCCGGTTTGAACGTACCGTCCGGATAACCCCCTATGATATTACGCGCCGCCAGCTCATTCACCGCCTCCGCAAAATGCTTCGACGGCGGCACATCAGAAAACACTTGCTTACCGGCAGCAGCCCCTGACAATGGCAAACTGCACGCCAGTAAGAATGCACCAATTACTGCAAACAACTTCTTCATTTCGTTCATCCTTTCTAAACTATCCAATTCTCTAAGCAGCCTACAGACGGGAATTTACTAAAAAAGTTTCAAAATATGAGGAAATACTTCGGGCCCTCGCAATGTGGCTTCGGAAAAAGGACGCAACCGGTCGACGTTATCTTTCATCGATATGAGTCTATCTATTTTATTCATTAAACTCCCTTCCACAACGTTCACACTTTTCTTAAGAAAAAGAAGCCGTACTCACCATGGAGGACGACTTCAAGCCTGTGCAGATATTAAAGTTCAAGCCATGAGTAGGCCAGGCATTATAAAAGCCCGGAACATCGAGTCTCGCGACATTGGAGGAACCGTCAACAAATAAGTCAGCTCCCTTTATTAACAGTGCAAATCCTACAATTAATAAAATCCAGGTGAAGTTTCACACCATTAAAAAAACGCCATATACCTTGATATAACAAAGTTTATGACGTTCTCTGAAAATGTTTTGTGGACTTAGCGTGAGTCCAACCACCTTCTCTTAACAATGCTTTGATGTCAAAATTTACGAGTGGTTTTCTTACCCCTAACTAATCTTTGACTATGTTTGCTGTCAACCATCGGAGATAAGATGCTATTCTTTGTAAAAGATCTAGCATTAACGAACTCACACATACAGCAGATTAAATCCAATCCTCTTTCGGAACATCGTTTACTTCTCTCTTCGCATAATAGCGTCCTTTTGTCGTCATTCCAAGAATAATCGTCATAGCCGCTGCCAAAAGGGCTGCGAAAAATGCCGCAGTACTTTGAAGGAATGTGCCCATAAAACCGAGCGCTGCAATGGTACCAATAATCGTCGGAACAACTAGCGATACAACGCCGACTGGGTTCCACTTAAAAAGATTTTCTTGTCTGGATTCATAAAAACGTGGAGCGACTTTCAGCCCTTTTCTTAGCACAAGCGCATCTGTCACTAGTACGGCCGCCCAGCTCATGAGCGCAACGCCTTGGAATGTCATTGCCGTGTCAAGATGGTCAATGATCCCGCCCAACATGAGAATCATCGCAGTGACCCCCCCAACAACTACCCAGAAACGACGCCCCGGCGTAAAACCAAATGTGTTTTCAAAGAAGTTCGATAAGGATAACGAACTGCTGTAAATATTGGTAACATTAATTCGAACTTGTGTAAGCAGTGTAAACAGTACACCGCCAAGCCCTAATAGAATAACGATGTATACGCCCGGATTTGATTCGCCAAATGTAACTCCGAACCAAATGCCAAGACCGCCCATTACACCATAGCAGAAAATCTGCGGAATGAAACCGATTGCAATGGAACCAACTTTCAAATCTTTTGGTTTTAAAAAGCGCGCATAGTCCGATGCAATCAATGCAGTTAGCCCCATAATACCGTGCTGCATTCCGATACATAACAATAGTGCAGTGCCGCCGACTTTAACGCCTTCAGGCAAGAATGTCCATAAAGCCCCGTCAAATGGTGACGAATGGGTGAATGTCATAACGATCGCTGCAATTAAAAAGATAAAGAAGATCGGCAAGGACCATTTTTGTAGTTTGTCCAGTTGCTTAATGCCGAACCAGTTCAATGGGATAATCACCGATCCGAAGACTATGATTAACAGCCAAACAGGAATAGCAGGAAAATAAGCATGAACAGCAGCAACTAGAATCATACCCTCAAAGGCACAATACATAATAAAATTAGACGCGTAAATAAGTGAGGTTAATCCGGCTCCAACATAACCAAATCCTCCGCGGGATAATAAGTTAACATTCATACCGGATTTAGCAGACAAATAAACAATGAAGCTTCCTAGGATGCCTGCGACTACAATTGCGTACCCTGCTGAGATAAGGGCATTCACCGCTCCAAACTGTAGTGCCATAACGCTTCCCATCTGGAAATAGAAGATCGCAGTTGCGATGCCGAATGTGATGTTGGTGATACTTAACCAGCCCATTTGCCGTTCCTCGCGTGGAACCCGTTCAAATGAGTAATCACCTGTAGTTTCTTCTTGACGTGGATTTGTATCCTGTTGTAGGTCTTTTTCACGCACAGTTTTATCCTGACGTGGTTCTTTCTTCTGAAGATCTCTTTCTTGTAACTTGTGATCTGCAGTAATATCAGATCGCATTGTACCAAATCCTTTCCATATTCGATTGTAATTATTCTTTGTCGCGGTGCTTAAGTATTTAGGAGGGGGCTTCAAAATAAGTTGGGGAAAAGCAATTGCAGGCTAGGTAGACTTTTACATGCAGTTGATTGACCAAAGACAAAATAAAAAAGCAGTGAATTTCTCCGCTCTCTTTCAGCAGCGTTTTCCCTCACTCTTATCTCTATATTAACATAATCTGGTGGTAGGTTGGAGACTTCCCCACAAAGTCTATCCAAAGTCCTATATCGATAAAATCCGACATTATACTTCATTTTCAGGAGATAAAAAGTGATGCGAGAGCTTTTGCTATCGTATTTTCGCGGTTTATTGTCTGGTATGCCTAAACGGTCTTATTTCCACCTATTTAACACCGATAAATACTCTAGCAATTTGGCGATAATGAGCCTTTTTTATTGTACATATTTGTTGATAAATAAGTAGAGATTTGTTTGTTTTGCATTCTTTGATCGGTTAGAAATTTGGACGCTTTGACGGCTGAAATGAAACAGCCCGAAAAAGTATCGGGCTGCTTTCGTTTACTTTTATAATTCCCATGAAAAACGTTCCGGTGCGGGAAACAAATCTTGTGTTCTTTGAAGGCTTCTTTAGACTGTGGCCGATGCTGATCACATTTTCTTTGAGTACGTCAATCTATTTATTTCATCATTCAAAATAATTCGACCATAAAGAAGGAATATTGCACAAGAGATTCCTCTCATACAATATCCCTGATTCTCTTATAATACACCTATACTCTCATATAGAAACAGTGGCAACCGAAACAGCGTCAAAAGATACTGCTGCCTCAGCGTCATATTATTTACCTGTTTGTTTCTGATTTTTTTTCAAATACTCCGCACGTATTTTTTCAACCTGCTGCTTTTTATCAAATTGGGCAGGCTTGTTTTTTTCATGATACTTTGCTACAGCCGCCTGACCTTTGCTATCCAATTGATACTTCCCCATTTTTTCACCTACTATTCTTATCGTCCTTATAGACCATTTACAAATTTCTGAATTCTATTTTATTGAAGTAGACATCCTTACTTTACTAGTATACTCCCAATCCTTGCATACATCAGTAAAACCGGATAATTAATTGTATACCATGCCGATTCCCATCTCCACTGGCCTCATTTTCGACTACACCTTAACCACCGGCTCCATCACCGTCAACGTTCGATTCACCGTATCCATTTTTACACTGGCTCCAATAGGTACGGTGGCTTTATAACGGCCGTGTGCGGTTGCCAAGTTGGTCATTAAAGGTTTTCCAAGTGGAACCAGAAATTCATTGATCACATCCGCATAGCTTTTCCCGTAGGCTGGTTCACAGTTCGTACATTGTCCCATAATGATCCCCGCACAATCTTCAAACTTCCGTGCCATCGCTAAGTGGTTCAAATAACGATACACCGTATTGATCGGTTCATGTGTTTCTTCCAAAAGAAGGATTCTGCCTTCCGTATTGATTTCATAGGATGTGCCTAAGGTACCTACGAATGAAGTGAGATTTCCACCTACAATCGGCCCGGTGACATTTCCCGGAACTACTCCGATAAGTGGAACTCCAGGCGGGTTGGTAATTTGCCATGGCGCAGTGACAGTCGATGTCGCCGTAAAGAATTGATTGAAATTATACGAAGGGGTTTGTGGATTAAAGTCTAACAATAACAAACTTTGAAAACCGATGAGGTCAGCATATTCAAACAACACATTTAATAAAATCGTGATGTCACTGTACCCCGAAACAATTTTAGGATTTTGTTTAATGACGGTAAAATCAAGGAATGGTAAAATACTTTCCACCCCGACTCCACCCCGGGCAGGTAAAATCCACTTCACTTCCGGATTTGTAAACATCTTCATTAGATCCGAAGCCATTTGCCGGGGAGTTGCCGCAAGAAAGCCATAAGCAGAATAAACATGTTCTCCCACAACCACTTTAAATCCCATACTTTGTAACATCCGAATCCCTTCCGTAATGCGATTAGCCGCCAACGGACTTCCAAGCGTTACAATCCCTACAGTATCGCCCCTTTGTAATTGCTGCGGTTTCGTGGCCATGACCCAATAGCTCCTCTCCCCTTGTAAGTAATACACACAATTTATTCTCATGTATTAGCATATGTTTGGGGATTTGCTTTGGGACCTGGCAACGCGCGCACAAAAAATCCCCCAGCGATTCATACGGGGGGAGATCCATATACATCTATATGGAGACGGCGGGAGTCGAACCACGATCTCCTGAAAGTGCTTTAACGCCAGCGTTTGCGGGTGGTTATTTTCATTCTTGCAATTATTTGACTACGTTTTTGACTACGTTCAAGTAAATTACATTTTGCGGGGGCAATTTATTACTTTAATAAACCTAACATTTAACAACTCAAATTATGCAAAAGACTTTAGTCTAATGCTACATTTTTAACGTCTACCAAATTACATACCCCACATGTGAGGAGTGCTGACGGTAGATAAATAATGACACGTGCGTGTATTCACCCACATCCAGATCAAAACTTAATTCAAACAGACACTAATAACTAAACCTTTACATTAGTCTACAACACAGACACCCAAAAATTACGCCAACTCCAATCAACAACCTCAATATGGCTCAAGTCGATATAATTGATGTCTTTAGACAATATTTGAACCTTACGTTAGCGTGAACAAATCCATATGCATTTTAAAATATCTATCTTAGCATCTCCCATGTTATTTCTTCTTTTTTAATAAAATACTGTTCCGCCATTTTTTCATTATCGGCCAACCTTAAAACCGGATTATCATGGTCAAACATATTCTTATCTTTAGTTGTATATTCAAATAATCTGCATAACACTTTGTTCAGTAAATACCGTTGCTTTCCTTCCTTTGATAATTCCTCTGCATCATCAAAAAACACTTTATCAATTGGAACAAGATATTCATAACAGTAATATTTACTATTTTCAACGTAATCAGTTACTATATCTCGATTTCCCAGGAAATTTGATAAAACACCTATAAACTCAGGTGCGGAAAATAATGAACGTGCATAATCATTTCTGACTAGTAAATCCCTAAGCATAAAACCATTAAAGCAATAATCTACGCGATTAGAATTATGTCCCATACGCCATCTTAAATAAGGAACATGTTCTTTTGCTGCGTCATCTAGAGATATTAATTTCCCCTTATAGAATAATTCTAGATGCGTGGTATTGACTTGAAATGTTACCGCATGATTTTTCAAAAATACACTAACTGCACTTTCATTTGATAATAATTCAAATAAATTCTTTCCTTCAGCACAATCATTAGCAATGTTTAGCCTACGACCTAAATGAAAAAACAATATTTGTTCAATAGTTTGATTTAACACTTTGGAATCAATAAATTCATTTATAATAATATTAAACTTATCCATATCCATAGAATATTCTTTCACCGAGGCTTTTTTTGCTTCAAAAAATAGATTATCCAGTTCCTCAATAGTTATTTCTAAAGATTTACATATTGATTGTTGCATCGTTTCTTGAGCTCGTGTATCTATATACATATTAACTACCTACCAATTCTATAAGAGTTTCAGAACAACTTTTGATATTTGTTATTTTAGTAATACTTTCTTTAAATGCTTGATTCAATTTCACATCTCTGGGGCACTACAATTCTACATGGAATGTGCTTTTTCACAGTCAGCCCATATTGTTGCTGGCTTCTTGGCGTGACCTCACTGGGGCTTCAGGTCAATTACAACATTATGTTTTTTCTCATTGTATTACTCTGCATTATGACTTTTCAAAACACACCTTTTCCAAATCTTTAGGCTTAACAAAGTAAACTTTATTTGTTGCACGTGTTAAAGCAACATAAAGTTTATTAATTTGCGTGGATGAGTAACCTTCTATGGTAAAACTTGAATCCGTAATATTTTCAAATGCACTTGTTAAAACAATACAAGTGTTTTTATAAGTATCCCCCTTACAATATGACCAAGTATTAATATTCTCCCAACCGTATTTCTTTTTATTATTGTATACAAGTTTAACAACATCATTGGATTGAATCACATCCCGAATTCTATCAGATTCAGTCAACATTTCTATACTTCCCACTTCTGAGCTGCGTGAAGTAATATCAATTTCAAGCTTCTTATTAATAAATTCACAGACTTGCTTTGAAACTCTTCTCGACTTTTTCAATGTAGTCTCATCGACTTCAATTCTTTTTCCAAATAAGCTAACGTAATCTTCTTTCGTAATATCCTTCTTATTTCTTTGAAATGGGCTTGTCGCCGTAAAGTCTGTCTTCGATACAGAATGTTGATAAAAGTCACCTACAGCAAGTAATTTCAAAGACTTCTCTTTAACAAGTTCAACTAATAACTTGAAGTCACTTCCTATAAAATCTTGCAGCTCATCAATATAAATCATATCCCAAAAATTTGCTAATCTAGACTTAATTTTATTTTTAATTGCTTTTGATTGAAGGGAATATAATTTTACGAGATGATCGGCATAATACTTATCGCTACTCGTGAAGTAATGCCTAGAATTATCTTGTTTCTTATACCTCCAGTTAGGTTTTCCGTCCTTTCGCTGTGGCTCTGGATTAGTAATGATATCTATACCAGTGGATATCACACCAAGAGGCTGACCACCTACTTCCAATATAGGTTCAAACGGTTTTATTAACCACCTGTATACAAAACTTGTAAAGGTTAGAACTTCTGTTTTCTCAGGAATATAACCAAAACGGCACCTGATTTCCTTTTTTAAGTTTCCAACATTTTGGTTAGTATAAGTGATAACAATATTTCTTTTGTTTTCAATTAAATGATTCGCGATATAATATGTTTTCCCGGATCCTGCTGAGGCAAGTATTAGCTTTGAGTTAGCCACAATACACCCTCCTTTATATATTGGGGGAGCAATATCTTATCCTTGTATTCCTCATCTTCCGTGATACTCATTGCTGCCTCTGTTTTATTTTTCAACATATATGCAAGTGGTTGATCATAAGTTTCTTTTTCATAGATAGCTGTCGTTCCCGGCTTATGCTTAGATATAGTTTTCAAAGTCTCTTTGTTTCCTTTATACAAACATACTTCAAAGGTAAACATTTTTATATCCGAATCACAAACTAAATTTATAAGGTTAGTTGACTCTAAAAATTCTTGATTTAAGCTTTTAATCTTTTCTATTGTGTCTTGCTTTTTGTCATTATCTGTAATAACAAGTAAGTTATTTTTCACAACTTTTGATACTTCAATATAATGCATATATGTTAGACCTGCTCCAGATATCACCTCTATTCCTTCTTTATCCAAAGTAGTTTTAAGTGAGTTTTTAACTAAAGTAGGCAATAATATATATTCACTATGTCCTTCAACGATTATCACTTTTTTAGAAAGTATAAAGTTTAATATATTCATATTATCTGTTCTTTTAAAAAAGTTTGCTGTTTCTTCAGGGATATCCTTCAAAGTATGACATTGATTTTCATTAATCAACAATGTGTTTTGTAAATTCATCCTACTAACGATTAAAGGACTATGGGTCGTTAATATAATCTGAACACCGTCTTTTTTCTCCTGTATTTCTGATATTAACTTTCTCGTATTGAGATAGCTCAAATGATTTTCTGGCTCTTCCAATAGTATCAATTCACATACTCTATCTAATGCAATTTCAGTCTTAATAAGATTTTCACGTCCTTTCCCCATATTCTGTAGGGAAACCCCATTACTCTTCAAATCTATTAGCTGTTCAAAATAAGACTTTCTTTCGTCAAACCCTAAACTATGATCCCCTATGCGTAGTAGATGCTCATTTTCAATTAAAAATTGGTTTAAATTACTTTTCAAGTTGTGGGAGAGCTCATTGCGTTCTACGGTTTCAACTTTATTGTTGTAAACCCTTTTCGTATAAGAGTCGAATAGATTATTCTTTTGTACAGAATTATCTATTGTCAAATTTTTAATAGGGACTTTTCGACGGTTGTACTTACGACCTGCAAATGTTTCCCAATTTGCATTATAATAGTCCGTTGGAATAAAAATATTTTCCGAATCCACTTCAAAAGACATCTCTTCAAATAGCTGTTTGAAACTTTCATCAAATGAATATCTGAATCTAATACCATTTTTACTTTCATCTTTAGATGATGAATGGTATCCATTGAAATAACCCATCTTGATATCATTACTGTCATTAAAAAATACTTCTATCTCTATTTCCGGTAAATTTTCAAACACTGGATTCTTTTGAAATTTCCTTACATTTTCTATCGTAAAATATTGTTCAAAGATACCACTTCCATAATTAAATATAGTTTGATTTAGTACAATTTCTAAAGCCTCTAGAATTGTACTTTTCCCTGACTCATTTTCACCAATAATGACATTAATCTCCTCATTAAACTTCATAGAAAACTCCGCGAACCGCTTATACCCCTTAATTTTCAGTTCTTTTATGTATATATTCGAAGTCATTAGCTTATCTCCTATTCTTTTCAAAGTGAAGTGACTGACCTTCCTTATTTTGGAGCATATAAAATTTTCCTCCACAATTAGTATCTTCTTTATTTGATTTTATCAGAAATAATTTATTAACAATTTTCCTCACCATTCAAATAGATCCTTGCCTTCAATTTTACGTAGCGGTCTTTCAAATTCTTTATAAAACAAAGAATTTCCCTTCTGTTTATCTGCGTTAAACCTGTTTATTTAGGTACGAAAGTTTGCGTTTCAGTACGTCATTATCTGAAATAGCAACAAGTACATAGCCATTTTGCTTAAGTTGTTGGATAAACTCCCTTTCCAATTGTAATTTCGTTTTCATTTTCTTTGTCATTCAAAAAATCTCTACACAATGAAATATTTGAATATTACCAATTCTACACATTAAGTCTAACATATACATAGGTAATCCGTCTGATAATTAACAGGATTTATAAATTGACTGAGTATTAAATTCAATTTACAAACTCCCTATCAATGTATTTCCTATTATTAAATATGATAAATCCAAAAGGAAGAAGGGCGACACACACTTGTGTTGTCCTTCTTCCTTTTTTTGTTTCACATTTTAACGCTAATGATGTCATTCGTGGGGGTTTGACAAGGTAGAACGTTTAATTCCGATTAATTCACCGTTGCACTAATTAGAATGCCCTGTACCAAAAATACAGCATTCAAAAGGAGAAGTGGAATTAATGAACCCAGAATATAATTTGGAAAAGATTAATATTTTTTCGAAAGAAGTGGTAGCGAAGATTGCAAAAGACGTAATTACTTCATATGAGGTAAGAAATTTAAGTGTTCCGAAATTTGCCGAACAATGTGGTTTGAGTGAGGGCTATATTAGGCGTTGGTTGAATGGGACAAACTCTTCCAATCCCATGCTTAAGCATCTGCTAATTTTGCATCACAAAAATGTTATTAAACTTCCTTCGTACTTTAATCGAGAAGAAAGCAAAAACAAAGCCCTAAGTGTTCTATGTCAAAATGAAAATCCAACAGATCCTATTGACATAAACATATTCTTAATCAGGTTAGGAGAAGAAATTGATTCCAAAATGAAGAAAAAAGGTCTCGTAACAAGAAGCTTCAAAGCACCACTCAACATCACAACAGGAACTATTACCAAACTCATCAACTCTAGGTATGGAGAGGGGAGCAACGATATTCATTTGGAAACGTTTCTCAAAATGGTGCTGAGTCTGGAAATAAACGTCTCTTCTATTCTCGCAAAAGAATATAAACCTATTGAGGACAAAAGTGTTAATGGAGAGGATGACGCTATAAGAAAGCGTAAAAAAACAATAAACTCCAACCGGGAGGAAATCTTAAACATGATCCTATCATCAAAACCAGAAGTTCTGAAAATGTTCTATTCGAATGGTTTTCGTACAATCAATTGCGAAAGGCAATTAAACTTAGGTAATGGAAGCAGCAGGCGAATTGATATTTACGGAGTTGATGAAATTCATAATGTCGGGGTATACCTTGAAGCCCAAATCAATACAATGGATGACGAACATTTCCGACAAGTCAAGAGTATCGCTGACACTCTCAATGAAGGTGTTATAATTTGGGCTGCCTCTAAAGTCAATAGTCGGTATTACAAAGAATTAGAGGACCTGATTAGCGGCTCCAACAAAAGTATAAAAATACTATTTGTTGATTTCGACCAGAAGTTCTTAGATGAACTGAGTCGATTAGATAGTATGAGTGAAATGGAAGCGTACGAAGAAATTATGCAAACAACCTTTGTAAATCCTATTTTTACAGTAAGAAAAGAACTATCAACAATGGAAGATAGTTTTATCGGCTCTTTTGAAGAACATAATTCATATAGTAATGTTTTAATGAACAAGCTTATTCCAAAAATGAGAGAAGAACTTTGGGCATACAGCAGTATAAGGAGTGTCCAAATAAAAGAAGGTGATAATTCCATAAGATTATCAGTTGGTCTAAGAGAAATAGAAATACAACTTAATTTACGAACGGATAGAAGTATGGAATCATACATTCAGATCTGTTCACCTGATAAAAAAACAGCACTATCAGATTTCAGGAAAATTAAATTGAGGCTTCTTGATATTGAATTTGGTGCTCCAATCGTTGAAGTAAATGAAAGAAAATTGCTGATTGATTACGGAATTAACAATTTTCCCAAATCAACTTCTGATGAAAACATTGATGAATTCGTTAATATCATCCTCAAGGACATTGGAAAGCTACTTCATGCCTTTTCTGAGTACAGAACGAGTCTAAAAAAAAGCAATCATCTAACCGATGATTGCTTTTTCTTTCATTTCTTTGGCTCAAATACCATCTACCGGAAACTCCATCTAAGAAAATTTGGTACGGCTGTGTTTTAGTCTCAACGCAGAAAAAAAGCACATACCTGTAGTGACCCCCAAAAGTTAGATTTTGAACTCTAACTTTTGGGGTGCACGTCAACCCTTACATCGGGTACGTGCTTCTTTATATCCTCATTACTCAACAAATTATTACAACAACAAACATCATTGCCCTAATAAGTAGCCATAATCTCCAAGTGATTTAATAACATTCTTAGCATTACTGCATTTTTTTTACGGACTGTGACGTTATCTGCTGACTGTAATGCTCACAATATCTTCAGAGTTAAACAAAAAACTTTTGATTTTAATAATTTCTTTTTTTCCGCTCGACCAGTCAGATAATGCTTCAAACAACTCTAGATCTGATACCCCAGATAAATCCATCCAACCCTTTTTAAGTTTCACCATAATTTCAAACATATTCTCATCTCCATCCTCAAAACAGCGATTCGATTGCAAACGACATTGCATCCGCCATGCACACTAGGTTACATAACATTAGTTCTTAGAACCTTTAGTAGTTAAAGATCCAGGGCCTGAACAGCTGCATCCATATCGTCCTGTGTGGATGCCTTTATACCGTAACGTAACACTTTCGGAACTATGGTTAAACATCTTCATTAAGAGCGTAATATTCGTTCCTCGTTTGATCTGATGATAACCAAACGTCTTTCGAAGGGAATGCGTTCCGATGTTTTCAAGGCCTAACTCTTTCGCTGCATCACTAATTATTGTCCAAGCCTGGACCCGACTAATCGCTTGATTCGTCCCTTTACGGCTCCGGAAATAAGGATTTTCCACTTATCGTACCCTTTAGAGATATCAAATTAGGCAACACTTCCTTTGGCATAGCCAGCATAATCCATTTACTCTCCATTTCTCTTCAATTTCTTTCAAGACCTATAAAATTCGACAATATCAAGGGAAATGAATCACTGTCTCAATCCCTCGTAAACCTCTTCAAACATATCCGTCATAATATACTCTTTCAAATCCGGGTTCTCCAGTATTTTCATGAAGAAATCTTCATTCTTCGAGTATCTTGAAATAACGAAGTCCATAAATACCTTCTCATACGAGAACTTGAAATTCTCCTTGGTGTTGTTTTGTGCTTTTTGTACCAACTCTTCATTATGGATCATGTCTAGTGCGAGTTGTTCTTTGTTAAGAAGGTCAGTTTCTGTGAATTCTGTGCCGAATCGTTCGTTCAGTCTGTCGATGATGGACGATAATTTCTCGGTTTCTTCTTCAGGCTTGCTCCCTTTTCCATGTGAAACAGGTGGTAGTTCTGCCCCACCTTGTACTTCCAGTGAGATGCTGCCTTCAAATACTTTTTCATTGCGATAGTATTCGAGTGCAACATCATCCGCTAAGTAGATGCGAGAACCTTCTGTTCGCGGAAGTTTCTTAAGCAAGTAATTCAAGTAGACGTACAGCTTATGCAAATCAATGTCGGCAAATGGACCGATTTGTAACACGAAAGAATACGTTCGGATGAACTTGGTCGCTGCACCTTTAAAGTCTTCTTTCACTTCATCCGTCAGTTCTTTGTTGAAGCGGTCAACTGCATGATCGAGAATTGCATTGAGCTTTTCTTGTGCTTTGTCGGACTTCTTTTTGCCACTGAATTCTAGCTCACATACTTGGTTGATTTCTTCACCGTTATATACCTGACAGCCATCCAACTCGTTTTGCAAGTCATACAAAAGGTTCGGATCTGTTACGCTTTCAATTCCCGTCGTCTCATAGTAATTCTGAAATGCGGCTTGAATGTCTTCTGCATCATTCACAAAGTCTAAAACAAACGTGTCGTTCTTTCCTCTTGTCGTTCTGTTCAGCCTAGACAAGGTTTGAACGGCTTTTATACCAGAGAGTGGCTTGTCTACGTACATCGTATGCAGCAATGGCTCGTCGAATCCTGTTTGGTATTTTTCAGCTACAATCAACACTTGGTACTCGTCTGAATGGAACTTTTCAGGTAATTCCTTTTCACCGAACTGATTCAACTCAGGCTCCGTAAACGATAGACCCCCATCTTCAACCATTCCCGAAAACGCAACGAGTGTATTCAAGTCGGTGTAGCCTTTTGCCATGATATAGCGGTCAAAGGCCTGTTTATAGCGAACGGCATGCAGTCGGCTGGAAGTGACAACCATTGCCTTGGCACGACCACCTATCTTGTGTCTAGTCACTTGTCTATAATGTTCTATGATGATTTCCGTTTTTTGAGAGATGTTGTGTGGATGTAGGGAAACAAACCTCGCAATCTCTTTCGTCGCCTTACTCTTGGCGAATTCGGGGTCGTCTTCTATACTTTTTGCTACTTTGTAAAATGTTTGGTACGTTGTATAGTTATTGAGTACATCAAGAATGAACCCTTCTTCAATGGCTTGCCTCATTGAATAGAGATGAAACGGATGTGGCTTTCCACTCTCATCAGATGTACCAAATCGCTCAATTGTCTTTTGCTTGGGCGTTGCAGTGAAAGCAAAGTAGGAGATGTTATCTTGTTTGCCACTTTTCGCAATCGTCTCTAATATCTTTTCTTCCGTATCTTCCACTGCCTCTTCAGCGACACGATCTTCTTCAAGTGCTTCTTCGAGTGTCTTATTGGATAAAACGTTCGTCAATGACGTAGAAGCCTTTCCTCCTTGCGAGCTATGGGCTTCGTCAATAATGATGCCATACGTTCCTCTCGCAAATGCTCCTACTTTGTCGATGATGAACGGGAACTTCTGAAGTGTCGTAATGATGATACGTGTTCCACCAGAAATCGCTTTCGCTAGTTGCTCTGAGTCGGTATCAATCCGTTCTACTAACCCTGCTTTGTGCTCTAATTGGTAAACGGCATCTTGTAGCTGTTTGTCGAGTACACGGCGGTCTGTAATGACGATAATACTAGTGTACAGCGGTTCGTTGGCTTCGTTATGTAGCTTTGACAAGCGATGTGCCAGCCATGCGATACTGTTCGTTTTTCCAGAGCCAGCGGAGTGCATGGCGAGGTAATTCATACCCACACCTTTTTCAGCAACATCCGCTTCAATTTTACGCACAACGTCCAATTGGTGATAACGGGGGAAAATGACCGTTTCACGCTTATCGACAATTTCACCTGTGCTGTCTTGTAAATCTTCTTTTTTAATGAATACAAAACGGAAAAGAATATCGAGCAAGCTGTCTTTCTGCAACACATCTTTCCAAAGATAAGATGTCCGATAGTCGTTGTATGCAATTGGATTGCCACGACCACCATCGTTGCCTTTATTAAAAGGTAGAAAGAACGTCTTTTCTTTATTCAATTGCGTCGTCATGTACACTTCGTCCGTGTCAACTGCGAAAAAGACAACTGCACGCTTTTTAAATTGAAAAAGGAGTTCACGGGGATCGCGATCATTCATAAATTGCTTTTTCGAGTGCTCAACGTTTTGGCTTGTTAGCTGATTTTTCAATTCCATAACGACAATCGGCAAACCATTTAAAAATAGCACCATATCTAGGCTATTGTTGTTCTTTTTACTGTAATACACTTGCCTGCTCACTGTGAAGATATTTTTACTATACAAGTCTTGAAGCATCTGATTCATGGTGCTTGGTGGTTTGTTGTATGCCAATTTCAAAGTTACACCATAATCCTTAATGTCATGACGTAAACAATCAATGACACCCCGCCTGTCTAACTCTCTCGTCAGCCTCTCAACAATTTTCGCCTTGTACTGCTCCTTATAGACCTTTTCTAGCCTCTCAAGGGCTTTAGGCTGCGTTGCTTCGAGAAATTGGAACAAGATATCGACATCAATCGCTGTTTCTTTGAACGCATCTGATACAGGTCCTGTTAATGTTCTTGGGATAAAACCTGACATGGTTAAGCTGCTTTCAATGTTGGCTTCAAACCCTTTTTCGGTCGTATCAATACCCATTGTACTCCCCTCCTTATTCGTTTCTTTCTATATACTCACGCACGTCAATTTTTCCTGTGACTGCTTCGTAGATGAGCGATTGGCGGTATTCTTTGAGTTTTTGGATTTGTTCTTTCAATTCTAGCTTGATTGAAGTTATTTCTGAATATCTATCGTTCAAATAGTTTGTAATCTCAACTTGTTCTTCCATAGGGGGTAAAGAGATTTTCAAAGACTTAATAATACCCTGACTAATATTTGGTTGACCACCACCATAAGAAAGATTTATTATTTCTTTTCGATTTGCAAGGAACCAATAAAAAATAAACTTCAAATCAGAATCTATTGGTTTTGCCAAAACACAGCATGCTTGATTTGTAGTAGTTTCTATTTCTGTAATACCTAACTTTCCAATAGTTGCACCATACATTGCTACTACCAATGAGTTGGAAGGAAACTTCTTTAAAGTCGAATAGTCTTTTAAAGCTAATTGTGTTACATTTTTTGAAGTAGCTCCTACATAGCCATCATTTAAGTCGCCAGTATTCAACCACGCTACATCACCATCATAATATGAAGAGTTTGTGGATAAAGGAGTTCCCCCACTTCCAATGATTTCAAATATCCACGCAATCTTCTTTTCATTCCAATGCTCCGGTATCTCACCAATCCAATCCACACCAGAATCCTTCATTTTCACACTAGGATTCAATCCTTTTATAACAGCTTCGGTAATGACAGATTGTAGTTTTTCTTCGAGCAAGGCAATGAGCTTTTCTTTGTCGGTGATTAGGGAGTCAATTTCAGAACTTCTTGCGTCTAGGTAATTCACAATATCTCTCTGAGTGTCTAATGATGGTAAAATACATTCCAAGTTACCAATTTCACTAGCGTTTATGGCTGGATAACTAACCCCCGTAGAACGACTGACTATTTCGTCAACGTATGGTGCTGATTGCATTAAATATGCTAAATAGATAGAGTCAATTGTTTCTCGTGGAGTTAGTACAGCAAAACCAGTTGACGCTATTAGATTTGACGGGGCCTTTCTTACTGCGGTAATTGCTTTTAGATAGGTTCTAACTGTCGAAACTAAGGTATCCCCACTTCTGATAATTCTTCTAGCTCGACTAGGTGCATTTTCAAAACGAAGAGTTTCTATTTCTTTAATATTCCCCGTTGAATCAACACTTCCAATATCAATATATTTCATTTCAAAATCAGGGGAAGTGGTTTCTGATAAAACTCGCTCATTAATTTTTGTCTGATATTTTACCTTACTCACTTTCCAACTTGAGGGTAGACCTCCTAACCAAGAAACACTAACTTCAGATTCCCCACACTTTTTATCTACGGACACATTCATCCCATCACCTTCTTCAATTTCTCCAAAATGCTCTCTTCCAACAACCGGATCTCTTCTTTAATTTCCACAGAGCTTCTGATCGAAGTGTATTGATAAAAATGACGTGTAAAAGGGATTTCATAGCCCACTTTAGTTTTTGAATCGTCAATCCATGCATCTAGTACGTGCGGCAATACTTCACGCTGGAAATAGTCATAGATATCCTCTTTTAATGGAACGCTCTCCGTATCACGTAAATCGGTGTCTGGTTCAGGTTCGCCTTTTGCAGTTGTACAAACATCGGCTGTTTCATCTTTTTCGGACAAAGCATTTAGAATCGCTTTAAGCAAAGTAGCTGGTATTGCCAGACCTGTTTCTTTGAATTTCTTTTTCAGAAGGTCTATAAACTCTTGACGATTCTTGTATAGCTTGTTATCTTCCAGCGATTTTAAAGCCTCAAAAATCGCTTTTTGTTGTTGTTCGCCTGCTTCAATTTCCTTCAATGCTGCTTCACCTTTTTTGCGTGACTTTGCTAAGTTAGCGAAAGCGGTTTGATTGTGCAACTCAGTGAGTCGCTCTTCGTCTATTTTAAAGTTCAATCGCAGTGGACGTTCTACGACGATTTTATTAAAACCAAAGTCTTCATTGTCAAACCACTTCACGTTCTCATTAGGTTTGACATCCCCATACAATTGAACAATCTCATTGATTTGTTGTTCTGAAATCTTTTTCCGTTTGCTCCCCATACTTTTTCTCATCGGATGCCAGAAATCGACCGCATTAATGAGTTGCACCTTCCCCTGTCTATGAGGTTTTTTGGCATTCGTTAAGATCCATACATAAGTTGAAATCCCTGTGTTGTAAAAGAGATCAGGGGGCATCGCAACAATGCCTTCTACCAAATCATGTTCGAATAAGTATCGTCGAATCTCACTTTCTCCACTACCTGCATCTCCTGTAAAGAGTGGTGAGCCGTTCATAATGATTGCGATGCGTGAACCTTTTGCATCTTCTTCAGTGATGGGCTTCATTTTTGAAACAAGGTGTTGTAAGAACAGAAGTTGACCATCACTAATTCTAGGCAGCCCTGCCCCGAATCGACCATCGTATCCTTGATTTTCGTATTCCTCTTCTACTTTCTTTTGTGCCGGTTTCCATTCCACCCCGTAAGGCGGATTCGTAATCATATAATCAAATTTCATGTTCGGGAAAGCATCGTTTGAAAGTGTGTTTCCAAACCGAATGTTCTTTGCTTCTTCGCCTTTGATTAAGATGTCCGCTTTACAGATCGCATACGATTCTTCGTTTATTTCTTGAGCAAAAAACTCTAGGTCTGCAGTTGGATTCAACTCTTTCAAAAACTCCTGAGCAACAGAACCCATCCCACCCGTACCCGCACAGCTGTCGTATAACGTCTGTGTGATACCTTGCTTCGTCAAAATGTCTTCATCATCCATGAACAACAGATTGACCATCAGCCTTACCACTTCACGGGGGGTGTAGTGATCCCCTGCTTCAGCGTTTTCAGAGAAACGTCGAATCAATTCTTCAAAGATATAGCCCATTTCAGTATTGGAAACTTCTCTTGGATGCAAGTCAATTTCACTGAATCTTTTAACGACTAAATAAAGCAGGTCATTTCGCTCCATCTTCTCAATTTGTTTGTCAAAATCGAAATACTGAATGATGTCACGTGCTATGATTGAAAATCCATTAATATAGTCGCGAAGGTTGTCCGCGATGTTATCTGAGTCACTTAACAACTTTTGGAAGTCAAAATTACTCGTATTGTGCAATTTCTGTTCTGCCACACGGTTCAGCAGTTCATCTTTTGATTCTTCAGGAAGGTGCTTAAACTTTTCATGACTTGCAAGCACTGCTTCTTTTGTATCAACAAGTACGCTATCAAAACGGCGAAGTACAGCTAATGGCAAAACGACTTTGCCATAATCTTCTGGTTTGAACGGTCCTCTTAATAACTCCGCGATTGACCAAATGAAACTGACTTTCGATTGAAAATTATTCATATATATCTCCTTTTCAGCTGCTAATTTGTTTATGTACTAAGTATAGCAAATTCCCGGATTGCAAGTTTTACATATATTGGTGAAGGGCGATACGGTTAACAAGTTTTTGGACATTTAAAGATTTCTTCACAAAAAACTTCCAGATTTATATATCAAATAAATTTGGAAGAAAAGATTCTATATGCATTTTTGATTGAGGTATTGTAACTGGATGCATCTTCATTGTGTCAAAATATTTGAGCCGATTTCCAAACGTCGCTGGACTCATTTCATTTTTAGGAAAGGTCAAGTCTTAAGTTGCGACTAAGGTCTCTGTCCAAAGAAGCCAACGGATTTGCAAATAATTCAAGAAAGTGTTTCCAAGAAATGTATGACCAAAATGCTTTCCGAATAGTTTTGGTAAAGATCAATTGCTAGCAAGACCTGACGCATTGCGTGCGTAAGCAATAGCTAAAACGTACAGGAGGCCGTTGGTACCGTCCTGAACAACAGGAGTATGGTCAAAATTATACGATACCCACAAGCATCCCGCGACAAGCAGAATGCGGAAACAGGGGTATAAATTTAATCGGGGCAACACGCCCTCTTTTCATTGTTTTCTTGGAAACAAAAGAGCCACCACGATTAACAACAGCCAATAGAAAGGCAATGATACACCTAACAACTCCTAAATTACACATGAAAACGCTATGTAACCACTAAGAGTTATCAGCCCTTACAAACCCCTTATTGAAAGCGAACCGTCCCCATCCTTGCAACATTAAGAGGGGTTTTATTAAGAAGCACATGTACTCGGTCAGTTGGCAGACAGCCCAACCTCTAAAAGAAGCAAATTCCTCCATCCAAGGAATTCATATTTCTATAAGTGTCTCACCGAAGCCGGGCTTCTTATCTGCTTTTTCCTTAAAGAAAGTAGCTAAAGAACGAAACCCGGAATCCCTTATAGGTACATTGCATCATAAAGTTGCAGACTCGCTTAAACCCTTGAGGCTGTGGGCGTACAGGGACTTTCTTCTTCAAAAACTGACCTTCCTTGACCTTTGGTTTTTTTTCATGATTTTTCTATTATTGATTCAAATATATCTATTATATGTTTGGATCTTGTTCGAGAAAGACAACATTCTTTTTCTTTCTTCTTCTAAAATTGGCTTTGCAAACACAACAAAATTTTCAATATCTTTTTCTTCCGGAAATTCTTTCATTTGTGACTCCTTCAAAACTTGTAAATATGCATCTTTTTCATGATTTTTTATGATTAAGGGTGGCAAATCATTCTCTAGCAGGGAGTAGTTCATGATCATTCTCCCCGCCCTTGCGTTTCCATCCGAAAAAGGATGAATTTTTTCGAATTGAATATACATTTCTAATATGGCCTTCAATAAATCATCATCCGTAGTAGCATTTTTTAAACGATAATACAAATTCCTTAATAATTTATCCATTAATTGTGGCACTTGGTCCGGAGGAACAGTAGAAAATTCTGCCCCTTTTATGTGATTTTCCACTTTTTTAAATTGCCCCTTATCGTATTGCAAGCGATCCGTTAGTTTTTCATGTATGTTCCTTATAATAGAGAATGATAGTTGTTCATTATTTAATATTGAACTTATAACATATTCAAATGCTAGTTGATGATTATCGACCTCAAAAAACTCTCTTCTCGTGATGTTACCGCTACCCGGTAAAGTACCATTGAGTAAAATTGATACCGTTTTTGATAGCGTAATAGTGTTTCCCTCAATCGCACATGAATGATGAGCTAAACGCACCATAACGTCCTCCAGATACTCTGGTGTCATATTTTCGATTAGATGCCCCATAATCTTCATCTCCCATTTATCATTTGCTAACAGGCCCATATGTAATACATACTATCACTTGCAAAGGAAGAACGATGGGCAGACATCGGAATGTACAAGGTATTCCTGTCTTTATGTTCGTTGTTAGCTGCTATTAATGATACTTTCCAATACTGACAATGGATTCTCAAGAAAGTCAGGTAAATGCTTCCATGAATTTGGTATAGTTATTGGATGGAATCCTAACTCCGTGCATTCTGCTAACCTTCTGTTAAATGTCGCAGCAGCCATGGAGTTTTGCGGACTTGAAAGGTCGCCCCGAGAAACGGTTCTCAGAAACTTTGTGATCGCCTTCTGCACCTGTTTTCCAAATTGACTCCTCTCTACATAACCCACTGCCAATGAGTAACGTACGAAATCCTTTGTTAAATAAGTTCCAAGGATGTATTGATACATCATTTGTCGGTATTTCTCCTTGGAAAAGTAGACTTTGAGTTCACGGGGAACTTCATATTCCCCTTTTTGATACGACATAAATTTTTCTTTTAATCTTACTTCAAAACGAAGAACATCTTTCTCATAAGCCTTGATTGGCTTTTTTTTAGCTCTCCGTTCGGCCATTTTATCATATACTGCAGTTTCTACTGAACCATTTTTGTGTTCTACCCCCGTTTCGTATTCCTCGTAGAATCCCTGAACATTTATTCTTCCTGATTTCTTTAGTCGTCTAGCTTTTTTGCGATACGATTTATTATAGAGATCAACATATGCCTTCCGAACAGACGCTTCTTCAATGATAGAATCGAAGCGATAATCAATTCTCATTAACTGATGTTGATGATACAGTTTTTGATCTCCAAACATGACAGTAAGAATCTCCATCAACCTCCCCTCAATTTCTAGAAGATCACCCTCAGTTATTTCTCCCTTGTCTAACATCAATGGTGCATCGACAATCAGGCTAAGATACAGGGCCTGTTTATTCGGTCTACGATATACGGTAAGGGTGACTCCATTAAAAGTGTCGCCAAAATACTTGCCTACTTCCATCGCGTCAATGTCATACGCATTACGCAAAAACCAAACATGCTTTCTCCACAATTTAAAAACCAAGCGAAATGTATGAACCATATACTTCATCTCCTTATCTTAATTTCCCTCTAAGCCTTGTCATTACTGGACTAAGTGGCTTCTCCCTTTGATTATCCGACCTATATTTATTACTTCTCGAAATCAGATAACGCCTAAATCATTCGCTATGAATAAACGGCAATCGACATCACTCCAATTGCTATCCTTTTATGCAGATGAAATCATTTTAATCGGAAGTAGTAGGTCGATGAATGGGGTTAGAGAAGTAACAACTCTAGCACAACGTTATTACAGCGGACTTGGAGAGGTAGGACGGGGTTCTTCCATAACGAGCACGCAAGGCTAATCTATTCTTGTATGCTAGCTTTGCGGGAGTTGAAGAGCATTACTTTCATAGAGATCAAGAGGTCAGACGGGGTTCGTCCAAAATAGACACACAAAACAAATCTCTTCTTGTATGCTAGCCTTGAGGGAATTGAAGTGCTTGATTTTCATGGAGATCTAGGGGTCAGACGGGGTTCGTCCAAAATAGACACACAAAACAAATCTCTTCTTGTATGCTAGTTTTGCGGGAATTGAAGTGCTTGATTTTCATGGAGATCTAGGGGTCAGACGGGGTTCGTCCATTTTTCACACTTAAGGGACTTGCATTTCCGAATAATGCTTATCAGGAGGTTAAAAGGATCGGGCTAGAGAAGATTCGATTACTTGCTCGATCGCTTTACCTGATTTGCTGTGGATGCATGATCGATTGCAGTTAAGTCTAAGCCCATCCAGATAGCCAAATTCAAAAGATATAAGGGGGGAGCTCTAATGAGCATAAAAAATACTTTGATAATCGAACAAGCGGAGCGAATCGAGGAATTTATTGAAAATGCGATACACAGAGCACTTCATTCATCCAAACCTGATTTACCGACTAGGGAATGGATGTCACTTGCAGATGGTGCCAAGTATGCCGGAGTCTCACATAATACATTTAGGAAATTTCGTGTACTGGGATTAAAAGTTTCACAGGTGGATGGCGTTCAACGTGTATCACGAAAAGAAATCGATAAGTTTTTGGAGAGTAATAGTTATTAATTTACGAGATAGGGAGGAAACATAATGGCAAAGAAAACAAGATTAGGCATTGAAAGCTATACACTTGCTAATGAACAAAAGAGATACAAGTTTCAAGTATATATTGGGGTAAATCAATTGACAGGTAAACAAAAGCGAACAACTCGACGAGGATTTAAAACTATTAAAGAAGCAGAATTGGCATTAGCACGCATCAAATTGCAAATCGCTAAAGGTACATTTCAAAAGCAACACGCCGAGACATATCAGAACCTATATGATTTGTGGATCATACAGTACGAGAAAACGGTAGCAGAAAGCACTTTTGTCAAAACGAAGCGAATTTTCAAAAATCATATTTTACCAGCAATGGGTGCATATAAAGTTGATATGATAAATATAGATGTGTGCCAGCAACATGTTAATGAATGGGCAGTTAAGCTAAAGAGTTTTCGAACAGTCAAAGACTATGCTGCTAGAGTGATGGATTTCGCTCTCAAACGCGAATATATCAAGGCAAATCCATTTGCACTGGTGGACATGCCAGTGATTAAGAAAAACATTGGGGATTTTGAGGACAAGGAAGAAAATTATTATACAAAAGAACAACTAGTTGATTTTTTATCGTGCTTAGAAAATGAGACTAACTATAAATCGTATGCACTATTTCGACTGCTAGCCTATAGTGGTATGCGTAAAGGAGAGGCACTAGCACTTAGATGGAATGATTTGAATTTCAACACAAATGAGATTCGAATTAATAAGGCCCTTGCACATGGAGAAGACAACCGTCTGTACGTAAAACCTACAAAAACAGAAGAGTCGCGTACTATTAAAATGGACAAAGACACGATGAAAATTTTGGCAATGTGGAATAAAATACAAAAGAAGGACTATGATATTTTAGGGTTTGATACATCAAAGCATGGACAGCTAATTTTTAGTAATACTAAAAATAAATATATTCAGCCTTCTAATACAAGAGCATGGATTCTACGAGTGCAAGACAAATACCACCTACGTCGCATCACAACTCATGGTTTACGTCATACGCACAGCACTTTACTCGCAGCAGCTGGTGTTAAACCAAATGAAATAAAGGAGCGTTTAGGTCATAGCGATATTCGGACAACAATGAATGTATACACACATGTAACAACGGAGGCAAAAGTTGCAGCTGTTGAGGATTTCGCAAGATATGTCAACAGTTAGGTTCAATTTTGACTAAGTTGGAATGCAAATAGTTGATAGTTGTAATAAATCAAAAGAAATAGGGGCTGTTCGAAAAATCCTCAGCCTGAATAGAATTAATAAAACCCAAGAATGCTGCTATATAAGCATTCTTGGGTTTTAATTTTGAACAAAATTCATTCTAAAAATGTACTTTTTTTAGACAGTCTTCTTGACCTACAATGCCATTAATAATTTTTAACTATCCAAATGGAGAGGATTTATCTTTCGTGTCGTTTATAATGTCATTAGAGAGGTAACCCCTCTCCTCTTTATATCTTGCCCCCGCAAAAGATACGGGAGGAATTATTGTGGCAAAGAAAAAAGTATCACCGATCAAAAACTACAAGCTGAAAAATGGTGAATTACGATATGAGTTTCCAGCTTATCTAGGTATTGATCCGCTTACAGGAAAACAGATTCGCACAAAAAAACGGGGCTTTAAAACACGTAAGGAGGCGGAATTAGCATTAGCCCGTATTAAGCTGGATGTTGCAAACGGAACTTACCAAACGGTCCGAGCCGAATCGTATCAAGAAGTTTACGACCTATGGGTAATACAATATGAAAAGACTGTTGAGGAAAGTACATTTGTAAAAACAGCAGGCATTTTTAGAAATCACATTCTACCTGCAATGGCTTCATATAAAATTGAAAAGATACATGTCGATGTATGTCAGAAACATGTGGATGAGTGGGCGGCGAAGTTAAAAAATTTTCGCATGGTAAAAGCCTATGCAGCGAAGGTGATAGACTTTGCAATTAAACGTGGCTATATACAAACAAATCCCTTTGCACACGTAGATATGCCCGCCAACGCTTTCAAGAAGGCTATAGCAAATGATGAAAATGAGAAGGAGAACTTCTATACTCGTGAGCAGTTGATTAACTTCCTATCATGCCTGGAGAAAGAAAGTAACTTCAAGGCCTATGCTCTATTCCGATTGCTAGCTTTCAGCGGCATGCGTAAAGGTGAAGCCTTAGCTCTTACATGGAATGACCTCAACTTCACAAATAACGAACTACGCATCAATAAGGCACTTTCACGTGGCAAAGATAATCAGCTATATGTAAAATCCACTAAAACTGGCGTATCCCGCACAATCAAAATGGACGACAAAACAATGGTTGTGCTAAAAGAGTGGAAGAAAAAGCAGAAGCAGGATTATTTAAAGCTTGTCTTCAATACGCTACAACCAAAGCAGCTAGTATTCAGCAATGAGCATAATGAGTATTTGCAGCCTACGAAAACCCGCAAATGGATTGTACATGTGCAGAAGAAATTTAGCATCGGTACAATAACTACGCATGGTTTACGCCATACCCATTGTTCATTGTTATTTGAAGCGGGAGCTACTTTGAAAGAAGTGCAAGATCGACTAGGACATAGTGATGTTCAGACGACAATGAACATCTATGCCCATGTAACGAAGAAGGCAAAAGAAGAAGCAATATTGAAGTTTGCTAACTACATTGAGATGTAGATAAATGACTACGCTTTGACTACGTTTTTGACTACGTTCGATTGATACTATATGAAATCAGATGAAACAGGGTAAAAGAAAAAACCCTTGATTATCAAGGGTTTTGACACTCATTGAAACTCCATGAAATTAAACTATGGAGACGGTGGGAGTCGAACCCACGTCCAAAGGCTTGAGTAATAAAATATATTTTCTTGCAAATATTGATATATCAAGGTTTTACTCATTAGGGAGTATTACATATTCACGAACTTGGTTCAAAAACCTTCTGTATTTAGAGTATATCGTATAATTGCTACCTAGAATAAAAGTCCTTTACTCTTCAAATCTTGATTACATAAATATTCATTTTTATTTATCATTGTGATCTGTATTCTAATAATTTGGTACATATTATTTAATATAGGTTAGTTTAAATAATAAAGTCTTAAACGCTTTCTAGTGTTCCAAGTGAAAAGTGACCTTCTATTTCAACTCAGCATTCATCTACAATTTGCATGACCTTGAAAAGTATCAATAGTATTTTTAAATCTATTTAGAAGTAATTAAAGATTCTGATTCAGTACTTTGATACACAGTCAAAAATTCCACCAAGCACTTTGGAGTATATGCATATTTTGATAAATTGGACAAAAGATTCTTAGAATTTGTGTCTAAACTAATATTATCTCTTTTTAATGAAAAGTAATTCTTTTTGTCATTAAGCAACTTTAAATTTTCTAGAATCTTCTTTAAAAAGTAAAGTTCTAATTTTCCATGGCTAAGTTTTTCTAGATTTTTATTTACTACCTCAAACTCCATCTTAAATATACTTTCCACTGAACCAATCACATCTAAATAACTTTGTAGATTTTCTTCTGAATACTTTTTACCTTGCTTACATTCATTGCTTAACTTTGTGTGGTAATAGACATTTATATTTTCAAATGACATTTCTTTTAAAACTTTAATTTCCCTAATATCTATGTGTATAAAATCACCCAATTTAAATTTCTCTAAATCTAAAGAAGCGGATAACTTTTGAAAACAAATTATAAATGTATTTAAGCCTGCAAGTATATTTCTAAATTCATTTAATCTATTATCATAATCTTGAAGTGTTTTATTATAATCTGAATTTATAGCGTTTATACCAAACTCTTTTACTAAAATTTGCTTAATAGTATCCCGTGTTACGTAAAGGTTTTCTATAGAATAACAAGGCGTTTCGTAAACGCTAGTATCATAGTCCTCAGGATTTAATCCATAGTCTTTATCTACAAAAAAACATGAAAGTACACTTTGATACTTTACATTATTTTTAATCTTTTTCCATAGTCTTATTACGTTTCTTTTCCCCTTACAATCATATCCTATTATTTCTTCTAATGGTTTCATAGATATATCTTCTATCCTATTTATATAATACTTTCTATCTTCACCTTCAAAAAAACAATGTATGGCTTGCAAGTTCCTAAAATCAAGTCTAGAGAATTGCATCCATGCAACTGATTTGTCTTCTAGAGATTCTTTCATACTGAGTTTACTTATTGCCATTCTAGTTCCACCTCTGTATCAAAAAAAGAATCTGTGTCTGTTGGTTTTATTTCATCAAGAATTTCCTTAGCCAATTCGAAAAGCCTATCTTCTTTAAAAATAAATGGAGAGTGAGTTACACAAATTAGTTGATTACAGTTACCCGAATTTATGATATCTGGTATGAATTTTTCTTGCCATTCAATCGATAAAGATAGTTCGGGTTCATCAAATAGAATTATGTAATTTTTTTCATATTCCAAGTATATCTTAGAAAATGTTGAAATTATTTGTTTTTCACCTGAAGACAAATTTGTTAAAGAAATAACTTTGTTATTATTAGTATTGACAATTTTTAATGTGACATTACTAGCATCAAATTCATATTTTTTATTCACCAAATATGAGTTACAAACATCCACAAATAGTTCGATCCTTTTATCAATAGTTCGTAATTGTTCATGACTTGAGAGTAAATTGTTTATAAAGTTAAATAAGTAGTTATTCTCATCCAAATATATTTCTCTGCTATTTACCAATTCGATGATTCTATCTTTATAACTCTGTTCGATTTCGCTACCAACACGATTTAAAGAGATTTCTAAGTCTTTCACGTTTATATCTTTATGGGAATTCGTGCTATTTGAATTAAGATCGTTACTTACATATTGTTTTAGTAAAATAGCTGTCATCTGATTAAAACTATTTATTGAAGTTTCTCTAATCTTTTCTAATAATTCTTTAATAGTATTTTCTACATCCACCATGCCAAATTTTATTAGTTCGCCATACCTTGAAAGATCGTCCTTTCTTTCAACTTCTCTATATGAGTATTTTATTTCTTCTTCCTCAGATGAAAATGCTAATAATTTATTTAAATCCTCTTCTATTCTTCTAAAGGTTGGAAAATATAAAAGTTCATTTTCCTTATTAAAACTTTTAAGTCTTTCCACCAGCATAAAAATAGGTTTTGAACTAAAATCAATTCTATTCAAGTAATCAATAAGTTCCCTTTCAGCTGGCATTCTAGGAATTCTTAATTCCTGGTTAATTTCATCTCTTATGCTAATAAATATTTCATTCTTCCGAACTTCTTCAAACGAAAGTTCTTCCTTTAATTTCAACAAGATCTCTATCTTATCTTTACAAATTTCTTCAATCTTCATTTCGGCCTTTGGGCTAATACGTCTTCTATTATTTTTATTGTAATTAATGTATTGTTCAATATCATCTTTTGTAAATCCATATGTGTTCCCATCAGTAAATTCAACTATAATGGAATTAAATTCAATTTTACTTAGTTCTAAAAATTTACCTTTTAGTGTATAAAAGATTGATGACAATATTGTAGTTTTACCTATTCCATTCTCACCAATATAAATATTTTCTACCTCATCAAAACTTAAGTTAACTTCCAAGTTCCCAAATAACCCCTCTATAGTGAAAAACCTCAACTTATTATACATATTACCTCAACTCCCCTTAACTAAAGATACAACAATATAACTAAATAATCAATGTGGTTCTTTCATACCCTCAAATGAACTGTCACCTAATAAAAAGCAATGTAATTTAAAGATTAGATAGAATTTTTTTATGAGGAATTTATAAATTCCTTTTACTACGAACGCTATCTAATATACGATTTTATTACTTTTTAAAACAATGTAGTTCAATTCAATATTTCTATCTAGCCAAAGCTTGTGCTTAAATAGTTTTGAAGCTATCGTCTACATTGTGCTTTCATCTGTAGATGACAGCATAAGCCCCCGCCCCCCATGGTATACCCTTACCCTCTGACTTTCTACTTGCACAAGTTTGCATAGCGATTATTCATCACCTTCTCTTGCTTTACCATAAGATCCCTCAAAGCTATCACTATTATTTCATCTTTACTTACTCGTTTCCCTTCGATATTTGATTGATTCTTCATAGCTAACCTAAGTCTGCTATCCACTACATCACTATTGAATTGCATTCGATTACCCCTTTCTCCATACTCCGCTACGCTACGCATGTGGTCGTTTCACTCCCACTATAGATGGCCAATATAGTATCTTTACTATACAAGCACTATCACATGGAGAGGGATAGGTTGTTATCCCTCGGAATGTGTATAGTATATCTTTTTTCTTTCTTTAAGGAAAAGCTTTATAAACGTTGTTATATCAAGGTTTGTAAAGTTATTTGCTAGTTTTTTTATGCAACTAAATTTCGTTATTTAGGTACATTTCTAATAAAGTTCTCATTCTTTCAGATGGAATGTAAACAGCAATCTCTTCATCATTTCGGATAGCACTACGGAACAACCATTGTAGTAATTCCGCCAATGCAAATAAATCTTCATCTACCTTAATACCGTGTGATTGAAAAAATCGTTTTATCATAGGGTTCATGTATCTGTTAGCTAAATAAATACAAGTTGTAGCCGCTGCGTATTCATTTGTTGCCCTTGCATTTAAAGGCACAAAACTCTTCTTTAATCCCATAGGTGCTAAACTCTTTTGATTATCCTTAAAGGTTGTCCAAATAACCTGCTTTGTCGAACAATTCATTTTGTGGCGGTAAAAATTATAACTGTTTTTCTTTATCATCTCTTTAAAGTGCCTATTTTTCAGATGCACCGCCAGGTAACTTTTACTGAAAGCGTTATGTTTTTCGCCAATCTTGTTTATATCTCTATTGTCGCTAAGAGAGGAATAGTAGATATTTATTAGTGATTTGATTCGTTGCCGATCTTCACCGACTCTGCCACGATATTCAGTTAGATGGTAGCCAAGATATGCATCATTTACAATAGATCGGTATATAAACTTCATATTGAACAAGCGATAGTAGTAGCATTGAATTTGACCTTCAAACATATAGGTTAAAATGAAAACATCACTAAATGCTTTAAATAAGTCTGTTGGGAATAACCAATATAATTTACTATCTTCAAACAGAACTAAATTCCCCGCTTTAGCAAGATTACGAATTGTTTGGTAGTTACCTGAATCATACTCATGGTTATTCCATTTCACTCTCCCCTTACTTCCAACTGATATTATAGGGTTACCTTCATTATCAGACGAATTCAGCAGAATCTTAATATCATCCTTGGATATCTTAATTTCATCAATCGTGTCCAATACCTCATCTAAAATTAAAGTATAGTCTTCTGCTTCGATTAACTGAATGAGTTCTGAATCACACCTTTTGAACAAAGCATGTGTAGAAACAATGTTTTCTCCATTTGCAATTGCCTGTTTTAGTGAAGCAAGTTTATTTTGCTTTCCATTCTGGCTTGGCTGTACAAAAACTTAGTTGTCTTTTCTATAATCCGTTCAATTTCTGTAAGATATGGTGTAATAAATATAAATTTTGTCGAGGGCGAACTTTGATTGATGTATTGAATTGCCCAACTCGTTTTACCACTCCCCATTATCGAATCTACAACCGTTATTCCCTTTCTCTTTCGAATAAGATTTTTCATATTCCCCTAGTCCTTTCGTTTACCAATTATGTTAGAAGGTAAGCACCCGCTACAAACGTACTTTGGATTGTCAACACTAAACTGAACAAAACTT
>NZ_JACLBZ010000001.1 GCF_019748715.1 Sporosarcina aquimarina | reverse complement strand
CATCATTTAAGATACTCATTTTGTTTATGTCATCGACAGAGTCAATGCACAAACGTATAATTCGTTAACGTTTTGCTGTTCAGTTTTCAAGGTTCATATGGTTGCTCTTTCGTAAGAGGCAACTTTCTTATAATACCAAATCGCTGTTTTGTTGTCAACACTTTTTCTTAAAAAGTTTTTTGTGTTGTTCGGGTGTTTTGCAACTCCCCGATGCGACGCTTATAAATATACCACCGTACATTTTATATTGCAAGCTTTTTCGCTATTCTTTTTAAAAAAGAATAGCGAAACCGCATAACGCCGCGAATCCTGGTACTCCTAAGACTGCCAAGATGATGCCTGAAGCAATGTTTACCGGCACGTAGATCCCAATAAACCCACCTGCAATGTTCATTAAGAAGAGTACAAAGAACGCAAAAGCCAAGCGAAACCAGAAGACAGACAAGCGCTCCATGTTTTTTTCTAAGGTTGTTTTACTCATACTTAATAAAATTAGTGAAACAATACCTAAGGCAACTATTACTAAAACTCTCACAGAAAACGCCCTTTCTTTCATAGATACTTATCTATATGCGTTTCTGCTAGCTTTTAGTTCAACCGTTCCCTAAATTCCGTATCTTTGCTTCACGAAACAGATAGAAGTATCTACACTCCGCCATTTTACGTTGTGTCAGGACATCCTCGTCATAATCGTTAACATAACTCTCAACTTCTCGTGCTCGTTCCCAATCTTCTTTTGCTTCCAACATTAAATCACGAAGCCGGTCATCATATTCTTTTTTTAATTTATTCTTTTTTCCAAACAACATCTCACACTCCTCACAATTCTCGGCGGCCTTCCAATGCTCTCGAAAGTGTGACTTCGTCCGCGTACTCCAAGTCGCCGCCGACTGGTAGACCATGAGCGATACGAGTAGTTGTAATGCCGGATGGTTTAACAAGACGGGATATATACATCGCTGTTGCTTCTCCTTCTATAGTAGGGTTCGTTGCAAGAATCAATTCTTGTACTTCCTCATCTTGCAATCTAGTCAATAAGGAGGGAACATTGATATCTTCCGGTCCAATACCATCCATAGGAGAGATTGCCCCCTGTAAGACATGATATAACCCGCGGTAGTCGCGCATCTTTTCCATAGCAATCACATCTTTCGGATCTTGCACCACACAGATCGTCGAACGATCGCGCGATTGGTCCTGACAGATATGACATGGATCAATATCTGTTATATGACCGCATACCGAACAGAATTGCAAGTTACGCTTTGCATCGACGAGCGCTTTTGCAAAGTCGAGTACCGTATCTTCTTTCATACTTAATACAAAAAACGCCAGACGACCCGCAGTTTTGGGGCCGATGCCTGGCAATTTCATAAAACTATCCATTAGTTTAGATATAGGTTCCGGATAATGCATAACTACACAGCCTCCTAGAACATCCCGGGCAAGTTCATTCCTTTAGTAAATTGCCCCATTGTGGAGTTCGTTAATTCTTCCGCTTTTGTTATCGCTTCATTTGTTGCAATAACAATTAAATCTTGTAGGATTTCCACATCTTCTGGATCTACTGCTTCTGGATCGATGATGACTTCCAAGACTTCTTTATGTCCGGATACGATAACCTTCACCATTCCACCGCCAGCTGTACCTTCCATTCGCTCTTCACCTAAGTTTTCCTGAGCCTCTGCCATCTTCTTTTGCATCTTCTGCATTTGCTTCATCATACCTTGCATATTTCCCATTCCACGCATTGTCAATTCCTCCTCAAGAATTTAATCTTCTTCTATAGTAATAAAATCTTTTCCAAAAAGTTTCTCCGCCTCTGTTACGAGGGGATCCGCTTGTTCAAGAGTCGCTTCCTCCATAAATGCTGAAGCGGATTGCTCCACTTCCGATTGTTGAGAGGACTCCCGATTTTTCTGAACGGTCAGGCCATTCTTTTGAATGAAGTCTTGTCGTACTTTCAGCCAGCTATCTTCCGCGACATAAATCACTTCATACGCTTTTCCTGTTAGACGCAACAATGCTTCAGACAGTCCTGCTTGCAGCGTTCCATTCTCTGACGCCATCAAGCAATGAATTTCATACTTGAATTTTAACACAAAAGCCGACTCAGATGCCGCTACCGGTTCAGTCTCTTCCAATAAAGCCGCATGAGATCTCTGTAAACTTTGCATCATCCCGGCCCACTGCTCTCGTATTGTCTGTATATCCGACTTTGTTGCGGATTTCAACACTTCAACGATCTTACCTGTTGGTACTTTGGCAGATCTTGACGCAGTTGAAGCAGCCCGACGAGTTGGAGCTTGAGATTCTGCGGTAGCTTGTTGCACAGGACTCGCTGCCAATTGTTGTTGAAGCTGACGAACCGTCTGTTCCAACACAGCCAGTTTTTGAGCCGTTTCAGGATCTGCTGCAGAAGATGAAGCCACACGTTGATCACCTGAATGGATCATTTTCAAGAGCGCCGACTCGATATAAACCTTCCCATGATTGGAGAACCGCATCTCCTGTTGAGTTTTCGACAATATATCAATGTACCGGTACAGGTCATCGGAATGAAACCCTTGCGCCAACTCTTTGAACTTTTCACCATCCGATATCAGTTCCAGCAAATCTGTCAGCTCAGGTGCTGTGCCAAGCAATAGTATGTCGCGGAAAAATGTGATCATATCCTCCGCCAATCTGCCAACATCCTTACCTTCTGCTATTAATTGGTGCAACAAAGTAAGTGCAGAACCCGCATCTTTTGCTTGGATTGCTTGAGCAAGCTGATAAAAAATCTCTTCTCCAATCGCTCCTGTCACTAACAACGCATCTTCTGTGGTCAGCTCATCTCCGCTGAACGACACTGCCTGGTCTAGCATACTGAGAGCATCTCGCATACCGCCGGTGGCTGCTTGTGCAATTGCCCGCATTGCCCCGTCCTCCGCTTTCACACCGATATCGTCCAGCACTTTCCTCATGCGCTGCATGATTTCCCCAGCTGTAATCGGTTTAAAGTCAAATCGTTGGCATCTAGAAATGATCGTAAGCGGCAATTTATGAGGCTCGGTTGTTGCTAGAATAAATACCACGTGGGCAGGAGGCTCTTCCAATGTTTTCAACAATGCGTTAAATGCCGAGTTCGAGAGCATATGCACTTCATCAATGATATACACTTTAAAACGTGCATTCGACGGAGCAACATGAACACGTTCAATAATATCGCGGATCTCTTCGACACGTGAATTGGAGGCTGCGTCAAATTCGGTGACATCGGTATTCGATCCTTCTGTGATACTTTTACACGTTTCACATTCATTGCACGGCTCCGTTGCCGGTCCGTTCTCACAGTTCAAGGCTTTCGCGAAAACTTTTGCCGCACTTGTCTTCCCTGTTCCGCGCGGACCTGAAAACAAATACGCGTGCGTCGTTTTCTGATGGAGAAGGGTATTTTGCAGTGTCTGCTTGATAGCCTGCTGACCGGACATTTCGCCGAATGTCTGCGGTCTATAGGCTCGATATAATGCTTGATAAATCAACTGCATTTCCCCCTTTTCTCCATTTTGCATAATACTTCTATTATAGCATGAATACTGCTTTTATGGCTTTACGATCTCTTGAAAGTCTTACGCAAAAATCTCAGTCCACTCATCTTTCTTCGACAGCATATTACGTGCAAGCTCCTTGGCTCCTTCTAAACTGTGGCTTGCTGCCCAACCGCACTGTACTTCATTACAAGCAGGCACTTCGGTAGCCACTAACACGTCATTCAATGTTTTTTCTACTATAGAAAGGATCTCTTCATAGTCTTCATGGTTGATGACTGCTAAATAATAACCGGTTTGGCAACCCATCGGACTGATATCCACAATTTGGTCTAAATGATTCCTGCTAAACTCTGCCATCATATGTTCCAATGAATGAATGGAAGGCATATCCATATGCTCTTTATTTGGTTGACAAAAACGCAAATCGTACTTATAAATTTTGTCCCCGTTCTGTCCTTCAGAAGTTCCTGCTAATCGAATATAAGGTGCTTTTACTTTCGTGTGATCCAAATTAAAACTTTCTACGTTCATTTGTTTCTCCGCCATCGCAAATCGCTCCCTTTCGTTAGATGAATTCATTATCCTTCAAAGTATACACCATTTTCAGGACATAAAAAACTCGCCCATTCTAAGAACGGACGAGTGAATTGTTCAATTAAAGCCGTGCACCTTCCTTCGACTGCCGCACATAAGCGTTACTCTTGTCGTTGGCTCGGCCTAGGCTACCCCGCGGCACATGAGAGAGTCCACTTAATGCTGCTTCCTTCCGGACCTGACATGGTTCATGGGTTCCCATTGCGCAGGACCCAGACGTCAACACTACGTGCAAGAGGCAGACCCTACATGCGGACAGCCTCGAGAAGGAGTTCAGTCTTGCTAGAGCGGATTGCAAGTTACAGGGCACCGCTAATTCCCCACCTAGCACGGCATTTCTAATTATACAGCTTCCACACTAAAAATCAAACATTTATTGTACCAACGTGTTGAATACGATAGAATATATAGAAAGGCGGTGTTTCAAATGAAAGAGTTTGAACTAAGTTTTCGAAACCCTGAAGTGCGTATGTACACAGTGGTTGTACTGCCGGCTGTCCTAATCGGTTTACTTATCATGATCTACTCAAATTCAAATTTGAACTTTACTTATGCGGTTGCTGTTCAAGCGGCTGGCCTACTAAGTTTCTATATATGGCGCATATTTTATCGAAGAAAAGAAAAGTTAAAGAATAACCGTTGACATTACTTTTAGAACATGATAAAGTATTACTTGTCCAACACGGAGGAATACCCAAGCCCGGCTGAAGGGATCGGTCTTGAAAACCGACAGGGGTGTTAAAGCCCGCGGGGGTTCGAATCCCTCTTCCTCCGCCATATTTTTGACATTACACGTTACATGATGTAACGTTTTTTTATTGCATAAAAATAAAGAAGCATCCGAGCATATAGCCCGGATGCTTCTTTATTTTGAAATATACGCACCTTGCTCTGCTGGTTGCAACGCAATCGCCTGATAATGCGGAAAACGTTGATCAAGCAAAGCTGCTACTTGTTGCTCGGTCTCAGGCGGGACAGCAATGAAAAGTGAGGGACCTGCCCCACTGATCGTCATGCCGTACGCACCGATTTCTTTACACGCTAATCGAATTTCATCAAATTCAGGAAATCCGATCTTACGGTATGGTTCGTGAAAAATATCTCGTTCCATCATACGGCCCGCTGTTACCCAGTCAGCTTGCGCAATTGCTGCTGTCATCAAACTGCCCGCTGCACTTCCTTGAATCGCTGTCTTATGCGTCACTTGCTCAGGCAATAGTCCGCGAGAAGCTTCTGTTTTCAATGCGACCGGCGGAACCATTATCACGACGCCAATCGGGGGTGCAGGGAATGTCAGGACTTCCATCTGTTCTTCTGTAAAATAGGATACAGTAATCCCACCGAGCAATGCAGCCGTTATGTTATCTGCATGCCCCTCCAACTCACTGCCGATTCGGAGTTTATCTTGAGGTGATAAATGCAGCTCTGCCAGTTCGCTCGCAATTTCAATTCCTGCAGCAATTGCTGTTGCACTGCTCCCTAAACCTTTTCCTAAAGGAATATCAGAGTAAACAACCAACTTGTGGGGCGCTACAACTTGACCATATCGTGAAGCTACCTGTTGAATGGTCTGTACAATTAAATTTGTTTCGTCTGTTGGCAGCGAGGCATATTCCTTATCTTGATACTGAATATGCCACTGTGCGGCAGAAGATACTTCTATTGTCATTTTAAGTGAAAGGGCAAGACCTAAATGATCGAAGCCGGGTCCGAGATTCGCCGTCGTGGCTGGCACGGTCACTGAAAAACCGGCTTCCGTCATTAGTCGTTCCCCTCTTTCAATTCTTTAAGAAAGTTATCAAATTGTTCATTCGTCATTAATGGCTTATCGGAGTTAACGTTAATCGCTGTCTCAGGGTCCTTCAAGCCATTTCCTGTCAGGATTCCGACAATGGTTGTACCTTTATCAATTAATCCGGCATCTAAACGTTTTTTGATTCCTGCAATCGTTGCACAAGACGCAGGCTCCGCGAAGATTCCATCTGACGCAGCAAGTAATTGATAGGCTTCTAGAATTTCTTCGTCTGTTGCGGAGAGAATATCGCCGCCAGATTCTTCTAATGCTTGAGTCGCTAGGTGCCAACTTGCAGGATTCCCAATGCGAATGGCCGTTGCAACAGTTTCTGGCTCTTCGAATACACGATCATAAACAATTGGCGCTGCCCCATCCGCTTGTACGCCTAGTAACTTCGGTGTACCTGTACCTTTTTTCTCCGCGTACTCTTTGAAGCCTTTCCACGCAGCAGAGATATTTCCGGCATTTCCAACAGGCAATGCGAAGATATCCGGCACTTTGCCGAGCTGCTCGATCGCTTCGAATGCTACGGTCTTTTGACCTTCCAAACGATAAGGGTTAACGGAATTCACCAATGCAATCTTTCCTTCACCGACTTCACGGACCATACGAAGTGCTTCGTCGAAGTTACCTTTGATTGCTACAATTTCTGCTCCATACATTTTTGCCTGTGCCAATTTACCAAGCGCGATGCGACCTTCCGGGATTACGACAATTGTCCGCATTCCGGCACGTGCACCGTACGCCGCTGCAGCAGCGGATGTGTTACCCGTTGATGCGCAGATCAATGCAGTTTTCCCTTCCTCTTTCGCTTTGGCAACCGCCATGACCATACCGCGGTCTTTAAATGAACCTGTAGGATTTGTACCTTCCGTTTTTACATAGAGATTGATTCCCCACTGCTTCGACAAGTTCTCCAAGTGAATCAGCGGTGTATTCCCCTCCTGCAAAGTCAATGCAGGTGTGTTCTCAGTAACAGGCAGCCATTCCTTATATTCTTCGATCAATCCATTCCATCGTCTCATAATAAATTATTCTCCTTCCACCCGGTAATGACTCGAAATGTCAATGACCATTGGTGTATCTTTTAAGTCCTGTAAAATATCCAAATGTTGTTGACGAGATATTTTATGGGTAATGAAAATTAAGTCCGCACCTTCTTCATGCAGCTCTGAGTCTTGAACGACCGTAGCTAAACTTGCTTTATGATGGCTGTATATAGAAGTCAGTTCCGTCAAAACGCCTACTTCATCGCGTACCGTAATTCGATGGAAATAGCGAGCATACTTCTGATCGTCACTCTTCACTTTTCGCTCATATTGCGGAGCATGTAATCTCTTACCATTCACGCCTAGCAATAAATTACGGCAAGCGGCTACCACATCACCTGTTACTGAAGTCGCGGTTGGCATGGAGCCCGCTCCAGGTCCATAGAACATTGTTTCACCGACTGCATCACCGTAGACATATACCGCATTGAATTCATTATTGACCGTTGCCAACGGGTGAGAGTTCGGGAAGAAAACCGGTTCCACCGCTACCTCGATGCCCTCCTCGTCTTTACGTGCAGAGCCAGCCATTTTGATTGTATAACCAAACTGTTCTGCCAGCTGCAAATCACCATCTTTGATTTCTTTCATACCACGGACGAACACATCATCAAGACGGACTTCCGTAGAGAATGATAATGAAGCCAAGATTACCATTTTTCGAGCAGCATCGATACCATCAACATCTGCAGATGGATCTGCTTCTGCAAATCCTAATTCCGTTGCTTCTGCAAGTGCATCCTCATAAGTTTTATTTTCATGCTTCATTTTTGTAAGAATAAAGTTCGTTGTTCCATTGACGATACCTGTCAATGCGGTAATCCGGTCGGACGCTAATCCATCTTCCAGCGTGCGGATCAATGGAATTCCTCCACCTACACTCGCTTCATATAATAGATCACATTTATTTTCATCTGCCAGTTTCAATAATTCAGGACCTGACTCTGCCATGACATCTTTGTTTGCAGTCACAACACCTTTGCCTGCTTCCAATGAACGTCGTATTGCCTCTTGAGCGGCTGACGTTCCTCCCATTACTTCTACCACTAAATCAATTTCCGGATCATTGAGAACTTCATCCAAAGAAGTTGTAAACATTTCTTTCGATATAACACCGTTACGCTTTTTCTCTAAATCCTTAACGACTACTTTCTTAATCGATACAGGGACACCTAACTTGTGGCGTAAATCTTCCTGATGGTTATGTAAGATGGTTGCCACGCCGCTTCCTACAACTCCGTAGCCAAGCAAACCAATATTAATTTCATTTTTCATTTGACGATTCTCCCATCTACAATGTACACTATGAAAAAACAATCGTTCTTCGCATAAGGACAATTATAGAGAATTCCGCCTTCAATAACAACCCGTTATCATGAATTTTCTAAAATAATAGATAGATAATCTCAAATAGATAGGATCTGGTATATAATGAAAGTTTGTAAATTTGGCGGAACTTCCGTCGCATCTGCGGAACAAATCCGTAAAGTGGTCGACATTGTCGTGTCTGATCCCTCTAGAAAAATCGTCGTAGTTTCTGCTCCGGGTAAACGCTTTTCTGAAGATATTAAAGTGACAGACCTGCTGATTGACCTGGCAGACACTTCACTAGCCGGAAAAGATACGACTGATGCATTACATAATGTCGTGGAACGCTATCAACAAATCGCTGAAGGTCTTGATCTCGATAGCGGGATTGCTCAAATCATCGAACAAGATTTAATTCGACGGTTAAAGAAAGATCAATCAGATGAAATCTTGTATATAGATAGTCTAAAAGCTGCCGGTGAAGACAACAATGCGAAATTAATTGCTGCGTATTTCCAACATATTGGTATTGACGCAGAGTATGTTAATCCGCGTGAAGGTGGTCTGCTCGTTAACCACCGCCCAGAACGCGTTCGCGCTTTACCTGAAGGTAATGAAAAACTATGCACTTTACGCGATAAAAAGGGCATTGTCGTATTCCCAGGCTTTTTTGGCTATACAGAAGATGGAACATTGCGTACATTCAATCGGGGAGGCTCCGACATTACGGGTGCACTCTTAGCAGCCGCTACAAACGCAGAACTTTATGAAAATTTCACCGACGTGGATTGCGTTTTTTCAGCGAATCCAACAGTCATCGAGAACCCACAGGCAATTGATACGATGACCTATCGAGAGATGCGTGAACTTGCCTACGCAGGCTTTACAGTTTTCCATGAGGAAGCACTGGTTCCAGCATTTCGCCACAAGATTCCTGTATGCATCAAAAACACGAACAATCCTAGCGCGCCGGGTACCATGATCGTACGAAACCGAGACCATGCACTCCAATCCGTCGTCGGCATTGCGGCTGATAGTGGCTTCTCAACGCTATTCGTAGATAAATACTTGATGAACTTAGAAATCGGTTTCGGACGCCACTTGCTGCAAATTCTCGAGGAAGAAGAAATTCCTTATGAGCATACACCGTCAGGAATCGACAACCTCTCCGTTATTATTCGCAGCGAACACTTAACGGATGAAAAAGAAGCGCGTATTATAAATCGCATCGAAACAGAGTTGCACCCCGACGATGTGCATTTCCAACATGACTATTCCATGGTCGTACTTGTAGGAGAAGGCATGCGTCATACTCGAGGTCTGGCAGCACGTGCGGCATCCGCTATTGCACGGACAGGCGCCAATATCGAAATGATCAACCAAGGATCCTCTGAAGTCAGTTTGGTTTTCGGTATTCAAGAAAAGGATGAAAATCTCGTCCTACGTGAATTATATCAAGAATTCTTCACAGAAGTCCCAGCACATTAAAAGTCCAGAGAGGCGACATCCCCCATTACTTATCGGGAGTCGGCTCTTTTTTTATCACATTCGCTATTTTATCAATAATTTGATCCACATCTTGTTCATTCCTCAATACATCATAGTCCTCAATATTCAATCGTACGACAGGGCATGCCGTGAACGAATCAATCCATTTCTCATATCGACGATGTGTTTCTTCCCAATAACCGCGAGACGTCTGCAACTCCATCTCTCTTCCCCGCCGTTCGATTCGTTCAAGTATCGATTCCAATGAACCTTCCAAGTAAATTAAGGCGTCTGGATGCGGAAAGTAAGGAGTCATGACCATCGCTTCGAACAAATTCATGTAAGTGGTATAATCCACACTATCCATCGTACCTTCATCAGCATGCATTTTCGCAAAAATTCCAACATCCTCGTAAATAGAGCGATCTTGTACAAAGCCACCGCCATTTTCAAAAATCCGCTTCTGCTCTTTAAAACGTTCTGCCAAAAAGAAGATCTGCAAGTGAAAACTCCACCGTTCAAAATCACTATAAAAACGGTCTAAATAAGGGTTTTCTGCTACATTTTCAAAGGATGCTTGAAAGCCAAGACGCGATGCAAGAGCTTTAGTCATCGTAGACTTACCTACACCTACCATTCCTGCCACTGCAAAAACGCTATTCTTTGGAATTTCATGTAGTTTCATTCAAATTCAAACCTTTCTGTACAGCTGCATCCACTCTAGCCAAAATATTCTTCAAGTCTTGCGTGTCACGCACAAAATCCATCTGATCACCGTCTATATGGAGAACAGAGATGTCAGGATGTGCTTTTTCAAACTCAGGTATGTAGGAACTATAATCGTCCGAAAGCAGTTGTAAATAGTCAGAATCCATATCGGACTCATAATAACGTCCGCGCTCATGAATTCTCTGTTGTAATGTCGACAAGCTAGCCGACAATGAAATGATGATATTTGGCATTGGTAAATCCTGTGTCAAAATACGGTAAATTTCTTTATATTTAGCTAGGTCACTGGCTTCCAGTGTACGCTGCGCAAACAGCATATTCTTAAAAATATGATAATCCGCTACAACAGGAATACCTGCGGATATATAGTCTTTATTGATTTGTTTCAATTGCTCATAACGATTGCACAAAAAGAACATCTCTGTTTGGAAACTCCACTTTTCTTTATCCTGATAAAATTGATCCAAAAATGGATTTTCACTGCTGATTTCTTGAAGCTGTTGATAGCTAAAAGTCTTCGCAATCGCTGCAGTCAATGTAGTCTTCCCTACACCGATCGGACCTTCGACAGCAATGAATGGAACAAACACGTGGCCTTCACCCTTCCAATTTAGATACATGTTTTATTTTAACACATCAGAAGGCCAGGTATGGTACTTATCTGAATTCAGTGGAAAATCCCCATTTCTTAAAGTAGTAATTAACTAAAAGTAGTTTTCTGTTGAGTAACAACTCAAACTTTTATAATTCTTTATGGACGGATTCCCTATTGAGGCAATCAAATTCATCCATCGTCCCCTAAATGTTTCACGTGGAACATTTGAAATATTGATTTTGACCTTTCACATGATAGACTATTTGTAAGGAGTGGACGAAATGCACAAAGATGATCAGTACTATATGATGTTAGCTATAGATGAGGCAAAGAAAGCTGAGACTTTAGGAGAGGTCCCGATTGGAGCAGTTATCGTCCATGACGGCAAAGTCATTGCATCTGCCCATAATTTACGTGAAACAACTCAGAATGCTGTGACCCATGCTGAGCTTTCAGCAATTCAACTTGCTTGTGAAACATTAGGGAGCTGGAGACTGGAAGATGCTGTTTTATATGTCACCTTAGAGCCTTGTCCGATGTGTGCAGGCGCCATTCTGCAATCACGTATTCCTCGTGTAGTGTATGGTGCGCGTGATCCAAAAGGTGGTTGCGTTCATACATTCTATCAATTGCTTAATGACCCTCGCTTCAATCATGAATGTGAAGTGAAGGAAGGTGTATTGGCAGAAGAATGCGGTCAGCTATTGACCAATTTTTTTCGTGCCATTCGCCGGAAAAGAAAAGAAGAAAAAAAAGAAGCCCGTTACCAAGACGGAGTCCTGGAGTGAGCTTCTTTTCTTATTATTTTGGTGCCTCGATTTTTTCTCTTCCACCCATATACGGACGAAGTACTTCAGGAATGACGACTGAACCGTCTTCTTGCTGATAGTTCTCCAAAATTGCAGCTACTGTCCTACCAACTGCCAATCCACTGCCATTTAATGTATGAACGTATTCTGGCTTCGCGCCTGCTTCCCGACGGAAACGAATAGAAGCTCTGCGTGCCTGGAAATCTTCAAAGTTTGAACAAGATGAGATTTCACGGTACACATTTTGCGTCGGAATCCATACCTCTAAGTCATACTTTTTCGCTGCCGTGAATCCTAAATCCGCTGTACACATCTTCAATACGCGATAAGGCAAGTTTAATAATTGCAATACACGCTCTGCGTGCCCTGTCAATTTTTCCAACTCATCGTAAGAGTCTTCTGGCTTTACGAAACGAACAAGTTCCACTTTATTGAATTGATGTTGACGGATTAATCCGCGTGTATCACGACCAGCAGAGCCCGCTTCTGAACGGAAATTCGTGCTATATGCAGCAAACGCTTGTGGTAATTTAGCCCCGTCTAAAATTTCTTCTCGGTAAAAATTCGTTACCGGCACTTCAGATGTCGGAATCAAGAAATAATCTTCTTCTTCAACCAAAAACGCATCCTCTTCAAATTTAGGTAGTTGACCTGTACCCGTTAAGCTTGCACGGTTTACCAAATACGGCGGCAACATTTCTTCATATCCATGCTCTTCCTGATGAAGATCCATCATGAAATTGATCAACGCACGCTCCAGACGTGCACCGAGTCCACGGTAAAATACAAAACGGCTGCCCGTTACTTTTGCTGCTCGTTCAAAATCCAGTAACTGCAGGTCTGTTCCAAGCTCCCAATGCGGTTTGGGTTCAAAGCTAAAGTTCGGTTGATCTCCCCATGTACGGACTTCAACATTATCATCCTCACTGTCCCCGACCGGTACGCTTTCATGCGGGATATTCGGAATACGCATTAGCACATAGTTTAATTCTTCTTCTACTTTTGCAAGCTCTTGATCGTAAGCTTTAATTTCTTCGCCAACTTCCCGCATTCTTACGATGACTTCATCGGCATTTTCTTTATTACGTTTCATTTGCGCAACTTGTTGTGAGACTTCATTTCGCTCTGCTTTTAAAATTTCAACCTTCGATAAGATTTCGCGACGCTTCTCGTCTAACCCGCCAAACTTATCAAAATCGGTTAAATCTTCTCCTCGTTTACTCAACTTTTCCTTTACCTCTTCAAAATTTGCACGCAATACTTTACTGTCTAGCATACAACTCGCCTCCCTTTAGATAATCCACATAGAAAAAAACAATAAAAAAAGCCCTCCATCCCCTATAAAAGGGACGAGAACTACCCGCGTTGCCACCCAAATTGACTGGTTACCCAGTCCACTTGTTTGAGATATCGGCTCAACTGACCGGCAAGAACCTACTGACTTCAGTTCTGCTACTCCAGGACGGATTCACAACGGTTTTTACCAGCTCACACCACCCGCTGGCTCTCTTTAAAAAAACCTAGTTGCTACTGCTTCCTATCATCGTGAAATATGTGAAATTAGATATACCATACTACAAATAATCTTCAATGACAAGGTTCATGATAATAGATGTCGATCAAACCATTGGAAACATGTCATGGACGGTCATCCCACCCATAACATGTTCTTACGTTATAAACTGCGCGCTGCCATTAATTCACTATCCGCCAGCCTCGACATTTCCAAACCTTTCATTGGGGTTCCAATACCTTTTGATAAATTTGCAATCAGCCCGTAATTTTGAAAGTCTGCCGTTGCCTGTACAATCGCACGCGCAAATGCTTCCGGATTATCCGACTTAAAAATGCCGGAGCCAACGAATACGCCATCCGCACCTAGCTCCATCATCAATGCTGCATCCGCAGGAGTCGCCACACCGCCTGCTGAATAATTGATGACTGGTAAACGTCCTGCTTCTTTAATCGCTAATAAAATTTCATATGGCGCCCCTAAGTCGCGCGCTTCCGTCATCAATTCATCCTTGCTCATATGCACTACTTTATTTACTTGTGCATTGATCATACGTAAGTGACGAACCGCTTCCACGATATTTCCTGTGCCCGGCTCCCCTTTTGTTCGGAGCATCTTCGCTCCTTCACCCAAGCGACGAGCCGCCTCCCCTAAGTTACGTGCACCGCAGACAAATGGCACATTAAAATCACTCTTGAGAAGATGAAACTCATCGTCGGCAGGTGTCAATACTTCACTTTCATCAATAAAGTCGACGCCAAGTGATTCGAGTACACGTGCTTCGGAAATATGACCGATTCGTGCTTTTGCCATAACCGGAATAGAAACAGCTTGTTGCACTTCTTCAACAATGCGAGGATCCGCCATCCGTGCGACACCACCTGCTGCCCGAATATCCGACGGTACCCGCTCCAACGCCATGACCGCTATTGCACCTGCTGCTTCCGCCACTCGTGCTTGCTCTGCATTAATTACATCCATGATAACTCCACCATATTTAAAGTTCATATCTCTTCCCCCTTTTCGATATTTTCAGTATAATCGAATTTGACCACATTGAAATAGCCAGATAGACAATAAGTGAAGTGGTCAGAAGGAAGTTTTTAGCATGGATATGATTTTCATTGAGCTTCAGAAAACATCAGACATTCCGTTATATCAGCAAATATACAATCAAATTCGACAAGATATCATTGATGGAAAATTTCCTGTAGGGATGAAGCTGCCTTCTAAACGTCAGTTGGAGGACTTTCTGAACGTCAGCCAAACAACTATTGAATTGGCCTATGACCAGCTAGCTGCAGAAGGTTTCATTGCTGCAGAACCAAGAAAAGGGTACTTCGTTCAAGCGATTGAAGAACTGGCCTATGTGCAGCCAATGAAATTAGAAATCCCCGCTGCCGTGCAAAAAATAAAGGAAGAGCCAATTCTCTACGATTTTTCTGCAGGGGCGATTGATACAGATCACTTCCCCTTCTCAGATTGGAGGAAGTATGCACGCGATATAATAGATTCATCTCATTCCCATCTATTACTGTTGGGCGACCCGCACGGCGACCTAGAATTACGCCGGGAAATCGCACGTTATTTATATCACTCACGTGGAGTAGACTGTACGCCTGGACAAATTATCGTTGGCTCCGGAACAGAACAATTACTGCCATTGATTATTCGGATACTGGGCGAGGAGGCTCGCTATGCTATTGAAGATCCCGGTTACTTGATGACAAGGCATGTGTTTTCAGAAAGCCATAGGCAAACAATCCCGATTGCAGTGGATCAAGAGGGAATGGACGTAAAAGCCCTTCAACGATCGAATGCAACAATTGCCTACGTTACCCCTTCTCATCAGTTTCCAACGGGTACAGTGCTCACTGCAGCACGCAGAACGGCTCTCTTGAACTGGGCAGCTTCCAATCCTGACTTTTTTATTATTGAGGACGATTATGACAGTGAATTCCGTTATCGCGGCCGTCCCATCCCTTCATTGCAGGGAATGGATAAGGGCGAAAACGTTATTTACCTGAGCACCTTCACAAAATCGCTTATGCCTTCGATGCGTATTGCTTACATGGTGCTTCCTCCGCTGCTACTGGAAATGTATCGGCAAGCATTCATTCCCTATTCATCTTCGGTTCCAAGGATCGATCAGCATATTCTTGCGCGCTTCATGGCCGACGGAAAATTCTCCCGCCATCTCAATCGGATGCGCAAAATTTATCGTCGAAAGATGCAAGTTCTGACTGAAGTATTGAAACTTTACGAGCCTTTTATTTCGTTCTCAGGCGATGAAGCTGGCATGCATATTTTGCTGCATGTACATATAGAGAGTACTGAAGAGGAATTGCTGGAGAAAGCATTATCCGTGGGAATCAAAGTTCGCGGCCTAGATACCTACCGAACTGTCCCTAGCTTGTCCACCCCCTCCTTCCTCATCGGTTTTGGTGGATTGTCGGAAGAGGAGATCACGACAGGAATTGACACTCTATTGCAAGTCTGGAACATAAAAAAAGCAACGACACCTAGTTTATAGGTCCGTTGCTTTACATCAATCAAATAATCCTTTTACAAAACCAGTTGAACTCTTCCAAGCGCTGGCAAAGAAATCTCCGATTGCTCCCATCGTTAGAGAGAACCATCCTGCTTTCTTCACTTCTTCCGTTGTCACAACTTCAGTGCCCGCTGTTTCCCCATCGATAAAACCAAGGTCCGAACCATCTTTTTTTACTAACTTCACATGGCCGATCACTGTACCTTTTTTCAATGGTGCTTGAACTTTTCCATCTTTCACAAGCTTTTTGTCGAGCACAAGCTCAGGTTCATACTCTTTTTTCTCACTGTTGCGAATCAACATGCTAACAGGTTCTTTTGTGGCAATTCCAACTTTCTTCTCTTTCCCTTTGATGACACCTAATGTTTTTTGTTTCTTGAACTGGTGTCCTGCAGGTAAAAGCTCTGTTTCAGTAAATTGACTGAAGCCATAGTCAAACAATGCACGAGTAGCATCAAAACGTGCTTGATACGAACCAACACCCTTTGTATCTACAGCATTCATTACAACTGCAATAACCCGTTTATCAGCACGAGTGGCAGTACCTGTAAAACAATGTCCCGCAAACTCAGTAGTTCCCGTCTTCAAGCCATCCACTCCCGGGTACTCATACACTAAACCGGGAAGCATGAAGTTCCAGTTATCCATATTGATGGCATCTTCTGTACCTTCGCGAAATACCTTCTTACTGATTTTTGTAGTTTCCAGTACCTCGGGATAGTCTTGCAATAGGTGATAGGCCAATTTGGCAACAGAACGTGCAGGCATCACGTTTTCGTCCTTCTCGCCTGTCCCACTTGGATGCATTCCCTGTAAGTCATTGTTATTCAAACCTGTCGAATTGACAAATTTATAGTCTGTTAATCCAAGCTCTTCAGCTTTGGCATTCATTAATTTTATGAACTCTGCCTCTGTTCCTGCAATTGTCTCTGCGATCGCAATTGTAGCAGCATTGGCTGAATAAATTGCTACAGCTTCATAAAGTTCACGGATGGTATACGTGCCATCACGGCGAAGTGGCACATTGCTCAAACGGCGATCTTGCGACACAGCATATGTATATCCGTTCACCCGATACTCTTGATCCCAAGAAATCGTGCCTTCTTCCAATGCTTCAAACATCAGGTATTCCGTCATCATTTTCGTCATACTTGCAATACCTAATGCTTTATCAGCATTTTCTTCGTACAAAACTTTTCCACTGTCCGCATCAATCAAAATTGCTCCGTCTACATGAATCCCCAAGGAAGATTCTGCATTTGCCGCAGGCGTATGGATTCCGATTGTCATTAACAACATCATCGGTACCATCAAAACTGACAGCCATCTTCTTGTTACCTTTTTCACTCACTATACCCCCGTATTGACAATATCAAAAATCAGTGTACCATATTATCGCCGTATCATGTATCCTTATCCCAAAAAAACACCTTTTCGCTCATAGAAAGTGACGAAAAAAGGTGTAAAACATTAGAACGGCGGAAGGTATATTTACCTTCCTGCCGATTCTCTAATAATAGTTAACGCACAGAGTAGTTAGGGGCTTCTTTCGTAATCTGAACCTGATGCGGGTGACTCTCTTGTAAGCCGGCGCCTGTCATACGTATAAACTGTGCCTTTTCCCGATGAGCTTCCAAATCTTTTGACCCGCAATAGCCCATACCAGAGCGAATACCGCCAACTAGTTGATGGATCGTATCCGTTAATGGTCCTTTATAAGGCATACGACCTTCAATACCCTCAGGTACAAGTTTCTTCTCATCTTCCTGGAAGTAACGATCTTTTGATCCTTGTTCCATTGCCGCTACTGATCCCATGCCACGGTATACCTTGAAACGGCGTCCTTGGAAGATTTCAGATTCACCAGGGCTCTCTGTAGTACCCGCCAACAAGCTTCCTAGCATAACAGCATGTCCACCGGCAGCAAGCGCTTTGACAATATCTCCAGAGTATTTAATACCGCCATCCGCGATAATCGTCTTGCCATATTTTCTAGCAACTGACGCACATTCGTAAATAGCTGTGATTTGGGGAACTCCGACTCCTGCTACTACACGTGTTGTACAAATTGAACCAGGACCGATTCCAACCTTGACCACGTCAGCACCAGCTTCGTAAAGAGCCTCTGTTGCTTCCGCAGTCGCCACGTTCCCTGCGACAATCGCAAGATGCGGATAGTTCGCGCGAATCTCTCTAACAGTGTCAATAACACCCTTAGAATGACCGTGAGCCGTGTCAATAACAATAAGGTCGACTTCTGCTTGTACTAACTTCTCCACGCGTGTAGACGTATCTACAGTCACTCCTACAGCTGCACCGACCAACAGACGGCCAGCTTGGTCTTTTGCAGCACTCGGGAACTCAATTACTTTTTCGATATCTTTAATGGTGATCAAACCATTTAGGATCCCTTTTTCATCTACAATAGGAAGTTTTTCAATCTTATATTGCTGTAGTGTCTTCTCTGCTTCTTCCAACGTAGTGCCTACAGGAGCAGTTACTAAGTTTTCTTTCGTCATAACTTCATCAATAAGCATTGAATAATCCTGAATAAATCTAAGGTCGCGGTTCGTCAAAATACCAACCAATTTTTTCTCTTCCATATTATTGACGATCGGAACACCTGAGATTCGGTATTTCCCCATTAAGTGTTCTGCATCAAACACTTGATGTTCTGGCGTTAAGAAGAAAGGATTTTTAATAACTCCATTTTCCGAACGTTTTACCGTAACGACTTGTTCTGCCTGCTCTTCAATACTCATGTTTTTATGAATAATGCCAACTCCACCTTGGCGCGCCATAGAGATTGCCATCTTGGATTCAGTAACAGTATCCATTCCAGCACTGATAATAGGAATATTTAACTTGATTGTATCCGTCAAACTCACGGCCAAGGACACGTCTTTCGGTAACACATCAGATGCAGCCGGAACTAGTAATACATCATCAAACGTTAAACCTTCACGAGAAAATTTTGATTCCCACATTAACTTTCTGCCTCCTAAAATAACTATTGTCAGTAAAGATTATTAAAAGGTTATCAGCGCCAATCTAACGTGTCAAGGCACAAATGTGTAAACTAAGTATTCCCATTATTCATTGAATAGTTTTTCCAATGACTTTTTCATTTTGAGAGGGTTCGTTTGAGGAGCAAAACGTTCTACTACCTGTCCATTCTGATCAATCAAAAACTTTGTAAAGTTCCATTTGATTCCCTCTGTCAGTATGCCCTTCTTTTGTTCAATTAAGTAACAAAATAAAGGATCCGCTCCGTGACCTTTTACATTTACCTTTGCAAACATCGGAAACGTTACTCCATAATTCACCTGACAGAATTCAACAGTCTCCTCAATATCATCGAATTCTTGATTATTGAAGTTATCGGATGGAAAACCAAGTATCACTAGCCCTCTGTCTTTATATTCTTCATATAAATCCTGAAGTTCTTTAAACTGTTTTGTAAAGCCACACTTACTGGCAGTATTGACAATAATCATTGGTTTGCCTTTATACGCCTGTAAAGATTTCTTCCCTCCACTAGCAGTCTTCACAATAAAATCATAAACTGTCATCATGATAAGATCACCTCGTTTCTTTTCATACACTTTACATGAATATCAAAAGAAAACCTAACAATCCATTTTTCAACCTTTCACAGAATCCCTCTCCAAATGAACCATTCCACTCGTAAAATGAGCCAAATCTTCATTGAAACACACCAATCCAGGAAATACACGAACCTTTCTCTCCACTCACCGCACCAATCCGCCTCAAGTGCGAACATTTCTCTCACTGCACCACACCAAACCGTTTCATACACAACGAGCCGTCTCCCTCTTTTCATATTTTCGAGAACACAAAAAAGCCACTCACTATGAGGACCAT